>NZ_CP135920.1:7257500-8543337 GCF_032395985.1 Paraflavitalea speifideaquila
CCATCGGAACTAAAGCAGGTACTGGAATATTAACCAGTTTTCCATCAGCTGCGCCTTTCGGCTTTGCCTAAGGACCCGACTAACCCTGATCCGATTAACGTTGATCAGGAACCCTTAGTCTTACGGTGAAGTAGTTTTTCACTACTTTTATCGCTACTTATGCCTACATTTTCTTTTGACAACGCTCCAGCACACGTCGCCGTGCACCTTCGATGCAGATGTCAATGCTCCCCTACCACTCAACATTGCTGTTGAATTTAGAGCTTCGGTGGTATGTTTGATGCCCGATTATTTTCCGTGCAGGATCTCTCGACCAGTGAGCTGTTACGCACTCTTTAAATGAATGGCTGCTTCCAAGCCAACATCCTGGCTGTTATAGAAATCCCACCTCGTTTGATCAACTTAACATACGCTTAGGGACCTTAGCTGCTAATCTGGGTTATTTCCCTCTCGGCCACGGATCTTAGCACCCGCAGCCTCACTCCCGGAGAAATTTGCTAGCATTCGGAGTTTGTCAGGGTTTGGTAGGCGGTGAAGCCCCTAGCCCAATCAGTAGCTCTACCTCTAGCAAACATCTATATCCGAGGCTGTTCCTAAAAACATTTCGGGGAGAACGAGCTATCTCTCAGTTTGATTGGCCTTTCACCCCTATCCACAAGTCATCCCAAAGCTTTTCAACGCTAACGGGTTCGGTCCTCCAGTGTGTGTTACCACACCTTCAACCTGCTCATGGATAGATCACAAAGTTTCGCGTCTACCCCCACTGACTAGTCGCCCTATTCGGACTCGCTTTCGCTACGGCTCCGTTACTTAAGAACTTAACCTCGCCAGTGAGGAGTAACTCGTAGGCTCATTATGCAAAAGGCACGCCGTCACCCGTTGCCAGGCTCCGACCGCTTGTAGGCGTACGGTTTCAGGTACTATTTCACTCCCTTGTTTAGGGTGCTTTTCACCTTTCCCTTACGGTACTGGTTCACTATCGGTCTCTGAGGAGTATTTAGCCTTACCAGATGGTGCTGGCAGATTCAGGCAGGATTCCTCCGGTCCCGCCGTACTCAGGATACCACGCGTCCCCAATTATTTGTGCCTACAGGACTATCACCTGCTATGGTCCAACTTTCCAGATGGTTCGACTTGAAATTGGTTTCTAAATGTGGTCCTACAACCCCGGTGCAGCACGCTACACCGGTTTGGGCTATTCCCTTTTCGCTCGCCACTACTTGGGGAATCACTATTGTTTTCTTTTCCTCCTGGTACTTAGATGTTTCAGTTCCCAGGGTTGACTCTCCTTGCGGAGTGACATACCTTCAGTATGCCGGGTTGTCCCATTCGGAAATCTTCGGATATAACGCTTGTGTGCAGCTCCCCGAAGCTTATCGCAGCTTACCACGTCCTTCATCGTCTCTCAGAGCCAAGGCATCCACCATACGCCCTTAAGTGCTTTAAAAGAGTTATTACTATTACTCGTCATTTACAACTTAAATTATTACTACCCAATATGTCAAAGAGCTTGTTAATTTGATAATTTGGAAATCTACTAATTTGATAATTAATACATTTTCTTTACCAAAGAAACGGTGTAGATAATATGGTTACGAACCATTGATAGCCTCTCAGGCCTTATCTTACTCATTAAAAGAACTTGTTGTTATTACTGTGGAGGATATCAGAGTCGAACCGATGACCCTCCCGACTGTAAGTCGGGATGTATCTATCCAACTGAGCTAACCACCCTACTGTGTTTAGTGGAGGATATCGGAGTCGAACCGATGACCCTCTGCGTGCAAGGCAGATGCTCTAGCCAACTGAGCTAACCCCCAGTAGTTAATTATAAGTAGACCCGAGCAGATTTGAACTGCTGACCCCTACATTATCAGTGTAGTGCTCTAACCAGGCTGAGCTACGGATCTAGGTAGCACCTCTATTCGGGTTACTATTGAAAGAACTTAAAAGTGTAATTGAAAGTTAAAAGAAGCAATAACTAAAAAATCCGAGCAGTCTCTAAAAGGAGGTATTCCAGCCGCACCTTCCGATACGGCTACCTTGTTACGACTTAGCCCCAGTCACTAGTTTTACCCTAGGCGGCTCCTTGCGGTTACCGACTTTAGGTACACCCAGCTTCCATGGCTTGACGGGCGGTGTGTGCAAGGTCCGGGAACGTATTCACCGTATCATTGCTGATATACGATTACTAGCGATTCCAGCTTCATGGAGTCGAGTTGCAGACTCAATCTGAACTGAGAAGAGGTTTTTGGGATTAGCTCCTTGTCACCAAGTGGCAGCCCTTTGTCCTCTCCATTGTAGCACGTGTGTAGCCCTGGGCATAAAGGCCATGATGACTTGACATCATCCCCTCCTTCCTCGCGTCTTACGACGGCAGTTTCATTAGAGTTCCCAGCTTGACCTGATGGCAACTAATGATGGGGGTTGCGCTCGTTGCGGGACTTAACCCAACACCTCACGGCACGAGCTGACGACAGCCATGCAGCACCTTACGATCTGTGTATTGCTACAAAGTGAGCTTTCACCCACGGTCAAACCGCATTCTAGCCCAGGTAAGGTTCCTCGCGTATCATCGAATTAAACCACATGCTCCACCGCTTGTGCGGACCCCCGCCAATTCCTTTGAGTTTCAACCTTGCGGTCGTACTTCCCAGGTGGGATACTTAATGCTTTCGCTCAGACACTAACAGTGTATCGCTAATGTCGAGTATCCATCGTTTAGGGCGTGGACTACCAGGGTATCTAATCCTGTTTGCTCCCCACGCTTTCGTGCCTCAGTGTCAATGATCGTGAAGTAAGCTGCCTTCGCAATTGGTGTTCTATGTCATATCTAAGCATTTCACCGCTACATGACATATTCCGCTTACCTACGCGATATTCAAGATTGATAGTATCAACGGCAGTTTCCAAGTTAAGCTCGGAGATTTCACCACTGACTTACCAACCCACCTACGCACCCTTTAAACCCAGTGAATCCGGATAACGCTTGCACCCTCCGTATTACCGCGGCTGCTGGCACGGAGTTAGCCGGTGCTTATTCATCTGGTACCGTCAACGGCCCTAGAAAGGTCCGATTTCTTCTCAGATAAAAGAAGTTTACAACCCAGAGGGCCTTCATCCTCCACGCGGCATGGCTGGTTCAGACTTGCGTCCATTGACCAATATTCCTTACTGCTGCCTCCCGTAGGAGTCGGGCCCGTGTCTCAGTGCCCGTGTGACTGGTCGTGCTCTCACACCAGTTACTGATCGAAGGCTTGGTGGGCCGTTACCCCGCCAACTACCTAATCAGGCGCACGCCCATCTTCAAGCGCCGGAGCTATAAGTGTAAGATGATGCCATCTCACAGTATTACGGGGTATTAATCCGGGTTTCCCCGGGCTATCCCCACTTGAAGGAAGGTTGCGTACGTGTTCCGCACCCGTTTGCCGGTCGCCACCCATGTATTGCTACACTGTGCTGCCCCACGACTTGCATGTATTAAGCCTGCCGCTAGCGTTCATCCTGAGCCAGGATCAAACTCTCCATTGTAAATGAGTTTTTGACCTAGCTAATTTTCTCTTGGAAAATTAACGTTTGATCTAATAATGATTTCGCTTCAGATTTACCATAAATCTTACAATCTATGTGCTATTGCTTCCAAACTTTCAAAGATCTTTTCGACTTTACCAGAACCATTTTCAGGCCCCTTTTTTGCCGACCCGTTTGATTGGGGTTGCAAAGGTAAAAGTCTTTTTATTACTAACAAACTTTTTCTCGACTTTTTTAACAAGTTTTTCCTCTCTCCTTTCGCTCTCTTCCTCATGTAGTTACCTGCGTGTGAGACTTGCTTTTTTGAAGAACTAATGCTCTATTTTTTTAGAGCGGGCTGCAAAGATAAGAGGCTCCATTTTCACTACCAAATTTTTTCTCTTTTTTCTTTTTTCTTTTATATCGCAACTTATTAGTAATCAAAGAACTAAGTGATAAACTACGCCTGGTTGTGATCTCGTTTTTCCTCTGTTTCTGTACCTCTTTTTTTTTCCTAAGCGGGCCGCAAAGATAGGGGGATGTTAACCTTCCACCAAATCTTTTGAAAAAAATTGATACCCATTTCTTAAAACCCAATGTGGACGGGCCTTGTAGCGGGAAAGTTTTTTTAGCCGCAAGCTGTTGAAAGCTAGCTTCTACATACATGTCCCAGGTCCTAAGCGAGATAATTGCTGTTTGCCAGGTGCCAGAGCAAGTTGCCAGTTTCAGCTTGCCGGTTACCCGGAAACCTAAGGATAGTCTCGGAATTCGGGGTGAATAGCCTACGCACCCTACTATTTCCCGAGTAGAATGGCCCAAACATTCCCTTTAGTACCTGCGCACTCACCAGGGGAGGACTAGGGATCTGGTCAAGTTCCATAGACTACCCAGGCTTTCCGGCTGCCATTTCCTGTCCAACCACCCCACTTTGAATCATCCAGGTATCCAATAGCCACCCTCCAGGCATTGAAAATTAATACTTTATTCTCCGTAATTTTCGTATTTTTCCGAATATCCCGTTGATATTATGGAACAATTGCCCCCACATGAAGAAGCTGTAATGATCGCCATCTGGAAAGTTGGCCCCGGCTTCGTGAAAGATTTTATGACAGCCATGTACCCCATCAGGCTGCCTTACACCACACTGGCATCAACAATCAAGAACCTCGAGAAAAAGGCTTCGTGAAAAGTGAGCGCATCGCCAATGCTTTTCGCTACAGCGCCAAGGTCAGGGAGAGCGAATACAAGAAACGCTCCGTAAACGGCGTCGTCAACAACTTCTTCTCCAGTTCTTACAAGGAACTTGTAACCTTCTTCGCAAAAGAGAATAAGATCAGCAAAGACGAACTGAAAGAGATCATCAACCTAATCGATAACGAGGAAAAACAGTAAGCATGCCCCCTTCTTCATCGCCCTCTTCAAGATCAACCTGGTACTGCTGCTCTTCGCAGTGGCTTACTACGGTATCCTGCGTCGCCTCACATTCTATACAGCCAACCGGGCTTTCCTCTTGTTTGGCATTGGCTTCGCCATGCTGTATCCATTGATCGACCTGTCGCCGCTGTTTGCACAGGAGACAGCTATGGCCGTCGTACCGGAATTTACCCAACAGCTCAGGACGATGGTGACAACAGAAGCGATGCATCCTTATATGACCCGGGTATTTCTCCTCTTTTATATTGGATCAACAGTAATGCTGTTCCGGATCCTGCGGCAGTTTTTATCATTGTACCACATCCATCGCCAATCGGCCCCTGCCTTCATTGGAGACATGCCCGTTCGATTGATCAATGTATCCATGAGCCCTTTTTCGTTCGGTAAACATATATATATCAATCCCGCAGAGCATAGCGAGGAGGAATTGCTGACAATCGTAGCCCATGAACATATTCATGTACGGCAGCGGCATACCGTGGATGTATTGCTGGCCGAACTGTGCTTTACCTTGAACTGGTTCAACCCCGCGACCTGGATTATCCGGAAAGCGATCAGGGAAAACCTGGAATTCATTGCCGATGAACAGGTATTGGAAGCAGGAGCAGATAAAAAAACATACCAATATACATTGCTGCATATAGGCGCACCTGCTGCTACCCCACTTATCGCAAACGACTTCAACCTCGTAGACCTGAAGAAAAGGATCCGCATGATGAATGTACGTCGTTCTTCAAAATTGACACTGGGGCGCTATGCTTTACTATTACCCGTGTTGCTCCTGATCACCCTGGCGTTTTCGATCACCGTGCGGCAACCTTTGCAAGCCGCTACCAAAGCGTTGGAGGAGGTGATCCTGACATCTGCCACAACAATCAACGAGCCTGCTACCACCCCCAATACTGTCCTCAGTTTATCAGCGCCGGATGCCCAAACAGCCGCTAACCCGTCACGCACAGGCAGGCAGCCTGTGCAAATAACGATCCGTCCTCTTGCCAACCGATCCAATTCCCAGGAACAGGAAGCAGCGGCGAATCCTCCTGTCCGGGAGCTGGTGGGTCAGCCACTCCGCCAGGGTATCCAGGAACGCCTATATGAAACGCCTGCTACGGCTGCTGCAGACAAATTAAGCCCTGCGGGCACATCCAATCTTATGGGCCGGGCAACTCCAAAACAAGTAGCAGGTGTACCCGTGCCGGATGAAGTGATCGTAACAGGCTTTCCCACCATTCGCCGTGTAAATGGTATCCGTGTCGCACCACCGGCCGATTCTTCGAAAGGCAAGCTCCAGCAGGTAACAGTGATCGGTCGCGCACAGCCATAACCATTACTTTTTACAGATTGAAAGTGGCCCTGAGTACGGCCATCCTACCCCTGATCTGGTACCGGTCGGCAGAGAATAAATTACTGCTTACCCTGTACAATTCGTACGTATTTACATTAGCGATATTCGTAAGATCGAACTCGAAGTCCGTGCGCCAGGCCTTGTGCTTGTAGCGCAGGTTGAGATCCATAAACAGGTAGCTGACCGTGGATACCTGCGGCTGCCGGCTATGGAGATGACGGGCAGTGAAGTTCATGAATACGTTCTTGAGGGGCGTGATACCAAACACGATATGCTGATCGATCCTGTTCATGCGATTGGTGATGTTTTTGCGGCTGTGACCAGGTCGCGCTGACGACTGTTGCTCCAACTGGAACTACCATTGTAACGCAGGCTGAACTTACCAAAGGGCTTGCTTTCGATGGTTGCCTGCAACGATGTATGATTGTTGTCGTAGGGCAGGAACTGATCGTTAATGAACTGATTGTAACGCCCTGGGAGAAAGTACCTTTTACAGATACGGTACTTTTGAGGGCAAAGAGGTATTTGCTGATGCCGGCATTGGCCGAGAAACTGCTCTGATCGTTCTCATAAGGCAGTAAGATACTGCGCTGGATATTGTCGGTGATGATGGAAGCATAGAGACTATTGACAGAGGTTTGGGTGTAGGCAACACCAGCATTGATGAAAAGCATGATGATGGCACGTTGAAAGCTATAGTTGAGGCTGGCATTGGACATGGAATGTTCCTGCAATCCGGCATCATTGGCCCGCAGGGAGCGATAGTTGGTAAGAATAGCGCCCCGGTACACGCCGGAAATACTACCCATATTGATATTATACCGGTAACTGAATTGGAGGTGATCTTCTACATTGATCCGGTACTTTACCCAGCCCGTAGGATTCATGAAGAACTGTCGGTCGCGGTTATCGAGCGTATATCCGGTCTGGCGATAGCGGATGCCCTGCCAGGTGAAGGGTACAAAAAGACTGGCATGGAAGCGCCCTTTGCTGAGTGAATATTTTGCGGAAGCCTGGAGGACGTTGCGCCGCCAGCGGAGATCGTTACCAACATCTCCTTCATAGCCTTTGATGCTACCATTGTCCTGTACAAGTTCCAGATTGGAGATGAGTGTTTGCTGCTCGCTGGAGAATCCTACTTTATATTCCTGGGTGATCCACCTGGTATTGGAAGGAACGATGTAACCCAGTGATGCTTCGTTGTACCAGCCAGGTATGCGGGCCTGCTGAAGGATGGCTGCATAGGGCAGGCTATCGTTGAGTATTTCGCTGTGCAGGCCCTCATCTACGAACAAGCGCTGTGGATTGGTAGCAAAGCTGGTGTAAAGATGGATATCCAACAGGTTCCTGCTTTTGGAGAAAGGCTTAAAGTCGAAATCGTTGGAGAAGATCTGCTGCCGGTTGCGCAATTGCTGTCCAAAGTTGAGCGTATTGCTTTGCAACCGACTGCCGTTGTAGTCCCCCTTGAGCTGAACGTCGGTCTTATTGCGGATATAATATTTGTTGGTATTGGCCATGACGGTGAAGGCGCCGTTGATAAACCAGGGCTTGCGCAGGGCGTCCTGCTTTTCGTGGTATACGATGGTATCGCCTGTCAGGTATTGCTCCACCGTGCTGCTGTAATCGAAGGTCTGCCGGTCGCTAAAGCCCTGCACGTTGGTGCGGAACTGGACGCCTTTTTTGTTGTTGACGAGGTGGTTGAGGTTGATGAGGCCAGACCTGTTGAAATAGTAGTTGCGGCGCGGCAGATCGGGGTTGGGTACCGTGCCGCCCGACAGCAGATTGGAGGGTGTGGCGCCCCCTCCTGAGGATGAAAATGCATCGGAACCCAATTGCTCATAATCGCTTTGGTAATCGACACCGCTGTTATTGGACTTTGCAGCGTTGATCATCTTCATGCTCTTGTTGAGAAGGATAGTATTGAGGGCCGCATCATATAGTTTTGGCCAGCCACCGGCCAGCATCGCCTGACCCGTGAGGGAAAGGCTGTTCTCATCTTTCAATACCAGGTTGACGGCGACGGCATCGGAAGTTGTTTTATCCTGCAAGACCTTAATAGGCTGGTGGTTTTTGATGACATCGACACTCTGAATGAGTTCTTTGTTGATGACTTTGGTAGCTAATCCATAGCGCCCTGCCATGAGGTCGTCGCCATGAATATAGAGGTTGGAGACCTGTTGCCCATTGTAGTAGATCCTGCCATCGTCGCCCACTTCTATGCCGGGCATCCTGCGGAGTACATCGCCGATGCTGCGGTCTTCTTCCTGGGCAAAGGAGCGCACATTGTAACTGACGGTATCGCCTTTGTTGGAGATGATGGGCCTGTTCTTTACCTGTACTTCGGGCAAGAGGACGGCCTGCTCTTCGAGTTGTAGCTCATAAGTGTATTTACCTTCCTGCAAGGGCGTCAGCAGTCTTTTGTAACCGAGGTGGGTGACTTCGAGCGATAGACTTGTGAGGATAGTGGTATCGGGCAATGATAACTGGAAACTTCCTTTGTCATTGCTGATGGCATAATGCACGATTAGCCCCTGCTTGTTCCTGAGTGATACGCTCGCCTGGGGCAAGGGTTTCCCACCCGGGCCTTTGAGGTAACCGGTAAGCTGTTTTACCTGCGCCAGCAGGGGTGCCTGCAACCACAAGGCTACGAGGCACCACAATAGGGTTTTCATGAATTATTTCAATTCAAGTGGGTTGTTGTTCGGATTCTTCGATTTCCTTTTCTTCTCGATGAGTTCCTGTGCTTCTTCGCCACGCACCGTCTTTCCGGAAGGCAGGCGGTAGGCCAATGCAGGAGCAGGAGAGCCTGCAGGCAGTTGCGCCTGCATCGTGGCAACGGGGCTTTCATCGAAGGCCTCACGCACACGGTTAAGAGCTTTCTGGTTGGTCGTGATGAGCCGGGTTTTGTTGAATGTCGTCACCTGCCCGGAATCAGCTTTGGTGAAGCCGGAAAAGGTGAAGGCTACATCGCCGGTCGCATCTTTGGCTTCGAGTATAAGGCCGGGCAGGCCATTCAGTTTCCAGGGGCCGTTACGGAAAGGCAGGTCGGGAGCGAACCATACAGTGTAAGTACGACCGGCATACCTGCCAGTAGCCTGCTGGCAGTTGAAGTCGCCGATGGTTTTGGTATCGGTACCTACTTTCCAATTGATGACGGGCAGCTTGTCTTCGACCAGGTAATCATTCATAGCAATGTGGATGCAGTTTTTGAAGACTCCGGCAGCAGGATACTGAAATAACTCCCCTTCACTGATCCCCGGAGCACTAACGACGGCCATCGGCATACCGGATACGGTGATGGTTGGACGACCACCGCTTACGGCCGGCGTGGCATCGGGTTTGTTGAAAGGTGCGGCAGGACTGCGCCGGTAGGCACTGCTGGTTTGGCCTACGAGCAGGTACATGGTTTCGCGGACGGGGTTGGCCCGGTTGGCAGTGTCGTACACATGCATAAAGTCGTATTTAACCGTTAAAACGAGGGCCTCAGGTTGCTGGGCATAGACGCCAAGATGTAAAATAAGGCACAGTACTGATGTGGTAATTATTTTCATAATCAATTATTTAAACTACGATTATATCGTAAATGTACGAAAGTTTAGTAATTCAAATCATTGTTTGTGAGAATTTTATTGGAAGGGTAAAAAAGCCGCCAGGCAGCATGGCCACAGTGGGTGACAACAGGATTTTTTAGCGAATTACACAAATTACAAGGCAAGGAGAAAGCAGGCACTTCGGCGATTAGGGATCAGCAACCGACAATAGAAAGACAGGAAAAGTCCAAAGAGAGATGTAGGATAATTATGACCGCTATTGATGACGCGGCCATTACAGGCTTTTATGTGCAAACATTAAATAGACATGCCATCCCTGTCTTGCCAGGAATCGATAGCATGGCCTGCGGGAAAGCATATTCCAGCGCGTACAGCATCTGGACAGCAAACTGTCCGGATAAACGATATGGATCAGGGAACAAATAAAATTACACGAACAAAGATGAACCGGGTTGGTGAGCACTTCATCCGCCAGGAGAAGGGCGCAATCTATTAACGGGTAAGCTGGTATTTAAGTATTTAGCCCTGGCCCTTTTCTTCAAAATACCCATCGGGATATACTACCTTATCCAAAAACAAACCATGACCCGGTACAGAAAAATCAGCCTTACTACAATCCAGGGCTTCTATTACGTTCCGGAATGCCTCTACACTAAGTCTCCCACGCCCCACCTGCAACATAGTACCCACAAGGCCCCTCACCATACCTCGAAGAAAGCGGTTGGCCTTTACCCGGTATACAGTAAGCCCCCCCTCCTGCTCTACCCATTCACTGTATTGAATCGTACAATTATGCGTTCTTACCTGCGAATTCCGTTTGGAGAAACTCGTAAAGTCAGTATACGCCAGGATCATCGCAGCCGCCTGTTGCATGGCAGCCAGATCAAACCTATAAGGAAAGAAATAAGCGCGGTCGTTTAGAAAGGGAGCTTTCGATTGATAGATGAAATATTCATATTCCCTCCCGATAGCATCAAACCTGCAATGCGCATTTTCTTTTACAGGCAGCAGGCGATTGATCGCAATATCGGGGGCAACATGGCATTGAGGTTGTACACCACCTTCTGACCGATGGGCAAGTTGCTGTCGAAATGAAAGTAATTTTGCCGCGCATGTACACCCGCATCCGTTCGGGAAGAGCCAGTCAATGGTACGGACTGCCGGAAAAATACAGCCATTACTTTCTCCACCTCATATTGTATAGTGGTGGCATTTTCTTGCACCTGGAAGCCGGCATACCCCGTTCCTTTGTAACACACTTCGAGAAAGTAACGATTCATGGGACGAAAATAAGACATAAGCCTTTAGCTACACGTTATGAGATTCGGGCTGCGAACAATTGCACACAGAACGCGCCATGCCATAAATAATGTCCTGGATCAGTAGCCTACAGTTACTTACATCCTCACCAGCGACTTAAACCGGGCTATATAAAGATCATCTGTGAAGAGGTCGACCAATTGACGAAAATTGCCCGTATCGGACACAAACGGATAAGCCGCATCGAAAAATTTGTACCGGGCTTCGTCATTGGGAAATAATTCAGACAGTCCACGAATATACCGGGTAACAAAACACTTGGTTTTGAATACTTTTTTGGCCGCTGCTATCCTATCGTCGGCATTATCCGCATTGAGCATTTTGACGCGTAACTTATCGACATCGAATTCCGAAGCAAAATTGACACAATCAGAATTCATGAGCAGAATGGGCTTTTGATGGTAGCCTCTCCGGCAATAGCCGTTTCATTCTTCACTACCACACTATCCGTTTTAACCGGTATGGTTGCTGGGACAGAACCGGTGCCAGCAGTAGCCTCTACCGTATTGGCAGGCGTGGTTTTGACCTCTTCTTTGGCGGCCGAATCGGGCGTTACCTTAACCTGAGTGGTAGCCGGAGTAGAGGGGGCCAGGGTATCGGGTATTATTTTCACAGCCACCGTTGAAGTGGAATCCTTATCCGGCTGAACTGGCTTTTGGGCCAGGGCAGTATCCGGTGTAAGTACCGTTCGTTTTACAGAATCCACCCTTGCCGGCACTGCGATCACTTCTTCGGGTGTGCCCAATCCGGCATTTTTATCAAAATCGATCATAATGGAAATAGTATCCATACCGGCACTGGAGCTATCATAATAAATGAATCCTTTACCCTTGTCATTCCACCACTCCTGCACCGGGATTACCGTTGATAAGGGGGCCGCTGTTTTTGGTTCCTGCACCAGGGTAAGAGAATCGACCGCCTTGGGGGTCTGGACCGAATCTTTGGCAACACTGGTAGGAATAGGTGGGTTCATAGCTATTAGTAGGCTATCCTTCTTTAAAGAATCATTGGCTGCAGTCAATATCAACTTTTCAGTTTGTACAGAATCAACCGTTGAAGGGGAAGTTACTACGGGGCCATTTTTAGCTTCCAATGGAGCTGGCTTTACCGGTATATCCACCTTGGTGAGTGACTTGTACATCACGGAGGAGTCGTTCACCAGGCCTGCCAGGAGGGTGGCAAATGCACCCGTTTTCCGTTCACCTAAAGTAGTAGTGGGATTCTTTATAATATAGTCCTGCTTTGGCTTTATGGCTTCCGATGTTTGCGCATTAAATAATACCCACCCATCTTCAGGCGTATGCTTAAGCTGGTAATCCAGGTCTTTATTATTGAAGGAAACCAGGAAGAGCTGCTCCGGAAACTGCTTTCTGGGAAACCCTACGAGTAAACTATAGGTAGAATCTTTTAATTGAGGGATAACAAGGTGACCAATAGCCGATGAAGAGTATGTTTTCTCGTCTAGGCGGACATAAAAGGGCTGCTGATTATCAGCCCAAACAAACATAAAATACGCCTGCTGCGCCTGTGCCAGCGTACAGGTCAGAGTTAACAAGGTAATAACAAAAGCAATACACTTCATGCAGATCCAAAGTTACTAATTAAGACAAAACTACTTATTTGATGGTTGTCAACAGCCACTTGTACCTTTTTTGCAAATATTAAGGGTGGCCGAACTTATCTTTACGGCACATAAATTTCATTTCATGAAGAAGCTATTATTTGGTTTGCTTGGTTTACTATCATTTCAAATCCTATGGGCTCAACCGCATGAGGCTGACCAGGACACTACCTGGAAGAAGCTATACCGGGAGAGCGCTCCCATGATCAATGACCTGGTTCATACTAAAATAGATGCCCGGTTTGATTATTCCCAGTCTTACCTGAATGGTAAGGCCTGGATAACGCTGAAACCGCATTTTTATGCTACAGACTCGCTGACATTAGATGCCAAAGGCATGGACATCAAAAAGGTAGCCATCGTAAAAGGGGCTGCTACCACAGCTTTGAAATACGAATACGATGGATGGTTTTTAAATGTGAAGCTGGACAGATCCTACAAAGGTGGTGAGAAATATACAGTATACATTGAATATACAGCCAAACCCAATGAGCTGCAGGTAAAAGGAAGCGCTGCCATTACAGATGCCAAGGGTTTGTATTTTGTCAACCCGAAGGGGGAGGAAAAAGACAAGCCTACACAGATATGGACACAAGGCGAAACGGAAGCCACTTCAGTTTGGGTGCCCACCATTGACCGGCCCAACCAGAAAACAACGCAGGAAACGATCATGACGGTACCTGAAAAGTATGTTACCTTATCGAATGGTAAACTGGTTGCTCAAAAGAAAAATACCGATGGTACCCGTACAGATACCTGGAATATGGAACTGCCCCATGCCCCTTACCTGTTCTTTATGGGTGTAGGTGAATATTCAGTGATCAAGGATACCTATAAAGGCAAAGAGGTGAACTATTATGTAGAAAAAGAATATGCGCCCGTAGCCCGGAAGATCTTTGGTCATACACCGGAAATGATGGCCTTCTTTTCAAAAGTTACAGGAGTAGAATATCCCTGGGTAAAATATTCACAGATCGTTGGCCGGGATTATGTAAGTGGCGCCATGGAAAATACCACCGCTACACTGCACCAGGAAAGTGCCCAACAGGATGCGCGTGAGCTGGTAGATGGCAATGGATGGGAAAGCACCATTGCACACGAACTGTTTCACCAGTGGTTTGGAGATTATGTGACTTCAGAGAGCTGGAGCAACCTGACGCTGAATGAATCTTTCGCCAATTACAGTGAGACCTTGTGGGATGAGTATAAATATGGTAAAGATGCCGGCGATGCTCAGAACTATTCCGATATGCAGGGTTACCTGCAAAGTGGTAGCGATAAAAAGACCTGGTTCGTTTTTATTATACCGATAAGGAAGCCATGTTTGATGCGGTAAGCTACAATAAAGGTGGTCGTATTCTAAACATGTTGCGCAATTATGTAGGCGATAGTGCTTTCTTCAAGGCGCTGAACCTGTACCTGACCACCAATAAGTTCAAGGCAGCCGAAGCCCATCACCTTCGCCTGGCATTTGAAGAAGTGACAGGTAAGGACCTGAACTGGTTCTGGAACCAATGGTATTATGGTGCAGGTCACCCCAAATTGACCATTGATTATGTGTATGATGAGGCAGCCAAAAAAGTACAGGTGATTGTAAAGCAAACCCAGGCTGGCGATAAGGTTTTCAAATTGCCCATCGCCATTGATATTTACAATGGAGCTACAAAGGTTCGTAATAAGGTTTGGATCGAGAACAGGGCCGATACCTTTACCTTTTCTTATAGCAGCAAACCCGACCTGGTGAATGTGGATGCAGATAAGATATTGCTGGCCGAAAAGAAAGACAACAAATCGCTGGACAATTATATCCACCAATACAAGTATGCCGGCAACTATATGGACCGCCGGGAGGCTGTTGAGTTTGTAGCTAAAAGTCAAACTGAACCACGTGCCATTGCTTTGCTTACAGAAGCACTGAAAGATAAATACTTTGGCATCCGTGGTCTGGCACTGAATCGCCTGGATATGAAGAACCAGGGCAATAAAGCAAGCTTTGAGCCCCTGATTGCCGGCATTGCGAAGAGCGATCCCAAATCAACAGTACGCGCTACTGCTTTGACGGTATTGTCGAACTACGACAATCCTGCCTACAAAGAGCTTTTGCCAAAAACGTAAATGACTCCTCTTATACAGTTGCAGGAAATGCCCTGGAAGCCCTGGCCAAGATAGATAGCGTAGCAGCTTTTAAAGAAGCCAAACGCTTATCAGGTCAACCAACCAAGGGTGCTTTGGTAGGTGCAGTAATGAAAACCATGATCAAATCGGGCGATGAAAGCAGTTTCCCTCAAATTGCCAAAGCTGTTGGTGATATGCCTTTGTCGCAAGCCAAGTTTAACCTCCTGCCTTCTTTTGCCGATTTCCTGTCGAAGGTGAAGGAGACAGACAACCTGAAGAAGGGTGTTGATATCCTTGTAGATTTTCGTGAACAAACCAAGAGTTTTGGCCTGGAAGCGATTGTTAATGGCTGGCTGAAAGGTATTGTAACAAAGAAAGAAGCTGCAAAAGCTGTTGCCGCCGACAAAACCGCCTTACAAGCCCAGATCGACTACCTGAAAGAGAAGTTGGGTGGCGATAAAGCTGGATTCTAAGGAATGATGAACTAATACTTATTGAATAAAAAAGGTCGCTTAATTTCAGCGACCTTTTTTATTCAGTTACTTTTTATTGATCAGCTCTACGGCTTTATTAAGGAGGATATCTGCACTGCTCAAGGCTTCTTCAATTGAAGGATAAACCGGAATATTGATCTTCACCCCTGTACGCTGGGCTTCGATACCCCGGGATAAAAGATGGCATTGCCGGTCACAAATCCACCCCAATCAGGGTAACCACGCATATCAAAAATAATACCCTTTGCTTTTGCAGTGACTGCCAGCAGCGAATCGATGGTACTGTTTATCTTTTCATCGGCAGTTGTCTCAATAAATGGGTAGGTGTTGCTGATCCTGAAGTAGGCGATGTTATATGCCTGTAAATTTTGGGCTACTGCACCGGGGCTCGCATTGTGGCTGACAGAAAAGTATTTATTGATCTGACTAGCCGCCGCAGTATCACTAACCCTGATAAGAGGCAACTCGGCAGCTATCGTTTGGCCATCTCGCAAAAGACCTATGGACATGGTAGACAGATCGGATCCAAAAAGAAGGTTATTGATGTAAACACCAAGCCTATGTACCAATACCTGTAAAATGAAAAAGACAACAGAACAATAGCATTTTTATCTGCATAACTGGAAATGGGGTGTTTTCATTAAAGTGAGATAAAAATAGGCGCTATTACCTAATGATGAGAATGCGGACAGCAGGCCAGGTGGAACATTTGCACTATTTATGAAAATAGCCCCTGCCGGCAAGGCAAGGGCTATTGAATGTATTTATGGGGTCAGCGTATATTACCAGGAACCACTGGCGCCACCACCACCACTGCTGCCACCGCCGAAGCCGCCAAAGCCGCCGCCTCCGCCGCCCGACCAGCCTCCTCCTCCGCCACCACCGCCTCTGCCACCACCGAGCAGACTGCCGATGATGAACGGGGTCAATACGTCACCATATCCTCTGCGGCTCATGTATCCGCCACCACCGCCACCGCCTCCCCGGCCACGACCGGCAAAGATGGCAATGATGATGATGATGACAATGAAACCGATGATATTACCGATACCGCCGCCACGCCCCTTGCGTTTGCCATAGCCATCAGGGGCTTTGTATTCCCCACGGGCTGCCTTAATAATGGATTCAGCCGCTTTGTCCAACCCATCATAATAATCACCCGACCTGAAAGCAGGTCCAATATCATTGCGGATGATCTGGTTGGCAGTAATATCCGGAACAGCGCCTTCGAGGCCATAGCCTACTTCAATACGTATTTGCTTGTCGTCGATGGCTGCCAGGATGAGTACGCCATTATTGGTTTTTATTCCCAATACCCCAACTGCGGTAGATGGCCGTTGCTGTTTCTTCAATGGGCCGGTTGTCCAGCGTTCTTACCAGCAAAATAACGATCTGCGTCGAAGTACTGTCGTCATAAGCTACCAGCTTGCGTTCCAATTCCTGAACACGGGCAGCGTCCAAAACACCAGCAAGATCATTTACAAGCTTGGTAGGCTTGTTCCTGATGATGTCATCAATATTCTGACCATGGGCAACGATTGATAACAAGACAAACAGTAAGGCAACAACTCTTTTCATGAATATCTCCTGTTCAGTGATTAATGTCCGAATATGATATCATCCGGCAATTCATTTTTATCAGTTTCCCGGTTGAAAGGGAAATGGAACTGCAAAGCCTGGCCCACATCTTTCACTACTTGTGTCACCGCATCCGCATAATGGTTTTGAACAAAATGCTTTCGCATGGCCTGCACTTCCTGATTCCAGAATTCATTGCCTACTTTTTCATGGATACCCTGATCGGCAAATACAGCAAACTGGTGATCGCGTACAGCTACATATACCAGTACAGCATTGCGGTCCTGAGTATAGTCCATTTTCAATTGCCAGAACAGTTCGGCAGCCCTGTCGAGTGGATCCACAAAGCGGCAACGGCTTTCTATGAAAACGCGTACTTCGCCACTGGTAGTTAGCTCGGCAGACTGGATGGCTTCAACAACCTGCTTCTTTTCGTCTTCAGAAAAAAGTCAGTTTTTCGGGAGAATGGAAATAATGCCATGAATGTATAGGACTTGGTTTTAGAATTTTACATCCGGTGCCCTTTCAGCTCCGGGATCGGCCTTGAAACCATCACGCACCTTGAATCCAAACATACCTGAAAAGAGGTTATTGGGGAACCTGCGCACAGTTGAATTATAACCTTGCACTGCAGTATTGAAATCGTTGCGCGATACCTTTATACGATTCTCCGTCCCTTCCAATTGTTTTTGCAGGTCCTGGAAGTTTTGATTGGCTTTGAGATCGGGATATTTTTCGACAGTAACCAATAAGCGACTGAGCGCTCCGCTCAATTCACCCTGGGCCTGTTGGAACTGCGCCATTTTTCGGGCGTCAGGTCTCCGGCATTGATATTAACAGAAGTAGCTTTTGCACGAGCCTCCACTACCCTGGTCAGTGTTTCCTGCTCAAAGTTGGCTGCTCCCTTTACCGTATTTACCAGGTTGGGTATCAGATCGGCCCTGCGTTGATAATCACTTTGTACATTGGCCCATTTTGCTTTTACATCTTCGTCAAGATTAATCATTTTGTTATAGCCACTGCACCCGCAACCACCAAGGATGAGGATAAAAATGACAACAACGATCAGTACAAGATTACGCGACTTCATTTGTTTAAGATTTGATTACGTATTAAAATTAACACTTTTGCAATAGCGGCCCTATAATTTTTATGGTGTATTTCAACGAATTATAATCCCCAACCTTTATGGGCACAATTTTCGTATTCATTAGTACAGACCTGCTAAATTATATTACATGAAAACCCTTGTTTTTTCCATCTACCTGTGTGTCTTATGCACCACCTGCAAAAAGAGCGGGAAGGAGAAGGATATAGACACCACGCCTGTTGGCATTACGGATCGTGTTTTAACAGAAAATCTAGCACAACCTTGGGAGATCCTATGGGGGCCGGATGATTTTATCTGGATGACGGAGCGGGTGGCCGCATCAGCCGCGTAAACCCCCAATCGGGGGCTGTAACCCCACTGATTACCATTGCAGATGTAAGGGCCCAGGGCGAAGGTGGCCTGCTGGGTATGGTCCTTCATCCATCATTTACCAGCACCCCCATGTTTTTGTAGCTTATAATTACAATAGCGGAAGTAGTTACCGCGAAAAGATCGTACGCTATACCTATAGCGGCAGCAGTTTAACAGCTCCCACGATCATCCTGGACAATATTGCCGCCTCCACCAATCACAATGGATGCCGGCTGGTGATCGTAGGTGATAAGTTATTTATCAGTACCGGTGATGCAGCCGACCAGCCGCTATCGCAAAATACTGGTTCAGTAAATGGTAAAATATTGCGATTGAACCTGGATGGCAGCATACCAACCGATAATCCCATAGCAGGTAATGCCTTATGGAGCCTGGGGCACCGCAATGCCCAGGGGCTTGTATATGCCAATAATATTCTATATAGTTCCGAGCATGGTCCCGATTCGGACGATGAGCTCAATATCATAGAAAAGGGCAGGAATTATGGCTGGCCCACTGTAAAGGGCCTTTGTGATGGGGCCGAACAAAATTTCTGTTCTTCCAACAATGTTAGAGAACCGATCAAGACCTGGTCACCTACAATTGCCCCCAGCGGGATGGACTATTATGACAAGGACCTGATACCTCAATGGAAAAACTCATTGCTGCTGGCCACTTTAAAGAATAGCCGCCTGGTGCAGCTAAAGTTAAACGAAGCACGTAATGCAGTTACAGAGAGTACCGATTTCTTTACTAATAAATATGGCAGGATGCGTGATGTATGCATTGCTCCGCAAGGGAAAGTCTATATCTGTACCGGCAACGGAAGTAATGACAAGATCATAGAGGTGAGTAAGGCGAATTAGGATAGGCAAGCGCCCAGCTTTGACCTACGAGCCGCAAGCGAAAATTCACTTAGTGCGAAAAACAGTTATGAGCTGCCGATGCAGGAACCCAAGGCCCTATACAGGTTGAAATTGGAGAGAAATCGTAGTGCCTTGTTGGGGAGCCGACTGAATATTTAAGGTGGCGCCGAGCGTGGTGGCTCTTTCCCGCATGCTTTTAAGCCCATTGGAAGAGGTGATGCGGCTGGTATCAAATCCCTGCCCATTGTCGCTCACGATCAATTGCAGGTGATTGGATTCCCTGCTGAGCCGGATCGTGACGCAAGTGGCTTGTGCATATTTGGCCGCATTGTTCACCGCCTCTTTAAAAACCAGGAAAAATCACGTCGCTGTTCCATGGCCAGCGTTTCGTGAAGAATGTCTTTATCCACATCAAAAACAATGTCGATGTTCTTGCATTCGAGGGTATGGCTTACATATTCGCGCATACGGACCACCATATTTTCGAGCTTATCATTATCCGGCCGGATGGTCCATACAATATCACTCATCGCCTGTTGTATCTGCTGAGATTGTTCCGAAATATTTTCGAGGATCACAGAAGACTTATGCATATCCCGGCCCAGGTTATTCTGCGATACTTTAGATAGGATATTAATACTGGTAAGCGTTGAACCAATATCATCATGCAGATCACGCGCTATATCATTGCGGATCTTTTCCAACTCCTTTTGTTGTTGCAGTTTCTTTTTAAGCTGGTAGCGGTTAAATAGTACGATGGCCAATACCAGGAGGAGCACCGTGCCAATGATCCAGGTATTGCGCAATTGGGCCTGCGCCTTCAACTCATTGGCTTGCAGGCTTTTTCTTTTCCGCTAGTTGCAACTTTTGTTCTTTTGCCTGCGAAAGCAGTGCTTGTTTTTCCAGCTCTTCTTCTTGTCGCTTTATTTTAAGCTCCTGCAATTGTTTTGACTGTACGAGGAGATCTATTTCATTTTGTTTTTGTTTTGCCTCCTGCATATTGCCGGCAATAACAGCTTTTTGTTTTTCCAATTCCAACTGACGGATCTTCTGCTCTGCATTGAGTACTGCTATGGACCGGTCTTTCTTTTCTGTTTCATATTTGGTTTGCAGTTCGGCAATATTCGTTTGGGTGGTTTCATTCACCAGGCTATCCCGGTATACGTAGTATTTCCTGATCTCTTCATAGGCGTTTTTGTAATTCCCCTGGTTTTTATAATAAGCCGATTTGCTGCCGTAAAAATCCCGCCATAGCGCTTTGTTGTTGAGTTGCAGTGAAAGTTCATAGGATTCCTGCAGGTAAGCAAGTCCAGCCGTCGTATCTTTCAAATCCCCACATAATAAAGCCGCCCACCTGGTTTTATTTGCCAGTCCGAGTTTATCATTGAGCTCTTTGCACAAGGCAATGGATTTCTTGATGTACTCCAGTGCTTCCGCTTTTCTTTTCTGCATGTTCATTAATACGGACATATTATCATAGTTGGGGATCAACCTGGCTTTGATCCCGGTTTTCTCCGCATACTTCATGGCTACTTCCTGGTATTTAATGGCCGAGTCAATTGAAATGGGTCTGTAGAACAGCGAAAGGTTGCCATAAGAAATGGCGAGGCCGGAAATATCTCCTATTTTCTCCCGCATCGCAACCGCTTGCCGGGTATAGTTGATCGCCTCCGAACCATTGCCCAGGCTATTGTATACAGAGGCCAGGTTGCTCGTAGCCGTGGCCTTGCCGGCCAGGTCATCTACTTTTTCATATACCCGTATCGATTTCAATAGCCACATCGCTTGTTTTCAAATTCCCCCAGGATACCAAACATATAGCCCATATCATTGTACACCAATCCCGTGTAGCCCGATACATTTTTTTCAAAATGAATAGCCAGCGACTTGTGAAATAATTTTTCGGCTTCAGTATACTGTCCATTGAACAGAAAGGCTTGCCCATGTTGATAAAAGGCCAGGGCCAGCATAAAGCTGTCTTTTAATTGATTGGCTATTTTGAGCGCATCTTCAATGTGCTGATCTATTTTACCCGTATTGGATTGTTGGATGATGATATCAGCTTGTTTTAAACGCGCAAATCCCTCCCCGCGCAGCATTTTTTTCGTTCTGCTCAATTGCAATGCTGCATTGGCATGTTGCAGCGCTTTATCCAATGAGCCCGTCACCGCTTCCTCGTCGGCAGCATCGAGTAATTGGTAAATCTTTATAGAATCGGCTACAGCGTTGGTTTGTGCTTTTGCGCGGGGTATGGCAATGAATAGAAATGCCATGCCCATTAAAATGGCCGTTGTAAGTGTGGTAAAACAGGTGTTTTTTGACATAAAGCAAATACCCCTAAAATGTACGAAAAAGTTTTGGGTTTAAAGACGATCTCGAAGGATTAGGGTGACTGTCAGCCTGAGCAATACCACTTTGTTACTTGTCGTCTGTCACCTAAGCCTGTAGCAAAAGGAGCCTGCCGAAGCCGTCTTTAGGGTGGGGCGCTCTCCGGGAGCGGCTCACCCTGGTTTAAAGAAACCTGCCGAAGCCTTTCTCATTGTAGTATGCCTTGTTGCCTTTTTAAAAAAAAAAAAGGCCGGCAACTAATGAAAGTTGCGGGCCTGGTTATTAACAGATTGTATCTTTTATCCTTTGATAGCGGCAATACCGGGAAGCGTTTTGCCTTCAAAGTATTCAAGCATTGCGCCACCGCCGGTGGACACATAACTTACTTTATCAGCAAAGCCAAACTGGTTGACAGCCGCCACCGAATCCCCCCGCCAACGAGCGAGAAGGCGCCAGCCTGCGTAGCTGCCACTACTGCTTCGGCTACCGTTTTAGTACCATGTTGAAATTTCTCCATTTCAAAAACACCCATGGGACCATTCCAGAGAATCGTTTTTGATTGTTTGATAACGTTGGAAAACTGACCACAGGCGTTCTCCGCAATATCCAGGCCCATCCAACCATCGGGGATGGCATTGCTGGGCGCTACGGAAGTTTCGGCATTGGCATCAAACTTATCGGCTATGACCGAGTCGGAAGGCAGGTGAATACACACGCCCTTGGCCTCGGCTTTTGCGAGCAGGTCGAGGGCCATTTGCAGACGATCATCCTCACACAGTGATTTGCCAATGCTACCACCTTTGGCTTTCATAAAGGTATACGCCATACCACCTCCGATGATGATGTCGGTAGCTCTTTCGAGCAGGTTTTCGATGATGAGTATTTTATCCGACACTTTAGCACCACCAATGATGGCAGTAAAAGGTTTTTGGATTCGTGCAATACTTTTTCAGCACTCGCCACTTCCCCTTCCATCAGCAGGCCAAACATTCGTTTATCAGCCGGGAAGAATTGAGCGATCACAGCGGTAGAAGCATGTGCGCGGTGGGCAGTACCAAAGGCGTCATTCACATATATATCGCCCAGTTTGGACAATTTTTCAGCAAATGCTTTGTCCCCTTTCTCTTCTTCTTTGTAAAAGCGCAGGTTTTCGAGAAGCAATACTTCACCTGGTCTCAGCATACCGGCAGTAACATAGGCTTGCTCGCCAATGCAATCATTGGCAAAAAAGTACCGTAGTACCACCCAGCAGGTCACTGATGTGCTTGATAAGGTGTTTGAGTGAGTATTTTTCCGTGGGACCATCTTTGGGCCTTCCCAGGTGACTCATAAGAATAACACTGCCGCCATCATTCAGGATCTTTTGATCGTAGGAATGGCAGCCGTAATGCGTGTATCATCCGTGATATTGTATTTATCATCGAGCGGCACGTTAAAATCAACGCGAATAAGGGCTTTCTGCCCTTTAAAATTATGTTGGCTAAAGGTAGACATAGCGTGGTTTATTTAAAAAGTTAACCGCAAAGGGGCAAGGCATCGTGAATCGGAAGTCGGCAACTGCCGACAGTATTCTTTAATGCGTAGCTTTCTTTGCGGTTATGGGTATAGATATCTATACTAGGTCTTATTTGCTGATGAGACCGGCAAAATATTTTACCGTACGCACCAGTTGGCTCACATAGCTCATTTCATTATCGTACCAGCTTACTACACGTACCAGTTGGGTATCGCCTGCAGCCTGTACACGTGTTTGTGTAGCATCGAATAATGAACCGAAGGTGCTACCTACGATATCGCTGCTAACTATCTCGTCTTCTGTATAACCAAAGCTTTCATTGGCAGCAGCTTTCATAGCAGCGTTCAATTCAGCAACAGTGGTGTTTTTAGAAATGATGGCAGTTAATTCAGTTAATGAACCTGTTAAAACAGGTACACGCTGAGCAGAGCCATCGAGTTTTCCTTTCAGTTCAGGTAATACCAGGCCAATGGCTTTAGCAGCACCGGTGCTGTTGGGCACGATGTTCTGTGCAGCGGCACGGGCGCGGCGAAGATCACCTTTAGGATGGGGTGCATCCTGTGTATTTTGATCATTGGTATAGGCGTGGATAGTGGTCATGAGACCGTTCACGATACCAAAGTTCTTGTTGAGTGTGTCTGCCATCGGCGCAAGACAGTTGGTAGTACAGGAAGCACAGCTGATGATCGTTTCGCTGCCATCCAATATGCTGTGGTTTGTATTGAACACGATGGTTTTCAGATCACCCGTTGCAGGAGCAGAGATCACTACTCTTTTAGCGCCGGCGGTAAGGTGCGCAGCGGCTTTGTCTTTATCCGTAAAGAAGCCTGTGCACTCCAGTACTACATCCACGCCGTGGTCTTTCCAGGGAATTTCAGCTGGATTTTTCTGCGCATAGATCTTTACTTCATCACCATTTACTATAATAGAGTTGTCAGAAGCTTTTACATCGGCATCAAAACGACCTTGTGCGCTGTCGTATTTAAGCAGGTGCGCCAACACCTTGGGACTGGTGAGGTCGTTAATTGCTACTACATCAATGCCATCCATTTTGTAGATCTGGCGGTATACCAACCGGCCGATACGCCCGAACCCGTTGATGGCCACTTTAACTGTGCTCATTGTCAATATTTTATTTATAGGTTTACAAATGCGGCGTGAAGTTACAATATTGTGTAGAAAATACAGAATACAGAATTGAGAAAACAGGATTTGAAACAGATGGCCCAATGGATGGGTTTCCGGGGCAGAGTCGCCCCTAATAGTGTGGGGCAAGGATCGCAGGCGCTGGCAGCCCGCCCTTAATAGTTGGATAATATGGTAATCTTGTAGACAGGTAAAATGGTGGGCACCGAGACCTGGTTAGGCAGAACCGCAATGATAGCAGGAGCCGCGATAAGGGAGTAGCTGTGAAGCAGATAGAAGGGCGGCAGTAAAAATATCTTGCTTGGTTGCTCATATTTATTTGGAGGGAAATAGACAGGCTATTACCTTTGCACTCCCAATCCAACTTTTGGACTTCAGCAGCCGCGTTCGTCTAAGGGTTAGGACACCACCCTTTCACGGTGGTGATACGGGTTCGAATCCCGTACGCGGTACAAAATGGAGCCTTGTAACATTCAGTTGCAAGGCTTTTTTGTTTGCAGCCTGTTTCCTAAACTTCCCCACCTGATTTGGTTGATAATTTTCCCTGCCCTACATTTGCACCCCCAATCCAGCTTTTGGACTTCAGCAGCCGCGTTCGTCTAAGGGTTAGGACACCACCCTTTCACGGTGGTGATACGGGTTCGAATCCCGTACGCGGTACTAACCGATTGGGTAAAAAGGAGCAGATAACCATCTGCTCCTTTTTCTGTAAACCGCCCTGATTCATGATCTTTTCATCGCAGAAATGCTGCCGCAATTCCTGGAAAACGGCATCCGGTACCTGCTTGTGTAAAGTCATTTCCTTTACATAGGCCAGCACATCGAAAAGCCCCGCATAGACATGCAGGGGCTAAAATGACTAAAACAAAAAGGGAATAAGCCAACCATTAATTCCTTAATGCATAGATACCAATGCACCATAATGATCTACCACCATGGAAGAGCTACGCCGGCCAATTTGAGTAGCCAATTCTTCCAGCGCGTACAACTCATCAGGATCGGCGCAAGAAAGGTTTTCAACTACCACGCGGTCTATATCCGTTCCGAATGAACGTTCACCCAATAAATGATAGACTGTCTCATAAGCCATTTCAAAAAAAGACGAACCTTGTCTTCCGTGTAGAGCGGGTGATACATGATCACAACTGTATCTTCCGGACAATCACCAATAATAGAAAAGTGGAAATCCCAGGGATCGATGCCGTTTTCTTCCAATGACTGTACAGACAACAGATCAACAGACATAGGATCCTCCAGTGCATGGATACTCCAATCCGGTATATCGGGAGCAGTGGCCACAAATGCATCCGCTTTTTTAAAATGCTTCTCCCTGCCTTTTACCGTGATGGTTAATCGGGCCGTCCCTTTATCGGGCAACACCAGGCTGAACCCAAAGAATTTCCCATAGGCCCGTACATGGACGTTCATTTCCCTTAGCCAGTACTGAATCTCTTTTTAGGCTTTTTGTTCAGCGTAAGGTATTCCTGTTGATGGCGTTTGAACCACTCCCAGAAATGACGCTTTGATAATTTGCTCATATAATTCGTTTTGTAGATGATCAAAAATAAGAAGGGAAGGTGCCCCAGCTGAGCAGGAACACCTTCCTGGTAGCGCCTTACAAGCTTACTTCCAGGATGCCTTCATTGCCTGGAACATCGGTTGCTATGGCTTTGATCTTACTACCCACCAATGGACTGTTGGCCATCGAGGCAGTGAATGTCCAGTCAAGACCATTGAGGCCTTGTTCAGCCCTACCGGCTTCCAGCAGTGTGCCGTTGGCAGCGTATATTTCCACCCATACACTTACTACACGGAAATCGTCGACGGCGCGAACAATGATCCTGCCGCCACTTACGCCGGTGTAATTGCGCGTATTGATGGTTTTAACTTCAGGTAGATTCATAAAATCTTCCACTGCCCTGCTATACACGTTTTGCCTGGGTCGCAGATTAGCGGCATAAGCCTCTGCCATGCCCTGATCTGGATTTTTTACAATACCCCGTGCATATTTCGAAGCAAACAGGAATCTTTCCTGTATTTCCACCTGTTCGGGTGTTGGAGCACCCTTTCTTTTTTAGGGGCTTTGGCAACTACTGTTTTGCCGTCCCAATCGCGGAACACGATCTCTTTTCCGAGGGTTCCGCTGAATTTACCGCTTACGATACTATTGTTAGCATGTGCCATGGTAAAAAATTTTCAAGATTAATAAATTTAGTTTTTGCACCGGTCGCTGCCGGGGAGAGGGTTAGCAAGTTCACTCTTCCTGTTATCCCTAAGTGAAAACTCCTTTGGCAGTGATCGATAAAACAAATTTAAACCAGTTGTCACCCCTAATTTTCAAAAATGGGTCGGTATTGTCTAACTGTTGGGACGAATGACATATGTCTTGGGACGAACTGTATTTTCTATACGAAAGCACCCTCAAAAATGGGACGACACTTGAATGTGTAAGGGACGAACGGAATATGTTTTGGGACGAATGACACAAAATTCGATGTTTGTCCTCATTGCTTCCCCGGATCCTCCTCTGTGCCTCCTCTTTGGGTCCTCGGGCCCCGGGGAAGCAAAGAGAACCCAAAGAGGAGGATGTTAGGACCTATCGAGGTACCATTGAGGAGAATCCCCAGTTTTGTCTAACATTCAACCTAAATCGTTAAACAAAAATGGGCGGGCAAAATGAAGGGAGTGTTGGGAAGGACAGCGATTGTTCGTATAGGTATTTTTTTTTATATTGTCTGCTCATCACTATATAAACACAAAATTCACCTATGTTGAAACCATTTTTGTGCATCAAAATAAAGCATTGGTACGCATTAACCCTGAAGACCTCGTATGTCTCGTTGCAGAAAAAACTATACGAAGCTCTTTCTCACACATAAAAGGTATTACCTGGTTCGATCCACTTTAACAGGTACCTTAAAAAAATTACCCCGGAAATGTTTATCAAAGTTCACCGCTCCTTTGCCGCCTCTATCTTTTTATGGATAAGATAGACAGAGATCAATTAGAGATCGGCGGTCAAACCATTCCTATTAGCAGGCGGTATTATACGTCGGTTATCAGACAACTCAATATTATTGAGTAAAGAGCATTCAAAAGAAGCGGGCGCCTCCTATGCTTGTAAAAATGTACCTCATACACCCTCTTTTGTCGCTATAAAATCCCCTGACCGCATAGACCCAATCGGAAAAAGCCAAAGAAATATTTGCGCAACCATAAAGTTGCACGTATATTCGCAACCGGTTGGCTTCCTAATTAGGAATAACAACAATTAAAACCAGGCACCATGAGCAGCACCTTGTTATTTGATTGTACGGTTGATAAGACCACCAACACGGTATTCGTAAACAGGAGTTTGCAGCTGAACTCCCACTGGTGTGGGACGCTTTTACCAAACGGGAAATGCTGGACCAATGGTGGGCACCCAAACCCTGGGTAGCACGCACCAAATGGATGGACTTCACCGTAGGTGGGCGGAGATTTTATGCCATGATGAGTCCCGAAGGCCAGGAGCAATGGTCCATCCAGGAGTATATTTCCATTAGTCCAACAAGCAATTTCCAATTTCCGAGTGCTTTTGCCGACCAGGATGAAAAGATCGATGAATCGATGCCAAGATCGAAATGGGATTTGAGCTTTAGTGAGGACAATGAAACAACAACAGTGTCCATCATCATACAACTTAAATCACTGGCCCACCTGGAACAACATATCCAAAGAGGCTTCAAAGAAGGATTTACCAAAACATTGAACTACGTGGAACAACTATTGAAAACGCTAAACTAAAAACCATGCGTAAAATTATCGTTACGGAATTTATCACGCTCGATGGTGTTGTGGAGGCACCCGGTGGCAATGAAACCCCACATCCTCATGGTGGCTGGCAAGCCCAATACAAGGCTCCGGAGACAGGACAATACAAAGTAGCTGAGCTGGCTGGTGTGGATGCTTTATTGTTGGGCAAAAATACCTATACAGCATTCTCCGGGTATTGGCCCACACAAACCGGCGGCGGGTTTGCCGACCGAATCAACCAGCTGCCCAAATACGTCGTATCCCAAAGTCTGCAAAAAGTGGAGTGGAACAATAGCCATCTTCTTCGCAACGTAGCAAGCGACGTTGCCGCGCTGAAGAATACGGATGGTGGTGATATCCTCGTGTATGGTAGCGCCACGCTGGCCAAGGCACTGCTTCACCATAACCTCATTGACGAATTACATTTGATGTTATTTCCCATCTCCATCGGCGGCGGATTGAGGTTATTCGACGATAGCCGGGAATTAACAAAATTCAAGCTCAAATATTCGCGTGCGTTCGACAGCGGCGTGCTCATACTCGAATATCAGCCGATCAGGTAAACTACACCACGCTTAAAGGTCTTCACTTCAGCTACTGCATAGTAGGGGCGGTACAGCTCTTGGTTTGTAAAGGCTTTACTGATCAGCTGTTTGATTTCCTCTTCGTGATCCATATCTTTTTGATGTAAAAAAGCCGCCCTCCGGAATGGAAGGCGGCCTTGGTCTGGATCTTAGATAATCAATTATTCCCAGCCCGGTGTTTGCTTATAGGCACCATTGGCCCTCAGTATTTCATCGGGATTGATAGGCCATGCCATATGTTTGGCGGGATCGAAATTCCTTGCCCGCCATATCTCTACAATGGTAAAGGGTGAATTGGGATCAGTATTGTTGCTGTGTTTGCGGCCGTGCAGGGGAGCTTTGATCTTGTCATAATCGCCCCAGCGTTTCAGGTCTTTCAGGCGGTCGGTCCATTCGCAAGCCAGTTCAACACGACGCTCATGCTTCAGGTTGGCGAGCGTGGGATTATTGATGGCATCAATCCTACGCGGGCGCGTACCTCGTTGAGGGTGCTGCCGCTTCTCCATTTTTCCCTGTTGCATCAATGCCTCGGCTTTGAACAATAAGATCTCTGCATAACGCAGTAAAGGCAGGTTGAGCTTGGTGGTAGGATAATCACCATTCTGGTTGATCATCAGGTTCGAGCCAGCCTGCTGACCGGTACCATAGCTGTATGGCTCCATGTATTTGTTGATCTGGAAGCCGGAAAGACTGTTCGTTGACCAATATTTCCTTTCCACACCAAAATAAGTAAACTTATCACCGAATTTCAGGATGGTAATTTCTCTCCGGGGTCGTTGGCTTCATACTCATCATACAGCTCTTCAGTAGGTTGAAAATAACCCCATCCATTGTACACACCCCAACCTTTGTTTTCAAGGATCACTCCAGGAAATTCAGAACCGCCTTGTACACCGGAAGTAACAGACCAGATGTATTCACTGCTCCAATTGTTGGCAATGGTAAATACACCGCGGTAGTTTTTTTCAAAGCTGCCACCATTCGTAACGAGGGCGCGCTTGCCTTCATTCTTGATCTTATCGCACAAAGCAGGGATGGGCGCCCACTTGGTGTTGTCGTATTGCGCCCAGTAAGCATACGTCTTCACCATATAGCCCCAGGCGGCCGCTTTGTGTGCCCTTCCCTTATCAGGATCGCCATACGTTTCAAAAAGTGGCAACATATCCGCCGCCTTGGTAAGGTCGCTGATGATGAGCGCAAAGTTATCGGTTACAGAAGCTAGTTGTGGTGCAATGCGCTGGCCATACCCTGCATTTTCCGGACCGTCGAAAGGAACACCACGGTCTTTGTGACCCCAAACCGATGCCAGCCAGAAATGTGCAAAGGCCCTCATGAAATAAGCTTCTCCCAACACCCGCACACGCAGCGACTCAGTTACATTGGTAGCCTTGGGAGCGTTTTCGATCACCTGATTGGCTTTGTTGATCAGCCAATACAGGTCATTCCAGCCGCCAGACAGGTATCCTTCCCTGCCCGTGGGAATAAAGTTCTTGATATTTTCTCCATCAGCCTTTACCCGGCCTACTACCAGATCATCACTGGCATTCTGCACCCAAAACAGGTCGCGCCCCCAGGTACTTTCATAACGCATGGGTACATATACAGCCGCAATGGCTTTTTGGAGATCGTCATCACTTTGCCAGAAAAAAGCTGTGGTAGGATTTCCATTGGGTTTGGCATCTACCCAGTCCTTGGTACAGCCGGTGTTGAGCACCACGATTAAAATACAGGATAGTACGGTCGTTATATTACGTAACATAATTGTCATCTTTTGAATGATCATAAATTGAGTTTCGCACCGATTGCAAATACACGCGATACAGGAAATTGTCCACCGTCCAAACCAACACCACCCACTTCGGGGTCCATACCTGTATACTTCGTAAACGTTAACAGGTTGTCGGCGGTGATGTAAACACGCAGGCCGGCATTCCAGGGCAGTTTTTAAAAGTATAGCCAAGCAGTACGTTCTTGAGGCGTAGGTAGCTGCCATCTTCCAGGTACCAGTCGGAAGCAGTTTGAAAATTCTTGTTGGGATCGGTAGCAGCAATACGGGGAATATTGGAACCCGTGTTGGTGGGGCTCCAGGCATCGAGTATCTTATCCCAACGGTTATAACCTTGCTCGGCGCCATTGAGGGTTGATTGTTTGAATGCATGGAAGAGCTTCACGCCGCTAACGCCCTGGAAAAACACACTGAAATCAAAATTATTCCAATACAGGTTGGCATTGAACCCGTACGTCAGTTTGGGAAAGGCACTGCCCATGAATACACGGTCCTTATCATCGATCGTACCATCGTTGTTATTATCTACAAATTTCAAATCGCCCGCTTTGGCATTGGGTTGGATGCGGTTGCCATCTTTCACGTAATCTGCCGCCTCTTTATCAGTCTGGAAGATGCCTGCATTTTTGATCAGCCAATAAGAATAATAAGGTTGACCTACCTCACTGCGGTAAGGGGTCAATACACCTCTCCAGCTATCTCCATGCGCCCAGAATGATTTGGGGTTGGCATCAATATATTTCACCCGGTTTTTCAGGGTAGCGATATTACCGCCAATTTCATACTCCACCTGGTTGATCTTGTCTCTCCAGGTAGCGGCAAACTCAAAGCCCGTATTGCCGATCTGGCCCTGGTTGATCAATGGGGCACCATAACCCATAGAGTTGGGCCATTCAGTATCCTGCGTTTTAATGAGGTCAAAGGTTTTCTTATCGAAATAGTCGGCTACTATAGAAAGCCTTTTGTTCAGCAAAGTGATATCCAAACCAATATCCGTTTGTTCGGAAGTTTCCCAGGTAAGGCTGGGATTGAGGCGGCTATTTACATAAGCAGCGGGACTAAGGGGTGCACCATTGCCGATCTGGTAAGTAGTGTTAGAGTTGAGGGTAGCATAAGAATAATACCCCGGTATGGAACCCAGGTTGCCAATGCGGCCCCAGCTGGCTCTTACCTTCAACATGTCGATGCCCTTCACCTCAAAGAACGGTTCGGAGCTAACCTTCCAGGCAGCGGTGATGCCGGGTACGCCAATAGCTTTTTCATCGAGCGCAAGACGTGCAGCCAGGTCATACCGGTAGCTGGCACTGAAGAAATACCGGTCAGCATAGCTATAAGATAAACGGCCTACATAAGAAGCGTTCCGGTCTTTCCATTCATTATCCGTTGGCCTGTCCTGGTCGAAAATAGAAGCGTTGATGAAAAACTGTGCCCATTCATCTTCGCGGTTAAGGCCACGGGCCGTGGCACTAAAGAAACGGCCTCCGTTTTCCTGGCTGGTCATAGAAACCATGGCGCCAACGTTGTGACGGCCAATCGTCTTGTTGTAGTTGAGCGTATTTTCCCAGATCCAGTGGTATCCTTTGTTGGTATTATACGAAAGGATATTTTGGTTATTGGGTTTGCCTGGCTCCGTTCTCTTGGGTTGGAAACTCTTATACAGGGAATTCGTATACCGGTAAGAGAAGCGGGAAGTATAGGTCAGTCCCGGCACAATAGAAGCAATCGTTAGCTCGGTAACCGATTGCAGATCGGACCCTTTGTTATAGGCTTTATTACGCAACAATGTAGCCACAGGATTGATCGCATCGCCATGAATACCGAGGTATTGCGACTCGCGTGGACCTACACCACCAAAGCTGCCATCTGCATAATAAGGCGTAGCAGAGCGGGGCATGTAAATGGCAGAGAGAATAACACCGCTGTAACCGCTGGAAGTTTCAGTACCACGGTTGTCATTGTTATTCAGAATAGTTCCTGACGCAACTTAATATTCTTAGTAAAGGTATAATTGGTATTAAAGCGGAGTGAGAGATTTTTGTTGTACGTATTTAAGAGCGTACCTTCTTCATTTTCGTAACGCCCCTGCAACAGGGTAGAGAACCTTTCGTTGCCTGCATTCAGCGTCAGCGTATGGCGGTGAATTAGACCAGTGCGGAAGATCTCATCCATCCAGTCCGTACGGGTGGTTTGTGCATAAGGATTTACATTGGCATCCCAACCACTCAAAGGGCTCAGGCCGGCATTGGTATAAGCCAGGTTGGAAACTTTTGCTTCATCCTCCGCCTTTAATGATTGGGGTAATCTCCAGGCACGCTTCATGCCCACAAAACCATTATACTCAATACCTGGTTTACCTTTTCCAGCCTGCCGCGTGGTGATGAGCATAACGCCCGATGCGCCAGTGAATGCGCCGTAAATAGCTGCTGAAGCAGCGTCTTTCAGGATGGTGATCGATTCTACATCAGCGGGGTTATAAGGCGCATTGGGTACGCCGTCCACAACTACCAGTACACTTTCATCACTCTTGGAACCCATACCCCGGATAGTGATCTTAGGCGTGCTATTGGGGTGTCCTCCATTGCTGATGGCCGTTACACCCGGCACCCGGCCTTGTATCATGCTGGCTACATTCGTTACAGGGCGGTCTTTGATCTGGGCCATATTGGGCACCACAGATACGGCAGCCGACAGGTCGCCTTTCTTCACCGAACCATAACCAATTACTACTACTTCACTGGAAGCGAGGGCTTCCACCTGCATCTTAACCGTAAACAGTGAGCCTGTTATGGCGCTGCTGCTAATGGTATAATTGGTAGCCCGGTAGCCTATATAGGAAAGCACCAGTATATCGCCTTCGTTGGCTTCGATAGAAAATTCACCGCTGCCATTGGTAGCCGTCCCTTTGGAAGTACCCTTTACCATCACCGATACACCGGCCAGGGGATTACCATTTTCATCTACCACTTTTCCTTTCACTCCCTGCACCACTTCAATGGCCATGCTGTCAATGGCAATAACGGCAGGCCGCTTCTTGACCACTACCGTATTGCCTACAATAGAATAAGTAATAGGTTGGTTCTCGAAACAAAGATCAAGTACTTTTTCCAGGGGTGCGTTCTTCACATGGATCGTTAGGTTGTTGGCCTGATCAAGCCAGCGCTCATCGAAAAAGAAAGCGAATCCCGTTTGTTTTTGATGGAACGAAACACTTTCTGCAGCGACATTTCCGTGCCGGAAAGCGTCACTTGCTGCGCTGCCACATGGGCGCCGGCCTGCAGGCAGGCCACCAGTAAAAAATGGCTGTGAACTTCATAATCAACAGCGTTTTAGTTAGCATACCACGCTTGCGCAGGACAAGGGCATGCAAGATTTTTTTGCATACTTTTGTTCATGTTTGGGATTAAGAAACAGTTGGCGACAACAATTGTGGATTACCTACCCAACTACCGTCGCGATCCTCCAAATCGTGGCGGTTCTATTTTTGGGTAGTCCGTGTTTTATGCTGATGAATAATTCCTAAGGCAATACGATGATCTTACGGCCTGCTATTTTAAAATGCACCTCACTCTCTTCCATGATCTTCAGTACCTGCGCAGCATTGCTATTGCGTGATATTTCACCACCAAATTTCCGGTTGGGAACCTCGCCTGCATATTCAATTTCTACATCGTACCAACGGGCTATCTGACGCATTAGCGTAGCAAGATCAGTTTCACTGAAAGAGAAAAACCGTTTTTCCAGGCCACTACCGCATCCAGGTCTACCCCGCATGGGTATCGACACTACCTTTATGGTTCACAACTGCTTGTTGGCCGGGCGTCAGCAGGGCCGCTTTTCCATTGATGGCCACCCGCACCTTCCCTTCCAATAAGGTAGTTTTCACCGCCTGCTCATCTTCATAAGCATTGATGTTGAAATGCGTGCCCAGTACCTGCACTTCGCCCGAATGCCCGGCAGGTGTTTTGAAAGCCACCAAAAAGGTAATGCGTTTGACGGTAAGGAGCTACGGTCAATATGGGCCACTTCAAAATAAGCTTCGCCCGTGATCTCCACTTTCCTGGTATCGCCCGTAAAGGCCGTGGGGAATCGAATGGAAGAACTGGCATTCAACCATACTTTGGTGCCATCTGATAATTGAAGCTGGAATTGTTTTCCGCGGGGTGTGGTAAGCGTGTTATAAATTATTTCTTTTGAGGTATTCGCATTAGCAGCGTCATACCGAATGGCTCCCCCTTTGTTGATCACGCAGGTGGGCCCCTGCATAGAGATCAATCCTTTGCCTGCACTATCCAGTACGATCTTTTCGCCATTGGCCAGGGTGAGTACCGCGCCATTGGTGCCAGGCTGTAGGGTGATGGTATCGGCAGACAGGGTCATTGCTGTGGGGCCTGCCACTTCTTGTAATGGAGATGTGCGGAATATAAAATATAGGCCCGTACCCAGGAATAAAAGGAATATGGCTGCAGCGGCGATACGATACCAGGCCCTGCGACGAAGGGGGTGTATTGGCGCCACCGGAGACCGGTGTTGCTGCAGCATCATATCCAGCTTATTATCCCAGTCGATACCCGTTTCCCTTTTTTTAGTTTGTGCAGCCTGCCATTGCTCCTCCAGCGCATCCGTGAGGTCGTCTTCGTATTCGCCGCTCCTTACCAGGGACAGCAGTTCTTCCAACTCCTCCCGGGCAATCGAATGGTCGAAGTATCGACCGACGAGGTGTTTATAATTTGACGATGATCCCTTATTCATAAATTGATCGCTTCCCGTTGATAAGCGGTGGTGTTGTCAATAAAGACGGGAAGAAAGAGCCATATAACTAATCGGGAAGAAAAAAATTTAAACAAGTTGCAGGATCAGCATCAACGCAACGAGATCAATGTGTTGTGCCACATATTGATGTACATATTTTTGGGCTTCTACCAGGTGGTTGTTGACTGTATGGCGGGAAAGGCCCAGTTGCGTCGCAATCTCTGCATGCGTCAACTGCTGATCATGACGAAGGGTATATACAATACGGCGCTGAGGAGACAGGGTATTGATCGCTTCGCGTACTGTAGTCTCAAATTCCTTGACCAGCAAAGGCGTATCGGCCCGATCGACAGATACAGCCTGGATCTGTTCCCACAGGAGTTCCTGGAAGCGGGTGTTACCGGCAACAGACCGGAGAAAGTCGAGTGATTTATTGCGGGCTATACGAAAAAGGTAAGCATCCATACTTTTGACCTCTGTCAATAGCGCTCTACCCGTCCATATTTTCATAAAAACATCCATCACCAGCTCCTCTGCAATCTGTTCCGATTTGGTAATGCGGTTGATGTAAAAAAGAGCCGGTCGCGGTAAATAGAAAATAATTGGCGCATGGCCTTTTCATTTCCATGAGCCAGTTCCTGCAACAACTGATTATCAGTATAGGCAACACAATTTTCCATATCGGATCCCAAAGTAAATCAACGGCTGTTACTTAATTGATACCCCAAAAAAGAAAATGAAAACTTAACCTGCCGGGAAGCAGGCCTTGATATTTCGCAGCCAGTGAATTAAATATAAGAAAAATCCCGGCAACCAAGGGTCGTCGGGATTTTTTCATCTTTATCATCGTGCAGGAAATGATAATGATCTATCCTGCTTAACCAAGGGTACAGCCCCTCGACTAAGGTCGTTTGTATACAGTATGACCGTCTTTTATGGTTTCCATTACTCTAATAAGGTAGATCTCGGCAGGAGGCACCTTTAAAGGGTTTCTGTCCAGTATCACCAGGTCGGCACGTTTGCCTGGAGAGAGCGTTCCTTTATCGTTCTCTTCACTCCACTGCCAGGCTACGTTGATCGTAATAGCTTTCAGGGCCTCATAAGGGCTGATCCTTTCGTCGGGGCCGAGTACCGTACCAGTCCTGGTTTTTCTGTTTACAGCGCTGTATACAGCCGTAAGCAGATCGGGTGGTGTAACAGGGGCATCGTGGTGGATGGTGAAACGAATACCATTTTTGAGTCCGCTCATCAATGGGCTAATATGCTTGGCCCGTTCAAGCCCCAATACACTATTCACATGCCATTCGCCCCATAAGTAACAGTGCGTAGGAAACCAGGATGGCATGATGCTCAGTTGCTTGAACCTGGGCACCTGATCGGGCCGGCACACCTGAGAATGGATAAGCGCACACCGCATATCGGCCGTTCTTATTCCTTGTTGTTGCAAGATATCCAACAAAGAAAGGCCCTCATCAATAGCCGCATCGCCATTGCAATATATATGGACCTGCATACCTGCCTGGAGAATGGCTTTCAAACCATTGTATGCTGCTTCATGGGTATAAATGGGATGGCCCTTAAATCCCGGCTGCTCTCCTTCCGGAGGAATGAGGTAGGGGGCAGTTAACCAGGCCGACTTGCCCTGCGGCGATCCGTCGAAGGTCATTTTGATGGCCCCTATTTTAAAATGGCCTTTATAATGGCGGTAATATTTTTATAGGCAGCCAGGCTGTCCTTATTCAAATCATAATCCGGTAACACAATGAAGTCGCCGCGCAGCAAGCCGCTGTCGTTGGCCTGCTTGATCAACTGCACCCTATCAGGCGATGTACGTCCATCGCAAATAGTTGTTTGGCCGTTTTCAAACCAGGTATTTTCGGCTGCTGTCAGTGTCTATTTTATTGAAACTGGGAGATTAGCACCTAAGAAGAAAAATACCGGCAACCAATGGTCACCGGTATTTTTTCATCTTTATCATCGTGAAGGAGATGATAAGGATCTATTGTGCTTAACCCTTCGGCCTTTGAACTTTCTTCTGATATACATTTCTGATCACTACTTCCACACGACGGTTACACTGTCTGCCTTCTTCCGTAGTATTGCTGCACTTAGGATGGTCTTTACCAAAGCCACGGGCAATCAACCTCGATTTATCAACACCAGCACTCACCAGTGCATCGGCTACTGACTGCGCCCTTTGTTGCGACAAGCGTTTATTGATCGCCACACTTCCTTTGCTATCAGTATATCCATCAATATAGAAGTTGGAGTTTGGTATCTGCTCATTCATCGTCTTCGCTGCATTGACCAATATATCCCTCGACTCGGGTCTGATCGTAGCCTTACCAAAATCGAAAAGGATGTTCTTGAAGTCCGCAGTGATCTTCACCACTACATCTTCAATGGGACAACCTTTCGTTGAAGCTGGGCCTGGCTTATCAGGACAAGCATCTTCATCATCAGGAATACCATCGCCATCACGATCAGGTGGCGGACAACCCTGGTATTTAGGAACACCCGGTACTTTGGGACATTTATCGTCTTTATCAGGTATACCATCGCCATCTGTATCAGGACAACCATGGAACTGACCAGAACCTGGTTCATCAGGACACTCATCAATTTCATCATTCACACCATCCCTGTCCCTGTCTGGTATCGGGCAACCATGGTATTTAGCGATACCGGGTACCGTTTTACAAGAATCTTCTTCATCATTCACTCCATCACCATCCGTATCAGGTACCGGACAACCATCATAACGGGCTACGCCAGGTATAGTGGGACATTTGTCTTTGTCGTCGTATATACCATCCTTATCAGTATCAGGTTTACCTTTTTTTCTTGTAAGGCATTCCAAAGCGTACTCCAAAGTGCAGGTCGGCCTGTTTGGAATCAAACAGGGATGTAATGATACTTCCTGATCCAAGGAACACAGGCCCAAAGCGGAAGGATACGCCGGCATTGAACTTGGTGAGTTCATTGTAATTAACCGGTACAGATATTCCCCAACCGGCATTTTCAACACGAGGGGTAAGGGTGAATGAATTGTAGGCGTATAAATTCAGGCCATTCGTTTTGCTGGTAGCAATTTGTGCGGCCAGGTTGGCATAAAAGGGACCAGCAATATTGTAATCCACATTGGCCTGTATTGTCGTAGGCAATGATATTTTATAATCATCATCATTATTGCCTGTAGCAGTAAAATATGGGCTGTTGTCCAGTATCTGTTTGTATTCGCTCACAGATTTGTCTTTGAACTGGTTCAGCAGGAACTGTTGCCCATTGGGTATATTGGCATTCCAGGTGCCCGATTGGTTATTGTTTTTGTTGAACTTGATCTCACCAATGTCCAATACAGCCACCCCTACTCTGATCTTGTATTTATTCGCCCAACGGTCATTCGTATACATCGAATAGTCCTGTTTGGGACGGTATTCATACACCAGGCCGATATCTCCACCTACACCATGCCCATTGAATTTGAAGAAATCACCAAAATCATAATCCTTGAAATTGGCTTCTGTTGTATTCAATTTTACCTGTCCGGTCGTATTCGTCAGGAAAGTACCGCCACCACCATTGTTGACTGTTCCATTAAAATTGTTCAGCTCAACAAATGCATTGGCCACACCTGCCATGTATTTCAGGGTAAGACCACCTTTCAGAAAATGCTGGCTTTCTTTGGGGGTCAGGACCTGACCTACCGAAACGCCGATCTCCGTCCAACCGGCTGAATTGACCATACCGTTGGACATGGCAAAATTAAAGGGTAAGTATCCTTGGCCTGCCCGCCATCGATCACCGCACCCGCCAGCCGGCCATTGATACCACGTGCATTGGCAAATATGCGCGCCCTCGTAGTTACCGCCATGGCCGTACGGGGGCCTACATTGAACATGGCCGAAGGACCGAGGATATCTACCCGGGCCATAGCCTTAAGGTTATCGCCATCCCCCCGCAGTAATTTGGATTTTAGCGAATCGGCATTGAATGATGATTTAGTAATGTCTTTGAACTTCAGCTTATTTTGGTTATTACCAACAAATCCATCAATCCCAAAAACATTGACATCCCATTTATAGCGACTATCCGCAATATTGGCCGGATTAAAAAAACACCGTTGACGCCGGTGTAGTTGCTGGATCTGTAGCCAGGATAGCTTTGCGCTTGTAGAAAGTAGCTTGCAACCATGAGTAAAAAGCATAGGTACACTCTTTTCATAATAAAAATTTGGTGAATAGATAGTGCGATCAACGAACGATCACGATCCTACGACCAGATGTAAGGGGAGGTAGAAGATTTGGGGAGGCTACAAGGAATGAGGGGAGGATATTGCACGCAATATAGAGAAAATATCAATTATATATCAAAATGTATAACAATATATAATTGAAAGAGAGATTTGTATAACATATTAAAACATTGTCTAAATAGTCAATTAACCAATACTAGATGAAAACTCCTACCTATAGACCTAAAAAAGCCATCTCCGTTTCAGGAGATAGCTTTTTATTTAATTTAATTGGGTGTTAACACCTTGGATCTACACCCAGCATCTATATTCATCTATGACCTGATCAAACCTTATAATATTGCTCCCATCCTTTACGTGGAGGAGGGCCTGCCAGTAGTTCATTGATCTTTTTATCGTTCGTAATGATCTTTTTCTCCCGGTCAAATTGAATCGTCTTTCCTGTCCATTGTGCCAGCACGCCCAGGCAAAACACCTGGCTTAAGGGGCCTGCGATGGCAAAGGGTGAGCGTGTTTGCTCCTGTCCTTTGCAGGCCAGCAGGAAGTTGGCAAAGTGGTTCGAGGGACTGGCCTGTACCGTGGGCAGTTTAGCTGCCATTTCCTTTGCTTTTTCTTCGGGAATAATAGACAAGGTACTGCCATGTGAACCGCCTTTGAAAGTAAGGTCCTTGCTGTAAATGATCTTACCCGGATTGAGCTTGGCGGGCTTTATTTCGCCCGTGCTCGGCGGGGAATATTGGGATCGAGCCCCTGTACACCATATCCTTTGGGAATGGGCGGTAAATTGTCCAATCCATCGTACCATTTCACTTCCAACGGAGGCATCGTACCGCGCCTGGGGAATTTAAAGGAAAGTGTGGTTGACATGGGATAGAAGAAATTATTATGCCCATCCAACTTAAGCGGAGCTACTTCATAAGGCAGGCCGAGGTCGAGGAACTGGTGAGCCGTATCCAGGATATGAGCTCCCCAATCGCCGAGGGCGCCCATCCCAAAATCGAACCAGCAGCGCCATTGGCCGTTTACAAAATCTTTATTGTACGTATGCCCGCTTGTTTGCATTTGCCAGATATCCCAATCCAATGTTTGGGGTATCGCTTCAGTAACCGGGAATGAAGTGATCTTCGGATTCCAGCCATGCCAGCGGCGTGGTGAGTTCATATGGGCCGTAATGTCCGTTACATCTTTAATGATACCTGCATCTACCCATGCTTTGAACTGGAAGTAATTGGCTTCAGAGTGACCCTGATTGCCCATTTGGGTAACTACTTTCGGGTTCTTTTTGCCGCCGCCATCATCAGCTCCACTTCCCGGAACGTACGCGCCATTGGCTTTTCCACGTATACGTGTTTGCCGAGTGAAATGGCCATCATCGTAATCGGGAAATGTGAGAAATCCGGAACACCCACCGTTACCGCATCGATCTGGTTGCCCATCTTATCAAACATCTTCCGGAAATCCTGGAACCGGGGCACATCGGGAAACTGCTTCAGGATCGCTTCCGTATGCGGGGCGCCCATATCCACATCACAAAGAGCTACTATATTGGCAAGACCCGTTTTGGCAAAGGCTTCAATAATTTCACGTCCACGGTTGCCTATTCCAATACAAGCCAGGTTGACTTTTTCATTGGGCCCCAACTTGCGGGGATGGCGCTGTTCATTGGCCAATAAAAATCCTGGAATGCTTGCAGCGGCCGAAGCCAGCATGGCCTGTTTTAAAAACTTTCTCCTGGAATAATCGTTATCAAACATGATGGGGGATTTAATGCTATTAGCCTTCCAAAATACATAAATTACACATTAGAGCATCATTAAAGTAGCCCCTCCTGTCAACCAGGCTTGCTATTTTGCCAAAATAGCTTACTCCACGCCTGTAATTTCTAATTGTAAACGATTAAGTTCCCGGTAAAGTCCATCCGGTAAGTTGAGTAATTCCTGGTGAGTACCAAATTCTTTTACAATGCCTTTTTCCAATACAACGATCTTATCCGCGCTGCGGATGGTAGATAAGCGGTGCGCAATGATGAAAGAAGTACGGTTTTTCATGAGGTTGTCCAATGCTTCCTGCACCAGCGATTCAGAAGCGGCATCCAAGGAGCTGGTGGCCTCATCCAGGATCAGGATAACAGGATCTTTCAAAATCGCGCGGGCAATCGCAATACGCTGGCGCTGGCCTCCCGACAGTTTAACCCCACGTTCGCCTACTACCGTTTCATACCCTTCGGGAAAGCTGGTAATAAATTCATGGGCATGCGCCTGCCGGGCTGCTTGTTCGATTTCTTCCTGCGTAGCATTGGGTTTGCCGTATAGAATGTTTTCCCGGATGGTACCACCAAATAGCAATACATCCTGTGGCACCAGCGCTATTTGCTTGCGCAATTGAGTAAGGGGAATAGTAGCGGCCACTTTATGATCAAAGAGTAATTGACCACCAGCAGGTTCGTAAAAGCGCAGCAGGAGGGCGGCAATGGTTGATTTACCCGCACCACTGGGCCCCACAATGGCCACCTGCTCACCTGGCCGGGCCGTGATAGAAACATCTTTTAATATGGTCAATTCGGACCGGGAGGGATAAGAAAAGGCTATATTTTGTAATTGAACCTGCCCTTGCAGTACATTTTCGGGCTCAATACCTTCTTCCTGTTCAGCAACTGGCTCCGGTATGTCTTTCAAGAGTTCCCGCACACGTTGCGTAGCGCCCAATGTTTTTGCAGCTGCCCATAGAGATCCGCAAAGCCCGCCATCGTACCTCCTACAAAAGCAGTATATACTACAAAAGCAGTAAGATCACCAAAGGCCAGGTGTTTCGTTCCATACCACACCACGAGCACAATCGTACCAAATAAACTAAACAGGAGGAAGGACACAAACATACCACGGTACTGACCGCTTTTAACAGCCATTTTTATTACCTGCTGCAAGCTGCGGGTGTACCGGTTGATCTCGAACCACTCATTCGTAAATGATTTCACATTGCTAATACCCTGTAAGGTTTCCTGTACGATCGTATTGGAATCGGCTAGTTGATCCTGCGTTTGACGCGAGAAACGGCGAATGTATTTACCAAATACGATTGCAATAAGGATGATTACAGGTATCACAGACAACATGACCCCCGTTAAAGGTTTGGAGATATACAGGATGAGCCCAATCCCTATTATCAATACCAGTAAACCGCGCAATACTTCAGCCAGTAGAGAGGTAACTGCCTCCTGGATCTGTGAAAGGTCGGCACTGATACGGCTCGACAGCTCACCAACCCTTCTTTGCGCAAAGAAATCCATCGGCATCATGATCATTTTGCGGTAAATATCGCGCCGCATATCGGCCACCGCATGTTCACCCACCGAAGTAAACAGGTAGATACGCATGAAGGAAAACAACATTTGGATCGTCAGGATGCCAAACATCCACCCTACAATATTGCCCGAAGTGCCAAAAGATGACGGAGTACCATTGGCAGTGTCGATGAGCTGCTTCAGCAGATAGGGGAAGGCCATGGTGGTGAAAGAGGATAAGGCTATGAAAACCAACCCAGTAATAAATTTGCCCAGGTAAGGCCGGACATAAGAAAAAATGAGTAAGGTTTCCCGGAGGTTGGCCAGCGTAAGCTTTGCCTTGGGCATGTCCTGTCTTGCAGTTCCGTTATTGCGTCGCGCCATAATCTGTCTTATTTAGTGTCGCTGACCCGGTAGACGAATGAGGCCAACAAATATTGTACAGGATGCAAGGTAGGGAATCGTGAACCGGCAATCGGCAATCGTGAATCCTTTGCTTAGAGGGGCGGTATTCATCAATCTTGTTGCCTTTTTGCCTCGAAGCCTTGTTGCCTTTCTAAAGGAGCCTGTCGAAACTGTCTAAAGGTTTTTCTTTCCGTCTTCCGGACTATCAAAGCCTTTCCAAAGGGTTGCAGAAAAACGCAGGGCGCATGCAAACGTTTGCTATTGCAGGGGTTGTTGCATTCATACAAGATTAAGATAAAAGAAAGCAGTCTCGTTGATTTTTATTACTATATTCCTATACATCACCGTTATGATGTAGCCATATTAATTTTATCACCAAAAACCTTCTATCTATGAGATCATTCATCGTGATTGCTTCTTTACTGGTTGCAATTTCCTGCAAACGCAGTAATTCGGACCTAACGCCCACTACCCCGCTACCGGGCGAAACATCCACCACTGCTGCTGCAGCAGCTACCCCCAAAGAGATCATCATCTGCGATCAGAAGAACGCACGTATTATTATTGTCGATGTGGCCAATGGCAATGCCATTACCTGGGAATGGAAAGCTACCGCTGCTTATGCCATGATACGGTCCGGAGCACAAGGCTGGTTCTCCAACCTTAGTGAAGCCAAGCTCGTATACAATGGCAAATACATCCTGGCCACCGCTTCCGGCGGCGGAGTGGCACTGATCAATGTAAGTTCCAAAAAAGCCATTTGGTTTGATTATGCCGGAGGCAATACCCATTCGGCCGAACTGCTGCCCAATGGCAATATTGTCACAGCCTCAACAACAGGCGGTTACCTGATGATCTTTACCACCGACTCCTACATCAATGACGAATCGGCACAAACAGCGCCCATCGCTTTTGAAGATGTACACAATGTGGTGTGGGACCACGCCCGGCAACGCCTGTATGCAGCCGGCAAAAACAAGCTGAAAGTATTTACCTACAATGGGAGTTGCAGATCGCCTAAGTTAACCTTGCAAACAACTTATACCATGCCCGAAGGTAATGCCCATGACCTCTTCCCCGTACATGGCAGCACCACCGATCTTTGGCTTACCAATTCGGGGCATATCTATAAGTTCAATGTATCCACAGGCGTTTTTACGCTTGTTAAAACCATCAGTTCAGTAAAAACAGTATCCTCCGGTCCCACAGGTTACCAAACCATCATCGCACAAGCCAATAACACAGGCGGTGAAACCTGGAGAACCAACCAGGTATTAGACATCAATGGCGCAGTAGTGTATAAGAATACTGCGATTGGATTGTACAAAGCCCGGTGGAAGTTGGTGAATACGTTTAGTTATCCGGCAGGAGATAGTTTTCATGAATGTACACATCCTTGAGCACTGGCCGTCACTCCCGCTTAGCCGAAACAGGTTGTGCACCGGCCATTGTCAAGGCCTGCCAGGAATACATTATTACAGGGATTGCGTTTTTGCCCGGTCAGCAAGATGATAATACCCCTGCCGCAACATCATCGGCAGTAAGCAGCAGCGCGACCCATAGAATAAAAACTTTTACTCCCGGCCAGGCAGCTTCGATTTTAAAAACCATTAACTTCCCTTAAAACTGAAAACTTTATTTATGAAAAGAATCCTCCTGTTTTGCATGGCTTCCATGCTATTGGTGGGCGCCACCTCCTTCAGGCCTGCTTCCAAAACCTACAATGTAAAAGTAAAAATGCGCTTACTACCGAATATTTTGAGGTTAGTGCAGGGCCGGGTTATGGGGGTAATGAAGTGATATTGTACATTACCCGCACCGGGCCTGATGCAGGCGTGGGGTATGTGGAGTTTGATGTAGACATTATGTACGATAACATGCCTTCGCGGGTGCAAACGCACCACGTAACGATGGACAATGGGCAAACCTATTTTCAGCAGCCCCGCTGGGCTGCCTGGGTAGTAGGTACTGATGCCGGTCCTGTAGGCGATGTGTACAATGTAGTATATTACTAACGAGGGCTTCCGTAAATAAAAATGGCCGTCTCCATCGGGAGGCGGCCATTTTTTATGAGCTAGCCAGTCTTACTGTTTGATCAGCGTAAACTGTTGTTGTGTACCCTCATTTATGTATTGTACTACATAAGTGCCTTGTGGCAGGCTGCTCACATCAGCCACCATCGATGTTCCGTCCGTACGTATTTGCTTCATCAAGCGGCCATCCATCGTAAAGATGCGGATGCTACCGTTGGCCTTCAGCCCGGTGATCGTGATCAACCGATTCGCAGGATTGGGATAAACGCCCATCGTTTGTTGGCTACTCATCCGCACCCGCCGGATCTCTGAATACGTGAACGCATCATTTTGATCTACCATCTTCAAACGGTAGTAATGCGTTCCTTCCGGCAGGGTAGCATGAGTGTATCCATACTTATGCACACCAGCTGCATTATTCGTGGCTACAATACCCAGGTCTTCAAACTGCGTTCCATTGGTACTGTGCTGTACTACAAAATGCTTGCTGTTGATCTCTCCGTCTGATTTCCAGGCCAGCTCTGCCGATCTGCCTTTGGCCGTTGCTGTAAATTCCAGCAGTCGTACCGGCAGGATAGCTGCCGAACTGGTAACCGAGAAGGGAGAGAAACCAGTAAAGCCCGTTTGCGTGCGGCTGTACCTGTTGGGCGATTCTACCGCGGCCATACCCATCGTACCCAACTGCCAGGAGCTGGTATAATGTGCTGAGCGTGATTGGTCGCGGTCGAAGAGTGGTTGTTCATGCCCTGTAGCCCAGTAAAAGCTAAGTGTGGCATTGCTACCACCAGGGATCTCTTCTTCAATAAACCAGGTACGGTTTACGAAGGAGTTCCTGATCGTATCACCACTGGTTCCGTTTTTCAGTACATAAGGCACTACACCTACCGCAAAATTGTCCGCTACACCTGCATTGGCAATCTTCACAAAATTACTGCTGCCTTCTTCAGTACCCACCGGGAAGATATTCTCTGCTTCATTGTTCACAAGCTTCAGTTTCCCGGTACCATTCGTGATCACAAAGTGGTCTGCATCAAAATTGGTCAGCTTACCTTTCACGATCAGATCATGATTGCCCAATATCAGCTTACCGCCAATCCAGCTGGGTAGCACACCAGGCAAACCTGCTTTCATATCCAGGTTGCCATTGACGGTAATGCTGGTTGTTAGCGGAACGATACTGCTATAGGGCAGGTCTTTCGTATTGTTGAGCAGGTCGAATTCTTCTTCAGTGCCCACAATTTCTGCAAATACCTTTCCTTTCGCGGAGCTGAACAACATCTTCTTACTGGCTACAGTGGTGGCCCCTCCATTGAGATCTACCATCACACTATCCATGGCTGAAATAGCGCCTGTTTCATCCTGTATGATGAACCTTACCCAGGCCGATCCTTTCACTTGTCCTTTGTTCTGGATGGCATACGAGATGGTTACACTATCGCCGGCCCTGAATCCTTGCGGACTGAAGCTAACGGGAGTAAGACCAAAATAAGTCATATCGGTAGCTGGGCCAACAATCATGGCACGGGTAGCCACGTTATTATCCTCTCTTTGTTCTGCCAATATATTGGCAGGATCAGTAACGATCTTCATGATCTTTACACCATTGATCAATGAGGAGTAAGGAATGGTAGCCGCCACCGTTGTATCCTTTCCGGGAAGTATGCCATTGATGGGTACATCATCACCCAATTGAATATCATCTACCAGGAAGCGCAATACATTGGCCTGTGATGCCTTATCCCCTATATTGGTTACAGTACCCACCAACGTTACCTGTTGTCCGGGCGTTGGATTGAGGCTACTGGGCGAAATATGCTGGCTCAATACCTCCAGGTCGGGTTGGCTTTCTACCACTTTAACATAGAATGAACCTATGTTGTTGGTCTCAAGCAACTCGCAGAAGTTGCCGCTGGTATCAGCTTCCACCTGCACCTCATAAATGCCCGCTGTGGCGAATGCATGGGTAAAGCTGCCTATTGCTGCAAACTTTTCGCCTGCTCTAACCAACTCGATCTCCTCTCCGCCAATCCGCTTGCCATTTACCATGTACCGTACTTTAACTCCCATGGCGCTTCGGTAACCAATATTCCTGATGGAGGGGTGGAACTCTTTCGATACACCCGTACGCGCCATCGCAGGATTACCGGGTGATCCAGTCTCATAGGCAAGTTGGTAAGGCTTCAGGTCGGTACCCAATGGCAAAGTGAGCACATTATTGGTGTCAGTTATTTCCGTAATAACATCCTCAATGTCTGCAATCGCTTTTACCTCAAGGGCACATTCCCAATCTTCCCTGGTTACTGTATACAGATCAGAAGTGACTACAATGGATTCTCCTTCAGCAAGAGCAGTTACGGTTTTCCTGCCTCCCATTTCTATGCCTCCGTAAGTAAACCCTACCTTGAACTGCCTGGAACGGCCGCCCCGGTTCATAATCTTCGCGCTGAATGTAATCTTAGAACCATTAACTAGTGTGGAAGCGGATGGAGATAATTCAGTAACAATCAGGTCTGGTTTCGGTATTTCTACCTTATAGATCACCTCATTGTTCAATTCATTTACTTCCTCAACTACATCCTCTACATCCGTCACAATTTTCAGGTAATGTATACCTGGTGTCATATCAGGATCGCTGATCGTGATAGTCTTCGGAAAGCCCTTTTCCAGTTCTGATACTGTTTCTGTACGGATCAGCTTCCAGCTACCATTGGGAATAGAATCCCAGACTTTCAACTTGTGTAAGCCAGCATCTGTACAATAACGATTTTCATCATCAAAAGTGAAGGTTGTAAACTTCGTTTGCCTGAAATTGTTGATCGTAATATCCGGTTTATTGATTTCCGGCGTAAAACTATCACTGGCCGAATCCTCATAGTGAAGCCACCTGCCACCATAGAGCGGCGTGGGAATATCAAAAAACTCATTGTACCAATAGCTTGTCACGGCTTTCAGTGTTACTGGCTCGGGTCCAATAAGGTCCACACTGAGAAAGATATTCTGTTCACTACCTGGTCCTTGTTCTGAGGCTATTCTTTGCTCCTCGATCAGTACTCCATTCTTATAGATCTTGATGACCTCGTTATGGATCCTGTCCCAGCTTCCCCACATGTTGCCGAAAGCCATGGGACGGTGTACCAACTTAACGTGCAACTGGGCCTTTTGCCTACCACGTTCAAACATGGATCTTTAGGGATCTTCATAACCAATCCCCAAAAAGGAGGAGGTGTGCAGGATGTAGTTCCACAAGGCACTGGCTCACTCTTTGTCAATAAGGCGCTGGTAAAGGTAAAGTCAGTTACCCTTACTGTATAGACAAGGTTATTGCCACAGGCCGGAGCGGCAGGCAACAGATAACTGAAATCGCCGTTAGCATTGGTGGTGGTTTTGATCAGCATCGTTCCGGTATTGATCGTCACCTCGGCGCCTGCTACCGCATTGGATGTGCCGGTACCAAAATAAACCGCCTTTCCGGATACCACCACACGTAAGGGACACTGCTGAACCGTGATGCCCGAGGTTACTGTGATGCCACCTGGTAAATTGGGGCTGCCCACCGTAACTGGCCTGATGGCATAGTTGTTCAGGGGATTGATATCACCCAGCGTATTGCTGCTGTCTACCCATACCTTGATGGGGAACCATCCCTCAAAATTGAATTGCAGGTTCTGCGTAACGGTTGTATAGCCATTCGCCGGCACCACCGGCACCTGCACACTGTCTATAGGTGTATTTTCATGGTAGAATTTAACCCACACATTAGTGGCCGCATTCACCGTACTGTTGGAAACCTTTGCTGTTACAATAAATGGTTCGCCAGGAGCAGGATTGTCCTTGCTGAAAGTGATATCATTGGCAAATATCCGCACATCGGGCTGCGTATAAGAAACAAGCGGACCTGTTTTATAAGCTGAGCTCGACGTATTACCACCTGCATCTGATGCAAAGAACTGGTAACCGGCAGTTGACCTGATATTTTCCTGGTTGAAAGTATAGCTGTATACAACGCCCACTGCATAATCAATACTGCTGCCTTCTTTTACCATGGTAAATATACCCTCGTCCAGACCATCGAAACGCTGATCGCCATTCAGGTCAACCCCCACCTTGGGGAACCCATCTTTTGGTGCTTTATTCTCCGCTGATTTATAGATCACCTTATACGTATACAAACCTGGCTGACCCACGGCAGGGTTCACACCCGCATTGCCATTAAAGGGAACAGCTGTTAAGTACTGCATGACCGGTGGCTGAGCAGCGATATATCCTTTGCCACTAACCACCGTAGTTACGGCACCCACATCCGGTGTATTGGTTTCTATCTTCAACTCACCTGTATAATCAGCCACACTGGTTGGCTTGAAGCCTACCTTTAACAACAACTCTCCACGTGCCGGAATTACAGTACCCGCTGTAAAGACAGGTGTAAAGGCCGGGTTGCTAACTGTAACATTGGTCAGTCTAATAGGTAGATCACCCGTATTGCGGATCTTGAAATCGAAATGGCTGGTAGTATTCACCACCACATTTTCAAAATCATGCCCAATAGCCGGGTCAAGTGTCCAGTTGGCTGCCAGTGTGCCTACAAAGAAGGCGCTGTCAAAAGTAATACTCAACCACCTTCCTGGTTCCTGGTACGGATGTACAGGCGATGCCAGGCGTCATTGCTTAAACCCCTGTATTAACGGCCACAGGAATATTGCTGATATCCGTACCCGGTGTAATAGCAATAGCCGTTCCCAAACCGGTGCCCGGATCAGTATCAATAAAATACTCTGCCGCCACTACATTCAATGCTGGTGCTGGTGCAGGCGGATAAGGAATATCCGTTACTACCGTAAACTCACCCACCTGTGTGATACTCCAACGCCCTTCCTCACTTTTCGTACGCAGGTACACCCGGTGTACCCCCAGTGCCAGCCCGTTGGTATTCACATTGGCTGCCATGTTGGCTACCTCTGTACCTGCCGTTATTGCAATACTGGTACCCTGGCCCAGGCCCGGGTCAGTATCAATAAAGTATTCTGCGGCTATTACTTTCAAGGCAGCAGGTGGGGAGCGGGATATTCAAAATCCATGTCCACCGTAAACTCTTTTACGGCGGTAATACTCCAGCTACCTTCCTGGCCCATGGTGCGCAGGTACAGGCGATGCGTACCCACAGTGAGCCCTGTTGTGTTGACACTGGCTGCAATATTGTTCAGGTCAGTACCGGGTGTTACAGCAATGGGGTACCATTGCCAGTACCTGGATCTGTATCAACGAAGTATTCGGCAGCTACCAGGTTTTGCGCTGCTGCCGGAGCCGTAGGATAGGCTAAATCAAAGTCTATTACAAACTCCTTCACTGCTGTAAGGCTCCAGCGCCCTTCTGCACTTCGTGTACGCATATACAAACGGTGCGTTCCATTTGTCAATCCATTTACGTTTACCGTGGCCGGCAGGTTATTGAGGTCTGCACCCGGTGTAAGCGGAATGGCCGTGCCATTGCCCGTACCCGGATCGGTATCAATAAAATATTCTGCCGCTACCACTTGCCCGGGGCAGGAGGTGGTACACTATAAGGAAAGTCCTGGTCGTACAGGAATTCCCTTACCTGTGTAATACTCAGGCTCCTTCTGCATTCCGGGTACGGATAAACAGGTGGTGAACACCGATGCTCAGCCCATTTACATTAACAGCCACATTGGCATTGCTGATATGAATGCCGGGGGTAATGGCAATGGGTATACCCTGGCCAATACCCGGATCGGTGTCTATAAAATATTCCGCCGCTGTAATGTTCAGGGGAGGCGCCGGCGGCGGTGGGTATGCCGGGTCCTGAGCATAAGCCAGTAGGCCAAAGGCACATAAAAAAGTGTATATAAATATTTTTCATTGCTGATTGTTTAGGCTGTCCGGTCAAAAACACCCAAATGGCTTAGGCCTTTACAGGCTTCCGGCCTTGGGGGTGTTCTTATCAGCAGGCAGTAACCAGGGTGGGATGTTATGCTTGCGCCATCAGCAGGTTTAATTATTGTTACGCGTACTGAAAGTAATATTCATAGTAGGAGTTCCCGAAGGAATTGAAGTAGGTGCTGTAAAAGTATAGATAGTGGGGATGCCGGGGATACCCGAAAGCCTATAGGGATCAGTTCCGCCAAAAGCGCCACAGTCAGGATTTTGTACTGCGCCTACAGAAAGGCCGACTCCACTGGCAGGTGATCCCGCCTTAAGCTGGAGCTTTCCATCATAACTACCTGTTCCTACAAATACATCGGCCATGTTTTGGCTGGTTTTGTTACCAGTGGCCGTTTGAGGTAATGCCTGGGCAGTTTCAAACACGTTATTCTTGATCGTGCAATTGGTGAGCGATTGGCTACCACTGAGGGTTGCTACAATATTGTTAACGTAGTAAGTGTTGACCAAGGTAACAAAACAACCTATGCCGATGAAGGTATTGTTCCTTACTATATTATTGCTACCGGTAAGCACGGGCAGGTTAAGAAAATTAAGATAATAACCGGCAAAAATGGTGTTCTCGCATGTAAAATTGCTTACAGTAATACCAGCATCAGTATTCAGGCTAGTACTGTAAAAAATGCATTTGCGGATGGTCAGATCAGTAATGGGACCGGTTTTAAGCATCACTGTTTGGGTAAATAATACTCGCTCGAAGGTAATATTACTGGCGTGGACATATATGGACGTAGCGGTAAAGCCCATAAACTTGCTCATGGCTGCACTTGCTGCAACAGCGAAATTATCTACAGTTGCACCCGTGGTGGTGACCTGTAAGCCTGCATTACCGGGGTAGTAGTATTGGCCGGGTTGAGGAAATAACCTGGTCCTATAACTACCAGGCGTTTTGAGATAGTTACACCTCCTGTTGCATAGTTGGTTGCACTGGGCTCTAAATAAAGGGTGTCTCCGGCCAAGACGTTCGGGTCATTGACAGCTGCAAGGAAGGTGGTAAAATTGGCTACCACTCCAACATTGTTGTTGATTCGCCAAACCTTGGCTTGTGTTGTTGCACTAATTCCTGTTGCAAGAAGCAATAAAGACAAATATTTCATATTTAAAATTTAGGCCGTAAAAGTATCCAGCGCCCGGCCCTTGGCCTATCCCCGAAAAACAGGAGATTTGCAGTCTGTCTAAAAATCATTGAAAAGAGGGAGTCCGGTGATGAACAACCAGTTGTTAATTTGCGGATTGTCCATTTTGTTTTATTTTCCTATATGCGTAAAGCACCCATTATAATAATAGTATTGCTGATGACCGTTTTTCCTGTCCTGGCCCAGGGCAGCAAGGTAGACAGCTTGTTGAGGCAACTGTCTCGCACTGAAGCAGATACCGCTAAAGTGTGGTTGCTGTGCGCCATTGCAGAAACCTATGAAAGCAATGCACCTGAAACAGCTAAATATTATTTAAGACAAGCGGGCGCCCTGAGCCGCCAATTAAAATTTAAAACAGGTGAGTATAAATACCTAAACCTGTATGGCAATACATTCCTTATTCAGGGCAACTACGACTCCTCCCTCTTTTACCAGCAAAGTGCCTTGACGCTGGCCCAACAAATGAATGACTCGCTGAAGATGGGTATTTCCTTATTTAATATCGGTATCAATTACCGTGAGCGTGCCAGTTATGAGAAAGCCATTGAATATTGCCTTCTGGGGCGCAGGATCATTGACAGGTTGGGCAACGATCGTATTGAGATGCAGGTGGATGATGCCTTACAGTTACTGTATTATGGCCGTGCCCAATACGACGAAGCCATTACCTATGGTGAAAAGGCAGTATCCCTGGCACGGAAACTACACATGAAGGAACTATTGGGCAATTACCTGATCAATTTATCATTGAGTTACCAGAGTAAAAACCAGTTTAAAAAACAATGCTGGCATTGGAAGAAGCCTTGCAAATTGGAGAGAACCTGCACGACCTGCGCATCCTGGCCGTGGTACAACAAAACCTGGCCGGCGCTGCCCTGAAGCAACGCAATTTTCCACTTACCCGTAAGTATGCGGCTGAGAGCCTGGCCCTCTATCGCCAATTGGGTTCTACGGATGGAGAAACCACCTCCTTGCGTAGCCTGGCCACCTGTTACCTCCAGGAAGGCAAACTGACTATTGCCAAAGAATATGCCCACCAGGCATTGGCCCTTAGCCGCACCTGGCATTACAAAGTAGAAGAAGTATCCATTTACAGAATTCTGATGGCCATTGCCTATGCCGAAAAGAATTATGCCAATGGCCTGCAATATGAAGACACCATGGTAAACAGACTGGAAGGCATGGTAAAAGAGGTGATCTCCCAACAATCGGCCGACCTGGAAAAGAAATATGAGACAGGGAAAAAGAGAGCCGCATCAAACAACTGGAGGCTGAAAAAATAGTACAGAACCTTCGCCTACGCCAAAAGAATATCATCAACTATATCCTCATTGGTGGCGCCGTAACTTTGTCTTTAATAGCCTTGCTTTCCTGGCGCAACTATCGCCAAAAGCAGGCATTGCAACAAAAACGCATCAACGAATTGCAAACCGAAAAACAACTGGCCGCTACAGAGGCCGTGTTGAAAGGAGAAGAACGGGAGCGCACCCGCCTGGCCAAAGACCTCCATGATGGCCTGGGCGGCATGTTATCCGGCATTAAATATTCATTCAACAATATGAAAGGCAGCCTGTTGATGACAGCCCACAACCTGCAGGCCTTTGATCGAAGCATTGCTATGTTGGATAGCTCCATCAATGAAATGAGGCGCATAGCCCATAACCTGATGCCCGAAGCCCTCGTAAAATTTGATTGGATACTGCCCTAAGGGACTTTTGCCATGATATCAATCAGGCGGGCAGTATTAAACTGCAATACCAATCCAATAACCTCCAACATGCGGCCATTGAATCCAATACCGCCATCTCCGTGTACCGCATCGTTCAGGAGTTGATCAATAATATACTGAAACATGCGGGAGCAACTACAGCCCTGGTGCAGGTCAATAAAGACGACGCTGGAATTGCCATCACAGTGGAAGATGATGGAAAAGGGTTTGATACTGCCTTTTTGCACCGGTCAAAAGGTATGGGCTGGAGTAATATCCATAGCCGCGTAGATTACCTGAATGGTACCATGGACATTGAGTCAACGCCGCATAAAGGCACTTCCGTATTAATTGAATTCCCTGTTTAAATGACCATCAAAGTATTTATAGTCGACGATCATTTCATGGTAGTAGAAGGCATCCGCTCCCTGCTGCAGCATGAAACCAGCATGGAACTGATCGGCCATGCCATGTCCACCGAATCCTGCCTTTCTTTTCTGCAGCAAAAGCTACCCGATGTGATCCTGATGGACATTAACCTGGCCGATAAAAGCGGTATTGATCTGTGTGCCGAAGTGAAAAAGAAGTATCCCGGCATCTTCATCCTGGGATTGAGCACCTTCAACCAGCAAAGCTTCATTCGTAAAATGATCGACAATGGCGCCAGCGGTTACGTATTAAAGAATGTAACACGCGAGGAACTTGTGGAAGCCATTACTACTATCGTGAAAGGCAAACTATACCTCAGCCATGAGGTAGCCCGCTCTCTCCGAGCTTCCGAAGAACCCGGATTGCCTGTATTGACCCGCCGGGAAAAAGAAGTATTGCAATTAATTGCCGAAGGTATGACCAATAACGAGGTGGCTGTAAAACTATTCATTAGTAGTACCACGGTCGATACACACCGCAAAAGCCTGCTTAGCAAACTGAATGCAAAGAATACCGCATCACTCGTTCGCATTGCCACCCAATTACAACTCATCTGATATTGTAATCAAACCCAGGCCGCCCAATATGCTCATCCAATGAGCTTATACCCTATACCACGAATATTCATGATGCGTACTTCCGGATCGTGGCGAAAGTGCTTGCGCAGGCGGGTGATAAAAACGTCGAGGCTACGGCCCGTAAAAATCATCATTGCCCCAGATATGAAGGAGGATGGATTTGCGGTCGATCACCTGGTTTTTATTGAGCAGTAAAAGTTTGATCAGTTCCGCTTCGCGTGCAGTGAGGGCCACGGTCGCTTGCTGGTGCCTAAGTGTGGCCTGTTGGTAATGGAACGAATAAGCAGCTCCAATGGCCACGGGCGCATCGGGGCTGGCCATTTCGGCAAATAAAGTACGGCTTTTGCTCGTGAGGGCTTTGATGCGCACCACCAGTTCTTCCATACTGAAAGGTTTTTTGAGGTAATCGTTGCCACCACTCTCAAAGCCAGTCACCACATCCTGGGGCAATGATTTGGAAGTAAGGAATATCACGGGCGTGTCCATATCCGTAGCCCTGATCTGCCGGGCGAGGGAAAATCCATCGGCATCGGGCAACATCACATCCAGGATGAGGATATCGGGCCGATAGGCATAATAAGCCTCCAGCGCAGCGGTAGCAGTAGGGTGGTGCACAACCTCAAAACCACGGCTTTCGAGACTTTCCTTCACGATCTCGGCCAGGTTGAGCTCATCTTCAACAAATAATATGGATAGGCGTTTGGCTGTCATACCTGCAATCCTAATTTAAAAGTACTGCCTTTGCCGGGCCGGCTTTCGGCCTGGCACCAGCCTCCGTGTTTTTCCATGATATGCTTTACGTAATTCAGCCCCAGCCCATGGCCTTTTACTTTGTGCACGTTGCCGGAAGGCACGCGGTAAAACTTGTCAAAGATATAGGGCAGGTCACTCGCCGCAATGCCAATACCATCATCTTTTACGGAGATGATATAGTAATGTTTTTCGCGGTAGCACTGTATGTTGATGGTTACGCTGGAGCCTGAATATTTCACGGCATTGTCTATTAGGTTATTAAGCACATTGTAGAGGTGCTGTTTATCGGCCATTGGCAAATTGGTTCCTGCCTGGTTGGCATATTGAAAGTTAATGTGCTTATCGCCAGGCAAAGGGTATTTGCTGATCAGGTCTTCAATGAGCTCATCGATAGCAATGCTTTCGGGTTTGAGCTCGAAATCCTGTTGTTCGTAACGGGCTATATTCAATATTTTATTCACCATATCGGCCAGGCGCTGTAATTCAGTACGGGATATCTGTAGGTAGCGTTTGGTCCTTTGGGCATTTTGGAGCGCACCGAAATCTGCCATGGCCTCCACTGCAGCAGCCACCGTAGCGATAGGTGTTTTTAACTCATGGGAGATATTGGAGATAAAATCGTTTTTAATAGCTGATAGTTTCTTCACCCGTCTGATAACGCGCAGGAGGTACCAGAAGGCCAATGCAACAATGAGCAGCAATACACCGGAAGCTATGAGCGTACCAGTCATCTTGCCCAAAAGGAAATGAGTAGGTATTTGAAACATGGCGCGTACGTAACCATCACCTTTTAAGGTTGACCAGGTAGGAAATGATTTGGTGATAACCGGATACTGTTTAAGCAGGCTGTCGGGAAACCGGGTACGGTTGAGCGTACTGTCTTCATCACGCATGTAAAATATAAAGGGTTCCTCTATACCTTTTTCAGCAAGGAATTGATGGTAAATAGGTCGTAGCCGCAGGGTGTCGAACTTATAGAGGTCTACCAATATCGTAACTATCCTTCCCATACTTTGTGTACGAAAGAAAATAATGCGTTTTTCCAGGTCTTCCGTACGATAGGTAGCTGCAAACTTGCGGGCCACCAGTTGTTTTATGCTATCATTCGTAGCCAATATAGGGCCATTGATATGCCTGGAAGAGAAACTATACTTGTCGCTGGTATCTTTTTTACTAGCGACAAAATACACATAGGTTTTAAACTTATCGCTCCACCGGCTGGTAATACTTATTTGTGCGGTATCCATCAAGGTCTTGTAGATATTGCCTTCCACGGTATCACAACGGCGCTTGAATTCGGTTTTGATAGCATCCTCAAAAGCCAGGTTCACTTCTTGATTAAATCGCTCCTGGTTGACCTGGTAGTAGTTCCCGATCCATATAGACTGCAATATGATCACCCCACAAACGGCGGCAACGCATACGAAAAATACGAGGCGGGTGTTTCTGTTCATGCTGTTTCAAATGTAGGAAGGGGCTTTGAAGGTTCCCGGTTTCCTTAACATAAATTAACAAAGACTAACAGAGGGACTAACCTGGTTAGTGGAAAAGGTTTGACAGCTTTGCTAAAAACATACAATATGCGTATCAAACTCACCCTCCTGTTAATTATTCTTTGTTCATTGGCCCAGGCCCAGCCTGCCTTAAAAGTGGGCGACCTGATACCAGATATGGTGATCCGGAACCTGGTTAATGCGCCAGTAAAGGAACTGGAAGCACGCATGTATACCACCAAATTTACAGTCCTGAACTTTTGGGGCACCTGGTGCGCCCCCTGCCTGCCCGAAATGGATAACCTGGCGATGTTACAGAAAAAAACATTGCGCGGATACAAGTGATAGCTATTTCCAATGAACCGGTAGACAGGCTGAAAAAATACCTGCAGCGCAAGCCCTCCAGCCTTTGGCTCGCTTCCGATACCAGTGGCTGGCTGTACGGGCAGTTTGGATTTAATTATGTAGGACAATCGGCCATACTCGATCCCCAACACCGGGTGGTAGCCTTGGTACGTACAGACTCAATAAACCAGGTGATGATCGACAAACTGGCCCGGAAAGAGTTGATCCATTCTTCGGCCGAAACGGGTAATAAACTGGATTATGAGGCCGATCTGTTTGCCGTAGACAGCGCCCTGGGTTTCCAGGTCACCCTAAGCGGTTACCGGCCAGGGGTGGGCAGCATGTCAAAAAACTACCTGAAGTCGGCTTTTGCCGGAAGGCGGCGTACTTACATCAATGTGTGCCTCTCAAATTTTCTGATGGATATTTTTAAGGTAAGCTATAAGCAGGTGGTGTATGACATACCAGAAAAAGTGTGTGCGAATACAGCAATAAGAATACACTTTATTGCCTTGATCTGTTGGTAAAACCCGAACAGAAAGACAGTTTGTATATTATCATGCAGGAGTACCTGAACAAGTTGTTACCGGTAAAGTTCAGACTGGAGAAGCGGGAAATGCCCGTATATGTATTGCGGCGCCTGCCTGAGGGTGCGGCCTGGCAGGAGTCTAAAGCCACTTCCAGTGAATTTAGTTTTAGCGGGCGTGGGTTCAATGGAACTGCCATTGCTATGAAGCCCTTTACTGATTATATAGCGAATGAACTCCAATTGCCCGTAGTAGATGAAACGGGGCTAACCGGGAAATATGATATTATTACCGAAAACGTGATGCGCACTACAGAAGAATTAAAAACTGCATTAAAAAGGCCGGACTGTTCGTTGAAAAACAACCCGGCCCATGGATGCGGTAGTAATCTATAGATAGTTGATTATTTCTTTACAATCTCTACGCGCCTGTTCTTTGCCTTGCCTTCTTCGGTATCATTGGCTGCAATGGGAGCCAGGGAAGCAATGCCCTGCGGGGTAACCTGTGTTTTGTTGACGCTGTATTTGGTGGTGAGCTCCGTTACCACTGCAGTGGCCCTGTCCTTTGACAAAGTAGTATTGCTGGTAAGATCACCGGTATTATCGGTATGTCCTACCACATATACATTCACGGAAGGATTGGCTTTGAGGAAGGGTCAACCTTATAGTTAGGCATCATATTAAACAGGAAATGTCCATTTTCGGAGGGTGTGCTTTGGGCCAGGAGGGAAACAGCAAAAAGTAAGGAAAAGAAAGACAGGATGGTCTGCTTTTTCATGACTAGGTTTTTTGCAAAAAAATAGTGTTTGGATCATCTGTCGCAAGCATACCTATTGTGTTACAAATGACCCGGCAAAAATAGCACGGCCATTCCTTATTGGCAACCGTATTTTAGGGCCAACTTGTCTTTTTCCCTCTTTTGGAATAGGTGACGGAATTAGTCAGATATGGTATGCTGCCAGTTTTTGGGGGTGATGCCTTCGGATTTTTTGAAGGCCCGGATAAAGTAGTTCACGTCAGTAAAGCCACACTGCAGGCTTACACTGGTAACGGTATTCTTTTTATCAGCCAGTAGCTGACAGGCTAGCCGGATGCGTTCGCGGGTAATGTATTCGAGGGGGTAATGCCAAATTGTTCCTTAAACCATTTGAAGAACATGTTGCGGCTGAGGTAGGCCTTCCGGCTCAGGTCATCAATAGCTATTTTTCAAGCAGGTGCTCCTGAATGTAGTGAAGCACATATTGCATGCGGTTATTGTTGGTACTATCAACACATTCAAGATTGGCTCTTGTAAGTCGTTGGCTCTGCATGAGCCTGATGAACAATTCCTTCAGGCTAAGATCGGCAAAGATGTTTTTGGTTTTTCGCTGCTGCAGCAGATTCGGATGAGCTTGTTAATGATCATAGATATCTCGTGATCATTGGTAAAATGGTATTGGTTGAACTGAAGTGTCCATTCATTTCGTTCATGCTTATCGCTATTATAATACTCATTGAGGTAATGGAGTATCTCGTTCACGTAGGAGTTATCTACAGTGAGGGCGATGCATTGGGTAGGAGTAGTCAATTGGGCTTCAGGGAAATCAATGACCATGCGTTTATTGGCTGGCACCATCGCGGTTTCTCCAGGCATATATTCAAAAGCAGGATCATCCAATAGGTTAACGATCTTTTACCGCGTACCATACTACTAATAACCAGGTCATTGAAACGGAGGGGTACCCGGTACGACTGCTGGTAGGTTTCAAAAACGTTGAACTCGCAATTTTGGAGATTGAACACGCGCCGCTTTTCAACCAGGGTATCCAGTTTCTCGGGAGGGGTGAGCTCAACCTGGTGCAGGTAGTTTTTACGGGCATGGCAAATAATTTTGGCTTTCTGAATTTAATTTTCTTCTCGCATACACAACAACAAAGGGTACAATTATGCTACAAATAAGTACTAAAATGCACCTCTTTGAATCAAAAATTACGAAAATTAGCTTAGTTATTCAAGTGTAAAATAGCCTCAATCAATAAAATACTTCAGCAGCTGTGGTTGATTTGCCGGGTGAAGAGCTGTGGTAAGGAAAACACAATGACAAGTTTAGAATGGAAAAGCAAGCAGGAGCAATAAACATTTTTAGGCAGGTTTCGAGGCGATTTTTGAGCGGCCCTCGGGCCGCTCTTTTTGTACCACTAAGATGCCAGGATTATTTTTCTTAAAGGTAACCTGCACCTCTCCCTCACCAGTATTAAGAGCTAGATTAATTTATATCAACACGATTGGTGAGGTTGTAGGAGATGGACAGGAAGAAGGAGGGTTTAAATACTTTTTCCGTCACATCGGCAATGGTGATCTTGGCGGGAGCATACTTACTTCCATCCTTGAATTCGGGTGATTTCAATCTTTCCACGCGTAAGTAACTTACCCCCAGGCTGCCAATTATCTTTTGTCGTTTACCCAATATTACTGAGCCACCGGCATATAAGCTAAAGTTTACATCACTCACCGACTGGAACCCTGCACCCACCCCGCACATCAGTCCCAGGGCATAGTCCTTTCCGGTGCGTGGATAAAAATGCATCATGGCGCCTACACCAGGGCTAATGGAATTGTTATTGTCGCGTTTTTCAAGCGTTACAGAGTCGGTGCCAGCATTTTCTTTCAAATAATAGGTTTCGTCTTTGGCATTACTGCCGAAGGATACTACAGGGCCCACACTGAAATCGGCCTTCCAGCCTCCTTTGGCAGGGATGTCGAATTTAAAGTTAACAGGGTTTTTATGAGCGCCCACCGTTTTCGTATAGGTGGGTGTAATGGTTACTGCATAAGAAACAAAATCACCATCCATTTGCACCGGTGGGGCTACCGCCAGGAAGTTCTTTTTATTACGCAGTTCATCATTCAGGAAATTAACCTCATCCAACAGTCCCAGTAATCCTTCTTCATCAATTAACTCATCGGCTTTTTCAATTTCTTTCACGGCATTATTAATTTTCTTTTTCTGATCGGCTGTTGCGTTTGCTTCTTCTGCTTTGGCGGCAGCATCCTGGTACAAAGCTTCCACATCATGGTATATTTTTTTGAGCTCAAAATACTTGGTTTTGATATCTACTGTGGGGATTTGTGCAGCAGCCGCATCGGTTTTTGTCTGGATATCGGCAAAAGGAAGGTCCATTTGTGCAATAGAAATAAATTCATTCCTTACTTTCCTTAGATCAAAAATATATCCTGCCATGGCTATCGACTTATCGAGGTACTTTAGGCATTTTTCGACCACTTCATCCAGGCTTTTCTGGAAATTTTCAGCTGCTTCATTTTGTTCTGTTGTATTACCTACGGCTGCTTTGGCTTGGGGTGATCCAGCTATTTTTTGCATGGCAGGCACCTGTTCAGAGATCTTCCCTACGGCCTCATCAGCATTTTTACTATTTACAGTATTGGCCAGTTCAGTAGGATTGAGGCGAAACAGGGTTTGTAGCTCGGTAGGGATGGGGGTTTGCAATTCAAATACCTTGCCCTGCATTTCTACCTTATACAGGAACTTGTTGATATTGGTTATTTCGAAAATGGTGAACTCATTTGTTCTTACAGGTTTGGCAATAATGGTTTCGGATATGCTTTTGGTGAAGTCTTTCCAATCGAGGGTTCTCCTTGCGGGCTGTGCCAGAGCAGTGAAAGAAACTGCCAGGCTTATGCCTACAGTAATGATGCGGCTATTCATAATATTAATTTTATGGGTGCTTATTGAGGCCTTAATGCTTTGAGGAAGGGTATACTGGGTGTAAAAAATACTCACCTCCGTTCATCGTTACAAATTGTTTGAAGTCTTTCTTAATAGTCAGTTCGAGACTACCATATTCCAAGGGAAATTGGTAATTAAATATTGCAGGGATCTCCCTTGCTTCTGCCCGATAATGGGATCAATGCCCGAATTGGGCGCATTAGGAACAGGGTTCGGGAAATCAGGATCATTGGCCATGGGGCCCTGTATACATTCAAACTGGTGTACAATGCTTTTTTGATAGCTCATGAACAGCAAGCCCACTTCTTTTTCGGGGAAGATCTCCTGACAAGGGGCTATAGGGTCTTGCTTTTCCCGGGCGCCATAAGGAATACCACGCCTGGCCATAACAGGAGGAGGATTATCAGGAGTTAAGGTTTTATTCCTGGGATTGGTTTTTCGTATATGGGCAAAATAAGGGCAACGGCTCTGGGCATTGGGCTGGTCATAATTGAAATTATTGTAATTACCTGCTCCAATGACACCCTCATCATCCGTAAGTACTACGGGCGATCCATCTTCAAAACGGCCCACCAGGTAAGCGCCTCCTAATTCGCCCAGTTCGAGTGCTTCTTCTGCTTTTTTGAAGCCTCTAACATTTTGCTCCAGCTTCCTGAACACAAAGTAGCTGCCCCACGCACCAGGGGTGTTATTGTAAGGATCCTGTACAAGTACTATTTCAGGATCGGCAGTTGGATCAAACTTAGGTTTGGAGGGATGTTTAGCAGGGGCTGCCGGATCTACGTTGTGAAATTTCATGTATTCATCTACTTCATCTTTTAGGAAGAGAGGCTGGCTGATACCATCCACATAGCCAAAATGTTCTATCCCGTCGCCATTCTCATTGCGAAGTGCCTTACCCGATTCTACGGCTATAACGGTGGCAAAGTCTTTTGACAGGTTAACGATCTCCCTTGCAGCCTGCTCCATTCTGGCGGGATCATGATCAGCAAGGAGTATCATGGCGTGAATGTCTTTCTGAAAGCCAGGTTCCCAGGTTTTTGGATCGGGATCGTTGGTTTTAGCAAGCCTGTTTTTCATCCCCCACAGAAAGGCTTCGTCGGTCAAATGCTGTTCAAGGTCTTTAAACTGCAAATACTTATAGCCGCTTGCCGTAAGAAAGAAACTGGTAAAAAGGCTACCAGGCATCCCATTCCTTTTGTACAGTTCCCTTTCCCTGAGCTGTTTCTTGAAACTGGTTACTTTGGGGGCCAGGTAAATTCTAATCCACGCACGAACAGCTTCCAACTGCTCCTCTTTCTCCTTCTCAAAATGAAGAAAAATATGGGTGGAATTGGCCCGGCCATGTCCCTTCAATATATTTCCCTGGGTATTGGACAAGAAGGGATCCAATGAGAAATCCATGGGATCAATCAGTTGCATAATGTTCTTATTTTGATGAATACTGGTATGCTATATCCTTGTACAAAGATCAAGTGCTTAGCCAATCTCATCAAGGGTATAAGAACCGTTTTGACAGGGGTAATAACACCTGTGGTGAAAAGGGGGAAAGAACGGGGAGGCAAGCTGCGAGCTACGAGCTACGAGTCGAAAATAAGAATGCGTAAGCTGGTGAGGCTTACGCATGATTGTTAAAGATTCAAAATATACTGTACCGCTTATGGATAAAGCAAGTATTTTTCCGCATTTAATAATGCGCAATTTGCACTGGGCTTTATTGGCAGCCAACCTTCGCCATTGAGCATTTGAGCAAACTCGCCAATGGCAAGGCCATTTGTAATAGGCATTTTAAACTTTCCAATGCCAGAATGAAGATGGTCTTCGGCAAGCCTGGCTTGACGCTAATTAATACTTAGCGGGTTCACCGGGCTTGGGCAATGATTTGCGAATGAATTCACGAATATGCTCATTGCTGGAAGCCAGGTCTTCTTTACGGAGATACATCATGTGGCCGCTGCGGTAGCCCTCAAAGGTAAGGCGACCTTTCAACTTACCACTGGGGTCCATTTGCCACATATCGTATTTGGCATTGAAATAATCACAGGCTCCATCATAATAACCTGATTGTACCAATACATGGAGATAAGGATTTTGGGCCATGGCCTGACGCAGGTTTTCACCGGTTTGATCGCCACTACGGTCCCAGGGATGTACGGGTCCAAACATATTGTAACGCAGGTCAGTTTTATAATTCAGGTCATTGCGCAGGTACATATTGATGGGCGGCGTAAAGGAATGCAGCCAGGAAGTTAGTTCGGCATTGAAATCGGGGCCAGTACCGGCATCCTGCCTGTCAATACCTTTGTAGCGGGAATCAAGCCTGCCTACAGTAAATCCTTTTTCACGTAGTAATTCCTTCCAGAAGAAGTTGGTAGGCACATCCAGGTTGTGCTGCAGGATCACTTTTTCGGATAAGCCTGAATAACGGGCCATCCGGCCGGCTATTTCTTTTCTTTTGGCTTCGGGCAGGTAACCTCCTTTGGTAATGGCAGGAATAAGTTCGTTCACCGTAAAGTCTTCCACCTCGGGCAACATAGCAGTCAGGTCTTTCTGTTGCAGATCGGCAGGAAGCATTTTATGGTACCAGGCGGTAGCTGCAAAATAAGGCAGGCGTAAAGCGGCTTCTACAGGCCCGTCCCTTTCGATACCCAATTCGGTAGGCGATACCAGCACCACGCCATTGAGGTACATCCACTGAGCATTTTGTAATTCCAATGCCAGGCCAGATACACGGGTAGTACCATAGCTTTCACCGATGAGGTATTTGGGAGAAGCCCAGCGGTTTTGACGGGTAACGAAAGTACCGATCCATTCAGCCAGGTATTTGATATCGGCCCGTACGCCAAAAAAATTTACTGCCGGGTACATCCTTATTAATGGGTCTTGAAAAGCCCGTATTAACAGGGTCTACATAAACAATATCAGCTACATCCAGGATGGAGTAAGGATTCTCTTTGAGACCATAAGGCTGAACGGGATAACCTTCATCATCAATATTCAATAAAGCGGGTCCGGTATAAGCAATGTGCATCCAAACAGAAGCGGAACCAGGACCACCATTGAAGGAGATCACGAGCGGCCGGGGAGCTTTGTCTTTAATATCCGTCCTTTCATAATAAGTATAGAACACGCCCGCAATGGGTTTTCCTTCCTCATCCCATACAGGCAGGGTACCGGCGATGGCTTTGTAGGGTACACGCTGGCCTTTAATGGTCACCTCATGATTGGTAACCACCGAAGCATCGGGATCGATCAGGGATTTGGAAGGAGGTTTACTTTCTTCCTTTACGGCTGGCACCGCAGTACCAGCAGCAGCCGGGGCCGTTGAGGGCCACCTGGTCTTTGCTGGGCAAAGGAAGAGGCCGCAAGGGATAAGAGTAAAAGGGATAGTTGTAATTTTCTCATTGTGAATTTAGTTAGGAGCTAAAAATAGTATGGGGTTGGATTATTAATTACTAATTATTGATTACTGGTTCATATTTGTTAAGAACCGGACAATTTGCTATTTGGATCGTTGGCAATCGCCGGGTGTTTGACCCAGGGCCAGTGTGCATCACCTTATTTCATACTTCACAGCATTGGTAATACCCTTCCAGCTATCCGTACGAAAGGGAACAGCCGGGAAACCTTCTTTATTATACAGGTTGGCTTCGGGCATATCATCGGCCCAGGCATAGCGAACAGCTACGGGAGCGGTTACCTTATCGCTGTAAACAATCAATTTATCGCCATTTACCTGCACCTGTGCAAAATGGAATTGCTGGTCGGCGCCTGCTATTTCAAATCCTTTGATATAGCCATATTTGTCCTTCACCTGGAAGCCTGTGCTGTTATGGGTAAATGATAATTCGATCTTATTGCCCTGGATCTTCATAGCCTGGTACAAAGGACCGCTCCATTCTGTATTTTTTGATACAGGTCATGCAGGGCAATAGCCGCCAGGCGCTTGCCCACATCCTGCTTATTGCGGGGGTGAATGTCTTTGGATTCTCCTATATCAATGGTTACGGCCATACCCGTAGCAGGCAGGGATAAGGTATTGGTTTGGGCTTCGCGCAATTCGGCCCAGGTACTTCCTTTTTGTGTATTGCCATCGGCCGCACTGAAACTGGCGAGTTGTACAAAATAAAAAGGGAAATCGCCCTGGTTCCAACGTTTCCGCCAATCATTGATCATGAGGGGAAAGACTTGCGGTATTGGTAAGCACGGCCTGCATTGGACTCACCCTGGTACCAGATAGCCCCTGGATAGCATAAGGAATGAGGGGATTGATCATGCTGTTGAACAATAAAGTAGGATAGCTATTAGGCCCGATGGCATCGGATACACGGATGGCTTCGACCCTGAACAACCAGTCGCCCGCCAATGACAGGGAAGTGTTATCAATGGTAAGCTTCATTTCGGCAGGCTCGCCATGGATGCCGCCACCGCCAGTGTTATCTGTTACCCTTACTGCAATTACATTTTTGCCAGGCTTTAATATACCTGCGGGAATGGTATACCGGCGTAAGGCATCCCATTGTGATAAGCTGCCCACTTTAGTACCATTGACCCAGGTTTCATCAATATCATCTACTTTGGCCAATTCGAGGAGGGCTGCTTTTCCTGCCTGTTCATTGAAAGGGTAATGGTTTTACGCAACCAAGCTATGCCATCCAGGTCTTCAAAACCCTGGTATTCCCAATTGCCAGGAAGTTTCATGTGGGCCCAGTTGGCATCGTTGAAATCGGGTAATTTCCAATTGGCAGTTTCGATATTACCTGTAATAGGGCCTTGTTGGGCTTCAATCTTTTGAATAAGTTGCTGGGTGCGTTGTTTCATAGCAGCTTCCAGGTTGGCAACGGGCATATTGCCAAACAGTGTTTTGAATTCTTCGCTGTTTTCAAAGGCTTCTTTACTGGCCCAGGTTTCTACCATGGTACCACCCCAGGAGGTATTAATGAGGCCAATGGGCACCTTCAATTGCTGATAAAGGTCGCGGGCAAAAAAGTAACCCACGGCTGTAAAATCGGCTACCGTTTGCGGGCTGCATACCTTCCAATCGCCGCCGGTGAGGTCTTTCAGTGGAGAAGTTGCTATTGTATTGGGTACTTTGATATGGCGTATTTCCGGGAAATTGGCATTATTGATCTCCTGGTCTTTGTTGTTGCTGTTATTAACAGTCCATTCCATATTCGACTGTCCTGAGCAGATCCACACCTCTCCTACCAGTATATTATTGATAGTAAGGGTGTTCTTTCCTTTTACAGTGAGTTGCCAGGGGCCACCCGCCTGCTCGGGATCGAGGGTCAGTTTCCACTGTCCGCTTTTATCGGCTTTGATGGTTTTAACCTGTTGATTAAACTGTACGGTGACCTTTTCATTGGCGGCAGCCCAGCCCCAGATGGGTAGCTGTTTATTGCGCTGGAGTACCATATTATCACCAAAGATCCTGGGAAGGGTAATATTGGCATAAGTTAATTGTGCCAGGGTAAGGATGGCAAGAAATAGAAGGTTTCTTTTCATATTCAAGTTTGGCTGGTTGAGTGATTGCTTGATTGAGTGTTAAAAATACAGAATACAGGAGACAGAATCCAGAATACAGAATTTAGAATATAGAAGACAATTTTTGGCGAGGCTCGGAGGGCGGGTGTGAGGCAGGTTTGGGATGGGTGGTTAGCAGGTACTATACGGCTGATGCTGGGGTAGTCTCCTCCTCAGATCCTCGTCAGGTCCTCGTCAGCTCCTCTACAGGTCCTCGTCAGCTCATGTTAAATATAGATAAATTATATTCGTAATTAACTGATACAATAAGAATGCCGGCAACAAGACAGCCGAAAGATGGCTGTTTGTGCCGGCATCCAGGTTTTTCACTAATGACCTTGACCCGTTTTATTTAGTTACCACATCAAATTTTCTGAAGATGGCCTTTACGCTGCTTTGTATTTCCTTCTGTGTCAGGTTTCTGCTGTTCACCTCGTCGGTGGTCCACCCCTGCCAGACCGTATGATCCGTTTTAGCATCTACCATGGTTACGGTAAGGGTACCTTCACGTACCGTCACTGCATTATCATCATATCCTAAAAAGTAGATGGATAATAGATCGTTCCGTAACGACGCAGGTACGGGTTGTAAAATATCCTGCTGTAGGGGCGGGAATAAATGGGATTGGATGTTTCCCGGGTATTTTTTTCTACCAGGATATCATAGCTGATCAGTACATCAGGCCTTGATTTATCTTCTTTCCAACCCTGTTTTGCCAGTTCCTTATTCACCGATTGTTGTACGTGTTTGTCGATCAGGTCGTTCTTACGGCCTTTATTTTCTTTGGGTGTTTCTTTATTGTCTTTGTCCTTAGGTTCACTATTGACCCATGCAAAGGTTTTGTACTGCGTAAAATCAGCCGCCTCGTCTTTTTCCACATGGGCCGGAGTTGCGCAACCTACCAGCAAGAGCACAGGCACTGCGAGGGCTATTGCGTTTATCTTCCACTTATTCATGTCACATTGCTTTTAGTTGATACACTTGTTATCATTATTATTAACGCTAAAAGCTGCTTCACCGTCAATAAAATTTTGTGAAAGATTGGTTAGGAAAAAGTTAAGGTCGCAACCGGCAATAGGAGAAGGATATACCATACTACTATTACCTGGCCATTACCCCTGGAGAAGCCTGCTATATTGGTCGGAGGGGAGTCTCTATAGCTCCTCTATAATAGCTCTATAGCAGCTCTATAGTAGCTCTATAGTTTTGGGCAAAAAAAAGCCCCGGCGAACCGGGGCCGTATAGCCATGAGAACTCTGGTGGCAGCCTTTTTGCCCTCGAACTGCTACACCAGTTAATTATTCAAGTACCAGCGTTTCGGTTATTTCCCGCAAATTACCGGCGGCATTGAGGTATTTATAATTCAGTTCAAAGGTCTTGGTAGCCGGATCATAAGTACAGGGGCCATTGTTTTGCAAGGAAGGGAAAGAAGGACCTCCGGCACTGGGCAGCACCGTCACCTGGTGGGTAGTGGGATTCACTTCCAGGTACATCCAGGCACTGGCGCCCAGATCAGCCACTTCTGCTTCCACGGTGTTAAGATCAATGGTGTACAGGTATTTGCTGCCTTCAATATCAAACAGGCCTGTTACAGGCGCCCCATTGGTGGGCCCGCCAAAGGCAGTCCGTAACCCTGATGCTGTATATGTGCCTTCATAATCGTTTTTCACTTTTACCTCAACCAGCACGCTTTTGTATATAGGACTGATCTCTCCCTGGCTTACCTGGGCTATGGACAATCCAATAGCGTAAGCGCCGCCGGTTATGGCCGAAGGTTTGATCCTGATACGCACATTGGCTTTGCGGGTGGCTGGCGAGATCACCAGGTCGGCAGATACCAGGTTAAAAGAGCCTGCAGGGGAATGTCAAATTCACCACCAGGATGTGCTGCGTTATAATTATCAACAACAGCCTTATCCAAAGCAACCTTCACCTGCACATCGGAATTAAACTCCGACCGGAAAATTTGCAGCTCAGTCAGGTCGGTTTCAATAAACTGGTCCTTATAATCCAGGGCCAGCGTATTGACCTCATTTTTGGCATCTGTAAACTCGGTTATGATCCGCTTGGTATTGTCGTCAAAATCAATCTTATATTTTTCCTTGATACAGGAGGTACCGGGTAATAAGAGCAGAAAGCTATAGAGAATGGTTATTTTTTTCATCTTGGTTTAATTTGGTGTTTAATACCCTTCGTTTTGCTTCAGGTTGGGATTTACATTGGTTTCGTTGAACGGTATTGGCCATGCCCAGCCTTTGCTGTTGGAAGGCAATGAGCAAATAGTGCTGGGACTACCGGTATTGGAAGCGCAGCGGTTAATAGGCGATTTGTTCAAACGCTTGAAATCAAAAACCGGTTTCCTTCAAAGGCCATCTCTTTCCTTTTTCGGTAAAGATGGCTGTCAATAATGCATTGCCTGATTCAGTACCGGGCGTAAAGCCATCGATGCGATTTTGCCTTAAGGTATTCAGATCGCTCAGTGCATTGGATTCCTTAGTAAGCCTGAAATTGGCTTCGGCTCTTATCAGGTACAATTCGGCCACGCGGTAGGCTTTCCAATTCACTACACCATCTGTTTTGTTGCCTTTACCAATATGCTTAACAACAATAAGGCGTGGTGAGTGGGGCGTACTATTCAGATCGCCCACTACGGCCATATAAGAACTATACCGCACGTCATTGTTTTGGTCGTACAAAACAGTAAGGCCTTGTGCGGGTCGATAGGCGCTGCGGTTGCTTGGAGCGAAGTATACATTATCGTATACTCTGCCATCACCAACGTTTTCAAAGCTTACAGACCAAAGCACTTCAGCAACCGATTCATCATTCCAAATAGAGGAAAACTCATCGATAGTGCTTAGCGCCCTGCGGGTAATCACTGCAGTAGCAGCATCGGCAGCTGCCTGCCATTGTCCAGCGTAGAGGTTTACACGGGCCTGCATGGCTTTTACCACCAGCCAATCAACACGTGATTTATTAGTAGCGGTATTAATGGATTTATCCAACTCACCAGAGAGCTGCGTAGCAGCTTCAGACAGATCGGCGAGTATCTTATCGTAGGATTCTTTTACGGTGAGTCGGCCGGGCTTGGCATTGACGTCAAAGGTGGTCACATAGGGAATACCTTTAGCAGTGGAATTGCCTTCCAGTGACTCGCCATACAGACGCAGCAAATCAAAATGCACATGGGCACGGATGGCAAGCGCCTGTCCTTTGATGCGCCTGGCAGCTTTGGGATCCTGGGAAGCAATATTATCTATATCACGCAGGATGATGTTAACACCGGAAATAATGCCATAGGCGCCCAACCAGGGGTTCTTACGGTATTATCGGTAGGGATATAGGTCCATTCGGCAGTAGATTGTTCATTTCCCAGGGATTCGTCGCTTTCAATCAGATCATCACTAGAGATATCGGGTGAAATGGAGAAGGGGCCAATGCCGGCTGAGGAATAATAATCCCCTGTCTGGAAAGCATCATAAGCACCGGTAAGTACATTATCAGCATCTACGATGGTGGCCAGCGGGCTACTTCCATCCAACTGATACTCAGGTTTAATATCGATCTCCCTGGCACAGGCTGAGAACAGAAGGACCATTAGGAGAGATAAACTGTGAGCTGCAAACCGCAGGCTACGAGGCGTTTGCTTAGAACGGAAGAAAAGGTAAGAGCCGCTCTTTTTTTACCTGATTATATTTATTGATGGTTATTTTCATTACTGTTTTTTTAAATTGAACAATTCCTGTTGTTTAGAAGCCAATGTTGATACCTGCTGTTATTGTTTTGAGAGTAGGATACTGAGCTCCCGCATTCAGAACAGAGCTGCCCGAAACCGGGGCTTCGGGGTCATAACCCCTGTATTTGGTTTCAGTGAACAGGTTTTGGCCTTGTACAAAAACACGCAGGCTACTGATCTTCGCTTTATCCAGCAATGCTTTAGGGAAATTATAGGCGAGTTGTACATTCCTCAACCGCCAATAACTGCCATTTTCTACAAAATGAGTTGTTTTATCGAGATTGTAAGCACTGGGATCAGGACGTGGAATATCGGTTCTGTCTCCTGGCTGCCGCCATTCGCGTAAGAGGTCTTTAGAAAGACTGGAACCGGGATATCCGGGATACTCTACGTTGAACCGGTCGTTATTATACAACTCATTACCCAGTGCAAATACCCAGAATATCTGGAGCTCCAGGGCCTTGTAGCGGAAAGTATTGGTAATACCACCAAAGTACGGGGCATCAGCAGTACCGAGGTACGCGTTGTTATCCGCAGTGAAGTTTTTGGTTATTTTACCATCCTTGTCATAATACAAGGCGTCACCGTTGGTGGGATCTACACCTGCATATTTTACTAAGTACAGGGTATTAAAGCGGCTTGCCAATTTTTAAAACGCTCACGCCGTCATTTACCAGTACATTGTCTTCACCGCCTGCTCCCAATTCAAGGATGGTGTTTTTATTGTAGGTAAAATTACCATCAATGATCCAGCTGAAATCGCGTGTGCTAACGGGAACACCACGCAGGCTTACTTCAATACCCCTGTTGCGCAAACGGCCCGCATTGGACAGGATGGTTGCAAAACCAGAGGTCATGGATATGGTTTTGTTGTAAAACAGGTCTCTGGTAAGGCTATTGTAATATTCTACCGAACCACTGATGCGGTTTTTCAACAGGGCAAATTCAATACCCAGGTTGAGGGTTTGTCTGGTTTCCCACCGTAAGTCGGGGTTGCCGGGTGAGGCCAGTCCCAATCCCGTAACTCCGCCATAATTGATCTTACCGAATAAAGCTCTTGCTGCAAAATCAGTGATACCAGTCTGATTACCCACGGTACCATAACTGGCTTTTACCTTGAACTGTTCCACGACTGTTTTCCAGGAATCAAAGAAAGGTTCATCAGAGACTATCCAGCTGGCGCCCACATTGTAAAAATCGGCCCATTTGTTATTGGTACCAAAACGCGAAGAACCGTCACGACGATAACCTGCCTGGAAAAAATAGCGGTTCTTATAACCGTAATTGGCTTCACCAAAATAGGATACCAATGAGTTATTAGTACCAGTTCCTCCCACTACAGGGATGTATCCGTTATCCCGTGTACCATCGGTAATACCTGCTTCATTGGGGAAGGGCAGGGTAAATCCAAAGCCCGTAAAGTTGAACCGGTTAAAATCATTTTTCAATATTTCCTGGTAAATGGTGGCACTGATATCATGATCGCCAAAAGTATTTTTGTAATTGATAGAGTTGGTCCCCACGTACCGGAAATTGCGGTCGAAATAGCGCAACAAGCTGCCTTGTCCGCCCTGGGCCTGTTTACCGGCATTGGTACCTGGTGCATTGTAGACCTCTCTTTCATTTTGGGTGTAATCAAAGCCCCAGTTGGTGCGCAGGGTAAATCCTTTTACAAATGTGGGCTTGTATTCAACAAAAGCATTGGCAACTCCTTTCCATTGAGGAAAACGGCGTTTGTTTTCCAGCAGCTCCTGTAAAGGATTTGGCTGGCCATTTGAGGTAGGATCCTGCAAGTATTTGCCATCCTTGTCGTATGGTGTAAAATAAGGTAGTGACCAACGGACTCCATTGAGTGGTGAAACAATGCTTTGGTTGTTTTCAGAAGTATTGTTCAAGATAGAGTACCCAAAAGAGGTATTTATCCCGAAACGGAGTTTATCAGTACCACTTTCGAGGTTGATACGACCAGTATATCTTTTTACATCGGTAGCTTGTACCACGCCTGTTTGATTCATGTAACCGAGGGAGGCGTAGAACCGGGTACGATCATTTCCCCGGAAGCGCTTAACTGATGCATCTGGGTAATACCCGTACGAAAGAAAACATCTTCCCAATCGGTATTGATATTTTTAAACTGTCCCTTTCGGCCTTAGACCAACCATTAGGATTACCACGGTCCATTTCGTAGGCCAGTTTTTCCTGTGTGCTCATCAGTTCCAGTTTCTGACGAGGCCATTTGCTTTGACCATACTGTACGTCATAGTTAAACCGAACAGGGCCGGAACGTCCTCTGCGGGTAGTGATCACTACAACACCGCCTGCCCCGCGCGACCCATAGATGGCTGCAGCGGATGCATCTTTCAACAGAGTAATACTTTCAAAATCGCCCTGGTTGAGGGTGGCAAAATCAGCCGAATTGATTTGAACGCCATCCACTACATACAGTGGGGCGGTAGATCCGGTGATAGAACCACGGCCACGGATCACGATCTCGGCGGCAGCGCCAGGTTGCCCGGTACCGCTTCTTACATTAACACCTGTGGCCTGACCTTGCAGCAACTGATCAAAAGATGCAGCAGGCTGGGTGCGGACATCATCAATGCCCACCACGCTGGCTGAACCAGCCGAAGCACGTTTTGACCGGGCAGTATACCCAGTTACCAGTACTTCAGTGAGTGCCCCCTGGCTACGTGTCAGCTGTACGTTAATCAACGGCACATCAGTAACGGTTACCTCTTTTTCCGCCGAACCTGCTGAAGAAATGACCAAAACATCGCCAATAGCGGCACGAACTGTAAACTTTCCCGCAGCATCGGCTGCCACACCGGTACGTGCGCCTTTAACTTTTACGGAAGCAAATGCAATGGGCTCTCCTCTTTCATCAACAATACGCCCATTAATATTTTTTGATTGTGCGAATGAGTAGAGAGTAATGAACATTGCAAGGAAATGCAATAGGATTTTCCTCATAAGAAGTGTTTTAGATAGCTAAAATGTTAATTGGCCATTAATAAGAGGCATGGAAATAGTCTGGTGCTGCTGCGCTGATCAGTTTTTTTGACCGCTTGCATAGGAAAATGCCCAATAACTTATCATGACAACAAAATAATAATCCAGGCACACGTTTACCCGGAAGGATAACCGAATACCTGTAACGAATACCTGGCCGGCATACCGGAAAAGGGGTATCTACTGCAATATGCAGTTATTGTATGGGTGAGAAGGCAGCACTTGGATGGATCCTCATAACGGATGGCTGAACCGCCCAATTAGACAGCCGAAATACCACGATACGATCACAAACGGCCCTAAGCCCTCAAAGCTGCAACGAGGTAGTTTATTTTTGTATGCAATTCTACAGGGCGGAAGGGTTTATGAATAAAATCGGTGAATCCCTTCTGCAAAAGGTCCTCCTGCATATTGTCGTACACCGCGGCGGTAAAGGCTACTACGGGGATATTGTGGTTGAGCTTCCTGATCTCCCGGAGGGCTGTAGCTCCATCCATTTCGGGCATTTCAAGATCAATCAGGAGGAGATCAAATTCTTCTTTCCGGAATTTTTCGACAGCTTCCCTGCCATTAACGGCTTCGCTAACCTGTATCCCCCATTTGGCGAGGAAACGCCTGGCAATAGCCAGGTTTACTGGATTGTCTTCGGCAATGAGTACCCTGATACCGGGCAATTGGCAGAGCTGGCTGCTATTTTCCTCATGGATATAGCGGGGCCGGCTTTCATTGACCTTCAACTCTACGGTAAAGTGGAAAGCACTCCCCTTCCCTTCTTCGCTTTCCAGCAAGAGATCACTATTAAACTTGTTGACGATCTTTTTGGTGATGGCCAATCCCAGGCCTGTTCCGCCATATTTACGGGTCGTATTTACATCGGCCTGTGTAAAGGTTTCAAATATTTCACGGTGTTTATTTCTTGGGATACCAATGCCGGTATCCATTACAATAAATTGGATGGTGGCTTTGGCACTGGAAGCAAAGAGTTTTCGCACGGCCAGGGTGATCTTACCCTCATGGGTAAATTTAATGGCATTGGACAGCAGGTTGCTTAATACCTGGTTTAGGCGGGTTTCATCGGTAATGAACTCGGCATTGAGGCGATCGTCGATATCGGTCTTAAATTCCAGCCCTTTGCCTTTTATCTGTGAAGCAAATTGAGTAGATAGCTGCAGTATAAACTCTTTGATATTGACGGGGGCTTCGGCCAGCTCCAGTTTACCTGCCTCAATTTTATTGTAATCCAGGATATCATTGATGAGCATCATCATGTGCTCGGACGAAAACTTCAGGATATCGAGGTGGGCTTTCTGGGAGGGTGAGTGTTCCTCCTGCACCAGCAGGTTGGAAGCGCCGATGATACCATTTAAGGGAGTTCGCAGTTCATGGCTCATATTGGACAGGAACCTTGATTTGGCCTTGGCCGCTACCTCGGCTTTTTCTTTGGCCTTCATCAGTTCAAACTCGGTCATCTTTACATGGGATACATCGAGGATACTGATCTTGGTATACCGAATATCCTTGTAAGAAAAGGGGGCCACGCTTACATAGCCATGGAAAGTACGGCCGGATTGGGTGGTAAAGGCCAGTTCACCCTGCCAGCTCTGTGTACCTTCGGATACGCTTTTTTCTATCGCATTGAAACGACGTACATGGTCCTCATCAAACCAGTTCTCCACATGTGAACCTTCTATTTCACGTTTCTCCTGCACATCAAACAATTCCAGGGCGCGACGGTTACAGCTTGCTATAATACCCGACTGGCTGTATATAATAAATACGCCATCGAGGGAAGTATTAAAAATGGTGTCGCCAAACTTTTTCTCCTGCAGGATGGCCACTTCATTATCCTTATTTACACGCAGGATGGAATAAGAGAAAATAATGGTCATACATAAGGAAATGACGAGGTTGCTGCTGTACAGGCGGGTGTACAAAGCATCGTTGATGACCTGTACGGTATTGGTATAGGGCGATAATTTCAGGCAAACGAGGGAGGCTATTACGGTAATGGTATATACAATAAATAATTCTCTTGAGTTGCGCCTGATACTTACCACAAAGGTTAGGACCAGGAAATAGGGAAATAAAAGGTATTCACCGGCCTTGAGGCCTTCGATATAACTGATAACGATCAGGTATAGGTTGAGGTTAACTACAGCAATGATACGGCCTGTTTCCAACTTGCGGCGGGAGCCAAAATAAAAAGCCAATAAGAAAAAATAGGCGGATGTGATATTGATGAGTGCACTGATGTACAGCTTATGATAGAAATAGGATACTACAGAAAAGAAGTTGACGAGTAATGCGAGTAGGATGAACTGGTTGAAGCCAATGATCTTTTTGCGCTGGTCTTTAGTAATACCCTCCTGGAGCCCTGAAAACACAATATCCCGGTAAATTGACCACCCCAGATATAATAATTTCTGCTTCATAGAGTTATTGGATTATGGATTAGTAGCAAAACGGGTTAACCAACCTGTTATGTAACGAAAAAACGAAAATCTATTTCCCATGAACCAGCCCACCCTATCTAAGCAATTCATTTTCAATGAAAAAATAAATAGTGATTACCTGTTCAGCCTTTATGCGGATGATTATCCCTATATGGAGGAGGTATTTTCGATAACGCTGCAACACTTCGACGAAGATTTCGAATCAATCCAGGTGGCATATTCGGTTGACAATATCGGGGATCTGAAAAGGGGGTTCATAAAATGAAGCCTGCTTTTGGATTTGTGGGGCTTACGGATATACAGCAGATCTGTGCGGAATTTGAAGAGGCTTGCTCACAGGCAGCAGGAACGGAGGAATTGAAGGGGGCTATAAAAACCTGGTGGCTTCATTGGAAGAAGGCAAGCTGATCCTGGCCTCGGAATACCGCAAGTTGAAAGACTTTAATGCCAACCCTCTATGAGTCTAAAATGCGTCATTGTAGAAGACCTCCAGGTAGCTGCTGACTACCTGGCCAAATGCTGCGAAAAAGTGGACGGATAGATGTATTAGCTCATTTTCCCAATGTACAGGAAGCACTGGTTTACCTGAACCAACATTCGGTGGACCTTCTTTTTCTCGACGTAGAAATGCCGGGCGCTACGGGCTTTGAACTACTGGATCAATTGGCTTATTTCCCTAAAGTAGTACTTACTACTTCCAAATCGGAATATGCCTATGATGCCTTTGAATACAAGGTGACGGACTTCCTGAAAAAGCCATTCACTTATCAGCGTTTCCTGGAGTCACTGCAAAAACTTAATACTGCTGCACCGGAAAACAATGCCGTCAGTACAGCTACGGATCATATATTCATTAAAAGTGACGGTAAACTGGTAAGGCTCAATAATGATGATATTCTTTATATTGAAAGCATGGGTGATTATGTGAAGTTTGTAACAGCCGATAAAAAATATGTTACCCACAATACAATCAAGAACCTGGAAGAGAAAGTAGATAAAGGCTCCTTTATTAAGGTACATCGCTCATATATTATCAACATCACGAAGATTGACGATATCCGGGAAAATGACCTGTTCATCAAGGGAAATGAAATACCCATCAGCAAGGCGCACCGGAGTGAGGTGATGAAACGGTTGAATATTATTTAAGTCAAGCCATGGGCTACAATCTGTGGGCTGCGAGCTTGGGGGTAGTAGGCGTGGGAATTAAGCTTTAGTCATAGGTTGTTTCGTCTTGTAAGATAGTGATCCCGCTTAGGCGGGATTTTTATGGGTATTGGTTACCAGGCTGTACCGGGTGTGCAGGGCAGGATTTAGCAGGGCTTGGACTGTTCATATTTAACCAATCTAATAATAATCAGGTGGTTATCTTTTTAATGGGTCCCAGGTGAATTTACCTCCCATTTACTTATCGGGAAAAGGGGGTGATTCGTCGGGTTTTTGGGTCCAAAAACTAAAAAAATTCCGGCACTGCGCCGCTTTTTACACCTTTGTATCAGCAAGAAACGAGGACATAAACACAACCAAAACGGGCTGATTATAGTAAAAATATTAATTGCGACGGTTATCTCTATACGCTTAGTTCACGCAAATGAAGTCCGTACAGTATGAAAACTAATGGGTAAAACGCTCCAGCCTTTACCCATCCGATCCCCCAGGATTTCATTGGAAGCAGCCGAACCACCTGGTTCGGTTGCTTTTTTTATAGTCCACCGATTTACTGGTTAATTCCCCAAAACGACGTTCCGCCACTGTTTAGGAAAAAAATAGGTTGGCGTAAAAAGAATCTGCATCTTTGTTTGATGGACCGGTACCCGGACCTGCCCCGGGATTCACATTCAAGCCGGCTTCACGGAGCCGCGCTCAGATCTAACTATCCCATGGAAAATTTAATGATCAGACAGTAATCTCCTCGAAGGAAAACCTCTGCCAATACCTCTGATGACCAACTGATCAAATATTCTATAACCCTTATCTGGTATAGATAGATTCAGTAAGACGTTTGACGACCCACAGTAAAGAATTTAAAGCTGCTCCGTGAAGCAGCTTTTTCTTTTAACCCAACCCAATCTCATCATGGCGTTCGGGTATCTCTACATCGAGAAATCCTTTTTCAGGAGGCGTTGTCTGAATTGTTCCTGTACTTCATATTCACCATGCACCAGGAATAGTTTTTTTACCTGGCGGGGTCCTGGCCGGAGAGGAATTGGCTAAGGTCTTCATAATCGCCATGGGCGCTCATGCTACGAATAGAGCCCACTTCGGCATTCACTTCATGGCGTACGCCAAAGATGCCTACTTCTTTTGCGCCGGCTATGAGGCGGCCGCCCAGTGAAGTAGGTTCACAATAACCGGTCAATAAGATGGTATTGCGGCTATTCTCAATATTGTTACTGATATGGTGTTTCACACGGCCGGCTTCGGCCATACCGCTGGCAGAAATGATGACACAGGGCTCATTACGGAAATTGAGCAATTTGGATTGCTCTACCGTCTTTACATATTTGAGGCCGGTAAAGGCAAAAGGATCACTATCGGTTTTGAGTACCTGTTGAATATGTTTGTTGAAGTAGCCAGGGAACTTTTTGACGAGCTCGGTCACTTCAATACTAAGCGGGCTATCTACGAAATAATCCAGTTTGGGCAACCGGTTTTCAAGCTCCAGCTGGTTTAATGCATAGAGTAGTTCCTGGGTACGGCCTACGCTGAATGCAGGCATAATGAGTTTGCCTTTTTCTGAAAGCAGGTTTTATTGATCCACTGTAATAACTGGTCGGGGGTAGTAACATGTACATCATGGAGGCTATTGCCATAAGTGGATTCAAGGAGTATATAATCAGCCTGGGGGAAGTCGTCGGGCGATTTCAAAATAACATCGCGGTAGCGGCCTACGTCGCCACTAAAAGTGAGGCGGGTAGTTTTGCCATTTTCTTTGATGCGCAGGTGTACGGCCGCACTGCCAATGATATGGCCTGCATCGGTATAGAGTAGCTCCACATTTTCATCAATGGTAAACCATTTGTCGTATTCTACTTCTACAAAACGATCGAGGGCGGCCCAGGCATGTTCTTTGGTATACAGGGGTTCTATATAGGGCTTGCCTTCGGCAGCTCTTTTCTTGTTGGCATACTTAACATCATTTTCCTGGATGCCGGCAGAATCTTCCAGCAAAAGGGCTGTGAGGTCCCTGGTGGCAGGCGTACAAAATATTTTGCCGGTAAAACCATCCTTTACCAATTTAGGGATCAATCCACTGTGATCGATATGGGCATGTGAGAGAATGAGGAAGGTAATCTGCCGGGGATCAAAACCCCAGGTATGATTGAGTGAATCGGTTTCGGTGCCCATTCCCTGAAACATCCCGCAATCGAGCAGGTATCTCTTTCCATTGGTTAATGAAACGAGGTGTTTTGAGCCGGTAACGGTACGGGCGGCGCCGTGGAAAGCAATTTTCATTGTTAAGTATTTCGGATTATCATTGATGGTTTACTGCTCAATATTCAATTTTTTACTTTAAAAGACCAGGTGAACAAAAACTCTGCAACGGATTCGCCTTTGTCATTCATACCGGAAGACCTGGCAATGAGTGATTGACCTTCGCCGGTAGCGATTGCTTTTTCGATAGCTTCTTTTAAGAGGGATCCATCCACACAGGTAAAGGTGGTAAGGCCGGTTGCTTTTTTGAAATAAGTAGCTTCCATCTTCACGATCAACATGGATACAGCGGGGTTTCGTTTATAAACATGCATCATAGCCAGTGCCCCGGTAGATAATTCTGACGCCATAGCCAGGCAGGCAAAATAGGTAGAACGGAAAGGATTTTGTGTAAACCATTTGTAAGGTACGGTAACGGTACATTTCTTTTCATTCACCTCCATAATACGCACACCAGAAAACCAGGCAGCGGGTAGCTTAGAGAAAAGGAAGAACCTGCTTTTTACAGGATGCTTCATAAGTTGTATAAATGCCTCTGCTTGTGTTGACATACTATTTTTCTTGTATGAAGCGGGATCCAATGCTTTAGGTGCCCAATTGTCGAAAAATTCAATGACTCTTTCCTTACTATAGCCCTTGTCTTGTTCCAGGTAAGCAGAGTTTTGAGTATGCAACCGGTTGCCCGTTCCATCCAGGATGATGAATACCGGGAAACCAAATCGCTGGGGATAACCAAAACGGGCCAGGAGTTTATCGTTCTCGTTTTCCTTGCTGTAATTGAGGTGATATACCACATAATTGGCTTTCACCAACGAGTCAATGGAAAGGTCTTTGGTAATAAAATCATGGAAACGGGCACACCATACACACCAGTTGCCACCTATCTGCACAAATACATATTTACCGGCGTCTTTGGCTTCTTTTATCTTTTCATTCAATACCTTTTCCGCATTTCCGGTTGGTTTGTATAAATTAAAACTTTTCATATCCTGAGCATGCAGGACAGAAGCTGTGAGCAGGAGAGAAAAAGGAATAGGTATTTCATAATGAAATATAAGAATAGCGTATTAAGGATTCAGCTTACAGGTAAAACCTGGTTACTTGGTAATTTCAACAATAGTAGCGACTACTTTGTTCTCATCGCCTCCCGCATTGAAGTGCATCGTTCCTTTTCCTGTATTGTCAAAACGAACATTTCTGACGAGGCGGCCCGATAAAGCGGAGTTCAACCGAGCTGCATAGTCAGATTGTGGATTGCGGCTAATCTGCTCATTGAGGGCATACCAGTCAAGTGGCTCTTTGCTTACCACTACGGCCATCACATCGCGCTTACCGATACTGTCGGGCGTCATGCTTTTATCTTTAGGGAAAAGCCTATAGCCGGTGATACCACAAAAAGGAGCATATTTCGTTTTCTTCGGATCGTCTTTACTGGGATAAGGGAATAAGGTGTAACTGGTACCATCGGTTTCCTTGCCAAAAACATAGATATAGCATTCAGTACTGTTTTTCACTTCTATCTTGAACCGGCTGCCTGGCTGTAAAGGGCTGGTGGTTTCAAAAACGTTGTTACCTGCCAGGCGCAGGGATACATATCCCTTGGGGACCATTCTACCATTTTCTTCGGCCACGGGCACCAGGCCGATCTCGCATTCAAAAGGCTGGTTGGCAGCCTGTCCCATTTTGGCCATTGGCTCCAGTCCATACGCTTCGCGTACAAAAGTTCTGAAATCGCCATACCGTACCCAGGCAAACCCATTGTTGCCCCATTCGGGACCCCAGCTATTCATGAGGAGGAAGGCCCCACCATATTTACGGTCATCATAACCTACTACACACATAGCATGGCCGCCAAATCCCATTTGCTGCTGATCGCCCTGCTCGGGTTGCCAAAGGTCCTGGCCCTGCATGGGCTGCATAAAGCTGGGCCCCACCATCATACCAATCACTACGGGGGCGCCCTGAGAAAGGTTTTCCCGAATAGCACGGATATCAATCACATCGGTACGATCACCCCGGGAAAGGCGGTTAAACCCGCGCATTTTGTATTGTGCAGCTTCCTGTATAAGGTCTTGTCCCGGCGGGCGGGTACAATCCTGGTCGCTATAGGGAAACCTATCGTAAGCAACAGATCCCTGTTTGGTCATGTACTCCATTGCCCGGATGATATAGGAGCCCTGGCAGCCCTGCAAGCCTATTTGGTTATACAGGAAAGAAGGGCTAAAGCGCAGGTTATTGGCAGGTTCGTTGGTACGGGCTGCTTCCAGTACGGTACGGGCGCCATAAGCACTGCTCCAGGCTACACAGCTGCCTTGCTGGCCCTGGTTTCCTACGGGAGGTGCAAACCTTTGGAGATTGGCGCTTTCGGGAAGGGGGTTCTTATTCTCATCTTCAGCCAGTGGCTCATAGATGCTGGCTTTTTCAAACTGGCGGGGATCCAAAAAGCCACCGGTAGCCAACTGTGCTACCTGGCTTAAGTTACAGCCGCCCCCGCCACGACCCAGGAGGAAATAAGCGCCCACACCAATTACTAGCAGAAACAAAATACCCTTACCCCGGAAAAGCCCCAACAGTAAAGGCAATAGGGCAAATAAACCACCACCTCCGCCTCCCCACCGGGGAAATTGGACTGGCCACCACCACTGTCATTACCGTTATCTTGTTGATCCTGCGGATCATCTACCATACGAATAGGCATATGGAAAAAGTTTTGGTTCTATATTAAATGTACCAAGAATTCATGAAACGCAAATTGAAGTGCAGAATTCGCAGAGAAACGCAGATTGCACGGATGAAGGGCAGATTATGCAGATCGGTGAAGATCGAAAACACAGCTTACGCAGATGGGAGTACAGATACGCGGATGTGGAATTGACGATTGTACAGATTGAGGGAAAGCGAATTGTGCGTATAGATGACAAACAAAGAGCTACACTTAATAAGCGCAGCTCTTTTGAAAACCCAGCAGTAAAGATCATTCGTTCAGTGAAGTTCTAAGAATATGTACGAATCATTGGGTAGGACAGATTTCTTTTTGTTATAAGTTTTTTGAAAGGAGTCTTCATTTTTACCACATCGTGGTATTTTATGCCTTCTGCAAAGGCGGTAACTTGCCGCTTCATCGTCACCATATAACCTAAAAATTGTACCATGGCTCTAAAAAGAAAACCTCCAAAAGGCCGTAAAAAAGCCCCTCCGTCTAAAGCCACAGCACCTAAAAAAACAGCCAATGCCGCTACCAAATCAACTAAGATATCACCTGTATTAAGAAGTAAAGGAGCACATACAGTGTATGTAGATTCGCGTTTCTTCTTTCCTGCCGATAGCAGCCTGGGATATATTGATCACTTCCAGGAAGGACGCCAAACGGTAACACCGGGTACCGGACTGGTTGCAGCGCTTCCTTTACCAGTAAATGCAGTAATCAGATCAATAACTGTATATTATAAGAATACGAGCAGAGAAGATATGCAGTTCATTATCCTGAAGAAAAGTATTGATCACCATTGCCCCAGTGGAGAAGTGGAAGTAACTATTGATTTTTTACCTCCTGCCAGTTTGCCTCCCGATGATTTTGTAGCCAAATACATTGATCATTTCGATGCAGGCGGGCTTATCAAAGACAAATATTTATACTTCATAGAAGTGTATGGAACCGGTAAACCCAGCGAAAAAGATGTGCGCCTGTTAAGGGGTATCAGTATTGACTATACGTATTTAGGATAAAAGTCCGGAAGACCGAAAGTCTGGAAGACCGAAAGCCAGAAAAAGACAAGTCTTACCATCAGCAAATTTCAAGGGAAAGTATATAGCATGAAAACAACAACGGGTCTTTCCTGTGGGGGAAAAGACCCGTTTTTATTTGTCAGTCGGAAAGACCGGAAGTCCGGAAGACCGAAAGCTATGAATTCGGTGTTTAAAGTTGCCGGAATGTACGAGGTTATCTCTTACAAGACCTCGATCTGGTTACGCAGGAGGTCTTTAAACTCATCACGTTTGCGAATAAGGTGTGCCTTACCATCGATGACCATTACTTCGGCTGGTTTATAACGGGAATTGAAGTTGGACGACATTTCAAAACCGTAGGCACCGGCATTGCGGAAAACCAGGTAATCACCTTCACGTACTTCCTGCAAAGTACGATCCCAGGCAAAGGTGTCGGTTTCACAAATATTGCCTACTACAGAATATTGCTTTGGCTCGCCGGCTGGATTGCTGATATTCTCAATATGGTGGTAAGCATCGTAGAACATAGGGCGAATGAGGTGATTGAAACCACTGTCGACACTTACGAAAGTAGCGGCAGAAGTTTGTTTCATTACATTGACCTGGGTAATGAAATAACCACATTCGCTTACCAGGAACTTGCCGGGTTCAAACCATACTTGCAGGGGACGGCCGCCGGGATTGGGATGTGCAGCAAATGCCTCGCTTACTTTTTGCGCCAGCAGGTTGATATCGGTTTCCACATCCCCTCCTGGTAGGGTACTTTGAAACCACCACCCAGGTCAATAAACTCCAGTTCTTTAAATTGGGGAACGATATCAAATAATACCTCGATGCCTTTTACAAAAATAGCTACATCCTTGATCTCGCTACCGGTATGAATGTGCAGGTCGCTGATGCGCAGGTTATGCTTTTTCACTACTGCCAATATCTGATCGATCTGGTCGACCGGAATACCAAACTTACTTTTATCATGACCCGTGGAAATTTTGAGGTTGCCCCCTGCCATGATATTGGGACGTAGGCGAAGGCCCACAGGATAAGAATGACCGTATTGTGCACCAAATTTGTCGAGATTGGATAAACTGTCGATATTAATAATAATGCCCAGTTCTTTAGCTTCTGCTATTTCACTGAAGGCAATGCCATTGGAAGTGTAGAGAATACGTTCAGGAGGGAAGCCAGCATGGAGTGCCAGCTTAGCTTCGTTGATGGAACTGCAATCAACATTGGCCCCGAGGGAGCATATATATTTAAGAATATTAATATTGGTTAATGCCTTACAGGCATAAAAGAATACGGTATTGCTTTCCCGGAATGCGGTGGTGAGCTTTTCGTATTGCTCTTTTATTTTTCAGCGTGGTAAACGTACAGGGGTGTGCCGAATTCCTGGGCTAGTTGGGCTAAGTATTCTTTTGAAAGTTGCTGTGGCATAGTTTGCGAATATACTGGTAAAAAAATGTCACAGCATGGGCTATGACATTTGTATCTCAAAAAACTATTTCTCAAAAGATGCCGGAAATTGCGTGCTTATTTAGGCTTTCCGTCTTTGTCGTCTTCATCCTCATCATCTCCGTTTTCTCCCTCCTCATCTTCATCTTGATCATCATCGTTATCCAACTCCTCGTCATCTTCTTCATTCTCACTATCTTCTTCGTCCTCCTCCTCGTCTTCGTCCTCTCCTTCCTCGTCATCACTATCATCATCTTCCTCCTCTCCATCTTCATCAGGCTCTTGCTCTTCTTCCTCCTCACGAGCCGCTTCCAACATTTCTTCTTCGGTTTCTATTTCTTCTTCGGTTTCTTCACTTGATTCCTCTTCCGATGCTGTTTCTTGCAGGCTATCAACGGCTGGCGCTTCTTCGCCGGTCAATTCTTCTTCAGTTGTATCCGTTATTGCTTCTTCGCTGGTTTCCTCAGTAGCTACAAAGTCAATGGCCTGACCATTGAGGTGGGCACTGGTCGCACCTTCTATAAGTTCGCCATTTTCTCCCACCACCAAAACAGCATCACTGGCCTCTTCGATACTAGCTTCACCGCCGGCGACCTCATGGGCTGCCTGACCGGCAATGGCATCGTTTACATTGGTAGCATTGACCATGGCCTCATCAAATACTTCTTTGAGCTTGGGGAGGTCATCGGCCGTATTGATACCAAAGTAATCCATAAAGTTTTTGGAAGTACCGTATACGAGTGGGTGGCCGGGCATTTTCTCATTCCGTCCGGTAATTACAATAAGTTCTTTTTCCAGCAGTTTCTGGATCGCGTAATCACTGCTTACTCCGCGGATGGCTTCAATTTCGGCTTTTGTAACGGGTTGCTTGTAAGCAACGATGGAAAGGGCTTCCAGTGCAGCGGTAGACAAGCGTTTAAGAAACTTATCACCGTTGAGCTGTGCTACTGTTTTATGGTAATCGCGTTTGGTAAGGAATTGCCAGCCTCCGCCGCTTTCTCTTACTTCAAAGGGGTAGAATTCGGACCTATACTTTTCTACAATACCTTCCAATGCCGATTCTACCTGGTCCAATACGATCTTATCTTCCATAAAACCAAAGGCATTGTTGATCAGCTCGGTAAGCTCCAACCCTGTCAATGGTTTATCACTGGCAAAAATGAGGGCCTCAATATGTGGTATAAGATGTCCGATTTCCATACTGGCAGTTGATGGTTTTAGGTTTACGGTTTTTGTCTATTGTAATTGGGTAAAACCACCCACTACACAGAATAAACAATAAACTATTATCCCTGCAAGGCGGCGGCGCCACTCACAATTTCAGTGAGCTCGGTAGTGATCGCAGCCTGGCGGGCACGGTTATAGGAGATCTTGAGGTTCTTTAGTATCTCATTGGCATTTTCAGTGGCCTTATCCATGGCTGTCATCCGGGCACCATGTTCAGAAGCATGTGCATCCAATACGGCTTTGAACAATTGGGTGTTCAAAATCTTGGGCATCAGCTCGGCAATGAGTTCCTGTTGGGAAGGTTCAAATATAAAGTCGCTCTTCTTAGCGCCTTGTTTCTGTTCTACTTTGGGGATAGGCAGGAAACGCTCCAACGTAAATTGCTGGGTAGCGGCATTTTTAAATTCGCTGTATACCAGTTCCACCACATCAAACTGACCGGCTTCAAATGCTTTTACAGCAGCCTGGGCACAGGCCTGTACATTTTCAAAAGTGAGGTGGAGGAAGATATCTTTATACGTCTGATCAGCATTGTACTTGTTCTTGGAGAAATGCTCATAGCCTTTTTTCCAATGTTCCAGATCTGTACATTGCCTTTAGCAGCCTGTGCAGCATACTTTTCGGCAATGGTACTTTTAGCCAACTTAATAATATTGGCATTATAGGCGCCACTCAAACCACGGTCGCTGGTAATAACGATCAACAATACTTTTTCAACGGGTCTTTCTACAGCCAGGTTGATACCAACCTCACCATCGGCACTGCTTACAATATTGCTCAGCACTTCCTGCAATTTGCGGGCATAAGGACGCATTTGGATGATGGCATCCTGCGCTTTACGCAATTTGGCAGCACTTACCATTTTCATGGCTTTGGTGATCTGTTGCGTATTCTGTACCGATTTGATCCTATTACGTACTTCTTTTAATTGGCCCGCCATGGCAGAAAGTTAATAAGTTGAAAGTTGATAAGTTGACAGGGATCAGCTCCCCGAAAAGTGACTGTCGTGACCATATTAAGTCGCATCAATCAGCTTTTAAAATCGGCGGCAAAGGTAGCGCATAGCGGCCGGATTTCCATCCCGCTGTGGAAAAATCCGGCCCGGGTGGCCATAAAAATAGGCGCCTGCTGTAAAACCATGGCCCTACTACATTTCGTATACTTAATAAACGTACTGCTGTGACGACGATCTTCATCACCGGGGGCACCGGCTATATTGGAAAACGGCTTATAAAAGCCCTATTAAAAGAGGGGATTATAAGATTAAAGCATTGGTTCGTAAGCAGTCAGCCCCCAAACTCCCTCCTGGCTGCGAGGTTATCACCGGCAATGCATTGGATGCCACCAGCTACCTGAACCAAATTCCCCCAAGGGCTATCTTTATTCACCTGGTAGGGTACCACATCCATCGCCCCGCAAAAAGCAGGAATTCCGGGAAATCGATGGGGTATCAGTACGGGAAGCGGCCATTGCTGCGGTACAGGCTCACGTACAGCATTTTATATATATGAGTGTATGCCAGTATCCCAGCTCGATCATGAAAGACTATCAAATGGTTCGTTTTATGGGCGAAAAGCTGGTAAAAGGTACAGGCATTCCCTGCTCCTTTATTCGCCCCTGGTATGTATTGGGGCCGGGGCATTGGTGGCCACTGGCGTTGCAACCCCTCTATTGGCTGGCCTCGCTTTTTCCAGCCGGCCGGGAAATAAGTCGTCAGCAGGGGCTGGTAACCATCCACCAAATGATCGCCACGCTGGTTTTTGCTACCCGCAATGCGCCCACCACCTCCATCATTTATTCGGTACCCGATATCCGGCAAATTGGGGCCGCACCTTTACAGCTACTGCCTGCCTAGCTATGTCCTAAACTTTACCCCTGTGCGTAATTTGACAATTCCGATCTAATTTCATTAACCTTTTTGCAGCAGCTTTCTTTCTTTTGTGCTGAATGAAATATTTAGCACTTTTGTTACCTGTTCAATGATAATTATGGCCAAAGCGAAGAAAAAGACGAACCTGTAATCCTGGTTACCAACGATGATGGCGTTACCGCACCAGGCATACTGAACCTGGTAGCAGCAGTGAAAGATCTTGGAAAGATTGTAGTGGTAGCACCTGATAAGCCGCAATCGGGCATGGGACATGCTATCACCATCGGCCAGCCGTTGCGCCTTTCTCCCGTTCAATATTTTGAGGGCATAGAAGCCTACCAGTGTACCGGTACGCCGGTGGATTGTGTAAAGCTGGCAGTTGACAAGGTATTGCACCGCAAGCCCGACCTGTGCATCAGTGGCATTAACCACGGCGCCAACCATTCAATCAATGTCATTTATTCCGGCACCATGTCGGCCGCAGTAGAAGCAGCTATTGAAAGTATCCCCTCTATTGGATTCTCGCTGCTGAATCATAGTATTGAGGCCAATTTTGATGCAGCCCGCACTTATGCCCGCATTATTGTACAGCAGATGCTGAAACGAAAGTCGGATAAACATACGGTATTGAATGTGAATATTCCGGCAATAGAGGAATCGTTCATTAAAGGCATCCGCATTTGCCGGCAGGCTTATGCCAAATACGAGGAAGATTTTATTGAGCGCAATGATCCCAACGGCCGCAAATACTACTGGTTAACGGGCGAATTCGTGAATTTCGACAAAGGAAAGGATACGGATGTATGGGCGCTGGAAAATAATTATGTGAGTGTGGTGCCCGTACAATTTGATCTCACGAATTACGTTCTAAAGGACAAACTGCAAAAAATGTGGAAATTCTGATGTTCAAGAAAGACACCCTCCGCTTTGGCTTTTTGCTTGGCTTTTTAGCCCCCTGCTTAGCCTCGTAATTTATTATTTTGTCAAATTTTACCCGCTTCATTCGGTGGGAGATTTCATCACCTTTGTAGCCCAGAACAAGAACCAGGTCACTGCTATTTCCGTTCCCTGCCTCATACTCAATATTGCTCTCTTCACTTTCTACATCAATACCCGCCGGGACAAAACAGCCAAGGGTATTTTTGCCATTACCCTCATTTATGCCATTGCAGCCTTCCTGCTGAAGCTTTGGCTGTAGAAGGCGGAAAACAGCCTCTAGCTTTTTAGTTACATTGCAGGCGAAATACCTGGAATTGTATGCGTTATTACATCATTGCCGGTGAAGCTTCGGGCGATCTGCACGGAAGTAATCTTATCAAGGAGCTAAAAAGCTGGATCAATCGGCTACCATGCGTTGCTGGGGTGGCGACCTGATGCAAGCCGCCGGGGCCGAGCTGGTAAAACATTACCGTGACCTGGCATTTATGGGTTTCCTGGAAGTGGTGAAAAACCTGGGCACCATCCTGCGCAATTTAAAATTCTGCAAAGAAGATATACTGGTCTTTAAACCAGATACGCTGATCCTGATCGATTATCCGGGCTTTAACCTGCGTATTGCCGAATGGGCCAAGGAGCAGGGTATCCGTGTGATCTATTATATCTCTCCCCAGGTATGGGCCTGGAAGGAGAACCGGGTGAAGAAAATGAAATTGTGTATCGACAAAATGCTGGTGATCCTGCCTTTTGAAAAAGACTATTACCGCAATAAATGGAACTGGGAGGTGGAATATGTGGGACACCCGCTGGTGGAAGTGGTGGAGGAACGGCAATCAGGGATTGACAATCGACAATTGGAGGCGCAGGCAAATACAGATCAAACTTTGGGCAATAAACCCATTGTGGCATTGTTGCCGGGCAGCCGGAAACAGGAGATCCTGAAGAAGCTGCCGATCATGCTGGCAGTGAGTAAGGATTTTCCCGAGCTACAATTTGTAGTCGCCAAAGCCCCGGGACAGGAGGATGCTTTTTATGAGGGGTTGTTGCAAGGCTATCCCAATGTGTCGGCAGTAAGTGGTAAAACCTATACGCTGTTGCTGCAATCGAAGGCAGCATTGGTTACATCGGGCACCGCTACGTTGGAAACTGCGCTCTTTGGGGTACCGGAAGTGGTTTGTTATAAGGGAAGTAATTTATCGTACCAGATCGCCAAAAGGCTGATCAAGGTCAAATACATTTCACTCGTTAACCTGATCATGGACAAACTGGTGGTTATAGAATTGATACAGGATGAGCTCACACCGGCCAACCTGAAGCAGGAGCTGAACGAATTATTGCACAATCCTACCCGCCGCCAGCAATTGCAAGCGGATTATGCAGCCCTAAAACAATTACTGAGTGAAGGGGGCATGCATCTGCTAAAGCAGCCGCCAGTATTGTACAATTTCTGAAAGGATGACTCTTTGATTATTAATTTTGATTACTGATTATTGGCCTTACCAATCAAATACAAAGAGGGCCATCAGCTTAAAACTGATGACCCTCTTTGTATTTTTTGCTAGCTGGAAGGTTTATTGCACCAGCAGCTTTTTCACTACTACCTGGCGGCCCTGTATTACTTTGATGTAATAGGTTCCTGCCGGAATGCCTTTCAGGGGCAATTCTATATTTTGGCCGGCAGCAGTTACCCGACGCTGCTGCAAGGTTTTGCCTTCGGGCGAGATCAATAATATCTCGGCCTGGCCTATGGCCTGGGTAAATAGCAGTTGTACCTGGCGGTTTACTTCAGCCGGGTTGGGCACAATCACATAATCAAAATCAACCGCACCGCTTAACCTGCCCATCCGGATGACCGAATAGGTTGCTCTTCCATCCAGGTCAACCTGCCTGATGCGGTATTCATACAAAGTATTCGTTTGTGCTGCGGCATCGGTAAACACATAATTATTGCCGGCAGTGGCATTAATAAAGGCTATGGTTTCAAAATTGGCGGCGCCTGATCTGCGTCTCTCCACAGCATAACCTTTTACATTGCCCAGATCTTCTACTTTCCAGCTAAGCTGCAATTGCTCATTACGCGGTCTTACAGTAAACTCTTTAAACAATACCGGTAATGCGGATTCCATTGAAAACATAGAAGATGTTGGTATCAATTGCTTAAGCACACTGGGGCCACTCCATTTTAATGTAAGCGAAGAGGGACCATAATTATCCCAATATTCCAGGAGGATATGATACTTAACGCCCGCTGTAAGAACCTTGGTCATGGTCAGTTCGTCATTGACCGAAGATCTCCAATTATTTATGGAGTCGTTTGTATTGATGTAAAGACGGCTTGTACTTCCTATGTTTTGTAGATAAAAAGTATACAGGCCAGAGGTCCGGGGTTGTACATAGCCGGTCCACCGTACACTGAAGGCCGCATTGCTTACCCCTGGCCCCGGGCGGGGCGCCGGAGCGTCATTGAACTGCATATTAATAACCGGATCAATCCTGGTCAGCGAAACCGGTTTGGTAAAGTTATCGTCGTTATTACGGTACTCGGCAGTAAGTCCGGTACCAATATAAGTGGTTGTTTTTCATACAACGCAGTAATAGTCGTATCGGCATTAGGTGTTTCAATAGTAAGCTGGGGATGGGTATTGCCATTGCCCCAACCAATGAAAGTAAACAAGGTATCGGCCAGGACATAGGTGGTTTGAGCAGTGATGTTTCTGATCACTCCTTTCACACTTGGTTTATCTACCTGCGGTGGGGTGATGGTGCCATCCATATTAACAGGAATGGCCACGGGGCGACCAGCGGTAACAGTCCGGATATGCAGCATCACTTTTTGAGGTTTTACATCGCGGTAAATGGTCTTTTTAAGCCCTATATCATTCCTTGCTGTAAGGTATATGCGGTACCATACGGTATCCGACACTTCAATATTACCCGGAATAAAGAAGGTACCATTGCTTATTCCCGATGTGGGATCAAGGCCCGGATGGTAATGTTCATCATGGTAAAAATCTATTTTCCAGGTCAGCCGATTGGGGGCCAGATTGCCTTCCTGCTCATCGGTAGCCGACCCACTGAAAGTGATCGAAGTGCCGGCAACATAGGTAGCATTTTCTCCAGGTAATGTAATAACAGGTGTGGGTGGTAGCCTGGAAGTCACTTCCAGTAGGGCTGTATTGCTGGTAACAGTGCCAAAATCATTGGTGATCCGGCAGGATATTAAAGTTCCGTTATCAACTAACTGCAAATCTTTTAAGGTAAGGGTTTCCTGATCGGCGCCTGGAATAGGATTACCATTACTTAACCATTGGTAGGTTAGGGCCAGGCCGTTGCCCAAAATGGTGAAGTTGGCACTGTCGCCAACAGTTACGATCTGCGGTTGGGGATGGGCTCCCACTACAGGCGTGAGGGAACCGGTATATTCTACTTTCCACAAAACGCCATTTACATTTTCTTCTCCTCCACCCAGGCTGCCTCCCCGATCAAGATAATAAAACTCGCCAGATGGCTTCACGGCAAATGCTACCGGCCCGGTAATATTGGTAGCAAATATTTCCGGTGCATTGCCCAAGGAGTCGGGATCAATCATCCGGATAGCACCATTGCAATAATCGCTATAGAAAAACTTGTTGAAGTATTTAGCCGGAAATGCTGGCTGTGCCGGTGCATAAAAGGCAGCTCCCACAATGGCGCAGCCCTCATTATGGTGGTACACCAATATTGGATCAACATAATCGGCAGGTGGAATAGTTGCCGGCTGCCGCATACCTTCTACCAACGGCCAGCCATAATTGACGCCGCCCGTAATTTCGTTGATCTCTTCCCAAAGATCCTGTCCTACATCGCCAATGAAATAGCGACCGGTGACGGGATGGATATCAGCAGCAAAAGGGTTTCGTAACCCAAGCGCATAAATAGCCCTGTAATTGCCCGTTAATACGTTGTAATAAGGATTATCAGCCGGGATGGTTCCATCTTTGTTGATGCGCAAAACTTTTCCCAGCAAGCTGCTGAAGTTCTGCGCGAGGGCAGGTTGACTGGATTCACCTGTAGCAATATATAATTTTCCGTCCTGGCCAAAGTTCATTGCACCACCGGTATGAATATTGCCCGTCATTCCATCCAATGTCAGCAGAACCATTTCTCCACTCAACACTTTGGTAGAGGAATGAATGAAAAACGACTGACCCTGTTGGGTGAGTGGGTATTGCCGGGTATAGCCAGTGTGTAATATATATATACATACTCGTTGGTTGCAAAATCGGGATCAAAAGCGAGGTGGGTGAGCCCTCTTTCCCCACCATCATCTATCACGGAGGTCAGATCCAGTACTGGCGTAGTGCGCAATTGGTCATTCTCGACCAGGAAGATCTTTCCTGTTTTATCTGCAATAAACAAGTATTGCCCGTCGGGTGAGAATTTCAGGTCTGTGGGATTCAAACCACCCGTTATCCTGGTGGCCTGGAAGCCGGCAGGAAAAACCTGAGCAGATACCTGGCTGAAAGAACATAGCGATGCAAATAAGACAAATAGCAATTTGTACAAAGTCTTCATGTAAAATACATTTAATGGTGCCTGATTGGCCTAAGGCCAATAGCGGTAAGTGATTGTTGTCCGAGGATTTCAGTTGGACTTAGATTGGAAGTACGCTGTTTAATACAAGGGATATCAGGATGGAGGTGGGGGTATTAAGAGTGGGCCAAAAATAAATGAATAAATTGGAAAATGGCGCTTCGCTTACATAAAATTGTTAGGTTACAAAGTGAATGCCACTAACAAATAGTCGAAATTAAAAACTCATTAATATTTAAAAGGGCGTTTACTATTTTCTGAAAACAAACAGCTTAAGTATGATTATGATAAGCCCTACGAGGAACATGAAGAGGGAAATACGGTTGATGCCATGCATGTATTGCATCCACCTGGTATGTGGAGCCTGGGGGTCTCTTTTCTTTAGGTAGAAATATTCAGCTAATTGTCGCAGCACACCCATAATGGAAATTTATTCACTACAAAACTACAAAAACCAGTGAGTTACTATTCCCCTGACTGCTGTTTAAGGAGCCGTTGTGGGTAGACCCGGGGAATCCGTTGGTTGTTCCTGATGAACCAACTCCTTCTTATACATTGTTTTGAGGTGATCGTAAAAGGAATGCCTGTCGATGAGGAAAGAAACGAGGCTGGCAACCATCCCCGCCAGCATCAGGTGAAAGATCACATTGTGGCGATCGGTCATTTCCAGCACCAATATAAAGGAGGTAAAGGGGGTACGGGTAACACCGGTGAGGAAAGCCACCATACCGGCGAGTACAACGATATTCATATTGGCAGGCGACAGGTGGAACCAACTGCCCACTACAGATCCCACGCCAGCACCTGCACCCAGGGCAGGGGCAAATACACCACCAGCGCCACCGGTAGTAAAGGATAGGACGGAGCCTGCCATGCGAAACAGGGGTACATACCAGGGCAGGGTTTTATCGGGCGTAAACAAGGCATGGGTCATAATTTCCTTACCCGAACCAAACATCCTTGGATCAAAGAAAACACCCACGACTGCAATGATCAGGGCACAAAGGGTAATGTAGGCAATATGTTTGCGATGGCTTTTGAACCCTCGCACCCAGGCCAGTACCCACAAGATCAGTTTAGCCATGCCACTACCACAAAGGCCGGCTATAATAGCCACCAATATCACCACGAAAAAATCCAGGACGACAGGCCACTCACATCCGGATACCCCAGGTAGAGGTAAGGGCCCAGCAAGGCCTGTGCTGTAAGGCCGGCAATAATGACTGCTGTAAAGAGCGCTGTTTTAAAATAATTGATATGGGTTTTCGTCAATTCTTCCACAGCAAATACAACTCCACCCAGGGGGTGTTGAATGCGGCAGCCAGGCCGGCAGCAGCCCCGGTCATGATCATATTGCGCTTGGATATTTTGGGCCACCAGGCAGGAAGCCATTGATTGACGGTACGGAAAACAGAACCCGCAATTTGTATGGTAGGGCCTTCCCTGCCGATGACGCCGCCACCGAGTACCATCACCAGGCTCGATCCGATCTTTATGAGGATAATACGCAGACTAAGGAGCTTATCGACCTTTTCAATGGTTTTGGGTGTAGCCAGCTCGATCGCTGCAATTACCTGGGGAATGCCACTTCCACGGGCATAGGGGGCAAAACGCACCACCATCCACCAGGCTACTATAAAGCAAACAGGGGTCAGCAGCAACAACCACCAGCCATGGTGATGGGCGATCCAGGTGGATGCCTGCTCGGCCCAGGCAAATAAGTTTGCATACAATACAGCCACCAAACCGGTGATCAGAGAAGCAATCCAGAAAGGAATGGCCTGAAGAAGATTCCGTTTAATGCTTTCATTATTGATCCTGTCAAATAAGCGTTTAAGCAAAGCACGTATCCCCACAACCAATTTTATCATAGGTCCATATTAATGGTGATAAAGGACATACTGGTATGAATCACTGTACCAGTTATTAATTACGCAATAAATAAAAAGAGGGGCAAAAATAGGCCACAGACAACAAACAGGGCTTGGCAGGAGATTAAATCCTGCTTTAATATGCGCAAATGGCTCCTCTACCGGCCAGGAAATGGCGGCAAGGTGATAGTTGTTCTCCGCCATGGGCCAATAAGGAACTGGTTGCCCTGGCGGGACAGTAAAAATGGGAATTACAGATAGTAGAGGATAGTTCCATACATTATTCCACAGCCATGATGTGGATCTTCCAGCGCTCCAGCTTATGCAGGTTGCGGGTGAAGAAGCTGGCTACAAAGCCGGGGAAGCCATCGGCTTTTAATTTACCCTTAACCTGCACTTTCATATCCTCAACTGTAATGTTGCGGGTGGTGAAGCGACCTAGCTGGTAACAATGGCTACAGTACATTGCATTCCTGCTGCCATCGGCATTGGTACCTCCACCGTGATCGTCCCGCTTCATCGGCATTCCGCAGGACTGACAGTTTTTGTACACTCGTTCCATAGCAGTTGAATTTGACTATTTACAAGATAACAAATTCCTCCCAAAATCGCTCCAGGCGCGGGTTTTGTTTTTATACACAAGTATTTTTTTGTCACTTGTCAACCTACAAAACCTTATCCTATTGAAACCCATTACCTAAGGATTCTTTTTATTGTCAGGTAGCTGACATTCACCGGCAAAAGGCGCTATATCTTTGTAAAAAACATACCATGCGTACAATGTTAACCTTTCTGTTTGCCCTCCTTATTACCCAATTATCTGTTGGCCAGGACAAGCCTGCCGGATTGGCCACCGGCGATCAGGCTCCCCTCTTTACCGGCAAGGACCAGCACGGCAAAACCGTTTCCCTACAGGAACAGCTGAAAAAGGCCCTGTAGTACTGGTATTCTATCGCGGCTACTGGTGCCCCTACTGCAACCGCTATCTGAAGAAACTGGAAGACTCGCTGTCGCTGATCACCGGCAAAGGAGCCAGCCTGGTTACCATCACCCCCGAGAAACCTGAGAACATTGGCAAAACGATTGAAAACCAAAGCCACTTATTCGGTAGTGCATGATGAAGGTTTGCAGATCATGAAAAATATGCCGTGAGTTATGCAGTGGATCAGCAAACAATCGATCAATACAAAAATACAAAATAGATTTTACGGAAACGAATGGCAGCAATGGGGCCAACCTGCCTGTACCAGCTGTATACGTGATTGGCCAGGATGGAAAGATCGTGTACCGGTTCTTCAACAGTGATTATACAAAACGTCCTGCCATTGCGGAAATACTGGCTCAATTGTAAGGTTGCATTTCATGGTTTCTTCGGTATCCATTCTACACAGCAAAAACTACCTTTAAAGGCTAAATCACTATACCATGTTGTCGGTACAGGAAATTAAAAAGGGAGTAGCTGAAAAGGCAGTTGAATTAATACAACCCGGCATGACGGTAGGCATCGGCACCGGCTCAACGGCGTATTGGCTGTTGCTGGCGCTGGGCCAAAAGGTGAAGGCAGGGTTTAAGGTTCGCTGTGTACCCACCTCAAGGGAAACAGCCAGGCTGGCTAAAAGCTGCGCATCCCCTGGTTGAACTGAATGATGTAAAGTCTATTCACCTGACCATTGATGGCGCCGATGAGATCAATCCACAGGCACAATTGATCAAAGGGGGAGGAGGCGCCCTGTTACAGGAAAAATGGTAGCCGCAGCCTCCAAAGAGTTGGTGATCATTGCCGACATGAGTAAGGAGGTGAAACAGCTGGGTAGGTTTCCGTTGCCGGTGGAAGTGATCCCATTTGGCTGGAAACAGGTGCAAAGTCATATCCGGAAACAATACAACGTAAGCAGCAAGCTGCGCATGAAAGATGGCCAACCGCTGGTCACGGATCATGGGCATTATATCCTCGATGCCCGCTTTGGACAAATCACAGATCCTGCGGTACTTCATACGGCGCTCAATATCATACCCGGAGTAGTAGACAACGGGTTGTTTATCAACCTGGCCACCAGCACCATCATTGGCGATGCAGCTGGTGTAATCATTAGCAGTCAGTTCCTATAATAGAATAGATTATATTTTGTTAACTTTGACTATATCAGATTCCAAGATATGGGCAAAGCAAAATTTACTTCAGAAGATCATCTTTACCTGCAGGTAGCCGAAGGCATCGAACAAATGATAGCCGAGGAAGTACTGGGTATTGGCGATAAGCTGCCTTCGGTACGGGTGTTGAGTGAAGAATACGGCATCAGCATGGGTACAGCTTTCCAGGCCTATTATCACCTGGAAGGAAAGGGACTGATCGAAGCCCGGCCTAAATCGGGTTATTATGTACGCTTCAATCATCGCCGATTTCCAGCAGTACCCAATATGATACCGCCTGAGCCTGTAACCAGTGATGTAACTGTGCAGGAAATGGTGATGCGACTATTGAAGGATATCAATGCCAGCAATATGACCAACTTTGCGTTGGCAGCACCCGCCATTGAATTATTACCTGCTGCCAAGCTTAATAAATCGGTGGTGCATGCCCTGCGCAACGGCAAGGATCATTGTATTGGTTATGAAAGCATCCAGGGTAATCCGGAACTCCGCAAACAAATCGCCCGACTGGCCTTTAACTGGGGTGGCAAGATAAGGCCCGAAGAAGTAGTAGTGACCTCCGGCTGCATGGAAGCCATCGTTTTGTCTTTAAGAGCTGTTACTCAACCCGGCGATATCATAGCGGTGGAATCACCTGCCTATTTTGGGATCTACCAGGCTATTGAAAGCCTGGGACTGAAGGTGGTAGAAATACCTTCGGACCCTGCTACGGGTGCCGACCTGGACTGCCTTGAAAAAGTGATCAGCGATGTACCGGTTAAGGCCTGTGTGCTGGTACCCAATTTCAATAACCCTTCCGGCAGTTGTATGCCCGATGAGCATAAGAAAAGATTGGTGGAAATAATCACCCGCCACCAAATTCCATTAATAGAAGATGATATTTATGGTGAGTTGTACTTTGGCAGGCATCGCCCCAAAACCTGCAAGTATTACGACCGGCAGGGCTGGGTAATGCATTGTACCTCACTCTCTAAATCATTGGCCCCAGGTTACCGGATTGGCTGGGTATTGGCAGGTAAATTCCAGGAGCAGGTAAATGCCCTGAAATTAATGCATACGATCAGTAGCGCCACGCTAACGCAGGTAGCCATTGCCCATTTCCTCAGTATTGGCCGGTATGAGTACCACCTTAAAAACCTGCGTAAGGCCCTGCATACTCAGTGCCTGCGCTATATACAAGGCATCATGCAACACTTTCCCGAAGATACCAAAGTGTCAAGGCCACAAGGCGGTTTTGTATTGTGGGTGGAACTGAATAAAAAAGTAGATACTTATAAACTAAGTATGGAGGCGCTTAAACACCAGGTATCGGTGGCGCCAGGACGCATTTTTCCAATAGCTGCAACTATTCCAACTACCTGCGAATTGGTTATGGAAATCCCTGGAATGAAAAAGTGGAGAAGGGGCTAAAAACGCTGGGCAACCTGGTGAAGAAAATGATCTGAACTCCCTATTTATCAAATTCATAATCCAGCAATTCCCTGGGATGCACACCCAGGCCCCTGGCCAATTCTACAATAGTAGATAACTGGACATCAAATTTCCCATGTTCTATCTTTGATATATTACTGTTGTCAAGACTGCAGAGTTCTGCCATTTCGCGCAAGCTCAACCCTTTCACCTTTCGCACACTGTGCAAGTGCTCGCCAAAGCGAATATTCATCTTACTGTTTACCTTTTTCTGAGTTTGTGTGGCCATAAAATTTATTATCCCCTTAAAGATAAGCTACATTTCTATTTAAAAACAAGGAATACCGGCTTACTGTAGTTGCGACATACCATATATACGGTATGCCTGACAGTTAAGATGCCCCATTGAGGTGGTATTTTGTCAATCAGGCTATTTTATTTTTTAAAAAATTGAGGTTGTTTTATACCGCACATTGATATTTACCGTATATTTGATTCAGTTATATATGCTGCTACCGGATTCATAGCTACAGTACCCAACCAATTCACTAAATAAAAGTTTGTTTCTTCCAATTCAATTTGCTGTTGATAGTATGTCCACGGCCAGGTCATCTATTATACCAGCAGTTTAACTGGTTTAAAGTTTCTCGCACACTCAGTTTTTATCACTAATGGTAAGGCTCTGGGGGCTCATATCCAATAAGTGATGGAGTGAGCCCTTTTTCACATTCAATGATGCGTTTATGGATGATCAATCATTTTCCAATGAGGATGTTATAGCCGCTCAATTAAAGGTTGGCAACCGCGAAGTGTTTCAGTTTCTCGTCGACCAGTATTCACCGGCGCTCTATTTTTTTGCCACCCGGCTTACTGGCAACGAACTAGCAGGGCCCCGCCTTGTAGAAACTGTTATATTGAAACTATGGAAAGCAAGAAAAGGGTTTCGCACGCAGGCAGGTATTAAAAACTTTCTCTACGCCAGCATGCGTGAAGCCTGCTTTCAATATGTAAAAGACCAACAGCCCGATCTGGCAGATGCTCAAACCTGGCTGACCATCTGGCAGGAAACAGAAGGCTATATACAACGTGAGATCATCCGTGCAGAAGTATTGCGGCAGGTATGCAATCATATAGATCATATCCCACTCCTGCAACCCCATCATTCACCCGCCGCCCCCAACAAGGATTACCATTAGCCGTACGCCACTTTTAAATCTTACGTCCATGCAAAAAACAAGAAACGTATCGCCCGCCCCGTCAAAGAACGGTTGAACGAAGAAGAAAAACAACATCCACAAGCAGTATTGTCCGATTTTTGTGACAGCTACCACCTGCATGAAGTAAAACAAACCTTATGGGATTGGCTGGTTACGGCCCTCGGTAAACCACACAGCACCTATGATGAAGGAAAAGAAAGAAGCAATCTTTTATTCTTTTATGAGCAAATAGAAACGCTTATTGAAGCAGTTTACACCATCAACGTACAACAGGAAAAAGCAAAGACCGGCAGCCATAAACAACCACCAGCCCCTAAAAATAATTTTTCAATATACTACCTGTACCGCTATTTCCTTTCCGGAAGAACTTTCATTAACACCCGTTATTCGATTGGCCCTTACCCACAATTTCTTTTGTGCTGCATCGTAATAATAACCGGTAGCATCCACCTGCTCAATACCAGCATAGCTGGCGAGGGTTTTGCCATTGAGTATTACTTTCGCAGGCATTGCATTACTATGCACTACAATGGCATAACTGTTCACCTTTGATTCAAAGGCCCCACTACCCTTCTCTATTGTCAACTTCAACTCATTGGCTGTTGTATTTACCTGCATGGAAGTAATACACCGTTTACCTTGCTGGTAGTCCAAACTTTTTCCATCATCTTCATACCATTCCATCCGGCCATTACCAGGATATACATTCAACGTTAATTCGCGTACCTCGTTTTCACCGGTATAATTCATCACAGGTTGGGTTGGAATAATGCTGCCTGCTTTTACAAATAGTGGCATAATATCCAAGGGGGTCACTACATGAATATATTGTTTACCGGTATACTGTTTACCGGTCCAGTAATCAAACCAATCACCTTCCGGCAGGTATACGGTTCTTGTTTGTGCGCCCTTGGTGGTAACCGGGCATACCATCATCTGCTCACCCAGCAAATACTGATCGCCTATCTCATATACATTCTTATCGTGCTGGTAATGCAATACCAGTGCACGCATCAGGGGCATACCTGTTTTGTATTGCTCCCAGGCATAACTATACAAATAAGGCAAAAGGGTATAACGAAGGGAATCATATTTTTTGAAATTGCGCAATCCATCGGCCCCATAGTTCCAGGGTTCTTTATACCCGGGATGGTCCATACCAAATACAGTGGCTATAGGGCTTAACATCCCAAACTGGCACCAGCGTATATACAATTCAGGATCGGCATTGTGTTCAAAACCACCCATGCAATGGGCCCAATAGCCCACGCCGGAAAGACCTATATTCAGACCAGCCTTTATAACAGCCGGAAAATACTGCCATTCACTGGGCCAGTCGCCCGCAAAATGTAAGGATACCGTTGTATCCCGGCATATCCTTCGCGGGTTTGGTTCAATCCACGCAGGCCATTGTACTGTTGAAACTTTTCAAACGGAGCTTTGGCATAGGCAATGGGAAACACATTGTGGAGTTGCTGTATCTTTTTACCGGTGGGGCCCACCTTATCGCTTTCATTGGCCAGTGCGCCAAAAGCACTGCCTTCATCGGTCTTTAAGAACTTAGCACCGAGTGATGCTACACGCATTACACCATGCTGCCACCACCAGTTGACCGCATTGGAATCGAAGAAATTCACAAACTCACCAGCATAATTGCCTTCTTTATAGGTATAGCCCAATTGCTGGGCGGTATCCAGCAATCGTATCCTGTTGCCATTATCAAAACGGGGCCGCAGGTGCAAGCCCACCATCTGATAACCCATGGCATACAGGCTATCAAACATACCGCGTGGATTGGTAAATGATTCGCGCCATTCAAATGAGGTAGCTCCCTTACCACCATTTTTGCCAAAGATGCGCCAGGTAGAATCCAGCCATAGCAGGTCTACCGGTATGCCCATCTCTCTAAGCTTCCGGGCCAGGGCTATTACATAGGCATCGGAGGTCATTTGTTCATGGCCCCAGGTACCACCTGAATAAGTACCTACATGCAATCCCAGGGCAAAACGGGGCAATAAAGGAGAGCGCCCCGTGAGGGATGTATACTGCTCCAGCATGGTGGGGAAACGGGGTCCATAAATAAAGTAGTAATCCATTTCGCCGCCTTGTGCAGCAAAGCGGTACGCATCATCCCGGGTAGCGCCCATATCCCAATTAGTAGCAAATGCATTGTGGAAAAAGATGGCATAGCCCTGGGTACTCATGAAAAAGGAATGGGCGAATAGTTCGCCTCCAGGATATTGTAGGCGCCTACAGGATGTGGTAATCCTTTGCCCCGGCCCACATTCAGGGTGAGCTTTTTACTACGCTGGTTCAGGAAATCCATGCGTTCGCCAAATCCAAAGAACTGTTCATCAGGCAAGCATTGTTTGGTACAGCTTACGGTATCGCCGTTTGTTTGCATACCGCCCGGGCCGGTAACCCCTTTTTCTGATGACAATAATTTTCCTGTTGCCGAATAGATATCAACGCTTGCTCCCTTTTTATATAAGCGTAATTGTAATTGACTTGTGGTCAATAAAAAGTAGTCCGGCATTGTTTTAACCTGCACAGGCACCGCCGGCCATTGGTATTGGGTTACCATCCAGGGTTCATTGGTCTCAAAGTTCTTTGTCCAGCTACTTCTAATGCGTACCATGGCTGGTGTACAAAACTCCAACTGCAGGTTGGCATGGGTGGCTGTAAAAGAAATGCATTGCCTTTGCGTTGATAACTGCCATTGATATCACCAATGCCTGTGTTGGCAAACGACAAAAGGGTGCAGCACAGAATGACTAACAATAACAAAATTCTACTATACATGCAATCGTTACTTTAATGAAAAAGGCTGTGATTAAGCAGATTGCAATGTAAAAGAGAACAAGGGTACAACCATCCTGTAGCTACAGGGCGGTCCCTCCCTATTATGCTATTGAGGTTTGCCTTCTCCCACCAGTACCGGCCAGTTGGGATCGGGTGTATGGGCCTGCTGCATATAAGCAGCGATCTGTTTTACAATATCGGGATGAATGGCGGCGATATTATGCTGTTCGGACGGGTCATTTTTAAGATCATACAATTCGATGGGGCCATCTTTTACAGTAGATACATTGAGCCGCACACCTTTCCAATTGCCCCAGCGTATAGCCTGCTTGCCACCCTGCTCATGAAACTCCCAATAGAAGTATTCATGCGTTTGCTGTGGCTGTGCGGTCAATGCGGGTACGATTGAAATACCATCTATATTATTCCATACAAGAATATTGGCCAGTTGCTGGAATGTAGGAAACAGGTCCCACCAGGCGGCAGGCTGGTCGTTGGTAGTGCCGGCCTTAATGATGCCCTTCCAATTGGCAATAAAGGGCACCCTGATGCCGCCTTCATACATATCGCGTTTGATACCTCTTAATCCACCATTGCCATTGAAGAATTTGGGATCTCCTCCATCTTCGCGGTGAGGGCCATTATCGCTGGTGAAGATGATGAGGGTATTATCGGCCAGGCCATTTTGCTGAACAAACCGGTATACTTCGCCCACATACCTATCGAGCCTGCTTACCATGGCCGCAAAGGCAGCGTGGGGATAAGGTTCAAAGCGGCCTTTGATGGGGCCTGCCGGTGTTGGCAGCGGCTGTTCATTGAATTGTTTTACGTAGCGCTGGTACACACTGTCGCGCGGCACATCCAAATCACCATGTGGCAGGGTATAAGGCAGGAAAAGAAAGAAAGGTTTTTGTTTGTGCTGTTGCAGGAAACTCATGGCAGCGCTGTGGATCTTATCGCCCGAGTAGATGGAATCGCTGGTACGATTGCCAGGAAGTTCAATGCGCTGGTCATTATCCCATAGGTGATCGGGATAATAGTTGTGTGCTTCGGACTGGCAATTGTATCCATAAAAACGATCGATGCCTTGTTTCAGTGGTTCGCCGGCAGAACCGGGATAACCCATGCCCCATTTACCAAAGGCGCCGGTAACATACCCCGCTTTTTTAATACCTCGGCAATGGTGAGGGCCGAATCGGGCAAGGGAAATTGACCTTCGGGTTTAAAACCCCGGTTACCGCGAATGGGTGTGTGGCCTGTATGCATACCGGTCATCAGGCTGGCTCGGGAAGGCGCACATACAGTGGTACCGGAATAGAATTGCGAAAAGCGCATCCCCGTAGCGGCCAGTTTATCAATATGTGGGGTGGTAATTTTTTGCTGACCGTAGCAGGCCAGGTCGCCATAACCCAGGTCATCGGCCACAATCAATATGATATTGGGCTTACGGTTGCCGGATGTTTTATGCTGGGCCTGAATAAAAACAGCAGGAGCAAGCAGTAATGATAGAAAGAACGCCAAACCAAAATATTTCATAAGTAGCAGTTAATCCACCTGCAATATAAAAAACCCGGCAGTATAATCTACCGGGTTTTTACGGTTCTTATTTGTTATGCACTTTAAAAACGTCGTCCACCACCACCGCCATTGCCACCATTTCTTTGCATACCGCCGCCATTGCCCCTGTTCTGTCCTCCATTCGACCTGCCGCCAAAACGATTGAGGTTATACATAAAAGTAACCATGAAATAGCGACGCAGGGTTTCGGTAAAAGTATCTTCTATGTAATTGGGATCGATGGTGCGGTCAATATTCTTATTCTGGTTCATAATATCCACCACACTGAAACGCAGTTCTCCATTCCGTTTTTTAAACAATACCCAGGCAATACTCGCATTCCATAAAGGAATGGGTTGGTTAAAACCATCTGCCCGGCCACTGTTTACAAAATAATCGAAATCACTGCTCAGCATAAAACGTTTAAAGAAAGTGTAGGTGGCATCCAATGAATAGTTGTGGTTGAAATACCTGTTATTGGCATTGGCCTGCAGGTCATACTGCGCGTCGTTGTAATTGAAATTGGCGCTGGCGCCTATATCCAGCTTGTCGGGAATATTGTAATCATACCGGATGCGCTGGCCCAATCCAATGGTTTTATTGAACCCCGTAATACCTTGCTGCTGGTTGACATCGCGGTTATACCGCACGCTGCTGGTAAGGTTGATGTTCATAGGGCTGCGGCGACCGGTAGTTACTTTGATCAAAGGAATGCCCACGGTACCAGAGAAGGACATATTCCAGGAGCCATCCAGGTTCACCGGCTTGATCAATTGGGTAGTGCCCCTATCCGCTCCATGCTGTTCACGATCTTGTTACTGATCACCGAAGCATTGAGATTCATATTAAAGAAGAGGAAATTGGATACGTTGAAGGTATTATAACTGAAATTGAAATTATTGGTAAACTCCTGCTTCAGGTTGGGATTACCGGTGCGGTACACCAACTGGTTACTTTGATCAACCACATCCTGCAATTGGCTGATACTGGGGGCGCGGGTACTTCCCCGGTAACCAAAGCGAATACTTTTGCGGGTGCCCATATTGTAATTGAAAGAGGCATTGGGGAAAAAGTTGGTATACCGCTGGCTCATGGTACTGTCTTTCCCTGTCAGGGCACGATGGCTCATATTCTTCAAGGTGGCAAACTGTACAGCGCCGCCCAATTGGAAATCATATTTCAGCTTCTTTACCCGGAAATTGGTCCCCAGGCGACTGGATAAAAACGTGTTTTCAAAATAATTGGTCTGGTTCTTATTTACGCTATCGTATTTACCGGAGTTGTATCCATAGTCAAATACTTTCCGGTCGCTGGTGCTTTCATTGACGGTATAAGCATAGTTCAATTCCAGTATTTTTCCTAAGCCCAGGCTTTCAGTAAGGGAGGTACTAATGGTATTATTAAATGAATTGATCAGCTGTTCGTTTTGCTGGCGTTGGTTCCTGGTATAATTCAGGGTGCTGTCTGATCTGTAATAATTATAGGGGAGGTATTGTACCCCTCGCCTTCGCTGTCATTCACGGCAGTATTCCAGCCAATGGTAAAGGTTCTGCCCAATTTCTTAAACCGGTGACGGAATAGGAGGTTATTGTTAAAGCTCACCCCATCACGCTGGTTGCTCCTGGTGCTGGTGCCTTCAATCGCTTTGTAATTGTATTTAGGCGTAACAGCCATGGTAAGTAAGGAATCAAAGCTTTCGGATTCCGAGTGCTGGATGCTGATATTGGGTGTAAGCAGGATGGAGTTCATGCTATCGATCTCATACTCCCAGCGAAAGCCAAAACGGTGGTTGAGGTTATCATTGCGCTGGTACGATTGTTCATCTGTGAGCGAAGTAGAGTCGTTGGCAAAAAGGTTTTTCCGTAAGCTCTTACTGCGGTTAATAGTACTGGTTTTAGATACAAAATAATTGGCATTGAACTCCATTTTCTTTCCCCAATTATCGCGGAAGTTTACCCCTGCATTCCAGGATCTGGTATTGCCATTGCCGGCATTACCACCACCGCCTCCGCCACCGCGGCCACCTCTACCTCCTCCTCCGCCGCCGCCACCGCTAAAACCACCCATACCGCCCATGGAGCTTACCAGGTCGCTGGAAGAAAAGCCCAGCCTGTTTACATTGTTGGCCCCGCCAATGATGGAGATACGCTGATCTTCATTAAACATATTCACACTTAGGTTGCCGGTATAACGTTCGCTGCTGCCGCCCCCACTGTGGTACGACCGAATAAACCTTTGCGCCGGTCTTTCTTCAATTTGATATTAATAGTGCGTTGACGGCTGCCATCATCTATTTTGGTAAACTTGGCCTGATCGCTCATGTCGTCAAATACCTGTATACTTTCTACCATTTCGGCTGTCAGGTTCTTGGTAGCCAGTTTGGGATCATTGCCAAAAAACTCTTTGCCATCCACGTAGATCTTGGGAATATTCTCGCCCTGCGAGGTTACATTACCATCTTTATCTACTTCCACACCCGGCAGCTTCTTCAGCAGGTCTTCTACCGTAGCATTGGGTTTTGTTTTGAAAGCACTGGCCCTGAACTCTACTGTATCTTTCTTAATGGTAATAGGAGGCGCTGTAACGATCACACTTGTCATGAGGGTCGTATCGGTATGCAGCTTGATCGTATCCAGGTCAAAGGTTGATTTAGTGGCTGTGATATCAATGGAACGTTCAAAGGGCGCATACCCTGTAAAACTGATGCCCATGAGGTAAGCGCCTGCCGGAATATTTTTGATCTCAAAAGCGCCCGTTTTATCTGCTACGGCAAAACCGATATTGGAAGAATCGGCTTTGTTCATCATGGTAATGGTAGCATCGGGCAAGGGAAGGTTATTCAACACATCTACTACTTTTCCTTTAATGCTGCCTGCCACTTTTGTTGGGCAAAAAGGCAATGACCAGTCAGCAGTAACAATAAGGCCAGGGTAAATAGCTTCATGCGTTGATTTTGGGAGGTATGTCATTTATTGGACGACACCCCGTTTCAAAACCAGCAGGAGCCTGCTTATTTTTTTGCACCAGGCCTTTTGAGCCAGCGCTTTTTCAGTGTATCATTCCAGACAACCCGGTTGGACCTGATAACCGGCGGAAGGTTTAATGGCAGGCATAAAATCAACCACATTTAGCCTGGCCACTGATAATCTAGGCTTTATTGATAGATCTCTACTTCAATAATACTAAGGGTGCCGCTAGCATGGGCATCGTTGCGGGCTACCCCGTCATCCAGTTTTTTGCCCGATACCTCCACGCTATTATTATCTTGAGTGATGGTATTGCCCAACAATTCAATCTTTACCTTTTTGCCTTTGTGTGGATTACACACAGCAGTATAATAACCTAAAGACCGTTCTGTATTGCCCCTGAATATTTCTGTACCATCTACTGTGATGCGGATGGGGTATGACCTGCTGCGGAAATTATTCAACTTCAAGGTTACTTCCCGTACGGTGGCTTCGTTGGCCAATTCGTATTCTATCCAGGCATCGGATAAGCGGCGGCCATTGTTCCATTCAGTTAGCTCATTATCGTCAAAGCTTTCAAAGGCGCTGTCGGCATTGGCTCCGGCATTGACCTTCACAATGGTGAGTGCCTGGCGTTTAAGGGTAAAGGAGGGCGTCAGTGGCGTGGGCCCTCTATCCAATCTGGAAGGCAGGTCTACGCCGGGCAATTGCTTACTTAATCCATGTTCAACTGTCTCCGGCAAGGTGGTTAAGGAAAGCGAGGCCCGTTGCAGGCCTTCGGCACTGGCAGTAAGTTGTATTTTACCAGCCTGGGTTGTACTGCGCAATAACACACGGTTTACGCCACATTCTACCGGCAGGACTTTGGAAAGGATATAATTATCCGGGCCCTGCGCCATGCCTCCCCGCCATTCGGCAGCGCCTGCCAGGTCAAAGTGGATCAGGTGAAGGGCGGTAGGACAGCGTTTTCCCCTGGCATCAACGACCTCCACCTCTACCAGGGCCAGGTCATGGCCATTGGCCTTAAAGCCGGTTGGATGCATCAGGGTGTTAACCTAATGGCATGGGGTTGCCCGGCGGTAACTTTTTCGGCGGTGCCTATCTTTTTACCCGAGGCATCATAACCTACTGCTGTAACGGTACCTTCCTGCCAATGAACATTTTTGAAGGTATACAGGAAGCGGTTACTTTGTTCACCATAACCCAGCGATTTACCATTGACCAACAGTTCTACTTTATCGGCTGATGCTATTACATATACATCCTTGGTTACGTCGGTTGTATAATTCCAATGGCCTACAATATGGATACGCGGCTTTTCAATATCCACCCATCCATCCCATATTACCTGGTGGGCAAAATAATTTTCTTTATAGATGCGCAGGGCATCGACCTCCCCGCTGCGCCTGTAATTCTCGGCGCCCCGGTGGTGGGTATTGGATTCGGAGAAAATAATGTTAACGCCACCGGAACTTACTCTCCTGCCCGTGCCTGGTCTTTCTTTCCAGAACTCATACCAGCGTACTACGTTTTCTTTGGCATGAGATTCCTGGTTGTGGTTGTATTCCGCTGCCGGTTGTCCCTTATAGGGCGGGCCATCACCATCTTTATGATAAGGTGGTGAGTACTCATCCCAATATTTGCGCAATCCCTCATCTCTCGAATATTCCATGGCCCACATCGGTATATGGGCACTTTTATTGATGTACAGCATTTCTCCCCGTATTCAGCTACTTTACTGTTCAGCATCTCCCGGCTGCCAATGGCCCGGCCACCATGGGGATCGTATTGATCGCGGATAGCCTTCATGGTTGCCATGTGCGGCTCGCTGATGGATTCATTGCCCGATTCGTAAAAGATGATGCTGGGGTTATTGCGGTTATAGATAATGGCATCACGCATTACCTGGGTACGCTGCGTCCAGCGGGTTCCTTCTACATCTCTCTCCGCATCGCCAGCGGGCATGGCCTGCAGGAGGCCCACCCGGTCGCAGCTTTCTATATCCTGCTTCCAGGGGGGTAATGTGCATCCAGCGTACCAGGTTGGCATTGCTGGCTACCATGAGGTGGTTGCTGTAATCGCTCATCCAGGCCGGTACGCTTAAACCAATGGCCGGCCATTCATTGGAAGTACGTTGGGCGTATCCTTTAATTTGTATTACCCGGTCATTGAGCCATACCATACCTTCTTTAAAAGCCGTTTTCCGGAAACCAGTCCGGGTAATAACCTGATCTATCACTTTCCCATTTTGTTTAAGAACCGTCTCCACCGTATACAGGTATCCATAACCCCAGCTCCAAAACTCCAACTGTTGCACAGCTGCTGCTGCTTTTACCGTACCGGTTGCTCCGGCCGCCAGGGTAACAGGCTTGCCTGTAAAAGTTTTTACCAGCTTGCCCTGCGCATCTTTGATCGATACCTCGTATTGAATCGTTGCCGGCTGGCTGCTTTCGTTTTTCACTTCTGATTCCGCCTGTATGACGGCTGTTTTACCAGGGATATTAAAACTGTCTGCATAGATATAAATACCCGTAGTGCCCAGGTTGGAGTAAAGGGGCAAGGTTTGATACACTTTACCCATTACATGCAGGTATACGTTTTTGGGGATACCGCCATAATTGGCATTGAAGTTCTTATCGCTCCAATGGTATTTGGTATTGGTCGCTTTTTCGCGGTACTCCCAGCTATTATCTGTACGTACGGCAATTACATTACTGGCACCGCCTGTCTTGATCAGGTGGGTGATGTCAAAACCAAAAGCAGTAACACCATTTTCATGCAATCCTACCTGTACGCCATTTATATATACTTCAGCTGCCTGGCGTACCCCTTCAAACTCCAGGAACACTTTTTGATCCTGGCTACCGGCGGGCAACACAAACTGTTTCCGGTACCAGGCAATACCCGTAGACAGGTCAACAATGTCTTTTAAAGGCATCATCTTCATTCCAGGCCCGCGGCAGGGTGATCGTTTTCAGGTGGCATCATCATACCCCGCTGCTTCTGCACCGGGCATATCACCTACCTGCAATTTCCAGCCGGCATTGAAATTGTACTTAATTCGCTGCGCTGAAGCTAATAGGGAAAAGAGGAGAAGGAGGGAAAGAGATACGGCAGGATACACAATAGCTACTTTATTTTTATTGCTTGTATTCACTTTGTATCAATGATTATTAACTCATTCAAATCGTTCTAATCTGCGAAATCTATACTCATCCGTGTGATCAGGGATCATTTCAGTTTGTATACTTCCGCACCGGCCAGCAGGAAACAGCCCAGGCCATAATCTTCAAAATCGGGGATATTGGTATAACTCACAGGTTGTCCATCTTTCGGTTCTTTGCCGGTACCTTGTACAAACCCCAACATACCGTCGGGGTGCAGGCAATCTTTACCATGGCATTCCACGCTTTGAGCAATACGGGCAAATAAGTTTTTTTATCAATAATACCATTGTTGATGCCCCAGGCCATACCATAGGTAAATAAGGCGGTACCACTCAATTCCCTGCCGCCAAAATGGGTGGAATCGTGCAGGCTTACATTCCAGAAACCGTCGGCCCGCTGAATGGGTAGCAGGGCCTGTAATATGGACTTATAATCTTGCAGGTATTCGTTGTAATGCGTATCTGTTTTGGGCAGCCATTGGATGGTGCGGGCCAGCGCCGCCACTACCCAGCCATTGCCCCGGCTCCAGTAGCAATCCTCACCGTTGGGTTCTTTATAGGGAGGTACAAAATCCTTATCGCGCCACCACAATCCTTCAGCAGTATTGTACAGGCCATTGGTTCCGTGTTTGTATTTGGCAAAACTATACAGGTCGTACATCTTCCTGAAATAGGCAGTATCCTTATAGAGCACCCCCAGCCTGGTAAATACCGGCATGGCCATTTGCAGGGCATCTATCCAGTTCCAGTCGTCCTGCTTATCGCTTTGCACCATCAGGTCAATGGATGCTTTAATATCGCGGATATGGGTGGAGTCCTGGCTGTGGAGGAATAATTCAATATAAGTTTGTCCGCAGCATTGGTTATCGGCATTGCGGGTGCGGATGCCATCGCGTAAACCCCAATGGTGTTTATTGCCCCAATCGTAGGCATAGTCGATATAAGCCTTCTTTTTATCGGTACGGTACAGTTCCATCAGGCCTTCATAATATACTGCACGGGTCCAGATATTACTGGGGCGCTCCCGGTTGGTGATGATGGACTTGCCCGGGTCGGGCCATTTATGCATGAAATATTGATTGGCCAGGGTCATGGCCTTTAATACCTCTTTTTTTCCGGGCAGGGATTGCGCCTGCACCGCTACAGTTACAAACGCTATCCCAATGGCAAGCATCATTTTCTTATTCATACTATTCATTGAACTAATAATCAGGTATATCAGGCTGACAAGCGAAAGCCTCCTTTTGTCAACCCCAAAGCCAGAGGCTTTGAAATATGCGTCACCAGCCAGAGGCTGGCGACTGAAGAGATCAATTAAATACTATATGCTGTATTCAGTCTTCTGTATTTTATATCCTGTTTCCTGTATTCTTAATCCCCTCACTTCTTCAAATACTTATTCAGTCCGCAATCTTTAAGCCCCTTTACACCTTTAATCACCATCTCTGCATTGAGTTGGGCACCGGCCAAATTGGTATGGGTATGATCGGCGGGAAAGAAGGTTTTTACCTGATCGGGACCCAGCTTTTCGTATTCATCTGCAATGGTGTTGTTGAGGTCAATAAAATAAGCGCCGGTAGCCGTGGCCGTTTCCCGGGCCCATTTACCATAATTATCATCTGCCCGGCTAACTTTCCCCTCTTTGAAATTATTGCGCGGCACGGGTGAACAGATAATGGGAATGGCGCCTTTTGCTTTGGCCTCATTGACATACTTACGCATGTACCAGCCATAGGTATATACTACTTCCTGTTTTTAGTAATGGGGTTGTAGATCTCTTTGCTTTCATCGCCAATACCCTTGATGGTGCCCCGCGCCCGGGCCGTATCATCCAGCGGACTGGCATCATTGTGCCCAAATTGCATGAGCACAAAATCACCCGGCTTCAGCTCATCCAGTATGCGCTGCCAGCGACCATCATTGATGAATGTCCTGCTGCTCCTACCACCAATGGCATGGTTGCGTACGCTAATAGCAGTGGTATCAAAAAAGGGAGCTATCAGGCTGCCCCAGCCCCATTGCTGGTTACTGCCACTACCATCACCATTGCGCACGGTAGAATCACCGATGATGTACAAGGTAGTCTTTTGTTGCTGCCAGATAATGAATGACAGGCTGGCTATGGTGACTAACAACAACAGGCCAGTTATCATAAACTTCTTCATCCTATTCATGTTGTTTTTTGTTTCATTGTTTTTGTCGTCGGTTTTGCCCCTACAGGGCAAATAAACCTTTGATACGTGTTGCTACAAAGCGGAGCCCCGATGGGGCTTAAACCCCTTTGCTACACTAATTCCTGTTTTTTGATACGTGTTGCTACAAAGCGGAACCCCGATGGGGATTAATCCCCTTTGCTACACTAATTCCTGTTAATCACTTTCATCTCCTTTAATCGCGATTCAGACAATCTTATATTGGGTTTGGGTGGGGCTGCATCCCCTCGCCCATAAAGAAACCGGTATGGGGTGGTTGGTTATAAGCTACATTTTGCCAGGCAATGCTCAAGCGGTATTGCGGATCGTGCATGAGGGTATAAAACCGGTAGGTGGTGGGAATAGCCGTTGAAAAATGCGCAGCTCCTTATTGTCTGCCGTACGGTAGATCACTTCTTCCCGCCAATCGCCCCAGATATCAGCACTCAATACGGGGTTGGACTTGGTGCCATTGTTACGTACACAATTAAACTGCGATGCTTCCAGCAACCGATTGGTTTTACTACCCAGGTAATCCCACTTATCAATAGCAGTACCATTCAATATTTCACTTAGTAGGTCTCCATCCCAATAGATGCCCATATTACAGGCCGGCGTATTATCAGCTATTTTATTTCCTTTACAATCGAATAGTCCGGTAATGCCTGCACCGGCTACCCAACATTCATAGCCAGGATAGCGGGGATCAATGTCCAATGCCAAACCACGCCCCGGCCCTTCTCCATCCTCACCCGCTTTTACAGAGGCCTTTTTCCACAATACTTCGCCCGTACGGGCATCGCGAAAAATTAGCGCCTGCATCATCAAAACGTTCCTGAATATCGAATACTTCCATGCCTGGGTGAGTAGGATCAAGATCAGTTACATGTAAGGCGTCACCATGACCCAGCCCGGTTGTATACAATCCTTTACCATTATCATCAATGGTCATAGCACCGTATACAATCTCATCTTTGCCATCCCCGTCTACATCCGCTACCGTAAGATTGTGGTTGCCCTGGCCCGCATAGGAAGGGTTACCAATATTGGTATCAAATACCCATCGGGAAGTGAGCTGCCCTTTCTTCCAGTCCCAGGCTGCCAGTACGGTACGGGTATAATAACCGCGGCACATCACCAGGCTGGGATGTATACCATCGAGGTAGGCGATGCAAGCCAGGAAACGATCCATGCGGTTACCGTATCCATCACCCCATAGAGACTTCAGCTCTTCAGTAGTTGGATTCAGGGACGAAGGATGCCTGGCAGGAATATAAGCTGTGGTAGCCAGGGCTGCGCCGGTAAGACCATCAAAGATGGTGAGGTATTCGGGGCCTGCTAATATATATCCCCGCTCATTGCGATAATCTTTGGAGGAGTCGCCAATAATTTTTCCCTGGGCATCCATGCTGCCATCAGCTGTTTTCATCGCTATCTCGGCCCTGCCATCACCATCCAGGTCGTACACCATGAATTGGGTATAGTGAGCGCCTTCACGAATATTCTTACCCAGGTTGATGGTCCATAATAAGGTGCCATCCATTTTATACGCCTGGAATATGGGCGGATCAGTAATGCCCGCCTGGGAATTGTCTTTTGCCCGTCCTGTTTGGTGTAAGATGATCTCATATTCTCCATCACCATCCAGGTCACCTACCGAAGCATCATTGGGCGCATAGCCAGCTGGTGTCTGCAAGGGTAAAGAGACATAGGGTAAGGTACCTGGCTTCAATACAAAGGCGGCACTGGCTGCCTTTTCTTTTCCTTTCAGCAAGGGCTTAATAAAATAAGAATAGCTTTTGGTGGTATCGGGATGACTATCTTCAAAAGAAGTGACAGCAGTAATAGGTTGTTGATTAAGTTTTACGGGCTTGCCGGTTTGCGCTACGCGATATACATTGAAAGCAATATCAGCAGGGTCCGTTCCCAGCAGTCGCCAACTTACGAATACCTGTCCATTGGGTTTTGTTATGGCGTGTACACCGCGGCCCAACCATTCCATTTGCCGCTGGGCAGAAAGGGGTTCAAAAGCATACAAGAGCAGGAGAGCGTCCAAGAGGAATTTCTTTTTCATATAGCGGTTGAAAAGGTAGCATGCTATCAAGAGTTGTCCATCCTGTACTGTTATGTTTGGAAACATCAAGTGACTAGTGGTCAATTTCGTGTGAAGAATACAATTAATATAAAAATAAGCTGCGAGCTCCCGCAAAGCGGGACAAGTTATGAGCCGCGAGCTGCGAGCCTGGTCAATGGGCTCGTTACCCGAAACGCGCAGCTCGCAGCTTTTTCATTCGCTACTCACTATTCACAATCCCTATTGCTTTGTCACTTTCGTCGTAATCGTTTCATCCTGGTGCCTGATCTTCACCAAATACCAACCGGCGCTCCAGCCTGCACCTACCTGTATCCTGTTTTGCGCTTTTCCTTTTTCAACCAACCGGCCGGTGGCATCATAGGCTTCATAGCCAAAAGTGCCCGGCGCTGTCAATTGGAAACTACTGGCGGAGGGATTGGGATATACCGCCACCCTGATGCGTTGATCTATTGTATTGACGGTATTCGCTGTTATCCTGGCGCCGCCGGTACAAGCAACAGGCTGCGGATTGTTGCCCGTTATATTGATGTTATCAATATTGGCCGGCCCGGTAGCATTGATGGCTTCCAGGCGCAGGTTCACCGTACCTGCCGGCAGGGAAATATTGACGGATGCAGTAGTCCAGGTGGTCCAATCGGCCGTAGCGGGGAAGCTAATACTGGCAATGGAGGTACTTCCATTGACCAATAACCTCGATGGCCTGTCGGCTCCGCCACCATTGGAATAACGCCAGCTAAGGGTATAGCTGCCTGCAGCGGGTGTGGTGATGCGCCAGTTCACACCGCTATTGGCTACATTATTGGCATTGGCAAAACCGGTTCCCGTAAAGCCTGCATTGTTATTGTCCACTGTTCCATCAACGAGGCAGAAGCCGGTGGTGTTTTCTTCAATGGTGATGCCATTGCCGGTGGGTGGCGGCGCACCTACCATCACGATATTGGGTGCAGGCGGCGTGCTCATATCTGTACCCAGGTAAAAGCCGGGATGTGGTGGCTGGTTATAAGCGGTATTTTGCCAGGCAATGGCCATCCGGTATTGCGGATCGTGCATGAGGGTATAAATGCGGTTACTGGCCAGTATGGTGGTGGTATAGATCCTCAGGGCACTATTATCGGAAGCACGCAGGATCACTTCTTCGCGCCAGTCGCCTAAGATATCTGCACTTAGGGCCGGTGTGGCCTTGGTGCTGTTGTTGGAAGCAGTACCACTGGCGGATAATAAGGTACTGACCGTAGATGTATTATAATCCCATTTGCTGATGGTGGTGCCATCCAGCAGTTCTCGCGAGAGATCGGCATCCCACCATATTGCAAAGTTGATAGATGGTTTGGTGGTCGTGATCTGTACGCCCTTACAGGTATACAAGCCGCCACGGGAAGCCCAGCATTCATACCCTTTGTAGCGGGGATCAATATCGGCTGCCAGGCCGCGGCCTACATCGGCACTTGGTTCAGCTACCGTCCACAAGCGGGCGCCGGTAGCAGCATTCACCAGGGCAGCGCCTACCTGACCATTGCTACCCGGACTTTCATAAGGCTGCCATATTTCCAGTCCGGCCCTGTCGGGGTCCATATCGCTTACGTGCAAGGCATCGCCGTGGCCCATGCCATTGGCCCAGGAGCCGGTACCATTGTCATTGATGGCGCTGGAACCATTGATGGTTTCCTGTTTGCCATCGCCGTCAATATCGGCTACGCTTACCTGGTGATTGCCCTGGCCGGCATAGGCGCTATTGCCCGAATTATTGCTGTCGAAGTTCCAGCGTTGGGTGAGGGTGCCATTGCGCCAGTCCCAGGCTACGCGTACCAGGCGGGTATAATAACCGCGGCCAAATACCATGCTGGGTCGCTGCCCATCGAGATAAGCTACATTGGCTACAAAGCGATCAACGCGGTTGCCATAGTTGTCGCCCCAGGAAGATACCGTTCCGCGGGCGGGCAGGTAATTGGTGGTGGCCAGGGCGGCACCGGTTTGCCCATTGAATACAGTAAGAAATTCCGGCCCAGTCAATACATACCCACTGGTATTGCGGTAGTCGGCCGTTGAACTGCCAATATACGTACCTACCCCATCGCGGGTGGCATCGGCAGTTTTACAAGCCATTTCGGCTTTGCCATCGCCATCAAAATCATATACCAGGAATTGTGTGTAGTGTGCGCCTGCCCTGATATTACGTCCCAGGTCAATACGCCACAGGCGGGTGCCATTGAGTTTATAGGCATCAATGTATACATTGCCCGTATAACCCGATTGCGAATTGTCTTTGGCATTGGTAGGATCCCATTTCAGGATGATCTCATATTCACCATCTCCGTCCAGGTCGCCTACCGATGCATCGTTGGCGGTATAGGTATAAGCTTCTCCGCCGGGGTGGTGCCTCCGGCAGGAATTTGTAAGGGCACGTTGAGATAGGCGGTGGTAGTAACACCTGCGCCTGCAGAAGGGGCCTGCTCTACACCACCAATTACCGGACGCACGGTATAGGTATCGTTGGTGGTGATATTATCTACCACGTTGGTGGAACCGGTAATGGGGCTGGCATTGATCCTGGTAGTGCCCCGGTACACGTTGAAGCTGATGCCTGCCGGATCGGTACCCAGTAAGCGCCAGCCAATATATACCTGGCTGCTGCTGGTGCGCACGGCCACCACACCCCGGCCCAGGTATTCCATTTGGTACTGGGCCTGCAAGGCATAACTGATGAATAAAAAGAAAAGGAACAAACTGTACTGCCGGAAGGTGGACAGCCAGGCGGATGGATGCTGTGCGGGGCGCAAGGATGGCCCCGTTCAATACAAAGTAATGAACATTTCATATGGCTTATGTTTGGTTAAGGAAAACGAAGATGGGTGAAGGCAGACGTGAGACGAGAGATGTGAAACGTGAGACAGCAGAGCGCAGCACAATATCGCTCAGACTGTTCCTGTACTGTTTCACCTTTCCCTTCTCACATTTCCCCTTTCACTTCTCACAATTCACGTTTAGAATAACAAGCTGATAGCATCCCCGGGAGAGTTAGCAACAGGGACTATGTACCTGCATGTTGTATGCAGTCTTAATAATTAGTGTAGATCAAGCAAGTAGCTAAATATAGGTTATCCTTTACAGTTGGCTGTCCTGTACCGTCATGGAGGGAATGGATGCTGCCATATTAGTGCCCGGTGGCAATTTTATTTTACAATTATAGACTGGCTTCTTTTATTACGGCGCTTCTAAACGCCTGCTTATCCTGGCAATAACATATAATATCCAGGTCACTGCTTTCAATATCGATATTAATGGGAATGGTACCTACGAGGATTGGATCGTAGGGAGCCAATGCCGTCAACACTCCATGCGTTGTGAGTGTGTGGTAAGCTGCCTGTTGCCGGCCTGTACCCTGCTGTAAGTAAGCGATATCGTCGAATGGTGCCATATTCAAGGGAAGGGATATTGTCTCTTCGCAAAGCTGGTGAAATATCGGCATTTTGGGGCTTCCAACCGGCGTTCTTTTATTTGCCGTTTTCTATTCAACACCTTGCAGTAGGCCTTTTTATAATTAATGCTTTACTTCTCCTGTTGCTTTGATGCTGCTGGTAAACTCCTGCAATGCTTTATAGTTTGCTTTATTATCAAAATCGCACATATAATCTTCAGAAGGAGCAAAGACGGTCACTTCACATTGAAAACAAACGTGCGCCTGTGCAAGGGGCTTTTTTCTATGTCATAAAAACAAAAACATTTCTGAATTCCGGCGCACATGATTTATCGGTAAACAAGCTACCGGTGCAAGGCTGCTTCGCTAAAAATGTTTGAAGCTGCCTGATTTTAGAGGTATCAAGTTCATAGGAAGTGTAACCTGTAGTCTTTGGTATTCCAGACTTATTCACAAAACTGTAGCCAGCCTTACCAACATATTCTGCGATATGGTGGTCGGTAAAAGTGCCAGAGTCGGTAGTAATTGTCATTTTCTTCAATGAATCCAAAGTAAATAGGGTAACACTATAGAATGGCTGTGCCGGGAAAGCAGTTGAATCAAACCAGGATGTAGCAGTGGCTGGCTTTGCTAAATTGTTATCCGTACAGGAAAAAGCAAAAAGCGTCAATCCAATCAATAGTTTGGAAATATTTGAAGATAACATGCCTTTTCCAGTTAACATATTGTAATCAGTTGGTTGTTTCAGGTATTGTCTTTTTCAAAGCCAGCAAGGCCTTAGGGGTCGACTGCGCCCCTAGCAACTGCGCAAGCCCTCGCCACCAAAGAGATCAACACACAGCTATAGGATCTTTTGATGTAATCCATGATAAAGTTCTTCAGGAAGTCGTCAATGAATTCGTCGCCGCTGCCATTTTTCTGCAGGTCTGTTTTTAGCTTTTTGTATTCGTCCGTCTTTCTAAAGGCTTCAAATTGTTGTTCCCTGAATTGAGCAAACGCTTTATAATCCAGCTTCTTCTCCTGCGTCAGTTTTCCGGCGCCAATTTCAAGCAGGATATATTTTTCATAGGTTGATCCATAACCCATGTGCACGTAATTTACCAGTTTTCCATGTGGCAATACCAACAACCCGGTATACCAATCGATGTTAATTTCCTGCTGATTGGGGAAAACCTCTTTCAATACACTTACCCATTTAGTCTGATAAGTTTTACCTGTATCTTGTACTTTTATCTCAATATCTTTCAATAACAACTGATCGTTCTTTATTTCAAAAGTCGCCACATAACCTCTCCATAAAGCAGTTGAAATAATACCATTCTTCGGCTTCCTGTCAGGATGCTTTTCAAAAAAAGCTTCCATCGGATTGGTATGCATATCATATTCTTTACCCTTGTACCAGAGTTTATCTGGGTATTGAGCGGTAGCCCATAACTTCAAAGAGCTGGTAACGAACAGCAGGAGAAGGGGTATTGCCTTCAAAACGATTTTAACCCATGTATGATGGCTTTGTTGCATGCGTTGTTTTGTATAAGATGCAGGAACAGACGATATTCCATAAGCCATTTTACCTGCATACGGGAGGGACCTTCCCCAGTTAATTGGTAGTAAGGTTGGCTCCGGAATGCAGGCTGGTAGCCGCTTACCTGCCTGAAGGGCGCCTCCGAATTGCACTGGAACCGCCTAAAACAGGGGTCTACAGAGGGAGTCAGTGCAATTCGGAGACAATATGCAGGCAATGTATAGAGCATGTGCGTGCCACGTGCTGTGCACTTCGCACCCACTCCCGTGCCCCTGTCCCCACCCGACCGGCCTCCCACTAATGGCTGACTTCAAAATCATGTTGCCGAATGCCAATCGAGACGCCCACTTTTCTGGCATTCAAGTAGCCTAAAAAGTACGCCCTACCTTAAGACAAGGTTAAGGCAACCTTAAGACAACCTTAAAGCTGCCTTTCAATTACCTATTATGAGCTAAAAAATGGCAAAACTGAGTCGATCCGGACTATATGGACAGCCCCTGACTGAAATATGAAGATGATATGACTGTGATATGCCGGAGCCCTTCCGGAACTATGCCTGAGATATGAGAGCAATATGGCAGGTATATGAGACGATATGGGTCTTGTTAGTGTCTGGTTATTATCAAGGTCGGCCCTTGCTTTGGTCTTCTTTGGTATTTCTTCTGGAATTGACGAAGCCAATCTAAACGAATCCCGAAGGAGTCCCGAACAAGGCCCGAACAAAACACAAATTAATCCCCTTGAAGGGCCTTTTACAACAGTCGCATTGCTACCTTCAGAGGTGGCAAATTGCGCCAACTGAAGCAAGAAATGGCATCTCTTAAGGTTTTAACCGTGCGAACTCTTCCTGGGTAATCGTAAGTACGGTCCCATGACGCAGGCCCTTGGGAAAGGTGATCTTATCGGAAATATCTGTCCAGGTTTTGAGATCGGTGGAGATGATAGCACCGTATTTATGTTCGGTGTATTTATCAAAATAAACGATCCAGTTGCCATTGATCCTGATCACGGTGGGTCCTTCGGCCCAGTACTTGCCGGTGATGGGCGCCGATGGAGCTGAATAGCCTGTTGTCAGTTTACTGCTGGTAGCGATGCGCACGTTCTTCTGGGGTGGCTTCTTTGTTTCGTCCTTTAGGAACATCATATATTGCTTGCCTTGCTGCTGAATGGTAGCGTCAATTACATTGAAGCCCTGATCATACAGCAACCTGGTGGGACTAAAGGTTTTAAAGTCTTTGGTCGTTACATAATACATGCGGTGGTTGTACTTGTCATCACCGGCGGTATCGCCCTTGATGAACCTGCCGGGAATGGTAGTAGCCCAGTAGATCATGTATTGCTTGTTACGGGCATCATAGAATATCTCCGGCGCCCAGCAGTTGCGGGCTGTGGGCTCTTGTTCCATTACCGGAATATATTGTTGGTCGCTCCAATGAAGCAGGTCTTTGGAGCTGGCATAACCAATACCTTTTTCATTCCAGCTTACGGTCCATACCATGTGGAAGGTGCCATCGGCGCCGCGAACAATACAAGGATCGCGCATGAGTTTGTCTTTACCTGCAGTAGGTTTCAGAAAGGAACTGTCGCCGCGAAGGGCATTCCAGGTGTAGCCGTCATGGCTATAAGCCAGGTGGAGGCCATCTTCGCCATTGCCTTTGAAGTAAGAGAACAGGTAAACGGGTGTGGAGGATTGGGCTGTCAGGAGTTTAACAGCAATAAGCAGTAATAAGGTAAAGCTAAGTTTATACATAGGCAGCACGGGCAATTTATAATTCGTGACGCAGGGCGTCACCAATCAGCCAGCCCAGGCAAGATAAAAAAAGTGTATGATTTACAGTTGTTAATTTCTCACCAGTGTTACACTCATCAGGCCAATCACTACATCATTGGCCAGGGCATGGACACTGATGGACTTCAACTCTTTGTCTGCCTTTAATGGCATGTCCAATATGGTAGCAGCACCGCCATCAATAGCTCTGTTACTGAAGCCCTTGATGGTGGTATACTCCGGCGCAGTGGTGGCAATCCGCCCGGATTTTAAATAGAGGCGCAGTGGTGTTGTAGCCCCGGTGGTAAAAGTGTATCCATCGGTATAGTAGTCCTGCTCGATGGGCCACCAGTTTTCGGGATTCTTCAGCCATAAGGTATCTGCTGATCCATCCGTATACTGCACCCGCACTTCACCATTCACCAACCGGCTTTGCATGGGATTGGTACTGCCAGCCATCACCAGGTAGGTATGGGAAGCACGGCCTGTTAAAGGAATGACCACCGAATCGGGATAGTTATCCCACTGGGAGGTAAATACAATGTTGTTGGAATTGGTATCACCTGCCATAGCAAAGGGAATATGCTGATCGAGGTTGATCTCATTGTTGGCACCGGCCAGTTGCCTCATCCCCACATCGTCAATCACCGGCTGCACCAGGGGATAACACCAGTTGCCAATGCCCTGCCAGGGAAGTTGTAAAGTGGGGGATTGTGGGCGGGGAGATAAATAAGTTTGCTCAAATATTTTGGTAACCCGCGCATTCATGAAAACCGACAGGTCAATTTTCTCAAAGGCAATGCCAATGGAAGGAATGCTCCAGTTCACCATGGTTGTTTGTACCCGGTTGGTGCTGTCCCATTCAAATTGTATGGTATTGCTGCCGGTGATCAGGTAAGGGGCAGGAATATGGACGGTGGGCGACGTTTTTTTGGCAGCTACCTGCAAAGGCATACGGATCATCCGTGGCCCCGGATTGATAACCAGGGTACCCTGTACGGCTGACATATAGTTTCGTACAGTAAAGTAAATACCGGTAGAATCCTGCCGCACAGGAATGATCTCTACGGGAGGTTTTACGACAAAGCAAAGGGGTTGCCACCAATTAAAACTGCCTTGCTGCAAGCGCACAAAAATGGTTTTATCGCCATAGGCGGATAATATGCCTGCTTGCAACCGGTTATTGGCAATAACTGGTTTGTTCAATACCTGTTGCGGATCATATACTTGTTGTATTGTGGCCCCTCCACCCATTATTGACAGGGAGGAGCCTCTGGCATAGCTGCTATCGCATTTAATTTTTTGAGGAATTGCTCCTTTCCAGGTAATGACAACGGTATAACGTGGCTGTTTGGGTACGGTAATCTCCAGTAAGGGATCGCCTACGGTTGCCGGGATAGTTTTCCAGGGCATCGCCTTGCCATTCACTGTTACCGTAGCTACACCGGCCTTATGAGCTTTTACTTGCAGCTTGAGGTGCATGCTGTGTGAAAAGGCAGGCGCCAGGATATACTGGTCTTTAATAGCATCGCGTTTGAAATCGAACTGCATATCGGGCACTTGCAGGGAAGCATAATTCCAGGCAGCAGGCAAACCCGGTTTGATGGTAAGGGTATCCTTCAAAGCATCGGGTTGGATACCAAATAATCCTTCTGTCAATGTACGGGCAGCCATACCTATTGGGTCTGCAAAATCGCGGTACAGTTCACCCCGTATGGCATCATAAAAGGTAGTTGCTGAAAATTGCCAGGACTGGCGCCCAGGTACATGCTTTCGAGCAGGGCGCTTTTCCATAATTGATAAGCATCCTCTGCGCGGTTGCCTTGCCAATAAGCGAGGGCGGTGTGCAGGTTCTCGGCCAGGGCCACATTGTTAATAGACCAGGTATAGGGCTGCCAATTGGTGGTAGACAATAGGTAATGGTTGCCTGCAATACCTTTTGCCTGTACAGGGATATGAGGAATCCTGGTATCAATATAATGCAGGGATTGCCAGGCTTTGAAGGCATCGGGCAGTTTGGCATCCATCGCATGGTAGATGGTCCACAAGCCGGCAGCGGGGTGTACCAATTGTTTTCCCAGCAGGTCTTTGTATTCTGCATACCAGCCATTACCTGGCAACCAAAGGGAACGATGAATGGCTTGTTCAATCTTGTCAGCTTCTTTTGATATAGTGTTCCATCCTTACCCGCCATAGCAGCGAGCGTTGCCGCCATTTTGTTGGCCCGGTAGTTATAAGCCGAGGAATGGGTAACGCCACCTCCGCTGTATTGCAACGCATCGCTGGCCCATATACAACAGTAGGCATCATACAAGCCATCATTATCGGCATCGAAGTTCCTTTTCTCCCAGGCCAGGTGCCGTTCTATTACCGGCCACATTTGTACAATGAAGGCCGTATCGCCGGTATATAAAAAGTGAGTAAGCAATTGATCAACGAACACCAGGTTCATATCATAATGATGGGGGCGTATATCGCCATTGGGATTGCGGCAGATATAACCACTGCTGAATAAGGTATTGCCTATTTTTTCCTGTTGCCGTGCAAAATGCAGGGCTGTATCTGGCGCCAGGGGTCCGGTAAGGGGTGCAGTCATTTGCGATTGGGCATAGCTGCTAAAATGTGTATGGGCGCGATCGTGCCAGCCCAGGGCATCGGCAACATAAGCGCCTCGCCAGGCAGGCAGGCGCATGCGCCAGGCAATAGCGCCATGCATATAAGTAGGATCATCCCAGATGGCATCTGCAGCCGTAGCCAATGCTCCGCCCAGGGTATTGATATAAGGATCGGGTGTATTGACCTGCACCCTGGCAGCCAGTTGCTGGCGACTGGCTTCGGTGGAACGGAACAAGGCAGGCAGGTCATTGTAAGTAATAGATGGGGACTCTGCACCAGGCTGACGAATAAAAAAGTAGGTAGTATCTGTTTTCTTCAGCAATACTTTTCCGCATACCAGGGAAGTATCACCTGCTGCTGATTGATCTAACAGGAGGGGCGATTGTTGTTTACCCGGACTGGCGGTATGGAGTTGTGTACCTGCCGGGAAAATGCCTTCGAGTTTCTTTGCACCGGCTTCGCCATAGTGCAGTATAAATGTATTGGCATTGAGCTCATATACATTATTAATACAGTAAGGAGGTTGTAAATAAAAGGAAGACTCGGGGTCGGCGCCAATATCACCATCACGCGAAAATTTCTTTCCGGTAACACCACCAAAAGCACCTAGCAATTGTACAGGAGTAGTAATACCCTTTGGTATTACCTGCAGCAACATGGCTTCGTGGTTGTAAGTAGCTAATACGCTTACCTGCAACATACCGGCGCCCAGTAAAGGATCGCGGATCTCGTACAGCATGGAGCCGGGCCGGTAAATGGCTTTAATAGATCTGGCTTCGGTCAGCCATTTACTATTATTGCCGGCAATGATGCCCAGCTTACAATTGCCGCCCATACCCGGCAGGTAGAGTGCCCATTCGGGCAGGTCGCCCGCCTCCACGCGGAAAGCGGTATTGCCACCATACAAAGCCCGGTTAAAACGTAAGGTACCATTGTTGCTTATAAAATCTTTTCCTTCGGGACGGTAATGGATAGTCCGTTCCTTGCCATGCCAGGGGAGTTGCTGACAAAACAGGGTTAAGGGGCTTAGCCCAATCAGAGCAATATAGATTATACGTATCATGGGGTCTACGTGAATCAAGTGTCGTGAATCGGCAGTCGTGAATTTCCATTAGGGCATTTTGCGCAACCCTTCCCATTTGACGGTCCAGGTAGCGGCAGGAAAACCCGGATTGGGTATTGTATTGGCATCGGATCCGGCACACATCAGTGCTATGGCACTTAATAAACCTCCATTGCCAGGCAAGTAAATCGTTAGTCTTTCATCCTGGTAATTGTGGCCGTTGACAAGGTAAGTATTGGTTCGAATTGGTAGGAATAAGGCATCAATGGCTTTTTCTGGCATCTGCAACCGCGTAGCAGTCATGGCTGTAAGGGGAAAGTCCCAACCCCAGGTATCATCCCATTTCCATACTTTCCACACGAGATCAAAGGTACTTCTCATGACAATAGTATCCAAACGATCGCTGCCTGGCAGGGATGCATAAGTTGCCAGCACAGCCGGGTGATCGGTTTTATAGCGGTCGGTAGTATAACAATCCGGGGTACTTTCAGTAGCAAGATACACACCATTGGCTTGTGGTAAAGGGGCCAGGCCATTAATTATTTTATCCCAGGATGCTTTGCGGGGCAGTCCCAGCCGCGTGCGCCATTGCTGGGCCATATTCAGTGCCCAATGCCAATAAGCCAGTTCATAAGTGGGGTTGAAAGTAGTAATTGCATCAAAGCATTCCTGGGCGGGTATCAATCCTTTGCCAAGGTTGTATTGTTTCTTTACCGGGTCCCAGGTTGGGAAAGATGCCATAAAATCGGCCGTGGCAAATACCAAGTCTTTGTACTTTTCCAATACGGCTATAGATCTTTTGTCGCGATAGCTAAGCTCGGCCATATAAATAAAATGGGGCTGCTGCCAGATGAGGAAGGAACCTACGGAAGAAGGCGATTCATTGCCAGCATGGTCGGTCATCTTTTGCCAACGCAAGCCTTCAAAGCCCTGGCGCTGCGCAATGGCTTTGGCGCCGGCTGCTACGGTAGCATACCAGTTGAGGCTTTTTCCATCAGCGCTACCCTGCCCCACAAGGCAAAATGTACCGCGTGCCACCAATGCATTTCTAAATGTGGTTTGCCATACCAGCTATTGTAGGTAAGTCCTGTTTCCTGTGGGGAAGTTAGAAGCACATTGTATTTTGGTTAAGTATTGCGACAACACCACTCTTCTTTCCAATTCAGGCGCCCGGCTGTCCTTGCTACCGGCAAAATCAACCGCTCCACCACTCTTCCAGAATTGCGCCCATGCTTTATGGCTGCTACTGCTGGTAACAGCAAACGAAGGCAAGGGCGCATTGGATGACTTTGACGCAAACAAGAAAGTAGCTTCAAAGATTTCAGTTTCTCCTTGCGGTGTTATCATGAATCGGTGCGCGCCATTGTTCTGAATGGATGCTTTTTGTTGCCAGGATGCCTGCAATACATACCTGGCAGTATCAAGACTATGGGTAATGGTTACTATTTTTCGCTTGGGAATGGGCAAGCCACTCGAAGGCGGCAAGCTGGTATATAAAGTAGTTACATGCTTATCGGCATTGGCTTCATGCACGCCCACATCTTTAAATTGTCCATTGGGATACGGGAAATGAATGGTGAGCAACAGTTTCTTTTGTTTTACCAGGGGCGATACTATTTTAACGGCTATGATATCCTGTTGCTGATGTGCATAGGTGATGACTTGTACCGGCTGCCCTTCTACGGTAAAGCGGCTATTGATCTCGCCCGTCCACATATCCAGTTGCTGCCGGATGTTTTGTATGTCGGCCATACCAGCCCGCTCGCCATTCTTCTTAATGATCTCCATACCTATATTGCCCAGTTGCAGGCGATGTGGGTTGATCCTAAAATAATCGGCAGCCTGTTTATTGCGCACCGGTTCTTTTACCTGTACTGTATAAGGTATCTTTTTCCCTTCCAGTTCATAGGTGCGCAAGGTTTCTTCAAACAGGTATTTTTCAGTATTGGGAAAGCTATGCCAGCCCCATTCAGATTGGGTGCCTAATGGAACACCTCCCTGATAAAAAGCAGGGAAGCTTTGCAGACCGGTCACATCTACAGTAAAAGCAAAACGGCCATTGCCTACCGACAGTGACGACAAGGAATCGGCTTTATTGATATGGATGGTATGACGGCGTACTACAGCCTGGCGGTCGATGGGAGATTGTTGGGCATGAACAACAGCACCTACTATCAACCCTGCACCTATAATTATGTATTTCATGATCATTTCTTTCTAAAGTTTTGCCCCTATGGGGCAAGAGATTTCTAACCAACAATTTACTACAAAGCGGTTGCCCCTATGGGGCAAGGGATTTCTAACCAACAATTTTACTACAAAACGGTTGCCCCTATGGGACAAGAGATTTCTAACCAATAATTTTACTACAAAGCGGTTGCCCCTATGGGACAAGGGATTTCTAACCAACAATTTTACTACAAAGCGGTTGCCCCATAGGGGCACTAAAACAGGTCATTTACGGAAGGCATGGTAAACTGCCTGCGCTGGTCTTCGGGTTTGGACAGGCCGAAATAAAACCAGAGGGTGCGTTTTACTGGCTTGTCCAATTTTGTAAACTCCCTGCCGGGCCCAGGTTGCTGGTATTGGCACTGATGTTCAAAGCCAGTTTGGTACCGATGGGCGGAATGGCATCCAGGAAAGAAATATCTCCCGGAGGAAGGGCAGGATGTGGCACAATGCCTGATAAGCCATAAAAATTAAAGAGGCGTACATACAAGCCGGTGTCTTTACTGGCCACCAGGAATTTACCTTCTACGGTATTCAACTCCATCCAGGTTATATCGGCATAATACCCTTTAAACTCGGGATAGTTCCAGGGAAAGCTACCTGTTTGCGTGTTATTATACATATTCTCCCACACATTGTTGGCAACACCCTGCAAGCGGTTCTTCCACACCCGGTAAGGGCCTTTGCCCAGCCATTTGGCGCCGAGCACAAAGTTCTCCGGGTAACTAAAACTAATACCTGCCAGGGCAAGACTTCCTTGCAGGTTGTATTCATAATCAAGGCTTACCCATCCACCGGGGTGCATGGTCCATCGTGCATATTGCAAACCGCCTGTATAAGCAACTTCAACTACACGGGTATTGTTATTGACATATTGTTTGATCGTACTGAAGGCCGCTTCGCCACCTACCAATACCGGACCATTGCGAAAGTTGAGGGCATTGCTGCTGGCATTGGTAACACCGGTTAATTGTCCATTTCTTTTGCTGAATGTAATAGCAATACCTGCCGAACGCAGGGCAAGGGTAGTATCGGTTTCTGCCAGCAGTACCGAATCTGTATTGGTGGTGATCACGCTACTCAATAACTGTTCATTGGTTTTGATATTCCAGTTGAGTCGATCCACTTCCTTTCCTGAAGGGTCAATACTCATGATCACCAATGCATCATAATTTTTCCAATCGGCAGGCAGGTTCAGGTCAAGTGCACCCGATTGGGTAGCGGCAATATCCGGACTATTGGCCGTTCCTTTTGGAGGATGGTAAGGCCCGATTGCCCGCTGAATGGCTTGGTATAGTTTACCAACTGCCAGTTGAACCGGCATTGGCTAAGGTTGGTAAAATGGTAACGGTTCTCTATGTGTAGTTGGCCGCTGAAATTGGCCTGTATGGCTGGCAGTTGTATTTTAACCGGTGAGAATATTTCGCGGATGGCATAGAAGCTGCCTTCCTTTTCGCGGTGTGGGCCTACTACGCCATCGGGAGCATTCACTCCATTTACATCGATACGATCATTGAAATCGGTACGTACAATACCTTCATCAATGAGGGCCCATAGAAAACCACCGCCCGACTTCTTAGCCTGCCAATGCAGCTCCCAGAAATCATGCAGGGCGGCACCACCACCGCCATCATCCTGGCAGTGCAGGAATTCGGTGGGCATATAAATATCCGGTCCATTGAGAATATTCTTACTGCTGTAATAATCTTCATAGTGATTGCAATCAATACCATTAAAGGTATTACCGGGCCGGTGGTGTGCGTGTATGACAGGGCGATTGGAAAGGTCGTATAAAGCATAGTCATCATCCAGTTCTTTGTTGTGCCCGCCTTCATTGCCATTACTCCAAAAATAATGGAAGGATGGTTGGCATCGCGGATCACCATTTCCTTTACCAGGGAGCGCCTGCTTTGGTGCTGTAGGCTTTTGCCAGCCCGCCAGTTCATCCAATACATACAAGCCCAGTGAATCGCACAATTCCAGGAAACGTTTATCAGGCGGATAGTGAGAACAACGCACTGCATTCAGGTTCATTTCCTTCATGAGTTGTATATCGGCCAGGTCAATGGCCGGACTGACTGTTCTGCCAGTTTCGGGCCAGAACACATGCCGGTTAATACCCTTCATTTTTATTTGTACGCCATTGAGGTAAATACCATCGCCTTTGCGTATTTCAATGGTGCGAAAACCAAAGCGATCACGTGTGCGGGCAATGGGGCAGCCCCTTGCCGAATTGTTGTCTCTACGGTATACAAGCGGGGAGTTTCAGCCGTCCATTGATGGGGATTGTTCACTTTCGCGGTGAGTTGTACAATAGAATCGTTAAGCTTCACTGCCTGCGATGCAGTAGCCACCGTTTTGCCGGTTGCATCTTTGATGGTAGCTGTTAGTTGCCTCGCGCCACTGATATGCTTCAACACTACTTTCATTGCAAAGCTGCCATCGGCCTGGGCATCAATAGCTGTATAGTCTATATATTCTTTCGGCACGGCTTCGAGGTATACTGGCCGGAAGATGCCGCCAAATATCCAGTAGTCGGCCAGGCGCTCAGCATTGTTGACGGATTCATCGGCCGACATTTTGCTGACGGTTACTTCCAGCTTATTGGGTTTGCCTGGCAGTAGTTTGTTGGTGATATTGTATTTAAACCGGTAGAAAGCGCCCTGGTGAATGGGGCCTGCGGGTTGACCATTTATTTTCACTTCGGCATCGGTCATGGCCCCTTCAAATACAAGGAATACCTCTTTGCTTTTCCAGTTGGCAGGAATAGTGAAGGAATGGCGGTACAATCCTTTTTCTTCAGCAAAACGAAAGTTGCGGCCATAGGTCTTATAGTCGCGGCCATAATTATAGGCTCCAAATCCCTGTTGCTCCCAACAGGAAGGCACCTGTATGGTAGTCCAGGCCCCGCTCTTACGGCCTGCTGTACAATAGAAATCCCAGCTTACGGTATGGTCTTTATCGGTTCCGGACAGGTATTTGATCTCTTTTTCCTGCCCCTTTGACGCAGTAACGAGCGCCGTCAAAACTAAGGTGCTTATAGTACGATGGAAATTCATATCAGGCCTTGTAAAGGCCCTGTGCTATTGCTTCTTCGGCTGCTGCAGTTGATCATACACCGGCTTATTACGGTCGCAGGTAAGCTCACCGTTATCGTATTCCAATATAGCCAGTTGAATAAGACTGCGTTTATCATCTACAGTACCCGCTTTGGCAGGCTGGTCTTTCCGCCTGCCGGGATGGGTGAAATAGTACAGGAACACTTTATCATTATTGACCACCACATCGGCATGGCCGCCAATGCCCTGGTCTTCGGCCCCAGTGCCCAGCATTTCCAATATGCGGTGGTCTTGTTTTTCCATTGTAATAAATCAGTAGAACTGTAGATCTCCATGCCCTTCCATACGTCTACTACCATCCAATACTGCTCCTTCCAGGCAAATACCTTGGGTCCTTCGCCCCTGGCAGCAATGGCCTTGCCCTTATCTTCCCAATGATACAGGTCTTTACTATCGGCATAGAAAATAGACTTGCCATCCCGCTCATTGTTGTACCACATGCGCCATCCGCCATTGGGCAGCGCGAATACCGACGCATCGATCACTTTATCATTCACCAGTGGCAGGGTGGATTCATAGGTCCAGTTAAGCAGGTCTTTGCTGGTACAATGCACAATATGGCGGGGATGGTTCCAATTATCGAAAATACCAGGTACATAGGTAAGGTACATATGCCATGCGCCCTTATACGCTATGATATCAGGCGCCCAAAAGGTATAACCTGCATCGGGCCGGTAATTGATATTGGCCGTGTCTTTGTAGATCCAATGTATCCCGTCTTTTGATTCAGCAATACCAATCCGGGTGCCATGCACCCATTGAACGCCGGATGAATCGGTCATGGTAGCGCGCCGGTTGGTATAGAACATCCACCATTTTTTCACTGCCGGATTCCAGATCACCACGGGATCAGCCGCTCCATCGTATACCGGATCACGGAATAATGGTTTAGGAGCGGCCTTCTGAGCATGAGACAGATAGGCAAGATGGATCAATATGATAAGACAGATCGGTTTCATTCGTAAATCGGCAGTCGGCAATCGGCAGTCTTTTGCGCTGAATTGATAACCGGCATTGGTGAAACAGGCATTTGTTGCGGCGTAGGCTTATATCCTCATTATTCCATAAATTCTTTAAATCCTGGTTCAGACAATTTTCACGGCTTGCCGCGCCAGCAGTTTCCATTCTTTTCCTTGTTTCTTCCATACGGTAAGAATGGCGAGATTAACAGTGCCGGGTTTACCGCCATCGTTGGTAGTTGCTGCCAGTTTATGCCGCACAATGGCTACATCGCCCGATACGGTAATGGTTTGATCGGTGAGGTCAATGGTTACAAAATCCGATTTACCACTGGCAATGGCTTCTACAAAAGCGGCTTTGTCTTCGAGCTTGCCACCGGAATGACCATAGCTCAATGCAGGTGCTGCAATTTTATCCAGCGTTGCCCTGTCGCCATCGATCATCGCTTTCTTTAAAGATTCTACAGCAGCAGCCACGGCAGCTTCGTCTTTCGATTGTGCCAGCAAAGTCATCGTACCCAGGTTGGCAATGAAAAGCAGGCTCATTAATTTACTACGCATGCAATATATTTTTGCGGGTTAAGAATGAACCCAATATTAAGTTTTATTCTATAATACGCGAGGGGTCGGACGCCTTAATTCGTACCTTATCTATCAACGCAATTGGCGAAATGGTAACCTCACTTGTCAATCCTGCTGGTTTGGGCGTCCAGTTCACCGCCGTAAACAATCCATCGCCCCCGATTGGCCGGCAACCTGGAAGGGAAGTTGGTATTGTAAAACTTCTTCCAGTGTATCCCCTTCTTATCCATATCGGCAATGCGGTTGGCCATGCCATTGGTCACTTGAATTTCCAACAGGTTATTGTCTGTTAGCGAGCTTGTAGGCAGTACTACCTGGAATACCGGCCCGATCAAAGTAGCCACCTGTTTGCCATTCAGGAACACTTCTGCCGTTTCCTGTACATTACCCAGGTCGAGCAGGAAACCATCTCCTTTACAGGCGGCCTGGCAAACTTTATTTTGTAGCTGGCTGTTCCTGAAAATTGCTGCAACTCTTCGCCCGGCCATCCGGTCCAGGAACTGAGCCGGGTGATGGTAGTAGCAGCAGGCAATGTTGGCCCTCCGCTTAGGAAAGATACATTCCAGGTACCCTCAATCCTGATGGGCTTATCGGCGAGGTAATAAGGGTAAGCTTCTGCTGCAGTGGGAGTAGCAGTTGTTTGCAGGATACAGCTTTCACCAGGATTCAGTTGCAAGTACACGGCAGTTTGCCCGTCAGCAACCTTTTTTACATGCGCTTTACCACTCTTTCCCTGCATCGGGTCAAACAGGGTGATGTATTCGGCGGCCGTGCTGATAGTCACCCAGCGGTCTACACGCTGTTTAGTGGTATTGGTAATAAAATAATATTTACCGCCACTTATCTTTCTGCGGATGGATTGCAGTCCTTGCGCCTGCATGGTTTCCTGCGGAGCCTTGGCAGCAGCAAGCAATTGTTGCAGATCCTTGCTCACCAGGAAACGCCCCTTGCCTGCTGTGGCTTGCTGTATACCATTGACAGGTTCAAAAGTCAGTTGGCTCAATAGTTTCTTATAATCTGCCTGGCGGCTGGCCAGGTTGGCATAGCCCGGTACATCGCCCGGCAATGACTGATGCACCAATATGGTAGCGCCTTGTTGCGCCAGGGTAATCAGCTTTTGAAGGGTTGCTACCGGCAGGTAATTAATGGCAGGTATAAGGATGGTTTTATACGTATTCCCACCCGACAATAATTCAGTTCCTTTATTGCTTACCTGCTGTAATTGTTTATCGGAGAAAAGGTCGAAGGCGTATCCATTATCCAGCATCCAGGTAGCGCTGTTTTTAAAATCGGTGTTTTCAAATCCCTCCATGCCATCAAAATGATGGAGCAGGTCGCGACCGGGTTCTGCAAAACGGTCGTAGATGGGAAAATACAAGAGCACATCATTATCGGGTTTGCCTGCCTGCAGGAAGGATTGACAGCGGGCTACATATTGATTGAGTGCAGGAAAGTCTTTCCAAAAGGGATTATTGGGGTGAAAATGAACCGCTGCATAGAATAACCATCCGGGCCAGGGATCATTGACGGGCGAATAGTTGGTACCATGGTAAAAGATATGGTTTACGCCACCAAGAAAATATTTATCCAGGGCCACTTTTACATCGCCCAGGCTGGATTGAAAATGTTCATTGAGCCAGGTGGCCGCTTCGGCCGATGCGAGTGGTTTACCCATTACATGGGCTGTAGAGGTGGCAAATTTAAACCGCAATATGTCAGTGCCTTCTGTTTCGGGAATATCAATGGCGCCATACAGGTCGAGGATATTGGCAGGTGATCCGTGGGATTGGTTGCGGATCAATGCTCCTTTTCCTTTAGCCCAGCTATGCCAGGGAGTAGTGAATTTTTCCAGCAATAATTCAGAGATGGTTTGCCGGTAATCGCTCAGTACCCGGGCATTCTTCTCTTTCGTATCCTTTCCATACAAGGCGGGCAGCTCTTTACGCAGGTCATAACCCCGCCTTTGTTGAAATGACTGCAATACATCAGGTGTCCAGTTGGCCTGCCCGCGTGCATCGTCTACCTCGTAAGAATCATTGAAGAAGGAACGAATACCTTGTAGTTTTTTGCCGGCAAATGCTTTATCAAAATATTGTAAATAGTGTTGTAAGGCGGGTAAGGAAAAGTGATCTATCACATCGCCTTCGCCACCGGGCGCCGCCCGTTCTACCATTTTACCATGCCAGCCTTGAAACAAGCCATAAAGTGTCCAATGGCCGGCAGGTGCTTTCCAGTTTAACGTACCATCAGCAGCTACTTTAGCAGTGAGGTCCAGGCTATTTCCTTTTTCATCATAGGCCATCAATAAGGTAACTGGCAAAGCTTTTTCGTAACGCACCTGGTCAAAAGCGTATTCCTGCAGGTTCTTATTGGTAGCAATGGGATAAGACAATGTTTTTATGTCAACCTGTTTACCGCTTACGGTGCGTACCATCGGCTGCTGGACAAAGGCAATCTTCTCAGTTAATTGCTCTCCTTCCTTCAGGGTCCAGGTTTTCAGGTTCACATTTTTGCAGGCATCGGCAGGGTCACCCAGGGACCACCAAATGGCCATCCGGTACCTGTAGCCAGGTCAATGCCCAGGCGCAGGCTTTTAGCTTGCTGTAAGGTATACTCCAGCATGCTTACCCATTGAGGCGACAGGAAAGGAATAAATTGTTGTTCGGCGCCGCGTACGCCATAGATGGGTGTGATCTCCAACCCGCCGAGACCCGCTTGCTGGTATTGTTGCATGAGCAACTGAACATCGGTCTTATTTACAGCACTGCCCTGCCACCACCAGCGGGTCCAGGGTTTGGCTGTTGGTGTTATAGCTGGCCATTTCACCTGTGCATGGGTAAGGGTACAAGCAAAAATCAAACAAGCAGGGAATAATAATTTCTTCATGGGCAAACGATTCTCTAAAGTACCACGGCAGGGCTGTTGAATCATCCTGAACCGTCCTGTATTTTTATATTCTGTATTCTTCAGTTTCCATCTGGTTTCACCATATTCATCCGGCGACTTAGCGGCCAATGCCACTGGGTGATATCATCCGGATGAGCGGGATTGAAGGAAGTTATTTCTTTCTTGCTATACCTGGCCAGGGGCAGTTGATTATCCCTGATGCCCTGTAAGATACAACGGGCTATTTCATAAGCGCCATAAGGATTAAAATGGGTGTTGTCTTTTAATTCCTTGTCCTGCCCGGGAAATGTATTCGCCGGATAGATCACAAAGGCTTGTTGGCTTTTATCAGGCCCCCAGGCTTCATACAATACCTGGCTCATATTGTTGAGGTCAATGAGGGCTACACCCTCTTCGGCGGCAGTTTGACGTACAGCTGCGGGATAATCGCCCAGGGTATTTACAATCTTACCGGTGCTGTCAAAACTGCGGCGATGCATGGAAGTAATCAATACGGGAATGCCTCCCTTCTTACGTGTTTCGGCAATGAAGAATTGCAGGTTACGCTTGTAGGAAGTAAAGGGGCCAATACCTTCTCCTTTTTGTTTTTGGTCATTGTGACCAAATTCAATGAACAGGTAATCGCCTGGTTTCATCAGGCTGAGTACTTTTTCCAGTCTGCGTGCCGATATAAAACTATGGAGGGCTTCGCCCGATTCGGCATAATTGGCAATGGCTACTTTACCCGGTTGAAAAAAAGCAGGGATCATTTGTCCCCAGGCAGCATAGGGCTCTTCAGCCTGGTCTACTACCGTGGAATTACCTGCCAGGAATACGGTAACCACCTCCTGTGCCGGTGTAATTTCAATGGCGCAAACGCCAGGGTGTGCATCATTGAATTCCAGGGTGAGTTTATTGTCCCAATGCAGGTAGTTGATCTCCCGTGGCTTCAGTTTTACCTTATTATTGGTACGGGCTATCAACGAATCACGTACATGCACCGTAAAAGATACCCAGGCAAATTGGCCTTTCTTCGTTGTCACCTGTGGCACCATCAAACGCCGGCACTCGGCGCGGATGCTGGTCACAGTCACGCTGTCTGCATCACCCAGGGTAACTGTTACATTGTAATTTCCTTCGGGCAGTTTTACCGAGAACAGGAAAGGCCCATCGCTGGTAATACCATCGCTGCGTAAAAGATCTTTCCCCTTCCGGTTGATGGCTCTTAACGAAGCTCCTGGCTCAAAGCCGTAACCGGTTTGCTCATTGTAAAAGGTAGTCGTTGTTACTCCTGTATATCCTGCAGCAACCGCTCCATTGCCCAGGTCGAAACGCCAGGTATTGGTTTGTGCCTGCGTGAGCAGGGGAATTAAACAAATAAACAGGGTGATACAATGTTTCATGTTAGTCTTTTGTTTCCGAATGTGTTGCCCCTAAAGGGGCAAAAAGCTAATTCGTTGATTGAGGTTACAAAGCGCTTGCCCCGATGGGGCAAAACACATGCACATAAAGGCTATTGTACCTTATAAAGCGCTTGTCTCGATGGGACAAAGTCCATGTGCATACAGTTTGTTGTACTTTTAACCCTGATAGGATTCTGAATTCTAAAAATAGGTTCCCAAAAAAGTTCCGACCTCATACTTCGTGCTTCTGTATTCTGTCTCCTGTATTCTCACTTCTCATAATACTGCAAAGCGCTGTCATTGATCCTGTATTTATTTTGCTTTATCAGTTCATAGATGGCTGCACCTGCCAGTAATACCGGGCCATATCCATGTGCGGCGTAAACATTTACCGGACGGTAATAATAAAATGCGGGCTCAAAGCCCATACCGGTACCTACGCAGGTTCCTTCCACCTGTCCTTTGTCATTGACCTTGGTGGATACGGCATTCCAGGCCAGCATCACCATGGGTCCATAAGCTACGGGGTCAATCCATCCTTTTTGAATGGCATGGGCTATACAATACGTATAGATGGCTGTAGCCGATGTTTCGAGGTAAGAGTCATTACGATCCAGTAACTGGTGCCAGCATCCGGAGCCGGATTGATAAGCAGCCAGTCCCCTTACATGGGCCATCAATAGTTCCAGCACCCTGGCCCTGCCGGGATGATCTTCGGGTAACACATCCAACAATTCCACTTTGGTAAGGATGGCCCATCCATTGGCACGCGCCCAATGGAACTGGGGGTGTTCCTGCATACCCTGTACCCAGCCATGCATGTACACATTCTTTTCTTTATTGAACATGCGTTCTGAAAATTGCAATACCTGCTTCACTGCATCATCAAAGTATTGCCGGTTGCCGGTAAGTTTGCCCATCTGCGCCAATGCGGGCACGCTCATGTATAGATCATCAAGCCAGATGGTATTGGGATGCGGCCGGTTGCGCGCCAAGGTACCATCGGGTAGTCTGAATTCTTTTGTCGAAATATACTGCATGTAATTATTGATGACCGGCCGCAGGTTATTAACACCGCCCAAACGTTCGGTTTTGATCATGGCAGCGCAAACGGCACCGGCATCATCGAGGGCATGAGGGTCTATAACAGACCGCAAGGGATTGGAACGATTCCTGTATTTATCAAACAAAGGTTTAAATACAGGAACAGCATCTGCAATCAACTGCATGCGGCGGGTAGTATAGGCGGTGTATTTTTCGTCACCTGTAGCCAATCCCACTTGTAGCATACCGGCATAGGTAACACCCCACTCATAACTGGTGAGACGAAAATCGCCGGACTTGAATATGGTATTGGTATCTGCCTCCCTGATATTATTCAGCAGCACGCCGGTGCTACGGTTTACCAGTTGAGGAGGGGTAGCGGCATCGAGGTAATTAAATACCCTGTCCAGCACTTGCTTTACTGCTTCGGGTGCCGGAGGAGCATACGGTACAGGATAATCCACTTTCAGGGCATGTAGCGGCGCCGTCACATCATTGGCTTTTTGGGCAACGGCAGGAATGCCCACACAGGCTAACCAGGTGTACAATACAGTTTTCCTTGAGTACTTCATATAGATCAATTTCTATTATTTAATTACAAGCCGCGAGCTATGAGCTGCGAGCTACGAGCGCCCCGCATGGCGGGGTAGTTTTTTGAAAGCAAAAAGGACGGTCAATAAAAATTGACACGTCCGTGCTTGCTATTCTACTAACTAAGACTGCTTTTCATTATTGGTAACCAGGATTCTGGTAAGCTGCCATTTCGGCTGCCGACATAGGCTGGCCAGCCACTTTCAAAGAAATGATCTGTGGAAGCGGAATGGGCCTGAATTTATGGTATGGTGACAGGTTGGTGGCATCTGCATTATAAAGCTTTGTTCTATCGTACAGCGTCTCTGTTCGGGCCAGGTCTTCCCAGCGGTACAGTTCACCACATAATTCGCGCGTTCTTTCATTCAGCATAAAATGAATAAACCGGGCTTCTGTGGAGCTTACTGTGGGAGGGTACAATTCGCTGGCGGCATTGGTATTAAACAATGTTTCAGTGGCCATCATGGCGGGCTCGGTACTGGTTACATCATTCTCTACACCACCATAGAATAACCAGTTGTGCGGATTCTTTACTTCTCCTGCTTTATAGGCAGCTCTTTTGCGCACCACATTCACATACTCCAATGCTTTGGGGTAATCTGTTTTCCGGCCATAAGCTTCTGCCACGATGAGGTAGGTCTCGGCCAGCCTGGCCAGTACGCCATTCCGAATACCTCTTTCTTCCTGCAAGTCGGCTGTAAGGCGTACCCCATCCAGGAACTTGATGAGCGTAAGGTATTTGTTGTCCGAAAAGTCGGAGGTAACAGGTGCAGTGGCATTGTCTTTCCTGTACCGGGCATATACCCTGGCGCGGAACTTTGCTATATCTGCCGGCAGTAAAGGCTTGTCGGGTTTATTCACGACGAACAGACCAGCCGTATCGCCAATGCCTACTACTTTTTACCTACCAGGTCGGGACTGGGTGCATTGGCTGCTGTAAATACCGGTATGGCCGATGAGTTGCTGTGGCTGGTGGGTGCATTCCTGTAATAAGCTGTCTGGAAACTTTTAAAGAACCTGGAATCATTGGCCCTGTCGAAAATATCTATGGTATAGTCCGTAGGCCGTAAGCGACGGAAAGGGCGGCCATTGAAGGCATCGCGTATCATACCCGGAATGGGGATACCGGCATCGTATTGCGTACCAAAAAACAAGTGTACCCGGTTACCACTGCCCGCGATAGCAAGGCTATTGCTAAACTGTGCGGCGAAGATCACTTCAGTCGTATTGTTATTGGCCGCCAGTTTGGAAGCATCGCCCAATGGCACAGCGCCATCAAAGCCCGGCTTGGGAGGTGTATGGTTGGCATAGCTGGCACTGTATAAGTTGGCATAGTTGGCTTCGAGGGAATGGGCGCCTGATCTGATCACCGAATCGCCAAATACAATAGCACTATCCAGATCAGTAGTCTTTTTGCCACGGTTCTCTGTAACAGCGCTGGCCCTGGTTAAATAGGCTTTTGCCAGGAAATGATAAGCTACCGATTTGGAGATCCGGCCCCTATCAGCTGGAATGGCGTAGGACAGTACGGGCGCCACGCTGCGCAGGTCGCCAATGATCTGCTCATAAATGGCAGCTACACTGGCACGGGGAAACTCCGTGCGCAAAGTATCTGAAGATTGGTTAACCAGGGGATAGCGCCAAATTGTTGTACCAACTGAAAGTAATAATAAGCCCTTAGGCCCCTCAATTCGGCCATGCGCTGGTTGCGTTGGGCGGGCGTGCCCAACAAGCGGGAATTGGCATCTGCAAAGACGGAAATCAGTTCAATACCCAGGTTGCAGCGGTTAATACCTGCATAGTTATTCGTCCACAGACCATTCACAAATCCATCAGATCCATTGGGGTTAAGCAGGGAATTGTATTTATTCCAGTGTTCGTTGTTGAACTGATCGCCCAGTCTAAATTCATCGGTACCAAAATTCCACATGGCATAAGACTGCTCATTTTCAAATTTCCACCTCAAGGGAGCATAGGCCGATTTCACCAGGTCTTCCAATCCCTGATCTGTTTTGTAATAATCCATCGTTAAGGTAGTCACCAACTCTTCTTTGATGAACTTTTTACAGGATACCACGGTACCCATGGCAATCAGGGCAACGGCACCGGTTATTTTATATAGTATTTTCATTGTTGTTCTTTTAGGCAAACAATTAATGGCTTACAGGCCCATTCGCACACCCACTACAAAACTTCTGTAACTGTATGAATTGGGGCCAGGGTTATTGGTAGTAGAGGCAAATTGCTCCGTATACTGAATGGTTTCCGGATCGTACGGTGATTTGTTGTGAAACAGGAAGGGGTTCACCGCATTGATGTAAACCGACATGGAGTTGGCCTTTATTTTGGATAGTATGGATTGGGGCAGCCTGTACGTCAATGAAATATTCCTGATCCGTACAAAACTTCCTTCACGATAACCCAGCGACTCCCAATAAGTAGGTACATCGGAAGTACGCGTAGGCTGCTGGTAATCGTTGGAAGGATTGGTGGGAGTCCAGTAATTCACTTTATTCGATTGGAAGCGGCCTACCAAACCGGGGCGTGGCACTCTGTACATACCTCCCTTGCGGATATATACCAGGCAGCTCAGCTCAAAGTTTTTATAACTGATGGTATTGGTAATGCTGCCCGTCCAGTCGGCATTGTCATAACCCAATACTGTTTTATCATTTCCATCAAGGAGCGAATCTCCATTGATATCCCGTACCCTGATCTTTCCGGGGCGGTATAAGGTATTGGCGGCATTGGTGCCTTTGGGCCACAGGTAATCTTTGAGATAACCGCCCTTGGCAGTATCAGCATACTGGTAAATGCCATCTGATTCATAATTGTAATAAACCCGGATGGGCTGGCCTACCATCCAAAGGTTGAGCAGGTTATTGTTGCTCGTTCCGTCGATGGTTACAATGGATTCTTTGTTTTTGCTGAACACGATGTCCGTGGTCCAGGTAAAACCACCTTTATGGATGTTGACGGAACTAAGGGCAATATCAAAACCCTTGTTACTTACTTCACCCAGGTTGATATACATTGAGCTTACCCCATTGGCGGAAGGAATACGCATTTCCTGCAACTGATCGGTGGTGCTGCTTTTGTACACATCGATACTACCGGATATCCGGTTGCCGAATAATCCAAAATCGAGGCCTGCATTGATGGTAGCCGTTTTTCCCAGGTAAGGCCCGGTGTTTTAAAAGTGGTGGGTGCCAACCCTACAACGGCTGTTCCATTGGTCCAGTTGTAATTGGTGAAATCGAGCGGACCGTTGGTGCGATAAGGAGGAATGGAGGAATTGCCTACCAGGCCATATCCTATGCGCAGTTTGGCAGCATTGATCACCCGCTGGTTCATGAAGAACGCTTCATTGTCCATGCGCCAGGCTACAGCAGCAGAAGGAAACCACTGGCCTTTACTGCCTTCGGCCAGCACGGACGAATTATCGTAGCGGTTGCTAAGTGTTAAATAATATTTGCTTTTGTAGTTGTAGTCGATCCTGCCCATGTACGACAGTAATTGCTGGGCGCTATAACTACCACTGCCTGTTGTTACGCCGAGTGTATTGCGGTTGAGGGAAAACCATTTCTGTTCTTCAAAAATGAGGTTATTGGCCGATAGCGCCAGTACATCTGTTTTATTCAGGTTCTGCATTTCATGCAGCAGGGTAATGTTAAAAGCATGGTCCTTTTGATCCTGAAATCATAATACAGCAGGTTATCGTAAACCCATGAAAGGCTATTGGTAATGGTGTGGCTGGCATTGGCCGCCCCACCCTGCCTTACTGAAGATTGGGCGCCATTGAACTGGCCCTGGCGGGTATTGCGTGAATCGAGACCAAATACTGCTTTATAACGCAGGCCCTTGAGAAGTGTTACTTCGGCAAATACATTTCCGAAAATACGGCTCACTTTCATCTCATTGAATACGGTATTAACATCATTCATGGGGTTTACGATATTCTGATCACCGCCGGCATAGAGGATGAATTTACCCGTACTGTCATAAGGTTGGGCGAAAGGCAATTGCCCGGAAGCCCCACCATACATACTGGGTCCAATATTCTGTACACTGTTGGCATAGGTAATGCTGTTGCCAAAAGTTAACCATTTAACGGGCTTGAACTCACTGTTATTACCTACTGTAAAGCGGGTATAGTCCTGCCCGTATTCAATACCTTTCTGATTGAAATAGCCTGCATTAAAGCTGGCGCGCATCTTATCGCTGCCGGCAGCAATGGTAATATTGTGCGAATTGGTAATGCCCTGCCTGATAGCGCCCTTTTGCCAGTCGTACCCTTTCACTTTGGAGGGATCATAGATATCCAGGCTGTCCAGTACAGGCAGTTTCAGGTTGCCCATGATCGCCTTTTCTTCAGGAGTAGACGCTCTTTTGAAAGCGATATAGGTATTGCTGGCCCGGTCAAATACCCTCCATTGATAGGCTCCTTTAATAGCATTGAGTGTATATAAATCGCCATCAAAAAGGTTGATATCTGCCGCTGCGTTGGGAAAGTAATTATTAGGCTGGGTGGTATTCTGCGCAAAGTTGTACACCCTGTCGGCCGAAAAAGCCTGACGCCAGGCATCCATTAGTTCTACCGCATTAAATACCGGTATGTCTTTTAGCAGGTTTTCAATGGAAACACTGCCACTGTATTCTATATTGATCTTACCCGCCTTTCCCTTTTTGGTAGTGATCTGTATCACTCCATTGGCGCCCCTTACCCCATAAATGGCGGTGGCAGATGCATCTTTCAACACATCGATATTTTCAATATCCAGGGGATTCATATCGTCGATCGTATAGCTCACCGGAATACCATCCACTACATACAAAGGCTCATTACTGGCCGACAGGGAACGGTTGCCACGTATACGAATACGGGAACCACTACCCGGGCGAAAGGAACTGGCCATCGCTTCCACCCTGCTACACGGCCCTGCAGGGCCTGGGTAACATTGGTAACGGGTACCGATCTGATCTTTTCGGCACTGATGGAAGCGGTAGAACCCGTCACATCCCCCTTTTACGGGTGCCATAACCTACCACCACCACATCTTCGAGTGATTTGGATTCGGCATACAGCGTTACGGTAACCGTTGCCCGGTTGCCCAACCGCAGCTCCTGCGTAAGGTAACCTACATAGCTTACTACCAGTGTAGCATTCCCGTTGGGTACTACCAGTGTGAAAGCTCCTTTGTCGTTGGTAGTGGCCGTAGCACCGGTAGCTTTAACGGTAACTGTAGCGCCCGTTAAGGATTCATTCTTTTCATTGAGAATGGTACCTGTAATGGTTGTATCAAACGGTACAGGAGCTGGGTAGCCTGCATCCAAAAATAACCGGGAAGGTGTTCTTTAACCAGGGGGTAATCAGCAGACTTAGCAAAAAGGGGGAACGCGCAAAGTCCCGTCAATAAAGGCATGCAAATCCAGCAAGCGTGGAATGAGCTTCTTTTCATACAGCAGTTTTAAGACATGTTTTTACGATCGTTAGTCCGCCTAAATTAATCAGGCGCCATTGGATAATCATCCTGAACTATCCTGAAACTATCATTTTATGTGTCAAATGCACTGCAATTATGGATAAACAACCCATTGGACGTACTAAACACTTGAAATGCAGCATGGCAGGACGCTTCAGGACGGTTGATGAAAGGCAAAAGTTAATTTTATTGCCGCATTAGTGTAATTCTAACGATTATGTGAGGGGCTGTAATTCCTGATTTTTCCGTTTACGAAACTTAACTAAAACCCGAACCAAACTTGCTTGCCATGCACTACTTTGACAGTATTCCCTTTATTGCAGGGGCTTTCCGCACCGTGGCACTGTTTTCCCTTTCGCCCATGGTTGTCCGGAGCAAAATACCTACCGATCATTCCCCAGGAAGAAAGCTTATCCATTGTAACACAATGGACGTTATGTATACAGGCGGCGCTATAGCCGGCTGTTGATCGTATAATATGTAACCAACTGCGGCAAGTAATGACGGCGGTTTCCCTGCTACCTTATCCCAACCGTACACCTGTCACTACTGCCTGATCCCACCACTATAATATATCGTTCTCAAAAAGAAAAACAGACAATCTCTATGCACAAGCTTCTACACAAGATGCTACTGGCTGTAACCCTGGTGTTGCTACTGGCGGGCTGCCGTAAAAAGCATTTGATGAATACTATGGGCGCCCCGACTCCCTGGAACCGCCCATTTATCAACAATTGGCCGCCAGGGGAAATTTCAAAAGCCTATTGGCAGCTATTGATAAAGCAGGATATAAGAACACGCTGGGAGCAGCCGGATACTGGACTTTTTGCTCCTCATGATTCTGCCTTCCAGGTTTATTTTACGGCACAGGGCATCAATGGCATAGAACAGCTGGATAGCAATGCCTGCCGGCAGATGGTGACATACTGCCTGGTGTACAATGCCTACAAAAGGAGCGTATGGGCGATTACCAGTCCAATACCGGATGGGTAGCCGCCAACGCCTTTAAAAAGGCGTACCGCCAATTATACAGGTGTATACAATGGGATAGACACGGGCGGAAAATCGTTGAAAATGATCGCCTCCAACCGCAATGGCCTGCTCTACTACAATGAAACGGATAACAACAATAAGTACCTCCCCTATTTTGTAGACAACTTTATGACGGCCAGGAACCTTACTGCAGCGGACTATAATTATTTCTACCCCAATACGCCCTACACAGGATTCAATGTAGCTGATGCCGTTGTGACGGAAAAAGACATCCCTGCCGAAAATGGTGTTATCCACGTAGTCAACAAAGTGATCACTTCATTGCCTTCGGCAGACCAATACCTGGCCGGCAAACCGGAATACAGTCAGTTTAAAAAGCTGTTCGACAGGTTCCTGGTGCAATATGTATTGAATGCTGCAGCCACTACAAGGTTTCAAAATGTAACCGGCAAAACCGACCAGGTATTTACCAAGGTGTACAATCCCCTGCTGGCCTTTGCACTCAACAATGAAAATTTCCTCAAGGCACAGGAGAACGACGCGCAGAGTAACTCCTACAGCATCTTTGCACCCACCAATGAAGCCCTGGAGCAGTATACCAATACGGTATTGCTGGAACATTATGATAAAGTTGAAAATATGCCCATTGGCATCATTTACGATTTTATCAATGCCCACCTATGGCAAAATGCCGTATGGCCCAGCAAGTTTAAGACCACCCTCAACTTTGTGAACGAAGAAGCCCGCTTTGATCCTGCCGTTAATGTGGTGGATAAAAAGATATTGAGCAATGCTATTTTCTATGGCACCAACAAAGTGCAAGAGGCCAATGTGTTTACCAGTGTATATGGCAAAGCTTACCTCGATCCCAACTATTCCATGATGATCTCCTTGTTGAACATGGAACTTAAATTCCAGGTCTCCAATATTTACCGCAATTATACGCTGTTCATGATCAGCAATGACCTATTCAATAAAGCCGGTTATTTTGTGGACCCCACGGCCAGCAAAGATGCGATTGACCAATGGAAGTTTACGCCTCTGCCGGGTTCTACCATTCCGGCCAGTACGGGCAGCACCACCCGCAACCGCTTATTGCGCATTTTAAACCTGCATGTAATACCACAGCAGGTAATGACCAACCTCACCAGTGAAGGAGCAGCAGCCGGATATGGAGGTGAATTCATCGCTTTTAAAAACAATACAGTCTATGCGCCGGGCAATGTTGATTCAAACAACGTGGCTAAGGTAAACAGCAGCAAAACTGCTAAGAACGGAATAGTATATTATATCGACCGCATCCTGGAATTTAGTGAAGCGGCTGTAGGCAAGCATATTGAAGGATTGGGTACTCCTGCAGGCTCCCCCTACAATTACTTCTGGCAATACCTCCGCAATTCCATGTTGTGGAACAATACCACCAAAGAGATACTGGGTGTGGCCGGCGGTACTTTCTATACCTTGTTTATTCCCGATAAGGCGGCCATCCAAAAGCCGTAGACGATGGCTTATTGCCCAAAAAAGCGGATGGCACACCCAATTTCACGCCTACCCTACCGGCCGAGCAATTAAAGGTTTTCAAATTCCTCAACTACCATTTCCTGAATAAAAGATCATTGGGGCAGATGGCATGGAAAGTGGCAGTTTTGAAACCATTCTCAAAAGGAATAATGGCGACCCTACCACCATCTTTGTCAACAATGCACCTGGCGTTATTACGCTCAATGATATGGAAAGCCGGGTAGCGCATGTGATCTCCACCCCGGGAACCTACCTCAGCAATCGCTGTATGATCCATCTGACAGACAACTATCTAAAATACATTGACTAATTACCCCAAACATATTGCCCATGAGGAAGTACTTTGAAAAGGCCTGTTGTATGCTGGTATTGGCCGTTACGTGTTGCTTAACAGGTTCGGCACAAACGGCAGCGCCAACCGACAATAAGCTCATTATCCGTGGAAAGATAACTGATAAGAAAAATAAGGAACCCATTTCCGGCGCCTCTGTATCGGAGGTGGATGGGGATGGACGTATCATCAAAGGGGCCGCTACGGATATAGAAGGGAATTATGTGATCAGGATCACCAATGCCAAACACAAATTATCTGTTTCGTTTGTGGGCTATAAAACAACCAGCCAGGCCCTTAATGAGCGCACCACCATCCATTTTCAATTGGAAGCAGGTGGCGGCTCCGACCTGGAAGAAGCCATTGTAGTGGCTGCCCGGCGAGTTGACAATGGGATGGGACAAAAAGCAGAAAGGAATATGACCACCGCTGCTTCCCGCGTAAACGCCAAGGATATGGAAGAAATGCAGGCTGCCAGTATTGACCAGGCCCTGCAGGGACGTATGGCCGGGGTAGATATTACGGCTACCAGTGGCGACCCAGGCGCCGCCATGAATATCCGTATCCGCGGCGTTTCGTCTATCAACTCTACCGGCACTCCTTTGATCATCGTAGATGGTATGCCCTATGAAACGGAAATTCCCGGTGACTTTAATTTTGGAACAGCCGACGAACAGGGATATGCACAATTGCTGAATATATCGCCGGCCGACATTAAAGAGATCACGGCGCTGAAAGATGCTGCCGCTACAGCAGTATGGGGCAGCCGGGCTGCCAATGGCGTTTTGATCATTACTACCAAGCGGGGCAGCCGTGGTAAACCCAGCATTACCTATACCTTTAAAGGTTCGGCTTCGATACTGCCCGATGCCATCCCTTTGTTGAATGGCGACCAGTACTCCACGCTGATACCCGAAGCCTTTATGAACCGGATAGGCACCACCCTCAATCCATCCATACGGGAATTCAACTACGATCCCAACGATCCTTATTGGTATTACAACTACAGCAATAATGTGAACTGGGTGGATGCCATTAGCCGCCAGGGCTTTTTGCAGGACCATACGATATCCATGACAGGCGGTGGAGAGAAAGCCAAGTATTTTGCTTCGGTAGGTTATTTTAACCAAACCGGTAATACCATTGGTACGGCCCTTACGCGCATCAATAGCCGGATCAACCTGGATTACATCATCTCTGATAAAATAAAAATATTCACCAGTATCGCCTTTACGCATACCAAACAGGCGCGTAATTATTTCAATGGCAACAACAACAATGAAGGCGCTATCCGGGGAGTTGCCTACCTCAAGATGCCCAATATGAGTGTGTTTGAATATGATGAACTGGGCAACCTCACCCCCAATTATTTTTCTCCTGCCTCGAATGTACAGGGACAGTTTTCACGTATTTATAATCCTGTAGCCATGGCGCAACTGGCCAAGCTGAATATATTGGGCGAAAGGATCGTACCAAGGTTCCAGATCGATTATTCTATTTTTAAGAATCTACTCCGGGCCACCTTCGATGTACAGTTTGATATCAACAATACCAAGAACAGCAGCTTCCTGCCGCAGCTTGCCACCGGCCGGCCCAATACAGAAACGGTGGTTAACAGGGCCTACGATGGTGATATTGACCTGTTTGGCGTAACTACCAGAAGCAGCCTGTTCTTTACACCACGGTTCAAGAATGAAGACCATGTTATTTCCAGCAGCCTGAATATTTTTACGGCTGATAATAAATCGGTCAACCAGGAACTGGTTACCTCCAATACCGCTTCTTCGTTATTGGTTGATCCCTCCATTCCTTCGCGTACTCAAAACCAGGACCTGATGGCGGTATCGCGTATTTCACAAACGAGAACCGTTGGTGCTGTGATCATTGCCAATTACAGTTATAAAGATAGATACCTCTTTGAAGCCACGCTGCGGGGTGATGGCAATTCACGCTTTGGGCCTGCTTATAAATATGGTTTGTTTCCCGGAGGCTCCTGCGTTGGCGTATATCGGAAGAATGGTTCTTTAAAAAGATCAAAAGCTGGATGACCTTAGTTTCCGGTTAAGTTATGCCTTGAGTGGCAATGCACCACGGTATGATTATACCTTTTTCAATACCTACAATACTTATTCCTGGAGTTACCTGGGACAAACCGGGGTATATCCTTCCCGGCCCGAATTGAAAAACCTGCGTTGGGAAACTGTGCATGGCGCCAATATTGGCATGAACGTTTCTTTATTTAAAGGACGCGTACGTGCTGATATCGACGTATACCGCAACCGTACCACCGACCTTTTCTCCGATGCACTTCAGATCCCTACTCAAAACGGTTTCAATGCCCTGGGCATGAATATCGGCACGATGGATAACCAGGGCTGGGAGTTGGCCATCTGGACTGTTCCTTTCAGGAACAAGACCTGGTCTATTGATTCAATTTCAATGTGGCGCAAAACCAGAATGTGATCCGCGAAATATCTGAGTATGCCGCCAATAGCAAAGGCAATGTAGGCGCTAATGGAGAATACCTGCGCCTGCTGCAAATTGACAATCCATTTGGGTCTTTCTATGGCTACCGCTATAAAGGTGTATATAAGGATAAGGAAGCTACCCTGGCCACCTCCGCCGCAGGCAAACCCATCGTTGGGCCCAATGGGCAGCAGGTGTACATGCGTTTCAACTATCCCAATGTGGACTATACCTTTCAACCGGGTGATGCCATGTATGAAGATGTAAACCATGATGGCAATATCAACTACATGGATGTGGTGTACCTGGGCAACAGCAACCCCACCCTGGTGGGCGGTTTTGGTCCCACCATTTCCTACAAAAATAAAATAACCCTTTCGGCCTATTTCAATTTCCGCTATGGCTATGAGGTCATCAACGGCACCAAGATGAATACCACCAATATGGCCAGCTTCGATAACCAGAGTACAGCAGTATTGCGTCGTTGGCGCAAAGAGGGGGATGTTACTGACATACCCAGGGCCATGATTGCCGGAGGTTATAACTGGCTGGGCAGTGACCGCTATGTGGAAGATGCTTCTTTTTTGCGGTTTCGTACCGTTACGGCCCGCTATGTATTTGATGGCAAATTATTGAACAGGCTTAAGATGAAAACACTCAGTGCCTTCGTCACAGCCGAGAACCTGGTTACGTGGACAAAATATACGGGGCAGGACCCGGAAGTGAATGCGCGTGGCGCCGATGTATTCAGGCTGGCTATAGATAACTCCATGACACCTCCTTCCAAAACCTTTACGATTGGCCTGGTAGCAGGCTTCTAAATACCCACCTACATGAAAAAACTATTGATATACGCATTGATCATTGTACTGGCAGGACATATTACCTCCTGCAAAAATGGCTCGACCTGCAGCCACAGGATGGCATTGTACGGGAAGAGTTCTGGAAAACAAAGGAGCAGGTAGAATCGGCCGTTACTGGTATTTATGCCTCCATGCTGGGAAGCACCAGCGGCGACCGCCCGCTGACCGAATACCTGTTTATATGGGGTGAAGGGCGGGGTGATATGGTAGCACCCGGGTTCCGCGCCTCTGCCGACGAACAGGATATTGTAAACCTGAACATGTTATCCACCAACAGTTTCACCAACTGGCGCTCCTTTTACCAAACGATCAACTATTGCAATACGGTCATTGACCAGGCCCCGGCAGTATTGGGCACCGACAATACTTTTTCGCAAGACCAGCTTAACCGAGCCACGGGTGAAGCATTGACCATACGTGCGCTGATGTACTTCTACCTGGTACGCAGTTTTGGAGCAGTGCCTTTGAAATTAACCGCTACTCTCAGCGATAAAGAGGTAGCTCCTTTAGGCAAGAGTGGACAGGATACCATTCTGAAACAAATCGTAGCAGACCTGCAGAAAGCCGAACCCTTTTACCTCTCACCTATGGCAATAAAGGTTTTGACAAGGGCCGCGCTACCCGCTATACTGTGAATGCGCTACTGGCCGATGTGTACTTATGGATGGACAAGTACAGTGATTGTGTAGCGGAATGTGATAAGATCATTAAATCCGGCAAGTTTGGATTGGTACAGGCCAATGAATTCTTCAACAATGTATTCTATGAAGGCAATTCCAATGAAAGCATATTTGAACTGCAGTTTGATGCACAAAAGCTCAATGGCTTTTATATCATGCATACACCAGGTAACCGCCGCTGGGGGCTGCCTTTCATATCAGTGAGGAGGTGTATGGTATTGACCTGGTGAATAGCGTTCCGATGACCGATGTACGGGGTGATAAAACCTCTTTTCGTGGAACTGATTTTTCTATCTGGAAATATGTAGGGGCGGATAATACGGGGGATAATTTCAGGTCCTTTGAGCAATCCTTCGCACATTGGATATTTTACCGGTATGCGGATATCCTCCTGTTAAAAGCAGAAGCGATCAATCAGCTCGACCAGCCACTGGAAGCCTCCCGCATTGTAAAAACCATTCGTCAACGGGCCAATGCACTGGAATTGAAAGTAATGGACAGCACCAGTAAAAGCGGCATGACGGGGTATATATTGGAGGAGCGGCAACGGGAGCTGGCATTTGAAGGCAAACGCTGGTACGATGTGTTGCGCAATGCCAAACGTAATAACTATGAAGGCATGGGTTTCTTATTGACGATGGCGGGTATTAGTATCCCCTCCGACAGGCTGCAGGCCGCCTTGAATAAGTTGCGTGATAAGAACAGTCATTACTTTCCCATCTATACCTACGAGTTACAAACGAACCGGTTACTGGAACAAAATCCTTTTTACAAATAATTAATACCGCTTTTATGAAGCAGCGAAACGGCCTGCCGGCCATAGTCACATTCACCATCCTGTTTGCAGGGTTAATCCTCTACAGCTGTAAAAACAGCAGTTCAGGGAAGATACCACCGCCGATGTCAACATTGTAGGTTACCTGGAAAAACATATTGATTCCTTCTCCCTGTTTAAGCAAATACTGGACAGAACTGATAACAGTGCATTCCTGAACGCTTATGGTTCCTATACCTGTTTTGCGCCTACCAACAGTGGTGTAAAAGCCTGGCTGGCGGCCACCAATACCGCCAGTGTTGAAACAGCCGATATCAATATACTTAAAGAGCTGGTGAAGCTTCATCTCCTGGGTGATACGGTTACGACTGCTGCCTTTAAGGATGGCCGGCTACCGGTGCCTACTATGCAAAGCCAGTTCCTCATCACCGGTGTTCTCTTTAAGGATGGCAATTCCAGCTATACGGTAAACAGGCAGGCTACGGTATTGCGCTCGAATATAAAGGTAGGTAATGGCATTATTCATGAAATAGATCAGGTATTAACACCTTCCAAAGTAACGATCGCACAGCAACTGGAAAATAATCCCAACTATTCCATATTTGTAGAAGCCCTCAAATCTACCGGCTATTATACGTTATTGAATACCGTAGATGCTGATACTGCTAAAAGGTGGATGACGGTATTGGCTGAAAGCAACCAGGTATTGGCAGATAGCGGTATTGCCACTTATGCGGCCCTGAAGACGAAGTATTCCAATACAGGCAACCCAGCCAATGAGAAAGACAGTTTGCATATTTATGTAGCTTATCATATCCTGAGAGACATCAAATTCCTGGGCGATATTATCAATGCTGCCTCCCATCAAACCCTGCAACCCCAGGAAGTGATCAGTACGCAATTGATCAACCAGGAGGTAGTGGTGAATGAGGACATGTTTGACAATGTGCTGGAAAAGGGTGTGGTCTTAACAAGGAGTACCAGCGACAATGCAGCCACCAATGGCGTATGGCATCAAACCGGCGGCCATTACATGGTAAAGTTTCGTAAGCCGGCGGCTGTGTATTGGGACCTATCCTCTTTTCCGGAGATCATGAAACTGCCTGCCTACTATAAAAAGCAGAATTACAATTTCGTACGTCAAAATGAATTGGATAAGCCCATTAAGGATATTGACTGGGAATTCAAATCGGCCAGCACCACGTTGACCTACTTCTATAGTACCAGTAGTTCCCTGGGCATTTTTCAATACAACAATGATTGTATTGTATTGCAGTTGGGATCGCCCAGCAGGGCCACCTGGGTTGAGTTTACAACGCCTGTAATTATTAAGGGCCGTTATAAGGTATGGATCTGCTACAACTGCCGTAACCAGGTAGTGTGTAACGTACGTGTCAACGGCGACCTGATGCAACGGCCCGTTAACCTGGGTGAGTGCAGGCCGGCAGGAACTGATGCCGAGCTGGAATCCATTGGCTGGAAACGTTATATCGAATCCACCGGTTCCATTCGGGGTATTATGCCTCCCGGCTGGTAGGCACGGTTGATATTAAAACGACCGAAAGGCATAAACTACGCCTGGAAACCATATCGGGTACCAATGCCAATAACTACCTGGATATGATCCATTTTATACCAGTTGATCAAAACCAGGTATTGCCCCGGTTCAGGCCCGATGGCACCAAGATATACCAGTAGCTCTACACACTTTATTCAACAGAATTTTAAACGAAGCGAATAATGCGAAGAAAGATATTTAAGCCCTTGCTGGCCCTGGCCGCTACCGGCTTGTTGCTATCGGGCTGTAAAAGTGGGAAGATCACAATGCGATTACCGACCCCGTTATTACCAAGGACCTGTTTACACAGATCAGCGAAAATACCAACCTCAGCAAATTCACTGAGCTGCTAACAAAAACGGGATACGATAAAGTGATCGCCTCTTCCAAAACCTTTACTGTATTTGTCCCTACCAATACAGCATTGGCTACGCTTGACCCTGCCCTGGTAAATGATGCGCCGAAGTTGCGCCTTTTTGTAGCCAACCATATAGCCAATCAAATTTATCAAACCGCTTCAGTTACTGCCCCACTGCGCCTGAAGATGTTAAGTGACAAGTATAATAATATGTTGGGCAGGAAACTGGAAGATGCCAATATTACTGAAGCGGATCATTATGCCAAAAATGGAGTATTTCATATCATTGATAAATTGGTTCCCGCCCTGCCCAATGCCTGGGAATTTTTAGAAACAAGCCCACTGGCTCCCGGCAAACAAAGAGAATACCTGCTGTCCTTATACCGTAATGTATTTGATACAACCAATGCAGTGCAGATCGGCGTTGACCCCACAACAGGTCAACCGGTATACCAACCAGGCACCGATTCGGTCAGGACCAATTTGTTCTGGCGCAATGTGCATGACCTGCGTGATGAAAGCAAGCAGTTTACCTTTTGTCATGCGCAATGAAGGCTGGGAGGCAGAGATAGGAAAATACAAACCTTTTTTATGTGACGGGTACGGAGGATAGTACCACCAACCTTGCCAGCTGGGCCGTAGCAAGAGACCTGGCTGTAGAAGGTGTTTATGATGCCACCAATATACCCGATACCATCCTTTCCAAATTCAGGATCAAAGTAGGTATCAACAAACAAGCCATTGTGCAAACTATCAAAACAAGCAATGGGGTGGTATTTATCATGGACAATATAGCAGTAAGGCCGGTAGACAAGTTCCCCTCCTTTGTGATCCAGGGAGAGAATTACCAAACATCCAGTCATGACCGCCGGGGCAATACTTATTTCCGCGAAAGGTATAACCCGGTAACCGGGTTTGATTTTCGGGATGTATTGGTATATAAACATGGGGTGGCCTTGTTCAACCTGGGTTATCGCCTCAATGGTATGCCCTCGCTAAAGTACAAGGCTTATTGGGTGGCCCTGCATGATAATATCAATAGCATTACCGCCTCTTTCGATCAAAAGCTAGGCATTGGTACAGCTACCTCCACCATCTTGCCCTATATCAAGGTGAATCCGAATAATTACAACGAGGTATACCTGGGCGAGTTTTCCCTGGCTACCTATATGTCCACCTTTTGGGTCTACCTCACTTCGGCCAATAGTACATCCGAGACAGCCAATCCTATTGTGTGTGATTACATCAGGCTGGAGCCTGTTTTCTAAACCCTATTCGTTTTTTTGAAACAATACCATGACGATGTTAATAATGAGAAGATCTATCATAAAAACTGCGGCTGTGTCGGCCTTTGCTTTGGTAACAGGCAGTCTGGCGGCACAAACAGCCCCTGCTTTAAAAGATACAGGTGTTATACAGCTTATAGTGAAGAAGGAGGAGAAAAAGGGGGTACAGGTTTCGGGCATCGTTACAGATGCCATCAGTGGCAAGGACTTACCAGGTATACAAATTAAGGTAGCCGGGTTTTCGGCAGCCATTACTGATGATCGTGGGCAATTTACCATTCTGGTACCTTCTTACACTTTCACTTTGACCATTGAAGGTGAGGGGTACGATACACGGCGTGTGCCGCTGAAAGGCCGGAACAGCATAGCGGTGGCGTTATTAGATGATACCCATGAATCCTTTCACGAGCCGGTAACTATGCCTTTTGGTCCCCGAAGCAAGGCCACATTAATAGAAGCTACCGGGCAATACAACCTGAATGCCTCCTGGTCGCAGCCAGGAGAAATGGCCGATGGTATTTTACAGGGGCGCATTGCGGGCCTGCAGGTGATCCGCCGCTCCGGTACGCCTGGTGCTGGCGCCAACTTGTTTTTACGCGGCTACAATTCCCTGTATGGCACCAATAAACCATTGATCGTGGTAGACAATATGTTGTTTGATGCCAACGAATATGGAGAAAGTATTATTGCCAATTCTTACGTCAATCCGCTGGCATTGATCGATGTAAAGGATATTGACAATATTACCGTATTGAAGGATGCAGCCAGCATCTATGGTACCAAGGGAGCCAATGGCGCTATTATCATTACTACTGCGCGTCCCAAAAGCCAGGCTACGCGGATCGACTTTGCAGCTTATACAGGCTTCAATAGTACGCCCAACAAGTTGCCAGTAATGAATGCCGCCGATTACCGCATTTACCTGAGTGAGCAATTGTACGGTAAAGGATTGAGTGGCACTGAGATCGCTTCCTTGCCGTATATGAATGACGATTCCAAAAATGCCGATTATGCACGTTACCATTACGATACGGACTGGCAGAAAAATGTATTAAAGAGCAGTGTAAACCAAAATATCTTTCTGAAAGTAACCGGGGGCGATAATATAGCCACGTATGGTTTGAGCATGGGCTATTCGGGCAACCGGGGTGTTGTAAAAGAAACCGACCTAACCCGATACAATACCCGGTTCAATGCCGTGTTTAATTTCACCCGTCGCTTTACTGGTACCGCCAATCTTAGTTTTACCTACAATGAACAAAACCTGAAAGACCAGGGTATTGCTGATAAAACAGCGCCTATATTTCTATCCTGGGTCAAAGCGCCTTTTTACCGGCCAATGTAGTGAATGATGCAGGCATAGAATCACCCAACCTGGCAGATACGGATATACTGGGTATGAGCAATCCATCTGCCATCATTGCCAATATGCAGGCGTATAATAAGTACTACCGTTTCTTTGGCTCCTTTGGCTTTAAATACAATATCACCCAAAGCCTTAGCGCCAGTACCATGATGGGTGTAGTACATGATAAAGTAAGAGAGAATTTCTTTGTACCGCGCAAAGGCGTGGCTGATGATACCCTCACCAATGCCATTGCCGACAGCCGTATGGGAACGCAGGTAAAAGGCTTTTCACCATTTACAATGATACCCGGCTGGAATACAACCAACATTTCAACCAGGCACATCAGTTCACTGCCAACCTGGGTATGCGCTACCAGCACAATAATGCCGAGCAGGATTTTGCATTGGGATTCAATGCGGCTACTGATGACCTGGTAAGTGTGCAAAATGGGTTACCCGCACTGCGACAGGTAGGAGGCGGTATTGGGGAATGGAACTGGCTGAATGCTTATGTTGGAGCAGCCTATAGTTTCAAAGACAAATTATTCCTTAACCTCAATGCCGCAATGGATGGCTCCTCCCGCTTTGGCGTCGAAGCCGTCAATGGTATCCGCCTGTCGGGCAGGCAGTTTCCGGTGATGCCTTCCATTGGAGCCGCCTGGCTGATCTCTTCCGAAAACTTCATGGCGCATTCACCGGTTAATTTGCTGAAAATAAGAGCTACGTACAGCATTACAGGCAATGATGATATTGGTAATTACAGTAGCCGCCAAACCTATCGCTCACAAAATCTGCTGGGCGCACAAGGCCTGGTACGCAGTGGCATTGCCAACCCGGCCTTGCAATGGGAAACCAATTACAAAGCCAACGTTGGAACGGATATCGCTTTCTGGAATGAGCGGGTGGGTTTAAGCCTGGATGCTTATCATACCACCACCCGCAATATGCTGGTGTATGAAACGTTGACTACGGCCACCGGTTTTAAGACCATGCTCACCAATGGCGGCCAAATGGAAAATACAGGAATAGAAGCCAGTCTGCGGGTAAGAGTGGTCAATGCCCGCCAATTTAGCTGGGATGCAGGCATCAATATCGCCACCTATAAAAATAAGATCAAAGCCGTTCCTGGCAACCGGTTCACCACCGACTACGCAGACGCTACCATACTTACAGCAGCAGGCCGGCCTGCCAATCAATTTTATGGCTATACTACCCAAGGTGTATTTGCAACTGATGCCGAAGCTGCCACTGCCGGCCTTAGTAAAAAAACGCAGATGGATCGCTGAGTCCTTTTAAAGCAGGAGATATCCACTTTACAGATGTAGACAACAACAAGCTTATTGATGGGGAAGACCGGCAAGTGATTGGTGATCCCAATCCGGCCATATATGGAGGTTTCAATAACCGGATCATCTATAAGAATTTCGAGCTGGGCCTCTTGTTCACCTTCAGCCAGGGTAATGATGTATTCAATTATGTACGCTACCGCCTGGAGTCATTAAGTGGTGTAGAAAATCAATTGAAAGCGCACGGAATCGCTGGCGCGGCAATGGTCATGTAACCAATATGCCCAAAGCTACCTGGGGCGACCCCATGGATAATAGCCGTTTTAGCGACCGCTGGATAGAAGATGGCTCTTATATCCGCTTGCGCACCTTGTCCCTGCAATACAACCTGCCGTTGAAAGCCAATGGCTTCCTAAAGAACGCCAGTGTATATGCCACGGCCACCAACTTATTTACCCTTACCGAATACAAAGGATATGATCCCGAGTTCAGCGTTACACCCAGCCCTTTTACGCAAGGAATAGATACCGGGCTCGATCCCTTGTACTGTACGGTAACATTGGGCGTGCGTGTTGGGCTGTAGAGAGCAGCGAGTGGTAAATGGTGAGTGGTCCCGGCATACACCTGGAGGGCGTAAGTGGTTGGGAGTGATGACAAGTATAGGTTTGGTAATTAATTCGTGTAATTCGTAATAATTCGTGTTTACAATGAAAAATAAGTTCTTTATAAAAATAATACTACTGGCAGCCATAGCGATCAGTACATGGAGCGCCTGTAAAGAGCCTTCGATATAAAGCCGGCCAGCGAACTTGATGCCAGTCAGATGTACCGTAATGTATACGATGCCGATGCAGCAGTAATGGGTATCTATGGTAAATTCATGAGCCTGGCCGATCGTTACGTGATCTTAAATGAACTGCGGGGCGACCTGCTGGAATATACCAATAATGCGGATGAATACCTGCGGCAGATCAGTACGCATAATGCCAAAGCCGATAACCCCTATGCAAGCCCCCGCCCCTTTTATGAACTGATCCTGAACTGCAATGATGTACTTAAGAACTTCCTGATCATGAAAGACAAGAATTCGATGAAGGAAGTGGAGTTCAACCAGCGTTATTCGGACATTGCCTGCCTGCGCAGCTTCCTGTACCTCAATTGGGCATTCATTATGGCGATGAAGTGCGGTATGTTACTGATCCCCTGGAAACAGTGGATGCGATCAAAGACGAAAGCCGGTTTCCTAAAATAAAGTTTGATGACCTATTGGATAGCTTGATCAGCTTCACCGAAAAGATACCTTTTAGGGATCCCTATCCTACTGGTTCTACCTTGAATATAACCCTGGATGGCTCACCTACTGCCACCTTCTTTATTAACAAAAATGCCTGCTGGGTGACCTGTATTTATGGAATGGTGATTATAAAAAGTCGGCCATTGTTTACCGGGAAGTGATGGAAACGGCTACCGTGGGCAGCCCTGGTGAATCGTATTACTCTCAGTACAAGCTTGGCTGGACCGGCAGCCACAATCATTATGTAACGTACAGCCGTGCCGGCGATGCTTCTACCCTCGTTTATTCAGATGGCTGGCGTTATATGTTTGAACGGCCTTATGATGCGGGTTATACACGTGAGTGGATATGGGCCTTACCTTACGACAGCCGCTTTCAGCCCGATAATCCACTGATCAAATTATTTTCTCCCGTAGGCGGTAATTACCTGGTGAAGCCTTCGCAGGAGATCATTGACAACTGGAGAAATCAAACGCAACGCCCGGTAGCTATTACCGGTACGGGAGGTGGTATCCCTTATGATGCACGCGGCCCATTGAGTGTGAAGCAGATTGGAGGGCAACTGGTGGCTATGAAATATTTGTACAACTATATCAACTATACTACGAACCTAGCAGTAAATCCGCTGGCTAAAAATGGCAAATGGTTCCTATACCGGCAAACGCATTTGCACCTGCGTTTTGCAGAAGCCGCCAACCGCGATGGGTATCATCGCCTGGCTTATGGCTTTATCAATTCAGGTATTCCAGGCGCTTATCCCGTACCGCCCAATACCCCAATGTAACGCCTTATCAAAATACGCTGTCCTATGCGCCGCCTTATAATTTCGATGCACGCATGGGTGATATCCCCAATTTCAGAAGCGACTGGTATCGTCATATCGGCGTCCGCGCGCGGGCCCTGGTAACGGAAGATGCCGTAGCAGCCGGCGCTGATAGCCTTACCTATATTGAAAACAGCCTGGTAAATGAAGGCGCGCTGGAAAATGCTTTTGAAGGTACCCGCTGGGCCGACCTGTTGAGGGTAGCCCGCCGCCGTAACGACCCGGCCTTCCTGGCCAACAAAGTGTATGCTAAACTAATCAAAGATGGTATTCCGGATGCTGAAGCAGTGAAACAAAGACTGATGGACAAACAGAATTGGTACCTGCCTTTTAAGTTGTAAGCTTACAAGTTGAAAAGTTGACAGGTTAAAAGGGTAACAGGCAAAACGAATTGCGAGAATAGAATAATAGAAAGGCAAGCTGTTTTATGCAGCTTGCTTTTTTCATGGCTACAATGATTCCTGTCAGGATACCTATTTTGTACGTTTCAGAAATGGGACCAGCATGGGTACCCATTTTTTATAACGTCTGTATTGCTCTCGAAATGAGTAATGAGGTCGCGCTCTTCAAATTGGATGGCTATAAATATGTAACCAGTAGTAAGGATAGCAAACAGCAAGTGCGCAACAGTCATAGAAGGCGTAGCCCAAAAGCGATCAGGAAACCCAGGTACAAGGGATGACGCACCAGCTTATAAAAAAGGAAGCCTGAAGGGCAGCGAGGTATAGGGCTTACCATTGAAATACAACCCTACCTGGCGCAAGCCAAACAGGTCAAAATGATTAATGAGAAAAGTACTGGAGAATACGATCGACCATCCACTCAGGTAAGCGATGGACAATATTGCTTTAAGTACGCTGTTTTCTACCGTCCACACTTCACCGCCCATCGGCTGCCATTGCCACATCAACAATACCAGGCATAAACTGGCCAACAATACGTAAGTGCTTCTTTCCAGTGGTTCGGGAATATATCTTGTCCACCACTGCTTAAAAGCAGGTCTGGCCATAACACTGTGTTGCAGGGCGAATAGCAGGAGCAGCGAAGCATTGATCAATAATGCGCTCAACAAAGTAGTTTGTGGCACGCTGTCGATGGATTTGGGAACAAAGAGGTTACCTACAAAACCAATGGCATACAAAATGGTGCCTAAAAGATACAGTAACTACCGATCCCATACAGCAAAAACAAGAGCTTCTTCATGGCTGATAAGTGTTTAAACCGCTCGCAAACGGCCGGTTAATGATTAAAAGAATAAAGGTTATTTTTAATAACGCCTTGCAACATTAGTGGAAGGCAAGACCTCTAAAAGGGCAGATTAGCAGATGAGGGGTATCCTGCGTACTATTATCTGTATTTTGAGGAAAGCATTATCCTGTAAAACCTTTAAAAGATTGAGCAAACGGCTCAATATAAAGGCGATTTTACGCAGTAAATCAGGCTGTTCAATCAGGAAATGTTCTTAAACCCATGAAAATAGTTGTATTTACATATTGATAAGCCCAAGCCTTTGATCCATGAAGTTATTGCCCATCCTTTCAACAATCTTCCTGGCAGTGACCAGCTGCCTGTTTCACTATGGAGCAAAGGGTCAGTATAAATTCGATAATGCGCAATACCTCAATAAGGAGCAAGGTTTGCCGGATAACCAGGTTTACCTGATCCAAAAAGGGCGGGATGGTTTTATGTGGGTAGGCACGCGCGAAGGCCTTTGCCGGTTCGACGGCCAGCAATTCAAAGTGTACCGGCAGGGTAATGACCTGCGTTATTCCTTATACGGCAATACGGTAAACGCTATTTTATCGCATGGATCTGAGCTATGGGTAGCTACCAATCAGGGTATCTCGGTGCTCAATACCAGTACTGGTCTTTTTCGCCATTACCAATTGGGGGAAAAGGGGAAAATGGATACCCTCACCAGGGACCTGATTTTTCGGTGCATGTTTTACGGGAAGATGCGGATGGTAATATTTGGGTAGGCACGCGCCACTATGGAGTTTGGAAGTACCAAAGCGATAAAGACAATTTCCTGCCTTGTACCTCTGTCCCAGGTTCCTATCCAACGGTAGCACCCCTGTTAGGTTCCAACAGCTCAGTACTGAGCATAGAACCCAGTATTAACAACGACTCCATTATTTGGGCGGGTACAGTAGGCGGCCTGCAGGAGATCAATAGATTTACGGGAAGCGTAAAATGGCATGTATTTCCACAAAAAGACAAAGACTACCAGGTGGCTGTAAATGCTGTCCGCCGGATGCATCACCACAGCGATGGATTGCTGTACCTGGGCGGATGGACGGCAGGGCTGCATGTATTTGACCCGGCTACCGGAATACTGCAGCCGGTACCCGTGAGCAAACGGTGGGGAATATTCTCAAAGCCCCCATAGGTAGCATCAACCGGAAAAGTGATCATGAATTATGGATCACCATGCTTGATGGGCTCATCGTTTATGATACACAACTAAAAGATATTACCTGGATAAAATTAAATAATGTACAGGAGAACCTTTATTATGGAGTGAGTTGTATTGATGAACACCAAAGAATATGGTATGGCAATATCAACGGCATTCAATGCTTCAACCCTGCAATGCAACAGTTCACCAGTTATTCGTTTGAAGAACTGTACGGCAGGGAATGGGCATTTACAAATTACATCATCAGTGATTCAACGGGCAGGATGCTTACTGCCTGCCCCATACAAGCCAACGGATTGTATGTCTTTGATAAGTTACACAGCAGCTGGACCAAATTGCCTTTCAACAGGCCGGCTACTGCCAAAAACTATTAGTACGAGGCTTTGGCGCATTGCCGGATGGCAGGTTTATCATTTCTTCCGACAAGGGGTTATTTACCTATGATGTGCGCAGAAAACTGTTGCAGGCTATGAAACCGCCGCCCAGCCGGTTTAACAGGTGGTATGGCCTGGTCGTTGACGGGCTCGGCCGTATTTGGCTGGCGGCAGATACTGATGGATTGATCTGCTGGGATTATCGCAACGGCCGGTCACGCAATTACAGCCACCAAATTACCCCATAGATGCTACCACACCAATCAAAGTAGTGAATATGTTTGAAGACAGTCACCACAATATCTGGTTTGTACGTTTTAATGGGATCGGTGTTTACCAGGCGGCCAAAGACAGTATCATCAATTTCTTGTATACCCAAAACAAGGCTACGAGTTTTTCTTATGTCAACTTCTATGCTGAGGATAAAGCGGGCAGGGTATGGATGAGTACCAATGAGGGATGGCTGGGGTTTGCAAAGGTGGATTCATTGGAAAAAGGCGTGGTAGCCAAGATCTATTTACCCGATAAAAAGATAGAAGGCAGGGTATATTCGTTGGCTACCGACAAGGAAGGAAATGTGTGGGGGTATACCGATCAATTGCTTGTTCGCGTCAATGCCGCAGATACCAGTATTACCACCTTCAATTTTCAATATGGATTAAAGGAGGTCGACTTCTATAATTTCTCCTTCCTGCCATCGGGTGAAATGGTTTTTGGCGGACGCACTGATATTGTATTGGCGCACCCGGCCGCCTTTCAACGCAATGAAGAATTACCGGCCCCTTATATCAGCGAGATCCAGGTAATGAACCAACCTTATGTAATGCCCGCATTGTTCAGGGATACCGCTATTTCGCTGGCGTACAATCGTAATTTCTTTACGATCGAATTTTCGGCACAGGCATATACCCTCGCCAATGAAGTACGTTTCCGGTATCGCTTACGGGGCTTTGATGAATGGAAAGAAGCAACGGGCCGCCAAATGGTTAACTATACCAATGTGCCTCCTGGCGAATATACGTTTCAATTACAAGCAGCCAATAATGAGGGCGTATGGAACCCCAAATGCTGCAACTGGTAGTATATATCGCTACTCCCTGGTGGCAAACCTGGTGGTTCTATACCCTATCGTTTTTATTGATCGCAGGGTTTATATACTGGCTATACCGTTTCCGGATAAGACAGGTACGAAAGAAAGAACAATTGAAATCGCAGTATGAAAAAAACTGGCCAATGTGGAAATGAGCGCCCTACTGGCCCAGATGAACCCCCATTTCCTGTTCAACTGCCTGAACTCTATTGACAGTTATATTATTAAAAATGAATCGCGCAAGGCCTCCGAATACCTGAACAGCTTTGCACGGCTGATGCGGTTGATCTTACAGAACTCCCGTTCAAATTATATCAGTCTCAAGGACGAAGTAGAAACACTGGAACTATATCTTCAAATGGAAGGACTTCGGTTCAGGGACCAATTCCGGTATGAGATCAGGATCGTTACACAAACAGATACAGCCTCCATTGTAATTCCGCCCATGTTGATACAGCCCTATGTGGAGAATGCTATCTGGCATGGCCTGATGAATAAACATGATGGCACTGACCGGAAAGTGGAGCTGTTGATTGAAGAACGCGGCAATAACCTGTATTGCGTTATCCAGGACAATGGCATTGGACGTACCCAAGCCCAGGCCGTGCGATCACAAAAGATGTGTGGCAAAAAAGGTCCATGGGCATGCAGATCACGCGCGACCGCATGGAGATCATCAACAAATTGTACGATGTAAATACCTGTGTCACGATCACCGATCTCGTTGATGATACCGGCCATGTGGCGGGTACCAAGGTGGAGCTGGTAGTTCCGCTTTAGTGAGTAGGGGGAGGGATGACGCTCTATTATATCGAAACAAGGGATTCTTTATTCTAAAAGAATGTATTATGATAAAAGCAGTGATTATTGACGATGAGCACCACAGCATTGAAACGCTGAAGTGGAAGCTGGACAATTATTGTCCCGAGGTATCGGTAATAGCCTCTTTTGAAAAGCCCGCCGAGGGGGTGGCCTGGCTCAAATTGCACACGCCCGACCTCTTATTCCTCGACATTGAAATGCCCATGTTAAATGGTTTCGATGTACTGGAAGAACTGGGTAAGGAAATTGCATTTGATGTGATCTTCACTACCGCTTATGACAATTTTGGTATCCAGGCTGTGAAGTGCAGTGCACTGGATTACTTGTTAAAGCCTGTCCAGAACAAGGAGCTGAAAGAAGCCATAGAATAGCACCAGCGCAAATCCCAACGCAAAATACCCATTGAGCAGATGGATGCCTTACTCAGCAATGTGCAGGCCGAGAAAAAGGGAAGATGGGCCGCATAGCACTGGCGTCCAAAGAAAGTATTGAATTTGTAGACCCCAGGTGATCATTTGCTGTGAAGCCAACAGCAATTATACCACCGTGTACTTAACGGATAACCGGAAGAAAGTGATCTCCCGCATATTAAAAGATTTTGAAGATATGTTATCGCCCTACCATTTTTCCGGGCCCACAATTCTTACCTGGTCAACCTCAACCAGGTGCGCGAGTTTATCCGGGGAGATGGGGGTTACCTGGTGATGGAAAACAAAATGAAGATTCCCGTATCTAAAAACCGCCGGGAAGAATTAATGGATCTGTTGATGTAAAGGCAAGCCAGGCAATAGAGCAGTCAGGAAGTTAGTAGCAATGTATTATCCAAACCCAAGACAGGGTATCATTATGCAGGAAAGCAGTACGATACGAACAAAAGATGGCTGTACGATCGGAATGAAAGTCTTTATCCATGAGCCGGTTCAAGGTAAGGTCATCCTGATTGGCCCTTCGGCATTGACTACCCAAACGCATTACCAGGAATTGGCGGTATTTCTGCAATCACAGGGCTACCCAGTGATCACCTTTGATTACCGGGGCGTAGGAATATCGGCTCCCATTAGTCTGAAAGGGTTTAAAGCCAGGTTGCATCAATGGGCTATTCAAGATATTGATGCCGTGATCCGTTACGCCCGTAACCAGTACCCAGGACAGGAGATCGTTTATATTGGTCATGGCCTCGGCGGCGAAATGATTGGTTTATCGCCCGCCAGCCAATACATCAGCCGTCTTGTATTGGTGAATAGCTCTCTTACCTGTAAAAAACTATGGCCCTTCCGTAATAAGTTGCGTATATCATTCCTTAAGTCACTGGTGCGTACCTCCAGCGCCCTCTTTGGTTATTTCCCCGGCAGACATGTGGGCATATCCGCTAACCTTCCCAAAGGAGTGATGCACGAATGGCTCGACTGGTGCAGTAATGCCAATGGTCTCTTTGATCAATTCCCAGCCAATAATTACCGGAAGCTGGACATTCCTTTGCTGGCCTTTAGTTTTTCCGACGATTGGCGTTCTCCACGTAGGGCCGTACAGGAATTACTCCATTATTTTTCCGGCACACAGGTCACCTGGCATCATTTTAAACCTGCCGACCTGGGCCTTGCCAAAGTGGGTCACCTGGGACCTTTTGATAAAAAATGCCGTGATGGTTTGTGGAACTCCCTAACTGTATGGATAAGCCACTGAATGGTGAGATAGAACCGCCTTTACTAATGGGCGCCCTCCTTTTGTGCAGCGTATTTTTTTAACTCGATCAATTCTACAGGCGCCGGACGTTTATTCCAATAGGCATGTACAGCCATGGCGGCGCCTACTGCCGAAGCCTGGGCAATTGAAGCGGCAAATACTTCTACCTGCGGATAGGCCATTGCCAGCAATTGCATATAAATGGGATTACGGCCAAAACCTCCATCTACAAAGATCTTCTTGATTTCCCTGCTCATGACCAGGTTGGTAGAAGCCACCTGCTGTTCCATAATATCCATTAATAACTGGTGATAGGCTGCTTCATAGCTGGCAAAATCATGGAGTGACCTGGTGCCAAATGCAGATTGTTGTAAAAGCCGGGTTCCCCCAACCTCATGAGTTATTAAACCATCTCCTGCTACTTTATTCACCAAAGCTGGATTGAATGATACCGTTTTGTAATAATCAGGTGATACGCCAAAATGATCTGCTAGTTTTTTCACTTGCTGCTCATGCTCATACCCGGCAAATAAACGGGATGCCTTGACCGGCCTGGCCCTGTATTCCATATAACACAGGCAATCCTGCTGCAGCTCTTCGGCCAGCAGCCTTGATTGATTAAACGGATTGAGCGTAATACACCAGGTACCCGTAGAGATCAATACAAAGGGTTCACTGAAATTTGACAAGTAAGGGATGAGTGCTGCTGAACTATCATGCAGCCCTACCCCACTCAGTACCGGCTTGCCTGCCAGTGAAGCAGCGATCAATTGGTTGGAAGGAAAAATAGGGGCCAGTTTATCAATAACCCCTTCTCGGTATAACCACTCATGGTAATGGTTTTGTGAAAAATTCCACAGCCCCGTATGGCAACCTATACTCGTAATATCCGAATAGGTTTTTCCTGTAAGCAGGTAACTCATGTATTGGGGAGATGCAATGCATACCTGATCTTTTCAAACAGCCCTGGCCGCTCATGTTTTAACCAATACAATTGTAAGCCCGAATTAAGATGACCCAGGGCCGGTGAAGCCGTATGGATGGAGAAGGTGATCTCGCCGCCATATAGCTGGTACAATTTTTCTTGCAAGGACGCCGGGTAGGGCTTCAGGTAATTATACAAGGGAGTTACTGGCCTGCCTTCCGCATCAATGTGCACGAAGCTGGCGCCATAGGTAGAAAAGTTAACCGCCTTCAGATCAAACTCCCGCATGGCCAGTATTTCCTGCAACGATCGCTTTACCCATTGCGTCAATGCCTGGATATCTTCACAGGGATCGCCATCTTCATCCTTTATTTCAGCAAAAGGGGTAGACCTTTCCAACAACATATTGTATTCCTCATCAAAAAGGAAAAGCTTTTTGTTCGTTTTACCGATGTCGAAGATCGCTATAATGGAAATACTGTTCACCAATGAAGGTTAATTTTAGCTGTTAGCCTCGTTGCCTTTATGCCTTGTTGCCTTTTTACAATCCTGTCGCTACTGTTTTCTGTCCACGGTCTTTAATAAGCTGTTCACGCACTTTGGCTGTACGATAAAAGAAAGCGGTGCGAGGGCTCCACCAGCCTGTAAACGCGCCTCTGCCACCAGTGGCCGCACATCCGTACGGTAAGCCTGTTGCAATATTTCCTGCGCCTTTGCTACATCATTATTGTCCTGCGCCGATTGCAATGCTTTATTATCCACCAGCAGCGCCTGCGCATAAGCTATTTTGATGGCCTCTACCGATTGCAGCAGGTCTTCCAGCGGGTCTTTTACGTTGTGCGAGGCATCGATCATCCAGCCAAGGTCATTGGCATGGTTCATCGACCGCGCATCCATACCCTCTACCAATTCATTAAAGATGAGGAACAACTGATAAGGATTGATGCTGCCCACCGTAAGATCATCATCACCATATTTGGAATCATTGAAATGGAATCCGCCCAGCTTGCCCTCCGCCAACAACAGCGCTACGATCTGCTCTATATTGGCATTGGGTAAGTGGTGACCGAGATCCACCAGCGTATATGCCTTGGGGCCTAGTTTAGTAGCATACAACAAGGATTGTCCCCAATCGCCCACAGTCATGGAATAGAAATTGGGTTCAAACGCTTTGTATTCTACAAACATTTTCCAATCGGCAGGCAGGGCTGTATAGATCTCTTGCAATCCTTCCAGCGTACGCTGGAAAGCTTTCCGGAAGTTCAACTGACCAGGAAAGCTAGAACCATCCGAAAGCCATACTGTGATGGAATTGAGCCCAACTCCACTCCGTGTTTGATGACCTCAATATTGTGTTTGATGGCCTGCTGGCGCACAGCTTTGTCTACGTGTTGCAACGAGCCGAACTTATAACTGTTTTGCTGACCTGGTTGGTCCTGAAAAGTATTGGAATTCATGGCATCGAAACGAAGGCTATGCTGTGCAGCCAATGTTTTGATGGCTTGTGCATTTTGCGGTACATCCCAGGGAATATGCAGGGAAATAGCGCCCCCGATTGATTGAGGCTGTGCAGTAAACCCACATCTTCAATTTTCTCTTCCAGGTTACGGGGTTCACCACCACCGGAGAATCGGCCAAAACGGGTACCGCCCGTACCCAGGGCCCAACTGGGAATGGCCACCTGGAAATCAATTAATTGCTGGATAACGGTTTTTATAAGGGGAATATCGGCAGCAATAAAATCGTATTTCCGTTTATGCTGAGCGAGCAGATCATTGTTATGGCCTTCAATCAGATACTTATCCACTTGCATGTTCAATCGTTTTATGGTAGGTAAAATACTTCTTTTAGAGGAATACTGATGGGCGAATTATCGTCATTGGTTTCCATAATGTCTTTCATATAGGCCCACCACCTTTGCATAACGGGGTGAGCAGGCAAATCGTCCAGCGCTTTTGGGTCATTTACGGTGAGCACCCCAAATAAACTATGCGTGCTGTCATCCAAAAGATGGAGTACCCGCTGATACCTGTTTGTTTCAACAGTTCCTGCAGTTCCGGCCAAATGACCTCATGCCGTTTGAGGTATTCTTCTTCAAAACCTTTATAAAGCGTCATTTTGAAAGCAACGCGGGTCATGGAGTAAATTTTAGTCCGGAAGTCGGAAAGTCCGAAAGTCCGGAAGAATATTATCTGATATTCAAGAATGCTTACTAAATGTTCATCTTTCCGACTTCCCGTCTTTCGGTCTTCCGGACTTACCGCACAAACGCCATTGCTACTCCCCATCCACATTGAGCACATTGCCGGTTGATTTGTTCAGCAGACCGCCTACAAATACAAAGCATGCATTGGCAATATCTTCCGGTAAGATGATCTCATTGAGCAAGGTACGTTTGGCATAGAAGGCTGGCAGTTCTTCCACCTTTATACCATAAGCTTTGGCCCGTCCTTCGGCCCAGGCGCCTTCCCATATTTTACTATCTGATATCACCGCATCCGGGTTTACTACGTTGACGCGAATATTGTCCTTACCCAATTCGGCAGCATTTAGCCGGCTCAGGTGCAGCTGTGCCGCCTTGGCCGAACCATAACCCGCATTGTTGGGGCCAGATACCAGCGCGTTCTTACTCACAATATTCAATACATCACCGCCAAGCCCCTGCTGACGCATAATGTTTACACCGGCTTGGGTTACGAAGAACTGTCCTTTTACCAGTACATCGTACAGCAGGTCCCAGTCTTTATCCGTATGTTCTTCAATAGGTTTTGAAATAGAAAGCCCGGCACAATTCACCACAATATCAACCCCGCCAAAAGCCAGCGCTGCTATAATGTACGCATTTTCAATATCGGCGTCATGGGTTACATCCAGTACCGCTGTACTGAACACATCCTTACCATATTTCTTTTGGAATTCCTCTTTCGCTCCTTCCAGCCTTTGCCCATCATTGTCGTTAATGATCACACAGGCCCCTTCATCGGCAAATTTCTGGGCGATGGCTTTACCAATACCTCCGGCACTGCCTGTTATCAACGCAATTTTTCCCGATAAAGCTTTGGGCTTGGGCATCCTTTGTAGCTTGGCTTCTTCCAGTAGCCAGTATTCAATATTGAAGGCTTCCTGCCGGGGCAGGGACGTATAAGAAGAGATCGCTTCAGCGCCACGCATTACATTGATGGCATTGGTATAAAACTCGGCCGCTACACGGGCCGTTTGTTTGTCTTTGGCAAACGTGAACATACCTACCCCGGGATACAAGATCACCACCGGATTGGGGTCGCGCATGGCCGGACTATTGGGATGCTTGCAGGTAGTATAATAGTCGGCATACATGGTACGGTATGCCTCAAAGGGCGCAGCCAGCTGTGCTTTGAGGGAATCGGCATTGGTCAGATCCGCTTCCGGTTTCAGGTCCAATACCAGTGGACTGATCTTAGTACGCAAAAAGTGATCGGGACAACTCGTACCCAGGGGTGCCAGCCGGTCCAGGTCACTGGAGTTAATGAACTGCAATACCCGCTCATCATCGGTAAAGTGCCCCACCATCCGGGTATGGCTTGAACAGAACCCACGCAATACTGGAGCCAGCAGCGCAGCCTGTTTAAGGCGATCCTCTTTCTTCAGCGATTGTATTATAGCGCCACCAAAGATGGCTTCTTTCTTTGTTTTTGACTCAATGTATTCTGCACAACGCTCTATCACCTCCAGCGTATTGATATAACTTTCATAAGCCGTATCGCCCCAGGTGAAAAGACCGTGTGAACCAAACATAATGCCCTTGATACCCGGATTTTCATCCAGGCATTGCCTCAGCTTTAGGCCAAGATCGAAACCCGGACGTTGCCACTCCACCCAGCCGATAGCCCCTTTGAAAAGCTCTTGCGTAATGCGCTTGCCATCTTTGGCAGCAGCAATAGCAATGGCAGCATCCGGATGCAGGTGATCAATATGTTTAAAGGGCAGGAAACCATGCAATGGCGTATCAATGGAAGGCGCTTTAGAAGCCAGGTCAAAAATGCAATGATTGAACAGTTCTACCATTTCATCCTCGTGCTCAATACCACGGTATACATTGGTGAGGCTGCGCAGCCGCTCTACATACAATGCTGCCAGGCCGCTTTTCTTAAGTGTGCCAATATCGCCACCAGAACCTTTGATCCACATTACTTCCGTTTCTTTACCCGTAAGCGGGTCTTTGGAAATTACTTTGCAAGAGGTATTACCACCACCATAATTGGTAAGCCGCAGATCGGCGCCAAGGAGATTAGAACGATAGATCAACAAAGCCACTTCATCACCGGCCAGGGTGGCCGCTGTAGCTTCATTCCACAGGTAACTGACATGCTTAAATGTTGATGTAGTAACAGACATTTTCAAATATTTAATTCAATTAATTACGGTTTGAGGTAATTACCATAGCCTACAATAAGTACGGAAGCCAGGATAACCAGGATGCCGGCAATGATGGTATTCTTTGTATGGCGGCTCACACCTTTCCATTCGTTGAGCGCCAGGCCCCAGGCATTGGCAATGAGTATGATAAAGGCCATGTGCAATATCCACGAGCTGGCGCCATTGCCCAGCTTGCTTTCGCCCATGCCATAAAAAAAGAACTGCAGAAACCAGGTAGTACCAGCCAGCGCCGAGAATAAATAGTTTTTTGGCCAGCGGCGCTTGTTTATTGTTATAGTCTTTAAAGGTCTTGTTTCGTGCATTGAGGATCATACACCAGATCAGGTTGGTGGTGAGGCCTCCCCATAATAACACCACATAGATGACATTGTTACGATAAAGAAACTCCCCTTCACCTGGATGAGCGGCTTTCCAGGCTTCATTGGCCACCTTGGCCATGGGCGTTCCGGCTTCCAACCCAAAACTAAAACAGGCACTGAGTACCCCCGAAATAATGGCTACCAGCAATCCCAGCCCCAGCTTAAATTCCTGGTTGGCTCCTTTTGTTTTGCCAGCCAGGTCTTTATCCTTCATGGCCCCCGCTTTGCCGCAAATGATGATACCAATCACACACACCAATAAACCCAATAAAACCATTTGGCCCCAGCGTTGTGAAAACAGGACCGTAATCGTATCCTTACCCTCTTCCGGAAAAAGGTCATAATAAACTGATGGAATGAGCGCACCGAAAATGGAACACAATCCCAGGATGATGGAACTGCCGAGCGATACCCCCAGGTATCGAACCCCCAGCCCATAGGTAAGCCCCCAACACCCCAGAGGATACCCATGATATAGGTCCATTTGAGCACTGAAAAATCGGTTGAGCTAATAATGCTGCCAAAACCGGGAATGGTTAGATAAGCAGCCAGTGGTGGAACAATGAACCAGGAGAACAGGCCGCCAATGATCCAATAACTTTCCCAGGCCCAGCCTTTTACTTTTTTAAAGGGTATGTAGAAACTTCCTGATGCAAAACCTCCTAGAAAGTGAAATATAACGCCTAAAATAGCTCCCATGAGTGTAAAGTTTTTTCAATATGGCCTGGCAAGAATGATAAAAATGTGATTAAAAGTAGACGGATTCAGTTAGTCCGCCATCATGTACCATCATGGGTGTAAATGATTAGTGGCGAGTGGTTAGTGGGGGCTGATGGCTTCAAACTGTGAGTCGCGAGCTTTGAGCAAATACAGTGGGGAGAGCAGAGTTAGTGGTGAATGGTCCTGAAAGCTTTCGGGAGCAAGTGCCGACTCATGATCTCCTCATTTTTTTGTAGGTTTGACAATTAACAACTTAACGAATGCCCCTGTGATGAAAAAAACCGCCGATCTATCAACACCTCTATATTGATTACCATTCTGCCACCCCCAAGTACCTGCAACTGGCCAATTCCATTGTAAAAGCCATTGCCGATGGAAAGATCGTGAAAGATGAGATACTCCCTTCCATCAACGAACTGAGCTTTGAATTTGAGATATCCCGCGATACCGCCGAAAAAGGTTATAAGCACCTCAAAAAAATTGGCGTATTAGGATCAGTACCCGGTAAAGGTTTTTGTGAAGACAACCGAAGTAAACCACCAGCTGAAGGTATTCCTGCTGTTCAACAAACTAAGCCCCCATAAAAGATCGTTTATGATGCCTTTGTAGCGGCACTGGGTGAAATGGCCAGTGTGGATTTCTATATCTATAACAATGACTTTGCTTTTTCAAAAAATTGTTGGAGAATAAGAAGGATGATTATACCCATTATGTCATTATCCCCCATTTTATGGAAGGCGGTGAAAATGCACATGAGATCATCAACATCATCGACAAGAGCAAACTGATCCTGCTCGATAAGTTGGTAGCCGGTGTAGGTGGTGAGTATGGCGCCGTGTATGAGAATTTTGAGAAAGATATTTACAATGCCCTCGAACAGGCCTTGCAGCAACTAAGCAAGTATGATACTCTAAAGATCATTTTCCCCGCTTATACCTATTTCCCCAGGAGATACTAAAGGTTTTACCGTTTTTGCAATCAATACGCTTTTAATTATAAGGTAGTACATAATATAGAAGACGAACCCATCCAGGAAGGCGAAGCCTATATTAACCTCATGGAGAACGACCTGGTAACCCTGATAGAACGGATACTGGCCACCAAACTAAAGGTGGGCAAGCAAGTGGGTGTGATCTCTTATAATGAAACCCCTCTGAAGAAGATCATCCTGAATGGCATCACAACCATCTCCAGTGATTTCCAGATGATGGGCGAAAAGGCTGCACAGCTAATCCTGGAACGGAGTACAGAACATATTGCTATCCCTTTTACCTCACCTTAAGAGCATCTTTGTAAGCGATTTTTTTTTGTATTTTTAATTATACTACAAGGGCAGCTAAATGCAGTCTCTCCGATTAATTTACAAGCTTCCTTATCGCGCGTACCTTCAGCGACCTCATAGCGGGGTTATACCGTCCTTATAGTGACCATACAGCGATATTTCCTGCTCGTTCCTTCCTATTTCCCCCTGTTATCTCCATAGTAAGTCCATATAAGATATGGGGCCTGGCATAAAGTACATCCCTCGGCCACTACTTCTTCGCAGAAAAGTGGTTAATCAATTCATTATCAACAAAAGATACTTATTCCCTCCCTCAACGAAAAGGGCCGGCCCAAAAGGACCAGCCCGTATATATCTCTGAAGTGATTAAAAACGTTACTAATTTTTCTTAGCCCACCATAGCGGCGTACGCACATTATCAACTCCTCCCAGGAATTCCAACGCCTGAGCATAACCTTTACTGTTGGTATTTTTCAACGAAGATGGGTAAGCCAGCCTTTGCGGGAAAAACTTCACATTGCTGGTGGCATAATTACCGCTAGTCAGATCGGGCAGGTTAGGAAGTGGATTTTCGATGGTAGGGTTCTCGATAAATGGCAGTCCAAGCCTTCGGAAATCATTCCAGCCTTCCAGTGGAGTCCATGGCATTTGAGCAATGTATTTCTGTGTAATTACCTTAGTAAGCAGGTCATTTCTTACAGCGCCACTTTTATACAGGTTGTTCACCGGGTAAGCGATGGTAGCATTGCCCGCAGCATTCGTATAACCATCTACAAAGGTCATGCTATAAGTAGCAGGTGGCTCTGCTACGTGATTCCAGCTAACCGAAGTTCCTGTTCTGCCGTAATCAGTAGAAGCCTTATATGCCGTTCCAAAATTACCTACACCCCAATAATCGAGGTTTAATTGAATACCTGTTTCATAGGCATCTTTGCCGGTAATAGGTACAGTCCATCCTCTTACAGCCGCTTCGGCAATCAGGAAATAAGTTTCCCATGGAGCAAAGAAGATACGCTTGGCCGTACTACCCTGAATTTCAAAGAAAGGCGAGGAGCTGCGCCAGGCCATCCGCGCCATTGGTTGCGGGTACCCTTTACACCCCAGTCGCCACCATTCGTACCATTCCAGGTAAACTTACCTTCCAGTTCCCGTACTACCGTATTGGTAGCACTCATCAGATTACGCTTGGTCGTTTCCCAGGCAGCCTGGTCATAAGAAGGATATTTGGTAAAGTCGGCATTAGTAAAATCACCTGGCAGCGGAAAAGCTTTATACGCCCGAGGGTCAATCGTATTGGGCAAACCATCCATCCAGTAACCGGCATAAGGCTCATTATTCATTGTAGAGAAATGGTCTATAAGTTTCAACCCGGCATAGTTAGCGGGTTTGATCATGGACTGCATCGAAGCAGGTACCAGATCCGCACTCTTGACACCACCGAGCCCCGTGAAGATATTCTCCATGGTGGTAGAGAGTATCTGTGAATTCCATTCACGGCTCATTACACCTGTAAGCGCATCCCAGCCCGATTTCTCCTGTACCTGGAAGGCATGGTCCATACTGGTGATGAGGTCGCCGGTTACAGCTGCTTCAAATTCTGATTTTGCTTTCGCGGCATCAACTTCCGACAAGCGCATCGCAAGGCGCAAACGCATGGAATTGGCATACCTTTTCCATTTAGCCCAATTGTATCCAAAAGCAGGGTCCAGCTTATCCAGACCGGCAGCATTTACTATTGCCAGGTCAAGCTTGGACGAAGCATCCTTCAATTCATCCAGCAGGAAATAATACACATCCTTCACGGAAGAGAATTGTGGATTCACACCCTGGAAGCCATTCAACGGCATAGGTCCAAAATTATCACTCAACTCACTCATCAGGTAAGCGCGCCAGATGCGTGCCGCCTGTTTGAGATTGCCTGTATACGGTTTGATAGTGTTGGCAGCGATCTTTTCATCAGCTACCTGTATCGCCGTATTGGCATGGTTAAGCCATTCGGAAATATAACGGTAATAATCCGTGCTCCATCCATCATCCGGTGTGCCCGAAGAAATACCGCCACCATGTTGCTGGTGACCCGCCGTTTTCCAGTACAATACAAATACACGCTCCGCAATATGCGGATCCATTTGTGCCGAAACAATTGAATTATTCAGGAAATATTCCACCTGTACCTGATCGGCACTGGCGTCCTTAGGGCTCATATTGATCTCTTCAAATTTCTTACAGGAAGCCAGCAATGCGATGGCAGATAGCAGCAATCCTGATTTTATTGTAAGCTTTTTCATTGTAATGCAGTTTGAAATTTAGAATGTAAGGCTCAGGTTGAACAATACAGTACGCGTAGTGGGCGGGCTTACGTTTTCGAAACCAACCGCATTGGAACCTGTAGCAAATACTGATTCAGGATCCAGGCCACGCATATGGCTGGAAATAAGCCAAACATTATTGCAGGATACACCGATCCGCGCACGTTGAATAGGCGTTTTAGAAAGTATTTTCAAAGGCAGGTCATAGTTGAGTTGGATATTACGGATGCGTACATTAGAGGCATCGTACATATTCAACTCAGTAATGCCTGCATTGCCCAGGTTGGTTACCTGGCTCCAGTATTGCTGAGGCGTTACAGTAGCCGTATTCTTCTTATATCCAGTACCATCAACTACTACACCATCCACGGCAAAAGGTGCCCTGTCGCCATTAACTACAGTAACCGCAGCACTTCCCGCTCTTTGCATTCCCACTTGTGTGGCCGAGAAGATCTTACCACCAAAACGTGCATCCACCAATACACCCAGCGTAAAGCCTTTGTAGCCAAATGTGTTCGTAACACCCAGCAAGCCCGTAGCCTGTTGGTTGCCCAGCCGCTGATTTTGAGGTCCGGCCTGCGGCAGGCCTGTACCCGAAAGGATCAGTTGACCATAATATTCACTCTTTGTATCCGTTACACGCAGGAAAGTACTTCCATAGATCTCACCATACAATTCACCCTTTACCGCCTGTATACTCACCGCATCAAAACCACCCAATTGGTATTTTCCCACACTGTCCATATCAGATATCTCTTTCACCAGGTTCCTGTTGCGGGAAAAGTTAGCAGAGAGGTTCCAGGTAAAGCCACCGGGATTGTTCAGGATCCGTGCATCCAACATCACCTCAAAACCACTGTTCTGAATATCACCCGCATTGATCTTCCGGGCAGTATAACCACTCATCGGGTCCATCGGCAGGTTGATCAGCTGGCGCGTAGCATTGGATTTGTAATAGCTAAAGTCAAGACCAATCCGGTTATCTAAGAAGCGGAGTTCAGCACCCAGTTCACTGGATTTGATCAACTCACTTCTTACATTCTTATCAAACCGGGTAGCTTTTCTGGCTGCTACGGTATTTAGATTGGGGTCATTACTGATGCTATAAGTATTATACAACTGGTAAGGCGCCATATCATTACCCACAGTAGCATAAGAAGCACGCAGCTTTCCATAAGTGATCCAGGAAGGCAACTGCTTGAATGATTCTGTGAACACATAAGAAAGGCTTACAGAAGGATAGAAATAAGACCGGTTGTCAGGATGCAGTGCAGAAGACCAATCATTACGGAAGGTAGCATCCAGGAACAGGAAACCGTCCCAGTTCACACCTACAGTACCGTATACGGAATTGATCCGGCGTTCGCTGTAGTCATCCGTAATACCAGGCGTACCTGTTCCATTAGTAGCAGAGAATAGATTGGGCACTTTCAGTTCACCCGCATTTACGCCTACATTGGATGATTTTTGCTGCATCAGGTTACCGCCCACAGTAGCTGTACCGCCCAACTTGCCAAACAAATTGTCTTTCTGAGCAGTGATCAGCGTACTATAGTTGAATTCAGAATAGGTTTGTTTGCCTACATTAAACCGGCCTGTAGTCGTAAGCGGGCTGCCGGAATATATTCTACTATTGTAATTAGTAGTATACATATCTGCGCCCCCTTTACCTCAGCATTGAGCCAGGAAGTGAAATTGTATTTCAATGAACCCGTCATAATAAAACGGTCACGCACATCATTATTCAGGTTGTACCGCGTATTCCAATAAGGGTTTACACGGTTACTTCCATCATACCAGATCATTGCTCCAAACTGATTCACCGGAGGATCAAATTGTGTTACATCCAGTGAAATTGGCAGGTTGTACAACATAGCCGCATAGTTGCTTGCATTCAAGCCCGCCACGGGCCTGTTTCTGGCATTGGCATTGGAATACTGGATCTTGGTATCCGTGGTCCACTTATTGTCTTTTCCAAACTTGCTTACCGCACGGGCAGTCAGGTTTAGGCGCGTCAACTTTGTACCTGGTATCATACTCTTATCGTTCAGGTAATTCAAAGAAGTATATACTGAGGTATTATTGATCTGCTGCTGAAAAGAAATGTTGTGGTTTTGAGTGAGGCCATTCTCATAAAAACTTTTCACGTTATCAAAAGCCTGCATTTGCTCACTTTGTCCTTTCCAGTTGGTCACTGTTTGTCCGGTGATCTTAGGTCCCCAGCTATTTGTAGCAGTAGGATTAAAAGCACCATCTAACCCCATACCAAAAGTGGTTTGGCGATCGGGGTGGGTGAAGATGCTTTCTACACCCAGCGAGGAAGACACCTGGATACCGAGGCCATTCTGCTTACGGCCGGTTTTGGTAGAGATCAGTATCACACCATTACCCGCACGGCTACCATACAGGGCGGCAGCAGAAGCGCCTTTCAATACAGAAATGGATTCGATATCACCGGCATTAATATCTGCCAGGCCATTACCCATATCCAGACCGGGGTTGAAATAATCGTTGTTTGTAGCACCTACAAAATTGTCAATAGGAACACCATCCACTACGATCAATGGTTGGTTCAGGCCTGTCAGTGAAGTATTACCTCTCAGGTTGATCTTGGAAGAACCTGCAGGGCCCGTACTGGATCGGATCACCTGCAAGCCTGCTACCACACCCGTTAAGGCATTGGTGAGGTTGGGCTCGCGTGCATCCAGCAAGGTAGTACCTTTTACTTCTTGTACTGCATATCCCAATGATTTTTCTGACGCTTAATACCAAGGGCCGTTACAACTACCTCATTCAGATCTGCAGCAGTAGGCTGAATAACAAGATACAATGAGGAGGAAGTACTTGCTGGTGCTTCCAGCGCTTTGAAACCTATGGACGTAATCACCAGGGTGGCGCCTGATGCTACCTGCAGACGAAATGCACCTTCTCCATCGGATAGGGTTTGATTCGTCGTTCCTTTTTCTACTACCGTAGCAGAGGCTACCGGGTTTCCACGGGGGTCTCTAAGAATGCCCGATACCCATTTTTTTCCTGTGCGCTTACGTTGAGGCTACACAGGGCCGCAAAGCATAATAGCAGCGACAGGCAAAGCATTTTTTTCATTGCAGTTTGTTTTGTTTTGTTTACTAATTAGAAAGGGGTCACGCCCTATTGTTCAGACAAAAAGAGCTCTTGTTTTTTTCCGGTTCATGGAAATGGTATCAAAATGTTCCATCACCAGGGCTGCAGCACCCAGGTGTTCAGCATGATAGCCAAGCGGCGAGATCACGATCTCAATGTTCTCTGCTATTTTAGGGATACAGTGTTCATTAAGAGCCTGCTGCACAGGCGCCAGCCAAAGCCGGCCTGCCAGGGCGCCCCTACCGCTCAGCACGATCAATTCCGGATTCAAAATGTGGATAAGGATGGCAACACCACGACCAATATGGTAAGCAGCCTGCGACAATAATTCTACTGCATACTTATCGCCCTTTACGGCGGCTTCCATAATGACTTTACTGGTGTCTTCAATATGTATAGGAGAAAGGTTCTTTAGGATGGAGGTTCTTCCTTCATTCAAACCATTAATGGCTTTTTCAGCGATCACCTGCAGGGAAGCTTCTGTTTCCAGGCAACCCATTTTACCACAGTTGCAAATTTTATTATTGGTGAATAAAGGAATATGGCTAAACTCTCCGGCAAAGCCATTTTGCCCTCTGAACAGGCTACCATTCAATATCATTCCCAGTCCAATACCCCAGCTGATGTTGATCACCATGGCATTCTGCCGGCGGCGTGCCGCCCCCAACTTCCATTCGGCAAGGGCTATTAAACTGGAATCATTATCGATTAATACCGGTAGGTTAGTAACTGATTCGATATAGTTTATGATACTTTCCTGTGCTGTATGTAAAAAGAGTGATTGATGCCTTTATGGCCATCTACAAATCCCGGCATGCCGATACCGATACCTGCAATTTTATCCCGGGGAATGGCCGACCTTAGAATAAACTGGCTGAGATGTTGGCCCAGTTCCTGCAATGCGTGGGGATTGCCCTGAAGTGATAACTCAATCCGCTCTACCCTGTCTACTACCTGGTTGGTCATATCTAATATGCCAATATGCGTAATGTACTGGTCCATGGCCACCGATATCACATACATGATACCTGATGGTAATGAATAGATTTGTGGACGACGCCCTCCTGTAGAATTGGCATGGCCTGATTCCTGCACAATCCCCTCCTCTACCAACTCATTGAGTGCACGGGCAGTATGGGGCAGACTTTTATCGGTTAAAACACTCAATTCGGCACATGACAGCTTCTCGTTGAAATATAAGTGCTTGATTAACGACTTTTTATATAGGGTCTGTTTCTCGGACACTTGTTAAAATTTTAATCAGGCAATCAATTAATTTGGAAAAGGTACAGAACTTTTTAAAATAATAACAATAGTTTAATAATTATTTTATAAACTATCCATGTTTCGAACAATGCACTGATCTCCCCTGGAAGAAACAAGTAACTCCCGGACTAAGCATAGGGATAGTAAACAATCGCCCTATTGCCCTACTATTACATTCAATATCAATATTTTGAAAATAATTTACAAAGCGAAATACGCTTAGAAGCTACTTGTGGGGGGAGTCTACTACCGGCTACAGTAATTAAGTAGAGTGACCCTGGTAAGATTATTAAAAACCTGCCTGCTGCAATAGCAAAAATTTATTGTAGGCAATTGTATGGTATCCGCCAATACATATTGTAGTACACTTCCTGCTGGGATTAGGAAAGTAAAAGCTCCTTCTTTTTCCGGTGCATACGAACCTCATCAAAGTGTTCCATCACCAGGGCTGCAGCACCCAGGCGCTCCGCATAAAAACCAAGCGGCGAGATCATGATCTCTATATTTTCCGCTATTTTAGGAATGCAGTGCTCATTCAGTGCCTGTTGTACCGGCGCCAGCCAAAGACGGCCGGCTAATGCGCCTCTTCCGCTAAGCACGATCAGGCCGGGATTTAATATATGTATCAGTATGGCAATGCCCCTACCAATATGATAAGCAGCCTGTGATAATAATTCCACTGCGTACTTATCGCCTTTTGCCCCGGCTTCCATTATTAATTTGCTTGTTTCTTCCAGATGTCCCAACGGCAGGTCCTTCAAAACAGAAGTCCTTCCTTCCTTCAGCCCTTTGATAGCCTTTTCTGCCATTACTTGCAACGAAGTCTCGGTTTCCAGGCATCCCATTTTGCCACAATTGCAGATCTTATTATTGGTAAACAGTGGTATATGACTAAACTCACCGGCAAATCCGTTTTGCCCCCTGAAAAGGCCACCATTGAGAATCATACCCAAACCAATACCCCAGCCAATATTAACCACCATCGCATTTTGCTGTTGGCGAGCGGCTCCTAATTTCCATTCTGCAAGGGCTATTAAACTGGAATCATTATCTATTAATACGGGTAAACCTGTAACAGATTCAATATACTGGGAGATACTGTTGTTATTGGTACTGAGAAAGGAATAGTTAATACCTTTCTGACCGTCAACAAATCCAGGCATTCCAATGCCAATGCCTGCAAATTTCTCTCTGGGTATGTGTGAATTAAGAATAAACTGATGAAGATGCCGACCCAGTTCCTGCAAGGCATGCGGGTTTGAATGGAGATCAAGCTCAATGCGTTCCACTTTGGCAACTATCTGGTTGGACATGTTCAATATACTAATGTGAGATATGAACTGGTCCATGGCCACGGAGACCACATAAAAAATATCCGGGTTCACTGTATATACCTGAGGCCTGCGCCCTCCCTTTGAATTGGCATGACCTGATTCATACACTACTCCTTCTTCTACCAATTCATTCAGTGCTCGGGCTGTATGCGGTAAACTCTTATCCGTTAAGCTGCTTAATTCGGCACATGAGAGTTTACCATTAAAGTATAAATGCTTAATCAAAGACTTCTTATAAACAGCCTGTTTCTCTGACACTTATTATCGTTTTTAATTAACCGAACCAAATTTTATGAAAAGATACGCAAGTTTCGTATGCAGGATCATATTGGTTCACTAACTAACGGAATAACTTATTCACCCCAAGAATATTCGTTTATTAACTAAGCAATAACACATTCTTTCCACAAATTAAAGTCCAATAAAAAGGGAGTTGTTGCAACTGCTCCCTTTTTATTAAGGCGAACGGACGTTTACCAGCGAACACGCGACACATTGCTTTGCCCTTCACGCAGAAACCGATACCCCAACATCAGCTCATGGCTTGCCTTACTATAAGACGATCTTAGTTTATTGATACTCAATCGTAATTATAGCCCACCCCGATAGCCGGTGTAATATTTAACCCAATACTGCCGCCAATGGCATCCTCCATCCTGTAAGAGAGGCCCATCCAACATATATTCCGGTAACGCAGCTTAGCCGAAACATCATATCGCAGGGGGTTGGCTAAGTCAGACTTAACGATGCCCGATAGCCACAGGGCCATGCCCTCCTCATCAAGATCAAAACAGTAACCACCGGCTGTTAATAACTGTGGTTTATATTTTGACTGACTATGCGCCACATCAACAAACCTGGAAGGCAATAGCTGGATCAGAGAGGCGCCCAGAAAGAATTTTCTATTTCGTAATAACAATCCGGCATTGAGATCGGGCGAATACTTTTTGAGGATAGCTGCCTGGCCCGTAGCCGCCGGATCATAGGGCAGATCGGGATAAATGCTTTTCGACACATCGTATCGTACCTGTTGTATACCACCTGAAACACCCATGGACAAAGCCAGGTAGGAGGATAAGGGTAGGTGATAGGCATATCCCAAATTCATATTAATAGTTGAATAGGGACCTATTTTATCCTGGAACATATTAAACCCCAGTCCATGACCGGCAAATAGGATCTCATTGTTCTCTACGTCATACGCCTCCCAGGAAGGTTGGTTCCTGTTCCTCACCGGCAAAGTGCCACTGATCCAGGTTGTTACAGGAGCGCCATCAATGCCCGCCCACTGTTGACGTATGCCTGTTTGTACCTGCCCATACCCTTCCAATCCAAAAGCAGCTGGATTGAGGAAGGTATAATTCACCATGTATAGAGATTGCTGCGGACGGGTTTGGGCCTGCAGACAGTTGATCGAAGCAAACAGTAATAGTATTATAAATGTTCTCATGTCGGTAACATTAGGTGATGATAACTAACAGCATTTACCTTATTAGGTTAAGCCATCCTTTGTATGGCTCAGCATCTGCACTGGTACGAACTACATAGAAATATACCCCTGCAGGTAGTGGTTTGCCATTGATCCTGCCATCCCAGCGGGTGAAATTGCTGGCTTCAAAAACAGTTTGCCCATCCCGGTTTATGACAGTAACCTGCGCATTGGGATGGTTTTTTAATTCAGGAATGGTCCAGTGATCATTGATGCCATCACCGTTGGGCGAAAAGGTATTGGGAATGCTTAATGGTTGTGGCCCAATGTGTGTATTGAATATTTCCTTACATCCTGCATCGCTGGTTACCGTTACGTCATAATCGCCAGACGATTTAACTACGATGGCTGGGCTGGTTTCGCCCGTATTCCATAGATAGCTGGCTCCCAATGGGGCCTGCAAACGCCAAAACCTGGTTACACCAGCACCACTCACCGTAAGCACAATCGTTCCGGCAGGTAGGGGATGAACAAGGAGTGAAAGGGTATTGCTTGCCGGGGATATACATCCTGCCGCACTAATGGCCTTCGCCTGATAACTGCCGGTTTTTCCGATGGTGAGCGTGTTGCCATCCACACCTGTGGACCAACTATAATCTGTTGCATCAGGCGATAGGGCTGTATAGATCACCGCCTCTCCGGCGCATATTTCAGTTTTATCATTTTGTTCCTTAATAAAGGGCGCCGCCGGATTAGGGTTGATCAGTACCTGGGTGCTGGCCGTTTCGGAATGACAGCCATTTACTGTAGCAATTACTTGATAAGTACCTGAGGCCAGGGGTAATACCTGGGCAATTCCCGTAGATTGAGAGGCAGCCGAAAATCCGGCAGGCCCCGACCAACTATACGTAGCGCCAGGTATAACAGAAGCAGTAAGTTGCAAGGGAAACCCTTCGCAGATCGGTGTATTAGCGCTGGACTGCGGCGTGGTTGGTTTAGGCTTCACCAATACCGCCAGGTTGGCTGGCAGGGCCGAACAATTACCGATGGTGGCAGTCACTATATAATTACCCGAAACAGCGGGTGTAGCATGGGCTATACTGGGATTTTGTGCCATGCTGTTAAACGACGCAGGGCCAGTCCAACTAAATGTAGCACCCGGTGAGGAGGTAACTGCCAGTTGTAAGGTTTGTTCTTCGCACAAGGGCCCATTCCAGGAAGGGTGAGGAACAGCCGGTGTAGGATTTACCACCACATCAATTTGTTGCCGGGGCCCTCACAACCAACGGCATTTGTTTGACTCGTATAATAAGATACAGTACCTGGAAGCATGGTAGACGGTATAGGAGGTATTGTATTACCAGTACCATTAGCTGGCTGGCTATACCATCGTAATGCGCTGCCGGTAGCTGCCAGTGCCGTAGCCGAAGCCCCTTCGCAATACACCACAGGGCTGGTGGCCATCGGGGGAGCCGGTAATGGATTTATAACAACATCCAATTGCGCACGGGGACTTTCACAGCCCGCTGCACTGGATTGACTAACGTAATAAGGGGTAGTTCCCGCAGCAACAGTTGCTGGCACAGGAGCCGAAGCATTGGCCGGTCCACTAGCCGGCAATGTATACCATTTAAGGGAAGAGCCCGTGGCAATGAGCGCTGTAGCCGTAGCGCCTTCACACCAGGTCACGGGGCTGGTAACGCCAGGTGCCTGGGGATTGGGATTAACAACAACATCAATTTGTTGGCGAGGGCTTTCGCAACCAGCAACACTCGTTTGACTCACATAATAACTGGTGGTGCCAATTGAAGAAGTAACAGGCACAGGTGCAATAGCATTACCAGTTCCATATAATGGATCAGTATACCATTGCAGCGAAAATCCTGAAGCAGTAAGTGCCGTGGCAGTAGCTCCTTCGCACCAGTTGACAGTTGTAGCAGCTGATGGAGCAGCCGGCGGAGCATTGATCGTTACGTTAATTCTTGAACGGGGACTTTCACAGCCTGCGGCATTTGTTTGACTTACATAATAAGCACGTGTTCCTGCAGTAGTAGTGGAGGGTATTGGAGCAGTAGTACTACCGGTAACGATCGTAGGCGAGGTATACCACTTCAAAGAGGTACCCGCAGCGGTAAGCGCTGTGGAGGTAGCTCCTACACAATATTGAACTGAACTGGTAACAGCGGGAGCTATTGGCCGGGCATCCACCACTACTTCCACTTCACTGCGCAGGCTATAACATCCATTAGAGATACTTAGGGCCTCCACATACCAGGATTTGGTGGTTGGGGCTGCAGTAGAGGGTGTAGGTACAGGGATGGCGGTACCACCATTCGGTACATCGTACCATCGATAATAGGTGCCATAAGGGGTAGGGGCAGTGGTAGCATCATTCTGACAATAATTGATAACCTGTTTGTTTAAATAAGGAGGATTGGGAGGAATGGCGCCTGTGATCTGCACATTGCGGATCTGGTGCTGACTGGCAAAACCGCCAATACTGGCACTGAAGCCAAAGTAGCCACGAAAGTTGATATTGTAATTGCCATTTACTATGGGTGCACCTCCATCCATGGATACCGAGATGGCGCCATTGTTGTAGGTAAGCAGGCAATTGTGCCAGTTGCCGTCAGTAACATAGGTTTGGCCAGCGGCAATATTGCTGACGAGCGTACTATTATTACCCTCATCATAAAACCTTGTACCGCCATTAAATCCATGAAGACTCACGCGAGGGTTATCACGCGTCATATCATTACTATAAGTATCCAGTAGCAGGGCAAATCCATTGGCATAATCGGGTAACCCTATACTGGAACCGGAGCCAAAAGCATTGGGCGGATTGACCAGGTAATAAAAAGTGATCCCATCTGCATGGGTAATACCGTTTCCAGGATTAATGATCTGGAAATCGAATGACACTGTGAATTGAGAACATTGACTCAGGTATAGCGGGTCGTTGTGATAAACATATCCATAATAGCCACTGGAGCTGGTGTTGTTGGTGAGCACCATGGTATTGCCATCGATGCGAGCCGATCCACCGTAGGTCCATCCGGTAGTAACCATCGGATTGCCGGTTAATGATACGGCGTAATTGTTCTGCGCGCCGGCATTTCCAGCCGTCACCAGGCATATATACAAAAAAAAGTAGTAGTGTTTATAAAACGGAGTAAACCCGCTAAAAAGGCAACTGAGAGAAAGGGTGGTTTTCTAAGGCGCATATTTTCAGGGTTGGCAGTAAAATGCCACAAGAACTGAAAATGAATCCTTTATTGATATCTTCCCCCATTACAGGGAGTTACAGACAGCGTTACAAATCGTTACAAACGGCTGGCCCACTCTTCCAGCCGCATTTCTTCCTGCAATCCCGCTTTTTTACGCAGCCGGTGCCAGGTAACACGGATGGCCTGTGAGGATACCCCAGGGCCGCCGCCATTTCCTTATTGGAAAAATTCAGCTTAGCCAATGCCATCAATCGTATCTCTGATGGACTGATGCCCGGTATTTTTCATTGAGCCGTTGCAGGTACCCTGGGTACACCTGTTCAAAGAGGTCCCTGAACCGCCCCCAGTCTTTTCCCGTAAGCAGGATGCTCTGTTGCAATTCCTCCAATATCTTATTGGCGCCAAACTGTTCTTCGAGGTTTTCTATCAGCTTATTTTTTTCTGCAATATTGCGGGTAAAGTCCTGCAACTGGTGTTGGGCCCTGGTCAATTCTTTGGCCGTTTCTTTCAATTGCAGTTCCTTCAGGGCCTGCTCCTGCCGATGCAAGCGCCGCTTATTACGGTATAGGTATACCACCACCAGTACAATAATAATGGCCAGAATGAGCAAGCCATTAAACTTCAGGTTGGTTAATTTACGGCTGTTCTCTACATCGATCAGTTTGGCTTTTTGATCATTGATGGCTTCCTTTTGCAGGGCACGGGCCATCAATAATTCGCGGGAGGCGCGGTTGAGACTGTCCATGACCATCACGATCGAATCGGTATACCGGGCTGCCAATTGGTGTTGCCCTTTGACCGTATATAGCTTTACCAGCAGGGGAAACAGGTTTTTATTACGCCAATACTGGCCTGATCTTTCAACATATTCTTTTGCCCGTAATGCGGCCGATTCGGCAGGCACCAGCTTGCCCTGAATGAAATAAATATCGGCCAAGGGCATCAGTGAGCCTGCGGCAAGCCCCCAATCCTGGTCAATAACTGCCCGGTTAATGCAAAGCTGCATTTGAGGGATTGCTTTTCCAAAATGGCCGCGCAGGTACTCCAGATGACCCAGGTTGCCAGCTACAATACCTATCCAGGTAGAATCCTGTGTAGGTGCACAAAAATCGTTAAGGAAGTTCCAATAATACGCAGCTGAATCAAGGTTGCCCATTTCCTGGTAAGTAAATGCCATTGAATTAATAGCATGTTTGTAGCTATAGGCAAATCGGTCCCTGGCTTTCATAGCTGGTATAATACGATAATAATGGATGGCCTTTTTGTAGTCTTTGAAATGAAAGTAAGCACTGCCAATATGAAAGATATGCTGGATCTTATCCGGGAAAATTTCTGCTGAAATAGGTTGCAGCAACTGATCCAGTTGTTGATATTGTTCCAGGGCCAGTTCATAGTTGCCGATATCAAACCAATAATATTCCGCCAGCATATCATGCGCCTTGGCCTCTACCATCGGTATATCAGCAGCACTACTTTGGTTAATCGCCTGCGAAAGCATATACAGTATCCTGTCTTTCTGTTGAGGGTAGCGATTACGCAGGTACCAGATCTTATAGAGTATGGTTTCCAGCGCCAGCGCATCATCGCCATGTTGAGTTGCAAATGTGTACAGACTATCAGTGAAACGGAAAGCCTTTGCAGAATCAGGTTGAAAATGTACCTCATCGCTTATTTCCCACAACAGCCGTTCACGCTGTATATAGGTTTTATTGAGCAGGCTGTCAAAGCGGCTTTGACCTGCCAGAGGCAGCCAGCCAACCAGGATGAGGAGCTTTAATAATAAGACCTGTTTTCTACCAGGAATAGAGGGGGCATACATACTGGTTAAAGATAAAACAAATAAGCCCCAACCCTACAGATAGCATAAACAAGCAGCGTTCCTTCATCAGGAATGCTGCGGAATGTAGAATAAGTAGACTATTACTTAGGTGTTCTGGGAAATGCCCCGGCTAGCCATCAATTGATGCGCACAAAACTCTTTTCGTTCCCCTGGCCTTGGAGCATAATTTGTATCACCCGGCCATCCTCACTGGTAAAATTCAACTTTACTTTATAGGGCTGATTATAATTGCCTTTACCCACCAGCGTAAATTTCTCATTTGAAGCCAGCGATAAGGGCTTCGGTTTCGATGATTGCCATTCCGCTTTACCTTCTACTTTCTCAATACTGGTAAGCGTTCCACCAAGCCCTTCATTCCTTATTTCCATCTCTATCCCGTTGTTTGAATAACTGGTATATCCACCATCACTCATAATAGGTCCATCAAGGCGGAATATATTATCCACCCGGTATTTATCTGGTCTGCCGCCATTGATCTGGAGGCCATTGAATTCATTTTGCATATCATAATCATTGCAAATGAGTTTGGCTGAATCACCACGACTGACCGTCACTGTTTCGAGGGAATTTCCTGGTTTCAGAAAAAGGTCGGCAATGCCCAGAGGTGAGGTAGCATAATCGGCCGTAGTAATAACAGAAAGCTGAATATTGTTTTTATCTAGTCCGGTTATACGCGCATATCTTTTGGAATAACCGGTTACAGGCGTAAATACATAATAATCGTCCAGGGAAGGTTTCCGGAACATCGCAGCACTGAGCGCATTGCTGATGGCAAATTGCTTTTTCTGGTATTGTTCCGAGCGGTAATGATCTACTTTTTCGCTGATCGAATAACATATATATACAAAGAATACCAATAATGGTCCGGTATAGGTGTACCAGGGTGTTTTAACACGCAAGTCGTTACGCCCTCGAAGTACCTGCATGTATTGTTCCGGCATTTCATACAATTGGTTATCCTTACGAAGCGCCCATTTTTTTCCCAGCGAAAAACAAGGAATCCAGAAAAGGTGAAAATAACGTTGCCTAACCTCTATCTTATAACCAGGCTGTGCATTTTGAGAAAGACCGGCGGCATAGGGATCAATTGACTTGATCCTGAAATGATTCCAGCCAAAGACAATACTCATAGGGGTGGGTTTTGGATTAGGTTCTATAACGTAAAATACAGGGCTTAAATTACCTTGACCATACTCAATAAAAAGGCCGCTACCTGTATAAAACGGGTAGCGGCACATACTAATTTTTAATATAGGTATTACTCTACTCTCCTGCCCTGCATTTCGCGCTTTTCTATCTTGAGGGTATTCAAGGCATTTTTCTTGATCATAAGACGGGCTTCTGAACCTGATGGCAATATGTAATAAGTTTTCCCATCATACTTGATCTCACCCAGTTCACGCCCCCAGTTGTCAGCATAGAGCGTATAAGGGGCACGGCTATCGCGCTTCAGCTTACCAAAGGTCAGGTAGCGTCCCTCACCCACTTCAAATGAAATATCCATTTTATCATCATACGCCCTGGTACAAACGCCTGGAGTGTTTTTCTTCAGGGTGATGATATTTACATATTTCCCATTTTCAAATTTAACCACACCCGCCGAAACCTGGGCCGATCCGGAGGCCACTTCCCGGCGCAGCTCCACATCTCTATCTACATAATATTGTAGTTTAGTTACGGGAATATTACTGGCTTCAATTTTAGATCGAACAGAAGAGGTAAAATAGGTTTTAGGCGTGCTACAGGAAGCTAACACCAATACAATGAAAGAGGTAAAGATTACTGGCTTCATAAATAGACAATTAGCAGGTTCACGGTTTAAAAATAATGTATTTACAAATGTGCGGTGTTCTGACCTGCCAGCCGCCTTTTGATTAATAAGGAAACGTTAAACCGGCATTACTGAATGAAATATACATGGCACATAATGGTAGTTCTTAAACAGGATGATGAAGATCAAAAACAAAAAGGTCCAATGGCGCATATATAATTATGCCCCATTAGACCAATCAATTGGGTACGGATCTAAATACGGAAATGTTAAATCGCCGTTAACGAGAACGGTCGTTTACTTAAAATCTTTTCTGGCGGCTTTTAACCGGGCCGTAGGCAGGTAGATCTGGAAACCTACTCCCAGTACAAGATTGCTGGAAGTGGGCTTGCTGCCAAAGCCAATAATACCCTGGTATTTAAGCAAGGCCTCCAAGCCAATATTAGGTGTAATAAAATAAGCCCATCCGGGGCCGATGCCCAACCCAAGACCATTGGTATTATCTCCCACCGCAGGGTTATCACCCTCAATACCCACATTGCCTTCCAGGAAAAAGCGGGAGTGGCCAATCAGATCATTGATCTTTTTATCGTTCACATAGTAACGCCCCAAAGCACCAACGCCATAGCTAACACCAGTCCCTGCCCCCTTTGCTGTGGCTACTCCTACTGTCACATATCCACCCAAGGCAAGGCCATCCCTGATAAACCAGGCAGCTTTGGGATTGATCATCATATTGAAATTCCCTCCCTTATCCAGGCTCAGGTTGAACTTGGCAAGATCAGCTCCTACCATCACATTACCAGATTGGATCTGAGCGTTAATTTCTTGTTTTGCAACCAACAAAATAATGAAGCATGTAATAATCCTTTTCATGGTGTTCATTTTTTTGAATTTACATATAAGAAAATTATGCCCGGCCGCCATAAATGCCAAAAGTGTAGAAACTATTAACCAATCAGGGTGTATTTCCGGGCAGTTAGCCGCCCATTAACATATTTCCCTTGGCTCATACATAGCAAAATAACTACCAATGCTTAAGGAATACCGGGGAGGGCTAAAAGCAAAATATCACCAACGACCAGCTTTGGCCATTGATGATATTTCGTGGGGATATTGTGTATTACTTACGGTTAGCTATCTCCAAGGCTTGGGTGGCGGTAAAATACTTCGCCAATATGCCCGGCACTTCCCAATCGGGTAATTTACCAGCCTTGAGGTATTGCAGGTAGCGCTCCATTACTTCACCAAAATGAGCTTCATGGCCCGTTTTGAATGCCTGTGGTATGACCAGTTTCCACCCATTGGCTATTTTTTCCAGGCTTAACCCGCCATACCGGCTTTGTAGGGATTGGATGCCATTCTGTAACGCCTGGGCATACGCAGTATCGTTTTTAACTGGCAGGATATACAAGGTAGGCTGGTATTTTTCTGCTGCACCCTGTTTAATTTCCAGGCTGGCCAAGGTTCCTTTGAGCAGGGAGTAATGCGTGTCGCCACTTCCTTCGGGTGCTTTATAATCCCAGCGGGCAATCATCTTTACATGAATGCCTTTCAGGGTATAGTTCACTTCGCCGTTGGCATGCGTTTGCAAAATAGTATCCCTGGTTACATAGGCCTTCAAGAAATCGGGGAAACTGTCTTTTTAGTAACGGCTGTAAACTGAGCCAGGGTAACAGGCGTGGGCCATGTGCGCGCCGCATTGACCTGTATGTCTTTTTTGTAATCCAGGATGACATCGGGAAAACATTCCCATTGTACCAGGTCAATGAGGTGTGTACCCACATCAGCAATGGCTTCGCCTTGTTGTGTAGGATCAAAGAACCAGGAAGGACGTGTCAATGCCTTACCGGAAACAAATTTGTAAAAGTAGTGTACACTTTCAATCACCACGCCGGGATCCTTGGCAGTTCCTGTTTGTTGTTCGCCAAATACAGGTGGGATATGCGCCAGCTCTTTCTGTAGCAGATTGGTGATCTCCGAGCGTTCAGTCATGATATCATACAGCAATACCTTTTTGGATGCAGCATCGGCAAAAGCTTGTTCCAGCAAGGCAAAATTGGCTGCGGTGATAGCCATGGGTTTATCGCCCAGTACGTTGAGCCCTGCTTCCACTGCTTTCTTAATATAGGTAGTTTTTTGTTTGTTGTTGCCGGCCAGCACTACCACATTACCTTTTTATCCGTGATCATTTTATCGAGGTAGTCGCTCCCTGTATATACCTCTTCTTTCCAGTGCGTAGGGTTTTCTGGTCGCTCATTATATTGCTTGATAAGGCCCAGGTAGGCATCCAGTTCGGGACCACCGGGAGCATATACATGCACCACCGAATCAATGTCGGCGTTGGCAGTCTTCTGTACCAGGGCTGCATGAAAATGGCCCGGATCAAGCGTAATGATTTGCACGGCTGTACTGTCTGTTGGTTTATCAGTGGGGGTGATGGTGATTGGCAGGCTGGGAATAACGCAGTAGCAAAAAGCGCCAGCGATGCCAATGACAAGCGATAGATAGAATGTTTCTGCATGGGATAAAAATACGGTGTTAGCATTGCAAATGAATGTGCTTCCATAAGATTTTAACCTGCTGATCACTAAAGAGAAACTTAAACGTTTAAGAAGCTCACATAAAAGCCATTCTTCGGCCCTGTTTTTTATAAAAAGTTTCTTATTTTGCCATTTACCCCCAAAGAACAGCAACATATTTCCTTTCCTTTTCATCCCCTGATCTATACACTAAGCCGCATTTTATAACTCTTAAAAGTCCTGCTAAACAAACAGGTACTACATTATTAATATGCAGATCATCCAAAACATTCAGCGTAGAATTTACGAAATTAGAGGAGAAAGGGTAATGTTAGATAAGGATTTAGCGGTCTTATATGCAACCGAAACCAAGTCCCTGAACCTCGCAGTAAAACGTAATATTAAGCGATTTCCCAAAGACTTTATGTTCCAGCTTACTAAAGAAGAGTACGAAACTTTGAGGTTTCAATTTGAAACCTCAAACACCGGTAAAAAATCTTTGAGGTTTCAAATTGAAACCTCAAAAAGTAGAGGCGGAACACGATATTTACCATATGTATTTACAGAGCAGGGCGTAGCCATGTTAAGTGGCATCCTTAACTCTGCTAAAGCTATCAAAATGAACATTGCTATCATGCGTGCCTTTGTAGAAATAAGGCGCATAGCACTAAAACAAGATGACCTAAGAGGTCAACTGCAAGAGATCAAGCAACGTCTTGGAGAACATGACGTTCAGCTTTCCTCTATTTATGATGCTATTGAAAACCTTCTGGATGAGAAGGTAGAGAAAAAGAAGTGGGAAGAGCGGGACAGAATCGGATTTAAAAGATAGCTCCGAAATCCTTAAACGGCTGACCCACATTGCCTGCACAAATTATTAGGGCTATTGCAACACAGTGATTATATTTAGATTAAAGTTATTGCATGGTCACTAACAATGAACGGTTCCTTTCCCTTGACATCTTCAGGGGACTCACTATTTGTTTTATGATCATTGTAAATTCAGCAGGCTGGGGAGCTCCTTCTTATGCCCCGCTGGATCATGCCGCCTGGTTTGGATTCACCCCCACCGATCTGGTTTTCCCTTCATTTCTTTTTGCAGTGGGCAATGCCCTGAGCTTCTCGAAAACCAAATACACCAGCGACGCAGCCTTTCTGTCGAAAGTATTTAAACGCACCTTCATCATCTTCCTGCTGGGTTACCTGATGTATTGGTTCCCCTTCTTTCACCGGACTGGCGATGGCGCCTGGGCATTTAATCCCATCAGCCATACCCGTATCCTGGGTGTATTGCAGCGCATCGCTCTTTGCTATTGCATTGCCGCCTTACTGATACATTATGTGCAAAGCAAAGGACTTATCGCTATTTCGATTGCATTACTGCTTGGTTATTGGGCCTTATTGTATTTGTTTGGAGAACCCGGACAGGAGCTAACCCGGCTTGGCAATGCAGGCACCAAACTGGACGTCCTTTTGTTGGGTAATGATCACCTGTACCATGAAAAGGCGGCCCGGTTGCTTTTGATCCGGAAGGTATATTGAGCACCCTGCCTGCTGTAGTGAATGTGATTGGCGGATACCTGGCCGGAATCTTTATTCAGCAAAAAGGGAAAAACTTTGAAACTATTGCCCGGCTTTTAATGTCCGCAGCTATCCTGATCTTTGTATCCCTTTTTTTGGGCACAGTTCTTTCCCTTCGCTAAGAAATTATGGACAAGTAGTTTTGTATTGCTGACCGTTGGACTCGACCTGGTGATCCTTTCGCTGTTGATCTATGGCATTGAAATAAAACAATGGAGAAAGGGAACGGGGTTCTTCCTGGTTTTCGGTAAAAATCCTTTGGCCATTTACTTATTATCAGAGCTGTTGTTTGTTGTTTTCCTGGTGCTCATGGTACAGCCCCATACCAGTTTTTACCAATGGGTGAACCAGTCTTTCTTTCAAAAACTCTTGCCCGGCTCCCTGGGCAGTTTGGCATTTGCCGTTTCCTTTATGCTACTTTGCTGGTTGGTAGGTTATTGGCTGCACAAAAGAAAGATCTATATCAAAATATAAAAGGGATCAGTTAAATGCTGACCCCTTTTGTGATCCATGGCTATTTCGTTTTTCCCTGCTGCACATATTCGATTGCTTTCAGAAGTAGCTCATCTTTATTATTTATAAACCCATTAATAGTTGGTTTTACGTCAATATCCGGAATGATGCCAATTCTTTGTGTTTCTTTCCCATCAGGATAATAGATGCCTAGTCCGGAAATATAGGTATAAATACCCCTGGTAGATTAATCAATGCCACATTGCCATCGGCGCCTGCGGTATAAGAACCGATCAAAGCAGCTCTCGGTGCTTTGCGGAATACCATCGCCTGGAACTCAGTAGAGCTCTGGGTTTCTTCATTGATGAGGATCGCTATTTTATGAGAGAAATAATCCGTGGTTCCTGCTGTGCCCATGCCCGTAGGTAGAGAAAAAGGAAAGAGCCCAGGATAATCCGGAAAGGGATAAGAGAATTTGACAAATACCTGGTTGGGAGGCAAGATCAGATTACCGATCAAATCGCCGGCCGTCTGAGTTTTGGGGTATTGCCGATTGTCAATGATAAGCCCTTTTACACACTCTACCAGCGCCCTTAATTGTAAGCTATCCTTGCGTTGCAGGTTACCCAGGTTAATATAACCAATACTGTCTTTAATCCTGCTTAATGCCGAATCTCTTTCATAAGCAAAGGTGCCAAGTTTACCCGGGAAGCGACCTTTTGACAAGAAGTTAAAAGAGGTAAGTTGCCTTACCTGGTTATTTCTTCTAACTACCAGTTCACTACTATCTTTGGGGCTCCTGACAAGAAGATACTCTAAGCTATGCAGCATGCTGCCATAATTGGAGGCAGAAATAACAGGTCTTTTTTTATCGATCAACTGCTTAATGGTAAGTCCATCAATGCTTTCAACTATATCACCTTTGGCAATGCCTGATCTTTGGGCCAGCGTATCATTGGTGATGTCAACAACCAGCGCTTTGCCTTCTATGAACTTTATTGTAAAGGGCATATAATAATTTCCATTGGCTACTGTAATGGTTTTAGATTGTACAACAGCATGACCATCCTATATGGTAGCAATAAGTTGTTGCAGCGTTACCGTATATTCCTGAGCATTGGCAGCAGCCAGCATGAGGGGAATGTATTTTTCAACACAGCATCCCAACTTTGGACCAGGTTATATTTATAAGGATACCAATACTCAATAATACTCCAATACCTGAACAGCGCCAGTAAGCGGTATTCAGCAGTGGGATAGGACATACTACTATAAGCATTTTCATGCTCAAAAGAAGCTAAATGAATACCTGCGTCCGACATAAAACGCACATAATATTGATCACCCCGGGCTCTATTGGCATGTATATACAAAAGTTGGTCATTTAATTTCTTAGAGAAAAATCGGGGTGATCCAGGAAAGATCAGGCCGCAAGGCAACTTTATTGAAACTGCTGTCCTTACAGGAATCACAGCGGGGCACATCCCCAGCCTGGTGATCCAAGACAATAAAGAATCGTTTCTTTCCCGCTTGTTTTTTACTGCCAGGTATGAAGGAATAAAATCAATTAATTCTTTATCCCAATTGTATTTGCCTTTTGCAATAGCAGGATGATGGTATTTCAGAAATCCCCAACATTTACCCAGAATGAAAAGATTATCTAGTTGCGTTTTAGTCAGCGTGGATTTTAAAGCGGGTAATTGCATCGTTGAAGTGGTAGCAGTCGGAGGAACCTGACCGAAGACCCCGGTAACGAACAGGCATAATAAGAGCGCAATTATAAGTGGCATAGGTAAGTACTTTGAGTTGGAAATAGGTTCTTGTTTGTTCATAGATCAAACCTATTACAGCTCAAGGGGCAGGAAAAAAATGTTATACCAACCGGTATTTGCCCGGTACAAAGCCGGTATATTGTAAACCTGTCTTATGTTAAAGAAGCAGTAAAGTACAGGTTCAACCAGCCCCGATCTTTGGATAATATTTCATCATTACAACGACAGACAGCCTATCAATGATAGCCGTATTGAATTAGTTTATCGCCGGACCTGCTTTTTCCAGCCCCCGTCCTTAATGCGCAGGATGGAAATAGACAAGGGGCTAAAGGTTGTTTCAAAAGAAGGTTTTGTACCCGTAAGGATAGAACGAACCGGTATATATTGTACCGGATTATCCAGTGAGTTCTCGGCCTCTGCAGTTGGGGCTTTAAAATTATAAAGCCCGGCCGTAGAGCCTACAACTGCTATACCTTCCAGGTTAATGCGGGTGCTATATGGAGTTTCAGAAGCGTTTACCAGCTTAAGAAGATATCGCCTGTGTGGGTCCCGACCGGCAATGCTGAAGAATTTCTCGGGGTCGCGATAGGTAAGCAATAGTTTGCCATCCAGGTAACAAGTAACCTGGTCAATACCCACTTCAGCGGCCCTTGCGCTGTTTGGGCCAACGCACTGTCTTTCACCTCCCAGCTGCCACGGATGGCCTGCCATTCGTCTGGCCGGTTAATGAAATCACTCTTATAAAGCGTTTTGCCTGCTTTGACACTTCAATATCACGGTATTCTGTTTGTGTGTCCCAGGTAGCTAATCCAATGCCACCGGTAAACTGGGGCGCTGGACTGACCGTGGGTAACCGGATGACGGTGGGAGAGAGATTATGCCCCGCCCGGTGATCATTCATCATTTTAATGGCGTAATAAGAAATACGCCCAAAGCTGCGCCCCGCATCGAAGTTGATGAGGTTCACCGGCCAGTGCTGTGTATTTACATTCTCAAACAAAGGTGCATAGCTGGACATTTTAACGAGATCGCCATTGCGTTCCATGCCCATGATGTATACGGCATCATTCAATGCAGCCAGCATATTGCCGCTGCCTACGCCTGCATTGGTAGCGTACTCTCCCACATACACGTCCCAATCTCCACGCTTGTATTTATCAAAGTGGTCATAATTATTGAAAGCCCAGTAAGCCCCTTTGTAAGCATGTTCATCGGCCATATCAACCCGGTGCATACTATCGAGCGTACGCTTGTTGATGTCACCAATGCCCATACTGGCCATGAGCGTAAGCTGCGGATATTTCTTTTGATGGCATCATAGAAGATATTGTACCGTTTGGCATAGCGTGGTCCATGCTGCTCATTGCCTATTTCCACGTATTTAAGCGGGAACGGTTTGGGATGGCCACCGGCAGCCCGCACCTTGCCCCATTTGGAATTGACCGGACCGATAGCATATTCAATAGCATCCAGCACATCATCCACCACTGGCTGCAGGGAGTCCTCGGGAATAAAAGTGCCGCTGCGGTATTCACAGGATACGCCGGCATTGAACACATACAGTGCATCGGCGCCAAGGTCTTCGCAAAACTGAAGGTATTCATGATAACCAAACCAATCACTCGACCAGTAACCCCATACACTATAAGTGCCTGGCCTTTTTCTACTGGCCCCAATGTGCGTTTCCAGTTGGCGGCACTTTCTATATTGATGCCTTCTACAAAGCATCCACCGGGCCAGCGCACAAAAGCAGGTTTCAGATCGGCCAGGTATTGCGCCAGGTCCCGGCGCATGCCATTGGGGCGGCCTTTAAAAGTTTGCCGGGGAAAGAGGGATACAAAGTCAAGCCAAACTGTGCCAGTGCTTCCAAAATTGATAACAAATTTTGCTTTGAGGTCAGATCCTATTGGCTTCAGTGTACAGGTATATTTTTTCCAGTTGATTCCATTTATTCTAGCAAACACCTGCTTAGCCAGTACTTTTCCATCAGCCTCCTGCAGGGATACTGTAAGCGGTCCCGCATAACGTGCGTCAGTGCGGGCATAAAAAGACAGGTTGTATAATTCCCCTCGTTTACCCGGATACCCCAAAAACCTTCATTTACCAGGTTATTTTTCCTCTGGGCATCCAACTTCTGTATATTCACCTGCAGGGAATTGGGCGTAGCTGCATTCAAGGGTTTATCCTGTGTAAGTTGCAATTGCATAGCAGCCTGCTCACCTGTTTCCAGCAACCACGACGGCCATTGGCTGCTTAGCGTCCAGGGCATTTTCCAATCGCTTACCCGGGGCTGCATCATAAAATGGGGCGTACGAGTAGGGATCAGCCAGCCATTTTCCAATACCGTCCCCGGCGGTAACCTGCTTTCTTCAAAACCACGATTCTGGATCAGTTCACCATACAAACCGCCCTCGCCACCATGACTGATCTCTTCAAAGAATATTCCATGCAAAGTAGAAGCAATAGGCGCTCCGGTTTTTGCAGCATCAATAGTAATAGTAGCCTGGCGTTGACTATAAGCAGCAACAGATAGCAGCACGCCTGAAATAAAGAGGAATAGTTTTATGCGCATGGCGTGGCTTTTACCTATAGCAGTGGACGCCCTTTATTAAAAAGCGCCGCTGCTATAAGCATGAATATTAATTCACAATCCACTCATGAATGCCCGTAGCATGTTCGGCAGGTAACTGAATTTCCAATTTGAGTGCATTGGTGGTTATCGGTTCAAATTTTACCAGGTTGTATTTGTCTTTGGCAGTTTCATATGCGCCAATGGGCTGCACAGGAATCCATTCATTGCCTTTCTTATAATAGAGCTTCCAGGATGCCGGGATGCGGCAGCCGCCCCAGGGACCATCATCAAACCAATAGACCTGTGATTGAGAAATGGTATAGGTCTGGTCGAAATCATATTGTACCCACTCTAGCGTATTTTTCTTAGGCCACCAATGAAGATAAGGCGCATTGTGGTCTTGTGAATTTTCGGGCTCATACTGGTCACTCAATGCTTTGTACATACGTACATTGTTGATAGAGGCCGTAACAACGCTCTTAGAAGCAATGGTTGGCGCCGGTTTGGGTTTGGCGGCAGATGCTTCATAAGGTATCCATACCACCATTTCGCCCGGTCCACGATTGGCCCAGCTATAATAAGGAATAGCGGTTACCGTTTGTTCAGACCTGATTAATTCATCAGAATTCACTTGCCTTTTAGTGGAAGTACCTTTCATCTCCAAAACCGTAACACCATTCAACAAAGCGGGTTTATTAACAGCCTGTATGTAGACTGCACTATCCACTACAATATTTTGCACCGCACTGTCTTTATTGTCAGGCCCTTCCAGGCAATAGATCAATGGGCCCCGTTGTATGGCAAAGCGACTCCTATCGTCTTTCACTGATTCTTTAGCAAATACCTTTTGTACGTCCATGGGCAATTCAAAACTGATCACGTCTCCTTTCTTCCAAGTGCGGTTAATAACTGCATACCCTTTTACCATTTCGTATTTAACCGGCCTGCCATTTAGATTGATGGTAAGAGCAGTTTGTTTTTTACCGGCTGCATAATACAGGTCGCCAGGTACCAGTTCTTTTTTGGACCAACCCGGTACACGCACCTGCATGGAGAAAGCAGTTGTCTTTTTCAGGGCTCACCACGATGCTTACCTTTCCATTCCAGGGATACTCAGTTTGTTGTTCCAGTTTTATTTTACCGACAGGTAAGACGATATTGGCTATGCCACCGGCATATAGGTTTACATAGAGACTATTCTTATTCTGTGCATATATATAACCTGGCATAGAAGGCAGAAAACGGGTCATATTCGAGATACAACAAGCACAGCCGAACCAGGCGCTGCGGGAGTGCTGCCCCATCGAAGCCAGTGGATTAGGATAAAAGAACCGATCCCCACTTAAGGAAACACCCGACAACAGGCCATTGTACAGGATGCGCTCCAACACATCAATGTATTTGGCATCACCATGTAAGAGGAACATGCGATTATTCCAGTACACATTGGCAATAGCTGCACAGGTTTCGGCGTAAGCCGACATATTGGGCAATTGGAAAGGAGCCCCAAAAGCTTCTCCATTACCCGTAGCCCCAATGCCGCCAGTAATGTACAATTTCCTTTCTACTACATCATGCCAGATGGCATCAATGGCTTTGAGATAAGCCTCATTGCCAGTAAGCGCAGCTATATCAGCCATACCGGTATACATATAGGTAGCCCGTACAGCATGGCCCACGGCTTCGGACTGATCAACTACCTTTTTATTTGACTGGCTGTATTCCGTACCTTTCGGCCCACGGATATCGAGGAAGAACTTGGCCAGGTCAAGGTATTTTTTTTTCCCGGTTACCCGATACAATTTGGCCAGTCCTATCTCTACAACCTGATGACCTGGTGATTTTTCTTCTTTGCCATAACCAAAATCTTTTACCAGCAGGTCAGCATTTTTGGTAGCAATATTGAGCAGGTTCTTTTTACCCGTGGCCTGGAAATGGGCTACAGCAGCTTCAAACAGGTGACCGGAATTGTACAACTCATGACTAAGGTCTTCTTCTTTTTCCCAACGTTTGCTGCCTACCCAATCATGGTATTTGGCGGGCTTCATCGTACGGAAGGTATACAGGTAACCATCTGGCTCTTGTGCATCAGCAATGATTTGTATCAAGGAATCCATATAGGCTTCAAATTTGGGATTCTTTTGTACCTGCAAGCCATAGGAAGCGCCTTCAATCACTTTATAAATATCAGTATCGTCAAAAGTATACTCCGTGTATTTATCGGCCGGCATTCTACCAGCTGCCTTCAGGAAGTTATCAATGCGGCCGGTACGTTTGCACTGATCGAGCGTATAGGGAATAGTAACATCGGCATTCACCTGTATTTTAGGCGCCCAGAAATGATCCGTCAGGTGAACATGGGTGAAGTCAACTGGCTGAATGGGATAATCGGAGTGTTGGGCATTTATTGGCAAAGCAATGGCTAACACAGCCACCTGCATCATTGTTTTTTTGCCCATTCGTATTGTCATCATGTAGCAGGGAATTTATTAAGTGGCAATTTAACAATTAATAAATAATAAAGGCTGACGTTTTACGGGCAGCCCTTATTCCTGTCAATATAGGTTTATACCCAGGCATTTTTAGCCTGGCTTATTCTAATACCTGTAGCTTGTACGTAAGCACTTGCCCGGTGCCCGTAACCTTCACTACATAATTGCCGGCTTTTAATCGCAATGCCCTGGCATTCAGGATCAACCTTCTTTTGTTGATCACATTTTGCTTAAACAAGGTTCGCCCTAAAGCCAGGTCATATACCTCCACCCAAACTTCCTTATCTTGACCTACTCCCTCCAGCTCAATAGTAAATTCAGTAGCTGCCGGATTGGGAAATATCCTAAGAGCCAATTCACCAGATGATGGGGTCGTAGATAACACGCTCCTCGTTGTCACTGCTGGTTCAGGTAAAAATGACGCACTGCGCACTCCAGCTGTGCAGGTAACGGAACCACTAAAAGCCATTTGCGCATCCGTAAAAGGCGAATAAGTACTGTTCACATCCACATTGGATGTATGACTAGCCGTTTTAGCATCACAATTAGTACGGCCGTTATTTCCATGTGGTACTTGCAGGTAAACCCCATTGGTGCTACAGCTGGGTATTTCGGCATCGCCGCCCACTATTACTGCATTGCCAAAGGTAGCGCCCCACTCCATGGCATTGCCTTTAACCTGGGCAGTACCAGATACAGTACAATTACTCAATACGGCATTCTCCGAGATAACCGCACTACCCGAATAGATACCGTTCCATACGCTGGCATTGTCTCTAATGATCACATTATTTTGTACAATGGCATTTTCAACCCAGGCCATTCCTTCAATACGTGCATTACCCGATATATTAGCAGAACCTAATACAATGGCCGATGGCCCCACATAAGCAGTAGCCGCCACCGTAGCTGAATTGGCTACCCAACCGCCTCCGTTGGTATGTGTATGACCATTTGTTTTATAGGTCGAACGGAAGCCGGTCTGATGCCCTTCGGGTACTGCGTTAGCTATACGTAGCTCATAGGGATACCTTTTAATCTTTGGCCAGCCGGGCTCCCATACATAAGAAGTGTGCGTGGTGGGCGCACCAACTACAACAAAATACAATTCTGTTTCGCCGGAATTAAGCTGAAAACTAATTTGACTTTCATTGGCCGAACTTAAAGCACTATAGCGGGATATGGTACCACTACTATTCAAAGCTACAAAACCGTAACGCCAACCTGCTGTACCGTTCACTTCGGTATGGCCTTTGAATTTGACAGTCACATTGCGTGTACTACAGGTTGTATAGAGTGGAATGATATTGTATCCATAATCCTGTGGTGCAAAAGCATCTGGCACTATATAACGTCCAGTAGCTGCATTGAGCTGTTTCAGGATGGTGTGCCTACGCCAAACATAATGTGGCTCCTGGGTTTTGATACGATTGTATTCTGCCCGCATAATGGCGCCAAAATTATTGCTGCTATAATCATAAGCCACCTCACGACTGGCATAATAGTACATAAAATCATTGAGTTGGGCCTGGTTCCATCCCTTCAACCGTCGGTACGTGATCACCGGGTGTTCATTGGCCACTGACTCTTTCCACAACCTGTTCACCATATTTATGCCATCAGCATCCTGTATACGGTACAGCCATTTAAAAGTGCCATAATGATGGCGGGTAGAACTCAAGTGAAAATGCTGGGTGCCCCACCACCGGGGAAATCATCGCCCGCAAAACGGGGATACATCTGGGTTCGCATGTAATTGGCGTGGGCCTCCCAGAAAAAACCAGCAGGTTCCCAACCTACATATCCGCCGCCTACCATATTTTCCTGGATACTGATCATGCCCTGCAAAGCATGAGTCAGTTCATGGCTGGTAACTGCTCCATCACGGGTGGCATTGGGATGCACCCACATAGCCCCGATGGTATTGTTGTAAGTACCGCCAAATGCCCACCCCGACGGACCTCCACTACCCCAGGTTTCATTCATTACAATGATGATCTTATACATGCCCAGTTTTTTTGTGGGGGCATCGGAACAAAATTGTAATTGGGTAACAAACTTTACATAGAGCTTTTCCAGCGTATCGCATACTGCTTGTGGATTAAAGCGCAGGTTGGGATCAGAATAGGTAGCCGGATTGGTGCCCACTACATTACCCCAGAACACTACAAAATTGGCAGATTGGTAAGATTTGCTCCAGGACCAGGTATTTAATGGGCTGGAACTGAATTCAGTGGGAATATATACGGTTTTCTGTGCCGTTAAATATAAGGCAAACAGCAGACAGCATGCTGTCAAAAGCATTTTCTCATAAGGACAAGTTTTAAGGTTAATGATATGGAAACGGGCTATAACCGGTACAGGTTTTTAATTGTCAACAATACATTTAAAAATACTAACCTTATTCAGTAAGCGGTATACCAATTTTATCATCTTTTACTACCATATTGGCTAAAACGGCATATTGCTGATCGAGCCAGGGTTCAGAAAATACGGCACCCATTGACCTATAACACCAGCCTTACTATTTCAATGCTATATCTTGTGAAAGATCGTTGTATCGGGTTGACACAACAGTAAGGTTGATCGGGGGCTGGCTGCATCATTGCGTTGCGGGAAATGTCACTAACAAGCAAATGGGATAGGCTAACGCTTTTCGGGCAGGCTGCCTTTGATCTTCTGATAAGTGCGGGTAAAATGACTGGTGCTCATAAAATGCAATTCCGCTGCTATCTCTGCAATAGACATACGGGTATAGGCCAGGCGTGTATCAGCCAGTTTCACTTTGTAATTCAGGATATATTGTTTCAGCGAAACGCCGTACTGTTTTTTGAAATAAGTACTGAAATAGCCGGCTGGAATGTGAAACTCTTGTGCCAGGTGGTCGATACTGATTTTTCGGGATCGTAAATATGGTAGTTGATGTAATGCAATACATCATGGGTAATGGCCTGGGGATGGATGGCCTGCACATAATTGGACTCCAGTATATTCCTGGCTACCATATTAAGCAGTGCCAATAAGCATAGGGTGATATTGCTATCAGCATAAGACCTTCGATGACTGGCTTCAGCCACCAGCACATTGAACAAGGCAAATACAGATACTTTATCACTTTTTAGGTGAATGAGTGATTGCTTGTGTTGTTGTTCACTGTATAGAATAAACTCCAGCTTCCTGAACTGCTCACTAGAAAAAGGCAATACATTCCTGGTAGTGGCAGCTTCAAACAGTATTTGTTGGAACTTGATAAAGTGAATGCGTGAGTGTTCTTCCAGGCAGATCACATTTTTTTCACCAGGAATATGCATGAAAAGATCGCCTGTCTGAAAATGTATCTGTGCATCATCCAGCATCCTGTATCCACTGCCCGCTTCCACAAAAACCAATTCAAAATAGTTATTGGCCTGAAAGGAACAGTTCAATACCTCCGTATCATAGGTCACAATCTCAAGCGGCTGAAAGATATTTCTCGGCATAGTTCCTTGAATGTTGACAAATTACCGGCAAAGGCCGGGTATTAAATTTACAACCTTCCGCTCTTTTAGCCAATAAGGGGCGCTGAAAATGAGAAGGATATTCCTTCAATCAGGGAAATAAACGCTTGGGGTGTCAGAATTGTTTAATGGGACATATAGACCAGGTACTGGCTTGCCGAAAGCTGGCCTACGCAATCGTTTGATCAAAATAACACTTGCGCCCGCAGCTATTGGTATTTCCAGCCGGGGCCTGCCTGTTCTGCGCTTGTATAAGTGTATTTAGCTCCTTGTGTAGCAGTTTGTATAACAGGATCAACCCAATCGACGCCGGCTGTAATCATAGCGGGCGCTTTGCTTTTTATAGCAATAAGCACTTTCCCGGTATAGTTCCACATCATATCAGGGCTACGGCTTATATCCTTTTTATCGCTGGTTATAAATCCTTTCTCATTTGCGTCCAATGATCTGCCAAATATTTTGTTATCCTGCATTTGGAGATGGGCGGCAGCGGTGATGGATTCATATACCTGCCCCTTTTACCGGCATTATCCCAGATGATATTATTACTGATGGTTACAGTGTCGGGGCCTATTGTCATACCTGGTCTTTTAGAGAAAGCGCCCATGCGGATGGCTGGCATATCGCAATTCACGAATACGTTATCACTGATCACTGCGCGCCTTACCTGGAAATAACCATTGATGGGTGTATTCTCCAGTCCGTTGACAAGGGTTACTGGTGCACGAAAGGTTTGCCTGGGCGCTCCTTGCAGGTTATAAAAATAATTGTTGATAGCTGTATGCCCTTCTCCTATGAACCGGATGCCATAAGACAAGTTCTTGCCGGTGCCATCAAAGAAGTTCCCATCACAGAGGCAGTCATTGCCATGCCGAAGGGTCAATCCCCCATCACTCTCTACAAACGTATTGTGCAGGTAGGAATTATGACATGATTTATTGGAGATGATCTCGATCTCCCCATCACAGGCTTCAAAACGATTGAAGGCTACAATACAGTTTGCTTCAGTAAAGGAGGTTTTGCTGTCGCCAATACGGATGCTTTCGAGACCATTATCGGCATCGGGGCCATTAAATCGGTTGAGGAAGTGATTGTAACTGATCAGGTGCCTGGCGGGTATGCCCTGTTGCAGCCATACGGTGACTGTAGCACCCAGGTTGCGCTTGCTTTTCAGCAGGCACCTCGTCAGCACGTTGTGTTGTCCAAAGAGTGACACCCATTTGTTGTCAACGTTGAGGCTGTCATTGTTGTAATCATCGATCACGCAATCCTGCACGGTACTATACATGGCATCTTCCTTACCGGCGCGGAAACTGATCACGGAACGTTCTTTTAATGCTTTACCGCCGTTCTTCCAGGTGAAGCCTGCTACTACCATGTAGTTACCGGCAAAGGCCAGGGTGGAATTGCCTTCAAAGCTCACCTTGCCGGGTGTTTGCGCCATAAACCAGATGGGCTTTTCTTTGGTGCCGCGGGCATTGTTGAACTGGATAACGGCATTGTTGTATACACCGTCTTTCAAAAGTATTCTATCACCGGCTGCGGCTTTGTTTAATAAGGCAACAGCTTCTTCCGGAGTGGAAGCGAGGTGATCGGTGGCGAAAGCGGGCGCCAGGGTAAAGAGGCAGAGGATGGCGAGGATGTATTTCATAATAATACTTGTAGATAGCCGGAGGCTACAAAATAGCCGTCACTCGCCAGAGGCGAGCGACAGCCTGACCGTCATACCGCTCAAGCGGGACAACAGCATGCGTTCATATACATCAGGAGAAATAAGTCCCGCCGTTGATATCAATATTAGCGCCGGTAATGAAACTACTTTCATCACTGGCCAGGTAAGCCACGAGGTCGGCTACTTCAGCTGCTTTACCTTCTCGGCGCAGGGGTGTGCCATTGGCAACATTGGTGCGGATCTCGGGTTTAGTAAAGGTATCGTGGAAAGTAGTGGCGATCATACCCGGGTCTACTGCATTCACCCGTATGCCTTTAGGCCCCAGTTCCTTGGCAATGGATTTGGTGAAAGTAGCAACTGCTCCTTTGGCCGTAGCATAAGCGGAAGCACCGAAACCTCCACCATCACGACCAGCTTGTGAAGAAAAGTTGACAATAGCGCTACCGGCAGGCATCAGGGGTGATACATGTTTGGTGAGCAGGAAAGCAGAGCGCACATTGAGGCCCATCACAAAATCCCAGAAATCGGCGTCCATATCGGACAACTGTTTCCTGGCTACCATCCCACCGGCTACATTCACGAGGATATGTATGTCTTTACCAAAAGCTTTTGTGCTGCCTGAATAAGATTTAAAACATCGGCATCTTTACTTACATCACCTTTTACGGCAATGGCTTCACCGCCCTTAGCTTTGATCTCGGCCACTGTTTCTGCCGCCTGTTGTTCGCTGCTTAAATAATTGATCACTACTTTAGCTCCTTCCTGCGCCAGTTTGATCGAAGTGGCTTTACCAATGTCTCTTGCTCCACCTGTAACGATGGCTACTTTGCCTGCTAATTTCATATTTGCTGTTATTTGTTTGTATGTGATTGGTTGGGGTTTGCTGTGATGAAGGTGATGCATATCCATGTCAGCGGCACCATCAGGGCCCCCAGTATAAAAAATGAGGTATAACTTGTTTGCGTGATCACCGGTACGATCCAGGTGGTGATCAAGGTGCCCAATACGGCGGATGTGCCGCCCATGCCGGCTACGGTGCCTACATTCTTGCCGTGAAAATAATCGCCGGGCAGGGTCTGTATATTATTGATCAGGAACTGAAAACCAAATAAGGTAGCGCTGATCAATGCAATGGCCACATTCACTTGTTCTTTCAAATGATCGAGGTAAAAGGCGATCAGGGTTAAGGATACCAGCATAATGATGCTGCCAATGGTAATGGCCTGTTTACGTGCTTTGGGCGCTGCTATGCCTTTCTTAATTTGTGAAGAAGAAAAGAACCCGCCCATCAGTCCGCCAATAGCGGCAAACAAATAAGGCACCCAGGCAAAAGCCCCGATCTGCTTCATATCAAACTGGTACTGCTCCTTCAGGAAGGTGGGCAGCCAGGTCACGAACAGCCACCATACAGGGTCAATAAAGAAACGGGAACTAATGATGCCCCAGGTATTTTTGAATTGCAATAGTTGACGCCAGGTATACACCCTGGTGGCTGTGCTTCTTGCTGCTTCCACGGCTGTATTGCCCTGTTGAATATAGTCTTGCTCTTCCTTCGTGATCCAGGGATGTTTATCCGGTGTGTTCTTATTGATCAGCAGCCAGGGAATGATCCACAGAAAACCCAGCACGGCAATCACCACAAAAGTAGTTTTCCAGCCAAAGGCCAGGAACAGACCGGCAATCACGGGCGCAGCCACCACTGATCCCAGGGAAGCGCCTGCACCAAAAATACCTTGTGCAATGGCTCTTTCTTTGGGCGGAAACCATTCTGCATTGCTCTTGGTAGCACCCGGCCAGTTACCGGCTTCACTGATGCCCAGTAAAAACGAAAGATATTAAAGGATAAAATAGACTTTGCCAGGGCATGCAGGGCAATGGATATACTCCAGCCAATAATAGAGACGGCCATGCCCAGCCGGGCACCAATGGCATCCATCATTTTACCCGTCACGGTTTGCCCAATCGCATAGGCCACCATAAAGAAAGTCGTGATCAGGGCCAGGGCATTTTTGCTATCGCCATCAGCAATACCAAAGTCCTTATAGATATAGGGCCACATAAAATTGATGGCGCCCCTGTCTATATAATTGATAATGGTAGCCAGGCCGATCAGGGAAATAATATACCACCTCAATCCCTTCAGCTTGATCGCTCCTTTTCCGGTGCCGGCAGCATTACCCGTACGGCCACTGTTACCGGTCCCCGCCTGCGTGGTTTGAATATCGTTACTTGCTTTCAATACTTACTGTTTTGAGACAACTTATTGGTTGGGTATCTTCAGCTTTTTCAGAAAAGCCGCAATCGCTTTGTTCAATTCGGAATTCTTGTCTTTGGGAAATCCGCCATGTTTACCACCTTCCACAGTCATAAATTCGGTGATCACACCCGCTTCCTTTAGCTTCTTGTGCAGCTCTACAGATTGTTCATAAGGCACTGTAGGATCAGCATCACCATGGGCAATGAATACCGGGGATTGTCTTTACTCACATAGTTGATAGGAGATACCGACCGGGCAAAAGCGGCATCATTGGCCTTATCACCCAACCAGCGGGCGGCGGATTTGCTCGTAATGTTTTTGCCATAACCCCAGTCCAATACATCGGTGATACCATATTTGTCGATAATGGCGGCCACCTTAATATTCTCTACACCGGGGCAGTTGCCGTCAAAGCGGTGGTCATTGGCCAACAGGCCAGCCATCAGGGCCAGGTGCCCACCGGCACTACCACCCATCACCACGATCTTGTTGACATCAATGTTCAATGCTTTGGCATTTTTGATCAGGTAGATCAGGGCGCAACGCGCATCTTCCACAGCGGCAGGCGCTGTAGCCTGGGGTGTAAGCCTGTATTCAATATTGGCTACCGCAAATCCCATTTTAAAAAGGTATTGAACCCTGACTGGGATTCTTTAGTGCCGTGGTTCCAGCCACCTCCATGAATATTGATCACTACGGGTGTGGGCTTGCCATTGTTGGGTGGCAGGTAGAGGTCCAGCTTTTGTTCCCAGTTATTGCCACTGGTATACACCACATCTATCTGACGGGTGAACCCTGCGGGTGTTTCTACAGCTTTGGGAGCTGTGGAATCTGCTTGTTGGGCACTAGCTGTCATAGCGAAGGTGATACTCATCGCCAAAAGGATATGTTTCATATCAATACTTTTAATTGCTGGTTTTTATTATTGGCTGTTCTTTTCCTCTCCCAACTCTTCCCCTTTTCCCCTCCTTTCCTCCTCCTCTTTGTCTCTTTCCCCTCTTACCCTCTTAGCCCAGAAAATCTTCCCGCAATGGGCTGAAAGCGTCGATGAGCATACCCGGCTCCAGGCATACACAGCCATGCAATACATGCGGCGGTACATAATAACCATCGCCCTTGCGAATGATCTTCTTCTCTGCACCGATGGTCATTTCAAATGCACCACTGTCTACATAGGTGACCTGTGAATGGTGGTGCTCATGCAGGGTACCAATAGCGCCTTTCTCAAACTTCGCCTTTACCAGCATGATCTTATCATCATAACCAAATACCTGCCGTTGAATGCCATTGCCCAGGTCTTCCCATTGTACTTCCTGTTCAAACTGAAACTCGCTGCTTTGTGCCATAGTCTGTTAATTAATAGTGATAAAGGATGCTTTATCGTTATACTGTAAGGTGATTGTATAAGTTTTCTTTTTGTATATTATTTCCAACTGTGTGCTGCCGGGTTCATCTTTCAGCAACTTCAGACCTTTCACCTGTGGTGTAGCGCCTGTAGTTACTTCCGCTATCGGATTGTTTTTTCCATGGGGTTCGGTAACACTGATAAAAGTCTGGTTAGCCGCTGCAGGCTGTGAAAGCACAAAGGCTTTCTCATTCCTCAAATTGAACTCGGGATCACCAGCACCGCTGGTAATGAACTGTACCCGCAGTGACGTGTCGGCTATAAAAGTAGTGGTATAAAACTTTTTGTTATTCAACAGGGTGATCACACCATTGCCTTCTTTTACCCTACCTGTGGCATTGAGCCAAGCATGTTGGTAACCATATTTATCGCCCATGGCTTGAAGGGCTTGGGTATTGGCGGCTATCTCAAAGGGAGCGTTGGTAATATGCCCCTGGTACCAGAAAGGCAGATCGTATTGATGCTTTTGGGCGCTCTGTGCGTTGAATACATCGATCAAAAGGGAAGCGGGTGCGCCATCGGGTTTAAAGAGAATCACTGTACGCCGCATCTGCACACCCGGATAAGCATTATTTTCCTGTGCGCTTACCACCTGGTAATTGCTGCCTGTGCTGAAGTGGACGAGTTCCGGTGCATGTTCTTCTCCTTTCTTTTCATTGGCCTGGTATTGGCTTTGCCTGTCTACTACTAAGGTATTGTGCGCCAGGGTTTGCTTGCCCCAGGTATCATTTTCTTTGGTATAGTTGCCACCATTCTTGGTCTCTACATTCAGGAAGCGTACAGCGCCATAGTCAGGAAACACTTCTGTATTGTTGTCGTAGAACAACACATTCAACCGGTCGAAATGTCCATGGCCCATGCCCTGTGAAGCAGCTTTGAATACCACGCAGGACTGTTCGTCATTATCGCCACTGCGCAGGATACCGATACCGCCCTGCTTTTCATCAGCACCATCGCGTATCCACATGGGTTTATAAAGAAAGGGGTCTGCATTGCCTGCTGCTATTGCTTTGGCTACCTTTAATCCAGCATCCCCTACGATCACTTTCTCTTGCTGCTGTGCAATATCCAGCAGGTCATTGCCTGCCTGCATATCGCTGTAGGCAATGTCCACGGCATATACTATCTCCTCGGACTCATAGGTCTTATCTTTCATTGCGTCATTCAAAGGGAAAAACACTTTATTGGTATAGGTGCATTGCAAAGCGGTATTTACAGCTTTCTTCAGCAAGGCATTCCTGTATTCATAGATCTTCAATGCCGGCTGGTATTGCTGAATGGTCCTGGCAAAAAGCAGGAAGGGCAAAATAGCGTACCGCTGGTAATAGGGGCCTTCGGTATAATAGCCATCGGGTGAAAAGAGTTGATCCAGCTGCGCCAGGAAACCCGCCTTTCCATCCAGCGCAGAGCCTTTCAATGCTTTTTCTACCCAGTCTTTACGGCCACATACATAACCTGTCATACCTACGGCAGCTACTGACCAGGTGCCATGGTTATGTATCTTATTGAATATCTCTCCGTTTATTTCACTCAGTTCTTTTACGACCGGCTCAAAGAGCTCCGTCTCAATTGTTTTCCTGTTGGCTGCACCGAGGTAATCATACACACAGTCATAGGCCTGGATGGTGTACACCTGCCACACACAATCATTGAGGTTTTGCCAGAACATCTTACCCCCGGGGTTTGTTTCTTCTTAGGATGCCGGGGCCAGGTATTGTATACCGCTGCATATTGGAGCAGCATGTCCTTCACAAATTTGGCGTACCGCTCTTCTTTGGTGAGCTGGTACAACAGGCCGCAGGCCAGCATATCCTGGTAATTGCGTTTGTGGCGTTCATGGGTAGCGCCGCCACCGGCATCTTTGGGTACGGGTACTTCTATGGGTGTATTGATGGCCTTATCTGCATCTTTCTTTAAGGACTTAAAAGATTGCTGCAACAAGGGATAGGCGGTGACTCCCTGACGAACGGCTTCTACATTGGCTTGGGTAAGCATGATGGAAGGATGTTGCTGTGCTTTCGCTGCCATGCCGATCACTAAACCTGCACACAAAAAAACAATGGTCTTCATACTAATTCACTCCCAAAGGTTTTCCCTTGGCCGAAAGGAGGCTGGTGGACTTTACCAGCCTGAAATCGAACCGGGACGGATTATTAAATAGAGGGTTGCTACTAAAAATATGTTTCCCTGTAACGTTGTTATAGAATGAACTCAACCGGCCGCTCTGGTAAAAATCGCAATAATCTACCAGCAATTTGTCCCAACTCATTTCTTCAAACCAGATGACCCTGCCACCGGCGCCGCTATTATTAAATACTGAATTGGTAATGGCAGCTCTTTGCACACCCCATAATTTAAGAACGCAACCCTGGGCACGGTTTTCCACCCCACTGAACGTGCAATGGTCGATGATCACTTCCGGTCCGGTAGTGCTTTCATCATTGCCGCCGCGGTACACATTCACAGCCCCGCCAAGGGTATTGGCAAATACGGTATTACGGATAACCAGGCGCTCCACATTGTAGATGCCTTTGTCTTCTTTCTCTGCGCTGTAATCAATGGCGTTGCCGGCATTGTTCCTGAATACACAATCTTCGATGATCACCGAATCGGCATAGGTGCTTTTGGCGCTTTTAATGCAACTGTAGCTGCTTTCATTGAAGTTGAAGAATGAACAGCCTTTCACCTTGAGGAAATAGGATCCGTTCATGGGGCCGGTAGCAGTGCTAATGGCTGATTGTACATCGCCATAACTTTTATAGGCGCTATTGAACAGCACATTTTCAATTGTCAGACTACCACCTTTCTCAATGATAATAAAGGAAGGAAGGCTTTGCCGGATATATTGACCAGTTCGGGTTTGCCAGTCAGACCATCCTGTACCCTTATAGTAATCCGTTTATTAACAATGAGGGGTTGGTCTATTTCATATTGCCCGGCTTGTGTCAATTCAATTTCACTACCATTGGGCAAACCGGCCATTAAAGAAGGTAGTCGTTTTGAATCAGCGATGGAAACGGGAATCACTTCACTATCGAATACCGTTCTTGTATTGAGGTTGTACCAGGAGGGAGCAGTAGTGGTGGCATCCATCCAGCTCAGCAAGGAACGATCTACTCCGCTTGTATGTTTAGGAATAAAGTAAGTGCTATCCCCGTATTTCATGTCCTCTCTCCGTCGCACCGCTTCTGCAAATCCTGCTGGTGGCTTTACCTGCGTAGTTCCCATGTAAAAGTTATCGGCAAACCGGATACCCCCATCCTTATTGGCATCTTCATACAAGGATTTGCCATAAGGTATTATATAGTTATTGATAAAGCGAACATTTTGAGGAGCTGCTGTTCTTTCCGGATCTTTTCCGGCACCAAATATGATGCTCCTGCAATTGATGAAAGTATTGTGATCGATGGTGGCATCTTTTACCTGATGGTAGCGGCTGATGGAAGAATTGGGTACGCCATTCAATACACTGAAGCCGGAATGAAACCTTTCCCCTGCCAGGTCCATAAACAGGTTATTGGAAACAGTATGACCGGGATTGATGACGCGCACACCACCTGTGAAAGGCTTGTTATTTCCGATAAATATGTTGTTGGTAATCTTGTTCTGTGAGCCATGCCTCAAAACCAATCCGCCCTGGCATTCGTAAAACAGGTTGTTGTTGATCTCATTGTTGCCGCTTTTAATGGAGACGATCTCCACTTCACCACTGCACCGCTCGAAATAGTTGTGGTGGATCATGGTGCGGGAGGGTGTGAGTGAATACCTCGATACGCCTACCCGGATGGTCTCGCCACCATTGGAACCTAAAGGAGAATGCCCCTTAAAATAATTACTGTCGATGCTATGGTAGTTGTTCTGGCTTCTTTCGTCGTTGAGTTCTACGATGAGGGTAGTGCCGCTGTTCAGCTTATCGCCGATCACACAATGGTCAATGCGGTTGTGCTGTCCCCACAGGATGAGCCAATGATCTGTATTGAACCGGTCGAGCCGGCTGTAGTTCTCGATCACGCATTGGGTGAGGCGGCAGTGGTTGGCCAGTTGTTGTTCCTTGTTCCTGAACTCGACTACGGCGCGGTCAGTAGTATAACCATCGGTGAAATGGATGCCGCTCACTGTCACATAGTCACTGCCAAAGCGAATAAAGGAATTACCGGTGAACTGCATCTTGCCCGGTTCCTGCGCCGCAATGATTAAAGGTTTTTCCTTTGTTCCACTCGTCTCAATGATGAGGGGAACATCTTTCCATACGCCCGATTGCAATAGGATGCTGTCGCCCGGCTGTGCTTTTGACAGGGCAGTGTTCAACTCCTGTGGGTTGCTCACCAAGATGGTGGTGGCGCTTACTGTTTGAATGAACATGAACAGGAGAAAGACAGTCGATATGATGTAATTCTGTTTGATTATTAATTATTTTATTATTTATTATTGGGTTGCTGACTAGCAGCCTCACAAAAAGAGGTGACACTCTTCGGAGAGTGGTGTCCCCTTTCCTGGCTTCTAAAAACGAAGGGTGTAACCACTTCGCCTCCCATTGCCGATTCACGACTGCCGGTTGCCGTCTTTATATTTCAATCTTCCGTTCCCGGCTGATCTGCAGGATATCATTGAGGTGCGCAGCCATGGCAATACCTGCGGCATCGGGATCTTTATCGGCAATAGCGGTGAGAATTTCATGGTGCTCGGCCATGGCCTGTATACCCCGGTTATCGCCACAGATCTTCTTCTCGATGATATTGCGGATGATATCGGGCAGCAGCATCAGCAGCATGGATTCAAATACAGAGTTCTTGGCTGCATTGGCGATCTTCAGGTGCAGGAACATGTCTTCCTGTACGGCATTTTCCTTTATGTTTTGTTTTCAGGTCATAATCGGCCACCGCCGCTTCCAGTACAGCCAGGTCTTCATCCGTTCTGCGTTGGGCTGCCAGCCTGGCGGCATTGATCTCGAGGTAATAGCGGGCTTCGATCAGGGCCGCAAAGTCTTCTTTATTGAAAGTGATGATATCATTCAGTACGCCTTCGATCATCTTGATATTGTACCCGGAAACATAGGTACCGCTCTGGGGTGAGGTCTTGAGCATCCCATAAAATTCCAGCTTACGAATGGCATCGCGTACGTAGGTACGACCCACACCGAATTTTTCGGCCAGCACTCTTTCTGCCGGCAGGCGGTCGCCCGGCTTCAGATGTCCTTCGCTGATCAATTGTTTCAACTGGCGGATAATCTTATCCACCGGACTGTCTACCTCAATGGCTTTGATCGTTTCAATAATCGCTGTCTTTTCCATAGTCTTTATTTTTATTTCTCCTTCATCACATCCACGGTGATCGTGGAAGTGCCCTGGTTGGGCGATGCCACGATGTTGAGGTTTTGCACTTTTATCAAAATGTTTTTGGTGGCGCCGCCGCCAGCCGGTGTCATCTTAGCCCAGATCAGCGAAGCCGTTGTATAGGTTGTTTGATTGGGAGCGCTGGCGGAGGGTGCGGATACGCCTGTGAAAAAGGCATCACCAAGATCGGTAATTGTATTGTTATTATACTTATTATATAAACCTGTTTCTGCCACACTCGCAGCTAAAACCCGGAACAGGGTTTTCTTCAGGGTGCTGGCAGTAGGTGTTGCCGGTGTCCAGGCATTACCATTGCACTTAAAAGTAGTAATGGTGGAAGCTGATATATTGGCTGGGTTGTTGAATGCCAGGTTGCCCGCACTGTTGGTAAAGATGGCAAAGTCCACTTTGGCATGGTTGGAAGGGTCGTTTACTACTTCACAGGCGCTCAGAAAAGGCGTAGCCGGTTCGCCCAGGAAGAAACAACTGGGAGAATTGACGGTGGCGGTTCCCTGCGACATGAGGGTGATATTATTCCAGCGGTAATAGGGCAGAATTTTTACAGGCACTGATCCGGCATTGCTGCTATTGGTACCGTCTTTCGCCACCAACTTGCATTCCTTTACATCATCGGCAAAAGGAAAACCTGTCAGGCTGAACGTATAATTGTATTCATTGGCGGTGTTGCTCACCAGTACCGGTGTCACCAGTCCCTGTAGGGTTTCCCCACCCGCTGTAACGACCCAGGCTTCCACAGTCGACAAGGCGGCATAAGATTTAAGGGTGCCGTTGATGGCGGGTGTTCCATCCGGCAGGGCTGCACGCAGGGTATCTGCCTCAAAACTGATGACGGGCTTGAAGGGGATGTTCACAAACTGAATGACCTTTTCTGCTTTCAAACCGTATATATCTACTGCTGTTACTTTCAATTGTCCTGCTCCTGGGGTATAGGTATAATTGTAATTAATGGTCACATCCTTGCTGCCATTGGCACTGATACTGTCTACCGATGCAAAATTGCCGGTGCTATTGTCATAAAAATAGATCTTGCTGATGCCGGTTTCGGAACTTGCTTTACCGGTAATGGCCGTAGCACCTGTTAAAGACGGCGTTATGGTTTCCGGTATATCCTTCAGCACGGGCGCCGCCGGATTGAAATAGGTGATCTTCACCAGCTTTTCCAGTGAAGTGATGTTGTCCTGTACCGCCAACAGCTTAATACTTTTACTCCCACCAGGTCAATATTGGGCCATACATCGGCTTTAATGGAAAAAGCATATTCCTTTTCACCAGCAGGAAAATCCAGCTGAATAAGGGAATCGGCTTTACCGGTACGTTGTATGTAATAATAGAGTGTCTTCACATTAATGTTGGTCGTTAATTTACCACCAACCGTTTTCTCCGGCTGAAAACCTTTGAGGGCTACATTCCAGGTATAGTCGATAGCCTCCAGGTTGCCGGTAGGTTCGGTAAACTTATCCTTCTTACAGGAGGCGATGATCACCAGCAACAGCCCTGTCAGAAAAATAAATGGTTTGATCTGTATTTTCATATCGCAAACATTCAGTCGTTAAGGGAATAAGGTTAAAGAAAGCCACGAGGTACCAGCTGCGAGCAAGAAACAAAGCTCCAGCGCCCTCGGCAAGCTTGTGGCATAATTAATAACCTTGGTTTTGTGTGATCACAATTTGGTTATTGCTATCCAATTCCCGCTGGGGAATGGGCAATAGGGTACGGATCTTGATATTGTTCTTCAGTTCATCCAGGGGTATGGCTGGTTTGAACTTCTTATAGTGTGTATCGTATTCATAGGTATAATAAGTGTTCATCACATTCTCAAAATGACCAGTGCGGTAGATATCAAACAAACGGTGGTTCTCAAAAGCCAGTTCAACCCTTCTTTCATCCAGCAAGCGGCCCAGGAAATTGGCATCGGTAGTAGCTTCTGCTCCCGCATCGGGGTAGAGGTAAAAAGCTGCGGTGAAATTGCCTGTGCCAGGATACACTACAGCCCCTGCCCTGCTGCGGATGCGGTTGATGATGTCAATCGACGCCTGGCTAAAGCCCAGGGCTTCTGCCTTCATCAGCAATACATCGGCAAACCGGATCACGGGGAAATCATTTTCCGCATCGTTCTTGATCATTACGGGGAAGTGAATTTCTTCATATAAGGGTTGCCATTGTATTTGCCAATGGTGACATCCCGGCGTTTGTCGGCTCCGCCGGTAGCAGGTACAATGTATTTGGACTCCATTTGAGCGGTGGGATAATTCAGGCCCGATCCGTTGCCATTTACGATGGCACTGCCACTGTTGAGTGCCGCAAAGCTATTGGCCATATAATTGCCCAGTCCCAATCCCCCGGCTTTATAACGCACCGCGAAGACGATCTCCTTATTCATTTCGTTGTTGATGGAAAATACATCGGCATAAGCAGTCAACAGATCGTGGCCACTGGCGGCGATCACATCTTCCAGTAAAACCAATGCATCTGTTTTGCGATTGGTGGTCAGGTATACTTTGGCCAGGAGTGATTCTGCGGCCCAAATGGTAGCGCGGCCCAGGTCTTCCTGCGCCTGGGCGTTATAGTTTTTACGGGGCAGGTAGTTCTTAGCAGCTTCCAGATCGGCGACAATCAATTTGTAACAATCGTCTACAGAAGACCGGTTAATCTGTTTCAGTTCGGCGGGTGTTTTGGGGTCGGTAAGTAAGAACACACCTCCAAACAAGCGCACCAGGTTGAAATAATGATAAGCGCGGATAAACAAAGCTTCCCCGGCCAGTTGCTTGCGGCGGTCTTCTTCCATTTGCGCGGTACCCGCTCCCAGGGTGATCTGGCCATTGCTGTAGGATACGCCCAGGCTTCTCAGTACATAGTTGGCGCTACGGATATTCTTATAGGTATAGAACCAGTAATTGTATACCTGGCTATGACCTGAGTTTTGAAGGTAAGTATTCAGGTCGTTCAGTTCTATATTGGCAACAGCTGTACTACCTGTTTGTCCCTGTTTGGTAACATCAGAACGCAGCTCCGTCATCATCCATTCTGTTTCCAGCGGTTTTTGCAGACCGCTGTAGCAGCCGGTCAAAGCCACTTTCACCTCATCATAGTTTTTATAATAATTTTCAACGTCCACATTCGACTCCGGCTTGAGGTCGATGATCTTGTTGCAGGAAGCCATCAGGCCGGCCAGCAACAAGGTGAATATGATATAGGAGCAAGTTTTCATTGTATGCAGTTTATAGGCCATTCGTTAGAAATTAATGTCAATACCCACTGTCACTGTCCTTCCAATGGGGAAGGCGCCCCGCTGGTAGCCATCGATCAATGGAGATGCATATTGATTGGAAGTGGTTCGTGCTTCGGGATTGATACCCCGGTAAGAAGACGACATGATATACAGCAGGTTTTCTCCGGAAGCATATACGCGCAGTCCATTCAGCTTCATTCTTTTGAAATAGCCGCCGGTAAGGAGTAACCCAATATCACGCTGCGCAGGGCCACGTAGGAACCATCTTCTATCACGTAATCCGTCAGCATCCAATCGGAACCATTGGTCCCGTACGGGGTTTTACCATCGCCGGGATTGGCTGCACTCACCCACCTGTCGGCCGTATTGTAGTTCTTATTGTACCACCTTGATTCGTTGTAGTTGGCATCGCCATTAATTAGGTCCAATCCCTGTACGCCCTGGATGGTAATGCTCACGTCGAAATTCTTGTACTTAATATTGTTGGTCATACCCCAGGTAAAATCAGGGAAGGGGCGACCAAGTACGGTACGGTCTTTTTCATCGATGCGTTTATTGCCATCCACATCCACAAACTTCAATCCGCCTGCCACAAAGTATTTGGAGAGGGAACTGCTATAACCTGCTGCCTGCGCATCGGCTATCTCCTGATCAGACTTCCAAACGCCATCGGCTTTATACCCAAAGAACTGTACGGAAGGAGCACTAACGATGGCTGCATAGATCTCATTGCGCTCACCATAATTGTATTGGAAGGGTTCGCCTCCCATATCCAACAATTTGTTTTTGTTGGTGGCGAAATTGAACATGGTTACCCATTCCAGGTTCTTCCTGCGCAGGTTGTTGGAAGTCAATTCCAGTTCAAAACCCTGGTTGCGCACTTTGCCAATATTGTTCCAAAACTGGTTGGAACCAGAGAATGACATGGTATTCTGTTTGAACAGCAACCTGTCGGTAGTACCATTATAATATTCCAGGCTCATGGTGAGGCGGTCTTTGAAGAAACCGAGGTCGATGCCTGCATTGTACTGGAAAGTACGTTCCCAGGTGAGCACGTTGGGCAATACATCATTGTTGGCTGCGAGGCCATTGTTGAGAGTACCGGTACCACCACCCAGTGGATAGTTGGCCATGTTCAACAACTCCAGGTAAGAGAAGGGTTCTATTTTATTGTTACCTGTAGCGCCATAACTGGTACGCAGTTTCAGGTTGCTGAGCCAGTTAACATCTTCCATAAATGGTTCGCTGCTGACGCGCCAGCCTGCAGACACGGCAGGGAACCAACCATATTTTTGCCGGGGTGGAAAATAACCGCTGCCATCTGTACGGAGACTGGCAGACAACAAGTATTTACCCTGGTAATCATAATTCACGCGGCCCAGGTAAGAGAGCAGGCCAATGGGGGTTTTAGTAGTATAAGTGCCGGCTAACTCAATGGATGAAGCCTGGTTCAATGTTTGGATATTATCGCTGGGCAGGTTCACACCGGTGATCTGGCTTTCATTGATGGTTGTTTTCTGTGCGGTATACCCCAATACGCCCGACAGAGTATGATCACCAAAGGAAGTATTGTAGTTCAGCGTATTTTCCCAAAGCAGGTCAATGAATTTGCGGGAGTAGTTGACGCCCCTGTTCACATCGCCATCGGCTTTGGCATTTCGTTTGGAAAAAGAGTTGGTCTCTGTATAATTGAAATATGCGCTGGCGGATGATTTCAGGATGAGCCCTTTCATTAATTCAATGCTCAGGTCAAAACCACCCAACACACGATAGTTATCGCTAAAGCGGCTCTGCCTGTCGGCAATGGATTTGGGGGTATTGTTGCTGGAAGAGAAAGGGATCAGTTTACCACCGGTAGCGGTAGGATCTAAAGCACTGTTGTAATAGCTGCCATCGGGCATATAACCCTGGTATACCAGGTTGGAGAAGTGACCAGCCTGTGCCCAATCACCCGGCCTTATACCTGCCCATTGCGGATTTTGGTTTACAAAAGCCGCGGTGGCGGTGGTATGATAGACGGGCAAGCCGGAATAGAAACGGTAATAATCAGTATAGTTCACGGCAGGCAGTTCACTGCGGGTGTAGGAGGGATTTAAGTTGAGGCTGAACTTCACTTTGGTACCAAGATTTCCATCCAGCTTGGTTTTAAAGTTCATGCGATTAAATTCATTGTGGGTCATGATCCCCTTGTCGGACTGGTAATTGCCGGAAATATAATAGCGCACATCTTTGCCGCCGGATACGCCCAGCTGCATATTGTAGATGGCTGCATCCTGCAATCCTTCATCCTGCCAGTCGGTGCCATCGCCATTGCGCAATACGCTTTCTACCAGGTAGCGGGCTTTTTCCTGTGGGGTGATGAGGTTTTGTTTGTCGGCGGTAACGGTGGGATCTTTGCCCGCATGGCTGCTTCGTCGTACATTTTTCGGTGTATTCCGATGTGCTCATGATGGGGTGCAGTTTGTACGCACTCTTTACGCCGTAATAGGATTTCACGGTGTACTTCGGTTTATTGGTCTTGCCGCTCTTGGTGGTGATGATGATGACGCCATTGGCGCCGCGGGAACCATAGATGGCTGCGGAAGCAGCATCTTTCAATACCTCCACCGATTCCACATCATAGGGATTTACCATCGCCAGGCCATCCGGCACGGGGTGGCCATCAACCACTACCAGGGGATCGGCATTGGCGCTGATGGAGCTAAGGCCCCGCACGCGTACCCGGGGTGTGGTACCCACTTCGGAACTAAGGTTTTGTACGGTAACGCCGGCCATTTTGCCAATAAGGGCTTTGTCGAGACTGGAGGTAGGAATTTCATCCAGGTTGTCGTTTTTCAGTTTGGCAATGGAACCGGTAAGATGTGATTTCTTTTGCGCACCATAACCGATCACCACCACATCATCGAGTGTAGCCGCCACGGTGCTAAGTTGAACAGTCAGGAAATCCTTTCCGTCCAGCTCTACCAGGTGGTTTTTGTAGCCAATGGCGGAGATCATGAGTTTACCGGAGCTGCGGCTGTTGAGTTTAAGGGAAAAGTTACCGGCACTATCGGTAGTAACACCTGAACCGGTCTTACCACCCACCACGCTGATGGAAACATCAGCTAGGGGCAGGCCTGTTTTGGCATTAGTGACCTTTCCCTTGACGGTATTCTGGGCCCATGCACTGAGGTTAAAAAGGAGAAACAAGAGCAAAAGGGGTTGGAGCTTTCCCATATAGTAAGCGATTTATCGTTATTAAACCAAATTGGTTAACCAAATATTGGTTAACCAAATATTGGTTGACCAAATATTGGATTTATCCGCTGCACTTCCAAATTAAAATTTGGTGAAAAGGGAGGCTGGCTCTCCTGGAAGGGCTTTGTGAAAGGGGTTAATGGCTGGCTGAGTAGCTGTTAGTTTGTAGAATATCCCAGAGATATTCCAGATATATACCGCAGATGTTTCACAGATATACCGCCTTAAATAGATGCGGAATATCTATGGTTTAATTATTCATTATTTATGCAATTAATATATGATATACTATAATATGCCCAGGTTCTGCTCTGGGTGAGATCAGGGTGTGGGTGCTATGTGCTACTGAATCTCAACTAATTAAGCATGCATTTGTGGTCACCACCTTTTGGGAAACGGTAAAAAATAACCAGGCCTGGCACATGGTCCGGGGCTTTTTTTCGTATATCAGGATATGCCACGAAATGATGTCTATACAAGCCTTTTTTTGGCCCAAACTCAGGCCAGTGGCTGCTTTCGAAACGCCTAAAAACAGGTTTCCGCGTCCAGCCTGCAGTTGAGGCCAATTCTCTTACTATTGGCTTACTATTACCTTATTACTTGCCTAGGATTGGCTTGTCTCAGGACAACCTTACCCGGCAGACATCTGTGAAGGATCTGGCAGAGGGCCTCCAGAGGCCTGGGCAATCAGCGTTTCCGAGCCTGAGCGGAAGTTTTACAGGATGTTTTTATGGTGTATATTGTTGACAAGCAGCCCCTAAACCTAAACACCCCGAAGTATGAGCTTATACACCATTGATGCCAGGAAGTACAAGATCCTGTTTTTCCAAATCCTGCTCAGCAACATAGTTGCAACCGTGGGTACTTATATCCTGCTTAAGAGCAATATCTATATACTTGCAGGATTTGACCCAGGCAAAAAGCTGACATTACCCATTTTATTTGGCATGGTCCTGCTAACCATTCTTCTTGCCCAACACCAACGGAAGCAATTAAGAAAAATTGACGAAATAGAAGTCTTTGAAGAAAAAGTAATAGCCTACGAAAAGATACATAGATTAAGGGTATTGTTGTCTATGTTTGCCTGTTTTGTATCCTGCTTTCTGGCGATATTGACAGGCCGCATGACTTTCTTTTATTATGCCATTTTCGACATTGTGGCATCGCTGCCCTCTTATCCCAATCTATTCCTGTTTAAGCGTGAGTTAAAGAATGATGATATCCTATTTTATTGATCTCTTTCCGGCAACCACGCATAAACGCTTCCTGAATGATACGGGGCATTTTTTATGAAAATCATACAAGCATTAAAAGGCATTTTTCTAAACCAGGTGCTGAGCAGCCTGGACAAAGCGGCTCTGCCCAATTCGATCCCGATGCCTACATTGTCAACCACTTGCTTGCCATTGAAAAAGAAGCAGTCCGATTCATCGAAAGATATGGTTTGGATTTTAAAGCCTTCTTTTACCGACCCGATCTTGGCGTTTTTATAAGGGGAGAAATATTGACGTTCAGGGATCCGGAACCGAAGCATAATTATTTTATTGATACCGACCATTGGCGTCAAAAGAATCCCTCAACTTTCCGGGACCATTTTATACGGGCGAATCAGACACCTGCGGAACAGGTAACCCTGCAGCTCCTTATAATGTTTTGTCTGACTGGAACGCTTGTGAATACATATTTAAGCAACCCCTATCTTATAGCGAATTTCTATGTGTGATCGACGCAGCAGCAGTAGAAGTTTTGGACAGCTATTCCTGTAACGGCAATAATTACTGGACCTACCAAAAGTGTAAGGAATGGTGGGAGCAAAAACCACGATTACTAGCCAATTTGGATAATAAAGATGATATTCAATATATCGATTACCTGAATGGCCCCACAGAAACCGATCTGAGAAAATATTGCTATTTCCTGGAAAACGGTGTTTACCCAACAGACGAAACAAAGAGCCTGACTGAGCTATAAAAGAAACCCTTTATTACAACTAAGACATAATGCAATTCTGATCATCCTAATAAAAAAATTACAGAGCATCACAGCGCATAAAACTGGTTAAGAAAAGTATATTTAGAAGTGAGTCCACCATAATCAGACCAATGCCCAAGAGACGTAGAAAAAAACTGGTTCGCCCGAAGCGACAGCATAAATCAAATACAGTAAGAATTTCTAAACTGACTTTTCATAAACTTGACTGGTTGGAATGGATCACAATTGGGCTTTCACTCTGGTTTCTGATATACCCAAATCCTTATAAGCTTTTATTGGGAATACTTTTGACAATTCCCATAGTGGGGCTATTGTTAAATGGGCTTCACAAGCCAAGTATGGCAACGCTTGTAGAAATCAGCGCAGATAAAAATGGTGAAGACAAATTTGATGTTGCAGACTTTATTGACGTAGCAGCCTGGATCATCTTTCTAAGGGTTCTGTTCGATTTTGAATTTGAAAGCTTCTACAGCATGATCATTCCAGGCAGTATAGCCTGCATTATTATATTGGCCGTATTATTCCTGACACATAAACTGATCGAAAATACAACAAGAAATAAATGGTGGATTTATTGCTCACTTATTTTCAATGTTGGACTGTACAGTTATGCAGGAACTTATGCAGCAAATTGCGTTTACGACGATTCCCAGCCAACCATTTATCCAACAGAGGTACTTGACAAAAGAATAAGCAAAAGCCGGCGCAGTACAACCTATCATGTAAAAGTTGCTCCCTGGGGGTACCACCACGATAAAGAGGAAATTATGGTTTCATCAGCTCAATATAATGAGGTCGCCATAGGAGACAAAATAAATATTGACTTAAAAAAAGGGGCTCTTCAATATTCCATGGTACTATATTCGGAGAAAAATAAACTGATCAAAAATAAAAGCACTTTACTTAGATTACACACACTTTAACATGACTTGCACCCACGACCATCACGACAGGGAAGCTAAACAAACCATACTCGATAATATTGAAAAGTATGGGTGCCATCTAGCAATACTTGAGCCCGACAACTATTTACCTGGCTTTTCGTATTCCATTGGACTTTATAAAAGATTTCGACATCCAGAGATCATATGTTTTGGCTTAAAAACAGAAGTATTGAGTGCTGTGCTTAATACTGCTTGTGACCTTATTAAGAAAGGTGAAAAGCTCACTACAAACAAACTTTACGCTGAATTCCTGGAGGGGTATCAAATTCAATTCCTGCAGGTTGACAAAGAATACTATCAAAACTATGTAGGTTATGGAGGCTGGTTTTATGATCAAACCTTTGACTTTCCCTTGCTACAACTTGCATGGCCCGATAAGCAGCACCATTTTCCATGGGATAAAGACTTCAATCCCGACTGGAAATTCAAACAACCATTGCTCGACAGGAATACAGACTTCAAATTCTATGAAGAGAGGAACTTAGGGGTTTATACGACAAAGCAGGCATTTGAAGGTGATCCGATATTGTATGTTTACCACAATGATGATGGTGACTGGCAGTTCCATACCAGCTTATCCCCGATTTAGGAGATGCAATGCTGGTTACTTTAGAGCAAATTACTAAACTTGATCCCTCGGCTAATGAAATATATCACTTACAATACGGCTGGTGGGCATGGCGGGATAGTAAAGACGACGATTGGAAATATGAAGAGAGTGTAGAAGAATCATAATCGACCTCCGACGGAAGACAATAAAAAGCAAATTATAATACTATGCGCGGAGCAACGACACTTCTAATCCCTGAAAAACAGATATAGAATTTGAACAGGTTTTGGAAACCTGGACAAAAAGCGGTGGGCAGGTAAAAAGACTTGGGAAATACTGGATCAAAGACGACGCATTGGCCAATCAGCCCATCGCCATCTATGGCAACCAAACATTTGCGCTTGTACTGGCTCAAATCTATGAGGTGGAACTCATCTCACCAGATGACACGCTCATAACAAGGCTTGATAAAGAATGGACCAAAAGGGATATTACGCAAAAGCAAATCAGAGAAATGTCTGAAAGTGATTTCCTCATTTTCATTAAGCCTGTTATCCCAAAACTATTTCTCGCAGATATATTTCAAACGCATGCCGACTTCCTGCAAGCAACAAAAGGATTAGAGGATACTGAGGAGATACTTGTTTCCGGTATTGTTGACAATATCCAGGCGGAAGCAAGAGGGTATATTATGAACGGCATGGTGAAAGATATAGCCTTGTATGAGGGCGCTGCCGACCTGATTGATGCCAGCTCCTTTCTATCTGACTTTGTAAATAATAACAAAGAGCAACTGCCTCCGGTGGTGGTGGTTGACCTGGCATTCAATGCTTCCATTGGATGGTTTGTCCTCGAATTTAATGCCTGCTGGGGTGCAGGGCTCAACAACTGCAGGGCGGAAAATGTGGTTGATTGTATTATAGGTGCAACGATCAATAAGTAATTATTCTCCGAATTATGACACTTCGAGAACCCCGATAAAATGAAATTCAACAGACCCTTGCAGGATAAAGAATTGGCAATTCTTTATCAACAACTAGCGCAACTTCAAAAGAGGGCCAAAAAGGATACCCGGGTACTGGTTATCTGGACTTTGCTGGCTTTGGTAATAGGTGCAATAGTTTTTCCAGGCATGAAAACACAGGCCGAAATCCTCCTACTTTTAGGGACTGTAGCAGCCTGTATAGGCATTGGAGTATGGGTAACCCTTGAAGGTCGCTTAAAACTAAATAAGGAGAGAAACAGCATCGGGTTCTTAAAACAAAAGAATATTGTTACTGTAGTTGAGGTTAGTTCTGACCGCTATTATGAACTGGAAGAGCAAGAAGATGAGGGTGTACATTATCTTTTTCAACTGGATAATAATAAGGTTTTCTCTTTTGGCGGCCAGGATTTTTATCCAGACAAGCAATTTCCCAGCGACAAATTTGAGATTGTAGAAGGCCGTGGAATAAAGAATGAAGTATTGCTTTTGGAGGTCTTTAACTATGGAACGAAAATAGAGCCGTCAAAAATCATAACAGGGCAGACAAAATGGGATCTACTTGGGCTTTCTGATTATCCGGATCCGGATAGGTTAACTGTAAAAGAAGGAACTATTGAAGAGTTTCTGCAAAAATAAAGATTTGAATGATCGACCAGGGCTTTTGTGATATTCTTGAACATGCCATTTCCCACGCGTTGCAGCACCTGGAAAATGATGACACCAAAGGGTTTTAGTGTGACGGGGTCATAGGATCACAACCAGTCAACCATTATTCGAAAAAGCATGTAAATGAGCACAGGGAAGTCAAGCTCAACGCTTTTATTGGCACAGACGGACAAACCGATTATGAATTGATCCTAAAGTTTGGCAGCAAATCTTTGAGCCGATATGCGAGGGATCTGAACATTGAGGAATGTATACCAGGCTCAGACCAAGAAAAATGGCTCACCATAGATGTTGATAATAAAATAATTGAAGCTCAACTTGACTAGATTAGGAAATGAAACAGCTCTTATTAATCACAAGCAATGCAACGATATCTTCCAATTAATTAGTGGAACATGATAAAAACCGTCCTGTACACCATCCTCCATACCGTCATCCTGACAGTCCTCATTTTTATCTGCCTCACGGAGCTGACCTCGAAAAGAAATGCAGCAGTTGACAGTATCGATTCCTATGGATACCCGTATGTTTTTTATGATTACTTTGGAGGCAAATGCATCGACAATTGCTACGAACGATTTGGCTTTCACTCTGCTGCATTTCTTAATGATATTGGATTCGCAGCTATACTAGCGCTTGCAGGTGTCTTGCTGAGCAAAATACTGATCGCCAGAATAGGTAAAGCCGCTGCCAGAAAGACTGCAAACAGGTAGCAAATTATGGAAATCTGCCTTCTTTTCATCTCTTTTAAAATCCCATGAAGTTCTGTACCCTTATCTCTTGCTGCCTGATCTTATTGGTAAGTTGCACTGATCATCAGGCTCCTCGCCTGGCTTTACAACAAAAATAAATAAGCTGAAGCACAAACAAGAGTTAGGCAACCGGGATACCGCCACCATGCAATACCTTGTTGATAGTTTTTCCAGAGAAGAATTGATCGCATCAACCGACCACCCAATCCCCATGATCAGGATTCTTGCCTTCGAGGCCCTACTGCGCAGGAAAGACCCCAGCTTTTTAGCATTCTTAAGCGCCACCTTTCAGATACGGCACAAGTGGTATGGTGGTATGCTGACGACATTGCTGACTCCCCTACTATTGGTGACCTTATGATCACGGAAGCACAACTAATGCTAAACAGGTTACAAAAGATACTTTGATCGACCTGGTGCTGAATGACCATATTTATTTGGCAACTGCTAAGCAAATGATCAAAGAAATCCAACCACAGGAAAAATATTATACCATTATCAGAAGGGAGGTCTCGCTCCCTCGACAGAGTGTCACGATCTGCGATTGATATTTGCACTGGCGAAATTTAAGAAAGAAGCAGATGCAGGGTTGATAGGATCAAAAATAAAAGGGCTGAGCGGCAATGCTTATTGTAACGACCATATCTTCCGGGCCATTGAAGTATTCCCCGACTCGTCGTTCTTTCCGGTACTGCAACAATATTTTGACCAGTACATTAAAACTGGCGTACGATCTGTTAACGATGAATTGGATGCTTATTGTAAATCCCTGGCGAGTTATAAGAATAAGTCCGCTTTGAAGATATTAACAGCCCTTACAAAAATATCCACCTATCCCGATACCTGGAACTTCTCCGATATTCAGAAAGTACAAGGCCATTCGCATATACAATTGTCCACTTTACAAGGACCTATATCAAGCATTAAAAAAGCAAATGCCCAAATATGTATTGGATGAGCCCGATGCCCCCTCCTATCGTTATGGACCCTGGGTCTGGTAGATAACCCGGATCATAACCGCGGAGACGTAGAAGCGCCCATAAGCGGCGAAAGCGTCCGGGCGGAGAATAAGCTTACACATTATAATTCCTAATGTACTCTACGTCTCAGCGGTCAGGTAATTATTTTGATGAATACTTTTAAATTGTTTCAGATCGGTAGGGCTGGCCGGCCTCAACTGTATAGCCGCGCCGCCACCGGCTGCCAGTTTCAACTTCAATATACTGCTGCTGTCGACCAGGAAGGTCTCGATCCTGTACGCTTCTGGATTCGACTTCCAGCCTGCCCCCCGGCGCATCTCCATAGATCACGGCAATATATGGTTGCCCTTTATCCAGGAAACTGAGTGGCAGAACTGAAGTTCGACTATTCTCATCGGTAATAGTGCCAATATACCAATTTCGGCCGCCTTTTTCCTTACGTGCTATACTTATATAATCGCCTGGCTCCGCTTCGACGATCTTTGTATCGTCCCAATCAACCGGTACATCCTTAATAAACTGAAAGGCATCGGGCTTAGCAGCATAATTCTCGGGCAGATCGGCAGCCATTTGCAGGGGACTGTAAATAGTCACGTACAAGGCCAATTGTTTTGCCAGGGTGGTATGCATCTGGCGCTCAGGCGCATAGCCGGTATACCCTTTCATTTTAAAGATACCAGGTGTATAATCCATCGGGCCACCGATCAGCCTGGTAAAGGGCAGGATGGTTTCATGTTCGGGCGGACTACCATTGCTAAATGCGTTGTATTCGTTGCCCCTGCCCGCTTCGCTGGCCATCCAGTTGGGCCAGGTACGATGCTGGCCGGTAGGCCGCATGGGTTCATGCACATCAATAGTTACCTGGTGTTCCGCAGCCTTCTTTGCCACGCGTTCATAATGATTCACCATCCACTGACCATCGTGGTACTCGCCCCGGGGAATGATCCTGCCCACATACCCTGTCTTCACTGAAGTATAGCCCATCAGGTTCATAAACCGGTAAGCGGTGTCCAACTGGCGTTCATATTCGGTAGCTGATCCGGAAGTCTCGTTGTGCATGATCATCGTCACCCCTTTGAAGCTGCATAACGGGTGATCTCCCGCACATCAAAATCAGGATAAGGGGTCGTAAAGGAAAACACGTTTTCTTTCCAGTTGCCAAACCAGTCTTCCCAGCCTTTATTCCAACCCTCTACCAACACACCGCCAATGCCATTGGCTGCCGCAAAGTCAATATACTTTTTACGTTGGCGGTGTTGGCGCCATGTGTGCCATTGGGGATCAACTTACCATTGGCATCGGTGCTATCCGGAAAGTTGGAATAGTTCCAAGTGGCTTTTGCGGTTTGCATTTCCCACCATATACCTACAAACTTCATGGGTTTTATCCAGGAGGTATTGGTAATTGAGGTAGGTTCATTCAAATTGAGGATCATTTTGGAAGCCAGTACATCGGCTGCCCTATCAGATACAATAATTGTGCGCCAGGGGATTGGGCAAGGCGCATGCAGGTAGGCTTTATTTCCGGTGGCATCGGGCACCAGGCTGGAGGACAAAGAATAATGCGTCCTGTCTACGTGTAACTGCATGGCCGGATAGTTGATGAGGGCGGCCTCATGTATATTAATATACAGGCCTTCTTTGCTTTTCATCATCAGGGGCGTTTGTACAGCATAGGGATCGGGTGCTGTACGCACGGCAATATCAGTAGAACTTTTCACGATGCCGGTATTGTCGATCCCGCTTAGTAACGATGTGGTATAGAGATACTCATTGGTATCGTAGTCGCCCGGTATCCAGAATGTTTTGTGGTCACCGGTCAAATTGAACTGTGTCAATTCATCGGCTACAACGAAATATTTCAGGTTGGGCTGTAGTGGAAATTCATACCGGAAACCTACGCCCTCTTCAAATACGCGAAATACAATATTGAGCAGGCGGTTGGGCGTTTTTCGCTGGCGCAGGGCCACGGTGAGTTCTTCATACTGATTGCGAATGGAATTTACCTCCCCCATACGGGCTGCCAGGATTCATTAACAGTACGTCGACTGGTATGCAACAGTTTAAAGCCTTTATAAAAAGTCCTGTCATCTGTTAAGGAAAAGCCCAACCTGGAAGGGGCAATTACCTGTTGCTGGTTATACTGCACCGCATAGGTAGGTGTGCCATCTGCATCGAGTACAAAGTCCAACTTCACTTTGCCCATGCTTACCTGAACCAGGTTGGCGGATTGTGCGGATGCCCGGGGTACCAGAAGCACCAGGAGTATATAACAACTTATTTTTTTCAATAACATCATGCTTCTTTGTTTTTTGCGTTGGACACTTATTCTACTGTGGCTGCCGTGGTGGACAATTCGCCCAGGATGGCCCTTCGGTAGTGATCTGTTTCTGTACTCCAGGAATAAGTAAGGCGGTCGGCCCTCATGGGCTTATTGGTGATCTGCTCTGGGGTAACAAACTTTTTGAGGGTAATGCCATTGCGGATGATTGATACGCGTACGGCACCTTTTTGTTGCGCGATCCTGGATACTGTAAAACCAGCCGGCACCTGTATGGCCTTATCGTTGATCATCAATTGGGCCTTATCCTGTAAGATGGTCACCACTTCAATGGAGTCCTCTTCTTTGCGTTGCACGGCATCCTGCTGAAAACTTTCCACGGGTATATTATAAGGCGCCGGATTGATATCATGCCTGTACTTCTTAAAGAAGGCAATGGCAATATCATTGGCTTGGTATGGAAAAGGTTCTTTTTCCATACGCTCTTATAATATTTCAATAAGAGGGAGAAGCCATCATTGTGGTTGATCTCGGGCGCCAGGTGATGGCCTTCGGGATAATCATTCCAGGTAATGATATTCATAATGGATACGTCCTCTGCTATCCCAAACTCCAGCATCTTCCGGAAGTTCCACGACAAACCGGTGGCAATGTATTTACGTTCTACTTTACCAATCCCTGCACTGACTGCCTCGCTGGCATAATGAAACATATCCCAGGTACCGCGCTTCAGCAATTTAGAAGTATAGAAGTCATTGAAGGCCGCCCCCATAAAGGTCCTGTTGCGTTTGCGACAGGCATCTGCCACGAGCTTGCCGGCGTAATCGTTGGTGTATGAAACTGTCCACATCCATACAGCCGGAAAATAATCCAGGTATTCGTTGGCTTTCTGTTCGTCGATACGTTCATTGATGGTACGGGCCAGTGCAAACCTTTCGTTGACCGCATCACCCAATCGCCTGTAAGCGCGGGCTACAAAATAACTTTCGGGCAGGCCCTGTCGGTCGGCCGGAATATCCGCCAGGCTTTCCCCATACCATAGGTACAGCAGCAGCCGGCCATCGGGGTACGCAGCCAGTGAGGATTGTTGTGGCCTACCTCGTTGAAAATACCATTCATGCGCCTGGCCAGCTCGGCTACCTTGGCCTCTTCGGTAGAGCCGCCGGGATGTGATACGCAGAGGGTGAGTTTAAAATCCAGTTGTTGCTTATCTGCTACGCGGAAATAAGCCTTGATAATATCATCCCAGTCAGGAGCGCCCAACACATAATAGAATTGAAAGCCATCGATGCCGCTTTGCATAGCGGTGCGCATTTCAAATTCCACGGTTTCATCCAGGGTTTTGTCTTTCAGGAGTGAATCGGTCATCACCTTTACCTGGGTAAGGCCGCCCAAGGGCGCTGTGATATTGCCTTTGGCGGCATAATATTCGGGATCGCAGCTATCTTCCAGTTTATGGCCTTTGTAGCGAATGATATTCGTCATGCAATGCGCTATCACCATTTTTTTTTACTGATGGGCAAGCTCAGTTCGGGCAGGTTTTTCAGGTTGTCCTGCGCAACAAGATGGATGGATGTTATCAACAACATCCATCCTATAAGTGATACCCGGAAAAGGTGTTTCATATACTGGCTTTGCTTAGTAGCCGGGGTTCTGTTGGCCGGCCATTTTGGGATTAGAATTGAGTTCTGTGATGGGGATTGGCCAGGAGTAGGCTTTGTCGGCCCATTTGAAAGACGCTCCATTGAGGGCCCTGGCGGTTACATAAAAGGTAGCTTCTGAAGCACCCAGGTGCCAGCGGCAAATATCAAACCACCACTGTGCTTCATTAAATAATTCGGCCCAGCGCTCATAATACAGCGGATTGTTGCCCATTACAGGATCGCTTGCTTTTTGGCCATGGTTTCGGCAGTGAGGCTGGCATAGTCCACCCCGGATGAAGTGTTGATGGGAAGACCGTAAGCGCGTCTTTTTACTTTATTGATGTATTCCAATGCGGTGGATGCTTCTGCAGCATTAGCGCAGGCTTCTGCGTACAGGAGGTACACATCGGCCATGCGCAGGATGTAAATATTGGCGCCATCAGCTGGCCCCACGTTATTGATATCATTAAAGATGGGTGCATATTTACGGAAGCTCCAGCCAAGTTGTTGGTTGAGATTGGCATCGCCCATAATGTAAGAAGGTCTAGCTACGGGATACCAGTTGGTACCATCGCGTCTTACGGAATCGAGCCAGGGTTGGAGGGTATTTACATACAACCGTGGATCGGCTGTTTTATTGGTCCGTACAGCCAGTGCTTTTGCTTTGTATACCGGGTCCATCACCTTCTCAGGGTTGGAATAGCTGGGATCTTTGCTGCTGTTGAAATTGGGATTGGTCACCAGGGTATAAGTACCCTCGGTATAACCATAGCGCAGGATGTTCTTATCGTGCATACCTATATTACCGCCATAACCCAGGGGCAGGGAAGATTCCTCCTTACCATTCAGGCCCAGAGCGTAGGGAGGAAATATAAGTCCATTGATAGAAGTGGCATTGGCGGCGCCACTGTATACACCGTAACCGCCTTTGGAATCCTGGTCGATATTCAACTCAAACAAGGATTCTTCGTTGAATTCGTTAGCGCTGATGCCAATAAAGGCATCCCTGTATTTGGCATAGGGCATGAGTGTTTTGCCGCTGTTATCGATGACATCTTTGAGTACGGGTTTTGCTTTGGCCCAATCTTTCCGGAATACATAAGCTTTACCCAACAGGCCTTTGGCAGCCCATTCTGTTACTCTTCCCACATCATTGCCTGTCCACACTTTGCCTTTTAGTAGTTTGGCAGCTTCCAGCAGGTCGCTTTCAATGAGGGCCCATACGGCATTAATATGTGCGCGTGGTTGCTGGGTGGACTCGAAGCCTGCAGGCAGGCCTTTAAATAATGGAACGCCCAATGTATCTGCTGCTGATGGACCGACTTTATAGTCTTCTCCGTAAAGATTTTCCAACTGAAAATAATAATAAGCACGCATGAAATAAGCCTGTCCACGGATATAATCAATCCTGGGCTTATCGGCTTCTTTAGCGCCATTTTTCTCAAAGAAGTCGGCTCCTGATAAGGCTACATTGCAATTTTTTACACCGGCATAGAGGGCCTGCCACACACCGGCTACAAATCCATTAGCTGGTTGCATATTGCTTACGTCAATGAAGCCCAGCCAATCGGGATCGGAATAGTCAGCGCTGCCGGCATGGGTAGCGTTGGCCATCATCTTGGTGAGGTAGTTGAACCCAAAAGGTGCTGGTCGCGCAGATTGGAATAACAGGGAGCCAATACGCTTTCGAGATCGGCTATGCTGGCCGGATAGTTACTGGTGGAATACTGGTCTTTGGGGCCCACCAGGTCGGGGTCTTTCTTACATGCCGCTACGCTTACAGCGGTCACAATGAGTATAGTGAATATTTTCTTGTACATGATTGCTAAGTTTTGGGAGCATTAAAAAGTAATGTCAAAGCCTACAGAGAAGATCCTGTTTTGGGGATATTGGGGTACCGCATCTACGCCCCTGGTGGTAACGCCTACGGTAGTACCTACAAATCCGGCCTGCGACTGAATAGAGAAGCTGCTGGCAATTTCAGGATCGACACCGGAATACTTAGTGATCACAAAGAGGTTATTGGCCATGCCAAATACCCTGGCGCTTTGAATACCAACTTTGCGCAGGATATCATTGGTGAAGGTGTAACCTACCTGCAGGTTCTTCAATTTGAGGTAGCTGCCATTTTCCACAAAGTAGCTATTGACAGAAGTATAGTTGCCATTGGGATCAAGGGTACCATCAGGCGCTGTAACGCGCGGCTGACTGGTAAGGCCATTGGAACCAAAGAAAGAAGCATTGAAGATCTTGGTAGTAGTGTTACCATCGGAGAAGCGGTACTGTTGGTATGCTTTTACTCCATTGAAAAGGTCTACACCTGCTACACCATTGAACAGCATAGCTACATCAAATCCTTTCCAGCCAAGGCGGATGCTGGCCCCAAATACGAGTTTGGGATTGGGGTTGCCCAATACCTGGCGATCGGCTGAAGTGATCTTTCCGTCTTTGTCGATATCGTCGAAAATAAGGTCGCCGGCATGGGCGCCTTTATCATTTACTTTTGGGAAGCGGCATCTGCATCGGTTTGGAAAATACCCAATACCTTATAACCGTAGAAGGAGCCAAAGGGCAGGTTGGCCCTGGTAATGGTAAGGGGAGCCGTACCCATGAGGTTGTAACCGCTCTGATCGGAATTATTGAAATAGTTACGGCCATCAAACAGGGCATCATTGGTAATGCCGTTGAGGTCAAGTACCTTATTCTTGTTGAAACCGGCGCTTACGCTTACATCGTAACTAAAATCTCCCTTCCTGTCTTTATAGCCCAACAAGAGGTCTACGCCTTTGCTGCTCACCTGGCCAATGTTTACAAAATAAGGAGAGATATAGCCAGAGCTGTTGGGCAGTGGCAGGGCATACAACATGTCTTTGGTCTTCTTGTTGTACCACTCGGCCGTGAAGTATAATTTGCCATCCAGCAATTCACCATCTATACCGAAATTGGTTTCATGCACGGTTTCCCAGTGCAGGTCGGGATTGGGAATAGCGTTGATAGAGTTGGCAATTACCAGGGGAGCACCGGGTGCAAAATTCTGTCCGCCATTGGCAATACCGCTGGTACCATTAAACTGTGCATAGGAAGCCAGGTAAGCGTAGGGAGGAATATTGCTGTTACCGAGGGTACCATAACTACCGCGCAGCTTGAGCACATTGATAAAAGGAAGGTTTTGCTTGAAGAAGCCCTCATCGCTGATATTCCAGCCGCCGGATACAGCACCAAAGGTACCACGCTGCATATTGGGACCAAATACGGTGAAGTTGGCATCTTCTCTTAAAGAGCCAGAGATATAGTACTTGCCATCATAATTGTAATTCACACGGCCGAAAAATGATTTAACCAAGCCATTGGGATCATTTTTACCGGTAGTGCTGATGGAGGAATTGGAAGTTTGTACAAAGGAAAAACCGGGCAACCCTACTGCGCTCATGGTAGTAGACTGGTTGTTCCATTTGGAAACGATCTGTTCAAAGCCAGCCACGGCATTGATGTTGTGATTGCCAAATGACTGGTTATAGGTCAAGAGGTAGTTGGTCAACAACTGGCTGCTGCGGATGCTGGCCTTGGTCAATGAGTTGGAAGTGGGGGTACCTGGGCCAAAGTTGGGATTGTCCTGGAAGTAATCCTGTGATTCATCGTAATAGTTATAACCAATATTGGTACGGAAGGTTACATGTAAAGGCAGTTTCACTTCAGCATATACATTGGCCTGGAGGTTGTTCTTGAAATTCTGTATCTCGGCAGAGTTCACTACACCATAAGGATTGGGACCGCCGAAGTTGATACCATAACCCGGAGGTACGGAACCGATCCTGCCATCTTTCTCATATAAAGGAATGATGGGCAAAGAGCGGAAGGGCGCGATCTTCAATTGGGATTCTACCTGACCGAGGGGAGATGTTTTGCGCCTGGATACGGCCAACTGCTCTCCTATCTTCAGGAACTTGCCCAGTTTGTAATCGGTATTGATACGGGCGCCGCCAATATTGGAATAGTTCTTAACATAGATACCTTCCTGTTTATTGTAAAAACCGGAAAAGAGGTAGTTCATAACGGGTGAGGAACCAGAAACAGAGAGGTTATAGTTTTGCTCCGTTCCATCTCTGTACAATACATCTGTCCAGTCGATATCGGACAGGGTATCGGTTTGCGTGGCATTCTTGAAATACCCGGGATGGAGTACATTCTCCAGCTGGATGTACTCTGCTTTGTTGAGCAGGGTGATCACTTTTGGCCTGGTAGTGCCGAAACGCGCGTTGAAATTGATGGTAGGTCTGGCGCCGCTTCCTTTTTGGTGGTGATCACGATCACGCCGCCGGCTGCCGCAGAACCATAAATGGCGGTAGCGCTGGCATCTTTCAGGATATCGATGGTAGCAATATCCTGCACATTGATATTGTCGGCCGGCACGCGTATTCCATCCACTATGTACAGGGGCCCTGGCTGGTGCAGAGAAGATAAACCCCTGATGATGATAGTGGGCTGTGCATCGGGCTGCCCGGTATTCTTGATCACTTCCACGCCGGCGGCCCTTCCCTGCAAAGCTTCGGTAACATTGGTTACCGGCAGGTTTTTGAGCTGCGAACCGGCAACAGAAGCAACTGAACCGGTAACATCTTTGCGACGCTGGGTTCCATAACCTACCACCACAACGGCATCGATGGATTTAACAGCCGGTTGGAGGGAAAGATCGATCACTGTTTTGCCGCCAATGGCCACTTCGGCCTGTTCATATCCCACATAAGTAATAACGAGGGCGGTAGTGGAAGCAGGAACGGTAATGCGGAAATTGCCAACAGCGTCGGTACTTACGCCGGACTTAGCGCCTTTTACGGAAACAGAAGCGCCTGCAAGGGGAACATTCTTTTCATCGGAAATAGTACCTGTAATGATTTTATCCTGAGCCCGGGCAACCTGGAGGGCTAATAGGAAGAGAAAGCAGCAAAGGAGTTGCTTAAGCAATCGTCTTGTTTGCATGGCAGTAGTTTAAGATTAAGTGTTTTTATCGTCAGATTTATGGCTTACAGGTAAGCAGACTACCTGTTCAGGATACCAAAGAAACAGGGGTGGGCAAGCGATTCCAATTTATATAGGGAAAGTATCAAAAAATAAAGGCTTTTGGAGGCAGAGAGGGAGTCGTTAATTATTGATTATTAATTACTTATTATTGAATTGAAAATATTAATATATAACGTGAAGTAGGGGGTTAAATCAGGCTAAATACTTTTTATCTCCATGATCCGGTGCTCAAAGTCTTCGTTGGGAATGATGGACTTGTTCTTGATCTTGGTTTTGTAGGTGTTGATGGTATTGACAGAATACTCCAGTATCCGGGCTATCTTTTCACTGTCGTGGATACCCATGCGGATGAGGGCAAAAATGCGGAGATCGGTATTGAGCAGTTCATTTTCCTTTAACTGGATCTGGTCTTCCCGGGCAAACAACGTATTAAATTCTTCTATAAAGTGGGGAAAGAGTTTGAGGAAGATACGGTCGAAATTGCCCAGGAGCTCCTCTTTTTCCTTCTTAATATTAATGGTATTGGCTAAAAAGCGTATTTCTTCCAGTTTACGGTCGTTGACCTTTACCTCCAGGTTCTTTTGAACTTCTCCATTTTGGCATAGAACTCGGAGTTACCATTAAAGAAGTAGCCAATATATTCATCCTTGAACTTGTTGGCCTCAGTGAGTTTATTATTAATTTCCTGTTGTTTGATATTTGCTTCCGTAATAATCTGCTGGGCGATCTTCAGTTTGCGCAGCTGACGGAAAACGATAATAATGAGGGCTACCAGGGCCAATAGTAGCAGGGTTACAATAGCCGCATAGGTAATTAAGGTACGTTTTTCGTTTTCCACCCGGTTTACTTTTTCGGCTTCTATCAGAGGTAGGATGGCGCTTACCTGTATTTTTCGTTGGCGGGCACCATAGGAAAAAGCATCATTCAGGGCTTTTTCTATATAAGTGGAGGCACTTTTCAGATCACCCTTTTTAAACAGTAGGGAGGCCAGGTTAAAAATAGCCGCTGTTTCTTTGGTGGAGGATTTGATATCGGCAATGGCCGCCTGCATAAGTAGTTGAATGGCGGTATCTGTTTTACCATTCTGGATATAATTATCACTGAGGGTAGAAGCCGTGAGGGCCAACTCATGGTAGGAAAGATGAGGGTCATTCATGAGTATTTGAAAATAATGGCCGGCTTCCTCCCGCCGCCCATTCCGGATATTTTTAAGTCCGCTGTAATAGTTGAAAGAAAAAGAGTCCGGCGGAAAAAGGCGGAGCGCCGAATCCATGTAGTCATTGGCCTTGCTGTTATAACCGGGCGTATGATATTGATCGTTATCATAATCGGCTAGGTCATAATAATAACGGGCCATTAAGGAATAATATTCAGCCTTGAGACTATCAGGAAAAAGGTGGAGCTTGATATTTTGGAGAGAGTCAAAAGCCTCCTTGAACATACCGGAAGAAAGGAGGATAAAACTGAGTTTAATACGCGCTAGATCACTCCGCAGGGGATCCGCCAGTGCTGCCGCTGTTTGTTGCAATTTACGGGCATAGCTATAGGCCGAGTCATAATTAAATATCTTGTACTCCTCATACAATTGCTGGTATGCCGCAAACCTGGCGGGAAAGTCAGTGGCCGGTATCTTGTCGGCTGATTGCTTTAATTGCTGCATGGCCTGCACTTTTGCCTGGTCATAACTGGCTGCAGCGGCAATAGCGCTGTTAAGCGCCTCCAGGAGGCTATCGGTTTTGGTTTGCCCCCAGGCAGTACAACCCACCATAAGCAGTAAAAACAAACAATCCTATGCTTCATATCTACCAATAAGGTTACTGGTAAACTTCGGGTATTTTTATGAAAGAAACATCAAAACCGGTGAAATATAAGGGTGAATACTTATTACCGGGCAAAACCCCTCGTACACACTCACATCAGGCTTCCTCATCGTAGTATATCTTATAATACTTCTTGCCGGTCATTTCATCAACACCTCTTTCGATCAGGTCGCGGCGGCCATGGATATAGATATGGAAGTTTTTGTCCAGCTTCAACACCGTTTTAAACACCTTCTGCTGTTTCTTAACGGCTGATAAGTTGATATCGAACTCGTCTTCTATTTCAAAATTACGGGCCGATTCAAAGTTCTTTTATAGGCCATAAACGTATCCACTACTTCGGGGTGGTGGATCACTTCTTCGGCAAACTCCTGAAGGTTAAACTGCTCTTTGGATTTAAAATAATCCATAGAGCGGTTCAGCAGGTCGATCTGATCACTTTTGCTTACATCAAACTTCTCTGCATATTCATTGGTAACAAAAGTTTTGCAAAGACTTAAATACTTATCGGTGTGGTGGTAGCTGTCTGAATAGGGCTGTACCTGCAAAAAAATCCGTTACCCAGTACTGGGTATCATTCTGTTTATTGGTGCTGTCCACCACACAAACTTTATACCCTTCTACAGTATTGGTATTGAAGATGAGACAGCCTTTGTCGAGCTTATTGATATTGACCCCTTCTTCTTGTATCACTTCCCAACTTTTCCATGCTGGAATACCTTAAGAAAGGTTTCTTTGGTTTCGGACTTAAAGATCCCGATGGCCCGAGTATGTTCACTTTCAAATAATACGCGGTCAAACAGCACTACATACAGCTCTCCCTCCTTTACCTTTACATGGGTGGATTTGCTGTACAGAAATTGAGCGAGTAAGGCGGCTTGCGGTACAAAACTATCCGTATCCTCAAAATGGCCCGTACATAATTATATACTTCATTCAGGTTCACATCGCTTAGATGGGTAAACCGGAACAACTCATTTTCATTAAAAGCGCCCAGGAAGTATTTGGTGAGTAGCTTTTGAACGATCTCATCATTGAGGGTCAGCGGGTTCTCGGATAATTTCAATTCTTCACCTCGGGAAGGATTGCCTACCTTATGCACCATCACTTTTTGCAGCAAAACATCATCAAGTCCAGTCATTTTCCATTTTTTCAGGCGGCGAAGATAAGGGAAGGGATCATTTTTACGGCCCTGAATTATACACCCTGTTTTGTCTTTAGCCATTGCACCGTGACCAGTAACTGGCCGGTATGCCGCATGGTATGTTCGGCAGCATGAAACAAAAGCCCCATGACAGTAGATGGCACTTGTTTTCATCCTACTCCCCTGATAGCCGTTAAGGTAGCTGGATCGATTTGTTTTAGCAGGGCAATGGTAATTGCCATTTGAGTATCAAAGCCTGCCAGCAGTTGTTGAGGCGTAACGTCTTCAACTGGAGAACCTTCATGAGCCAGATACTCCAATTGTGCAGCAGAAAGCAATGCCCGGCAGCGTAAGTAAATAACCTATCCAATACACCTGCCATGTGTTGCAAGTGAAAACCCGGGGCTGCTACGCCTCCCGGTTTTTCCCATAAAAACCAGCAGGGAAATCCTTTAATAATACATGCAATTCTTCCTGCGCCTGTAATAAGGCATGTGCCACCGGTTGCAGCAAAGCGGGTATACCATCCAGGGGGCCGCGCAACCATACTTCGGGTAATTTATTGGAAGCCATCATAGTTATCAGCAAGTTAGGAAATAAGAAGTGTTTGAATAGGGCATTATTTATGATGCAAAGATTTACTAGCAGGCAGGAAAGCCTCTACCGTTTGTAAAAAACCTATATCCATAGCCTATTTTACGAACAAAAGGCGCGACATTTAGGGCAACCCAACTAAAACCGACTGATCTGTGAAGTGGACTACCTGCTTATTCATCTTACTATCCTTATTAATCTGTAATGCCCTACTGGCTCAACCTGGTAGCTTTAAAATTTCCGGTGCTGTAACTGACAGTTCGGGGCAAGTGCTACCGGCTGTAACCGTTATGCTGCTCAAATCGGTCGACTCTTCAACAACCAAAATCACCAGCACAGATAATAGTGGCAATTATGTATTTGAACAAATTTCGCCGGGCCAATACCACCTTTCTATTACCGCCACAGGATATATGCCACATCGTGTAGCATTGCCGCCCATTAGTATTTCAATCACTGCCAATCCTATTCGCCTGCAAAGGGCGCCTACCATGCTGAAAGGGGTAACCGTAATAGCCCGTAAACCATTGATTGAATTATTGCCTGATAAGACGGTGATCAATGTAGATGCAGCAGTTACCAATGTAGGGGCTACAGCGCTGGAGGTATTGGAAAATCACCAGGCGTTTCGGTTGACAGGAATGGTTCCATCAGCCTCAAAGGCAAAGCCAATGTATTGATCCTCATGGATGGAAAACCCAGTTACCTGCCTGCTGCCGACCTGGCCAACTACCTGGCGAGCATCAATGCTTCACAGATCGAGTCAATTGAGATCATGACAAATCCTTCTGCCAAATACGATGCAGCAGGCAATGCAGGTATTATCAATATCAAAACCAAAAAGAATAAAGTAAGGGGATTCAACGGCAACCTCAACCTGGCCTATGGACAGGGAAAGTATTATAAAAACAATAATAGCCTGATACTGAATTATCGCGATGGCAATTATAATTTCTTCTTCAGCTATAGCACCAATATATCCAAAGCATTTACAGATGTATATGCCTATCGCTGGTATTATAAGGCAGACAATAAAACAGTTACCAATCGTTTTGAGCAACCTACTTATTTAGCCAGCCCAATTGTAGCACACAATATCAAAGCAGGTATTGATTATTCGCTGGGTAAAAACTACCCTTGGTGTCACATTTACAGGTCTGCGCTCGGTGAGGAAAACTTTCGGCAACAGCTCAGGTGATTGGATCAATAATAACGATGGGATCGACTCTGTAATATATACCACGAGTGACAATAAAAGCACCTGGAAGAACCTGGGATTAAATGCCAGTGCAAAACATGACCTTTCAGAACATAAGGAATTATCAGTCGATATTGATTATCTCAAATATAGCATCGACAATAGGCAGTTTTACCAAAATATACTCACCGGGGCCAATAGCAGTTATGTGGATGGCTTACGGGGTGACCTCCCTTCTACCCTACGTGTTTATTCGGCCAAGGCTGATTATAAGCAAACCATTGGCAAACATGCAAAGCTGGAAACAGGCTGGAAGACATCCTACGTTAAAACTGATAACCTGGCAGTTTATGAACTATTACACAATAATGGCTGGAAACCCGACCTCGATAAAACCAATCACTTCCTGTATGACGAAACCATTCATGCATTGTATGCAAGTGGACAACAGCAGGCAGGTAAATGGACCTTACAGGGAGGTCTTCGCTTTGAGCACACGGCTTATAATGCCAATCAATTAGGCAATGTCATCCGGAAAGATTCAGCATTTGCCAGGCAATACAATAGTTTATTCCCTACAGCTTTTGCCAGCTACCAGGCCGACAGTGCACATACTTTCAGCTTCAGCGCCGGGCGGCGCATTGACCGGCCTGCTTTTCAAAAGCTCAACCCTTTTGTATTCCTGATCAACAAGTATACTTATCAAACAGGTAATCCTTATTTCCGCCCTCAGTTTACCTGGAACTTTGAAATGAGCCACCTGTATAAACAATCCCTGATCACTACCCTCAGTTATAGTGTAACTAATAATTACTTTTCGCAGATATTCTTTTCAGATGCCAATGGGCTGATTACTTATACTGAAGGCAATCTGGGCAGGATGGTCAACATCGGTTTGTCAGTAAGTTCACAACTGACTCCCACCCCTTGGTGGTCATTAACGATACAAGCCAACCTGAATCGGAAAAAAATTGAAGGGGTGGTCGTCAATTCCCTGGCGGCCTCCGTTACTCAACTGTTTACCAATATCAGTAACCAGTTTCGCTTCAAAGGAGGTTGGTCGGCCGAACTCTCCGGATTTTATATGACGCGCGCTCAAAATGACCTGCAAGAGGTATTGGACCCTACAGGGCAATTAGCCGCAGGGGTAGCCAAACAAATATTAAAGAACAAGGCCAGTATAAAACTGGGTATCCGCGATCTATTCTATACGCAGGCAATGGCAGGCTGGACGGATTTTCAGCAAGCCCGGGAATACTTTAAACTTACCAGAGATAGCCGGGTAGTAACCTTGGCCTTTAGCTGGCGCTTTGGCAAACCATTGAAAGGAGCCAGCCGAAAATCGGGCAGTGCATCGGATGACATCAAAGAAAGGGTGGGACAGAATTAAATGCAACTCAATCACAGGCAACTATCACGCAACATCTTCATAAAGGCCGTTCCTTTATTGCGGGTAAATTCAATATTACTGGCTGGGATGCTATCTGGATCGGGATAACGTTTCAATGCCGCTTCAATGCTTTCCTCTCTTAACAAATGCAACATGGGGTATACTGAACGGTTGGTATAATTGGCGGCATCATCGGCCGATGCACCTGCAAACTGATAGAGGGGGTGAAAGCTGGCCACCTGGTAAGTGCCTTCATAGCCTTTTTTTCTTCAGCAGTTTTTCACCCAGCCCTACCAGGTCAAGGTATTGATCAAATGACTGAAAGGCATCCGGGAAAATAAGTAGGATGGTTTCTATATCAGGCTGTTCATCCAGCCGCTTACATTCCTGTAATAGGGCTGTTAAACCTAGTTCAATATTGCTGGCCAACTCTACCTGGTAATGAATGCTATTGCGTTTCACTTCCCGGGCCGCAAAAGGGCAAAAATTACAGGCAATCACTACTTCTGTTATCCATTTCCTGGTTTGCTCAATGATCTGTTCCTTTGTCAATTCCATTGGCGCAAAGTTACCAGAAAGAAGGCATACAGGCAATGGGACAACCGGTCAACTCAACAGCCTCCCCAACCCAATATCCAATACAAAAGCAGGAATACAACAATGGTGCCAAGGCAACCTCCACCCCATTTGTAAGCGCCGTAACCAGCGATCAGTGTGCGAAGCCAGTTTTTCATGTTTCAGTGTTTTGTACAATGTATGATTAAAAATCATGCCATCTGTATAAGCACCTAGTCACCAATGATCTTTAGCAAGTTCTCATTGGAGACAGAATAATCGGTAAGCAGGTTGGCCCGTGTATAGAACAATACACCCTGATAGTGGACATTATAATCGGCAGGCAAGTGCTTTTCGTTTATATTGGGTCTTTTGAACCGGATGTATTCCACTTCCAACAACAGATCGGCAGGCGTATCCATGACCGTTTCATTGAATAATTGAGGATTTGTTTTTATGTCCTGCGGTACTGCATTCCAGGAACTGTAGGCATTCAGGCCTACCTGTAATGGCCCCATCAATACCGGCCTGTAAAACCGCTCGACTATTTGCCAGAGCTCTCCTTCATACCTGGCCAGGAGGATAAAAGCAGCGTCTATGCGCACAATGCGAAGTTCCACCCATCCGGCTTTGGCGGGCCGTAGTTTCAGGTTGGACAAACTATTATTGGTAGTCTTTACTTCAAAAACGGGTAGGTTAGTATCCTCTGCCACCCCGGTGGTAATAAATAACCAGTTTTCCTGCCGAAGACGCCAGGTGGTCTTATTGGTAGGTTTTGGCTGACGTATCATTAAACCCGCCAGTGACCAATCGATGGTAGGCAAGGTACTTTGGACGCCACTGACCTTTATTTTGGCCCGCACGTCAAAATCGCCATTGATGGTTTTAAAAGAAAGGGCGCCTGGTAATCAGCGTACCAGCCACTGGCCTTGGGCTGCAGTTGAAGTTTACCCTGATTAACACCCATGCTTTGGATTTTATCGGGAAATCCTTCTGCAATATGAAACAAGGACCATTTTTTTAAACTGGTGGAATCATTAAATTCATCCGACAATTGTTCTATACCGGACTGTGCGATAGCGGATAAGGTGGCCAAGCTTAGGATGAGGATGAAGTGCCCTATTTTTTTCATAACCATTACATTATGTGAATGACGATCAAATTAGACCGGTTTGATAGGGATAGGCAGGTCTTTTCTATGAATAGCCGGATGGATCGATAGATATCAGCGATGGCACTTGATCGGTAAATGCTGTAAATGGTAGGAAATACATTTATCGCTTTAACATTAATGAAATGCCAAAACGATCGTTTTAACGCTTTACTGTGACCGGTAAGTTTACTTTTATAACAAAACAGGTGTATGCAAAAATTGATACCCTTTATAGTCCTGCTGGCTTTTACATCCTGCAGCATCAGCCGTCCTTTGCGTGATGAACCCTCCAACAACAATGAAACCTATAAAGTACAATACCTATTTGAACATGAGGGCTGTAAGGTTTACCGTTTTTATGACCGGGGCAATTATGTATACTTTACCAATTGCCGCGGCGAAAGCATGGCAGTAACAGATAGTTCAATTATTAGGAATAGCACGAACCTGGCTTTAAAATATCCACCAGCTGGCGCTAACCCAAAAGATCCCAACAGCAAAAATCAATAACAGTTATGGCTTATTCATTACTACTCACCATTTGCAGGTAGCGCTTTACTGATCCTTCAAATATGTCTTTGGCGCCAGTATAAATATTCAGTTGGTCAAATGCGCTGTACATACTATCAAACTGGAGGGGTGACAAGCGTTTATGAATACTCTTTACATCCCGGGGAGGCATGGGCACATAATTGGGAAAGCTATACATGAAACCTACTTGCTTCCTATCCCTGCTCACAAAAATACTATCGCCCGCAAGCAGGGTCCCCTTTGCGCCATGATGCGGCAGGTGCATTACCGTACTTCCTGCAAAGTGCCCCGGAGTATGCACCAGGCTCATACCATCCCAAAGTGGTTTATGGCTCCCACTCCAAAGTTGCACATGATCACGCTTGTCTACGATCCATTGCTCGTCGGCCTCGTGCAGGTAAATGGGGCAGTCAAATGTCTTAGCCCAGAGTGCCATAAGACTATAATAATGGGGGTGAGAGATGGCAATACCTTTCAACCCACCTCTGGATTGTATATAAGCCACCGTAGGTTCGTCCAATAAAGGAAGGCAATCCCAAAGGATATTCCCGCCCGCCGACTGTACCAGGAAGGTTCTTTGTCCAATGGCGAATGCAGGAACCAGGCGCAGGTCGTAAAGATCGGTATCCCTTTCACTGATATGGATACTATAGTTATTAAGGATCGAAGCGTAGTTTATCCATTGTTGGCCACTTTCCAACACATATTGCCTTTCATCGGTGCAGATAAGGCAATCATCGCCCACTTTTTTGCGGTGGCATACCGGGTGCCGCAAGTAGCACAGATATTGGCCTCCAGTAAATTATCAATCGTTAATTTCATATAGAATATGTTTTATTTTTACCCTCCTTAAACCTCACTATGTCAAAGATATTGTTATCATCCATATTACTTATTGTTTTTGCTTCCGGTACTTATGCCCAGCAACGGGCGCGCGATCTGGGCATCCGGATTGGTGTGATGACACCCGGCAAATGGAATGCCATAACTGATGTGCCCGGCGTAAAAGTAGGGCATACCACTATTGTCAGGGGCGATTCCATCAGAACAGGCGTTACGGCTATATTACCTTATGAGGGCAATATCTTCCAACAAAAAGTGCCAGCAGCTGTATTTACCGGCAATGGTTTTGGCAAACTGGCAGGTACCACCCAGGTACAAGAATTGGGCAACCTGGAAACCCCTATTATATTAACCAATACCCTGGGCGTGGCCACTGCTATGAATGCGGTGATTGAATATACCCTGCGCCAACCCGGCAACGAGAATGTACAATCGGTCAATGCACTCGTAGGAGAAACCAATGATGGCTACCTCAATGATATACGGGGTCAGCACGTTACCAGAAATGATGTACTTACGGCTATACAGCAAGCCACTACGGGAGCAGTAAAAGAAGGGTGCGTAGGCGCAGGCGCTGGTACCGTGTGCTTTGGATTCAAGGGGGCATTGGAACATCCTCCCGTATCTTGCCGGCTTCATTAGGCGGTTATACGGTGGGCGTATTGGTACAAAGTAATTTTGGTGGTGTATTGCAAATTGATGGCGTACCGGTTGGTGAGGAATGGGGTAAATTTGCTTTCAGTAATCAACTCCTAAATAATGTAAATGGCTCCTGCATGATGGTAGTGGCTACCAATGCACCGTTAGATGCACGCAATCTTCAACGACTGGCCAAGCGGGCCTTTATGGGCCTTGCCAAAACAGGCGGTATCGCGTCCAATGGCAGCGGCGATTACATCCTTGCTTTTTCCACAGCCGATTCCCTGCGTGTTCCGCACAATTACAAACAACCGCTTCAACAGGTAAGCTTGTTGCAGAATGAGGAAATGTCGCCCCTCTTTATGGCAGCTATTGAAGCTACGGAAGAAGCCATCATTAATTCATTGTTTACAGCTACCACTACTACCGGTATCAAACAACATACGATAGAAGCCTTGCCCATTGATAAAGTAATCACCCTATTTAAAAATACAATCGACTTCAAAAGTAACTATGCTGTACGCCATTGTTAATAATGAACTGTACCCTGCCGATCAAGCTACCCTATCTGTTAATGATCTATCTATCCAAAGAGGCTACGGCATTTTTGATTTCTTTAAAACCCTTCAACATCAACCCATATTCCTGGATGACCACCTGGACCGGTTTTACCAATCGGCCTCCTTACTGCAATTGCCCGTAAGGCATAACCGGGAAGAACTCAAGGCGCTCATTGCCCAATTGATGAAAAACCATTTACCCGATTCCGGTATCCGTATTACGCTTACAGGCGGTTACTCAAGTGATGGATATACCATTTCCAGTCCTAACCTCGTTATTACACAGCAACCATTGCCTATAAATGGAGCGTTACACGCCAAAGGCATTCATCTTGTTACCTATCCCCACCAACGGCAAATACCGGCCGCCAAAAGCATTGACTATATGATGGCAGTATGGTTACAATCTTTTGTGCATCAACAGGAAGCCCAGGATGTATTGTACCATCATAATAATATAGTAACCGAATGCCCGCGTTCCAACTTCTTTATTGTAACAGCCGATGATACGCTGTTGACGCCCAGATACCAAATACTACAAGGAGTCATTAGAAAAAAGTATTGCAACTAACCGCCGGGCGCTATGCAGTGGCAGAAAAAGACATTACCCTTGAAGACATTTACCGGGCCAAGGAAGCATTCATAACCAGTACCACTAAAAATATCCTCCCGGTGGTAAAGGTTGATGGCCAGACTATTGGCACTGGTCTGCCCGGCAATCTCACGAATAACCTGGCGCATGAGCTCAAAAAAGTGATTGATACTATTGCTCAAGATCGGTAAGCCGCTACCTATCTTAACAAATCCTTTAAAAATACTTCTATATTTATTTGGCGCAGTCATATACCGATCGGTATATTTACAGCATGAAGTTCACCCCACGCTCAGAAGAGACCCGCCAGTTCATCATTGAAACCACCGCTGGTATATTTAATACAAAGGGGTATGCGGGTACTTCCATGTCGGACCTTACTGAAGCAACCCAACTCACCAAGGGTAGCATCTATGGTAATTTCGAGAATAAAGAAGAAGTGGCCCTGGCGGTATTTGATTACACAATAGCTCGGCGCGACAAGATAATAGCCGAACAGCTTGCTAAAGCAAGTACTAATAAGGAAAAGCTGCTAGCGTTTGCTACCGTTTACTCCAGTTCGCAAAAACACCCTTTTGTTGAAGGAGGTTGTCCTTTACTGAATGCAGGAACGGAAGCTGATGACACATTTGAGCCGCTTAGAAAAAAGGTAGCTAAGGTTATTGCCGATACAAAAAAGACCTGGAGGCGATTGTTCAGCAAGGTATTGCAGCGAAGGAATTCAGGAAAGATACCAATCCCGAAAAAACGGCGCTGGCATTGATGGCCATGATCCAGGGAGGTATATGGCTGGGCAAAACGATGAATAAACCTGCTTACCTGGATGCTATTATTGATGCAGCCCAAGACCTTATTAACCGTATATCCATTAGTTGATCTTTTTTTTTGTACTATCATATACCGATTGGTATATACATTAATATACAATAGAAATTAAAGACAATGAAACTTAGTAACAACACTGTATTGATCACAGGCGGCACAGCCGGCATTGGTTTTGCCATTGCTAAACAATTGACAGAAAATGGCAACCATGTTATTATTACCGGCCGGAATAAAGAACGGTTGGAAAGGGCAGTTGCCCAACTTAACCACGTAACCGGCATTGTATCGGACGTATCGGATGAAAAGGATGTAAACGAACTGGTAGCCAGATTACAGCAGGATTTCCCGCAATTGAATGTGGTGATCAACAATGCCGGACGTGCCTTTGCATATTCAATCACAGAAAAGGGTGTGGATGCATTCAGTAAGGCCACTGAAGAATTCCACACCAATTATCATTCCGTAACGAGGTTGAACGAAAAATTACTTCCCTTGTTGGAGCAACAGCCTTCAGCTGCCATTGTGAACGTTACCTCCATCGCAGCTTTTGCACCTAACCGTATCATATCATCCTACAGCGCCAGCAAGGCCGCTTTGCACTCCTATACGCAATCCTTGCGCTTTGAATTGGCCAGCACTGGAAATATAAAGGTGTTTGAATTGATGCCGCCACTGGTAGATACAGAGTTTTCGGAAGAAATAGGAGGCAGTAAAGGTATCCCCCTTCGGCTGTAGCCACTGCTTTCCTGGATGCTTTCCAGAAAGATGAATATGAAATCCATGTAGGCGGCACCGCCGATCTATATAAACTGTACCTCTCCTCCCCTGTTCAGGCGTTGGCAGCTATGAACGCATAAAATAGCAGGTCCGGGTATTTACCATCCAAAGGGTAATACCCGGGCTTTATTTTACCTACTGCTTCCGTCCTCACCGCAGAAAATCGCTTATATTTAAGCATGCGAACGCTTCTCCTTTTGTATTGCTATTGGGTAATATTGCTCTAATTGCACAACCATTAAAAGTAGCTGTGGCGGGAGTATCCCATGGCCATTCCACTTGGATATTGGGCTACAAGCATAAGGAAAACATACAGCTTACAGGTGTGTATGAAAAGATACTGTCCTAGCCAATCGTTATGCCAAAAGGTATGGTTTTTCACCTGTTATCATTTATACCGACCTGGGTAAAATGCTGGACGCTGTGAAACCAGAGGCCGTAGTGGCTTTTGGATCTATCTATAGCCACCTGGAAGTAGTAGAAGCCTGTGCCCCGAGGGGCATCCATGTAATGGTAGAAAAACCACTGGCCGTAAATTGGGAACATGCCCGGCGCATGGACTCACTGGCCCGGAAATACAATATTCACTTGCTTACTGATTATGAAACCAGCTGGTACCCATCGGTGGCCAAAACATTCCAATTGGCGCTTGACAGCAATACTACCGGTCGAATCCGTAAAGTAGTAATACACGACGGGCACCAGGGCCCCAAAGAGATAGGATGTGGCCCTGAATTCCTGGCCTGGCTTACTGACCCTGTATTGAATGGAGCCGGCGCACTTGTTGATTTTGGATGCTATGGCGCCAATCTGATGACGCATTTGATGAAAGGACAACAACCCATTTCAGTAACAGCCGTTACCCGTCAATACAAACCACAGCTCTATCCCAAAGTAGATGACGAGGCAACCATCATTGTTGATTATCCCGATGCACAATGTATTATACAAGCCTCCTGGAACTGGCCTTATAACAGAAAAGACATGGAAGTATATGGGGAGAAAGGATACATTTTTGCACCCGACAGCAAAACATTGGTAATAAGACAAGGCAGTACAGTTACTAACCGACTGGTTACGGCACAGGATATTCCTGTGTATGAAGATCCCTTTAAATACCTTGTTGATGTAATCCGTGGAAAGATCCAGGTAACACCGGATGGCCTTTATGCCTTATCCAATAATCTTACTGTAGTAAAGGTCCTCGAAGCCGCTAAAGAATCAGCCCGGGCCGGCAAAAAGTAATCCTCTAAAGTATGTTACGCTGCAGTAGTACTATATTTTTCCAAAATAAGCCAGCATTTCCCCATTGGTAAGCGTAGCTGTTTCGGTAGTCCCCGCCTTGTAAAGGATGCAGTTAAACTCCATTTTAACTTTGAGGAAATAGGTGCCTGTTAGATTAAGGGCATCTTCCACACTGACAATTTTAAAGATGCTGCTGGCAGGCTGAGCCTGGGTAGAGCTGGAAGAACTCCAGTGATTACCTTGCTTATCGGTCCAGTATATAACAATTCCATCGCCATTGAGATGGGGGTTATTATCGGGGCCTGGAGGCGTAAAAGGATGTAAACTAACCGGGAAAAACGCTTTGAATTGCGCTTCGGTAGAAGTGAGGTAGCCATGCATCACGCCTTTATCAATACCCATTGTGGTGAATCCTGCTGGAATGGGAGTAGTAAAATAATTAATACCGGCTCCCAAAACCACATCGTCATTACCGGCAAGGATTGAACCTGCTTCATAATCATTGGTGGCCGTTACACTCTCCATATAATTAACGCCTGCAATAGTGGCTTTGTAATAGGGAACGCCAGGAGCGGGGTTATTGCCGCCTGGAATATTCACCGTCACGGAAAAGCTACAGGTAACAGAACCCACAATTAAAGGGAAAGTAAACGTGCCAGCTTTGGCAGGTTTGCCAACAGCCTGCAACACAATTTCCTGACTGCCTGTAGCTGTAAAAGAACCAGAACCGGTAAAGGATAATCCTTCCTGGGTACCCGTATTGTAACTCCAGGTCCCCACTTTGCTTACATCAACAGTTACGATCACTACATCGGTGAGGGCTACTGCCGTACCTTCAACGAAAGTATCTGTACCCCCGCATCCGAACAATTAGCACCATCCGGCACCAGGGTAAAAAGGGAGGTAGAACCAGCTCCCACTCCGATACCATTATCAGGTGATTCAAAGGATTTGTCTTTTGAACAACCAATCACCAGGAGTGAAAATACAGCCAGATTCACAACAATGAACTGTTTGAAAAGGGTACGTATCTGCATGGCTTTTGTGGTTTAATGGATAAAAATAGGGATAAAATCGAATTGTTGCCTAATCCGTACTTTTGACATCCCGGGGCTAAAAGCTCCTTTTCCGACATGCACCTATTAACAGTTTCCGGCATTTCTAAAAAGATGAAAGAGGTTTTGAACTTAAGCAGATCAATTTTACCCAACAATCATTTCAGAAAATAGCCATTGCCGGCGAAACAGGTTCGGGCAAAAGCACTTTACTGAAGATCATTGCCGGCCTGGTAGAATCGGATGCAGGCCAGGTATTCTTTGAGCAGAAAAAGATACTGGGGCCAGCCGATAAATTGATCCCCGGGCACCCGGGTATCGTTTACCTGTCGCAACATTTTGAACTGCCCAATAATTTAAGGGTGGAGCAAGTGCTGGAATATGCCAACCAATTATCCGAAGAGGCGGCAGCCACCTTATACGACATTTGCCAGATCAGCCACCTCCTTAAAAGAAGAACCAACCAACTGTCGGGCGGAGAAAAACAAAGGATAGCCCTCGCTAAATTGCTCATTACGTCGCCCAGACTCCTGTTGTTGGATGAACCTTTTTCCAATACCGATATGGTGCACAAAAAACTGCTCAAGTCGGTTATCGGGGATATTGGGTCCAAACTCAAGATATCCTGCATCATGGTTTCTCATGATCCTTTGGATACCCTTTCCTGGGCCGACGAAGTTTTGGTCATGAAAGATGGCGAAGTAATACAGCAGGGAGGAGCCCAGGATATCTACAAACAACCCACAACAGAATATACTGCCGGGCTCTTTGGAACATATAACCTGTTAAGTCATTCTATGGCCAGGCTGTTCACGAACACTCGCCCAACCGGCAAGCGCCACCAGAAACTATTCCTGCGGCCTGAAGACATTCACATTTCCCTGGCTGCAGGAGCTGGCATAGAAGCCACCGTTAAAGAAATACTTTTCTATGGTAGTTATTATGAAGTAGAAGTATTGGTAGGGAAAAGCAGGATAACCGTACGCATGACTGGGCCCGCACCTACCAAAGATGATACGATTTACCTCACCCTACCAACTGGTACTGCCTGGTACATTTGAGAACTGTGACCATAAGGGTACCTATAATGGTTTTATTTTGCTTGATCTATTTTCTTTATAATGGCGGCCACTTCACTTAACAATAAAGGAAATGCAGGTTCGGGCATATTACCATGATCAAAACCTTCCAGTTCATACAGCCGTGTATTTTTATGTCCCGCCAGTTGCATCATCCGTTTTAAATAAGCATTCTCTTCATAGCGACCCAGGAGTTCCTTTTCCCGGTCGCCTGTAATCAGCAACAAGGGTGGTGCATCAGCCCTTACATGGTATAGAGGTGCGTACAAATCAATTGTTGGCTGGGTATCTTTAATACCTTGTTCTTTACGAACGGTATAGTGGGTAATAGCCTGGCCACTAAATGGAATTATTCCCGCAATGCTATTTGCATCAATATTGTATTGCTTCAAATACTTTTTATCTAATGTGATCATCATATCCAGGTAACCACCAGCCGAATGACCCGATAAAAGATCAAGCTGGCATTACCGCCATAACGGCCAATATGTTGATAAACCCAGGCCACCGCCGCTGCTGCATCCTCAATATAAGCAGGTGCCGTTACTTTGGGCGAGAAACGGTATTCCACAGAAACAATGGCATATCCCTTCTCCATCAATGCCTTGGGGATCGCTTTTTTTCCACCGGTGAGCCCGCCTCCATGAAACCAAACAATGGTTGCATAATTGCCTACTCCCTTGGGATAGTAAAAATCCAATTTGCATTGTGAGGCGATATAAGGATCTTTTCTATTGATCGAGTCGGCATAATAAGAGATATCCCTTTCGGTAATATATTGCTGCTGGGCCTGGACATAGCAGTTGCTGATCAACAAAAGGAGGGAAATGAGTTTCTTCATAACTGCAAATTTTAAGAATAGAAAGGTGTATTCCGCAGAAATTGTGCTAATTTTTCACCCTGCCATTATTTTATTGGTTCATTCATGAGCATTGGTTAGCAAATATTATTTTTTATAAGCATGTTGGGGGCTTTCAATGGCCTGGCACTTAGCATTTTTCTTTTCGTGAGTAAGAAAGTGAAGTCCATCGCCGCCCTCTTTTTAGGTATTCTGTTGCTGGCGATCAGCATCCGCGTAACCGTTTCTGTTTTCCTTTATTTCAATTTCAACCTGCCCAAAATTTACCCCCAGATAGGTCATTCGGCCTGCTTTCTGATTGACCCTTCCCTGTATTACTTTTCCAAGGCCACCCTTCGGCAAGTCACTCAAATACCTGCTTCCTGGAAATGGGGCTGGGGCATTCAATTAGGCATTACACTACTAGTAGGCATGTTGTTTCCTTTTAAAACCTACCCTAACACCTGGAGCAGTTGGGGTTCTTATATTTGTTATGGACAATGGGCGGCCTACGTGGTAGCCACCGGCTTTTTGTTTAAACCCGTTATAAAAGCCTTCTTTGCAAAGACACCCAAACTGGGTGGAGCCGAAAAATTCTGGCTGCTGATCTATGGAAGTACCAGCCTTATTCTTCTTGTATACTTGATAACCATATCGGGCATTATCTGTTTAATATGCATTAGCGGCCCTATTTCATTTTCTTTTGTTTTATACCTCACATTGCTGTTGTACGGAACCAACCTGGAAAACATTTTGACGCCGGGGGAAGGGGGAAGGTGGCTAAACTTGAAAAAAAGAAAAATAGCTGGCCATGATGCAAAGGCATGGATAGCAAAATTGGAGCGCTCCATCCTCGACAATGAACTGTATAGGAACCCGCATCTTAAGTTAAGCAACCTGGCACAAAGCATTAATATTTCCTCTCACCAGCTATCCCAACTACTCAATGACAACCTGGGCAAAAGCTTCTCTACTTACATCAATGAGTTCCGCATACAGGAAGCCTGCAAATTAATCAGCACCAACGAGCGCCTTACTTTTGAGGCCATTGGTTATGAGGTAGGTTACAATTCAAAATCTACTTTTTATTCCGCTTTTAAGAAAGTAACGGATACTACGCCTGCTCTTTTCAAAGAGGGGCTGGAAAATAATAAGTTATAATAAGCAGGTTACTCATTCAACCCGTTTCATTACCTATACAGATCCCCTTTGAGGTATTTTAATCCCGAATCAGGAATAATGGTAACGATCTTCTTTCCCGGCCCAATGATCCTGGCTCTTTGCATAGCTGTCCACACATTGGCGCCAGCCGTAATACCTCCAAACACGCCTTCCAGCCTGGCCAGTTTCCTCGCGGTGTCATAAGCATCTGCATCCGATACGGGTATTATTTCATCGATCAGGTCCTTACGGCAGATGGAGGGCACAAATCCTGCCCCTATGCCTTCCAACCTGTGTGTGCCCGAGATATCTCCACCTGACAATGCGCGTACATACAATGGCTCAATGGCAATGCAGCTTACGTGGGGCAATTCCTTTTTATACACTTCGGCATTTCCGGAAAAGCTGCCGCCTGTGCCCACACCTGTTACAAACTCGTCAATACTGCCCAGGACTTGCAAAACTTCTCTGGCCATCGCATGATAAGCATTCCTGTTGTCGACATTATTAAACTGGTCGGTCCAGAAAGTATTGGGCGCCTTACTAAGTTCCCTGGCCCGGGCAATCATAACATCGAACAGCCCGGCTGTAATTTTACCATTTTCACTGGGAACTAATTCCAGTTGGGCACCAAATGCACGCATCGTCTGCAGTTTTTCTTCCGCAAAAGCATCAGAAGATACAAAGTACGCCTGATACCCTTTGTTGGCGCACACCATAGCCAGTGAACTTCCTGTACTTCCACCGGTATATTCCACCACCATACCTCCAGGTTTAAGTTCACCCCTTCTTTCGGCGCCTTCGATCATGGAAAGAGCCATTCGGTCTTTCATACTCCCGGTAGGATTGGTGCCTTCATACTTTACATAAATATCAGCAGCTCCTGGTTCAGACAGTCGTTCCAATTTTATCAAAGGGGTATTTCCGATCGTTTTCATGGTTGTAATTCTTGAAGATCAATAAGAAGGGTATATCAAAAATTGATACACCCAAATAAATATACGTTGGATTCTTTAAAAACTATACCTGAATCCGATCTGGATCTGATATGGATCGCCGGATGGTGTAACAACACCTGCGGTATTTACACCATATTCCCGTACCGCTTCGATGGAGATACTATAGGGCGCACAGCTACGACTGGTGGTAGCACCCGCCGAAGTAGGGTTCTTTGCATTCATACCGTCAATAGTATAATTGGTAGAAGAACCTAACTGACCGGAAATATTTCTACCCCTGCTCAAGGGGAGAGATCCATTAAAGTAGTGAAGTTCCGTCCGTTAATCGGCATGCGAGTCATTAATCGGGAAGACAACGCAGTAGCGGCGCCTAGGTTCTCAAATTTTCCTTTGGTCCTGTTGGCTGCAGCAGTTACTGTTACTGCCCCAGTCTCGGTGGCAGCATTGACCTGCCCAAAGTTCACAATTATTACATCACCCTGACTGAGTGTAAAGCCGGGTTTCTTTTGTTCGGCATACCCAACAAAAGTAACCATTACATAATAGGGACCACCCAGTGGAAGCTCTTTGAACACGAAGTCGCCCTTGGCATTGGTGGCTGTTGTTGACGTAAAACCAGTGGATTCATTTTTAATAAGCACACTGGCATTGACCCCGGGCTTTTTTCTGTATCGGTAATTTTTCCGGTAATAGAAGCCTGGGGAGTTTGACCGAAGGAATTGGTTGTACCCAGTTATGAAATATCATCAACCAAATAGCAAAAACATTGAAAAAGTAATCGGGCTCCTGAATGCGGTTTATCCTGTAAGTGAGGGGCTTCGTAACGAAGTATTTACCCATGTAGTACCGCTGAACCTCAAAAAGGGAGCTATTCTGCTCAACGAGGGGGACACCTGTCAGTACATGTACTTTATTATAAAGGGCGCATTGAGGGCCCAGACCACCCACAAGGGTAAAAAGATCACCACCTATATTTCTGTTGAAAATCAGTTTGTAAGCTCCATATCCGGTATGCATGGCCAGCGGCCTACTAAAGAAGGGATCATCGCAGCAGAACCCACTTCCCTAATCGCCTTGCCCAATAAAATTCTACTGGCGCTGTTTGAAAATTATTTCGATTTCAATTATATCTTCCGTGTGCTGGTCGAAAAATATTACCAGGACGCCCAGGAGCGTTCACATATTATCAGGGTGGGTAATGCCAGGGAACGCTACCAATATTTTTAGCTACCAAACCAGGTTATATTGATCGCCTGCCGGCAGAACATATCGCCTCCCTGCTGGATATGAAAACGCTTACACTGGAAAAGATCAGGAAACAGCATGCCCTATCCTTAAAAAAAGATGAGGAAACAGAAAAGCAATGCCAGCAATTGGAAGAATACCTGCACCAGGATAAACGGTATGCCGACAAGCGAATCAGCCTTTTTCCCTGGCCCGGGGCCTGGGCTTCACGCCTCATAAGTTGTCTTCATTATTGAATAACAGCTACCAATTAAGCTTTGCCGATTTCATCAACCAACTCCGGATCAATAGCATCATAGAGCAATTGACACTATCGCAAACCATTCAACATTTTACTATTGAGGCCCTGGCCTACAATGCTGGCTTTACCTCCAGGAGTGCCTTTTACCGGGCATTCAAGAAGCAGGTAGGCACTAGTCCGGCAGAATACATACAAAGTATCCCTAAATAATATTTTCAGCATTTATAGGGCTCTGTAGGGTCCTCGTCCTACCTTTGGGCCGGTATTTGTTCAGTTGCCCTCTTCCGTCATGGGCCTATACTGGTATTCCGGAGGTTACTGGCATCAATTAACATTTTTTTCAGAATACCCCTACGCGGTGCAGCAACAGTATTATGAAAAATAGTATCTTCAAAAACTGTGGTAACCATTTCAAACCCAGAATAATGGGGAGCAGAAATTAATAATAATAGATAAAATAGAAGTATGAAACATATTCTTTCTGGCTTATTGATGGTCTTTTCAATCTCGGCTTTTGCACAGCAAACAGTATATGAGCAGTTGGGAAAGATCAGTACCATGCAACAGGCCCAGCAATACATTGATGCCCATCCCGAACTTAAGCCCACCATCCTTCGCCTTTCTGCCGGGAAGGATACCTCATTGATCGAAAAGCGATTATTGCGCCAGAAAAAGGGCGATGTTTTTTCTGTGGGTTATGTTACTTATAAAGTGGTTGAAGCCACAGAATCGGTTCAATACCGCGCAAGCTATATATTCCTGGATGGCGGATCTTTATCACCTTCTGAAGTAGACAGCCTCAAGAAGGTAATAGTACAAAAAGCCAACTCCGGAGCATCCTTTCAGAAATTATCCGACGAGTACACCATGGATGGCAATACCACACATGGAGATACGGACTGGTTCTTTGGCGAACTGATGTTCCCCAAAGAGTTTCAGGATGCAGTAGCCCGGCGCAAAAAAGACGAGGTATTCTTTGTTGACGTATCAGAAAAGCAATGGCATTATATCATTAAGAAAACGTATGATGACCAGGTTAAGAAAGATATTGTGGTGTTGCGGTCAAACGGAAGATAGACCTCTATGATTACCATTTTTGTTTGTTAACAGATTTAAGAGTTACCTACCAGGCAGCTCTTTTTCATTTACCAATAACCTGCTCATGGAAAGTTTGATGACCCCAGCTACAAACTGGAGCTATTTAAAAACGATAGTACTCGGATGAGGTTGAGGGGTTGTTATAGGCTCGTTGGAAATACCTCCCAGGTTAGGCCGGAGTCATCATTTAGTCCAATCTTAGTGTTCCAGCCTGTAATATGTTCATCATTTTTTCATTGAAAATATTCACGCCTTGTTGGTTTAAATGATCATCATTATAGAAAAAGCTATCAGGCAGATGGAGGATATTATTAAAATTATAGTAGTTCCCTTTGTTTGATAGCATTGAATCCATTATTTCTTTGTTGGGCTGTAAAAGATACCCTTTACGGGTCATCGGCGATTGCATGTAGTCGGCAACCCAAAGTGCAGAGTTTTTGGCAATCACGAGTGCAGAGATTTCGGCAACAATGAGTACACAAAAATGGCAACAAGAGTGCAGAGCTCAAAAGTAGATTTAGTTGTTCTGTTCTTCAAAAATAGTTTTGCGATTTTTAAGCCTGTAGCTCTTTCCAGTGAGGTTAATCACTTCGCATTGGTATAGTAGCCTATCCAGTAGTGCCGTTGCCAGCACCTCATCATTAAGCATCTGTGCCCATTCCGCCGGTTTTTTATTGGTGGTAATAATGAAAGATGTTTTTTCATAAACCTGGTTAATAAAATTGAACAGTAATACCGCCTCTTTCTTTTCTACGGGGAACAGCATGATGTCGTCTATTACAATCAGGTGGGCGTTTAAAAGACGCTTGTATTCAGCCTTTGCGGAGGCTGTAATCTCCTTCATCTTAAGCGTGCCGATAAGTGTGTCCATAGTGCGGAAGTAAGCCTTATAGCCCTTCTTTACCGCTTCATTGCATAGTCCTGCCGAGAGGAATGTTTTTCCTGTACCGGATGGCCCCATCAAGATGATATTAAAAATCTGATCCATCCAGTGTAGCTCCCGTAATTGATGTAGCCGGGTAATACTAAGGCCATTTGTGAAGGCTGGGTCATAAGCTGCCAGATCACAGTATCGGGGCAGGGTGGCCAGTTTTAGCCGCTTTTTGATGTCTCTTTGCCTGCGGTACTCTGCTTCGGTGGTCAGGAAGCCCAGGGTATAATCAATATACCCCAGCGCCCTGGCTTCCGCATCGGTAATAAGTTCGTCTATTACCTTGTTTACGCCAGTCATGTTAAACTGCTGGCAGTACTGCCTGATCATTTGTTTTTGTTCCATGTATTGCTGTTGTGTGTGTTTAAAACATATCGTAATCGTTAATAGAGCTGGTGTCAGGCTGTATTAGTGCCTCTGTGGGTGTTTTGTGGTTTAGTGGATTGAGGTACACTACAGGGGCTTGCTGATCTTCCAGCTCGTTGTTCAGATGCAGCACCACTGATTTAAAGTCGGCAGCTCCTTTTGCTCCAATCTTCAGACAATAGGCTAATGCCTGCGCTGCAATAACCGGTTGGCAATGCTGCGCCACCTGTATCAGCAGCAGTAACTGGTCGCGTATGTAACGAGGTTTATCCTGCCGGATGGCAGAGATGAACCTGCCGGCAGCTTCAGCATCACTGACCAGTGAGCAGAACTGGTCTTCCAGCTCCTGTATAGCAGGACTCTTGTCTCGGCGATGATCATTGTTAATAATTTTCTCTCCGCTGCCAGAGCTGATCAGATGGCGGCAGAGTTCCTGGTGTTCTAAGTTATAGACAACAATGCAGGTGCCTTGCCTTGCCAGCAGCACCTGGCTGCCGCGTCCCTGATAGGTGCTGGAAGGTAAAGAGTAGAAGTTGCCTTTATAGGAGAAGCTGTTGTCTTTACGAACGGCATAAAGCGTTCCTTTAGGCCCTTGCAGTACCAGTGGCGTATAAGGATGAAGCAGGGATTTTTCTATGATCCATTCCTGTATGGGCTGTTTGCGGGTGGTACTATGGGGTAACTCATTGGCTGTTCTGCTTAGCCAGGCCAGTGCTTCTGCATTCAGGGTATCTATATCGCTAAAGGAGCGATTATACAGGAAGTTCTGTTTTACGTATTTTACGACGTTCTCTACCTTTCCCTTGCTTTCCGGATCGGATTTACGGCAGAAGTGCAGCTTGAACTTACGCTGGCTGCTATAGGCCCTGAACTGTTCAGTAAGGATCAGATCTCCCTTATTCTCATCTACAATGAACAACCTGTCCTGATCGTATACCACTGTATCAGGCAGTCCCTCTATAAAGGCAAAGGCATGCTCATGGGCTTCTATAGCGGTGATGGCAGTGAAGGGTTCCTGTGAGAAAAAGACGTACTTATACCGGGATCTTGACAGCACTAGTGTAAAAAAGTATACTTTAACCCTACCACCCTGTGTGTTACGCATATTGTACTGCCCAAAGTCGACCTGTGCCTGCGCTCCATAAGGTGTCTCCGGCACCATCTCATACACCCGTACCCCTTCGGTTTTCACTAACTGGTACCGCTGGCGTACACGGGATACGTAATTAAATACGGTTCTCACAGATACGGAAGGCAGATCAGGGTAATGTTCTTTCAGCCAGTCGTGCATCTGTGCCGATGAGGTGTCGGGATACTGCTCCAGCTTCAACTTTATAAACACTTCGTAGCGATCCAATATACAATCCTTTTCTACCCCACGTTGCAGTATCTCCTCGTAATCACGGTCATCCTCTACCACCAACAGGCGCTTTACAGTACGCCAGTTTAAACCCAGGTGATTGCTGATGTAACTGATGGAAAATCCTTCTCTCGATAATCTGTGTACTTCGTGATACGTCATAAGCTTCGATAAATACGGTGGCAGCGCCATGAATGGGGTATTGATTAACCCACAAAGCTCTGCACTCTTTGTTGCCGATTTCTCTGCACCGTTGTTGCCGAAAACTATGTATCAGTTGTTGCCGATTTCTATGTATTCCTGATTGCCGAAAACTGTGTAGTTGTAGTTGCCGATTACATTGCACCAATACGACTTTAATATTCGCAGCTTGCAGGTTATCGATTATCCTGTTGAAAGCATCCATTTGCTTTGGTTGGATCGTAAAGCGCTCAGAGCGCTCTATGGATGGGCTATAAGTTCTACTGGATTGAACATATCCTCCATCAATGTAGGTATCTGTACCTATTATTCTTCGTTCAGGCAGGTTCTTATTCAAATTAAACAACTGCCTATACCCCCAAAGATCAATGAATTGTAACCCCTTATATCATTGACCTTCCAGGTTAATGCCACCATGTTCTTATCAATGGGCATATTCCCCAACAAATCCACCATCGATTCAGCACCATCGTTACCAAATAACCTTGGATATATATCGAGGACGACCACTTTCGGGTTTAACTGCTTCAAATATTTATTAAGCAGGTATTCAGTTTGAATAGGCGTTTGGGTGCTGCTGCCTAAGTTAAAAATATGGATTTTCTTTTGCAGGAAAATTCGGGGATCATACCCTCTATAGGCATGAGAAGAGCCCACAATCAGCACATCAATGCTCCTTGTCCTTTCCACATCTTTGTAACGGGAGTAAGTGTTTTCATAACCATCAACAGGTGTATAGATCAGGTTTTTCGTAGGGTAACGGGTGCATAGTTACCAAATAAGATAACACCTATAAAATAGGTGATCCCTGCAAACAGGGAGAATAAAGATAATCGGGTTATAAAACGCCTCATCAACCGTACTAAAATTGAAAGTAAATAAATGGCGCTCCTCCAGATTGCATGTACATTCCAATACAAAATACGATGAATGCATACAGCGACCATCTAAAGAGCCAGGGCCATTTAATGCCCAGATTGGCAATAGCATAGGACTGTTCCCTCCCCAACCACTCTATGCTCATAAACAGGAATAGGATGACTGGCAACAACTTCGGAATAGAAAATGGAGGTGCAACAAACCATGGTCCTGAAAACATATTATCAATATAGCTAAACGCATGCCCCATGCTATTGGCCCTGAAAAATATCCACGCAAAGACAACCAGGCCAAAAGTTAACCCCACAAAAATGTTTCCCGGAAGGATGGAAGTAACTTACCTTTTGCGACGATATCTACATGTCTCCTGTTCCTGTTGAACAATACGAGCGGTACTATAAAAATGGCATGCAGGGCTCCCCAGGCAATGAATGTCCAATTTGCTCCATGCCAAAACCCACTTATCAGGAAGATAATGAAGATATTTCTGATCGTTTTCCAGCGCGCCCCTTTGCTACCACCTAATGGGATATATAAATAATCCCTGAACCAGGATGATAATGAAATATGCCATCGCCTCCAGAATTCAGCAATGTCTCTTGAAAAATAGGGAAAGGAGAAATTACGCAACAGCTCAAATCCTAGAAGCCGGGCTGTCCCGAGGGCGATATCAGAATAGCCTGAAAAATCGCCATAGATCTGAAATGCGAAAAACAGGGCGCCCGCAGCCAGGGTCATACCCGAAAACTCAGACGAGTGATTAAATATAAGATTGGCATATTCAGCACAACTATCGGCAATTACCATTTTTTGAACAGGCCCCATAGTATTTGCTTTAATCCACTTACTGCCTGGTCGTAGTTAAACTTTCGCGAGCTACATACCTGGGGAAGTAAATGCGTAGCACGTTCTATTGGTCCTGCTACTAATAAAGGAAAGAAGCTAACGAAAACAGCGTAATTAATAAAGTTGGTAGTAGGCTTGATTTTATTATTATAAACATCAAATACGTAAGAAAGCCCATGGAATGTGTAGAAAGAAATGCCCACAGGCAAGATTATATTCAATGTTACAAAGTCCGGCTTGAAGCCAAATAATCCCAAAAAGGAAGTAAAAGAATCAGCAAAAAAAATTATAGTATTTTAGAAATGCCAGGAGGCCTAGGTTAACAAAAACACTGATGAAAAGCCACCACTGCTTAGTTTTCCTCGATTGGGCATCAGCTATTTTAATACCCGTGAAATAATCTAATAAAATGGAAAATACCAGGAGAAAAACAAATCGCCAATCCCAGAAACTATAAAAGAAGAGGCTGCTTACCAGTAAAAACAGGTTTTGCGCTTTCAATGACTTATTAACCATCAACCAATACAAGAGAAAAACAATAGGCATGAAAACCGCAAAACCCAGCGAATTAAATAGCATAACTAGAATTAATCTTATATTAGATAATCTATCAGCAAGTTAACGCAATAAACCCAACCGGTAGAGAGTCGTGACTATTTTCAGGCCCTTACAATTAACAGGCGCTCGTAAAAAGGGAAGTTTTATTTTCCGATGCATTAAGTAAACACTAATTGGGGTTGGAGGTAGGATTTTCGCCGTAAAAGCCGGTCAATGCCCTTCCTACTTTCGTTGCCGGAATCCGGACCACCTCAACCCTATGCACCCTGACAGTACTCTTGATGGCAGGCCCTTACTAAAGCAATCCAGAAGGATTCAGCTTACCAGTCGAACATAGGGGTTGATCATATAGAACATAGATTCTGACAGGTTTTAATACCAGAATTCTCATCGAATAAGAAAAACAGATATTTTTACGGATGCTGTTTAACTCGTTGTCTTTTGCTGTTTTCTTGCCAATTATATTCGCATTATATTGGCTATTTGACAGAAAAAAACTTGTTTATCAAAATATCCTGCTACTCACAGCCAGCTATTATTTTTATGGCTGCTGGGACTGGCGGTTTCTGTTTTTGCTCGCTTTTTCAACCTTTCTTGATTATTATTCAGGCCTCCAGATCTTTCGTTCAACCACAAGTGCCAGGCGGAAAATGTGGTTAGTGACATCAGTAGTAATCAATTTGTCTTTCTTGGGTTTCTTCAAAAACTATAATTTTTTCATCGACTCCTTCAGCATTCTTTTTCATCGATTTGGCTACAGTACTCGTTTTTCTACCCTACAGATTATTTTACCTGTTGGGATCTCTTTTACACATTCCATGGGCTTTCTTACGTATTTGAATTTTATAATAAAAAAATAAGGCCAACCATCAATTGGGTTGATTATTCTGTGTTTGTCAGTTTTTTCCTTTATTGGTAGCAGGTCCCATTGAAAGAGCCACCCATCTCCTGCCACAGATTGAGCGTCCCAGAGCATTCAGTTATCCTAGTTGCGTGAATGACCTCAGGCAGATTCTTTGGTGCTTATTCAAAAAAGTGGTAATTGCCGATACTTGTGCAGGCTTTGTTGATATGATCTTTAACGATCAGGCTAGCTATTCAGGTAGTACACTCGTGTTGAACGTGGTATTATTTGCATTTCAGATTTACGGTGATTTTTCAGGGTACTCCGATATCGCATTGGGAACAGCCAGGTTATTGGGAATTGAATTGCTGCAGAATTTCAAATTCCCCTATTTATCCCGAGATATTGCTGAATTCTGGAGTCGCTGGCATGTTTCTCTATCCTCCTGGTTCAGGGACTATTTATACATCCCACTAGGAGGAAGCAAAGGAGGCCCCTGGATGCGAATCAGAAATACTTTTATTATTTTCCTGGTCAGCGGTTTCTGGCATGGCGCCAATTTTACTTTTATCATTTGGGGACTACTGAACGCATTGTTCATCTTACCTTCATTTTTTAAGCACAAATAGGAATAATCAGGAGATCGACGCAAAGGGTAAATGCCTTCCAACCGTTAAAGAAGCCATCAGTATCCTGCTCACCTTTGCACTGACTACTTTTGCCTGGATTTTTTCAGGGCAGAAACCGTTTCAGCGGGATTCAAATATATGGGAGCTATTTTTCATCGACCATGTTCAGCATGCCGGTTTCAGGAACCTATTCAAGGAAGTTGATCCTGTTGGTCGTGTTTTTATGACCGTTGAATGGGTGGGAAGAGAGCACTACTATGCATTGGAAAATATAGACTTCATCAGGTACAGGCCGGCAAGATGGATCTGCTATTCGCTGCTGACAATCACCATCCTAGTTTTTGCTATCAAAAATGCTGAGGCTCCGAATGAATTTATCTATTTCCAGTTCTAAGAAAACCGATTATGCGCAAACTAGTTTTCAATCTTACTTTTTTCTGACCATAACTGTGGTAATGGCGGCCTTAGTATTGTTCTTTTGCCCCCACACCAAGGGCTAAATCTTCCTTGTTATTTGCTGAAATTGATAAGGATTCTTTGCTAGTGCACACGAGATCACCAAGGATCATTTTTGTAGGGGATCTAATCTGAGCTTGGGCCTGAATAGCCTGTTGATCAAAGATTCCCTGGAATTAAATCCTGTGAATACCGGCATTCACGCGACTATCGGGTTGATTTATATGCTCGATCACACCCGTGAATATATTCGTGAAGGAGATATCGTGGTGGTGGTCCCAGAATACGATCAGTTCTATGGCGATTTTGCTTTGGGCGGTGAAGAGCTATTGCGAACAGCTCTTGATGTCCCGTCTTCTAAAGAAATATTACAATTGAGAAAACAACAAGTTGTTGAAATCATATCATTTATCCCGAATTATATCCGTAACAAAATGAATCCGTTCGAGTACGTATCGTTCACGCCGGATAAGTGGTATTCAAGAACGTCATTCAACCAATACGGCGACGCTAATGCACATTGGAATGAGCCAACACAAAAAGTAAAACCATACCCACAACTGAAGGGTTCGTTTAATAAAACCGTGGTTACTGAATTGGAAAGGTTTTTCCAACTGATGACAGATAAAAAAACGCAGTTGTTTATTTCCTTTCCTGGTATCCAGAGGGCAACATTTGATAATTCAGTGGACCAGATTCATCAGGTCGAGAAGGCCTTAAAAGAATCGAAGGTCTTTGATTTACTTGGAACCCCGGAACAATACAAGATGCCGGATTCACTAATCTTTAATACACCTTACCATTTGATCGGGAAAGGGGTGAATTGGAGAACTGAATTATTGATTATAGATTTGAGGGAGAAACTGGCGAAAAAAATGCAGCAGCTCATTGATTTTATAAATAATAAGACCGGGCAAACCAACCCAAATCTATTGCATAATCTGAACTTGTTTGTCTAAAATACCTCTGATTGTAATGTTATTCGGCTTTAAGCAGAAACGTCGACTCTTTTTCATAAAAACTGTTGCGCCCAAAACCTGATAAGTTGGAATGAAAGTACCACTTGCTCGTAAGTTTCGTTTGATCTCTTATAGAGCTGATAAAACAGGTTGTAGGTTTTGACACATGTCTATACCAAGTACAAAACTCCGCTCGCTTAAATCAACAAACGAATTCCCAGAAAATTAAGCAACAGTAACAACCAAGGGATAAAATCAGCTATCGAAATGATAGCAACAGAAAATATAATTACCTTAAGAGTAGATACGGTCAGTTTTCGATAAACTCCTTATTTGCCAATACAAAATTTACATTCCTTTGACTTTCAAATATTTGCCTATCAAGAGGTAGAATTCACGGCCATACCTATCTCAATATTTTTCGTTCGTTTATTTACGTTAACACTGGGATAACATCCGATAAAACGATTATTCGTTCCTGATATTACTGATAAATAAGCAGGCTAATTAATATACCACTAACAGGTAGTGGATAAATCAGCGGTTATTAACAATTAATACCCAATTTTGAAATACTATTGGTTGTATACTAAAATGAATTTATCTTCAAATACCCCAACGCTCTTGATCAGTAGTTTCACTCCCACCTTATGAGAAAAGTGTATTTTATACTTTTCGGTAATTAAAAGGCTCTGAAAAATCGCTTGGTAAGGCGTTCATGGCATACCATGAACAAGCTGTGTCATACTAGTTTTTAAACCTATTGCTATGATTTTTCAGGCAGTTGATACTATTCGCACAGAGCTGATTGCAGGCGGCGTTCCGGCCGAACTCGGAAATATTGGTGAAATACTGGCCGGGAACACTCACGGTGATGATGCCAATATCGTCATTTCCCTCATTAATATTGAAGAAAACCGCACTTCGCGAGACCCACAAAACTATGTTCGTAGCGGGCTCGATATCAAACTAAAAACCCGGCTGTTCATCTCTACCTTACTTTATTGTTCACTTCGGTGAGGCATGAAGGAGGATATGGAAAAGCATTGGAGATAGTACAAAATACCATTGGCTTCTTCCAGAAGAAATATGTATTTGATCATGCCAACACTTCTACCCTTGATCCCGGCATTGAAAAATTAATACTGGAAATGATCAGCCTGAACCTGGAACAATTGCACCAGCTTTGGTCTATGCTTGGGGGCAGGTATCATCCTTCCGTGGCGTACCGCATGAAAATGGTGACAATCGATAGCATCACCGAAACAGATGGCAGCCTGGTAAAAGAAATTCAAATCATCGTATAATTTATATAATGGCAGTTGCTGACAGAGATATTATTCAACTTTTGTGTAAGGAACTTTTTACAGTCAGGTTCATCCACAGTGCATATGGAAACTCACGTAATAGCTTTATTGCCCAAAACATTTCCATCGAGCCAGATCGTGCGACAAAAGTCCTGTTTACCAATCACAGCGTGGATTACCATTTTATCAATGATACGCTGGTATGTTTTATCCGCACCGAAGTATTGTCTCCGCCGGTCTCAGGCCCCCGCACACCGTTCATTAAATTCGACAGCCCTGTAGTGATCCGTTTCCTGGTCAAAGCGTCGATCGATTTTTTGAACAGGACCAATGTAATTTCTGCGGGTGCACACCAAACCTATTATTTCACCAACCAGGCAAACGCCGCAACGGGAGGATTTATTTGCATGCACACCGCCGGTGTCAATAACGACGATTTTAAAAATACCGATATAGTAAATCCCGATAAGCCCTGTTTTGCCGTCATCGATATTGCGAGCGCCGGTGCGGTGAATACGAGCTACGAGATTTTTCAGGAGGGCCAACTCAACAATTGACAAGCCCTGTTTACGCGATACAATTTATCAGTACGGTTTAAGCAAATAGTTATAAATTATAAAACCTCCAAATTTATGTCACAAATAAATGAAACGGCAATTCGTACTCCGGGTGTATACACGACGGAGATACCAACGCTTCCTTCCTCCGTCGCGCAAGTGTCTACTGCCATACCTGCTTTCATCGGATACACACAAAAGAGTGTCAATGAAATCGGGGATTCATTGCTGAATATACCCACCAAAATTTTTTCACTGAAAGATTATGAACAGTTCTTCGGCTTTCCCGAAAAAGAAATGGGGATCACTGTTACCATCACCAAAACAATGGATACATCCGTATTGCCAGCCAAACTCATCTCTCAGATCGCACAGGCATCGATCACAGATGTGTCAAAGCATAATATGCATCATTGCCTTCGTCTTTATTTCGAAAATGGTGGTGGTCCCTGCTATATTGTTTCTGTTGGCGCAACAACTGTACCCACAAGCCCTCCCTCTCTTAGTCCGCCCGCTGCTCCTACGCCTACATTGATAGATGCCAGTGAACTGCAGGCAGGGCTCGACGCATTAAAAGCGTACGACGAACCAACGCTCATTGTATTCCCTGAAGGACAGGGTATCACTGGTGAAGGCGATTATTACAGCCTGATCGGTCAGGCCATTGAACAATGCAGAATATTACAGGATAGGTTTACGCTGATGGATATTCATCACTCGTTGCCTGTTCCGCCATCGATACCGCCTCCAACACCAGTTGTTCCCAATACGACGAGCACGATCGCTCATTTCCGATCGGCATTCGGCAAAACCGATTACCTGAATTATGCAGCCGCTTATTACCCGAACCTGAAAACGACGTTTGATTTTACGTTCAATGATTATGATGTGGATGTTGTCGTTGTCACCAATTCGGTAAGTGCATTGCCTGTTTCACTGGATACGTTGAAGAATTCCGACAACGCGGTGTATAATTTATGTCTCGATGCCATCCGCAGCCAGTTAAGCCCTACTCTTTCGCCAGCACCGGCAATGGCCGGCATCTATGCAAAAATAGATGCGTCAAGAGGCGTATGGAAAGCTCCGGCGAATGTATCGGTCAATTCCATTTATGATGTAACGGACTTTATCACCGACGAAGAGCAGGATGATATGAACATCGATCCCGGTTCAGGTAAATCCGTCAACGCGATCCGCCCGTTTACCGGCAAAGGTATTTTAGTATGGGGCGCCCGCACACTCGAAGGCAACAGCAGTGAATGGAAATTCATCTCAGTACGCCGGTTCTTTATCATGGTGGAGGAATCTGCAAAGAAAGCCACATTCCCCTTTGTATTTGAACCAAACGACGCCAATACATGGGTGAAGGTAAGAGCCATGCTGGAAAATTATTTAACCCTCTTGTGGCGACAGGGAGCTTTGGCAGGAGCAAAACCGGAGAATGCATTCTTTGTCAAGTGCGGCCTTGGTCAAACAATGACCTCGCAGGATATACTGGACGGAAGACTGATCGTTGAAATAGGAATGGCTGCCGTGAGACCAGCAGAGTTCATCATACTTCGATTTATGCATAAGCTGCAGGACTCATGATTGACTGATAAGAAACCAGTACCATAACCAATTTAAAAACTCCCTTTATGGCAGAATATCCTCTACCAAAGTTCCACTTCCTGGTTGAATGGGGTGGATCAAAGATTGGCTTCACGGAAGTATCCGGGCTCGATATCTCTACTGAAGTAATTGAATACCGCGAAGGTTCAAGCCCCGAATATTCGAAGATCAAAATGCCTGGTCAACGAAAATTTTCAAACATCACATTAAAGAGGGGCACTTTCAAATCGGACAATGAGTTCTATAAGTGGTTCAATACAGTTAGTCTGAATACCATTGAAAGAAGGAACCTTACTGTTTCATTGCTTAATGAGAATCATGAGCCGGTCGTTGTATGGAAGATCAAGAATGCATGGCCTACAAAAGTTACTCCTACTGATCTCAAGGCAGATGGAAATGAAATAGCCCTGGAAAGTATTGAACTGGCGCATGAAGGGTTAACTATTCAAAACGATTAATATGGACCTGTCTTACCCGGCAGTAGGGTTTCACTTTCTGGTAGTTTTTGAATTGTTTCCACAATTACCTCATGACCTGAAGTTCCAGGAAGTATCGGGGCTCAACGTCACCATGGAAACAGAACCTTTAAAGGAGGGAGGGGAGAACCGGTTTGTTCACCAGTTGCCGATAAGGACCAGCTATACAGACCTGGTACTAAAAAGAGGCGTATTTCTCGGATCGGGATTGCTCGATTGGTTCAAGGATGCAATGCAGGATTATCAATTCAAACCCGTCAATGTTATGATCTCGCTTTTAAACGACGATCATCTTCCGTTGTACAATTGGTATGTCATAAATGCAATCCCCAAGAAATTTGAAATATCCGGTTTTAACGCAGAAAGAAGTGAGCTCGTGATTCAAACGATGACTTTAGGCTACCAATACTTTAAATATTATGATCCTTCCAGTGTTGCTCTGGATCTTGCAGGATCATTAACGGGTTCGATCAATGCAAACATCGGATTTTAAAAATAGTAGACTATGCCTATAGAGATAAGAGAACTGCAAATCAAAGCAACAGTTCAGGATACAATTGCCACTGCTGAATCAACGAACGCAGCCGCAGATTCCGAAACCAGGATGCAGGAAATAATTGCCGTATGTGTAGAGCAGGTACTGAATATCATAAAAGAAAAACAGGAACGATAACTTATGCCGGGCGAATTAAAAAAGTTGAAGATAAAGGCCAAAGATAAATCAGGCAAGGAGCTGGTTTATCTGGCACTAGTTAACCCCGAAACTTATGTTGTCCGGCAAACTGTAAATTATAATCCTTCACCGCCGCCTCAGGGTAATCCGGGAAAAAACCAACAATACAATAATACGTCACCGCCCGCCATTCAATTCGACCTGATTTTCGATAGTACCGGTGTTATTCCTAAACCTCTGGATGGTTTGGCCGGAGCATTAAGCGGAATACCAATTGCAGGTGCTATTGCTGCAGCAGTTGCAGGTGCACCTAAATATGATATTCTCGCCGAGATTGAAGCATTTAAAAACATTGTGCTTACCTACGATGGGGACATCCATGAACCAAGAGATGTTCAGATATTATGGGGCACACTTTCCTTCACAGGAAAACTTACAAGTCTTCAATTCAATTACAAACTGTTTCAACCCGACGGAACCCCTATTAGAGCTGTTGCTACTGCGGCTTTTTCAGGATCAATAGAAGACAACCTGAGAGAAGCTTTGAAAAAATCCAATTCACCCGATCTCACGCATATACGAAAGGTGGCAGTGGGTGATACTTTATCATCAATGACATATAAGATATACGGTGATGCTTCCTATTATGTTGAAGTAGCGAGAATAAATAAACTGGTCAATTTCAGGAACCTTACGCCGGGAACTGAAATATTCTTTCCACCCATCAATAAAAGCAAGTAATGGCTGTTAGTACATTAAACGGAACATTAACGGGCGGGCTCGTATCATTCTCAATTAAGATTGATGGGAAGCCATATCTAATATATATGGCGTCATATCTATAGTAGTAACCAAAGAGATCAATAAGATATCGTCAGCCAATATCATTATTCAGGATGGCAGCGCCTCCAGTCAGGACTTTGAGATCAGCAACGAAGAGACATTTATTCCCGGGAAAGAGATTGAAATTTCAGCAGGCTACCGAACCGATACAACACCCATCTTCAAAGGTATAATCATCAAACATGGGATTAAGATAAGGCGAAACGGGAATTCAACGCTGGTACTAGATTGCAAGGACAAAGCAGTAAAACTTACCGTCGGTACAAAGAATAAATATTTTGTTGATAAAACAGATAGTGATGTTATAGAAGAAATAATCGGCACCTATAGTCTGGATGCAGCTATCGAAGCTTCCAGTGTAACACAAAGGCACTTGTACAATTCAATTGTACCGACTGGGATTTTATTTTATCGCGTGCAGAAGTAAATGGAAAAATTTGCATTAATAATGATGGAGCTATTCAAATAAAAGCGCCTGCTTTAGAAGCAGTTCCTGCATTAACGCTGACTTACGGAAATGACATTACAGACTTTGACGCTACCATGGATGCAAGAACCCAATACCAGGCGGTAAAAGCTGCTACCTGGGATACGACAAACTTTGATATTGCAGAAACAAATGCAACAGACCCCGCCATGGATGGCAACGGAAATATAACACCGGCAGATCTTGCGGCGGTTATAGGATTGGATGCTTTGAGCCTGAAACATACGGGTATGATTCCACAGGAAGAGTTGCAGGCATGGGCAGACGCGCAGTTCTTAAAAAGCAGGTTATCAAAAATAAGAGGGCGGGTAGGCTTTATGGGGTCGTCAGCATTGAATCCGGGAGATACACTCGCGTTGGAAGGGTTGGGTGACAGAATGAATGGCAATGTATACGTCTCTGCGGTCCGTCATGAAATAACTGAAGGCACCTGGCACACCGATGCGCAGTTCGGTCTTTCTCCTGACTGGTATATCCACTCCTATCCGGCAAATGCCCCGCCCGCATCGGGCATGCTGCCCGCTATACAAGGTTTACAAATAGGCATAGTATCGCAGTTGGAATCAGATCCTGAAGGTGAAGACAGGATATTAATTAAGATACCAATCATTGACAATAATGAAACAGGTGTATGGGCCAGGGTAGCCTGTGTGGACGCGGGTGATAACCGGGGCACTTTTTTCAGACCGGAAGTAGGTGATGAGGTTATAGTTGGTTTCTTAAATAATGACCCCCGTAAACCGGTCGTATTAGGTGGGTTGAACAGCAGCAACAAACCTTCACCATCACCCGCAAAAGATGAAAACAACGAGAAGGGATACATATCCCGTAGCGAAATGAAAATGATATTTAATGACGATAAAAAATCGGTGACCATCGAAACACCGGCTGGTAAAAGTGTAACGATGGATGAAGATGCCGGAGTGATAAAGCTGGAAGATGAGAATGGCAATAAAATAACATTAAATGCTGACGGTATTACCATAGAAAGTAAGAAGAAAATTACGCTTAAAACTAACGACGATATCGAGATACAGGGTAAGGATATTAAAAATACAGCGCAGGCAAGTTTTAAAGCCGATGGAACTGCAGGAATAGAACTTGCAAGCAGTGCGATTGCCAAATTAAAAGGATCACTGGTACAAATAAATTAAAAGATATGCCTTTTGCAGCAAGAGTTACAGATATGCATGTGTGCCCTATGTCAACCGGCCCTGTGCCGCATGTAGGCGGCCCAATTTCAGGTCCGGGATGTTCTACTGTTTTAATTGGAGGTATGCCGGCAGCATGCGTGGGCGACATGGCCATATGTACAGGCCCTCCTGATTCAATAGTTACGGGCTCTGCAACAGTATTAATAGGCGGAAAACCTGCCGCAAGAATGGGTGATTCAATGGCCCATGGGGGTACAATAATAATAGGTTGTTTTACTGTTTTAATCGGATAGACATGAACCAGGAAAAATCATTTTTAGGAATTGGATGGAGTTTTCCTCCGGTATTTGATAATGTGGTTGGCGAAGTGCAGATGCTTAAGGGCGAAGACGACATTCAAAGCAGCCTGCAGGTATTGCTTGCAACAAGATTAGGTGAAAGAGTAATGCAACCATTGTTCGGATGCAACATTGACGCAATGATCTTTGAGCAACTCGACACTACACTTAAAACAGAAATGCGTGAACTGATACAAAATGCCATTTTGTATTTCGAACCAAGGATCAATGTTGACAAAATAGATCTGGAATCCAGTAATACGAACGGGCTAATAATTATTACAGTGAATTATACTGTTAGAAGCACTAATACAAGAGGCAACCTGGTATTTCCTTTTTACCTCTCTGAAATTTGACAATGATAGACCCTGATAAGATATATCAGTATCTGCAAAGCACAGATGGTGTAAACCAATTGCAACGGAAATTGCTTGCATTGGATCCGGATTCTGTGCAACTCGATGGCCGGTCAAAAGTGATCTTATCTATTTTCTCTATCAGTTGTCGAAACAGATCAGCTTTTACGGTCTGTTCAATACACCTGAAGCAGACTGGTCTGGCTTCTTCAATTTTCTGAAGTCTGGTGGAAACATTATGGGTGATGACGAGCTAAACCAACTCATGGTTTCCAGAAATGACTGGCCACCACATCTGGCACTGTTAATGGCATTCCTGCGTTTGTACGCCATTGCGCAACAGGATATGAACCAACTGGTGACTAAACATCTCAATTATTATTATAAAAAGGTTTTACAATTAAATCCCAGGCCTGCTCAACCAGACAAGGTGCACGTAGTATTCGAATTGAACAAGTCCATAACCTCATATCGGCTGAAGCAGAAAGATGGGTTGTTAGATGCAGGCAAAGACAGCTCAGGAAAACCGCTAAGATATTCTCTGGATAATGAAATTGTAATTACTCATGCAGCTGTTAAGTCGCTGAGATCATTGTATTTCGATCAGCAGAACGGCCGCGCGATAGCATTTATAGCAAACAACGCAACTTTAGTGAAGTCTTCGCTTAGTAGCGGCTGGCGTCCATTTGGAACTTCGCAGCTTTCGATGGCTCCGGAAGTTAGAAATATGGTAGAAGCAAGGCTTGGATTCGCCATAGCATCGCCCGCGCTGCTTCTGGCGGAGGGCACACGCACAATAACGATAACCATCAATTTAACAGCCGCACCTGGCTTTTCGATAGATGATCTACCGTTTTTTTGCCTGCCTGCTTTGACATCTCTCTTACAGGAGATAAAGGATGGACGTCTCCTGTCTTCTTTCAGACTTATAAAAAGACACAAATGACATAACGCTTATACTTACGACAAATTTAACCGGGAAGGATGCTCCGGTGGTCCCTTATAACGATAAGTTGCACGGTGACGGATTTATTACCGGATGGCCTGTACTCCGCTGTGTTCTCAGACCGTATAGTTTTCAATTAGAATCTCTCGACAAGTTTGCCGTAAGCAGTGTTGACATCGAAGTAAGTGCTGATGGAATGAAAGATCTTGTGCTGCAAAATGATGAAAGCCTGCAACCTGTTAATAAGCCCATTCTGCCATTCACTTCATTTCCGCGTATTGGCAACAACTTTTACATAGGGAGTAGCGAGGCATTCAGCAAAACTGTAGAATCCATTACCGTAACATTAAATTGGCAGGATCCACCCGCCGACTTTCAGGCTTATTATGCAGGATACAATAACACTCAAATTAATTTCGGTCAGTTCACCTGTAACATGTATATATTGAGAGCAGGCGCTTTCCACATTATAACCGGGAATATTCAACCGCTTTTTGATGGAATTTCCAGTTCCAATCTGAGAAAAATCACAACAGAGGGATCCTTTTTTGAATCCGAAATACAGCAATCAGGTTATATCCGCGATCCGTATTTGGGTACTGTGAAGGAATACGCTCCAACAGTTTATCAGGGTTTTATTTCAATTCAATTGAGTGGACCCACACCGGGTGACATTGGAAACTCACCTTCCTATGCACCCTTCGAGGCTTTCGGGCATAGAGCTTTCCCAAGTATATATGCAGTTAAAGCTGTGAAGCTAAGCGCTCACCCTGATGATGACAGCATACTATTACCAAATCAACCTTACACGCCAACCTTGAAATCGGTTACTTTGGGTTATAAGGCGAAGGAAAGTTTTACGCCTTCACTACCGGATGGTGCCGATCAATTTTTCATACTTGATGCCTTTGGCAATGCCGAATGTAATGCCAATATTCCAGCCAGGCTTATCCCTGCATTACCTGTTCCTGCTGCTTCTATATCAGGCAACAAGGTTGGTGTGCTGTATGTAGGGATCAACAAGTGCCTGCCACCGCAAATCCTGCCACTTCTTTTTCAAATGGAAAGCGGCAGTATGCCAGGAAATGTCTTGTTAAGAAAAGAGAATATTACATGGAGCTACTTACTCGATAATACATGGCGGCCAATTGCTGCTCCCGATATACAACGCGACACCACCGGCACTTTTCAAAAGCCCGGGATCATTCAGGTTAGCGTGGCCCCGGATGCTGATCTATCGGCTACTTTAATGCCCCCAGGACTTTGCTGGTTGAAAGTAACCGCTCGCCAGAATGCTGACGGTGCAAGTGACGTTTTGGCGATTGTGGCGCAGGCTGCTTCAGCCACCAGGATAGTCAATGAGGGCGACGCTATCTCCACGCTGCTGCCCGGGACCATTAAGCAATTGGTTACAAAAGCATCGGCTATTAAAACAGTAAAACAGAACTATCCTTCCTTTGATGGTTTGGCTGCCGAAACGGATGCAGATTTTTATGTGCGCATCAGCGAACGGTTGAGACACCGCAACAGAACAGTAGCTGGCTGGGATTATGAGCGGATCGTGCTGCAGCAATTTCCCGGACTGTTCAAAGCAAAATGTCTTTCATATACTAACTACATAGATGACTTCAATAACCTTAAGCCGGGAAGCGTAAAACTGGTGGTTATTCCCGATGTGCGGCATGGAAATGTGGGAAATCTCCTGCAACCCACAAGCAATCTCGCTTACCTGGATGAAATCAGGCAATTCATTGTTGATAACAACCCTTCCCCATTTCTGACGGCCGACAAGGTGTACGTGTGCAACCCGGTCTATGAAACACTATTGGTTAATTGCAAAGTGGCTTTTATGACCGGAAAGGATCCGGGGTTTTACACGAACCAGTTGGAAGGGGATCTCCGTCGCTTTCTGAGTCCATGGGCTTATGAGGAAGGGAAAGACATTACGTTCGTCGGAAAAATATACCGGTCAGAGATCCTGGCCTTTATTGAAGGTCGCGACTATGTGGATCATGTTATAAATTTTCAGCTGTATCACCGTTTCCGGGGAACAGATACCACTTCCGGAATTGGTTGTATGATAATAGGTACGGATTTTATTGTTGGCATAAAACCTTCCGCCACCATTGCCAGCTCCGATGGATCAGGTACCTATGCCGGAACTACGATCGGAGTGGACTTTGTGATAGGCAATCCGGTTGATATTGCAACTGCCACCCGCCCCGATGCGATCCTGGCCTCCAATGTGACTCACCGTATTGATACTTTGCAGGAAGGCAGCTTTGAGTGCAGCGGTGTTACTTCTCTTGGAATCGGTGAGATGATCGTTGGATTAGACTTTATACCTATTTAATAATAATTTATAAAATGAAAATATGGCAGCAACGAAACTAAGCAGAACAACATTAGATAATCTATTCAGCGATGGAGAACGTCCAACCGGTGAGAATTTTGCCAGCGCCTGGTTGTCATTTATACATCAAGGTGAAGATGGATTGTCTTATGATGGCAAAAACCTGGTAGTAGCATCAACCACCGGCCTTACACTTGGAAATCCGGCCGGAGGCCCTGGTGGTGTACCCGGAACTTTGCGGTTCAATGGTTCCCATGTGCAGTACTACGATCCAGGCGTTAATGATTTCAAAGATATTTCCGGTGGCGCCGGCGCCTTTCTGCCTGTTGGTGCTGGTCCTGCAGTTTCGTTTGGTGGAGGCAATGTGGGGATCGGGAAGTTCGTTTCACCGTCACAACCTACTCATCGCCTCGAAGTGCCGCTTAATGCTAACACAGATGCGGGGCAGGAAGTATTATTGGGGAATCTCGTTGTTCACACGGGCCCGCTTGCGAAACCGGGAGCTTATATTGGTAATGCCGGAAATGCAAACGCACTAGCAACAAATCCCGGAGCATATGCCTTATTTCAGGATGCTGTTGGTAAAACAAAAATTAACGCGACCAATGCTCTTAACTCTGGATTATCATTAGCGATAAATGACGTCGATAAATTCCTGATTACAAGAGACGGGGATATTCAGCTTTTGCCAACAACAAGTATAGCCGTCAGCGGAAATATGAGTATTGGATCTGTTCTCCCGAATCAGGGACGTACAGTGTCCATCACTAATATAACTACAGGCGGTACAGGGTCCCCGGCGCTGACATTGGTGGGTGATAATAGCGGAAGCGCAACAGCAACTCCGGCATTACTTGTGAACGGTGGTGCGCAGAAAACTAATGGTGGTCTTTGGGGCGCAACATCCGACCAACGCGTAAAAAGATATTCGCTCATTCAACGAAGGATTGCAAAAGCTTTTGTTATTTGACCCCGTTGTGTACAAATTTAATGGTAAGGGTGGTACCGTTGATAATGGTATCGATTATATCGGTTTAATAGCTCAGGACGTCAAAAAGGTAATGCCAGAGTTAGTTATTTCGCAATTTCAAAAACTCAATCCTGAAGATTCGAAAGAAGAGGAGGTCTTAACACACGACTTAACTCCCTTGGTTTTTATGTTCATAAACGCCATTAAGGAACTTAATGACCGATTGGAAAAACTAGAAAAACCCAAAAAAATGAAAAACGACAAACCAGTAATTCATCTGGAACTGACCATTGATGAGGTCAATTTGGTATTAACTGCGCTGGGGCAATTGCCTTATGTGCAGGTAGTGGGAATGGTGGACAACATCAGGAAACAGGCAGAAACGCAATGGGTAGCAAAAGCAGAAGCAACCAACAACCATTAATGATGAAGCATGGATAATCCTGTCAAAATCAGCCTGAACAATTTGCTGCGAAACAGTAAAAATTTCAACTTTTTGCGGCAAGAAGGAATACAGCTTATTCAACAGCTTGCCGCTGCAACATGGACGAATCATAACCTGCATGATCCGGGCATCACCCTGCTTGAAACAGTATGCTATGCGCTTACAGAAGCCGGCCTGCAAGCTGGCGCCGATTCTACCTTTGACAGCAAAGAAGATATTTATACATATATAGCCAATTTGCTAACCAGTGGGCAGCAAACAACCCCGCAGGATTTTTTTACCTGTTCACAGGTTTTGCCCTCCTCCCCCGTATCTTTAACTGATTTTCAAAAAGTGCTGCTCGATCATCCGGTGATTAAGCGGGCATGGGTATCAGTTATTAGTGGAACTCCGGCAGGCAGGCTAAGTGTGTTGCAACAATTTAATTCGCAGATTAATAATATCACCACCAGTCCGGTAGCTGAAAGCAACGATCCCAATTCCAACATCCTTAGAACGGAAGTAACAGTATCAGCCAGTCAATACGAAATTGAAATCGCTTTCCCATATTGGGATGATCCGGAAGCGGCGCCTTTTCAGAACGATGTGACCATAACTGGTTTAGAGTTTAATCCCAACACAGCCAATCCATGGAAACCAATATCGGGAACGGATTCTTATTTTAGTTTCTTAAAATTTTTGTGGGATGGCACTCCTGCAACCTGGCCAATTGTTTTAAGAATTGTCAGTTCTTTGAACGGGGTATCTTCAACAACAAAGGATGCTATTTTAACGGCAACTGCCGCAAGCCTTATTACGCCATCACCAAATCCACCTTTGCTAAAGCAGTATAACCATAGAGTGATGATGGCATTTGAAGCCAGTCATCGCATCCGCAGTTATCTAAACAATTACCGCAATCTTTGCGAAACGTTTTCAACCTACCGTTCAGTCAGAATTCAGGAAGTAGCCATTTCAGCCATTATTGAAATGGGCGCAGGGACAGGCATTGAAAGCCTTCTTGCCAACATCTTCTATTCTGTTTATCAATACATTTCTCCGCAGGTATTTCCTCAATTGCTTTCCGATTTACGAAACAACCTACCGACCGAAACCATTTTCGAAGGACCATTGCTTAAACATGGCTTCATCCAGGATGCTCTACTTGCCAGTAATCTTCCATCTAAAACCCTGTATGTTTCTGACATCATTCGCCTCATTATGCAAATGGGGACCGGAACTGACATTCAAACAAGGGAAGATGAGGAGAACAGACCTGTGATTTCGGTAACCAATGTAAGCCTGTCACTTTACCTTGATAACAGAAGCATCACGACCAGCGCAAGAGATTGCCTGCAACTGATCAACAGCTCACGCTATATTCCGCAGCTCAGTTTGGAGAAATGCAACGTCACGGTAACACGTAACAATACCGTTGTAAGCTACGATTTAAACAAAGTGCTTGACCTTTATAATGAAAAGATCAACGCGGCCGATTTCACAAATGCCATTTCCCCAGATACGCCAACAGATATTCCTATACCACCGGGCGAAACTTTAGCCATTGGTGATTACTATTCCATGCAAAATGATCTACCTGTAACTTATGGTGTGGGTAAGGCAGGGACTCCTGTTGCCGCTTCGGTACAGCGGTTGGGTCAGGCCAAACAACTCCAGGGGTACTTATTCCTTTTGAGCAGGTTTTAGCTGGTTATTTTATGCAACTAGCTCATGTAAACGCCTTGTTCTCGGCTAATGCTACTGCCACTACAACGCTTTATCAATTGCCGCTCTATAACGTTCCGGCAGCGTCAGATCTGCTGTTGCCATTGGCGCCATCTTATACGAGCTGGGAGGATTTTATAAATGATGCCGATAATCCCTACAGGCAGATCCTGAAGAAATATCCGGAAACGGAAGATCAATTTTTAACCAGGCGACATCAAATGCTGGATCATTTGCTCGGAAGGCTGGGCGAAGACATGCAGGCCTTCTCATGGCTGATCTACCGGCAAAAATATTCCAATCCTGGCTCCTTAATGTCTTCAGCATCGCGTGCTCTGCTGCAATTAAAAGCTGATTATTATTACGCGCTTCCTGATCTTGAAAAAACCGTGCCCAGGCCTTTGGTCATCCCGCGTGGCGAAACAACCGCCTCGTAAAAATAATCCCTTCGCCCACTGGCTTTTCTTTTACGTGGCAAATACTTGATGAGAATGAAAACATAATTTTCCGGCAATCGGTGTCTGAAACAAATAAAATAAGTGCGGGAGCAACGGCTGAAGCCGCCATGGTGCTTGCCACTTCTGTATTAAATTATACCACTGAAGCTGATTCAAATGGATTTCAGCGAATTGCTTTACGCTGGGCGTCCGGAGAGCCATCGATCGCAATAAGCAACAGGACATATGCTACCGTGATCGATGCAGAAACCGATATTCCGGTAATACGGCAAATGGTGTTGAGTCTATGGCTGAAATACAGTCTTTCTTCACTGGAAGCGAGACTATATCATCTGCTCGGTATAAATATCAGGGGAGAACGCAGAAAACTGATTAACCCGGTCAGCGATTATTTTGATATATTTAATGCCGCGGCTCCCCCACCTTTTAGTAAGCAATTTCGCCTGCGGTCAACCACTAACCCCGGCAGTCCCGTTTTACTTGAATCTCAGAACACCTATTCCGACAATGTCGAGAACACGGCGATTTCCTTAGCCTCAGATGGTATAAATGATACAATAAAGTCCGGACTCTTTCCAGGTAATTTTTCTATAGATTCTTTTATAGTTTCACTGCATGATCCGGGCATAAGTCTTGTTCCCCGGCAAACATCATTGCCCAATCTCCGGTACCTTATGCTTCTGCTGAAGAAGCCCAGGCAGCTATAACCCAAATTCAGCAATTGCTTTACCGGTATTATAGCAATGAAGGATTCTATCTTATTGAACACATTCTTCTGTATCCTGTTTCAACCAGTGACACACCACTTGTTTTTCCTGATTCAGCATCTTCATGTCTTCCCACTTCACCTACAGGCATTCGATATTCATTACCCGATGACCCTTATTCATTTATCCTGACAATCGTTTTCCCTTCAGGCTATGCCCGGGATTTTGCCGATACGAGTAACCCACCATTGAAAAAGAAAACACAGCCCGATCGTTTTCGCGATCTGGAATTTCGCCAATACACCGAAGAAACGATCCGAAACTTTTGCCCTTCCCATATTCTTCCAATAGTGGTTTGGGCAGACACGGTTTTAGCCGGAACGAAATTAACGGATGGACCGATACTTTATCCTTGTTTTGATAATCTTGAATCGACTTACAGGGCATGGCTCGCCGCATTTTTTACTGACGATGTCGATCCAACGATCATCGCACCGCTACGGAACAATCTCGTAAACGTATTAAACCGAATTTTTCCGACAAGAATTGACATCGTGAAAAGCACAGCTAACCATATAATTCATAAGCAGACCATCGATATACGATTCGTCGACTTCACCACTATGAACTCCTGGGATGAGGCAAAACAGGCACGAACTGCTGAAGCGGTGCGCAGGTGTCTTGAACAGTGTTTCGAAGGCTATGATTCTACAAAAGAATATCTGACCATTGACAGGCTTGAGTTTGATTTGGGAGTATTCAGCACCGATCAGTTCCTGAGCAAAATGTCGGAAACACTCCACCGTGAATTGCACAAAATATTGAACTCCTACTCCATGACACCGAATGATTTTGAAGAGACTGAAACTACCGAAGAGGTTTCATCTATAAACCATTGGTCAGCTCATGGCGCAGATAAACAAACCGCAGGTCCCATTGTCAAAAATTCGGAGGTAACAGCCTTCCTGTTCTTTCTTCAGCGCGGCTATCTTCCATGGTGGTATTCGAATGAGCCGGCCTGGAAACCGGAATGGCTTCAACAATTAACCGAAGAAAATTGGCAGGAACTTCGAAATGGTCTTATAGTCCGGCAGGAGAATGAGGGTTATTATGAACCCGCTCTGCTAAGACTGATCTCTCAATACAGTGACGGATTCTTAACAAACTTGTTGAAGGGGTTGCAACTGAAAGAACCAGTTGAAAAAGCATGGAGCTGGCTTACGCGTGTTCATGAAACGTTGCAGAACGCAGCAATAAATTCTTTCCGGAATGAAAGCCCTCTTCCTTCATTCTCTGTTCTTCGGCGGCATTTCTGGAAAAACTGGATCAGTTTTGCTATAGGCAGGTCTTCCTTGCCGGAATTGGCAACTATGTTCGTTATTCCAGATCAACCTTCATTTATTGCCCATTTTTTACCAGAGATAACAAAGAATAATGAGTGGATGAATAGTATTCCTGAATGCTGGCATGGCGAATTAATAAGGTTAAAACAAAAAGAAGATAAAAATGAACCGGGGTTAAGCGATAGCAAAAAAGAGTCAACTATGTAGAAAGCAAAAAATTCAAAGAGCCTGAAAAAGCGGGCCGTACCGATAAAGGAGATTTCATAATTACTCCCGATTCAGGTCTTGTTTTGCTACACCCATTTTTACCTCGCTTATTTGAATATTGCAGCAGGGTGAATGAAAATAATTTTTTAAATGATGAGGCAAGAAACCGTGCAGTGAATATACTTCATTATTTGGCGGCAGGCGATGAAGAAGTTCCAGAATATGTATTGATGTTGCCCAAGCTGCTTTGCGGGATTCCGCCCGAGTGGCCGCTGGAACCGGCAGCGCCCCTTATCGACGCCGAAAAGGCAGCATGTGATGAGTTACTTGTTCAGGTGATCGGTCATTGGTCAGCGCTTCGGAATACTTCAATCGCTGCCCTACGCGAAACATTTTTGCAAAGGCAAGGAAAACTTTATTTCACCGATGAAGGATGGCGCCTTGAAGTGCAGCGAAAAACAGAAGACATTTTACTGAACCGCCTGCCCTGGGGATTTTCCATGATCAAATTCTCATGGATGCCCCGGCGATTATCTGTTGCCTGGGAATAAATTAGATACAATTCAGCTCTCAATAAATTAAAAATACAATGAAAAAGGAATCCAAAAACTACAAAGCACTTTATAGTAGATTTATATTACTGGTGATCTTTATGGCAATATTTGTGGACGGAATATTTGCTCAATGCGTGGAAAACATACCTGCCTCCTGTACATCCTGTGTGCATAGTGTAAACGTAACCCAGACTTGCTTTGCAGCTGGATGCTATGCAGCCCCGAGCCTGACAGATTTAAAAAACACGGGCGTTGGACCCGCCGCATCTGTAACCATTAACGCTACAGGTTTTGCAAAGGTCACGGCCGTGAAAATATCTGATATTAATATATATGATGCCGCTACACCATGCAACACGGTATCGGGCGGACATTACACGTCGTCATCAGCTTTTAACGACGCTCTCCTGGGCATCACTATCGCCGATGGCACAACCAGCACTACTATTACAGCTGTAGCCAATGCTTTAATAGGGTATCGTCTTAATTTCATAGTAAATGTTTATAACGGCGATGCGATTATCGCATCCCGGAGCTTTTTTACCAAGATGCCTTCGGCTACACTTATCGTTGGTGATACGCACATTACCACTGTTGACGGAGTTAAATACGATTTCAAGCCGTGGGCGAATTTGTCGCTTTGCGGGCCGACGGTGGTGACAACCTGGAAATTCAGACCCGCCAAACGGCCGTTGCCACAAGCGGCCCCGGAAATGATCCATACACCGGCCTCTCTACTTGTGTAAGTGTCAACACAGCGATTGCCGCTCGCGTTGGCAAGAGTCGCGTCACGTATCAACCGCGCATTGATGGAATTCCTGATTCGACTGGTATGGAACTTCGGGTCGACGGCAAGCTGACAGAACTTAGCGACAAAGGAATTGATCTTGGATCCGGTGGCCGCATCATGAAATCACCAGCCGGGGGTGGCGCCATCCAGATCGATTTCCCCGATGGCGCTTCTTTAGCTGTTACACCCGGCTATTGGTCCCCCTATAAACAGTGGTACCTCAATATATCTGTTAACAACACTACTGCAAGGATGGGAATTTCGGGTGCTATCGCTTATAATGATACTACTACTCCCGGAATTTCGCGGCGCACGAAAAGCTGGCTGCCGGCGCTTCCCGACGGGTCATCGGTTGGACCCATGCCGCAAGACATACATCAACGCTTCATAACACTCTACCAGCAATTTGCCGACGCCTGGCGCGTGACCGATTCAACGAGCCTCTTCGACTATGCACCCGGGAAATCAACTGCTATGTACACCGACAAAAACTGGCCAGCGGAGCATGCACAGTCTTGCAGCGTTGCAGGTCAAAATCCGAAGGCACCAATTGATCATGCTACTGCCGAGCAATTGACTAACGGCATTGCTGATCCCATCCTAAAGGCAAATGCGATTTACGATGTGATGATCACAGGGGAACCCACGTTCGCACAGACCTATTTACGCACCCAACAAATACAGACCAGTACAACAGCAATCCGGGTGTACAGTAGCAAAGACACAACAAAGTATGGGGATTCAGTAACCTTTACTGCGATTGTGGCACGAAAGTTTTCAATAAGCAAAGAGGTCCTGACCGGTTCTGTTGAGTTCACCGTAGATGGCAAGGATTTCGAACAGGTGAAACTCGATGCGAGCGGTAACGCCACACTAACTACGGCGTCTCTTACAAAAGGTCAGCACCAGATTGCTGCGAAGTTTATACCCGCATCTGGCAGCACGGTTTTTGCCAGCAGTAGCCTCGACGTAACCCACATAGTGATCGGAGACACTGGAGCCGGTTCGGTATTGCATCAATGGTGGTTTTGGTTGATAGTATTGTTTATTATTATTTCAATTGTCGCTGCACTGAGAAGGAAAAAGAAAAATCCTTAACAGGCCCGGAGTGCTTACATTCAAAATACAAATTTCTGAAAATGTCAGAGTCGATTACAACGTATATTGCCAGAAGTACTACTCCAGCTCGCTCCACTACGAGCGGTCAGAAATCGTTTTTCAGCCTAAACTCACCATCAATCAGCCCAATGATATTTATGAACAGGAAGCAGATGCAGTAGCAGATAAAGTGATGCGGATGACGGATAAGGATACTGTGCAAACAAAATTTTTCAAACCGGCTGTTTTATTCGTTCAACGTAAATGTACACATTGTGAGGCAGAAGAAAACAAATTGCAACGCAAAGAAAAAATGATGAAGAAACTGCTGTGGGCACCGAACTGGAAAATTATGTTTCAACCTTTGATCAGGGCGGTAACACTTTAGCGAGCCACAGCAAGACGCCGCAGATCCAGCAAAAACATAGTGGCTGTGCCGGGCAGGAAATACAACGGATGATGAGCGCTGGCGAAGAAGAGAAAGAGGAAGAAACGGTACAACGAAAGGCGGCCGATGGAAAAGAAGTCAATTCGAATTTGGAAAGCAGACTCACAAATCTGAGTGGCGGTCAGCCGTTGGCCGCATCGGCCCGCTCGTTCTTTGAGCCACGCTTTGGGCAGTCTTTTAGTGATATAAAAGTACACACCGGAGCGGATGCGAATCAAGCAGCGAGATCGATCAACGCAAGAGCCTATACACTGGGAAACCATATTGCCTTTGCCAGTGGTGAACATGATTTCAGTTCCGATTCCGGACGCCGGTTAATGGCACATGAACTTACTCATACCGTGCAACAATCTGTGGGCACTAAATCTGTGCAGCGAGGCAGGGCCGGAATATTGGGCGGGAAATGCTGTTTGAATGCGCCAAGAGTTGAATGGGCCCTGGTGGGTGCGGGTGTTTGGAAAAACTGGAACAAGGTCAGTGTACCGGCACAACGGAAGATGCTGACGGCATGACTTGTGGCGGTGGATTCTATCACGTGGACAACATGCAAACAGGCACCTGTTCAACCCCGCGGAACGATGATGCGACCTTTGCTCCGCGACGCTGGACACCGGGCTCGGCAGGCGCCGGTGCAACTTCGCCAACCGCCGAAGGGAGCACCGGAGGTGATACGCCACCTAACTACGTATATGACTCGGCGGCAACAGCAGCATGCCCGAATGGTGTCAGGACGATCTCGGTCGATATTGTCAGGTTGAATGGGGCTACCCTTTCTCCAGCGGCTCAGCTCGCCGGTGCCAACACTGTGTACAATGGTTGCTGCGTACAATTCGTCGCGGGCCAGACGCCGCCTCCAGAATCTCTCGCGGACACACAAAGTTTGCTTGGGGGCGACACGGACGTCGATCGCACACAAGGAGAGGGTTGCGGCAACGTAGGGGGTGAGGAGCAGGTGATGATCGACAGGCTCACAACTAAGTATGGGCTCTCCAGCAGGATGCGAGCATTTTTGTCGCTAGCTTTAGCCCAACTCAGGCTGCCGGGTACAGCATTCCCCCATATTGCGCAACCGGGGCCGAAGCTCCTTATGTCAATACCATTGTCCTACAAAACACTGCTTCATCATCTACTAATCCGCTCGCCCATGAATTCGGCCATATTCTCTTGAACAGTGGTAATCACACCACTTCACCCGATCTTATGGCGCCATCGGGGGCACTACGCTTAGTCCTACCGATTGTGCGACTGCTTACGCTAATGCGTAGGCGTGCCGGCAAAGACCTAAGCACGACAAAAAGATGTGTCAAATGACAACCAACAGTTTTATAGATGTTTCTGCCGACACGCATATGCTTTCCAGTGTCGCGATGATTGCCGAAGCAGCGGCATTGGCGGGTTCAGGCTTAGCCGCCGTTTTGGGTTGTGGCTCCTGTGGAGAAATTCCTATACGGCTGCTCAATCAAACGTTCGAAGTCGTTGACCTGGTAGATATTGACCGGGAAGCGCTGAGCATCGTCGACAGGCAATGTAAAGAATGGGTTGACCAAAAAATGCCTGCCAGTTTCACTGCGCTGATTTAACTGGGATAATTGCAAGAATCGGGCTTCGTGCCAGTGAACTTGTAGCGAAGGCCGTCAATCCCATCGCATGCCTGGAGCAGTTTGGAGTGTTGCTTGAGTCCACGCCACCTGAATTTTGGGTGCCTCCCCGAAGGCAACGTTATGATTTTCTGGTTTGTTCAACGGTATTAACCCAGCTTCAGGCGCTTGTGCGGGAGAGCGTAGAAAAGATTTACCTTGGGCGGTTCCCCGAATACGCACCAGCAATGTTAAAGCATAAGCCCTGGTGTAAATCTGTGTGGAACTTTGCCAGGAACCTGGAAGATGGCTTTATTAAACACCTCGGCACGCTTCTTAAACCGCAGGGCATCGTCTATCTTGCTGAAACAGTTCATGTGAGCTGGCTTACTCAACTGGATGAGCAATCCGTATCTACAGAAGGCAGATGGGTTACCCTTCGGACATCACGGCTTACTGATTACTTATGCCCGAGCGATACGATCATTAAGGAGCAACATTGGGACTGGCTGAGGGAAGACAAAGAAGGGGACTTTTGGGGAAGGCTCTATGACGTTCAGGCGGTTATTTATCGCGTTTCGTAATGCAGTAACAGTTGATGATTAGAAGTTGTCATGAAACACCCGGGAACAAGTTTTTTTAAAGCCGGGAGTGAACCTGCAATTTTGATCTTCCGGTCCCGATGATTTTTGTAGTTAATGGTAAAAAGTCAATAAATATAAATCAATGTACTGATGCAAAGCGCTTCTTCTATAGTAAGACAACAAGGTAAAGCCGCCGGATCCGCCTTTTCTAAAAAAAGAGTGTACCCCTTTTTTTAAATCTATTGTACAGCCCAAACTCACCATCAACCAGCCCAATGATATTTATGAACAGGAAGCAGATGCAGTAGCAGATAAAGTGATGCGGATGACGGATAAGGATACTGTGCAAGCTAAGTTTTTCAAACCGGCCAGCCTTCCGGTGCAGCGAAAGTGCTCTCATTGCGAAGAAGAAGAAAACAAAAAAGTGCAACGCAAGGAGATGAATCAGGAAACAATGCATGCCGATAAGGATTTTGAAAGCTATGTTGGCAATCTAGGCACTTCAGGACAACCATTGCCAAACGAAACCCGAAATTTTTATGAAGCTCGTTTTGGTTGTGATTTCAGCAAGGTAAAAGTTCATACCGATACGGTAGCGGCAAAGTCGGCCCAATCCATCAATGCACTGGCATATACCTCCGGCAATCATATTATATTCAAACAGGGGCAATATTCACCCGGCACTGAAGGAGGAAAGAAATTACTTGCACATGAACTCACACATGTTGCACAACAAGCGAAGGGCATGAAGACGGCGTCGATACAGCGGGATTGCTCAGATCCTGACTTTTGTACGCCATACCCAACTGCCGCGGAGGCTGCATCAGCCGAGTTGCGGTTGAGGAGTTATTATTTGCCAGCCGATGAAATGAAATTCGGTGCGGATTCACGAGTACTGTTTGAAAGTTATTTGAACAGGAGCCCCGGAGATAGTCTGTCTCCGGTAATTTTCAACAATCCGACTAATAACCTGGTTGATTCTTTTGCGAGTTCGAGAAACACTGCAGACGATCAGGATGCTGTAATTGATTTAGTCGGCAGTCGGTTGTCAAGGGTTCCGGGTGGACCGCTGCAAGATTTTACGCCGACGATGATGTCACTCGCTAACTTTTTGTCAGCCGCAGAAATGAATGACCGCCCGATAAATTATAGTAATCCATTTTCGATTGCAGGGCATGTAGCTGGTGGCATCGGAAGCAGTGATGCCGGCCCCGATTATCGGAAGATTACGTATGGAAATGTTACGCTGGAGAAAACGCCGTTGATTGGTTCTACCGGTTATGTTACGGTAGAAACAACGCTTCAGTATGAAGTATTCGATGCCGTAGATTTTTGTCCTGGCGATTGCGGTGCAGGGTTTGAGCAATATATAACAATTCCTATGAGCCGGTTGGAGGCTGGCGGTCAGGCTTATGACGTTCCATTTAAAGTCAATTTTACGGCTCCGTCAAGATCGAAGAGATTCTGGTATTAATAAACTATATGCCCGGAAGGCAAGCGATATTATACTCGTTTAATAAACCAAAACGATAGATTGCCATAACAATTCTAATAAGAATATAATGAAAAATATTTCTTTTATATCAAATATAGCCAAACGCACTTCACCACCTGCTATAGTTCCAAACAGCACCCCATTTTTCAAACCCACCATTCAACCCAAACTCACCATCAATCAACCCAATGACATTTATGAACAGGAAGCGGATGCAATGGCCGAAAAGGTAATGCGCATGCCTGGTAATGTTGCAACTAATAATTTCATTATTAAGCCTGCTATATCATCTATCCAGCGTAAATGTGCACATTGCGAAGAGGAAGAAAAGAAAGCACAGCTTAAAGAAAAGAACAACGGCGTTTCTGAGCCTTCGCAGGAAACAGAAAATTATATATATGCTCTTTCTGGTGGGCGAACGTTAAGTGAGCAGGAGCGAGATTTTTTGAACCAAGAATGGGTTATGACTTTAGTAATGTCAAAATTCACTCTGATACGGATGCAGTCAGATCAGCACAGTCAATAAATGCGCTGGCATACACTACGGGAAATAATATTGTGTTTAATGCAGGGCAATATAATTTCAGTACAGAAAGTGGTAAAAGATTGCTAGGGCATGAATTGACGCATGTAGTACAACAACAATCGGCAGGCCTGTCCGCAATTCAGCGCATGGCCCCATGTCCCCAACATCTTAATGATAACGATCCTGTGCCTTCCGGTTGGAGACTTTACCCGGGACCTACCGCCGTTTTTCATTGTGGATTCAGAACCATTTTAGAAAACCGGGCGCCCTCCCGCGACGATCCGATGAATGAATGTGTATATGACCACTCGGGCATTCTTGTGGATAACACGCATCCTTACGCGGGATGCAGGGGCACTCCCGATCAATATGATTCCAGTGCCAGCCGGGTAGATTGGATACTTCATGGCACGATCGACTCAGGAGGGGTAGTAAGAGAAGGTCTACCGGCCTTTATTACATCCAGAGTGTATGATATCAGTACAGCCATTTCAGCGGCCGTGTCAGCTATATCTGCCGGGGCGCAAACACTGCGCGGGCTGTCCAATGCGATCGGAACAGGGCTCGTGACAGCCGTGCTGACCGGACAAGCAATCTGCGATCCTGCAAACTGGATTTATCATAGCAGCGTTCCTATGAGAACAAGGCGGCATCTTAATGTAATAGGTGGCCTTCTTTCATCCATTTCCTTAAGCGGCAACCTCAATAATCTTATGAGTAATCTGACAAAGCCGCTGAGAGACTATCAGACAGCAAACCTTCTTGTTGAAATAAGTTCAGACATGAATATGGCCATGCAAAGCGGAGGTGATCCTACCAGGATCAGCCCGGCTGAAATAGGAGCAATGTCATTATTTCAATTTGTGGAATGGATGAGGTCACAGAGTTTTATCAGCTTTGCACGTCCGCCTGAGCAAATTGCACAGGAAACATTGCAGGCACTCTCATCGACGCAGCCTTAAATTTAATATAGCGATGACAGAAAAACTCGTTCATAATGTTGCCCAATCGCTGGTTTTATTACAAGAGACAATTCACCAGCGCTTTCGGGTCTTTATTCAAAAAAATGGAGAGGAAACTTTCAGGTTCCCCGAAATAAGACTGGAAAAGAATGAGTCACCACTTAGTCAATTTTTAATAGGCCACCAGGTGAATGTCGAAGAATTCATTATTTTATTCCTGGCGCTTGCTCCCAACCTGCAGCCGAATTTTTGGATACGATCGTTCAGCAATATTTACCCAACGGAGGCGAATTTCCCGAGATCGGCGGCGTTAAAGGGAATAATCATCGCGGTACTATACCTACCGGCGAAACAGCACTATTTATCATTGCCGGCAACGATATCAGTAACCGGCTCCAGCTTTCCGGCTATTTTTCAGCCGATCATTTCTTTGCCAAAGAAAATGTTTTGCAACTCGAACAGGTAAAGGAAGGCGAACCACGGATGAGCGGCAAGATCATTTTGCAGCAGGAATATATTGATCTTTTCACTACCGGCACCATCTCCAAACCTTCCTTTGGCCCCGACTTTCCTGCTAAACTCGTTACTACCAAAATGGATTGGAGTGATCTTGTCCTCAATCGAAAAACGGCGCAATCCATCAATGATATTAAAATATGGCTTGAACACAATGCTACATTTATAAATGAATGGGGAATAGAAAAAGATCAAACGCGGTTTCCGGTCACTATTCTATGGACCGCCGGGCACAGGCAAGACACTGACAGCAACCCTGCTTGGAAAGCAATTTAAAAAAAGATGTATACAGGATCGATCTTTCACAGGTTGTGTCTAAATACATTGGTGAAACAGAAAAAAACCTGGAGAAAGTATTTAACAAAGCTGAACACAGGGACTGGATATTGTTTTTTGATGAAGCAGATGCGCTCTTTAGCAAGCGGTCGAATGTGCAGAATGCGCATGATAAATATGCCAACCAGGAAGTATCCTACCTGTTACAGCGTGTAGAAGACTTTCCCGGCCTTATCATTCTTGCGTCAAATTTTAAAAACAATATTGACGCGGGCTTTATCCGCCGGTTCAACAGCATGATTCACTTCCCGATGCCAGGCCCGGCAGAGCGTCTCGATATTTGGAAGAAATCACTTCCCCAAAAGCGACGCTTGCTGACGAGATATACCTGCAGGCAATAGCGGCAAAATACGAGCTAAGTGGATCGGCTATAGTAAGCGTAATTCACTATGCATCCCTCCAAACCATTCATAAGAAGAGTATGACGATCTGCCGGCAGGATATACTTGAAGGGATCCGGAGAGAATATGAGAAGGAAGAAAAAGTATTTATTGGAAATGACTAAAATGAACAAAACCGACTTAATCAACACCCTGATCAGACAGCGCAGGTACAAGAGATACCTGGAAATCAGCATGCACACGGAGCTACAAACTTTCACCTATATCAATTGCGGTAAGAAAGTGCATATCGCCTGCGATTCGGCCGGTAATACTTCCCACAAATACGAAACCTTTTTAAACACAATCCGGATAAATTCGATCTCATTTTCATTGACGGTATCCATACGGAAGCACATGTTTTAAATGATATAAATAATGCATACAAAAAGTTTGGCAACGGGCGGAATTATCGTGCTCCACGATTGTATGCCCCCGATGCCTGGCACCAGCGGGAACTGCACGAGTTCCGGGAAGGAGAAAACTGGACCGGTACCGCATGGAAAGCTGTATTAAGACTATTCAATCAAACAACACACAGATGCGTTCTTGTTGACACTGATTGGGGTTGCGGGATCATTGACACTGCCGGGGAACAATCACCCGCCAATCGTGTTCTGCCGGAATTATTAAATTATGAATCGCACTATAAATGGTTGCTCGAATACAAGATCAGTGTGGCCGCTTTTGTTCGCGACCACGTAAAAGTGTTCTATCATCTCGCCTGCATGGGAAACTGGCAACAGGTATTTGAGGAGCAGTTGCAGCTGCTCCATGACAATGGGTTCAGGCAAATGAACATGACCGTACTGGGATGCAATGAAGAATTGCGCACCGTACGCCTCATTGCCTTGAAATATAAAATGGAAATCCATATTCTGTTCAGTGATCCGGAACTTGCTCACTTTGAAAAACCGGCAATAGGGGCGATTGAAAAATATGCGAATGAAAATGAAGGCTATGTTTTGTATTTACATAGCAAGGGGGTTAGCAATCCCGGCGACCACACCAAAACAAAATGGCGGCGGTTAATGATGCGCGAATTAGTGCAGGAGTGGGAATATTGTGTATTGCAACTCCCTAATTTCGACATCATTGGTGTTAATTGGCGCGACATGCCTCCTGTTTCTCATTTCTGCGGCAACTTCTGGTATGCTTCTACGCGTTATCTGCGAACATTGGCCGATTTTAAACAGTATTATCAGTATCCGCGATTTAAAATATGGGATGCGATTAACCACAAGCGACTGGGATGCGAGTTCTGGATCGGGTCGGGAAATCGAAGGCCAAATTTGTTGTCTCTTTTTGCCGCAATATAGATTTCTGCAACCATGAATATTGGCAGAATAATTACAGCACTGCACCCGAACAACGATTACCGTCCTATTCATAGTTTATACACTCAACAAATTCTTATGCATATTGAACAACGCGCCTTCTGCGAGAGAGTAAAAAATCTTTTTCCGGACAAATTCACCAACCAGGATGTTCTTGAAATTGGATCTCAAAATATCAATGGTTCAATCCGCGAACTATTCACGGGCGGAAAATACCTGGGCATTGACCTGGGCTCTGGGAAAGATGTTGACCTGGTATGTCACGGAAAAGACTATTATCGCGAAATACCTTTCGACGTTATAGTAAGCTGTGAAAGCCTGGAGCATGACGAATTTTATGCTGCAACAATTGTCAACGCGATCAGGTTACTAAAAGGGGGCGGCCTGCTGTTGATGACCATGGCATCCTTTGGCCGTCCTGAACACGGCACACATGATTCAGCGGCATTTGCCTCACCGCACACTTTGAATTACTATGGCAATGTGTGCCTTAAGGATGTTGCGCATCTATGCGAATGGGAGCGGCTTTTTTCCCATTTTCGTTCGAATATGGAGGAATGTCGGATCTGTATTTCTACGGAATAAAAGATAATATGAGTAAAGAATTGAAACATAAATTCTTTACTGCGGTGTATACAAATGAGGTAAAGGATTATTGTGACATGACATTTTTCGAAAATCTTTTTTGATAACAGGTAAAGCGCCGGTATATGTAGTTGATAACACTATCGGAACCAGGTACCATAATAAATTAGAAAACCTTTTTTCAGAAAGGATGTACAATAATTTCCGGATTGAGCATTTGAATATCCAGGAACATCCGAAGCAAAGCCAATTTCAAAGAAATGTTTGCGAATCGGTTAATTTTCTCAGAGATATTTATTTGAATAACTTTTCCAATCCCTATTTTCTGATCATCGAAAGCGATGTCATCCCGCCGCAGAGCTTGCTACAGCAATTTGAATGCGCTACCAGCGAACTCGACCTTACCGAGGCTGGCTGGGGCATGGTGGGTGCAATCTATTACCAGGGATTTCATAACTATGCTTTTGACACCCACGACACATTCCTGGAAAGAACCAATCATTGCCTGTCAGGCTGTACCGTTTATAAAAGAGAGTTGATCAGGAAATATCCGTTCAGGTACGACCCGGAAAATCTGGGGCCTTTTCCCGATGCATTTATGAGTTATGATGCCGGCCACGATTTCGCTCTTTGGAATGACCACCGCATTATATGTGATCACTTGCATATTAACGGAGCAAGAATGAGCAGGAACTTATAGTTAGCAACTAATCCTCCAATTTCTGAAGAACAACCAGGCTGTCGGCTTTCGCTACAAGACGATATTTCCTGGTCGCCACGAGTTCGTCAACAAATTTGATCACTCCGGGAAAATAGCCGGCGTAGTCGTGAAAAATGGCATACCCCTCTGTGCATATCCATTCTGAAAATTTTGAGAAATCCTGCCTCACATTTTCATAATCATGAAGCCTGTCGACAAATAACAGGCATATTGGGATCTGCAGGGAAACATCAGCCGAAACACTTATTATAGCCTCGACAATATCCGATAAACCGGCGTTTTCAATATTCCTTTTGAAGGGCTCATATGAAGGCGGATATATTTGAAGCGTTTGGTCTGCTGCTCCCAATTTGCCATCGTGGGGATCGATAGCGTAGATTTTAGCTCCACCGAAGAAATGTTTTGCCACTCTTCCGAAAAGGATGGTCGATTTTCCATGATAGCTTCCGACTTCGACGATAGAATAAGGCGGTGGCAGGTTGGTAAAACAGTTGATGGTGGATGTGATAAGCTGGTCTGCTTCCTTTGCGCTTAACCATCCTTCTACCTGGTTTATTTCCTTTATTATCGGCTGCCGCGGAAACGATTCAACGCCGGGAGGCTCCGGCTGCTTTTTCCCGGCTGAATAGTTATTGAATTTGTTCCGGATATAGGCACGAAGAGGGTCATTGTATTTCCGTGTGACAGGATGAACCCAGTAAGCGTCTTTTTATCAAACGCCTTATCGAGATCGCGCAACGTATATGCCTTTCGATAGTTCACATAATCATAGCTGCAGGGATTTGAAACGATTTCGTATCCCAGGAGGCTCACAAGCGTCGGTAAGGTCACTTCCTCCGAGGCCCAGATCTTTGACCTTTGTATGATTTCCTGCAGGAGTTTATTTGTTGTGAACAATTGTGTAAGCCCCCTTGCTGCCGCCGATGTAAATACAGTAGAAGGCCAGAAAGTCCAATAGACAAATTTGTTGTGTCCATCAGCGAAACTATCCAGGAGAGGTTTCCATAAATCATATTCATTAAATGCCTGCGCGGCAACATGATTAACGTTACTACCCCTGTTTATCTTTTCCGCATTGCGTGAAAGAATCCCTGCATTGGGCTGGGAAGAAAGAAATTGCCCGAGATACGAAGAATATCCCGAACGGATGGCCAGCTGGTCGGAGTCTACGATCGTCAGGCAGTCGAATGCAAAATTGTCGAGAGCAAATTGCATAGCTGCCAGGGCAAAGGAATGCAGGTAACCATGTACGACCGGCACCGGTTTAGGATGGATCACCGCTCCATATTTCTCAAAGGAAAACCGGGGATGAACCAAATCGCGTTTTTCGCTTCCATTGTACAATAAAATAATGGAAGCAGGGTCATGATAATGCAGGTTGCGGACAACATCGATAATGCAATTTTCATTCTCATGAACAAGGCAGGCATAAATATTCCGCACTGGCTTGTGCACTTCTACATCTTCCTGGCAATGATTGGTTCGTACCGCGGCGTTCGCGTTTGGCATATCATAGTTATCATTGCTGTAAAAATTCCAGTCAGCGCCCATGATGGTCTTTATCTCTTCAACCGGGTAAGTATGCCACCAGCTGTCGTGTGTTTGTTTTGGACTTACATTGTTATTATGTATCATATGCACCGACATAGTTGAATCCGGAAGGACCCTGACGCGGTGCGGCGGAATTTTCCAGACAAACAGGCCATCCATGCCCACATTGATATCTGCAAAATGGTTGATGCGCCATGATTCCTTTTTATAGCATAATGAACTTCCCAATAGCCAGATGCGCTGGTCTGGGGGATAAACATACCGGTATGCCAGTTTATGACGCAGGTCAAAATAAAGCAGCTTATTGATCCCGCAAATATCAATATCGGCAGATTCGAGCGCATTTACCTGGTATGTCAAACGTCGCGGAGCATACCAGTCGTCATCATCCCAGTTGGCTATAATACTTCCCGAAGCATACTCGCAGGCCAGGTTGAGTTTAGCACCAAGGGTAATTTTAGCATCCAAATGATAGTAGCGGATACCGCTGATATCCGGAACCAGGTCTTCAATGGCATCAATACTGTCGTCGATTATGATCAACTCCTTATTCTCATAATCCTGTCGTAAAAAATATTTTATGGCATGAGGTACAAATGAGCGCCTGTTATAAGTCGGCATAATGCAGGAGACAAGCGGTTGTTGTTTACTCATTATAACAGTTTCAGTCAAAAGTCTTAATGAAAATATCTTTCGTTTCCTAATTAAAGTGAAAGAAGTTGGCGCAAACATATTGTTCTCACTGGAGTTTCCTGATAAGGCGCTAATTCGGGTATAAGTCGAGTTGTATAGCGTCTGCCGAAATTCCAGTTTTTCCTTTATAGTTTACCCCATGTAAAGCGATGTTGTCTTTCTTTAATAGTTCAGCAATGCCATCGGCCATAGCGTAATTAAAGAAAGTTGGTATACCAAAGAATCGTTTGGATAGAATAAAGATCTTCTGTACCATAATTTTTAGTTTTACACTGTGCCCCATATAAATACTGGTAAAATAGGCAATGGCATTTATGATGGCCGTTATATTCCGAATGGCATTATATCTTCTTCCCCTTACGTCTTCCAGGTTATAAGATTGTTTGATATACCGGTAGCACTCCTCGCACTTCCATCTGGTGAGATAAATTTCAACAATCCTGTAGATGGCTTTGCTTTCGCGGGTATTGATCTGGCGGTTCGTAATCAGTATCATTGGCTCTTCTCCGAAACCTATTATCACCACTGCATTGTACCATTTTTCAGGCTGATCGAATATGGCCACACGTGTAACACCAAATTTAATATTGAGCACCGTCTCGCGGCCATCGTCAATTTTGGTAATCTGTCCCCGGTGAGATAGCGACATATGACGATGCAGGCGTTCTGCCTGCACCGGAACAGCACCACCATTGCTGTTATGTGTTAACAGCCATCCGTTGAGTTTTAACCGGGTTACAAACTTTAGCTCTTCGCTATCAAAAAATTGAACAGATTAACATCGTCGCCCTGTCTGTCCACGGCCCAGGTACCGACAGTGCTGATATAGGCCTTAACCTTGCCGATGATATCTTTCATCTTTTCGGGCATGCTTACATATCCTTCTTCCTGTGACGAAAATGCCTCGCAATATAAGGGTACAATTTTATTGTGTTCCAGGTTAGCACCCGTTACCTGGCATAAGTGGTAGCCACGGGCCTTTTCCTGCTCACTGCCGTCATAAATCCCACACAAGTATTCCATAGCCTTCGCATAGGGCTTCATAATGTCGCCTGGGTCAATAGCAAGAACCATGTCTTCCGTTATTTTATCATCGCCCAATCGCAATATCTCATTATTAAGCACTTCCGTAAAATCCTCGTCAGCCAGGTTGCGACTTAACCGGTCCTCTGTTTTAATCAGGGGATATCTTCCTGAAGTGACCGGGCTATATTAGACAACTTGATGTCCTTGCTGGCCTGGATCCCGTACATCAATTCCTTTAGCAGCCGCTGTTTGGGCTTGGTGAACTGCTTTGAAATGATTCCTGAAAATTTACTAAGTTGCACCTTGAAACGGTGCGTCCGTAAAGAATTTGCGTCCATGATCGTATGAATGTTAAGGTGGTACTTGCATTTTACGAAATTGGACGCAATTTTTTGAGGAAACTATTTTCAAAGACAACTTGACAGCTATCCGTTCAACTCACATTATAAAATTGAAATTTGCAGCCTTGCAGTATTATAATTGCTAAAAGCCACTAACAACAGACATTTGAGCCGCTATGACTCCAGATTTTGAGGAAACTCCAGTTAAATTTTCATATTTTCTTTCTAAAAATACGCAATTAAATGCAAGATTTTGGGGTAAAATATGAAACTAATCGGTTTTCTTTTAATAATACCGCAACTACTTCGATTAGCGTGGTTTGTATAATAAGAGTAACCAACTGGTTCGGATGTTTGCCGGACGTTTACCGGATGTTTCGGACCTGTACTTCCAATTAACCAATTGTAACATTTTTACAAGCTCTTTTGAGATAAAGCCTTGAACTATTTCAACTACCGGGTTTTCCTCTGTAGTTCGCGCATTACCTCTTCAACTGATTCTTCTGCAAATACCGCTCAACATAATCATCCACCGAAAACGGCGAACCGGCATCCTGCTTTGTCACCCACTCCAGGATTTCCGATTTCTTAAACTGATACAGCTTGCCCATTTTGAAATAAGGCATTTTCTCATCGCAACATTTGGTGTAGATCACGTTTAAATCCAGTTTAAGAAATTCCGCTACTTTTTTGCCGGCATGATCTTTTCCTCTGAATGATTTTGAAATGCCATCCGGGAAATATCCAGCAATTCACTAAGCATACTTTTGATATGCTGTATATCAGCTTCCATTTTCTCCAAACGTTGTTCCATCGGTGATATATCCATGCTTGATTAATTTAAATGATTAATGATCACCTTACCTGCGGCCTTGGCCCTATTGGTATCAGGTACCTTTGCATAAATCTGCGTTGTTTTCACATGCTTGTGATTAAGCATCTTACTTACTATATAAATATCCTCTCCTTTCTCAATTAAATCGGTAGCATATTTATGCCGCCAGTTATGGAACTTGGCTTTTTCCAAGCCCACTTTGCTGAACCACTCTTTCAATTTTGTTCTTACGTGGTGATAATTTAAATCGGGAAATACCAGTTTATCGCCATCCTGTTTTCCACCTAAAATATGTAAAGCCTGATGACTGATATAGTGTTTAAATGATCGTTCTGGTTTCGGATCAATAATGTACACATACCAGGCATTTAATGAAGTTGAATAATGAAAGTCGCTCCACTTCAATATTTTCAAGGCGCTGAATCGAAAGCCGGTTAATAACGCAAATATTGACGATTTGAAAACCAATTCATCCTCCACTGGATTTTCTAACAACAATTTAAATTCTTCGTCATCAATGATCTGCCGGAACGTTTCTACATTACTGATACGGGGAACCCGTTGTGTGTGATCTTCGGTTAAATATTTATCAAGGAAGGCACTTTGCACAATCAGGGCCAACTTATCGTAATATAAGGTAGCTGAATTCTGGTTAAGCTTTGTGTGCTTCGACTTTAGAGAATTGGTAGTCAACAAATACTCCTTGAACTTTTCCAAAAACCTTTCATCAATATGCCGGAATTTTAAGTGAGCACCCTTCCACTTTTCAAGTATTTAATAGCAGTTTCGTAATGTATGGTATCTACTTTGTCTTTTTGCTTTCCACGAATGAAATTTTCAGCATAGATACAGAAATCGCCCTCAATACATCTTTATTAAAAATGTTGATTTCTTCCAACATCAGCAATTTCATTCGCTTTTTGTAGATCTTTTCTGCTATCCCAGTGTACAATTTATTCTCTTGCTTTTCCAGGTCCGTTGCCGGAACCGCATACAAATGAAGATTCAGAAATTCTCGCCTGGTATACTGTTTGGTTTGGGGATTCCAAACCGGCGGATAGTAATCTATGTACAGGCTAATCTTCCCGTTCTTTAATTTTTTTCTTTCTCAATATGCCTCTCATACATTACCATATTTGGTTTTGATAAATTCAAGCACCTGGTTTTTATCAAACAAAAGTTTACGTCCGATCTTTATCCTGGGGAATGCACCATCAGCCATCAAATTAAAAATGCTTCTTCTGCTAATTCCGGTCAATACCGATAACTCTTTTACATTAATAAGGGCCTTCTCCCCTATTGAGGCTGAAATAGCTTTCCCTTTCGAACCACCACTAAGCAGTTGATCCATTTCACTCCTGGATTCGCTTACTGATGCCTCTACCTTCTGCCCCTTAATACGTAGTTTGTAATTACGCTTTGCACAATCATCTGAACAGAATTTTGTTACGGTGGTCTTGGCCGTAAACACCTTTTACAATGCAAACAAACTTTCTGTATTCTGATATTACTGCTCATTTCTTTCGATTTGTGCCGATGCGTTGAGGTATCCTTTATTGCACTAAAAGGCATTAAAGAGCATATTAGTGCAATACTTTCTTTAGAACCTTTAAAATTTGTACCTCGCACCTGCTATCCGAAATTCACAGGAAATCGTCCAACAAAAAAATAAAACGCAAGAAAATTAAAGGAATCTGTTAGAATACAGTCCTGATAAGCATTACGTTAGGAAAGTTGATGAAAACAAGAGAAAGCAGAAGAAAGGCCTTACTTCCCAATACAAAACTTACTAAAGATATAATCCAGCTGGTCTTCGGTGGTAATCTCACCAGTGATCTCGCCCAGATAATGTAGACAGCGACGAATATCTAACGCCAACAGATCACCGGAAATCTGATTATCGAGGCCCGCGTGAATGTCTTTCAATGATTTCAATACTTCCTGCAATGCATGGTAATGGCGGGCATTGGTTACCACGGTATCTTCTGTTTGTAGTTTACCCTGCAATACCATATCTACCAGTCGTTCTTTCAGCACTTCAATATGCAGTTGTTGTTTGGCCGCTATGAAAATGATATTTGCCCTGGCATCAAAATTGTTACGGATAGCATCACTAGCCAGATCGGCCTTATTACCCACCAGCAGGTATTTGAGCTGCCGGTTATCCAGATCATGCGTTACAGCTTCCAATTGAGCCACAGTTGTATCCTGCACATCGAATAAATAGATCACCACATCGGCCTGGGCCATTTTAGCCAGGCTTCTTTCTACACCAATGCTTTCAATAATATCACTTGTATGTTCACGAATTCCAGCCGTATCCACCAACCTAAACAGGATGCCATCAATATTCAATATTTCTTCAATAGTATCGCGGGTGGTGCCGGCTATTTCACTTACAATGGCCCTGTTTTCATTCAGGAGGGCATTTAAAAGGGTGGACTTACCCGCATTGGGTTTACCCACAATGGCCACCTGTACGCCATTTTTGATCACATTGCCCAGTTTAAAGGAATGCAGCAATCGCTCCACAGCATCCTGTGCCTCCCGGATGAGAGCATAAAACCTCGACCGGTCGGCAAACTCCACATCCTCCTGCGAAAAATCCAGTTCCAGTTCTATCAGAGCCGAGAATGACAATAGTTGATCCCTTAACTTCCGCAGGATCTCTGAAAATCCGCCACGGATATTGTGCAAGGCGGCCCTTCTGGATGCCTCTGTATTACTGGCTATCAGGTCGGCCACAGCTTCGGCCTGGGTAAGATCCAGTTTACCATGTAAAAAAGCACGTTGGGTAAATTCACCGGGTTTAGCCAGCCGGGCACCCAGGTGTACACAGGCCTGTATTACCTGTTGCTGAACAAAAGGTGAACCGTGGCAGGAGATTTCAATTACATCTTCCCCTGTGTAGGAACGTGGGCCTTTGAAGAAAGAAACAACTACCTCATCCAATACTTTTTCTCCTTCCTTGAGGTAACCTACCTGGATGGTATGAGAAGGCTGGAGCAAAAGGTTTTTGAGGGAAACAACTGGTTGATGATCTCAAATGCCTGGCTGCCACTGATGCGTATTACGCCAATAGCCCCAATTCCCGGGGGTGTTGCCAAGGCTACAATGGTATCATCCCATCCCAAAAGCTTTGCTGCCATATTGTGTTCATTTTAGGACCAGGCCCATCCCTGTCCAAAAGCAGCACAAAAGTAAGTTACCTGGTTGGGAAACAAAACAGTCCCGCAAAAGCAGGACTGTCGGACATTAAAATCAGCTCCCGAGAAGGGATTGTCCAGTTCAAAAACTACTATTCGTCGTTCAACTTGAAAACGATGGGCTGGCGTTTGTAGGACTTCACGTGCCTTCCATTCTGGACGGCAGGCTCCCATTTACCGCTCTTTTAATCACTTTGATAGCAGCGTCCCACAACTCTTTGGGCCCCGAAACAGCCTCTACATTACTTACAACCCCAAAACTGTCTACAATGAACATGATCTCTACCTTGCCTTGAATTTCATTGTCAATGGCCTCCTGCGGGTAATTATTGCCCAGGTTCTTATTCAGGAACCTTGCCCAGGCCGGCGACCCGCCCGGGTATTGGGATTCAATTTCAACCTTTGCAAAAGGGCTCCATAGTCTGTGTCATCTTTTTAATGACAGCCGTAATTCCTTTCTCAGCACCTTCTGCCGGCGGTCCTGCCAACCCTTCATCTTTTACGCCATCCACATTAGCAGTCCCAATTTTTACATCTTCCAGTTCAGCGTTCGTTGGTGGCTGCTCCTCGGGTTTTACCGCTTCATCCGGGACAATTTTCAATTGGGTGAATTGTTTGGTTTCTACCGGTTTTTGTTCGGGCTGTTTCATGGGCGGAGGCTCTTCGATTCTTTCTTCCTGGTCAATCAACTTTAGTTCATTGTCGGGAATAACGATCTCTTTGACAATTTGATCATTGCTACTCATATTGGCGAAGAGATAACCGCCAAACAGCAGTAAAATAAGCAACAACATAACGGCAATAGATACCAATAAGCGGCGTTTATACGATTTACGTAGTTCGTATGCACCGTAAGACTTATTCCGCCCCTCGAATATAATATCGAGTATATCGGCGGTCAGGATGTTTGAAATCTCCATGGCAAATAGTTTTAAATGAGATGCCCTGGAAAATGGTTTCCACAGATATTTATTTTTTTGTCAGGCTTGTGAATTATAGGAGGTATTGCATCACTATCATATTGCAGCCTTTAGGTGTAAGATATTTTACCTACACATAAGAAATGTCAGATTTTCTGGCTACATAGCCGTTGTATAGCTATGAGAGGGCATAAAAATCCTCTCCGGACTGGAGAGGATTTCACAACCTTTAATTAGCTCGTTTATCCATCTGTATTTAGTTTGAATACGATGGGTTGTTTTTTGTAGGATTTAACCTGACGGCCATTCTGAATGGCTGGTGTCCATTTACCACTTTTTTAATTACCCGTATAGCTTCTCCACGTAATTCCTCAGGCCCACTAACTGCTTCCACATCACTTACATTGCCTTCTTTGTCTACAATAAACTGGATCAAAACAGTGCCCTGGATCTCACTGTCACTGGCTTCCTGCGGATAGCGAAGTGTTTTGATCAGATAACGCTGCCAGGCTAGTATACCACCAGGGTATTCAGATACTGTTTCTACTTTGATAAATACCTTCTCCCAATCTTCTTCTACTTTCTTGGGAGCTTCTACCACCCCTTTACCAGCATCTTCGGCAGGAGGAGCAACGATCCCCTCATCTTTCACACCTTCCTGGTTGATGGTACCGATTTTGGTTTCCTCCAGCTTCTCTACTTCGGGTGGTTTTTCTTCTTCCTTCACATCTTCATCTTTTACGATCTTGGGAGGGGTGAATTTAGCCATTTCTACTTGGGGAGGTTCTGGTGGCTTCGGAGGTGGGGAAGGTGGTGGTTCTTCCTTTTTCTCTTCTTGTTTCATCTCCTCCAGTTGCACGTCCTGTACCACCATGTCTTTTTGTCATCATCCAGACCCAATAAGGTCGACATGGCATAACCGCCAAACGAAAGCAGGATGATAGACGCAGTTACAATAAGGGCAGTCATCAGCCGCTTATTGTAAGTTTTGCGTAGTTGATAAGCACAATAGTCCTTATTCCTTCCTTCAAAGATTATATCAAGAACATCGGCACTTAGAATTTTACTGATTTCCATGCGTATGCTTTGTAATAAGACTCATGGCAACTAAAATTCCATATGCCTGCCGGCGTTTATCTGAACATTTTAATTCGGGGAATCTTAACTTATTAAAGTTCAACATCGAAAACAGGTATGATAGCAACACTTAATCAGGTGGCGCTGTGGATATCCCCAGTAACCGTACCTGTCAGTTAGCTATCATCCATATTTCAAACTATTAAAGGAGAAGTATGCATAGACCAGGCAGTAAAATGCCTGGGAGGTAAGCGCAAAAAAATCCTCCCCGGAACCGGAGAGGATTTTACAATCATTTAATCTGCTGGTATTAACCTTCTGTTTCCAGACGGAATACGATGGGTTGTTTTTTGTAAGATTTAACCTGACGACCGTTTTGAACGGCAGGTGTCCATTTACCACTCTTCTTGATTACCCGTACCGCTTCGGAACGTAATTCTTCAGGGCCACTAATGGCTTCCACATCACTTACGTTACCTTCTTTGTCCACAATGAACTGGATCACAATAGTACCCTGGATTTCATTGTCGATAGCGTCTTGCGGATAGCGAAGCGTTTTGTTGAGGTAACGCTGCCAGGCTGCAGAACCGCCGGGATATTCAGATTCAATTTCCACTTTGGTAAAGGTCTTATCCCAATCTTCTTCTACCTTCTTGGGAGCTTCAACCACACCTTTACCGGCATCCTCAGCAGGAGGAGCAACGATACCTTCATCTTTTACACCTTCCTGGTTTACGGTACCGATCTTGGTTTCCTCCAGCTTTTCTACTTCTGGTGGTTTTTCTTCTTCCTTCACATCTTCATCTTTTACGATCTTGGGAGGGGTGAATTTAGCCATTTCCACTTTGGGAGGCTCTGGTGGCTTGGGGGGGCGGAGGAGGAGGCGGTTCTTCCTTTTTTTCTTCTTGTTTGATCTCCTCCAGCTGCACGTCCTGCACCACCATGTCTTTTTGTCATCCATCTGGCTTAAGAAGTTTGACAGTACATAACCACCAAACGAAAGCAGGATGATAGACGCTGTTACAATAAGGGCAGTCATTAGCCGCTTATTGTAGGTTTTGCGCAGTTGATAAGCACCATATTCTTTATTCCTTCCTTCGAAGATAATATCAAGAACATCAGCGCTTAATATTTTATTGATTTCCATACGTGTGCTTTGTTATAAGATGCATTGCAACTAAGATTCCATAAACTTGCCGGCAATTATTTCACATTTTACTTCCCGGAAGCCTTAACTAACTGAAGTTCAACGTCAAAAATATCTACCAGGGCATAGCGCTTAACATCGTTGATGGTCATTTCATCCAGGATATCAACGGTATTTTTATAGGTTGCATCAGGGGTTGGCTTTATCACCACCACAAAATCGTCCGGATTGGTCGATTTCTTCTTATTGATGATTATGTCCCTGATCTCCTTAAAACCGGTGTTCTTGAAGTTGTTACCATCAGGTGCCAGCTCCCCTTCATAATAGAAGATGGAATTGTCTTTGGCCAGGATAAGGGTCAAAGCACCAGAGGCTTTTACCTTATTTTGCTCCTCAGGCTTTTCCGTATCCTTAGGCAGGAAAAGCCGCATAGCTGTAGGCTGACTCATCGTAGTGGTGAAGATAAAGAACGTGATGAGCAGGAATCCCAGATCCACCATCGGCGTTAAATCAACGCGGGTAGAAAGCTTTTTCCCTTTCTTTACACCAGGCCCTTTTTTATGTCCCCCACCCGACGAGGTATCCATTTCTGCCATATCGCAAATTTTTTAAAATTAGAAACTTGTTTACTCATCTGTCGCCCTTCCACCAGAGGCTTCATTTTTCTTCCACAGCTCAGTGCCGGGAGGAACACCTTGGGGATCGGTGATCATGGAAAATTTAAATATCTCATTCTTTTTCAAGGCATCTATGATGCCTTTGAACGAGGGATATTTAGCGTCATTGTCACCTTTTACCAGCAGGTTCATTTTCTTACCCTGAAATACAGTGGCTGCCGCCCTTATCCAATCTACCAATTGATTATTGGCAGTATCAACAGGAATACCGGTAGCTTGTTTTTCAGTGAAAGTTTTTGCCTGTTCGGGTGATAACTGAAGATACGATTTTAATTGCGTAAAGGGTACACCGATTAGGTTACCTGGATTTGCGAAAGCCTTCTTTTCTGCAGCGGTGAGAGACAGGGCTTTAGACTGATCGATCAAGTCGATCAATTCAGCCATTTCTGGCTTGTTGTCGTCACCAATTGAAAAAAAGATCTTGCCTTGCTTATCCATTGTCACCAACACCACGTTTTTTTGCTCTACAGCCTTGGTAGACACAGACTTAGGTGTAGTCACCTGCACATTGTCCGGAGCCTTGAACTTCGTGGTAAGGATGAAGAACGACAACAACAGAAATGCCACATCGCACATCGCCGTCATGTCGATCGTTGTACTTTTCCGCGGTACTTTAACTTTTGGCATGATTTAAAATTTCGATTTTCTAACAATGAGATGCAAGCTCAGCCAATTTCCATATTTACCTGTCGCAACCTTGCCGGCTTTGCCTTCTAGCCTTAACCAGGCATTCGCTCAACCGGGCCATGACGGATAAACTGGTCTTTCCTTCACCTTATTTGTACAGTGAAGCAAAGCTTTGTGTTAAAGTAAAACCAGATTCGTCAATACCATAAGTGATACCATCGATCTTAGTGGTAAAGATGTTGTAGAAAATGATGGCAAAAGCAGAAGTACCGATACCCAATGCCGTGTTGTACAGGGCCTCAGAGATACCACGAGACAGTTCTGCTGCAGCACCGCCACCACCTTCAGCACCAAGGGCAGAGAAGGAAGAGATCATACCCAATACGGTCCCTAACAGACCCAACAGGGTAGCTACAGAAGCGATGGTAGACAGGAACACCAGGTTCTTTTCCAACATGGGCAGTTCCAGTGCAGTTGCTTCTTCTACTTCTTTTGAATAGACAGTACTTTTTGTTCTGTATCCAGCTCAGTATTGGAAATCATTTCCTTGTACTTGCGCAGACCAGCTTTCATTACATTACCTACACTACCTTTTTGCTTATCGCACTCAGAGATAGCCTGATCCACATTTTTATTAGCGAGGTGATATTGCACTTTGCGAATAAACTCAGCAATATTTCCGGTACCGGTAGCTTTGCTGATGGTCAGTAAACGTTCAACAATAAAGGTGACTGCCGTCAGAAAAGTGGCAATCAATAAAGGCACGATAATACCCCCTTCATACATCTTGATCAATCCACCTTTTGGTCCTTCATGTTTGGGCCAAAAGCCTCCGGTTAAATCGGGTTTAGTAAAGTTACCTGCAGCGCCCAAGCCAAACCTCCAGATCAAATAACCTGCAAGAATACATACTACTGGTGCGATCCATGAAATAGCATTGCTACTTTTCTTTGGTTGAACAGATGTACTACTCTTCGCGGCGGGCGCAGTTGGTTTTGTTTCAGCCATGATTGTGTTTTTTTAGTGTTTGAAAAAATTAGTCTATCTGTAGTTTAAAAATTAGCTCACAATGCTAATGAAAAATGCTTTTCCACAGGCGATTTTAATCAAGAAAAATTTTTGACAGGGTTCACAAGATAAGGAATTTCCTAAACGGGTGCGCTAAAAATAGGCGTTTTGATTGAATAAAACCGCGGCGAATGTAGAATTAATTTAAAAACAAAACATTCATACAGAGGGCTTTTTAATGCTTTGCTAATCTGCCTGCACAAACAATTTTGCTACCGGTTATCATTAACACAAATCAAATGACCTCTTCGGCCCAAAGCAGGTTTTTTACCTATCAACCTCCCTTAACTGCCTACAAGCTTCAACCTTTGGGAAACCCCACCCAACCAGTGGGTTTTAACCATTGGTACAATCCTCCCATATCCTTTGAACCCCTTTTCCTTATCTTCAGCCATTAAATAACAATTAACATGGAGAAAACCCTCAATCTGAGAAGATCTATTTTTTTGATTGTGGCTGCCGGCAGTTTGATCTCCTCCGTCTCTGCTCAAAATAGGAGACCGAGTACAGCTCCCCCGACTGCTGATACCACTAAACCCCGTACCGCTACACTCCCCCTCCTACCCCCAAACCAGGCCCTAAACCCTACAAAGAAATCATTACGGATAAGGCCATTTCCCGTCAAGGTCTGTTCGCCGTTCATAAAGTAGAGGATAAATGGTATTTTGAGGTAGCCGACTCTCTCCTGGGCAGGGATATACTGATAGTAAACCGCATTTCCAAAGCCCCCGCCGATACCCGTGCCGGCTTCTTTGGCTATGCCGGCGATGAGATCAACGAAAATGTTATCCGCTTTGAAAAAGGCCCCAACAATAAGGTTTTTCTTCGCAATATCTCTTTCTCCGTTTATGCAAAGGATTCTACGAAACCAATGTATAAATCCGTTCAGAACTCCAATATTCAGCCCATTTCTGCCGCCTTTGATATCAAAGCCTTTTCAAAGGACAGCACTGGCTCGATCATTGACATGACCGAATATATTGGTGGCGATAATGATATCTTCTTCTTCGCCTCTTTCTTCAAAAGCGCTCTCCGTATCGGAGGATTACAGTCCGATAAGTCATATATCGTTGATATCAAGACCTACCCCATCAATACAGAGATCAAAACGGTAAAAACCTACAGCAAAATGGCGGCGCCCTCCACTATTCCCGGCTTAATGCCTTCGGGACCAACGGGAAATGCCACTTTTGAGCTCAATACCTCCGTAGTCCTTTTACCTAAGGAAGCCATGCGCCCCAGGTACTATGATGACAGAATTGCATATTTCACCACGGAATACACAGATTTTGATGCCGATCCCCAGGGTGTGAAGGATATCAGCATGATCACCCGCTGGAAACTGGAGCCCAAAGCGGCCGATCTGGAGAAGTTCAAACGTGGCGAACTGGTTGAACCTCAAAAACCCATCATTTATTATATCGACCCAGCTACACCCGCTAAATGGGTACCCTACCTCATCCAGGGGTAAATGACTGGCAGAAGGCTTTTGAAAAGGCCGGCTTCAAAAATGCCATCATGGCCAAGATAGCTCCTACCAAAGCGGAAGACAGCACCTGGAGCCTGGAAGATGCCCGTTATTCGGCCATCGTTTACAAACCTTCCGATATTCCAAATGCCAGTGGTCCGCATGTACATGATCCTCGCAGTGGCGAGATCCTGGAATCGCATATCAATTGGTACCACAATGTAATGCGCCTGCTGCGCAACTGGTACCTGATCCAGGCATCCCCCAGCGATCCCCGCGCCCGTAAAGCCCAGTTTGATGATGAACTGATGGGACAACTGATCCGCTTCGTATCCTCACATGAAGTAGGCCATACCCTTGGTTTACCCCACAATATGGGTTCATCAGCCGGCACACCCGTTGAAAAGTTGCGTGATAAAGCCTGGGTAGAAGCCAATGGACATACTGCTTCTATTATGGACTATGCCCGTTTTAACTATGTAGCACAGCCAGAAGATAATATCAGCCCTGCGGGTCTCTATCCCCGTATCGGAGAATATGACCTGTTGTCTATCGAATGGGGTTATAAACCCATTCTGGGCAAAACCGAAGACGAAGAAAAAGCAGTGTTGAATGACTGGATCAAAAACAGTTATAACAATCCCCGTCTGCGCTTCATTCACCAAAATGGTATTGATCCCCGTGCTCAAACCGAGTCTTTGGGTGATAACAACATGAAAGCCAATGAATATGGCATCAAAAACCTGAAATGGATGTTGCCTAAACTGGCTGGCTGGCTCAATGAAAAAGGCGAGAATTATGAAAACCTCGATGAAGTGTACAATGAATTGCTTGGTCAGTTCAGCCGCTACCTGGGCCATGCCGCTACTTACGTAGGTGGTATCTATACTGATTATAAGACCACCGAACAGGCTGGTGAAGTATATGCAGTGGTGCCTAAGGCATTGCAAAAGGAAGCGATGAGCTTTATACAGAAGAATTATTTTGAAACGCCTTTCTGGTTGCTCGATAGGAGCATCCTGGATAAGATCGCTGCTCCTACCAGTGACCGCGTAAGTACCCTGCAAGACGGATGGTTGGCTACTTTGTTAAGTACCAGCCGTATGCAGCGCCTGGTTTCTTCTGCTAACCGCGATGCAGCCGCTTACCGCCTTGACGAGTTCATGGAAGACCTGAAGAAAGGTATCTTGAGTGAATTGGCTACCCGCAAACCAATTGATAATTTCCGCCGTAACCTCCAAAAGTCTTATGTTGAAAGACTGGGTGCTATTGTCGCCCCTGCTCCAGCAGGAAGCTCCAACATGGGAGGTTTTATTATTTCTTTCGGTCCGGTGATCGATCCGAAAAAGTCGGATATCACCTCTGTAGCGAAAGGCATATTGCGTTCACTGAAGGCAGAAATTGCCGCTGCCATTCCAGCTTATGGTGATAAAATGAGCCGATACCACCTGCAAGACCTGAACGATCGTATTGGAAAGATCCTCGATCCCAAATAATACAGGTATTACTGACCTTTTACAACAATGGCCGCCCCATCGGGAGCGGCCATTGCTTTTACCATCAACGATGGTCTGCTATTGTTTTCCTTTCTTAAAGTTGTAGTTGGACGATTTATTCGATTTCTGGTACATTTTCTTATCCTCTTCCCGCATCTGTTTTACCTTGCCTAATTCCCTGCTATAGGCTGCTATGGATGCTTCCTGTTTCTTTAATTTATCGGAAGGGATACTTTGTTGTTTCTTTTGCAGGCGGATCACGGCCGAATCGGCCAAGGCGCGGGCTTGCTCATAGTGGCCGGCATCCACACTTGACAGTACGGCATCGAATGATTCAGTGGCTTCAAATAAAGCGATCATTTCCTCTACGAGTTTGTTCTCCGAACTTTTCACCAGGACTTCACTGGCTGGTTCCAGGTACAGGATTTTAGTGTCCTTAATGGTTTGAAAGGTGGAGGCATCGGTAAACTGTAAGTGACATTTGAAAGCCACTGCTCCACCTGCAGCGCCGCGGCTACGGAACTTGAACAGGATACCTTTTTCATCCCTGGCATAAACATCATTCAGCCGCACCTGAACAGTATTGCCTTTTATGTCGTAGGGATAACCATAGGCTTTCACACATTCCATTCCTTCGGGAATGGTTATTTCAACCAACGAATTCTGTGCTACTACACTCAACAGCCCTTTTAATTCAGCAGCGAAGATGGCTGGTACCTTATCCGGATTATCAATAAAATAATAATTGGCCCTGCCTGTTTCGGCCAGCATGGTAAGCAGGTCCTCATTATAGTCCGCTCCCAGGCCAAAAGTGGATAGCGCCACTCCCTCTTCCAGGTATTTGGCAGCGGCTATCTTTTGATCTGTTCAGGATCGGTGATGCCCATATTAGCCAGCCCGTCTGTCATCAGTAAAACACGGTTTACATAACCGTCTTTTTTGGTATTGATCACCTGTGTGTAGCCTTCCAGCATTCCACCAGTCAGGTTGGTTGACCCACGATCTTGTAAAGCCAATATCTTCTTGATCAGCGCTTCTTTATTCTTAACGGGGGCTGATGGACTGGTTATTTCTACCCGGTCATCATAATTCACAATACTCAACACATCCTCCTGGCCAAGTTGTTCCACCACAAAAGCTGCCGCTTTACGGGCAAAGGCAATCTTATCGCCACGCATAGACCCGCTGCGGTCCAGTACCAGGGAAATATTAAGCGGCACTCTTTTCTTCTCCTGAAAAGTTTCAAGGCCCCTCACCTGGAGATACACATAAAATTCCTGGGGATTACTGGTCGACAGAAAATATTTGTTATCCGCCTGGGCCAACCAACTCACGGCCCCGGATGAATCCCAACCTGTTTCCTGTGAAGCATTAGGCGCTGGTAAGGAAGGTGTAATAATCGTTATCTCCCTTTCTCCAACGGGCGCGGGCTTGGGCCGTTTACTGGTTCTAACAGGGTCCTGGGAAACAGCCATGCCACAAGCCATCATAAAGATACCAGCAGCAAATCCCAACAGGGGTAGCAGGAATTGTTTCATAGATGTGTTTTAAGTTAAGTGTATGCATAGGGGATGCATAGCGGTTACTTTTACACGCATCAGGCTGCTAAAGCTATGTTAATAAAGGATTATTCGTAGCGCAGGGCTTCAATGGGATTGAGCCGGGAAGCCTTGATGGCAGGGTACAGGCCGGCGCCCAATCCTACCAGGGAACAGATCACCACGCCGGCGATCACCCAGTTCCAGGGAATTACAAAACTGGTAGACAAGAGTAAACCTGCAATATTACCCACTATGATGCCCAATATAATACCGATGGCAGCACCCATTAAACTGATGATCACTGATTCCAGCAGGAACTGTGTTTGAATATTGCCCCTTTTACCGCCAATGGCTTTCACCAGGCCTATTTCTTTGGTACGTTCTGTTACGGCCACCAACATGATATTCATCAAACCAATGGCGGCGCCTGCCAGGGTAATAACCCCAATCAGGACGGCGGCGATGGTAATAAAGCTAAGGTTGCGCATCAGCATTTCAACGATGCTGTCGCTTTTGTCAATGATAAAGTTGTCTTCTTCTGTAACATTCAGGCGGCGGATGGGCCTGAAGAGGCCGGTAGCTTCGCCAATAGCACCATCCATTAACTTAATATCAGGCACTTTTACCTGGATGGAAAAAGAGGCATTGGCGTTGGAATTGAAATAGCTACGCACATTGGAATAGGAAGTAATGACGGCATTGTCCAGACTGCGGCCCAGGGTTGATCCCTTGGCAGCCAACGACCCCACAATGAGAAAGGGAATATTATTGATCTTGATGGTCTTCCCTACCGGGGCTTCTATGTTTTCGCCAAAGAATTTTTGGCTACATCCCGGCCTATGAGGCATACATTCCGGCCGGATTGAATATCGAGTGTATTGAGATTACGGCCAAAGGCAATGGTGAAACCATTCAGATCGGTATAGTTTTCATCACCACCCAATACCCATACATTGGGGTTGGTTTTTTACTGCCGGTCGATACAATCGCATTCCTGGACCCGAACATATTCATACTCACCTGGGAAGGAAACTGATAGGTAGCTTTAAAGATCTCGGCCTGTAGTTTAGTAATGGGCTTACCTTGATTGGACTTTTTCGCCCTTTTCTTGCCTTTTTGTTCTTTTTGAGTTGTGACCCTCCTCCAAAAAAATTGCGGGGCTCCCGGAAACGAATGGTAAAGCCGGTGGCGCCCATGGAAGAGAAGCTTTCCAGGAATTTCTGCTGAATGGCAGCAATAGCTGTATTGATACCTATCAATGCGGTAATGCCCAAGGCAATAATTGCCACAGTTATTCCCGTACGTAATCTATTACCACGTACGGTTCTGAAAGCTAAGGAGAAGCTATCCCGGAATGTCATATAATATATGTCTCACTAAAGTAAGAAATATTACTGAACAGCAGGAAGAAGCCATGGTAAATGGCAATCACATTAAAAGAAGTAATTAAGTTTATCTAGTAGCCATTGGGGAAGATACCCAACAGCACCAAAATAGCGGCCATGATGACCAGCAGGCCCTTGAAAGCTGGCGTTGTTTCCATTTCCTGGGCATCACCTTCTTTAAAGTACATCGCCTGTATAACACGGAAATAGTAGTATACGCTAATGGCGGCACAAAGTACCCCCACAATCACCAGCCACATCACATGACCATCATTGACGGCTGCAGCCAGCATAAAGAATTTGGCCATAAAACCGGCTGTTCCGGGAATACCAGCCAACGACAGTAAAAAGATAGCCATGGTGGCTGCCAGTACGGGCTGACGCTTGGCCAGGCCATTAAAGCCTTCAAAAGTATAATCCTTCATTTTGATCAGCACGGCAAATACCCCGATAGTGGCCACGCTGTAGGCAGCAGTATAGAAGATGAGGCCCTGCCTGCCCAGGCTATTCATAGAAACCAGGGCAAACATCATAAAGCCGGCCTGGGCGATACTGGAATAAGCCAGCATACGCTTAACACTTTGCTGGAATACGGCCGTGATATTACCAATGATCAGGGTAGCTGCGGTAACGATGGCTACTACCAGCCGCCAATGGGGATGTAACTCGCCAAAAGCATCATCAAACAAACGCAGGAAAGCGATGAATGCCGCCGATTTTATAATGGTAGCCATGAAAGAAGTGAATACGGTGGGGGCGCCATCGTATACATCGGGTGTCCAAAAATGGAAAGGGGCGGCTGATACTTTAAAGGCCAAAGAAACCATCAGGAGTAATAGACCGGCACTGATCATGGGCGTCAGGGCGGTATTACCCATACCAATCACTTCCAGGTTAAAGCTGCCTTTGGCGCCATAGATCAGGGTAATACCCATCAGCATCAGGCCAGTTGAGAAAGAGCCCATGAGGAAATATTTCAGGGAAGCCTCATTGCTTTTCAGGTTCCGCTTATCAGTACCGGTAAGGATATACAAGGGAATAGACATGATCTCAATACCCAGGAACAACATCAGCAAAGTGTTGAAAGAAGAAGAAATGCTGATACCACAAAGGATGAAGAAGATCAGTGCAAAATATTCAGGTACACTACGGCCTACTTTTTCCATATCCCGGCCCGACAGTAAACTATAAAGGAAGGTGCTGCCAAAAGCAATGGTGTTAAAAAGAAGGCTGAAGCTATCAAAGTAAAGCATGCCATGTACATTCACCTTGAAAAGGGTTGTACCATTCATCTCCAGTACATTAACCGCGATCAATAAAGCAAGCCCGGTGAGTGCGGTGCCGCGTATAACAGCATTGTTCTTGCTGAATATTCCGCTGAACATCATCACTACACCCCAGATAGCCGATATTACAATTGCATTCATAACTAAAATCTATGCTTTCGCTTATGATGGATGTTTAATGATCATTCTTGATAAGATCGTATCTACAGTACCCTGTGTAAGTTCCAGGAATGGCCGGGGGTATACTCCGATCACCAAAATGAAGATGACCAGTACACCCAATACCAACCTTTCATTGAACTTAATATCCCGCATGGTGCCGGTAAGGGTATTGGTACTACCAAAAAACACCCGTTGTATCATATTCAAGGTATACACTGCCGACAGGATGATGGTTACACCACCTGCAGCCGCAAATGCCCAACCCATTTTGGATACGGTAGAGTTAAATACGCCGTTGAACAGTAGGAACTCACCAATAAAGGCATTGGTCAGGGGCAGCGCCACGTTGGCCAAGGCTACTACAACCAACATGATGGCCAGTCCCGGCGCTTTTTGTGCCAGCCCTCCCAATTCAGAGATCTTGCGGGTATGCATTTGACGTTCTATCAACTCCACCACGATCCACATACCAATAATATTGATACCGTGGTTAAACATTTGTATCATCACACCTTGTAACCCCTGGTTGGAGGTTACAAAAATAGCCATACACATTAACCCCATGTGGGCAATGGAGGAATAAGCGATCAGGCGCTTCAGGTCATCCTGCTGCATCGCGATCAGGGAAGCATAGATCATTCCGATCACACACAGCAGGGCAACAGTATCACCATTGAGCCAGGTGGCCATAGGTAATACAGGCGCCAGCCAGCGCATCACACCAAACAAACCCATTTTCACCATCACACCACTCAAAACCATGGTAACAGCGGTGGGCGATTGTTCGTAAGTATCAGGCTGCCAGGTATGGAAAGGAAATACAGGCATCTTTATAGCAAACGCGATAAAGAAGAGCCAGAATATCCAGCCTTGTTCTTTGGAAGTAAGCGCTGCTTTATAAAATGATTCCAGTGCAAAAGATTGGTCGGGCGTGTGCAGGTAGAGATAAATAATGCCTACCAGCATCAACAGCGAGCCAATGAAAGTATAAATGAAGAATTTGAAGGTAACTGCAATTCGTTTTTCACCACCCCACTGCGAACAAAGGAAGTAAGCAGGGATGAGCGCCAATTCCCAGAAGAAGTAGAACAACAAAGCATCATAAGCCAGGAATACGCCCATTAAACCAGCCTGAGCCAGCAACATAAAGGCATAAAAATTATGGGCATTCTTATAACTCGAATTCCAGGTAGCCACAAAGATCATGGGGAAAGCAACGGCTGTAAGCAGACAAACGATCTGCCCCATACCATCCAGTCCAACTGAAAATTTACTACCCAGCAAGGGTAACCATTCTACTTCGGTATGCAGGTTGGCAGCTTTATTCAAAACCGTCAGTCCAAGCAGGGAAACAGCCAGCGTGATCACCGTAGATAACAAAGCCCAGGTTTTCACCCCTTTCTCCTGTTTAATGAAGAAAGCCGCCAAACCACTCAGCAACGGAATAACGATTAGTAAAACAGGTATCATTTCAGATTTCTAAGTTTCGTATTTCAAGATTTGACAGTTCCGTAAGAAGCTGCCAACAAACAATCAAACTTCAAAGCACATCAACCCAATCCTGGTTGACGATTCTCGCCCACTATTTCTTCACAAAGAACTGTATCACAAAGAAGGCCAGTATGCCCAGTACCATCAACAATACATAGCTGCCTACCTGGCCGCTTTGTAAGAGACGTACCTGGCGGCTGCTGTAACCGATCAACCTGCCAACTCCATTTACCGTCCAATCCAACACATCCTTTTCTATAAAACTGTTCAGGAACCGGCCCAGCCAGTTGAGGGGCTTTACAACGATAGCATTGTACAGCTCATCCACATACCATTTATTGGCCAATACTTTTCCAAAACCGGTAGGCTCTCCCAGTTCGGGGCGTTTGCTGAAACGGGCAATAGCATAGAAGATCAGGATTACTGCAAGGCCAACAGAGCCGGCCATCAGTCCATATTCAGTTGTATGATCCAGGTGATGTGCAGGTGCGTGTTTGGCAGATTCGGCAAAAATAGGATCGAGGAAATGCTCCAGTGCATGGGCATTGGGCATCAATACTTCAGGGATACCAATCCAGCCACCGATCACACTTAGAACGGCCAACACCACCAACGGAATGGTCATGGCAGCCGGACTTTCATGGGGTTGATGTCCATGAAGTTGCTCCCCACCCCGGAACTGGCCCAGGAAGGTGGTAGCGTACAAACGGAACATATAGAAAGCCGTCATACCGGCTGTGATCACCCCAACAATCCAGTATACTTTATTGGCGCCATAAGCGGCGGCCAGTATTTCATCTTTGGAGAAGAACCCTGAGAAAGGAGGTATACCGGCAATGGCGATACATCCCAACAAGAAGGTAAGATGGGTAAGGGGCAAGTACTTTTTAAGGCCACCCATTTTGCGGATATCCTGCTCATGGTGCATGGCATGGATCACCGAACCTGCTCCGAGGAACAACAAGGCTTTGAAAAAAGCGTGCGTCATTACATGGAATACAGCACCGGTATAAGCGCCTACGCCTAAACCGAGGAACATATAACCCAGCTGACTTACCGTTGAATAAGCCAATACTTTTTAATATCATTTTGTTTCAGGGCGATGGTGGCAGCAAATACAGCAGTAGCTAAACCAATGATCGCTACGATATCGCTGGTATAGGGAGCCACCGTATATAAGATATTGCTGCGGGCGATCATGTAAATACCGGCTGTTACCATCGTAGCCGCGTGGATCAGGGCCGATACAGGTGTAGGACCCGCCATGGCATCGGGCAACCAGGTATATAAAGGTATCTGGGCACTTTTACCGGTAGCACCTACAAACAGTAAAAGGGTGATACCTGTTAAATCAGTATTAGAAAGCTTGCTGAAGAGGTCCAGCACGCCTGTATGTTCAGGTGTAGAATAAGTTACGGTACCCAGTTTGCCAACAATCCAGAAGATGGCCAGCAGAAAACCCAGGTCACCAATGCGGTTCATCACAAAGGCTTTCTTGGCGGCATTGGTATACTCTGTATTCTTAAACCAGTAACCGATCAGGAGGTAAGAACAAAGGCCCACACCTTCCCAGCCAATGAACATGATCACATAGTTGGAGCCGAGTACCAGCAACAACATGGAAAATACAAAGAGGTTGAGGTAGGCGAAATAACGGGCAAAGTGTTGTCCTTCTTCTTCATGCATGTAAGATGCGGAATACACATGTATCAGGAAACCTACACCGGTAATGATCAGCAGAAAGATAGATGACAGCTGGTCTACCTGGAAGGAGAAAGGAATAGATAATTTACCTACACTGATAAAATCAAACAGGTCTACTACGTCTGTGTGCCCTTGCCTAACCTGCAGGAAAATAAGCAGGCTCACTACAAATGACCCTAAGATCACGCCACTGCCAATAACGCTGGTGAGCGATTTGGAAAGCTGTTTGCGGAACAGGCCATTGATCAAAAAGCCAATCAATGGAAGCAAAGGAATTAACCACACTAATTGTAAAACATTCTTCATATTGCCTAATTGGTAGTCTGAAGTATGAAGTAAGAAGTCTGAACCTTAAGTATTTTCTGACCTCCAACCTCTGACCTCCGATCTCAGTGTTTCAACCGGTTAAGGAAATTAACGTCTACTGAATGCACATTCCGATACATCATGACTATGATGGCCAGTCCCACACTTACTTCAGCTGCTGCTACCACCATGATAAAAATACAAACAGTTGTCCATCGATCCCGGCATTGGGATTGGCCGCTACCCCTTTCAGGTGGTGCATTTTTGAAAAAGCCACCAATAACAAATTCACGGCATTCAGCATCAGCTCAATGCACATAAAGATGATAATGGCATTGCGGCGTGTAAGTACACCGGCTATACCGATGCAAAACAGCGCAATGGACAAAACGATATAATATTCAATATTCATAATTACAATATGCTAATTAGCTAATTTGAGAATTTGAAAATGCCCAGATCCGGTTTTTGCCTTTACTTAACCCTTTACCACATAAACCCATTTGCACATTATCAAATTTTCAAATTATCACATTATTAATCTCCTTTTTACCGATCACTACGGTACCTACCATGGCACTCAGGAACAAGACACTGCTGATCTCAAAAGGAACTACATATTCTGTAAACAATACAGTTCCCAATTGTTTGATCAGTCCAATTTCGCCATCCTTCAATTGTACCATGGAACTCTTCACTTCAGCATCTTTCAGGGCAGCTACCATTACCAGCAACAGGCAACCACCGGCAACAATACCGGCCATGCGCAGCCACTTGTTCTTTTTGGGCTCGGTTTCGGCATTGAGGTTCATCAACATGATCACGAACAGGAATAATACCATGATGGCGCCTGCATATACAATGAGGTTCACAATACCCAGGAATTGGGCATTCATCATGATATAATGTCCGGAAATAGCGAAGAAGGTAACGATCAGCCACAATACGCTGTGTACAGGGTTACGACTGATGACAACCATTAAGGCACTGCCCAGTGCCAGTACACTTAAAAAGTAGAATAATATTTCTGATATGCTCATTTGCGGTTCGCGTGTGATTTAGTTCTCCTGATGTTGCTTATAAGCCCGGTTGCCCAGTGCTTTTTATATTCTTCCGGGTTCTCCTGCGGATTGGGTATCAGGAGGTCCGGTTTACCATATATCAAACCTTTGCGCTGGTAGTTGGCCGGAGCAAAAGTTTCGCTCAGATAGATCGCATCCTTGGGACAAGCTTCTTCACACAAACCACAGAAAATACAACGCAACATATTGATCTCATACTTCGCCGCATACTTCTCTTCCCGGTACAGATTTTCTTCGCCGGTTTTACGCTCTGCTGCTTCCATGGTAATGGCTTCAGCAGGGCAGGCTACGGCGCACAGGCCACAGGCAGTACAACGTTCACGGCCTTCTTCATCACGATTCAATACATGCAAGCCACGGAATACGGGGCTGAAAGGACGTGTTTGTTCGGGGTAATTGATGGTAGCTTTCTTTTTAAAGATATGCCGGAAAGTGATCAACATACCCTTGAAAATATTCCACAGGTATAACCGCTCCACAAAGGTCATGGGCTTACGCGCCACCGGTTTCGCTCTGCTCGTTAATGCTTGCATACAATTTAATTACGTGTTCGACCAGCTGCAAAGAAATCAAATTATTACCTAATTACAGCATGGTCCTTAAATGCACTACTTTATTTTTAAGCCACAATACTACTGCGGCCGTAATGATCATATTGGCCAATGCCAGGGGTACCAGCTTTTTCCAGCCCAGGTTCATCAACTGGTCATAACGGAACCGGGGAATCGTCCAGCGTACCCACATAAACAGGAAGATGAACATACCTACCTTGGCAAAGAGGGTCAATCCCTGCAGGAGGGCCATCCAGTTCAGCCCGATCTTTTCTGTCAAATGCGCATCATTTACAAACGGAATATCATAACCTCCAAAGTAGAGGGTAGCCATTACCGCACTGCTAATGAACATATTGATGTATTCCGCAAACAAATAAAATCCTAGTTTCATGGAGGAGTACTCCTGGTGATAGCCAAAGTTCAACTCATTTTCCGCCTCGGGTAAGTCGAAAGGCGTACGGTTACACTCGGCAAAAGCACAGATCAGGAAGATCAGGAAGCCAAGGGGTTGGTATACCACATTCCAAACACCATCTAATTGTTGACCTACAATGGCGCTCATTTTCAAGGAGCCGGTGAGCATCAATAAAGCAATGAGCGACAATCCCAGTGGCAACTCATAAGAAATGGCCTGAGAGGCGCCGCGCAGGGCGGCCATCAGGGAAAACTTGTTGTTGGAAGCCCAGCCACCGATCATAATACCAAACACACCCATGCTCACTACCGCAAATATGTAGAGGATACCAATATTGATATCTGCAATTTGCAGGCTCACTTCTCTTCCAAAGAAATCGATCTTACCACCCCAGGGTATCACGGCCGAAGTCATCATGGCTGCCAGCATGGCAGGCAGGGGCCCAGGATAAACAACATCCGGTTGGAGGTATTGGGAATGATCTCTTCCTTCATAAACAGTTTCAAACCATCAGCCAGGGGCTGCAGCAATCCCAAAGGACCTGCCCGCATGGGACCCCGACGATCCTGCATCACAGCCGCTACCTTGCGTTCGGCCCAGGTTTCATACATCGCAATAACCAGCGAAATAGAAACAATGCCTATGATCAATACCAGTTTCTCTATCAGAAAAACCAGTCAAATGCTAATAAGGTAACATGCATATTTTAAAGTCAGCTTTATTCATTAATCAACATCCATTTCATGCGGGCTGGTAGAGCCTTCCATTTACCACTCACTATTTCTTAAAATCATCCGAATGCGCAGGCCCGGCGATCTTCGACAGATCAATATCCGGCCTGTTCACTTCACTTACATCATGTATATCCATTAGCAACCTCGGCTTCCGGCCATCCATCACTTCTACTATGGTTTCTTTGGGTTTCTTTAATCCTTCATAGTGACCTTGAGAAATTACCGACTGACGGCTGATCTTGGTAGGGCCTTCAATCACCCAATCGCTCGTTTGCTTTTTCTCAAAACGGCACTCATTACAGATCCAGTCTTCCACTTCACCCCACTGGTCTTTCCGGGCGGTAACGCGGTATACTTCATCGCCCCGGTTCCACAAAGTAACCTTTCCGGAACATTTGGGACAATCGCGGTGCGCATCTACGGGTTTCAGGAACCATACGCGGTTCTTGAAGCGGAAGGTTTTATCGGTCAGGGCGCCTACAGGGCATACGTCAATAACATTACCTATAAAATCATTGTCCAGCGATTTCTCTATATAGGTTGCGATCTCCGCATGATCGCCTCTGTCCAGTATACCATGTACGCGTTTGTTGGTCAGCTGGTCGGCGGTAAATACACAACGGTAACACAGGATACAACGTGTCATGTGCAGCTGGATATAAGGACCCAGATCGTGTTTCTGGAAAGTACGCCTGCCAAATTCATAGCGGGTATCTTCCTTACCGTGGTCATAGCTTAGGTCTTGCAGATGACATTCGCCGGCCTGGTCGCAAATGGGGCAATCCAGGGGTGATTGAGGAGCAGGAATTCCACTACACCATTGCGGGCATCAATTACCCGCTCACTGGTAATATTCTTCACCACCATGCCATCCATTACATTGGTACGGCAGCTGGCTACCAGTTTGGGCATGGGGCGGGGATCGGCTGTAGAACCGGCGGCTACTTCCACCAGGCAGGTACGGCATTTACCACCGCTGCCTTTCAGTTTGGAATAATAGCACATTGCCGGTGGGGCAACATCACCGCCAATCATACGCGCTGCATTCAGGATGGATGTTCCTGGCTCTACCTCAATGGTGATGTTATCAATGGTAACCTTAAATAACTTCTTTTCTTCGGCCATAATATTATTTCTTAACCGCTAAAAATGTACAGTTCATTAAACCTTACGCTACAGGCACGGGTCTTGGATGGGCATAATGGGCCAATCCAAAATTCCTTGATTGACTTTCTACAGGATTCAGCACATGCCATTCAAATTCATCCCGGAAATGGCGGATGGCTGCAGCTACCGGCCATGCGGCGGCATCACCCAGCGGGCAAATGGTATTGCCTTCAATCTTGCGCTGGATATCCCACAACAGGTCAATATCACTCATCTTACCTTTTCCGTATTCAATATTCTTTAAGATCTTTTCCATCCAGCCAGTTCCTTCACGGCAGGGGGAGCATTGCCCGCAGCTTTCGTGACGATAAAAACGGGCCAGGGTTAATGTATGGCGCACCACACACTGGTCTTCATCAAATACAATAAAACCACCACTACCCATCATGGTACCGGTAGCAAAACCACCATCCGACAGGCTTTCATAGTTCATGATCCGCGTATCGCCCTTGGCTGTCTTAAACAAAAGGTTGGTAGGCAGAATGGGAACGGAAGAACCGCCGGGTATACAGGCTTTCAGCCTTTTACCATTGGGAATACCACCGCAATATTCATCACTGTAAATGAACTCTTCTACAGAGATGGTCATATCAATTTCGTATACACCAGGTTTCTTGATATTACCGCAAGCCGAGATAAGCTTGGTGCCCGTAGATTTACCTACCCCGATCTTCGCATATTCTTCACCACCCAGGTTGATGATGGGCACTACCGCCGCAAGTGTCTCTACATTGTTCACCACCGTAGGGCAATCCCATACGCCTTTTACAGCAGGGAAGGGAGGCTTAATACGTGGATTACCGCGCTTGCCTTCCAATGATTCAATGAGTGCTGTTTCCTCACCGCAGATATAGGCGCCGGCACCGCGCTGCACATATATCTGGCAGTCGAAGCCTGTACCCAAAATGTTTTTACCCAGCCAGCCGTTGGCATTGGCTTCGGCAATGGCTTGTTCCAATATGTCAACGATCCAGGCATATTCACCTCGGATATAGATATAGGTTCTGTTTGATCCCAGGGCATAAGAAGCTACGATAAGCCCCTCAATGAGCAGGTGGGGAATGAACTCCATCAGGTACCGGTCTTTGAAAGTACCAGGCTCTGATTCATCGGCATTGCATACCAGGTAGCGCGGCACGCCTTCGGGCTTGGCCAGGAAGCTCCATTTCATACCGGTGGGGAAACCAGCACCACCACGACCCCTCAAACCACTTTTCTTCACTTCTTCCGTTACCTGGTCGGGGCTCATGGTTTTGAATGCCTTTTCAACACTGGCATATCCACCCTCCCGACGGTACACATCGTAAGTGCGGATACCCTGCACATGCGCCTTTTCTAATAATAATTTTCTGCCCATGATATAATTTGATAATTAGGCAATTTGAAAATTTGAAAATGGTTTCTGCTCAATCGCTTCCATTTAATCAGTCACTTACCCTAAAGCATTACCACATTATCAAATTTTCAAATTACCTCATTGGTATTATTGCGTTTTCTTCAACACATACTTATCTGCCAGGGTGCCGGTAATTTCTTTGCCTTCCTGATCCAGCAGCCACAATATGTTTTCGCCTGCTTTGTACTGTACCCTGCGGTCCTGTAATTCTTTATCAAACTGCAACGTGATGGTATTTTCATGTACCACCCATTTGCCCTTGGCATTGGCTACCAATGGATCTTTTTTACCCAAGTATTCTTCTTTCAGGGTAAAAGATTGATCGGCATTCAATGCCAGTTTGGTCTTTATCCCTTCACAAGAAGCACAGGGCAAGGTTCCTTCATAATTACCCGCCAGGTCGAGCGAATTAGCCGCATGGTGAGCGGTATCAGCATTCGTTGACGTAGCAGTAGTGTCGGGACTTACCGTGGTATTGCCACCTTTTTCATTTGCATTGTCATTACAGGCTATAGCCAATAATAAAGCGATACACAAAGAACTGATTATTTTCATAACGTGAAATTTTAAGCAGGCTTGTATCAGTTCAATGAAGTAGCCTTGTGGCGGCATTCTTCTATGATCTGATCTACTTTTTCCCTGGTGAGGTGCTCACGAAAATGTTTGCCCAATTGCATCATCGGCGCGTAGCCACAGGCACCAAGGCATTCCACGGTTTTAAGGGTAAACAGGCCATCGGTAGTAGTTTCACCTACGCCAATGCCCAGTTTTTCTTTTATATAATCAATGATCTGGTCACTGCCATTTAACATACAGGGGCCCGTTTGACACACTTCAAATAAGTAGCGGCCAACCGGTTTTAAATTGTACATACTATAGAAAGTAGCCACCTCATACACTTCAATGGGTTCAATGCTTAGCAGGGAAGCCACATAATCCATGGATTCTGCACTCAGCCAACCACCAAATTCCTCCTGCGCCAGGTGTAATACAGGAATCAACGCACTCTTCTGCTTGCCGTCGGGATAACGGGCAATGATCTCCTGTACTTTCTTCAGTTTGTCCTCTGTAAAAACCATAATATAATTTGATAATTGGTCAATTTGAAAATTTGAAAATGCTTTTGCATCGCTGTTCCTTATAATTTGGCCGGTTACATGTAAGGCCATTAGCACATGATCAAATTTTCAAATTATCACATTAACACATTAGTTTAAGCGTCCAGTTCTCCGGCAATCAGGTTCAGGCTACTCATTACAATGATGGCATCACTCAGCATGGCACCCCTGGTCAGCTCCTCATAAGCCTGATAATAAATAAAGCAGGGGCGACGGAAATGCAGGCGATAAGGTGTACGGCCGCCATCACTGATCAGGTAAAAGCCCAACTCACCATTCGCTCCTTCTACCGGGAAATACACTTCACCTTTCGGTATATCAATTTCACCCATGATGATCTTGAAATGCCATATCAGCGCTTCCATCTTGGTGTATACATCCTTCTTTTCCGGTAAATAATATTCCGGCACGTCTGCATGGAATATCTCGGCTTCAGCTCCTTTGAAAGCCTGCACTTTCTGGTAAGCCTGTTCTATAATACGCAGTGATTGCCACATTTCCTGGTTACGCACCAGGTAACGGTCATAACAATCACCTGTAGAGCCTACCGGCACTTCAAAATCAAATTCTTCGTAGCTACTATAAGGAGTATGTACACGTACATCATAATCAACACCTGCTGCGCGCAGGTTGGGACCGGTAAAGCCATAGTTCAACGCTCTTTCAGCGCTGATAGGCCCGGCACCGATCGTACGTTCCATGAAGATGCGATTGCGGGTAAAGAGGTTTTCAAACTCCTTCAATACCGCGGGATATTCGCGGAGGAATTTCTCCAGCTTTTCAAAAGCCAGTGGTGTAAAGTTTCTTTCAAAACCACCAATGCGGCCCATATTGGTAGTGAGGCGTGATCCGCAGATCTCTTCATAGATCTCATAGATCAGCTCACGGTATTGCATCACATACAGGAAGCCGGTATAGGCACCACTATCCACCCCTACAATAGAGTTACAGATCAGGTGATCCGATATACGCGCCAGCTCCATGATGATCACCCGCAGGTAATCTACGCGTTTGGGTGTTTTAACGCCCAGCAGCTTTTCACAGGTGAGGTGCCAACCCATATTGTTGATGGGAGAAGAACAATAGTTCAACCGGTCGGTTAGCGTAGTGATCTGATACAGAGGGCGGCGTTCGGCCAGCTTTTCAAAAGCGCGGTGGATATAACCTACCGTTTGTTCGGCCGAAATAATGCGTTCACCATCCAGTTCAAGGATATTCTGAAATACACCATGCGTAGCCGGGTGCGTTGGCCCCAGGTTAAGCGTGGTGGTTTGCTTTTCAATAGAACCTTCCGGTAGCCTGATATTTGAATGTTGTATTACGTCAGACATTACTGTCTTGTTAGTTTATTCGTGAATCGTGAATCGTCAATCATCAATGAGTGGCTGAACCTTTTAATTCATAACCATTACCGGCCGCCCCATTTTCAAATTTCCAAATCACTAAATTTTCAAATGCTTATATAATCGATCCTCCTCGGCCAAACATCTCATCGTCTTTATCGATGCGGGTCTGGTCTTCTAACGGAAACTCTTTCCGCATAGGGAAGTAGTCCATCTCATCCACATTCAGTACGCGCTTCAGGTTGGGATGGCCTATAAAGTTCACCCCAAAAAAGTCATACGTTTCTCTTTCCATCCAGTTGGCAGCTGCAAACAAAGCAGTAGCGCTGAATACATCTGGCCGGGAGATTTCGGTAAATACTTTAAAGCGCACGCGCACATTATCGGTCAGGTTGTGCAGGTGATAAACAACGGCTAGTTCGCGGCCGGTATTATCCGGATAATGTACTGCCTGCAGATCGGTCAGAAAACGAAATTGCAATTCCGCATCATCATACAGGAATTGCATCACTTTTAAGTTCAGCTCCTTGGGCGCTTCAAAGGTCAGCATCCCATAGGGCTCTTCAAAGCCCGTTACCTGCTCACCAAATTTCTCTACCAGTCTTTGTTTAATATATTCGTAGGTCAGTGCCATGGGTAATTTGAGAATTTGAAAATTTGGTAATTTGAAAATGCCTTTCTTTTCAGTCCCTGCTATTACTTAACCTCTTGCGTACAAAGCATTAGCACATTATCAAATCAGCACATTAGCATATTTGTCTTACTGTATTCCGTAGCTCTCCATCAGGAGTTTGTATTTATCACTATTTCTGCGGCGCAGGCTTTCTTTACCTACCAGGTCCTGTACACGCATGAAACCATCCAATACCGCTTCGGGTCTGGGAGGGCATCCTGGGATGTATACATCCACCGGAATGATCTGGTCAATACCCTGCAACACACTATAAGTGTCAAAAATACCGCCACTGGAAGCGCAGGCGCCCATGGCCAGTACCCAACGGGGCTCCGCCATTTGCAGGTATACCTGTTTTACTACAGGGGCCATTTTTTTGGCAATAGTGCCCATCACCATCAACAGGTCGCACTGGCGGGGTGAAAAACCTACGCGCTCGGCGCCAAACCTGGCCAGGTCATAATGGGCTCCCATAGTAGCCATGAACTCAATACCACAACAAGAAGTAGCAAATGGCAATGGCCAGATGGAATTTTTACGCGCCAGGCCCACCACCTGTTCAAGGGTAGTAGCCATAAACGCCTCTCCCATATAGCCTTCGGGGCCTTCTTTCACCAACTTTATATCGGTTTGGCCATAAATATTATATTGAACTGGACGTGCCATATAATTAGTTAATTTGAGAATTAGTTAATTTGAAAATGCTTTATATACAACAACTGGCCGAACCTTAAGTTGCCGATTTGCACATTAATACATTTGCAAATTGCTACATTACCACATTTTCAAATTAGCACATTAATGCTATTTTAATCTTCCCAGGTTAACGCTCCTTTCTTAATGATATATATAAACCCACATAGGAAAAATCCAACAAACATCATAACGGCCAAAAATCCATCCCAGCCAAGTGCTCTGAAATTGACAGCATAAGGGTAGAAGAATATCACCTCCACATCAAACAATACGAAAAGAATAGCAACGAGGAAGTACTTAATGGCCATTGGTTGGCGCGCGTCGCCATGGCTTTTGATACCGCTGGCAAAGTTCTCCAGCTTATCAGCCGTTTTACGTTTGGGGCCAAGCCAGTGGGTTACACCCATCATAACCCCCACAAACACGATCGCGAATAAGAGTTGTAGACCGATAGGGAAATACCAGAAGGAGTTGTCCGGATTCTGGGCAACAGCAGAAACTTGCAACAGGTACATCATCAAAAACCCGTTTTTGTTTAGGGGCAAAAGTAATACAGCCTCCGCAATTTCCAATTTTGAAACTTCAAAATCAATAAAATAAAAAATCCCTGTTATTGCAATAACAGGGATTCTATAGGTAAGATACTATTTATGTTATCAGTTCGTTACTTGCCGCCCGACGACTTGGCAGCTCCGCTGCCGGCAGCATTACCACCCGCTTTGGGCTTGGTAGCTGGCGAAGCAGGCCGGCCAGCAGGCTTTTTCAGGGCCTCCAAAAACTGGGGCGCTGATTTATTAGCCGGATCAATTTCCAGGATCTTTTCCAGGAAGTAGATGGCCGAATCTTTATTCTTCTTCACGTTATTTTCATAACCAGCCAGTATACCATAAGATTCTACTAGTTGGGGCTTAAACTTCACAGAATCCAAACGTTTGGCCTGTTCTGCCAGTTGAGTATATTCTGTAGCGGCTTGCCCTCCTTCCAGGGTCGAATCTTTAATACGCATTACTTTGGCAGTCCACAAATACCCATATATTTCATCGGGGTATTTCTCCTCATACAATTTAAACAGGTTATAGGCCGAATCGAGGTTCTGCGCCTGATAATGTGCAAAGCCATAATTGTATAGATCACGGTTAGAAGGATTGGGGTCCAGGCGGTAAGCCTCACCCAGCAAAATAGCTTCCTGGTTACGGTCGCCTTTGGCTTTGGCCAGGGCAGCTGCTTTACTAATGTATTTCAGCTTATTTTCCATTAACGTATCAAGGGCAGCTGCCTTCCTCAGGTTGGCAAATACTTCCGCTTCCTGACCGGGTATCTTACTGTTGATTTTTGCCAACTCTTCATAGTCAGTTCCTTTAACAGGCCAATCCTCATTCGCCTTGGTAAAGAAGGTTTCCATTGACTTTTTGGCGGCATTGGCATCACCCAGTGTATCGGCAGCAAAAGCTATGAGGCGGTACATACGGGGAGATACTTTATCACCATATTGGGAAATCAGGCTTTCGGCCTTGGTTTTGCTTCAGCATATTTGTAGGAAGAAAACAGGAAGTCCGTTTTCAGGTATTCCATTTCTGGTCCCTGGTCGGCATTCGCCAGGTATTTATCCAAATAAGGCCCCGCCTTTCCTACATCCCTGGAATAATAGTAATAGAACAGTTCATAATAAGCGGGCGTATAGGCTGGATCAAGGGTAATCGCATCTTCAAAAGCCGGCAGGAAATAATCCTTATTCCCTTGGGTGAGGTATACCTTACCTGTTTTGAATTTGGCAGCTGCCAGTTTGGGATCGAGGGTCAATGCTTTGTTGTAGGATTGAACAGCATTACCACCATCGATCAGCCTCCGGTACGCATCACCCATGAGCAGGTAAGTTTCAGGATCTTTGAATCCTTTTACATTCACTGCCTGGTTGAGCTTTTCAATGGCATAGTTGGCATCACCGTTCCTGGCTTCTACATTGGCCCGGCCTACTGCATTGAGGGCATCTACATCTTTCCCTTTAGTAAGGGTGATGGCCATTTCAAAGCGTTGGCGGGCATCATTGGCCTTGCCTTCCATTAACTCTATTTGACCCATACCTGCCAGTAACAGGGGGCATTGCCATTTTGGGTAAGTGATTTCTGGTACAGGTTTTTGTCCCTACAGAATCTTTCAATTTCAGCAAGGTTTGCCCTAACCAGTATACACCATCTATATTATTGGGGTTGGCGGCGAGTACTTTTTCAAATGTTTCCTGCGCACTTTTCCAACGCTCATAATAGAAAAACTTTTGCCCTGTTCCACACTCTGGGCAAAAAGAACGTTACCTCCCGTGACAACCGTTGCTACTAATAGAATGAATGATCTTTTCATCTTCTCGATTGCTGATTTTAGAGTTGTTAAATGTACGGAAATCCCTTTTTGGTTGTTTACTGTGTTATTTTCATATCCCTAACCTCAAATTGCATCCTGGCTGGTAATAAATAAGCCCGGTAAAAGATCTTCTGTCCTTTCTCATAGATGAGAAAATTCGTAAAACCGCTGCCAAGGCCCTGGTAATTTTCTTTTAAAATATAATACAGCGGACGCACCATCGGATAACGGTGTGCGGCAATATTATACTGCACCGGATCAACATATACGCCATCACATCCTTTACATTCCACCTTGGCAATCTTCACTTTCTGTAAAAAACTCAATTGAGTGGAATCGTCCTGGTTACCGATCCAGCTTACACCTATCAGGCCTATTGCATCCGTATTCTTTGATACATAGTCAATAACGCCTTCACTACTGGCAGCCGCCACCACATTTTTACTCATGGGCTGGCCTTTCAGCAGAGAATCGGTTACAAAACGAACGGTACTGGTGGCAGTCGTTCCATCCAATAACACTTTGTATTTGAAGCCGCTGGTACCTTTTACCATTCCACGTATGTCCTGCATGGTAAAGAGCGTATCCCGTACCTGGTTATTGACAATCACCGCAATAGCATCATAAGCAATAACCCCATAGCCGGGTGTAAAGGACAATTTTGCTGCCAGGGTCTTCCCTTCTGCATCTTCCAGGCCACGGGTCACAATCACCACCCTCGTACTATCATCATTCAGATCTCGCAAACACTCTGCTTCTGGCTTGTAATGCACAATGATCTTAGCATTAGCGTTTTGTGACTCAAATACCTTTATTTGTGAATCGATCACTGGTTTAAACGACTCATCGGCACTAATGTGAATAGTACCACTTGTCAGTGTATCCGTTTTAGCTGGCCCACTACTCTGGCAGCCTGCCATCCAAAACATACCCAGCCCCAAAATCGCTATGCCTGTTTTATAAAACCGATTGATTATCCTGTTGCGTTTCATCCCTAAAATGATTTTCTTTTCCCCGGGTATTCAAAAGACTTTTTCAGCCAGCCTGATAACCGCTGCAATGATTTCTTTGAACAATTGGATAATGGCCGGATAAATTGATCTTTCAAATACCTTACCGGAAATGGTATTTGCAATACCAGGTGATTGGATTTAATAAATGGATTCCCTTACCGGAAATAGTTTTTCTTATAGCCCCTGTATATCCGAAACCCTCCATATACCAAACACAATCCTGCAAAGATGTAAGAAAATGGTTTGGTGGGGAATTCCAGTTCAACGCCTAAGCGATCGGAGAACAGGAAAAAAAGTCCCATTACAGTATAGATCAATCCCATACCATAGTCCATCACTGCCCGCCTATTTGAATAGGCCCTTTGCCGTTTGTCTTCTAACCTTTTATCTTCTGAATCTGCTGCCATCCGATTTGTTAATGGGTTCGGGCAAGATAAGAAATAACCTTCAATTGATCATCGCGGGTATTATTTTGCCCAAAAATTAATATCTTCTGCCGCAATGCATCATATCGAAAAATCCATTATTCCGATACTTCAAAAATGATCGGTATCATGTAGTAAACAGCTACTGTTTTTCCACCTTGTGAGCCTGGCACCCAGCGGGGCATTTTGGCCACTACGCGCATAATCTCTTTTTTAAATGCCTCATCGGCATTGGCCATAAATTCCACGCCCGATAACTGACCATCTTTGTTTACCACAAATCGTACCGGCACTTTTAATTTTTGGCCGGGTTCCAGCACTTCTTCCGGAACCCGCAGGTGCCTTCCCAAAAAACGGCGCAAGGCATCCATGCCACCAGGAAATTCCGGCATTTTCTCTGCTACGGGTAGTACCCGCTCCTCCTCCACCGGTGCTGGCGCTGCAGGGGTAGCTCCTGTACCACCGGCCCCAGTGGCCGCTGGCGGCGAAACAGGGCCTGTAGGAGCTTCCCCGGCGTTGTTTCGGCACCAATGGCAGCCGTTTCCTTCAACAGCTCATCAATAGGTGGCGGCGGATCGGCCTTTTGGTTTTCCGGTACAATGACCGGCGCCATGTTTTTGATCATAGCCACTTTTTTTGGGCTGTGGCGGTAAAGGCTTGAGTTCCTCGGGCCTGGGCGGAATCACCTTCAATATCACGGCTGTTTTTTCGGACGGAGGCATAAAAACAGCCCCTTGCTCCATTCTCCCCGCCCAATAATATCCCCCGATAAAGAGCAACACCAACAGCAGCATGGCCCCCAGGGCCTTCAATAACCGGCCGTTATAATCCTTGCGCAAACTGTAAGCTCCATAGTCTTTGTTTCTTCCTTCAAATAATATGTCGAGCATGTCCGATTGCAATATCATGTCTGGTTTCATCGTAGTTAATTTTAGGCCCCTTGCCAGTGGCATCAGGGCATGAGTAAATCATTAAGAACGAATTGATCAGCACGACTTGCGCAAGTCTTGTTATTAAGATGCAGCGAGTAGAAAAAATCCATAATATATTCGTTAAGATCAGGAAGATTTTAGCGATTGAGTGAGTCAACCCGCTAATCGCCAATAAGAACCTCACAGGCGAATGCCACCCCAAAGCCTGTACGTTCGGCATTAAGCCTGGGGTAATTGCCGGGGAACAGCCTGTATATGACCTGTTCATTGCCTGCACATTGCCTCCGAATTGCACTGGCTCTCTCTGGCAGAGGCCTATTTTAGGCTTATTCAGTGCAATTATGAGTGGCTTACTCGTGGGATTACAGGCAAGGTGAAGGCTATTCCACTACGCTTTGCAACCAACTACCTCTACTGGTACTCCTATCCAGCCACCTATTGACCCAAACCTGCCCAAGCCTGATTATCTTTGCGCCCATGAAGATCTTAATGGTTTGCCTGGGGAATATATGCCGCAGCCCCTGGCCGAAGGAATTTTACAACACAAAAGCGATCAGGCAGGATTAAACTGGACGGTAGACAGTGCCGGCACCAATGGTTACCATATTGGGGAAGCCCCCACCCTTTATCGCAGAAAGTGGCGCTTTTGCATGGTATTGACATCAGTAGCCAGCGGGCCCGCCGGTTCAGTGCAGCCGATTTTGGACATTATGATAAGATCTATGCCCTGGCAGGTGATGTGCTATCGGAGATAAGAACCCTGGCCAGGCAGGATTACCAGGCCGGCAAGGCAGACCTGCTGATGAATGAACTGTACCCCGGCAAGAATAAGGATGTGCCAGATCCTTATTATGGTACAGAACCCGGCTACCATGAAGTGTATAAAATGATCGATGAAGCATGCGATCAGATCATTAGCAGATATACCAATTAGCAAATGTGCTGATTAACCCATTTGAAAATGTGCAAATGATCCGGAGTGTAGTGATCAAAGCTTGCGGCGCAAAACCATTTTCAAATTACCAAATTTTCAAATCATCAATTGTTACATGACCAAAGCATCATTACCACAAGGAACAAGGGATTTCGGACCGGAAGTAGTTCGCAAACGACAATATATACTCAATACCATCCGCACCAGTTTTGAACTGTATGGCTTCCAGCCATTGGAAACACCGGCGATGGAAAACCTGGAAACCCTTATGGGCAAATACGGGGAAGAAGGTGATAAACTGATCTTTAAGATCCTTAATAACGGATTGAGTGATCCCAAAAATATAGAGAAGGCCAAAGGGGCTTTTGAAAAGGTACTGGAAGGAAAGAACGATAAAAACCTGACTGAACGGGCACTTAAATATGACCTTACCATTCCCTTTGCGCGTTATGTGGCCATGAACCATGGTACGCTGACCTTTCCTTTTAAGCGTTACCAGATACAACCTGTTTGGCGGGCCGACCGGCCCCAGAAAGGCCGCTACCGGGAGTTTTATCAGTGCGATGCAGATGTAGTAGGCAGCACCAGCCTGATGAATGAGGTAGAACTGGCCGCTATTTACTGGCAGGTATTCAGCAAATTGGGGGTTACAGTAGAGATCAAGATCAATAGCCGTAAAATACTGGCAGCACTGGCCGAAGCCTGTGGTGGCAGTGATAAGATGACTGACATCACGGTAGCGATTGATAAATTGGACAAGATTGGGTTGGACAAAGTGAAGGAGGAATTGATCACGCGTGGATTGAATGAGCAGCAGGTAGCCATCATTGTTCAATACCTGGAGATCGGTGGCAGTAATGCCGAAAAGCTGGCTCAATTGCAGGGGTTGGTAGGAAAGCTGCCTACCGGTGTGCAGGGAATGGCAGAACTGGAATTCCTGATTGACCGTTTTTCTACACTGGTATTGGCTGATGAGGCAGCTCCATCCCCACTGGTGATTGACTTTACGTTGGCGCGTGGGCTGAACTATTATACGGGGGTCATTTTTGAGGTGAAAGCATTGGGTGTGCAAATGGGTAGTATTGGCGGCGGTGGCCGTTATGATGACCTGACGGGGCTTTTGGCGTACCCAATATTCCCGGTGTAGGTATTTCTTTCGGGGTAGACAGGATCTATGATGTACTGGAAGAGCTGCAATTATTTCCGCAGGAAGTACAATCAGGTACACAAGTATTGTTTTTCAACCTGGGTGAAGGAGAAAGCGTGGCAGCTTTTGGCCTCATGCAGGGGCTGCGCAATAACGGTATCCGTTGTGAGCTGTACCACGAGCAGGCCAAGTTCGACAAGCAATTCAAATATGCGGACAAAAAGAACATTCCCTTTGCCGTCATTATCGGCAGCAAAGAGCTGGAAGCCAAAACCTGTGTGGTAAAGCACCTGGGCAAGGGCCAACAGCAGGAGGTAAAATGGGAAGGGCTGGAAGAAGCGGTTTCGGGTTTATAAACGGGCGAGCTTGCCAGATTGTCCGAAAAGATGGCGCCCAACCACCCATCTACTCAAATTTTACTTCACTTGAATGGTTATTTTGAGCCGTTGACTGAAATACACTGGCAAATACCGTAACAATTTTGTTTATTTGAGACTGATAAATAAAAACCCTTTATGCAACGTACTTCCTTATTGGGCCTGTTGGCCATCGCGCTAATGTTGATCACATCTTGTAGTAGTGGTGATAAATCGGCTATCGCCATACCAAAAGATGCTGGCCTGGTAGTTCACATTAATACGCCTTCTCTGACTTCTAAATTATCCTGGAAAGAGATCCAGCAAACCAAGTGGTTCCAGAAAGCTTATGCAGAGGCAGATGATTCGCTGGCCAAAAGATACTGGACAATCCCGATAATTCAGGTGTTAATACAGAAACTGACCTGGTATTCTTTGTTAAGCGCCAGGGCAGAAATGGTTATTCGGTATTTGAAGGAGGCCTTAAAGACCCCGCCGCCTTTGAAAACATGAATAAGAAGATGAAACCTGAAGCGAAGTCTTCCAAAGACGGCGACCTGAATATCCTGAAGCTGAATGAGAAATCCATCGCTACCTGGAAAGGCAACCGCTTCATCTATGTGGTGGAAGCAGATATGGCCGGCACTTATAGTTTTACGCCCGATGGCAATGAGCCCAAAAGGTCATCGGTCAATACAGATAGCCTCATCAATTTTGCCAAAGTTTTGTACGACCTTAAATCATCCAATAGTTTAACAGATGATGATAAGTTTGCCTCCCTGCTTAAGGAAACGGGTGATATGCACTTGTGGATCAACTCCGACAACTTTACCGGCAATATGTTGGGTGAAATATTTGGCGCCACCAAATTAAGCGACCTTACCAGGGGTAATGTAACAGCCATGACCCTCAATTTTGACAATGGCAAGGTAGATGTAAAATCTAAAAGCTATTATAACGAGAAAGTAGCCAAGCTGCTGGATAAATACAAGATGAAGAATATTGATGCCGGTATGCTGGCAAGTATCCCTTCTGAAAACCTGGCCGGGGTATTTAGCTGGAATTATCCTCCCGAAGGGCTGAAAGCCTTCCTGAAAGAAGGTGGACTGGATGGTATGGTCAATGGATTTTTGGGTAAAGTAGATTATAGCCTCGATGAATTTGTAAAGGCCAATAAAGGGGATGTATTGATCGCTGTTACTGATTTTACGATCAAAACAGAGCAGGTTACCTACCCCAGTTATGAAGAAGGTGGCGCTCCTTATACCTACACGAAGACCAACCCCAGCGCTAAGGTATTATTTGCGGTTTCGATCAATGATAAACCGGCCTTTGATAAACTGGTAAGTGTTGTAAAAGCACAGTTGGGTGATAAGTTTGAAAAAGATACTTCTTTCCATGTCAGCTTTTCCCTGAACGACAAATGGTTTGCAGCCGGCAATTCAAACGAGCAGGTGAATCAATTCCTGGCTGGTAATGCCAACAGCAAACATGCGGCTTTCAGTAAGCTGGCTGGCCACCCCATAGGCATGTATGTTGACCTGCAAAAATTCTGAAAACCTCTGAAGCTGCTGCTACCGACAGCTCCTTGAAGCAAATACTCACCGAATCGGTCAACCTCTGGGAGGATGTGTTGGCCACGGCAGGCGAATACAGCAATGGCACCATGACCAGCCATTTTGAAATTAACCTGGTGAACAAAAACGTGAATAGTTTGAAACAGCTAAACCAGTACTTTGATAAGCTGGAGGCCCTCAAGGGAAAGGATCATTAATCGTTTTACACTTATATAAGGCAGGGCTCATCCCCTGCCTTTTTTGTTGATAGGTTAACCCGGTCAATCCGGAATATTATTACAGATCGATTATTTTTGAATTGTCATGACTATTACCCTACAGGATGTATTACCATCCTACTTTGATGAAAGCCGGCGCCAGCAATCGGAAGTATGGGGAAAGCAATTGGTATTCAATAAAGGAGAATATATCAAAATTGTGGCACCATCCGGAAGCGGTAAAACATCGCTCAGCCATTTTCTGTATGGTATGCGCAATGAATACAACGGGAATATCCTGTACGATAAGGCCACACTGCATTCATTTTCGGTAGAAGATTTTGCCCGCTACCGCAAAGATCATATCAGTATCGTATTCCAGGATCTGAGGTTGTTTCCGGAACAAACGGTACGGGAGAACCTGGAATTAAAACGACAGTTAAATCCCTTTCATCCACCAGAAAAGATCACAGAAATGGCCGAGCGATTGGGTATTGGTAATAAGTTATCGACCAAAAGCCGTATCTGTTCCTATGGAGAACAACAGCGGGTGGCCATTATACGCTCGTTATTACAGCCTTTTGATTTCTTATTGTTGGATGAGCCTTTTAGTCACCTGGACGATAACAATTCAAAAAAGCCATGGAGTTAATGCTGGAAGAAGCCAGGGCGCGCAATGCAGGTATCCTCTTTGCCGACCTGGAAAGGATTGACTTTTTCCCTGGACAAGGTTGTATCATTTATAGGTTAACTGTTAATTAGAGGTAACGCCTTTTATTGGCTTTGTCAGGAAAAGGTATCACCTCTTGAATGCAAACTGTAAAATATTAAGCTGTGGCATTATCCTTCCAACCCGTCAAACCGCTGTTACAAACAGGCACCAATGCCGCCTCGCGGTGGTTCTCTTATGCCGGTTTGGGTATTGGCGTATTACTGCTGCTCTGCTCCATCCAGATGTACATTAATATCCAGCAATTACTGGGTGGTGATAGGCCGCGCAAGGACGGGTATGATTTTATCTCGATCTCCAAAACCATCACCAATGAAACGATGGGACAGCTGGATAAAAACCTGTTTACCACCACCGATATACAGGAGTTGGAATCAAAGCCTTTTGTAACAGGGGTATCCCCTTTGCTGGCCAACAATTTCCGGTTCCAGATCAGCGGCGGCAGCCTGGTTCCTTTTGTGAGTGACTTCTTTGTAGAATCATTGGATGATAGTTTTATCGATACCGTACCGCCTTCCTTCAAATGGCAGCCTGGCGATGAGATAGTACCGATCATCATCGCTTCGGATTTCCTGGAGATCTACAATGTATTTGCACCGGGTTATGGATTGCCCCAAATTTCCGAAGCTACGGCGGTGCAACTGGGTCTGCAGTTGATCTGCTACCGGCCCGATGGCACGCGGGAAACCTTCCGCGGGCGGGTGGTAGCCCTGAGTGACCGGGTAAACTCGATCATTGTACCAAAAACTTTCTCAACTGGGCCAATAGCCAATTTGGTACCACCAAAGAAGTAAGGGCTTCACGGTTGTACGTAAAAACGAAGGATGCCAATGGGCCCGACTTTCTCCAATTCCTGCAACAAAAAAGTTATAAGGTCAATAAGGACAAAACAAAGTTTGGCAGGGTAAAGCAAACCTTGCAAGGCATCTTTGGTGGTCTGGGTATTTTTGGGGTACTGGTTGTAGTGCTGGCACTGATGTTGTTTTCGTTTTACCTGCAGCTCATGATAGCGCGCAGTAAGGACAACCTGCAGTTATTGCTGGTATTGGGTTACTCACCCAACTGGTTAAGTAAAAATGTTTCGCGGCGTTTTATTCCGGTATATATTTTCGTAGTACTCATTGCAGTGGCCTTCACGCAATTGATGCAATGGGCCTTCCATCATTTTGCCATGTTCGACCGGGAGGAGCTGTCTACCCCACTGCATTGGAGTGTATTTGCCGTAGCAGTTTTCCTGGTGATCCTGTCGCTTGTAACCAATTACCGGATGGTGAAGAAGTTGTTGTATAAGATGGTGTGATAGGAAGAATACCTTCAACTTTACCACAGAATGGATAATGCTGGAATAACAGCTTAGAATAATTGATCATATTATACCGCTTTCAAAGTCTTCTAACGCCCAGGCTTGTTTCAGAGCTCATCATGACCCCAATTCCTGACAAATCATCATAAATGCAAACATAGATAAGCGGTATTATGACAACCTCCCCGTACACTTACCGGGGAAATCTGCACGCTTTTGGGGTAAATCTGCACGCTTACTGGTTTGTACAAATTGGCATGGTTGGATGCCGTAACTTTAAAATGTTACTGATACCTTAAACCTAAAAGCTTTACCAAATGCCTCTGACCAATTATCCCAAAAGCCGATCGCTCCACTCCTTAAAACCTCCTTTCAAATCGCCATTTATTTTTTTTGAATAGTAGAAGCAGGCTGCTTTAACCTTTACGGATAGAGCCAGGTGGTCATACTTTGGTCTACCGTATAAAATATTACATTTTTTTCGTTAACCTTAAACACACAGTTTTATGAAAATAGTTCTGCTTGTAATACTGGCCATCATCCTGAACACGGCCAGAACGTTTGCACAGAGTTTAGTAAATGGAGATTTCACGCTGTTCACATCACCAAATTGTATTTCAAATAATGAATATGGATGTTCAACATTCTCAAGTTCGTGTGTAACCAATTGGTTCAGGACACACGGCAGACCGCAGGTAATAAATGATATTTACCCCAGTAGTAACTATCGATTAAAAATGACTAGCTCTGCAACCACCGTCCAAAGTGTTGGAGAGGGGCGGCTGCCGGATACAATTTTATGAAAGGTCGTGAATATAGGATCAAGTTTCACTTTTCTGATAACAGCCAAAGCCGCGCGAACCTACACAAGTTAAAGGTCTTCGCAGCAAATGGCCTCACAGAATCTATTGCCGCTTGTGGATCAGGGTCTTCACCTGTACCTATTATTGGGTCCATACAGCAAATTGGAGAAGCTGTGACTGATTTCCCTGTTAACTCCGTAACGGATCTTTTTTTTACTTTTACTGCTACTCAAAATTTCTCGCAAATATGGTTCTACCCTTCGGCCGTATGGAAATCGGGCGGAGATGCTGAAGTATCTTATTTGGTCGATATTGACGATATAGAAATCACGCCCAATATGTGCACGCCAGATATTACCTATAATACAGGCGTAATACCTTCGGGCACCGTGGAGTTTGGGCGCGTCACAGCTGGCAGCAGTGCAGGAACAGGAGGGTCGGGTACTGTAACCAACAATCCGAATGTCAACACGACAATTCTCGTGGGATATGAAGCGACCTTTCTACCCGAAACCTACCTGACTGCCAATGCCGGCTATCAATTTGTTGCCTCTATCCGTCCTTGCAATTTCCGTATCGCAAACAGTTCAGCCACGCCAGGAACCGAGCCAGTTTTGGCTGATTTACGGACAGCCAGTTTACCCACAGGAAAAAACTAAGAGTTTATCCCAATCCTACTACCACTGACCGGATAAGCGCTGATGTAGATCTCACGTTAGGTAATAAAATTTCAGTGAGATTGCTGAATAGTCAAGGAAACATTGTACGACAACATATTCCTTTGCAAAAAGGCGTTGGAGTTCAGCGAATAGAGATCAACCTCGAAAACTTACCACGTGGAATATACTTCCTTCAGCTTATGACTGAAACCGGAGTAGTCACCGAAAAGGTCGAAAAACTCTAGACAAATACTTTACAAAAGAGGCGCCAAAAAAGGCGCCTCTTTTTATGATTTTTGTTTATCTCTACAATGAAGTCACTTCCCCAAATACCTGCCCCCAGTGATGGTCCATATGTTCAATGTAATCAATCACCAGCCATTCCAGGGTTCGATGATCGCCTGCAGGAGTGATCACTTTATAGGGTAGTTTATCAGCGGGAATATCACTGATCATATAAACGATCTGCTGATTGAGTGTTTTCCACAGCAGCAGCATGTGGTCGAGCGGCAGGTCCTGGTAGCGGTTGATAGTCACCAGTTCATCCTGCATATAACGAAGTATTTGGTAGGGCTGCGGCTGACTTTGCACATCCACAAACCGCTTGAGGTTATTGATGGCCGAATCGATCAGGTGGCCCAAGATCTCTTTCTTTGACCATTTTCCTGGAGCGGGTCTTTGCAGCAGTTCTTCTGTCGGGATCTCACTATACCGGAAAGGAATATTGTTGAGGTGGGCGGTAATGTCAATGATCACTTGTTCGATGGTCATACCTGTTAATTTTGGGATAAACGTATTTGTTCCCGGATATAATCACGGGAGAACTGTTCTTTCAATACAAAAGACTTGCCACTACTCTTCCACACATCTATGATATGGCAAATTGTCACATAGCTATTGTAATCACGTAGAAAAACTGAAAGCTTTGTGTTTTCCTTTATATCGAAAGGCCAGTACATTGTCATCGCCCGGCACACCGCTGCCGGCACGACGGCTGCGTATATTTTTCAGTCCGTACTTTAAACCATAGTACCCACCCAGATAGATAGCTACCGTTTCGATATCACCCCATTCATATTTATCTGTTCCCACATGTACATACTCAGGGGTGATGATCAACTTGCGGTCGTCAATGTTTTGAAGACTAAAAATGACCTTTTGCAAGGCCCCCAATACCGGCGGTACTAAAAGCAATACTGCCCATAAGACCAGTAAAAGGTGTTGTGCCGGGCTATGAAAAAGAAGCCGATAGCCAATACGGCATAAAGCAACATTTTCAAGGCGGCGAAGGACTTGTATTTATAGAAAACCGTGGTGAGTTTGTGTTCCTGCATGTTATTCCGTGTTTGTGGTGAAGCATTACAGGTGCTTTAGACAACAAACTCTTTAGAACGCCCGGCAATAGCTAATATTTTACAACCCTTCATACACAATGGCGGCACCCTGCCCTACCCCTACGCACATGGTGGCCAGGCCAAGTTTGGCGCCCCGGCGTTTCATTTCATGTAATAAGGTGGCCGAAATGCGGGCGCCACTACAACCCAATGGATGGCCTATGGCGATTGAACCACCATTCACATTCACCTTCATTGCATCCAGCTCAAGATCACGCAGGCAGGCCAGGGATTGAGAAGCAAATGCCTCATTGAGTTCGATGAGGTCAAGGTCTTTCGCGGTAATACCGGCGCGCTGTAGGGCCTTGCGGGAAGCAGGTAGCGGACCAATGCCCATAATGGCAGGATCAACACCAGCCACAGCCATGGAGCGAATGGTAGCCATGGGCTGCAAATTGTATTTTTCACCGCTGCTTCACTGGCCAGCAATAAGGCTGCAGCACCATCATTGATACCCGACGAATTACCGGCCGTAACAGAACCATCCTTTATAAAGGCAGGTCGTAAAGAAGCCAATTTTTCGAGGGAAGTTTTACGGGGCGGCTCATCGGTTTCGAGGTAGATCTTTTCATTTTTACCTCCCAGTATTTCCACGCCGCTGATCTCGGCTTTCCAGAGGCCTTTCTCTGAGCTGTAAAGTATTTCTCCTGGCTTTGCAAGGCAAATTCATCCTGCTCCTGGCGGCTGATGTTCCATTGCTTTGCCACATTCTCGGCCGTTTCGCCCATGGAATAGGGGTAGTATTGATCGGTGAGTTTTTATTCACAAAACGCCAGCCAATGGTGCTGTCGTGCATTTCGTTGGTCCTGCTCCAGCCACTGCCAGCTTTGGCCATGACAAAGGGGGCACGGGTCATGCTTTCCACACCGCCTGCAATGTACAGTTCCCCTTCATTACACATGATGGCGCGGGCAGCATCCATAATGGCCTGCAGGCCCGAAGCGCATAAGCGATTTACCGTATTACCGGCTACTGTTACGGGTAAGCCGGCCAGTAAGGCAGCCATGCGCGCCACATTGCGGTTATCTTCCCCGGCCTGGTTCGCATCGCCGGCAATAATATCTTCAATGGCATTCATATCAATAGTGGGATTGCGTTGTACCAGCGATCTTACCACATGGGCCAGCAGATCGTCGGGGCGGATGGTGCTAAGGGTGCCACCATATTTGCCGATGGGGTGCGAACGGCATCAATCACATACACTTTGTTCATATAGCTGTTATATTGAGGCAACAAATATAAAGGCATTTTTAGCATTTAGCTGTTAGGCATTAGGTGCCGGGTAGTAGCTTTTGGAAACGCCGGTGAAATGCAGCGGTGACACCTTTCGTTTTCGTAGCCGGGGAAAGGTGTCTCCGCTGCAACCTGGTTGAACCGCCCCAATTGAAGTGTGAAGCGGCCAAAGCAGGACACCGGTTTTTGCAATCATCCTGTTTAGGCATTATCTTGTGGAGCAACCAAACTAAGCCATGAGAAAAACATTCCTCCTGTTAATGCTCCTTGCAGCCATTAACAGTTTTGCCCAGTCTAAAAGACTCCTCCTGCAACATATTAACGTAGTTGATGTCGAGAAAGGAAAGATCCTGCCCGATCAAACGGTGGCCATTACGGGCGACCGCATCAGCGCCATCCACAAAGCCAGTTCGTTCAAAACAATAGCTACCGATAGCCTCGTGAACGGTACGGGCCAATACCTGATCCCCGGCTTATGGGATATGCATACGCACGTATGGGCGCCGGATTACTTTTTCTCGCTTTTCATTGCCAATGGTATTACGGGCATCCGGGGCATGTTTGAACAGGCGCTTGCTGCCAACCAGTGGCGACAAAGAGGGCTCACGGCCGGTGAACTGGTTCCCAGGGGTTATTATGCAGGTCCCATTCTGGATGGGCCCAAACCAATTTGGCCAGGCAGTATTGGGGTAACGGATGCCGCCCGTGGACACAAACTGGTTGACTCGCTGAAGAATCAACTGAAAGTCGATTTCATCAAAGTATATAGCTTATTGGAAAAAGATGCGTTTTATGGTATTGCAGAGGAGGCTAAGAAGCAAGGCATCCCATTCGCCGGACATGTACCCAATAAAATAACGCTGCTGGAAGCGGTGAAGGCGGGACAAAAAGTACAGAACACCTGTACGGCTTTATTGAAGGGGCGTCGGATAGCAGTGATTACTATTATAGCCTGGTACAAGGCACCATTAAGGATACTTTGCTGTCCAACCGGGCCGCTCGCCGTGAATTTCTGCGCCGCACCTTCAATGAAAAGAAACTGGCAGCCCTACTCAAAGTGCTGAAAGGATATGATACCTGGGTATGCCCTACAATGACCGTAAACCGGGGTATTGCCTACCTCAATGATTCTTCTTTTACCCGGGATGCCCGGTTGCCATATATCGTGCCCATGATCAAAAATATGTGGGACCCCAAGAATGATTTCCGTTTCAAAACTGCCGGACCCGAATACTTCAAGAGTGAACTGCTGGATTATGAGCTGAAAAAGAAGATCATCCGGGCCTTGCACCAGGCAGGTATCAGGATGCTGGCGGGTACGGATACGCCCAATCCCTATTGTTTTCCCGGTTTTTCCTTACACGACGAATTAGAAATATTTACCGATTGTGGCCTTAGTCCGCTCCAGGCCCTGCAAACGGCCACCTTGAACCCAGCCCTTTATTTGGGCATTGAAAAAGAGCTGGGAACGGTGAGCACCGGCAAGCTGGCCGACCTGGTAGTATTGGAAGCCAACCCTTTAGACAATATTGGCAATACCCGCAAGATCGGGGCGGTGATCCTAAAAGGCCGTTTTATAGGCGCTGGGGAGGTCGATGGACTGTTGCAAAAGCCCGGAAAATAGCCGGCAACTAAATTATGCGCCGGTTAAAGTACCTTTGCAGCGATGAAAACGGTGAAGAAAAATATCCGGCACCTCTCGCTGGATGAATTGAACAGTTATTTTGAAACGTTGGGAGAAAAGAAATTCCGGGCCAAACAGGTGTATGAATGGCTATGGCTAAAGCAAGCGCAACAGTTTGAAGCCATGACCAACCTGAGCAAGGAATTACGTGCTAAACTGGCCGATAACTTTTCTCTCCCTGCTCTCACCGTAGATGCTACACAGTACTCTGCAGACGGTACGGTTAAATCACGCTTTAAAACACATGACGGGCACCTGATAGAAGGGGTGTTGATCCCTACAGATGAACGCAAAACGGCTTGTGTATCCTCACAGATCGGTTGTTCCTTAAGTTGTAAGTTCTGCGCTACGGGTTATATGGACCGCAAACGGAACCTTGACTTTGATGAGATCTATGACGAAGTGGTGCTGATCAACCAGCAAAGTGAGCGGGTATATGAAAAGAAGCTGACGAATATCGTTTTCATGGGTATGGGTGAACCGCTGTTGAACTACCGCAACGTGCTGAAAGCAATTGAACGCATCACCTCACCCGACGGACTGGGCATGAGCCCACGCCGCATCACGGTGTCTACCGCAGGCGTTGCCAAGCAGATCAAACAGCTGGGTGACGACAATGTACGGTTCAAACTGGCGCTTTCTTTACATGCCGCCAATGATATCAAACGCAATGAGATCATGCCCATCAATGAAAGCAACAACCTGCAGGCATTGATAGAGGCACTGAACTATTTCTATAAGAAAACGGAGAACGAGATCACATTTGAATACATCTTGTTCAACAATTTCAACGACAGCCTCAAAGATGCGGATGAGCTGATCAAGATATGCCGGCAGGTACCTGCCGACCTGGTCAATATCATAGAATACAATCCTATTGATATGGCTACCTTCCGCAAGCCGGATGAAAAGGTAGTCAACACTTTTATGCAGTACCTGGAAAAGCATCGTGTGAATGCCCGCTTAAGAAGAAGCCGGGGTAAAGATATTGATGCAGCCTGTGGCCAGTTGGCTAACAAGGAAGGGATTGTGGAGTGAGACGTGAAAACGTTTGCTTCGAACTTAAGTATTAACAGTTAGCCTTTAGTAAAAGGTATTTTATATTTCATCATACTGTTGTAAAACAGCAAATCATTATTATGAGTAAGAGTAGTAAAGCTCCGTTTGGAAAGTTTATCCAACAAAAAGAAACGGGCGCCAAAAAGAAAGAACGCATCCGCCAGGAGAAGAAAGTTCAGCGCCAGGAAACAAAAGCCTATTTCGATAAGAAGAAAGAAGAAGCCAGGGCATTTCGTCAAGGCAAAGCAGCCAGTGCAGCCTCCGCCCCCGAAAACACCCAGGGGAGGATTTCCCAGTGCTGCAAGCAGAAAGCCAAAGTCCGCCGGTCAACAAGGTACTGACGACTGGCAAAGCGGAAGAGACACTATGCGTGAAGGAACCAAAAGCGGCACCGGCAAGAAGTTTGTGAACAAAGGCTATAACCGCATGAGTTATATGGAGCGCAAGAAGAAGCAGGCGGAGCGGGGAGAAGACGGAGGTCAACACCCAGAAGTGGGTGGCAAGAAGACCGGTTATACACCCCAGGGCGAAGGTTACCGCACCACCAGGGGGCCCAAAAAGAAAGCGCCAGGCGCAGGATATAAACCAGCAGATACAGGAGAGAAGAAAGCATACACCGGTAACAAACCTGCTTATAGTAAGCCACTGGCAGGCAGGTCGGGCGAAGGCAACAAACCCTTTCCTAAAACTGATAGCCAGGCAGCCGCAAAACGCCCGGCAGCGCCAGCAGGCAAACCAGCCTACAGTAAGCCATCGGAAAGCAGCTCCTATGCCAAAGCCCCGGTCGACAAACGCTCTAAAATTAGTATCAGTAAGCCAGGGGCCGAGACCACTAAACCAGCCGCCGGAAAAGCAGCTTCCAATATTATCCCCTCAATAAATTCATTGCTCATGCAGGGATTAGCTCCCGTAGGGATGCCGCTGATATTGTAAAATCGGGTTTGGTGGTAGTAAATGGTAAAGTGATCACCGAACCAGGTTTTAAAGTAACCCAACAGGATGAAGTGAAATACAATGGCAAGCAGATCACCATTCGTAAAAACATGGTCTATATCCTGATCAATAAGCCAAAAGACTTCATCACCACCACAGAAGATCCACAAGGCCGGAGAACGGTTCTTGACATCATAAAAAATGCCACCACAGAAAGGGTATATCCCATTGGCCGGCTCGACCGGAATACCACCGGCGTACTGCTGCTCACCAATGATGGGGAACTGGCGCAAAAACTAGCCCACCCCAGCTATATGGTGAAGAAGATCTACGAGGTGAAGCTGGATAAGCCGTTGGTGAAAAAGACTTCGACGCCATCATAGCAGGTATTGAATTGGAGGATGGTTTTATTGCCCCCGATGTACTGGCTTATGCAGACACGAAGGATAAAAGCGTAATCGGTATTGAAATTCACAGTGGCCGTAACCGCATTGTACGCCGCATCTTCGAGCACATGGGCTACGATGTGCGCAACCTGACCGGGTAATGTATGCCAACCTCACCAAGAAGAATGTAGACCGCGGCAAATGGCGTTTCTTATCTGAAAAAGAAGTGCGCCTGCTGAAATACCTCAATACTTCGTACACCAAAAATAAAATACCAGCACGTGGTTAAGAATTCGCCGGAGATACTGATAGACAACGATCATTTTATAGTACTCAATAAACCTTCGGGTTTATTGAGTATCCCCGACCGGGAAGGCAAAGAGATCTCCCTGAAACAGTTGTTGCAGGAAAAATACGGACAGATATTTACAGTACATCGCCTGGACCGCGATACCAGCGGCATCATTGTATTTGCCAAAGATGAAGAAACACATAAATACCTCTCACAGGCATTTGAAGATAGAACAGTAGAAAAGTACTACCTGGGTATTGTGAATGGCGTACCTCCTGTAAAGCAGATGACGATCAATGAGCCCATTGCCGAAAATACGACCAAGCGGGGTGTAATGCTGATTCACCAGCGAGGCAAACAATCCATCACAGATTATGAAGTCCTGGAAGAGTTTGGCAAGTACTCCCTGTTGCGTTTCCGCATCCACACGGGCCGTACACACCAGATCAGGGTACACATGCAGCACGTGGGTCATCCTATTGTCGTAGATGAAATATATGGGGATGCTAATCCCATCCTGGTATCTTCCTTTAAGAAGAAATACAACCTTTCCAGATCAGAAGAAGAAGAAAGACCCATCCTGGGCAGGCTGGGATTGCATGCTGAAAAGCTACTCTTTAAAGATGCACAGGGCAATAGCTACACCGTAGAAGCGCCATTGCATAAAGATATGCGGGCTTTGCTGCAACAGTTGAGGAAGAGAAAATAGGCTTCTTTAGAAATTTTTCTTTAAATAAGATTTAGACAATCGATCGTACTAATCAATAATTATTAATTATTGATTAGTACGATTATAAGTTAGTTAGAGGCTTTCATACACCATTGGTTATTCATTCCTATACACTACTCCATCCTTCATTACAAACTTCATTTTGCCCATGGCTTGCACATCCTTAGTGGGATCGCCTTCTACGGCTACAATATCGGCCAGTTTGCCTTTTTCAATGCTGCCTACCACATCACTCATGCCCAGCAAGTCGGCTGCAGATACGGTGGCAGATTGAATGGCTTCTATCACGGGCATACCGGCTTCGTTCATGTATACAAATTCGAGCCAGTTCTTACCATGCATGTATACACCGGCATCGGTACCAAAAGCGATCTTTACACCTGCCTTGTAGGCCTTGCCAAAGGTGGCTTGAATTTTAGGACCAATGGCCAATGCTTTGGGAGTAACCAGATCAGGATAATAGCCCGGCTTTTTAGCCGAATCACCTACCGATTTACCAGCCGTAATAGTGGGCACATAATAAGTACCATTTTGCTTCATCAGTTGCATCACTTCATCATCCATATAAGTACCATGTTCAATGCTGTTTACACCGGCTTTCACTGCGCGTTTCATCGCTTCAGCGCCATGACAATGCGCAGCCACTTTGAAACCATAATCTTTGGCCGTGGATACAATGGCTTTGATCTCTTCTTCAGTAAATTGGGGGTTTTCACCACTCTTGGCCACACTCAATACACCGCCTGAAGCAGTGATCTTAATAAGATCGGAACCATCTTTATAACGTTGACGTACCGCCTGCATACATTCCGCAGGGCCATTGGCTACACCGGCGGCAGGGCCGGGATCGCCCATCAGGTCTTTGCGGTAACCATTGGTAGGATCAGCATGGCCGCCGGTAGTCGCTATGGACTTACCCGCAGTAAGTATCCGTGGTCCCTCAATCAGTTTTTTATTGATGGCATTGCGCAAGGCAATATTTACACCCGAACCGCCCAGGTCGCGCACAGTAGTAAATCCAATGGCCAGCGTACGTTTGGCATACACTACAGCTTGAAAAGCATAGTCGGCCTGGTTGAAAGTAAATCGCTGCATATACTGGTTGGGGCCGGTCTCATCTTCCAGGTGCACATGGCAGTCGATCAGGCCCGGCATAACAGTTTTCTCTTTGAGGTCAATTACTTTATCAGTGCCGGCGGCCTTGATATAACCAGCCTGAACATCAGTAATTTTATTGCCTTCAATAATAACGGAGTATTGTGAAAGTACCTGGCCCTTAGTAACATCGATCAGTTTACCGCAATGCAAAATGGTACGTTGGGCCAACAAGCCCAGGGGAGTGGATAAGATCAGCAGCAGTAGTAGTTTTCTCATGCAGTTTAATTTGTAGTAAGATATTCTGAAAAGCCTGTAAAAACAAAAAACCTTCTTACCGAAGTAAGAAGGCTCTATAACGATGTCAGAAATTACAACTAAAAACTATTTGTCGAGGTTGGGCTGTGGTGTATAGCGCAGGTAAGGTTTTACCACCTGCACACCTTTAGGAAATTTCTTGATAGCATCCTCGGTAGAAACAGCCGGTACCACAATCACATCTTCACCATGTTTCCAATCCGCAGGGGTAGCTACGCTGTAACCAGAAGTCAGTTGGAGCGACTCAATTACACGCAGTACTTCATGGAAATTCCTTCCGGTAGAAGCCGGATAAGTAATAGTGAGTTTTACTTTCTTATCGGGCCCGATCACAAACAGGGAACGAACGGTGAAAGTTTCTGAAGCGTTGGGGTGGATCATGTCGTACAGGGTCGCTACATTACGATCTGTATCGGCAATGATGGGGAAACCAACGGTACAGTTTTGTGTTTCATTTATATCATTAACCCAGCCAAGGTGTTTATCAAGTGAGTCAACACTTACAGCCAGTACTTTTACATTGCGTTTTTCAAACTCGCCCTGTAACAAAGCAGTTTTACCCAATTCGGTCGTACATACAGGGGTATAATCGGCGGGGTGTGAAAACAGGATGCCCCAGTTATTGCCGAGGTACTCATAGAAGTCGATATCGCCGGCAGTCGTTTTAGCCTGGAAATTCGGTGCGATGTCTCCCAATCTTAAACTCATATACAAAGATATTTATGGTTAAAAAAATCCGTGGACAGACTACGAAGATACAGATTCCCTACTTAAGGAGTAGACTAAATTGTTAAATTTATCTTAGGTCAATAATGGTTTCCGGCTCCATAAGTGAGGCCCGTGGGCAGCAGGTAATACTAGGGTAGTATACGGCTGATACACGGGCAGTCTACGGCTGGTATCTGGGTGGTCTCCTCTTCATGTCCTCTTCATATCCTCGTCAGGTCCTCTACAGCTCCTCGTCAGCTTTCGTCATATATCACTTATTTACAATGCATTATTTACCCGTAGCCTTGGTAATAGCGTATTTTCCAAAGCGGTTTTTGACATCATCAATGGCCTTATAAAGGCCATTTTTCTTTCGGTGTCGGTAAAGAGGTTGGTTTGTACCGCTTCGTCGGTGAGTTCGCTAAGGCGCACGCCCAGCAGGCGTATGGGCTGTCCTTTGCGCCAGAGTTTGTGGAACAACTCTTTGGCCTGGGGAATCAGCTCATCATCATAAAAAGTATAAGGAATGGTGGTCTGGCGGGATGTGGTTTCAAAATCGGCATAGCGTATTTTAACCGCAATACAACCGGCCGTCTTATTATCCTGGCGCAGTTCGTAGGCCACACGTTCTGTCATGTGGACAAGCTCGGTCATTAAACGGTTGACATCGAGAAGGTTTTCTTCAAAAGTGTTTTCTGTGCTTATGGACTTCGCTTCATGGTAGGGGGTCACCTCGCCATGATGAATGCCCTGGGATTTGTTCCAGAGCTCAAGCCCATACTTTCCCAGTCGTTTTTCGAGTAATTCGGGCGATTGCTCACTTAAGTCACGTATGGTAAAAATACCCAGGTTTTTGAGGGTTTCATACGTAGCCTCCCACCCCCGGTATCTTGTTCACAGTAAGGGGCGCCAGGTACTCTTTTTCCCTGCCAAATGGAATATGGAGGTAGCCATTGGGCTTGGCCTGATCCGTGGCTATTTTGGCCACCATTTTGTTGGCGGCCATGGCAAAGGAGATGGGCAATTGGGTTTTGTCAATGATCTCCTGGCGCAGGTCGATGGTCCATTGATAAGGTTGGAAGTACTTGTCCATCCCGGTCAAATCAAGGTAGAACTCATCAATGGAGGCTTTTTCAAAAGTGGTGCTTTATCGGCAATGATATTGGTAACGATGCGGGAATACTTGCTGTAATCGCTGCGGCTGTTGTTGGTTACAATGGCATGTGGACAAAGACGCAGGGCCGTTTTCATGGGCATGGCCGAATGAATGCCGTATTTGCGGGCCTCATAGCTGCAGGCGGCCACTACACCCCGCTCACGTCCGCCTACCAGCAGAGGTTTTCCCTTCAGGGAAGGATTGTTCAGGCACTCTACGGATACGAAGAATGCATCAAGGTCAAAATGGGCAATGATGCGTTGGGAAGCGGCTGCCATGTGGGTGCAAAGGTACGGAGAAGCGGCGGGAGTCGGGTGTTAGCTGTTAGCATGCAGAGGTGACACCTTTTCGCATGCTAAGAAAACGAAAGGTGTCACCTCTCTGCTACCAGCTTTTCTATATTTTTACTTCATGGAGCAGGAACTCGCTTTGCTACGTAAACAGATCTTTGCGGTACATCCCCTACCGGAGGAAGCCTGGGCCGATTTTTCGGCCATCTGGCAGCCTGTGCAATACAAGCGTAAAACCATTCTCACAACAGCAGGAGAAACGGAACGTTACCTATACTTTGTAACGGAAGGCGTACAACGGGCTTTTTATATTGATGACCGGCATCCGGAAGCCACGGTGGTATTCAGTTATGCGCCTTCCTTTTCGGGTATTATGGATTCCTTTCTTACGCAAACACCTTCGCGGTATTTCCTGGAAACATTAACGAGTAGTAAAATGCTGCGCACCTCCTATCAGCAGGTGCAACAGTGTCTGGACAAACACCATTCACTGGAACGATGGGTACGGCTGGCAGTATCCTGGGTGACGATGGGATTGCTGGAACGGCAAATTGAACTATTGAGTTACAGTGCGGAAGAAAAATTTAGGATCCTCTTAAAAAGAAGTCCCCATGTATTGCAACTGATACCCCATAAATACTTGGCCTCTTACCTGGGTATCGACGCCAGTACGTTCAGCAAGTTGATGGCGACTATAAGGATCTAAGTCTGGTTCCTGACGCCACGAACCAGGGCGGGGATCAAATAATCAATACAATCGCGGATTGAAGGAAGGTGGTATGGACCTCTCGGATGGCGCATCTTAAACCGGTATTCAGGCTTTTCATGTGCCATATTCGTCATTTCGTCTGTCTTTAGAACTTTATACGACTACTCTTCAGTAGCATTGGCCTATAAATATATTTACCCATGACCCGATTTATTACCTGTTGCTTTTGCCTGATAACCTGCATTACCTCCCTGGCCCAAACCACTACGCATATCGGCGCTGAGGTGGCTTATTCAGCGGATCTTTTTCAAGATCAGCGACGAGAGCTTTCTTAAAAAGCCGGAACTTAGCAGTGCGCTGTGGGGCGCTACTATCCGGCGCACTTTTAATAAGCATGTGTTTCTCGAAACGGGTTTTTATGTACGGGCCTATAAAATAGGGATCGCTTTTGATGAGTATAGCTCCAGTGGAACGGACCGCACAGGTTACCTGGTACCGTTGCGTGCAGGTTTCCGGCTGCCCATCCTGAAAGGCGCGGTATCCTTTTGCCCTGTAGCAGGTGTTACGTTTGGCGTTACAGATGAAGGATACGGAGGCAAGGTGTCTGGTACCACCCATAACTGGCCTGGTGGAGAGCCCGCCCAGTATGAATATACGGTGCAATACCCTTCGCAGATGCTTGTCTTACTCCAGGCAGGGATGGGTGTCGACATACGCCTTTGGCCCAAAACCTTACTCAGCCTCAGTACCAACTACTATATGGGGTCCAATACAATATTGATGCAGCGCGTTGATTATAGGCCGAGGACTGGCGCACTTTCCATGGCTTCGCAATATAGCAAAGGAGGTTTTTATACAGTAGGGATTGGGGTTAAGCGCGAGGTGAATTGGTTTTAAAAACGAGCTTTGAGCTACGAGCTGCGCGGCATTTGTTTCGATGAAAATCTTGGTGCACACCAAGATTTATAAAAATGAAGGCTGGTAGCTTTGTAGTATTAAAAAAGTAAAGCCATGAAAAACAGGCAAAGCGCCCAATTACTGGATCAATTGAGTCCGACACGAAGCAGATCATTCTCACGCTGCATTACCTGCTACAGGAAGATCCAGGGGTATTGTTGCAACAACCCGCTGCCGGCAAATGGAGTGTGGCGCAAGCAATTGAACACCTCAATTCCTATGGCCGCTATTACCTGCCCCTGATGCAAAAAGCTTGAAAGGGGCTGCTTTCCCGGTCAATGCTTCTTATAAGCCCGGTTGGTTGGGTGATTTTTTACGAAGTCCATGCTGCCCAAAGAAAACGGTGTTGTTACCAACAAAATGAAAGCACCCAAAGATCACCGGCCTTCTCCGGATGTGGACAGTCTTAAGGTATTGAATGAATTCATGGCCCAGGAAAAACTAATGCTCGAATTGATCAACCAGGCTCGCCATACAGACCTCAACAAGATCAGGATACCTATTTCGATTGCCAAATTCATTAAGCTGAAACTGGGTGATACCTTCCGTTTCCTGGTAGCCCACCATCAACGGCATTTTGTACAGGTGGCCAATACGCTGGAAGCAATCAGAGGTAATCATGGCTATACTTTTCCTCAGCCAGGCTTCACAGCGTAAAGAACCTACACACCTAATGTTGATCGTAATAACCCAGCCACTTTAGGGGAGACCAGGTATCACCGATCGAAGTCTCCAGTATTTTAGCAACGGCACCCTCAAAATTATCGCTGTTGCTTAGAAGTATCACAGACATATCTTTATCGGGATAGTTTACACAATAGTTTTGCCATCCATCCGCATGCCCTGTATGAAAAAAGCTTTACCATGGGGAGTTTTGAATAAACCCCAGCCCAGTCCCCAGGAAAGGTCGATATTCCTGAACTCACTGTGGTTGGAAAGGCTATCACGCAATGGACCAAAACCCCGCTTGCTGGTAACCTTGATCTGAGGGGTAAACATGCTGTTATACATTTTACGGGAAAGCCCTTTCTTACTCAACACATCACTCACAAATAATGCATAATCGGTAGGGGTAGTGACCATTGAACCGGCAGCCCGGGTGCTGGTACGTTTTTGAGCGCCTATTATTTTACCATCCTTATCATGGCCCACAGCATAATCGGACTCAAATTCTTTTTGCCACACCATCGCCGTATGTTTCATACCCAGGGGTTCAAAGATATATTCCTTGCACAGCGATTGGAGATCTTTACCCATGCGCTCTTCTACAATAAACCCCAGCAGGTTCATGCCTTCATTGGAATAATACATGGCTTTACCAGGTTTACTCACCAGCGTAAGGGTTTTTCCATCACCAACAAAATAACGCAATACAGGCAGGCCCGAACTATGGCTTAACAGCATCCTTGCCGTGATCTTCTTAAAGTTGGGTTCTTTGTCCAGGTCTTTCCATTTTTCATAAGAGGCAATAGGGTTCTTCAGGTAATTGTATACCGGTTTATCCAATTCAAAAATACCCTGATCAACCAACTTCAAAAACAAGTAAGAAAAGAGCGGCTTTGTTAATGAAGCGGCATAAGACACCGTTGAATCGGTAAAGGGTGCATTGGTAGAGGTATTCTTTACACCAAAGTAGTTACGATAAATAATTACCCGGTTCTTTATTACTACTACCGAGAGGCCGGCGATCTTCTGCGCCTCTACAATGGCTTTTAGCCTTTTTGTTAACTGTTCATTACTGGTGGTTGATTGACCATCCAACTTAGGTACTTCTCCCTGGTTGGGAGCCAAACCTTTGTTGAAAGAGCCATTCCAAGCAGTAATATCGCTAAGGTTTTCATTGTAATTCGTTTGACACTATTTGTTAAAAAGCGTGCCATAGTTTCGCATCATTGATATTTAATGTTTTATGAAATATATCACTGCCAGGTGTACGATTATGAACAGTTATTGTATGGTTTCGGCACAATATCATTGTTGAATAGAAGCGATTGCTTTACATAGATGCTGTTATTAGGTGGATGGCACAATGCAACACCATGCGCTGGTGATATACTTAAAGGATTCCATAACCGGGAGATGGTATTTCTACATAATTTTACCGGTCCCATTACGTCGAAAGAAAGGACCATTACATCGAAGGAAGCGATAGTATGGGGGCAGACTATTTTATTCTTGCAGCATGGATAAGTACCAACCTACTGACAAAAAGAGCCGGTTTCCCTATACTTATGAACTATTTATTTGGGTCATCTATGTATGCTTGTACAAGTATTCATATTATGTGGAGGAAGCACCCGTACCCCACGGCCTGCGGGTAAACTTCCCTTACCCACAGCTCATATTCTATTCCATAGCCGCCACCCTGTATACCATCCCTTTTTACCGCTGGCTGGCCCCCTGTTAATGCGTAAACGGAAATATGGCTTGTTTTTCCTCACCGCTATTTTCTATTTCTTCTTTGTTTCTAAATGGATGGGCTGGCTGGTCAGTATTGCCTTTTATTACATGAATACAGATGCCGTTCTTACGGCTTATTATCAATATCAATACCTGAACCTGCAAGGGAGAGCTTTCAAAATTGCGTTCTGGGATCCTAATATCCTCGTAACAGACCTGATTGCTTTCCTCTCACTTACCTTTACCAGGTTTGCTTTTGAAAATGAACGCAAGAAATTCCAGTTGGAAAAGGACAATTTGTTGTTACAAATGGAATCCCTAAAGGCCCAGCTCCACCCGCATTTCCTGTTCAATACCCTCAATAATATTTACGGCATGAGCCTTACAGGCAATAAAGAAACGCCGGCGTTTATATTGCGGTTGTCGGATATGATGCGTTTCATTTTATATGATTGTCAGCAGAACCAGGTGACGCTGGAAAAGGATATCGGGTTCCTGGAAAATTACCTGGAAATGGAAAAGAAGCGTTATCCGGCGGCCGATATCCAGTTTACAGTAAGTGGAGCGGCAACGGGTAAGCATATTGCACCCTTGTTGTTCATTCAATTCCTGGAGAATAGTTTTAAGCATGGAGCACACCGGCTCAACGATACGGGTTTTATACAGGGATCGTTAACAATAGATGGCCCTACACTGAGTTTTGAGTTGCGTAATGATGTATTTGCTTCTACCCCCTTCTGCAGGAGGGGGCAGGGAGTAAGCAATATGGTGGTGTGGGTATTGAAAATGTACGGAAACGGCTGGAACTGTATTACCCGGGCAGGTATAACCTGACGATCAATTCAGGCAAGCAAATTTTTGAAGTAAAACTTACGATCACATTATCCTAATACTATGACTACTAATCAGCCTGTGGGGCCAGTAATCCGTTGTTTAATTGCCGATGATGAGTTGATAGCGCATCAGATATTGGAGCAATACATTTTACAAACACCCGGTTTGATGCTGGTAGCCAAATGCCGGAATGCACTGGAAGCGTTTGCCAAGTTGGAGCAGCATACCATTGACCTTATTTTCCTGGATATTGAAATGCCGCTGGTGAATGGCATCACCTTCCTGAAAACATTAACCAATCCACCGAAGGTGATCTTTACAACAGCTTATGCCAATTATGCGCTGGATGGGTACGACCTGAATGTAACAGACTACTTGTTGAAGCCATTTTCTTATGAGCGGTTTGTAAAGGCCGTAGAGAAGGTGAAACAAGCACTGCAGCCCACCCCCATCCCCATCGCCACTGAACAGGAGGCAAACAACTTTCTCCTTATTAAAGAAAAAGAAGGGTTGATGAAAATTGCCTATGATGATATCCTCTATATTGAAGCTTCGCGGGATTATATGAAGATATTTACCATGTCCGGGCAACACCTGCTGCATCTAACAATGAAGAAGCTGGAGGAGCTATTACCTGGCGATCGTTTTATCCGCACCCACAAATCATTTATTGTAGCCTTGCGGCAAATCAAATTGCTGAAGGTTGATGCGGTGATATTGATGAATAAAACAGAGATACCCGTTAGCATCAATTATGCCGATCAGGTGAAGGAGAAGTTCATACGCACCTGATCTCCTGGCCTTGGGGGTCACCTGAAGATATCCAGCAGCCCATCGGGCAGATCCACCTCAATTTGTTTTTCTTTTTATCCATTTTTAGCAGGGTTTCCTGGTGGATGGGGATGAGGGCTTCTTTGCCATCCAGGTCGATGCGGGCAAGCACCTGGTGCGGTTGTTCGATCACTTCCAGTATTTCGCCAATATCAGTTCCATTATCAATGATGTGGAAGCCTAATAGCGAAATGGGGGCCGATTTACCCGCATATTGATGGAAAGCAGCTTCCTCAAGCCATACCTGTTTTTGTACCAGCTTTTGAGCCGCTTCCTTGCTATGGACATTTTCGAGCTTTATAAACAGTTCCTGGTCGTTTTTAGAGCGGGTAGCTTCCAGGAAGTACGGTAGCATTTCGTCCTTTTTAGCTTCCAGAAACAGCGTTTCCAGGCCTTTAAGCGTTGTTTTTGCCCAGGTCATGCCGCAGCACCAATTCACCGGCTACGCCGAAAGTCGCTACGAGTTTTCCAATGCTGATGTAATTCGTCATATTAGTTTTTCAGGCAACAAGACTCCTGGGAGAAGAAGTTTTTTGACAGACTTCCACGGGCTCAAAGCGGCCTCCCTTAACAGAAAAAATCCCGACGACAAAGATAGTCATCGGGATTTAATGAGTTTGGCTTTAGCTATACTGTAGCTTAGGAGGCTTCTCCCTCGCTTCTCCTTCTGATAGGAGCGCCAACACCACCACGGCGAACTCGTCTGTCTTTGGCATTTGCTTCCTGGCGTTTCTTCACATGGATCTCATGTTCTGAGTGCCATGTTTGGAATTTTACCATTGCAGCAGCCTCGTCAAACAAACCAAGTTTAACACCGCGTAATAAGTGTTTCAGATACAGTACTCCCTTGAACGACAAAATTCTGCGTACAGTGTCCGTAGGTTGAGCGCCTTTATGAAGCCAATCGAGGGCTTTCTGGCGGTCAAGCTGAATAGTAGCCGGAACTGTAAGCGGATTGTACGTACCTAATTTCTGGATGAATTTACCATCTCTGGGGGAGCGGGCGTCTGCCACTACGATGAAATAAAATGGTCTTTTCTTAGACCCGTGACGTTGCAGTCTGATTTTAACTGGCATTTTAAATAGACATTTAAATGCGTGAACAAATAGGGTTACTTTCTACTTTTTCAAGGATTGCAAAGGTAGCAATCCGGTTGATTTTTCCAAATATAATAATTCGCTTTAAATCTAAGCCTACTTCTGAAAAAAATTATAATTAAAAAAATATTAAGGGCATAAATGGCCAAAATATTTGAAGTTTATCAAAATTTGGCCGGGCCCTATTTTCTACCCATCCCCATGCGGCCCATGGGCATTTTATTCATCATCTTCATCATTTCCTTCATTTGCTCAAATTGCTTGAGGAAGGCGTTGAGTTCGGCCAGTTCTTTCCCTGCCCCCTTGGCAATCCGTGCTTTACGGGCCGCATTGATCAAATCGGGATTGTTGCGCTCCTGGGGGTCATCGAATTGATCAGCGCCTCAATGCCTTTGAAGGAATCATCACTTATATCAATGTCTTTCACTGCTTTACCTACACCAGGGATCATTCCCAACAGGTCTTTGATATTACCCATCTTCTTGATCTGCTCCAGTTGTTGCTTAAAATCTTCAAAATCAAACTGATTCTTCCGGATCTTCTTTTCCAGCTTCTTGGCCTGGGCTTCATCAAACTGGGCCTGGGCCTTTTCAACAAGGGTGGTAATATCACCCATACCGAGGATACGCTGGGCCATCCGCTCGGGATAGAAAACATCCAGCGTATCCATTTTCTCGCCACTGCTCACAAACTTGATGGGTTTGTTAACAGTGTATTTGATAGACAGCGCAGCACCACCGCGGGTATCACCATCCAGCTTGGTCAGTACCACACCCGAAAAATCGAGGCGGTCATTAAAAGCTTTTGCGGTGTTTACCGCATCCTGTCCGGTCATTGAATCCACTACGAAAAGGATCTCATTGGGTGAAACGGCAGACTTGATATTGGCCACTTCCGTCATCATCACTTCATCAACCGCCAAACGGCCAGCAGTATCGATAATGATTACATTCTTATTCTTGCTTTTCGCTTCTTTAATCGCATTCGTGGCAATCGCTACAGCATCTTTGTTTTCCGGCTCACTATACACATCAATTCCAATCTGCTCACCAAGTACCTTCAGCTGGTCAATGGCCGCCGGACGATAGATATCCGCAGCTACCAGCATCGGGGAAAGCCCCTTCTTCGTTTTGAGAAAATTGGCCAGTTTGCCGCTGAAAGTGGTTTTACCAGAACCCTGCAGGCCCGCAATGAGAATAACAGCCGGGTTGCCCTTGGTATTGAACGTGCTTTCTGACCCGCCCATAAGCTCTACAAGCTCATCTTTCACGATCTTCACCATCAGCTGGCCAGGACTTACAGCGGTAATCACCTTCTGGCCCAGCGCCGTATCCCGGATCTTATCAGTAAATTCTTTGGCTATTTTATAGTTTACGTCGGCATCCACCAGGGCGCGGCGGATATCCTTAACAGTAGCAGCAATATTGAGTTCGGTAATCCTGCCTTCACCTTTTATCTGCTTAAAGGCGGATTCTAATTTCTCCGATAATGATTCAAACATGAAACGCTGATTTATTAGATTTAACTGATTTCGCAGATTAGCGCGGCATCAGTTGCTGATTTTAAACGCTGATTTATTGGGCTTTACTGGTTTCACAAACTAGCTCCACCTTGTGTTCACCAAACGCTTGAATTCAAGACTTGATTTTCCAAAGTTAAGCAACAACCCTACTTCCAACTCAAAAACCCTTAGGTAATTGACGACCTGCACATAAAACACAGGCTCTATTTCTGTAACAGCCTTTAATTCTATCAAGACCTTACCTTCTACTAACAGGTCTAATCGCCTGCTGCCTACACAATTATCTTGATAAAAAATATCCCTGCTTTGTTCAACCGCAAACAGCAGGTTGGCTTTTGCTAATTCAATCCCCAAACAACGTTGGTAAATGACTTCAGGAAAACCGGCCCCTAATTGGGAATGTACTTTCATGGCACAGCCAATGATCTTTTGGGTGAGGTCTGCATGTTTGTATTCCTGCTGCTGCATGCAATCTGGTCTTTCATGGATTGGAAACAAAAAAGGCGAATGTAGTTACATTCACCTTTTTCAGGCTGCAAATATATGACAATCTGCGAAATCTATTGAATCAGTAAATCTGCGTTCAGTGTAAAGTTTTCTTTGGGTGGCCCTACATTTTTAAAGTTAAACGCCTAAATATCCCCGTAATTCGCGGGAACGGGAATTCGTGCGCAATTTGGTGATGGCCTTGTCTTTGATCTGCCGAACCCTTTCCCGCGTAAGGTTGAACTTCTCCCCAATGTCTTCCAGGCTCATGGGATGGTCTACACCAATACCAAAGAAATAACAGATCACTTCTTTCTGCCTTTCAGTAAGCATTCGCATAGAGCGTTCGATCTCCTGTTTAAGAGATTCCTTGTGCTCAATGTTGGCATTGGCCATTTCTGCGTTGGGATTAGCCAATACATCTACCAGCGTATTGTCTTCCCCTTCAGAAAGCGGCGTATCCATGCTTACGTGGCGGGCTGCAATGCCCAGAGTGGCCGAAACCTCCTCCGTTTCCAGTTCCAGCAATTCTGCCAGCTCTTCCGGTGAGGGTTCCCGTTCATACTCCTGTTCCAGTTGCGAGAACGCTTTCTGGATCTTGTTGGTGAGCCCTACTTTGTTGAGTGGCAGGCGTACAATGCGCGATTGCTCGGCCAGGGCCTGCAATATGCTTTGACGGATCCACCAAACAGCGTAGGAGATGAATTTAAAACCGCGGGTTTCATCAAAACGTTGTGCCGCTTTGATCAGGCCCAGGTTGCCCTCGTTGATGAGGTCGGGCAGCGAGAGACCCTGATTTTGGTACTGCTTGGCAACAGACACTACGAAACGTAGGTTTGCTTTAGTGAGTTTGTCGAGTGCCAACTGATCGCCTTGCTTGATTTTCCTTGCCAATCTCACTTCTTCCTCCGGGCTGATCAATTCAACTTTGCCAATTTCCTGCAGGTACTTTTCAAGGCTCTGAGATTCACGATTCGTGATCGATTTCGTGATCTTGAGTTGACGCATACTCATAGGTAGGTCATTTAAAGGGTTTTTAAGGTTTAAAGGCTACAAATCAGACATAAGAAAAACGCTGAAAGGGGTATTTTCTTATATCCGGACCACCAACTTATAAAAGTTCGTATGCAGCAATTTAATCATTTCCACCTCGGAAACCAAATATTTTATGCCTAAATTGTTGGTTGTCAGTAGCTTTAAAGTATTTCGGATTATATATGTCTTTCCCTACCTTTAACGGGAGTTGCAACAAAAAAAAATTTTGGGGGTTCCATTATTTTTCTATTATTGCGCATTGGTATTACAAAAGATCAATACAAGGAGTAGATGAGTAAGAAACAACAATTTACGTTAGAGTATCCGTTAAGATGTTCTCCTTCCATTTTATATGAGTTCCTTAGTACAGCGGCTGGTTTGCAGGAATGGTTTGCCGATAAAGTGGATGAGCGGGATAATGTTTTCAGTTTTTCCTGGAATGGGACAACAGATAGGGCTGAAGTATTAGAGACCGAGCAGGATAAATATATCCGGTTCCATTGGCTACACCAGCCTACTGATGAATTTTTGAGTTTCGCATTGAAAAATCAGAAGTTACAAATCAGACGATATTGGTGATCCGTGATTTTGCAGAGAAAGGGGAAGTGAAAGATCAAAGCCAGTTGTGGGCTTATCAGGTGAAAGACCTATTTCACCGCCTGGGCAATTAATGCCCAAGCGCCCGCAATACAACCTGATAAAGCTCCACCAATTTTTCATTGGCCAAACCCCATTGATGCAATGGAATTTTAACGGACAACTTACAGAAATCATTACCCGATAGCATATTTCCTATCGAGGTTGCGTCCAATTGACATAAAGGTATATAATTGTCTTCCTTAAAATGATGATGCCATTCATCCCTGGCAATGCAAATGAAAAACCCATGTTGTTGTAACAGTGTTATGTTTTCCAATAAAACTGTACTGTATTGTTGGAGATAAACTCCCTTGAGGTGCAGGGTTATACTGAAAAAATGACCCCACCAGAAAAGTGTACGAATAGCCCAGGTATCATTTTTACCAAATACACGCGGAAAATCAAGTATTACCCAGGGTAATCCTTCATATTTTTCTCCTTTTGATATCTTGGGAACAGAGCCTGTAACGGCTAGGGGTAAAGGGACAGCAAGTTCGTGGAGAATAGTTCTATAAGGGCTAACGAGCTCACCTAACAGCAAGCCCACTTTTTCAATGATCCTGTTCTTTGTTAAAAGCCAATGAGCATTTTGTACCAGGGTTGATTCCTCTTCTGAAAGCTGTATTTTTGCCACGTTCATATTTACATATATTTCGGATTTACCGTTCTACCTACGAAATTAGCTATTGTGATCAAAAATTGGATATACTGGTCTTGAAGGCATTTATAGGCCCCTTCATTGCCACTTTTTTCCTCACACTGTTTGTATTGATATTACAGTTCTTTTGGCTGTGGATCGATGATTTTGTGGGTAAGGGCATTGATGGAATGACCATCATACGGCTCATCATTTACCTGAGTGCTACACTGGTGCCCCTGGCCCTGCCATTGGCAGTATTACTTTCCTCCATCATGACCTTCGGTAACCTGGGGGAAACATTTGAGCTGGTAGCCATCAAATCCGCCGGTATTGGCTTATTGCGTTTCATGCGCTCCTTGCTCGTCACCACCATCCTGCTGGCAGCACTCGCCTTTTATTTCAACAACAACGTGATCCCCATTGCCAACCTGAAGATGAAAACACTTCAGTATGACCTGGTAAATAAAAACCCGCTTTTGACCTGAAAGAAGGCACTTTCTACAATATGATCCCTGGCTTTTCGATCAAAGTGGCCAAAAAGGTGAACGACTCCACCCTGAACGATATTATCATTTTTGAAAACAGCAATAACGTACAGGACAACATAATTACAGCCAGGCGCGGGATCATGCGTATGTCAGCCGATAAAAGAAACCTGGAATTTACTTTACAGGATGGATGGCGTTATGAGGAAGACGGAGAAAGACATAGCGACAATAGCCGTTTTTACCGGATGGGCTTCAAAGAGTATAAAAAAGTGCTCGACCTGAGTTCACTCATCTTAAATCTCACATCAGACAGCGTCTATAAGGACCGGGCAGAAATGCTGAGCATTACACAACTGAATAGATCAATTGACTCAGTGCAAAAAATGCTCGACCAGTTTCAGGCGCGGCATAAATTGGAATTAAAGGCCTACATGCCTTTTATGCAATACCTGGACAGTGGATGGACCAGGGTTTCTTTGCCGCCTGCAAAGAAGGACACCGTGGCCAAAAAAGATACCGCCTTAACAAAGGATTCAGCGGTTAAAAAGGAAGCAATTGTAAAAAGCATTCCGCTGCTAAAAGGATACCGCAATACTAAAGAATATCGCTGCCAGAAAGGATTCAATGAGGAAAAAGGATTCACTGGCGAAAAAGGATGCCCTGGCGAAAACCGATAGGGCTTTCAGGAAATGGTTGCCAGATAGCGCCCGCTCCGGCGTATTGGACCAAAGTATCTCCTTTGCCAACTCCATCAAGAGTACCATGGAGGGAGCTTCCGCAGAATATGAGAACCGGCGCAAAGAACTAAGAGTTCACCTGATGACCTGGCACGAAAAATTCACCATGTCCATTGCCGTACTGGTTTTGTTCCTCATCGGCGCTCCCTTGGGTTCCATCGTGCGCAAAGGCGGTATTGGTACACCCGTAGTATTTGCGGTCGTATTTTTCGTGATCTTTTTCTTGCTGATGAATTTCGGAAAGAAATTTGTGAAAGAGGATGTATTGCAGCCCTTTGCCGGTATGTGGTTGGCCACCATCGTTTTATTACCCATTGGTCTTTTCCTGATCTATAAAGCGCTCCACGACTCACAGTTGTTTAACCAGGAATTCTATTACCGCATATTCCGCAAACTACGGAGCAAGAAAGCAGGAGACAAGAACGAAAGCAATAAGCAAATTCCTGTATTGGAAGAAACCACGGAAGAATGAACAACATCAGAAGAGCCTAAATAGAGTCCGAAAAGTCAGTAAAGTCCGAAAGACCGTAAATTAATGGAGTAGGTAGGCTGTTGTTTTCTACTTCCCGACTTTCCCGTCTTTCCCGACTTTCCGTCTTCCGGACTTTTCCGACTTTCCCCACTTCCCGCCTCAACCTTCTTTTTCACCTCCCGTGACTTTATAAGGTTGCTCAGGATAACCTTTGGCCGGCACCCGCAATATATCCTGGTCAATCTGTTTTTGCTTACAGCAGTAGCAGTATAGGTTATTTTCCCCTTTTTATATTCATACGTATATTTCAACACAAGGCCGGGTATACAAGCAAAAACAGGCTCCACAGCAGCCAGTTCAGTGCGCTGAATATTTTTGTATAAAATGCCGTAATCGTTCTGCCATCCGTGAGCGTGATGATCACTTTATTACAGGAATATCCTGAAATAACTGCACTATCTTCTGTAAAGCGACAGCTGGCCTGGTCATATTTGGCATTGTACTGTTTCCATTGCATAGCATTCAGGTAAACCTTGTTTTTGTTTTTACCCGATTCTTTTACAATGGCTGCAGTACGTTCAGTATTTCCAGTGGGCAAAATAAAGATCGATTGCATCCGCATAAGACTTACAAGGCGCAGCCTAGCCAGCCCATTCGATACAAAAATCGTTTTGGTGCCCCCATTATACGTTTCGCCGATGCCAATATTCCGCTTCCTGGCCTTTGTTAATTCGATGGTATACGTAACGGTTAGATCCTCACTGATTTTATTCGTTTGCAACGACACACGGGCGCCATGAGGCCCTTCCGTAAAAGACATTATGCCTAAGACTACAGCAAGAATGCAAACAAACCGGGCTCGTAACATGAACTTAAATTAGGGATTGAGGAATGTCTGAGTAAAAGGTTTATCGTTTAAAAATGAACTCAGCCAGATCAATAGCATCCAATGGGTTTTTATCCTGTTTAAGATCAAACCAGGTTTCATCTGCCTGCTTCCATTCTTCCAGTTTCTCTTTCTCTTTCCTGGCTCTGCGGGTAGGCGTGCCCCTCGATCTTCGCTGATACATCTTTTTAAGGCTATTCATCATGTTTTCCGAAATCGTGAAATAACTGTATTGGTCTAGCCTGATCTTCATTTCACTGTCTTCTTCTTCTGCCAGGAAAGCAGGTAAGGTTTCATATTGATAACTGGCAAACGTCACCAGGAAATCATTATCTACCAGTGCCATGCCGTCCCCCTCCGCCGTAAACCGGGCGTTTTTGAAATAGTTCTCCGTTTTCACATTATCATACTCCTGGTACCGGGCCGCTTCATGGATGGCGGGGGCAGCTTGTTCCTGCCGAGGCGTGTCCGCAGCCGGCACAGGCTGCAACGGTTTTGTTTGTTGTACCAATTCGGGCCCTGTGCTCACAGTAGGGGCCCGGCGCGTCAAATAGTACATACCTACACCCCCAATCACCAATAACAATACAGCTGCAATGGCCCTAAAAGGGGTAAACAGTTTTCTTACAGCCGGCCGTACCACCCCATCTTCTTCCCCGGCCAGGCGCTCAAGTATCTGTTTAAAAGCAGCGGCGGGTGGCGCTACCACCATTTGCTGCAAATTGACCAATAAGGGCTGCTCAGTAATGGCCCCTGCAATCCTGGCCGATAAGAAAGCAGGCGGTTGCATCTCCAGCGCCTGCAAGCCCTGCCAGGCCCCCTGCCACTCCTGGTCAATCCCTTGTACAGCTCCGGCCTCCAGCCTGGTCAGCAAATTATCAAATGCCTCCGGCGGAGGTTGTACCTCATAATCCCTTAAGCGGAATAATATGTCAGCTTTATTCGCCATGGGTTTCTTTAAATAATTTTTGCAGGTACACCCTTGCCCTGAACAATTGCGACCTGCTGCCTTCTTCCGAAATATCAAGCATCTCACCTATTTCCTTATGATTATACCCTTCTACCAGGTATAGGTTGATAACCGTACGATAACCATCGGGCATCGTACTGATCATCTTCATCAGATCGTCATTGGAGAGTTTGTCGTAGCCGTTCAGGCCATCGGCGGCAATATCCACCTCATCACTAATAACCGTGAGGACTACCTTCTTTTTCTTGATAAAGTCGATACACGTGCTCACAAATATCCTCCGGGCCCATCCTTCAAAAGAACCATCACCCCTGAATCCGGAAAGATGCCTGTATAGTTTAACGAAACCTTCCTGGAAGCAATCATTCGCATCATTGGAATTGCCGGCATACCGCAGACATAAACTATACATCCTGCCCGCTATATGGTCATAAAGTTGCTGAAAGGCCCTATTATCACCAGTAGCGGCCTTTTGAGTTAAGACCTCAAAAGAGGAGGGGCGTTGCGTAGAGGTTCCATCGGGCAAATATCTGATTTTTCCGTTTACAAACTTAGCCGCCCGGCCACTCTTAACACGGGTTACCACCTATAGACAGCCCACCAGACAGAGACCACTATCCGTTGCGAAAAAAAAAGTTTATTATTTTTTCGTTTTCGCGAAACGCACGGCGCCAATTGCCGGTCTATACAATAGAATAAGAAATAGTAAACAGGCTTATAGGTTGTTGGTCAAACCCTTGCACGCCGTGCTTACCTCCCATTTTTTTTCCTGTAAAGGCAGTTTGTGTTTACCAGCGGTCGGATGCTGTTGGTAGCTGGGCAATGCAGGTATGGCAATGCCTGGCTACCGGATGCTAACAATATTACAGGTGGTGGTTTTTCAGTTGATTTCTAGTTCACAAGAGTGAAATTATGCCGGCCCGGCGGGGAGTGGTTTTTCCCGTCCCCGGCACTTTCACTCCTGTAACCGTTTATCTTGCCCTTTTCACAGTTACTGGCCCTAAAAGAAAGGTTCACAGGGACCAGGATTATCCGTACCCCATTTTTTTATCCCACCTTATCCCCTATTAAAACAATTAAAAAGTACCCAATCAAGTGGCATGGACAACAGTGATTTTGAAGATGAACTAGTACTACTGGAAGGATTGAAAAGTAAAAATATCAAAGCGTTTTCCGTACTCTACAAAACCTATTCGGAAGACCTGCTTTTACTGGCCTACACCTTAACCGGCGATCCTGCACTTTGCCACCAGGTGGTAGATAATTTATTTATTGAGTTATGGGAAAAAGGGACCTTTACACAGGTTACTCCCCATCCATCATTTCCTCTATTCAGCCATACGCAAGAACTGCCAAAACATCCATAAATGATTAAAATTGACTACATGATAATGTAGTGCGGATTGTTATTTTGTTGTCCTACTTTTAATACGCTAATGGCGGTAAAAATTTTATTATACGACGACAATGATGCATTAAGGCAAAGTATGGAAACCCTGTTGGGCGAAGAGCCTGATATGGAATTCATTGCGGGCATCCCCAATGCCGAGACCGTGGAAACGGATGTACGGGAACTGGAGCCCGAAGTGGTATTAATGGATATAGACATGCCAGGCGTCAACGGGGTGGAAGCTGTACGGCGTATCCGCAAAATTGATGCTCAGTTGCCCATCATTATGTTGACAGTCTTTGACGACAATGAAAATATCTTCCGCGCCATCTGTGCGGGAGCTAGTGGCTATATATTGAAACGCTATGCTTCCATAGAAGTTCCTTCCGCTATCCGGAATGTACTTACTGGAGGCGCACCCATGACAGGCACAGTAGCCCGCAAAGTGCTGCTAATGATCCCCCGGCCAATAATAGCGACCAGGAGAAAACAGACCTATCAGAAAAAGAGATCAGCATACTTCAACTCCTTGTACAGGGATTCAGTTATAAGATGATCGCTGCCCAGCTCAAGATCAGCCATGATACGGTACGATTTTACATCAAGAAGATCTACGACAAACTACATGTGCATTCTGCTACAGAAGCAGTTTCCAAAGCTATTAAAGACGGATTGGTTTAATGAACTTTACTACATGATGATGTAGTATTTTCCAGTTTTATAGGGAGTAGTTTTGGTTACAAACTGTAACTGTATATGAAAAAGCTACTCACCCTCCTGCTTCTTGTATGGGCCCTCACTGCAACCGCTCAAAACGTTGGCATAGGTATTCCTAATCCACTTTATAAACTGGATGTATTAAGTCCCGAATCTTTTGTAGCGCGTTTTAATGGCGCTGCCAATATGTACCTGGCTATCTACGAGACCAATGTTTACCGGGGTTATATTGGTTCTTTTGCCGGCAATGCGGAAGACGTGGATTTTGGAACGGGTGTTGGCAATGCCACCGGCAAGGTGCACTTGACCATTCAGGGAGTTCCCAAGCTCACTGTCAACAGCACTGGCAGTGTTGATGTACAGGATGAATTGACACGCTCTTCCAAAACTGGAGCCGCCAACCTATTGCCCATCTGCTATGGCAACGTAAGTAGTACAGGTTTTGCCAATAGCGGTAGTGGTAACTTCACTGTAACTAAGCTGACAACCGGTTTGTACGAGGTCAACATCACCGGCGAAAGCTACCAATTCCAACTATATACTACGGTTGTTACCGCCATCGGCAGCAGCATTCCGGTCATTGCCACTACAGGCAGCGGCGGGGGCAAGCTGCAGGTATATATTTACAATGTTGCCGGTGCCTCGATAGATAACAACTTTCACTTTGTAGTGTACAAACAGTGAGGGGGCGTGAGTGGTCAGTTGTGAGTGCGAATAGTGAATCAATGTCGTAGTAGTAATCTGCATTGACTAAGCTTCCAACCTTCGATGTTTATTTGCGCCGGTAGGTACAACCGCTTTGTAATAAAAATAGGTTGTATATTCATTGCGGCGCCGTAGGTGACGCTGCTCACGCCGTAAGTAAACCACATAGCATCTTTACATAAGCAGTAATCATTTAATGATCACAATCAACCTTAATATGAAAAAGCTGACGCTTATTACAGCCATGCTTGGGATCGTTTTAGTAAACGGCTTTGGCCAGGTAACTGTACAATCGGGGGCATCGGTTCATATCCAGAACGGAGCCAATATTACAATAGAAGGCGAATTAACCCTGGCCAATGGCAGTAACCTGGCAAACAATGGTATCATCAGCATCGGCAACAGCAGTGGCCTGGCAGCCGACTTCACGGATAATACCATAACAGCTTATCATTATGGCAGTGGACAGTTTATTTTCAACAGTACCACCAACCAATTGATCAAATGTGCCAATACCTTCGAGCGTATTGATGTAGATGCCGGCAGCCTTACACTCGCCAGCAATATCATCGCCAATAAATGGTACCTCATCAAAGGCATTATTCATACAGCGTCATTTATCGCCATAGCAGCTGCTACCCTCAATTGGCCATAGAGCCAGATCCTGCCAATACCGGATTTATCAATGGTTGGTTTGATGGCGCCTTACGCCGGTATATAAGTCCGGCCACCATCAACAATTATCTTTTCCCCATAGGCAATGCCACACAGCCCAGCCTCGCGGAGATGGATAACCTCACCGCCAATCCACTCAACAATATAACCTATATAGATGCCTTCTTTGCCCCCAAGGCCGGCACAGATGCTGGCCTCATGGCAACAGAACAAGGGTCAACTTATATCAGCATACACAATGGAGGCATCTGGCACCTGGCCCCCAATACCCCTCCTGCCTCAGGAAAGTACAACCTGAAATTATACCTCAATGCTTTCGGCGGCCTGGCCAATAACCAGTTCACCATCCTGCGCCGCCCGGAAGGTTCTACCAATGGCGCCGACTGGTCAGTACCTGCCGGCAGCAATGTAAATGCCAATGGTGGGCCAGGCCGTCTGGCGGCAGATGGCTATGCCTTGCGCAATAACCTGGGGGATTCAGCGAATTTGGTATAGGCCTTTTAGCAACAGCCCTGCCCGTAAAACTGGGCAACTTTAACGTAAGACGCCTAACCAACAACCAGGTACACATAAGCTGGCAAACACAAACAGAACAAAACAATAAAGGGTTCCACATAGAACGCAGACTGGAGCAGGAGTCCGGTTTTACCTCCAAAGCATTTGTAGCGTCCAGCGCATTTAATGGCAATAGTACAGCAGTCATTGATTATTCATTTACAGATGCCAATCCATATAGTGGCATTAGCTATTACCGGTTAAGACAGGTTGACCTCGACGACCGGGCTTATTACTCCCTGATAAAAGGTGTGAAAGGCGAAAGCACCATTAACGTATTGATATGGCCCAATCCTGCCGAAGGTCAGTTCAGCATACGCATGGAGGGCGTAAATGGCCGGAAAGAAGCCTGTATAACAGACCTTAGCGGCAAGATTGTTCAAAAGTTAAGCATTACCGGTACCCAACAAGTAAACATCCATAACCTTCCAGCCGGTACCTATATACTTTCCATTCCAGATGCCTTCGGCATGGGCGCTCATTTTAAGGAAAAGTAATGGTGGTGAGGTAGTCCTGCAAAGGATTTAATTCTACTTTTACCTCAAATTGGCCGGCTTGAAACAGCAAAGGAAAATCTTCGCATACAAAAATGGGTCGTAGCAATAGGAGTATGCCTGTTCCTCGTTAAAATAGTGGCCTATTTTCTAACACACTCAGTAGCCATCCTCACCGATGCACTCGAAAGTACCGTTAACGTAACAGCGGGTTTTATCGGCCTCTATAGCTTGTATGTAGCTGCCAAGCCACGCGATGAAAACCATCCTTATGGCCATGGCAAAGCAGAGTTCCTTTCCGCTGCTGTAGAAGGCACCTTAATTGGCGTAGCTGGCCTCATCATCATTTACGAAGCTGTAGACAATCTCCTTCATCCCCGTCCCCTTCAAAAGCTCGACTATGGTATCATACTCGTAGCCCTTACCGCCATCATCAATTTTTCCATGGGCTATTATAGCATTAAAAGGGGACACAAAAACAATTCCCTCGCTTTGATTGCCAGCGGCAAACACTTACAGTCCGACACCTGGTCTACACTGGGTATTATTGTAGGATTGGCCCTCATTTATTTTACCGGTATTTCCTGGCTCGATGGAGCCGTAGCCATGTTGTTTGGCTTTATTTTGATCTTTACCGGTTACCGCATCCTGCGCCAGTCCATAGCTGGTATTATGGATGAAGCCGATAAGGAATTATTGATGAAAATGGTAGAAGTATTGAACAACCATCGCCGGGAGAACTGGATCGACCTCCACAACCTGCGCGTGATCAAATATGGCGGACAACTCCATGTCGATTGCCACCTCACCGTACCCTGGTATTTTAATGTGCATGAAGCCCACCGCGAAATTGATCAATTATCCAGCCTCATCAGGCGCGAGTTTGGCCATACCCTCGAATTGTTTGTGCATTCAGATCCATGCCTCGATTTTTCCTGCAGCATCTGCACCAAAAAGGATTGCACCGTACGGAAAAAGCCATTTGAAAAACAATTGCCCTGGACCTTGGATAACCTCCCCTGGATAAGAAACATCAGTTAACTCCCAATACCTGATTCATTGTCACCTTAAGCCTGTCCCCACCAATATCACAAGCCTGCCCAAACCCGCCAACCCCGTTCAAATTCCCCCACTGAAGAACTATGAAAGGTTTTTCTTCCCAACTTTCCGGCTCTTCCACGACCCCCAAAAGCCGGTTCGGGAAAACAGCCTATATTCGCTTCCCAATGACATATTGTAGAACTTTTTAAAACTGTCAAAATGCAAGCCTGGAAAGAGTATCAGGAAAAGAATAAGGACCGTTTTCTCAATGAACTGCTCGACCTGTTGCGTATACCTTCTATTAGTTCAAATAGTGCCAATAAGGAGGATATGAAAAAATGTGCCGAAGCCGTAAAAGAAAGTTTATTGAAAGCCGGTGCCACTACAACAGCCGTTTATGAAACCGACGGCCACCCCGTAGTATTTGCCGAAAAGATCATAGATCCTTCCAAACCTACCGTATTGGTTTATGGCCATTATGATGTACAACCACCCGATCCACTCAACTTATGGACAAGTGGTCCTTTTGAACCAGTCATTAAAGATGGCCGCGTATATGCCCGTGGATCAGCCGACGACAAAGGCCAGTTTTATATGCATGTGAAAGCATTGGAATTAATGACCGCCACTAATTCACAACCCACCAATATTAAATTCCTGATCGAGGGTGAAGAAGAAGTAGGATCACCCAACCTGGGCAAGTTTGTAGCGGCCCATAAAGACCTCCTCAAATGCGATGTCATCCTCATTAGCGATACCGCTATGATCAGCATGGACAATCCTTCCATGGATATTGGCGTGCGGGGGCTCGCTTATATACAGGTAGAAGTTACAGCCGCCAACCGCGATTTGCACAGCGGTGTCTACGGTGGCGCGGTAGCCAATCCCATCACTATTTTGGCCAGGATGATCGCTTCCTGCCATGATGAGAACAACCATATCACCATCCCCGGTTTTTATAATGAGGTAGTCGAAGCCGGCCAGGAAGAGCGCAACCTGATGGCACAGGCCCCTTTCAATGATGGAGAATATAAGAAAGACCTGGGCATACAGCAACTATGGGGCGAAAAAGGGTTCACCACCAATGAGCGTACCGGTATTCGTCCTACCCTTGAATTAAATGGTATCTGGGGCGGATACACCGGCGAAGGAGCCAAAACCGTATTGCCTTCCAAAGCATTTGCCAAAATATCTGCCCGGCTCGTACCCAATCAGTCATCCCACAAAATAACTGAGATACTCCTCGATTACTTCCGCAAGATCGCACCTCCTGCCGTTACCGTCCAGGCAGAAGAATTGCATGGAGGCGAGCCCTATATGACACCCATTGATTCATTGGCTTACCAGGCTGCCGCTAAGGCCATAGAAACCACCTTTGGGAAAAACCAATCCCTGTACGCGGGGAGGCAGTATTCCCATTTGTTCTATCCTCGAGCAGGAACTGGGTGTCAAGATCGTATTCATGGGCTTTGGACTCGATAGCGACAACCTCCACTCGCCCAATGAAAAGTTTGACCTGGCGAATTTCTATAAGGGCATCGAAACCATCCCTTATTTCCATAAGTATTTTGCAGAAACTAACAAGGCATAATAGGCAACCAGGCGCGAGGTAGCAGGACAACGAGGCAACAGAGCCAGCCACCACAAGCACCAATAAACTGGCTTCAATGTCAGGTTCCAGCCAAAAGCTGGGTCGCCCTCCAGGGGGCCGCTCACCCTGGTCCAACAGAACCTGCCGAAGCCTTGTATTATGCCTTCAGTCGCCAGCCTCTGGCTGGTGACGGCTATTCCCTGGCCTCCGGCTACACTCAAAAAAGCCTGACCAAACCGCCTTTAGTAGTCCAACATCCACTTATTTTTTATAACTCCCGGAGGTGAATACTTCCGGGATTTTTAATTTTACCCCATGGCAAGTGAAAAGAAAAATTACGGATCGACAAATACCTCTGGGCCATCCGCCTGTTCAAAACAAGGGCCTTGGCAGCGGCAGCCTGCGACGCTGGAAAAGTGAAATTGAACGACATGCAGGTCAAACCCTCCAAAACCGTATCCATTGGCGATGAATACCACGTAAAAACCGAGGCACGACGCTGGCGCGTAAAGGTCACCGCCTTATTACACAACCGCGTCGCTTATACCGAGGCCATTAAATATTACACCGATATTACTCCACCCGAAGAACTCGACCGCGTTGAGTTCCAGGCCGCCAGCTTCCACACCGGTAAGCGCCAGAGTAAGATAGGACGGCCAACAAAAAAGCAGCGCAGAGAATTGGGCGACTTCATGGGAGAAAAGGGAACTACAGAGGACTGAGGTCAGAGATCGGAAATTTGAAGCCGGGAATGCAACAACGATCCCCATTACTTTATTACTTACCGACTTCCGGACTTTACCGACTTTCGGACTCTTCTATAAAACAATAAAAAAGCCCGCCGGAGTATCCGGGGCTTTGTCTTACCTATACCTTTGATCAGAAAACTATTGGTTTGTGAGTGCTTCCTTTTTCTCCCCTTTCTCTTTCGTCTTCCCGGCTTTGTTCTTGTGCAATACCCCAACACGGAAACCGATATGAACGTCCGCCTGTTTCGATTCACCCAGTAAAGCAGTCAGCACACTACCCGATCCGATAAATACCGGTCCAAACCGGATCGACAAGCCTGCATTTAACTTCGTCAGTTCATTATAGTTAATGGGCAAATAAGCGCCAAACCTGGCCGTCTCATAACGTGGTGTAAGCGTAAATGTATTGCCGTATTGACTATTGTAAGGTTTGCTGCCCGTATTCACCAGCGAAAATTGACCAGCCCCATTAACATAGAATCCACGAATAACGTGGTAATCCACATCCACCTGCAGCGTAGTAGGCAATCCTACTTTATAATCAGTTTCCGTACTGCCGGCTACAGGCGTAAAGAACTGCGGACGGCTATCGAAGAATTTCTTATAATCATCCAGGTCAACCTTCGACAGCTCCGATAAATAAAATCGTTCAGCCCCCGTTACCCCGAGATCATAAGCCCCGCTGCGGCTCATATCCCGTTTGTATTTCAACGAGCCTACATCCAGTAAGGCCATGCCTACACGCAATTTATATTTGTTTTGATCCCTTCTCCATTCGTAGTTATCACTCCTCCTGTATTTAGCATGTTCCGGCCTGAACTCATATACAAAGCCGATATCAACGCCAAAACCTTTACTGTCAAAGGAGGTCAGGTCACTGCCTTCAAAATTGTCAAAACTGGCGCCGCCAAATCCCATAGCTATACGGCCCGTTGTATTGGAAAGATACGCTTTGTCTACTACCTTATCTTCATTGATCGTCGTAGTCAGGTTCTTCAATTGCAGGTAAGCATTGCCCACTCCTGCCAGGTATTTCAGCGTAATACCACCTTTCAGAAAGTGCTTTTCCTTATCAATAAGCACCTGCCCCACACTCGCGCCAAATTCAGTCCAGGCATTCATATTCACAAACATATTTTTCGCAGAACTGATCGTGTAAGGCAGCCCCGCCTCACTGTTATAGCCATCTACCACCTGCTGCAATAAAGTACCATCAATTTCCTGCACATTCGCCATTACACGGCTGCGCGTGGTGATGGCAATCCCTGTCTTTTTAGTCACATTGAATAGTACCGAAGGACCTATCAGCCCTACACTCATAAGACCATTGGTGGCGCCTGCATTCCTGCCGTATAGCTGATTTTCCAGACTATCCGCATTCAATGATTCACTAAGATTTTTTAACTTAAAAGAAGCCTGGTTATTACCACCCAGTACACCGACAGATACCAGGTTTACATCCCAGCGGTACCGGCTGTCCGCTATATTGGCCGGGTTGAAGAACACACCATTGACACCAGAATAATTGCCGGAACGATAGCCCGTAAAATCTTGTGAAAAGCCCAATAACGGGCACCATAAAAGAGAGGGTACGATCATTTTACGCAATAAAAGAGACCGTTTAATTGCTTAAACATGCGGTTAAGAGGGGTTTAGGGTTTAAAGGGTCGCGAACAAAACTGATATTCTACCCTTAAAACGTAAAACCACCTTTAATATTTGATGAACTTTTATCTTTGTGCCATGCGAATTGATATCATCACCGTTATTCCCGAATTGTTGGAAAGCCCTCTCGCCCATTCTATTATGAAACGCGCCCGCGATAAAGGCTTATTGGAAGTACACGTCCATCACCTGCGCCAATGGGCCGTTAATGAATATGGGCAGGTAGACGATTATCAATATGGAGGAGGGGCAGGCATGGTCATGATGCCCGAACCACTGGCCAATGCCATAGAAACATTGTCGAAAGAAAGAACCTATGACGAGGTCATCTATATGACACCCGATGGCGAAGATTTTAGTCAGGCCATTGCCAACCAATTGTCCCTGAAAGAAAACCTATTGATCATTTGCGGGCATTATAAAGGGATCGATCAGCGTATACGCGATCACTTTGTAACAAAAGAAATTTCCATTGGCAGCTATGTATTAAGCGGCGGCGAGCTGGCAGCCGCAGTAGTAGTTGATGCTGTGGGCAGGTTATTGCCCGGCGTATTGAACAACGAAACCTCAGCCCTCTTCGACTCTTACCAGGACAACCTACTGGCGCCGCCTGTTTATACCCGCCCTGCCGATTTCAGGGGCTGGAAAGTGCCCGATATCTTGTTGAGTGGCGACCTGAAAAAATTGACGAATGGCGTTATGAACAGGCTGTACAACGTACCACAGAAAGAAAGCCCGGTCTGTTGAAAGATTAAGGTCGGAACCCTGCCGTCAGAGATCCGCCCCCGCTCCCAGCCATTCACCTGCTCACTATTTCCCTTACCATGCTGCTATCAGGTATACCAGCGCATAAAAAACCAATTGCATGAGCAGGTTGATCAGGATTGTTTTTTTCATGGGTGTGGATTTGGTCACCTCCCTGATTGCATGCTTCATGCCAAAACCTTCTTATCCACATAGCAAAACTACCCCCTGCTTCGCGGTATATACGGCAACAGTTATAGCCAGCACTTTCCCACACAGTTATACTTCATGAAATATAACAATGCTACCCCCGCATTATTGATAACCTTTTCAATGGCTTATTAAAAATGGTATATAATCAGCAATGAAATGCCATGCCGCTTACTTTTGGGGCAACCTTTGACCGGCTATTTGTAGCCTCTTTAGGGTCAACCTTTGAAGGGCATTTGTGCCCCTAAAGGGGCACCAGCTTTGTAGCTTTGTAGCAACGTGTTGCGTTTTCAATGCGGCGCCGTAGGTGACGCTACACTCGGTTTAGGTAAACGGGAATGGATTAAAAGGAAAAGCCCGGATAGAGATCCAGGCTATTTATAATCCAATATCCTATGAAAAACCGTAGGAGCTTAAACAAATGATGTACCAACCTGCCTTAGACAGCAAAAAGCCGGATGTTACCATCCGGCTGATAAGTTTTGCGGATTTACTTCCGCATTTCAATATTACTATGCGCCATTTTATTTCTTTATTACCCCAAAAAACACAGGAAGCCCTTCCTATCTAACCAGCTCAACCTTCGTAGGCTTGCCATTGAATTCTACCACAGCCGATGCAAATTGACCACCGGCAAGGCTGATCGGCTTAATAGCCTTGGCAGCTACACCCGGTTTGCCATTTACCGTGATCGTGCTAAAGGGCGAACCTCCTGGTACCAGGAGCGTGAATTTGCGCACCTGCTTCCGTTTGTAGAGCGCCTCATTATTCGTTTTAATATCTATCGAGATCGTCGTCCCCTGCGTTGTTGCCGTAAAAGTGATCAGCTCATAATCCGCTTTCTCCAGCGTCCGCGTACTCGTACCATCATCATCATAAAACACGTAGGAAGAAGTACCTTCAGTAGCATAATACAATAAGCTGATGTCTTTTGAATTATACGTCTCCACCGATTTGATCGAATCCGCCTGCCATAAGGGTATAAAAGCCCCTCCTTTCACATACAAAGGTATACGGTTAATATCAACCGCCTGGTTTACCCATTGCTTTCCATTCAGCTCCTTATTATCATAAAAGTTATACCATTTCCCTTCCGGCAGGTATACATTTTTCACAGTAGCCCCCTGGCTCATGATCGGCGCCACCAGTATACCATCCCCCAGTAATATTCCTCATCCGCTTTAAAAGCCTCCCCATCACCAAAATTGTAATAATACAAGGGGCGCATCAGTGGTTTGCCCAGTACCGCCTGCTCATAACCCAGCGTATAATTATACGGCAGCAGTTCGTAACGGAGGTTGATATAGTTACGTACAATCGACTTGGCAGGCTCCTCCCACAAAGCAGGTTCCGAAGGAATACTCTTGATCGTTTTGTCGTAATCTTCCAGCGCCCTACCATGCGGGCGGAAGATCGGCGTAAAGGCCGCAAATTGCAACCAACGTGTATAGAGTTCCCCATCTGCCTGATCCGCCATCGCAAAGCCCCCGGCATCCGAATGTACATAAGGCAGGCCACTGGCACTCATACCCAGCAGTACCGGGAATTGCGATTTAAGGCCACTCCAGCTACGGGCCACATCACCCGTCCAGGGAAACACACCGTAACGCTGACTGCCCGCAAAACCAGCCCTGTTCAGATGAAACAAACGCGTAGACGGGTAATCATCCCGGTATTTTTCAAACAGCATCTTACTCCAGTAATGACCATACACATTGTGTACTTCATCAGCCCCCATCAGCCGGTTCACACCATAGTCTTTCAGGTTATGCATTACTTCTGCGGGATGCTTTTCAGGTTCACCCAAATCACTCCACCAACCTGTCACCCCATTGCTTACCTGCTTTTTGTAGTACTTCCAGATCCAGTCCTGCGCAGACTTGCGAAATACATCCAGTAATCCACCCTGCCCAAAATACAGATCCGTGAAATTATATGCCTTACCCGCCCCATCAGTAGCCAGGAAGGGAGTTGCTTCCCCAAACGTTTTAGAAGATTGCAGGATAAAAGGTTCAGTGATCAAAACAGTTTTAAGATTATCTTTTACCTTCAAATTTTCCATCATTAATTTGGGGTTCGGCCATTTCGTAGTATTCACCCAATCCAGGTTCCCCAGCGTTCCTTTGATATCATCGCCAAACCAAAACAGGTCAAAGATCAGCCCATCCATCGGAAACCTGTCATTCCGCATCTTCTTTACCATCTGTTGTACCTGTTCTTCACTGCGATAACCAAAACGCGATACAAAATTGCCCAATGCCCAACGGGGAGGCAGTGGCTGCCGGCCAGTGATCGCCGTATAGTTTCTCAGAATTTCGTCCATATTCTTGCCAAACACCACATAGTAGGTCAGTTCACCACTTATAAAACCAGCTTCCAAACTATTCTTATCCGTAAGCCCAATATCAAAATAACCCTTGAGGCATTGTCAAAAAACAAAGCATAGCCATTCGACGAAATAAGCACCGGTACCGAAAAATTAAGATTATCCGCCCCTAGCCCATACCCATAAGCCGCCACATTATACAGGTTCAGGCGGTATCCCCGCCGGTCCATCGGGAGCGCACGTTCCCCCACCGAAGAATTTCTCCTGCTCAGTAAGCTGAAAACGGAACCCATTATGATCACCTTGCGTAAAAACGAAGCCGATTTAACCTTCACCTCCTTTCCCGATTTAAAATAGAGCTTATCCTTTTGAATAACAATGCTCGTATTATTTTCCAGTTCCACCGTTTGAGAAATAGCAGCCGTTATTTTCGTCATCAGTGCCTGCCCTTTAGCAATTACCGCATCCGATATTTGTTCACCGCGCGTATACCCCGTTGGCCTGAAATTGGCCTTTATTACAGGCACAGCATACGATTGAAATGTCCATTCCCCCTCCTTTGCTTTGTATACGATCACATCCGCTTTCCCGTTAAAAGCGTCTTTACCAACAGTATTAACAGTTACCGTTTGAGCCCGCGTTATCGTAAGCAGGAAAAAGCACAAGAGCGTTACCGTCCATCTTAACATGGTATACATTTGGGATCAATATATAAAAACAAAAGGGTGCCGTCAAAAAAATTGACAACACCCTTTTGTTAAAGTAAATAAAACCAGTTAAGGCTTATTGAATATTTTCGTATCCACCTCTTTGTTGATCTCTATCTTTTTCACCGTTACATTCAACGTCACTCCTGTACCAAATTCAATCGCATAAGTATAAGGCATTACATACCCAAAATCCGTTTTCTTATAATCCGAAAAGTTAACCCCCTGCTCCACTTCCTGTCCCCCTGCATTTACTTTGGCCACAGTTCTTATAATATAATAAGTTGCAGGATCTATAAAATGGACAAAGTTGCCCCCTCTTTCGTTGTTACCACCAACTTCCAGGCTTTAACACCATTCACCGTTTCCTGCCCCGCCAATTCCACTTTCGTCCCACGCGCGGCATAATCAAATAAATTCCCCCGCACTCAGTTGCGATTTACCCGCCTTCAGCTCTTCCGCCGTCAGGTCTTCCGCTGTCATCTTTCCCACCAGCGGGTTGATCGTCCAGCCGCCTTTATCCGTAATACAATTAACGATCTTCTGACCATTAAAATTAACCTCACTCAGAGAGCCTACCCCAAATAATACCGTGGTAACACTGGGCGCCGCCGTTCCCATTATGTCCATTTCAGTCTCCGTATATAGAGATTTCATCCCGTTAACCTTGTCCTTTCCACCCAGCGCTTCAATGTGTTTGTTTACTATTTCATCCACGGTTTGCCCATTTACGGCAAAACTTACCGTTAAGGCAGCAAGCGCCGCAACTGATACACGCAGAAATTTCATGATGTTTATTTTTAATTTGACAGAATGGGGTTTGTACTTTTATAAGGCAACTTCGTCCATCAGCACCAGCTGTTGGAAGCCGCCGTACGAATTTTCTTCAGTCGCCAGCCTCTGGCTGGTGACCCTATTTCAAAGCCTCCGGCTTTGCCATAAGACTGCAATGTTAGACGTAAAATGGAGCATAATATTACAAGCCCTCATAAATATTGTATTATTTGATCCAAAGCCGGCATACCGTGAACACGGTAGGCCAGGCGGCCGCGCCTGCCCGCCTCCCTATTTTTCGAGTCCAAATGGTGCTATATTTACCTATAAACGAACCTTTTCATGACCAGCTTTACCATTACAGGTTTTTGGCCGATGTATGGCAAAAACAACTATACCCCGCAGAAATTAAGGTAGCACATGGTACCATCCAATCTATTCTACCCCTGCCTCCAAATACCATAGTCCCTCAACAATATATATTACCAGGCTTTATCGATAGCCACGTACATATTGAGAGCTCCATGCTCCTGCCCGCCGAATTCGCACGCCTGGCAGTAGTACACGGAACAGTAGCCACAGTAAGCGACCCACATGAAATTGCCAACGTTTGTGGCATGCAGGGCGTAGAATTTATGATCGCCAATGGCAAAACAAGCCCCTTTAAATTTTACTTCGGCGCACCCAGCTGCGTACCAGCCACCCAATTTGAAACTGCCGGCGCCACACTCGATGTACAGGATGTAGAGACCTTGCTGCAAAAGACGAGGTCAAATACCTGAGCGAAATGATGAATTTTCCCGGCGTTCTTTCTAAAGACCCCGTAGTGATGGCCAAAATTGCCGCCGCCAAAAGATACGGGAAACCCGTCGATGGCCATGCACCAGGCCTGAGGGGCCAGCAGGCCAGCCAATACATTGATGCCGGTATTTCAACAGACCATGAATGTTTTACAGCAGCAGAAGCATTCGATAAACTCCAATACGGCATGAAGATCCTTATACGGGAAGGAAGCGCAGCCAAAAATTTCGAGGCCTTGATCGAACTACTGCACGACTATCCCGATCAGATCATGTTTTGCAGCGACGATAAACATCCCGACAGCCTCGTGGATGGCCATATTAACCAGCTTTGCGCCAGGGCCATCAATAAGCGTATCGACCTGTTTAAAGTCCTCCAGGCCGCCTGCGTAAACCCTGTATTACACTACCGCCTGGATGTGGGTTTATTGAGAGAAGGCGATAGCGCCGATTTTATCGTGGTAGAAGACCTGCAACATTTTAAGACCATAGCTACCTATATCAACGGCAAAGCCGTTCATCAGCTGGCCCCGGCTGCCCAACCAGCCACTGCCCCCTCCATCAGCCCCCTGCCAGGCCACTCCTACCCCATATCAATAACTTTAATTGCGCCCTCGTCAAACCCGAAGATCTTGCTATACCTTATACCGGCCAGCAGATCGTAGCCGTGATCGAAGCATTGGATGGACAACTCATCACCAACCGCGTTGATCTTTCCGCAGGCTGGTTGTTGGATGAAGATACCCGCCAGCTCGTAAGTAATACCCGAAAGGATATTTTAAAGATAGCAGTTGTAAACCGCTATCAGCCGGCCAAACCTTCCCTTGCCTTTATTAAGAACTTTGGATTGAAAACCGGCGCCTTGGCTTCATCCGTAGCCCATGACTCCCACAACATTGTAGCTGTAGGAGTGGATGATGACAGCTTGTTCCGCGCCATCAACCTCGTCATTGCCCACCAGGGAGGCATTAGCTGTTGCGGCGGAACCTCCGCACAGCAGGACCTCATCATTCCTTTACCCGTAGCCGGGTTAATGAGCGATGAAGATGGCTACAAAGTGGCGCAGGCTTATACCACCATCCATACCATGGCCAAATCAATAGGCTCTCCATTAGCAGCCCCCTTTATGACACTCTCCTTCATGGCCTTGCTCGTAATCCCCCACCTCAAACTCAGTGACCTCGGATTATTTGACGGCGATCAATTTAAGCTCATATAGGACCCCAGGGTCCTTTTTTTTATGCCAGGAACTCCATTTTATACCAGCAGATCCTTTTTTAATACACCACCCGGCATCACGCAACTGGGTATTTTCAATATTACCTCAAGCTTACCCAATAGGACGATCATACATAAAATCACTTAGAGCATTAAATTCCCTTTTATTGACAATTATTATAACCATTCTTTTATATCTTTAGTAACAGTTACGACTAGCTTGATATAGCAACCCTACCATTCCAATACAATACCTCTGAATTATTGACATTTCTGTATCCACCCATGTCAATTGATGTCTGTTTGTGAACCCCCGACTAAACCCGAATTTATAGTATGTCTTTTAACCATCAGCACATCGGTGAAGCAGGAGCAGCTACTACCCTGCCAGAATCTCCATTGGTATCTTTTGCCCACGCTGTTCATCCCATAAGCGACGAAGCAAGAGAATATGCCAACAAAAAAGCTTTACCTATCGCGTTAAAAGGGTGAATTCCTCGTGAGGTCAGGAGAGCTATGTCCTTATTTTTATTTCATTCAAAAGGCATTTTGCGCGGATACGTTCAGGACGGTAAAAAGGAGATCACTACCTGGATCACCGCTGAAAATGAACTGGCCACCTCCATCACCAGTTTTCATGTACAACAAAAGTCATTTGAGAATATCCAGGCTATTGAGGAGAGTGAACTTACAGGCCTTCATTTTGACGACCTTCAATACCTGTATAACAATCACCCCGAGGTAAATGTAACAGGCCGCAAACTCCTCGAAAAGTATTACCGCGATGCCGAGGAGCGTGCTTATATCGCACGGCTTACAGAGGCTACATCAAAATACCAACGTTTTATTGCCACCAAAAGCTTTATGCTTAACCGCGTACCCCTTAAATTCATAGCCTCCTACCTGGGCATGACACTGGAAACCCTCAGCAGGATCCGGAGCAAACTATCCCATGCCAAATAACCATTAGTCAATACTTAACCCAAGTTGCGGTTAAATAATAATCAATAATCCAATAATCTCCCCTGGCCGCGCGGAGCAATCGGGCCTGGCTTGATCTTTTGGTTCTTTTGCATCAAGGCAAAAGAACAGAACAAGCGTGCCCCTTTCCCCGACAAAAACCTGCTTTTACCGGAAAAATGCATTGCATCGCCTCCTCCATCTTGTACCGCCCCCTTTCCTACTGTAGTTTTGTTTAAAATTAAAGGGTATGCAAAACCAGGAGTTTCGGGACTACAACCAGCAGTCGGGCGATAAGCCATCCCGCCGCCGAAAGAGCAACAATACTTTAGCCGGTCTGTTAATACTCGTAGCAGGTTCCGTACTACTGATCCGGCAAGTGGAGGCAGATCTTGTACCCCGCTGGCTGTTTACCTGGCCAATGATATTGGTGGTAGTGGGCTTCTTCGTGGGTATACAAACCAGGTTCCGTGATTTTGGCTGGCTCATCCTCATTGGTATTGGCGCCTTTTTCCTGGCAGACAATGTATTTCCCGATTATGATGCCGGCAGGTTTATAATACCTGTCGTCGTTTGCGGTGTAGGCCTTACCTTAATGTTGTCTCCTGGCAAAAAAAGACGGCATAAAAACAAAGACCACGAGAAAGCACTCTACTATAAAGATGCTGATGAAGAACCTTCCACTGGCAAGACAGATACCATCGAGGTCGTTTCCATTTTCGGCAATGTGAAAAAGAATGTTTACTCCAAAGATTTTAAAGGAGGCGAAGTAGTATCTGTTTTTGGCGGAGCCGAGGTAAACCTTAGCCAGGCCGATTTTAAGGGCCCCATCACTTTAGAGATCGTACAGGTTTTTGGCGGCACCAAGTTGATCGTACCGCCTCATTGGGTCATCCGGTCCGAGGCCGTAGCCATCTTTGGCGGTATTGAAGACAAGCGCCCTCCTCAATCTATTACCAGTCCCGATAAAGTATTGATCATTCAAGGTACTGCCTTGTTTGCTGGCATAGAGATCAAGTCCTATTAAGGTTCAATTATTATCTACATGTCAAAACTACACCGATATGAGTTGGTTCCTATCCAAGATCGTTTACCAGATTATTTGTGGCGAGGGTGTCCATACCCCTCAGTTTGATGAACAGCTAAGGTTGATAGAAGCAGATGATGAGCACACCGCTTTTGCAAAAGCCCAGGCCATTGGTGAGATGGAGCAGGAAATGTTTTTCAATCAACACCAAAAACTCGTGCAGTGGAAGTTTATTAATGTAAGCGAGCTTTATAAATTATCCGCTTTGATTGATGGAGCAGAATTGTATTCCAGGGTCCAGGAGACCGATAATGCCGGCGTGTATATTGAACTCGTCCATAAGCGGGCAGCCCATATACGCTCCAACCTTACCCACAGGTTCCTGGAATTGTTTTGAGGATCCTTGGGGGCCGCTCACCCTCCTAAGAACAGCTTGGCGTGGGTCGCCCTCCAAAGGACGGCTCACCCTGATCTAAAAGAACTTGTCGAAGCGTTTCAGGTGGGCAATACCCGATTTGAATAGTACACCATTAATAATTACAGGTGGCCACATCCCTTTTAGGAAGCAAAAAAACAAACTCATCTTTACCAGCTGTTGGCTGGTATGGTCATTAGTGCATGTAGCCTTATTACAAAACTCCCAATTGCCCATACCCCTGGCTGTTAAGGATGCGTTGCTATCCAACATCCTGTTGGCCGCCATTTGTTTACTGGTCAGCAACAATATGCGGTTTTACCGGCCACAAAAAGGAAAGTACATTTATATACTTATCCTTTGTGCAGCTGTGAGCGGTATATGGGTATTGATCTTAAAATATACATTACCCCAACTGGCCACAAACAATGAACTATACCAGTCATTCCTGCCCGTTTCCATGCCTGTCCGTTTTACAATAGCATTACTCGCCACCGGTTGTATGTCACTCATTAGCGAACTATGGTATGCACAGGAAGAACAAAAAGAAATAGAACAACGAAGCAATGCGGCTACCCAATTGGCCAGAGAGGCGGAGCTGTACAAATTAAGACAGCAGTTACAACCACACTTCCTGTTTAATAGCTTAAATTCTATCAGCGCCTTGGTCACCAGCAGGCCCGAACAGGCCAGGAAGATGATACAGCAATTATCCGATTTTTTACGAGGTACTCTGAAGAAGGAAGAGAACCAGTGGATCACTTTGGACGAAGAATTACAGCACCTGGAATTATACCTCGAAATTGAAAAAGTACGGTTTGGCCACCGGTTACATACCAACCTCGTCCACCAGGCAACCGGGCCGGCCAATCGTATACCCCATATGTTGTTACAGCCAGTTGTTGAAAATGCCATTAAATTTGGCTTGTACGATACCACCGGCGAGGTCGTCATCAGCATTACCACTACCCATACCAATGACTACCTCCAGGTCATCGTACAGAATCCATTTGATCCCGAAACCGCTTCCCCCAGGCAGGGTACCGGTTTTGGGTTGAATTCCGTACAGCGGCGGTTGTATCTCCTCTTTGCCCGAAACGATCTCCTGACTACTACAGCCGAAGGAAATTTGTTTACCACTATTATAAAAATACCCCATATATGATCAAGGCCTTAATTATCGACGATGAGCCTTTGGCGCGTTCCATCATACAGGAATTTTTACACTCCCACCCTGCCATTACCGTTGTACAGGAATGCAGCGATGGGTTCGAGGGCCTCAAAGCCATTCAGCAACACCAGCCCCAATTGATATTTCTCGATATTCAGATGCCCAAGATCAACGGGTTTGAAATGCTCGAATTGATAGAACAGCCCCCTGCTATCATTTTCACCACCGCTTTTGACGAATATGCCATCAAAGCCTTTGAAAGCCACGCCGTAGACTACCTGTTGAAACCTTTTAGCCAGGAAAGACTCGACAAAGCCATCCAGAAATGGATCGATCAGCAGCAGCCTGTCCCCGCAGCCACTCCCCTCCTCGAAACCGCCTCCCGCTCTCCCCAGCAAAGCCAGCGCATTGTAGTCAAAACAGGTGGTAGGATCAGGATCATCCCTGTAGAGGAGGTCCAGTACCTCGAAGCTGCCGACGATTATGTAAAGATCCATACTCCTGGGGGCGTTTTCCTCAAGAATAAGACCATGGGCCATTTTGAATCCGTATTGGATACCGCCCAGTTTGTGCGCACCCATCGTTCTTATATCGTCAATGTGCAGCAGATCACCCGCCTCGATGCCCATGAAAAAGAAAGCTGGCTGGCCCTGCTCACTACAGGTGCCCGCGTGCCCGTAAGCAAGGCCGGTTATACCAAATTGAAAAGCGTACTCGGTATCTAGCCCAGTCGCCTCAGTCGCCAGCCCCTCAGTCGCCAGCCTCCGGCTGGTCACACTCCACAAAAATGCCTGTTACGATTACCTGAGATATATGCAGCGCCATGAAACTTCTCACCAGGAACTATTTTATTTATCTGGCAAACAAGACAATATGGAGGACAATGAAATGATCAAGGCCAAAGTGCTCCAGCATATCTACAATGAAATAGAGAACCAGCTGGGCCAATGACAAAAAGTGTTCAAATATATTTTCTTCAATGGCTTCACCACCGACCAGATAGCCCGGCAACTCAACATCAGCCCTCAAACCGTAATCAACCAAAAAACAAGAGCCTTGAAACTATTGCGCTTATCCCTCCTCAAAAAAGACCTCCTGCCCACCGCCATCACCTTCTATTATTTTGCACTTATTTTCTACCAGCTAACCGCATCCCTTTAAATTTCAACCCCGCCCCACCCGCTGCCATATCAAGTCCGCCTAAGCCTTTTCTTCCCAACTGGCTCATCTGTAGCGCCGCTCGCCTCCAAAGCGCGGCTCACCCGCTTAACAACACCTTAGCGCCCCTCACCCCGGCGCCCTGTTTAAAAGCCCCGGAAACCAGCCTGATCATATAATCACCAACTACTATCCGGGAGCCCCAAAAAAGCCCCCAAAAAAACTTCTTTTTTTGTTTGGTTAAACCCGGCACTCCCTCGTGGTATACTATGTAAATGCTATGCTTGCCCTATGAAATATTCAATAGATGAACTGATTATAAAGTATTTGTTCGGCGCTTTAACCGACGAAGAGCGTTTGATCCTGAATGAATGGAAAACATTGCCCGAAAACCGTCAATTACTCGATCAGCTCAGCAATGCTGCATGGGTAAAGCAGGAATTACACAAGATCGCACAGGTAAAAGAAGACAATGTTTACAACAAGCTCTTCCAGATCTATTCCCAACAGCAGATGCCTGTCATCATCCATAAAAAGCGCCGTACCCTTAGCAGGTACCTGGTGGCGGCTTCCTTGTTGATAGTCCTTGGTACAGCCACCTGGTTGCTCGTGCCGCGTACACCAAAGCCCGTTTCCCCTGCCATAGTCGTCAGTTCCTGGGAGCCATTAAAAAATGATGTGCAGCCGGGCCGTAACCGGGCTATGGTCACACTAGGCGATAATACCGTTATCGACCTTGACAGTACCAGTAATGGCTTTTTGTCCCAACAGCGAGGCGCCCGCATCATCAAGCAGCAAAATGGTGAGATCACCTATGAAAAGCAGCCCCTCACACAACAAAGCGAAACCGTTTTCAATACCATTACTACCCCAAAAGGCGGGCAGTATATGATCTCTTTGCCTGATGGCAGTAAGGCCTGGTTAAATTCAACTTCTTCCCTCCGCTTTCCTACAGCTTTTACGGGTGAAGCCAGGATAGTAGAACTTACGGGTGAGGGCTATTTTGAAATTAGCTCCCTCCCGGCCTCGCCTGCCAGGTCCCGTACAAAGCAGCCCTTTCTTGTAAAAACAGGTGATCTTACCGTGGAAGTAATGGGTACCCACTTTAATGTGAATGCCTATAAGGACGAGGAAGCTATTAAAACCACCTTACTCGAAGGCGCTGTAAAAGTATCCAAAGGCAGTATGGTGGGTTTATTAAGACCGGGCCAGCAATCCCAGGCCTATCGCCAGGGCCCTTTGAAAACCGTAAAGAAGGCCGACCTGGAGCAAACCATCGCTTGGCACAATGGTGTATTTGCTTTCAAAGATGCCTCCATCCTTACCATTATGCGCCAGGCACAGCGCTGGTACAATATTGAAGTGATTTATGAGGGCAAGGTAAATAATAAAGGACCAAAGTCCTATAATTTTGAGTTACCACACTTAAAACCATAGAAACAATGCTCCAGGAAGACAAAATTATAGCTCTTTACTGTATAGTGGATGATTTATTAAAGGGTATAGGGCACCATGAGCGTGGAAATCGCAAGATGAGTGATAGTGAAATAATTACAACCGCTCTTGTATCTGCTCTTTACTTCGGTGGTAATCAGGATAATGGCCGTGGTTTTATGCAAATGACGGGCCTGGTAACCGGGATGCTGGATAAGAGTGGGTTTTGCAGACGGCTCCATGGTTTGGAAGCATTGATCTGCAGCTTGTTTTTTCAAATCGGCCATCATTTGAAGAGCATAGCCGGCGCGTCAGAATATATCATGGATTCCTTTCCTGTAGCTGTATGTCATAATATGCGCATCAGTCGCGCCAGGCTATTACAGGGCAGTCAGTGGCGGGGCTATACGGCCAGTATGCGTCAATATTTTTATGGGGTAAAAGTGCAGGTATTGACAACGGCCACAGGCATTCCGGTGGAATTCTGTTTTATGCCAGGCAGGGAACATGATATAACAGCATTGGGCCAACTGCCGTTGGCAGTAGCGCCTGAATGCAGAATTTATGCTGATAATGGCTATATGAATCAACAGACAGAAGAAACGATATGGGAAGCAGAGCAAATCAAATTAATGGTGCAACGAAGAGCCAATAATAAAATTCAGGATGCGCCCTGGATACGATTTCTTAAACAATATATGAGGAAGCCAATTGAGACAACCTTTAGCGGGATCAAAAACCTCTTTCCCAAAAAGATTCATGCAGTTACAGCTAAAGGGTTTCTATTAAAAATTGTTGTCTTTATTGTGGCTTTTACATTAAATAAACTTACTTAACCCGCAACTTGGGTTAATTAATAATCAATAACCTCACCAAGCCGCGCGGAGCGTTCGGGCCTGGCTTGATCTTTTGGTTCTTTTGCATCAAGGCAAAAGAACAGAAGAAGAATGCAATAGAACAAAGAAAGCCATGCCTGCCAAGACTACCACCCGCAATTCAATCCGCGTAATCCGCGATTAAAAAGGGTGCTGGCAATGCAGAGCTAATGTTGAATAAAGGTCCTCAATTGCAAAAAGGATTTTCACCCATTAACCCTTTACACCGCCGGCAACCCGGATGAAAACAGCTACTTCTCGTGGCCATGATATGATCGACTAAGACTAATTTTCAGATACCGGAACCAAGCGCGTCGATCAATACTTTTCAGGTATTCCGGCAATCAGTTGCCGCCTGGCGGCAGGAAAAAAAACAGAGCCCAACCTCAACATTCGAAACTTTATTACGTGCATGAACTCCATGATGAAGAAAGCCCGGGTTCTCCTTATTCACTTCCCCCTTTGCTTATCCACCCGAACCTATAATTTGATGACGGGTTCTTTCCTTCCTTCCACTCCCACAAATCTACCCCTACAAGGATGCCAGTTGTTGTAGCGGCTGGCATTACTTTTTTCATAAATGACCATTACCCCCATTTTACTCCCTTTCCCATTAATTGCGGCTATCACCCGCCGTCTACATTACAAATATACCTACCCCTGCAGCCCCTTGTTTTAGATATAAGGATTCTTTTTTTCATAAATGACCAATAAGTCTAAATACTTTACCGGCTCCTGAAATATTTGGGAGGATGTCCATAATGCTTTTTAAATGCAGTGGAGAAGTTCGCAAAGCTCTGATAACCTGTTAAGATCGCAATTTGCTCAATAGAAGTATCCGTTTCCAGTAAAAGCATACTGGCTTGTTCCATGCGGATATCCAGCAGAAAATGATACAACTTCACACCAAATAAAGTAACGAAACGTCTTTTTAAAGTACGCGTGGTAAGCCCATACATCTTAGCCAGTTCTTCCAGTTTCAAGGGCTTATCCCTATTTGTAAGCAGAAAGTTTTTAGTTCATACATCGTCTCTACTTCCTTCGTCGTAAATCGTATGATCTTATCCATCGGGTGCCTGGCTGTTTGATACAATACACTGATTAACAATACCCTCACCAGCGCATCATAATGTTTCCTCCGCAATTCACCGGTATACGATGAATTGAGCAGTTCCCTGATGCAGCCCATCATATCCCCCGTAGCTACCTGGTTCACCTTACACAACCGCGAAAATACCTGCCCTGCTGTATTTTGCAACCACTCCTCAAGTGTATAAAATGGGGAGCCAGCGAAGCCAGGTAATCATAAGTAAAATGGATCTCCAGGTTAGTATACGATTTGTCCTTAAAACTTATCTTTTCCTGTACCCTGGACGCATAAAATAAGTTATACCCCCTTTCATGCATAGGCACACTACCCACTTTGGGATCATAATAATTAAAACTATTGTTCAATATAAAACGGAGACTATACACAGCCTCATCCCGGATTATCGTCAACCGGTCCCCCTTTTGAGTTGGTAATTGTTGTACCAAACCGAATATTGATTTCCAATCGTTTCCTGCAGCAGTAAGTCGCCAAAGGCCCCGGAAGCAGTTATACCGCGCGATTCCGGTATCTTATATTCCCACAGCCACGTAGGGGCTGAATCAGATAAGAGGATATTCCCTTCACTTTCCGAAAGGATCTGAACTTTCATAAAGACAGGTTTAATGGTCAAATGCCGGTACAAGTTCGGTTATACATCCAATTTCTAAAGCATAAGGTAGTTTTTATTTTAGCATATTCCTTATTTGGCATTCCTTACAATTCCCACACCGCCCCTAAGAGTTTCTCTGTAGTAACCACTACATGCTACAGGTTATTTTACCAAAATAGCGCCATTCTATGACCAGACATTCAGAAAAAGAAGCAAATTCCTATTTCGTTACCTGGCTAACCAAAGAACACTTACTATTATTTGGCCGCAGCAATGATTGGCAACCAAATAGTTTACTCCCATTTTCGAGATCATCTGACAACGTACCCCTTTCTTAATTCACTTTTTGGTCAAGGCACTGGTTACATGCTTAAAACTTAAAGTAATGTCCACCAGTTTTATTCCTACACCCACTGAAATTGAGGGCAAGGCAGGTTCTAATGACGACCTCGCCGATACTACCGATTTGAACCTTATACGCAAAATGCTGTGCAAACCGGTCTCGTATGATACCGTACAGAATATTATTTATACCAGGCATTTTGTGCTCGATCAGGTAATCATATCCTTACGGTTACTTTGTTTGTCTACCGATTTGCCCGTAATCTATAACTGGCTCCCTTGGGAATATACACGCCACCTTAAAAGGAGGCCCATGTAGAACACCTCCATGAAATTTACAGCCGCATTGCCGGGTCCGGCACCGCCCAGTCCTTTATGGTGATGATGAACAATACCAACCTGGCACAGGCAGATGCCTACCAGGCCTCTGCCGATGACATCAGCTTACATTACCAGGTTAAGCCCGGCGATTACCGGTTGCAATTCCTGATAAAACCAGAAAGACTCTTGGTAGGAAACTATGCCTTATGCGCCATGCAAGCTACTTTGGAATTTCTCTTTTCCTTCCTCGAAGTAAAGCGAATCGTTATGCAGTTGGATGAAAATGAATACCTGAATAACAAAATGGAAAAAGCAGGTTTTACATTCCATAAAAAACCACTACCCGGCAAAAAACATCCCGCCTGTATACCTGTACAAAAGAAAGTTTGAGAAAGGCAATCGCGTAAGCTCGAAGGGCGGCTCAACCTGTTCTAAGGAAGCTTATCGAAGCGTATTCACGCCCCTTTAGGGGCTACAGCTTTGTAGAAATGAATGTCAATAAATTCCATTTGCCCTGTAAGGGCAATCCGCTACGTAGCTGCGCCTAAAGGTGCTTGTCGAAACCGACTTAAGGGTGGGTCGCCCTCTCAGGGCGGCTCAACCTGTTCTAAGGAAGCCTGTCGAAATCGCAAGCCTGCCTCACCATTGCCCAATACATTTGTCCGCTGCGGCCCGCACCTGCTTTTGTGCCTGGGCAATAGCCTTGTTGATCCTCGCGTCGGCGCCCTTCACCGAAATGTCCGTCGTTTTTCAAGCGCCGTCAGGTACCAGTCCTGCCATATTTCCAGGATATGTTTTCTTGCGCAGCATCACCCCCTTTTTGTACCACCGCCGCGCTCAAAGCACATTCCGTTTGTAGGCGCTGCAGCGCATTCCCAGTAAGGTCCTTAATAAGCGCCAGGGCCGTTTTTCGATCGGCCTGCGTAAGCAAATAAGCAGTGGCCAGTGCACTCACCCCCACATGTTTCATTTCTTCGGCAGACACCATATCAAGCCGGTCGCCATCCGTATGATAAAATACATCCGTAAAATGCCACATCAGCAATCCAGGTATCTTAGCCTGCAAAAGGGCGTATGATCACTTCCGCCTTCAAACGGATTCGTATTGACCACCCAGCCCGTGGCTTTGGATTCCTGCAAACAACGGTTCAATAAGAAGTCATTAAAATAATGCGGAAATAGATCTGCCTCTTTTAAAGGCGAACCACCCCATTCACTATGCTTATCATTTCCTCTTGTCCAGATAGCAGAGGGATCAGGCATTTTTCGATCAGGAAACTACCCCCGTTTTTTGAACATCCTCACCCACCATATCCAGACTAAGGCCCCATTTAATACCTCTTGCCCGCAAAGAATCGTCTTTTATATACCGGTTCGTAGAAACAATTTCATCACCCCATAAAAAAGTGATCGTACGTTGGGGCCCTATTTTTTTAGCTTTTACCAATTGCGCCGTTACACGCGCCATTTCCGCCAGCGTGCCTACCCCCGTAGCATTGTCATTCGCTCCAGGCTCTTGTACATGCGCACTGAAAACAAACCGTTCCTCCGGTTTCGCTGCACCGCGTACATTTGCTACGATCGTCAGCTCTTCAGAAGCATAGATATTTGTCTCAGTAACTACCCGCAACTGCACCGGACCTTTAGCCAGCGCTGCCTTCAATTTCGTCCTCGCCGCATACGACAAAAGTATACCCCATTTCCGCTTAGTCGGATCAGTTTCATATCCGATGCCCTGGAACTGGATCGAGTTCACATGTTTTTGAGGTTGCGCATAAGCCGGCAACGAGTACGACAAAGCACCCAGTGCCCCTTTTTTCATCGCCTTGGTATGCGCGCTGCCGATTCCTCCATCCGCCAGTATGATTTTACCCGTGAGGTCTTTCCCTTCCAGGTCTTTATTACCCGCTTTTTCTATATCCACCAACTCCGCAGTAACTCCTCCGGCCGGCGTAGAGCCAGAGTTGATCGCCAGCATATTACGGTTCGTTTTAAATTCCAGCAGCGGTTTATCCTCCCCAACAATATACAATTGCGCATTAACAGGTTCCCACGTGGATCGTTGCATAGGGCGCTTTTCAATCCTATACGTAAGTACAGCGTCCGTCTCGCCCGTTGTTTCCTTCACAAAACCTGCTGATTGCAGTATCTTTTCTACATAATAAATACTTTCATTAAACCCGGCATTACCCGCAAGCCGCCATCGCTGCTCTACAAACGCCACCGTTTGTAAGGCATTATTGGCTACGAACTCCTTTCTTAATAAAGTAAAATATTTCTTTTCCAGGGAGGATGCTTTTGAGCAATCGATCCGGAACACAGCAGGATGAATACCAGCAGTTGGGCAACCGTGGCAGGTTTATTGGTTCTACGCATTTGATTTTTAGCCTTTTCAATAGATAGGCTAACCGTTACAATATACGAAATGTTCCCGCGCTCTTAACGCCGCTCATATTAAGTTTCACTGGACCGATACAACCATGACAATTTAATTGGCTAATTGATAAATTAGCTAATCCCCTCATTGCCTTCCCCTCATCGCTTAATTAGCAAATTGACAAATTAGCTAATTACCTACGCTTCCTGTCCAATCCACACCGCTCCGCCAATGCAATTGCGTAGAGAACCCGTTACCGAGGCCAGCACATTATTTTCCTCGCGCCAGCGCAGTACCCCAATTAACCCCATGATGATCGCCTCCTTAAAGTCCGCCAGTTTTTTATCAGGTACCACTACTTCTATATTGATCTCACTTAGTAAGGCAGTTAACCGTTCTACAAGAAAAGTATTGTGCGCCCCACCACCCGTCACCAGCAACTTACGCGAAGACTGTTCACCGCTCCTAGCTTGCGATTCTCCATTCGTAGCTTTCCCCAACGCATTCCTCACCTGCACCGCTATATGCTCTACATACGTCCGTAGACCATCCGGTATAGAAACCCGGGAGCCGGCTACCAGGGGGTATACCACATCAGTACCAAAATCATTGGCCAGCGACTTGGGTGCAGGTAGTTGATAATACTCCAGCGAATTAAGAATTTTTAGTAATTCCGGCTGCAGGGTGCCACTGGCAGCCAGTTGCCCCCTTCATCATAAGCCTTGCCGGCTTTATTGACCAGCATATTGAGCACCCGGTTAGCCGGGCATACATCAAAAGCGATATAATGATTGGTCAAGTTGCACGATACATTGGCAATACCACCCAGGTTGAGGAATAAGGGGTATTCCTTCAGCAGCAATTTTTCACCAATGGGCACAATGGGGCTCCATTGCCACCCAGTGCAAGATCCATGGCCCGCAGGTCACTCACCACGTTGATGCCCGTCACAGCCGCTATAGCCGCCCCATCGCCCAACTGCGCCGTCATTTTCCGGGCAGGCACATGGAAAGTGGTATGTCCATGAGATACAATGAGCTGCACCTGGTATTCCAGGCTATATTCCTCGATAAAGGCATTCACCAGTTGCCCCGTATAATGCCCATAGGCAGTATGCAATAGCTGATAATCCAGCGCACCGAGACCCGTAGCTTTTTGTAGTTTTTCCATCCATTCCGCACTATAAGCATAACATTCCGTTGCCTTTATTTCATACGTCCAGGCCCCCGCCTGCTCATGAAATTCAACAAATGCGATGTCCAGCCCGTCCAGCGAGCTGCCGCTCATCAGTCCAATTACGCGATATACCATAATTTTTATATTTCTGATTTCAGAACGTAGGTTATAGTTTTGCCCCACAAACTTAAAGCATGGTAATCAATTTAAGCGACCAATGTTCCCTGGTTTCTCAATGGATTAGTGAGATACGTGATGTTCAGATCCAGACCGACAGGATGCGTTTCCGCCGCAACCTCGAGCGAATTGGCGAAATTGCCGCTTATGAGATCAGTAAAGTGCTGGACTTTGAAGAGAAAGAGGTGCAAACCCCATTGGGTATTTCCGTATGCGATGTAATAAAAGAACAACCCGTTTTGGCTACCATCCTGCGGGCGGGCCTTCCCCTCCACCAGGGTCTATTGAATTATTTTGATAAAGCCGACAATGCTTTTATTTCAGCCTACCGCAAACACCTGCGGGACGGATCATTTGAAATAAGTTTAGAATATATTTCCTGCCCCGAACTCGAAAACCGCGTAGTAATTATATCCGATCCCATGCTGGCAACCGGTTCCTCACTCGTAAAAACAATCCAGTATTTAAGGGAAGAAGGCCATCCGCGCGAGATCCATATCGTGGTAGCTATTGCTTGTACCGTTGGAATTGAATATGTACTGCGCAGTGAACCAAATGTAAAACTATGGTGCGGTGCCATCGATGAGGAACTAACCGCCAAAGGATACATCGTGCCCGGACTGGGTGATGCTGGCGACCTTGCATTTGGTGCTAAAGTCCAAATGTAAAATTTACATTGACATTCACTCTTTTTGTTGTACTTTGGAGGTACTATAGTAAGTACCAACTATGCGGATGAGGAATATATTTATACTGATGGCTGTTTGCCTGATGCTGAAAGTTACCCCCTTACAGCCCAGGACCCTAACTTTTCCCAATTTTTTGTTTCCCCCTTGAGTCTCAATCCTGCTTTGACAGGTAAATTCAATGGCAATTTCCGTATAGCCGGTAATTACCGTGATCAATGGCCTGCTATCTCCAATGCCTTTATTACTTCCACCGCTTCCTTCGATGCGCCCATCATGCGCAATCGCCTATCCGAGCTCGATACCTGGGGCGTGGGTGTAGTGGCCATGACCGATAGAACAGCCAATGGCATATTGACCACCAATTCTATTTCACTCACCACTGCCTACCATAAAGGACTCGATGAAGATGGCCTCCACCAAATTGGCATCGGATTCCATGGCACCTACACCAATAAAAACTGGATGGCACCAAGCTCAATTTTGAGAACGAACTCGACTCTTTAGGAGGTTGGACCAACCATAGCGGTGAATTGATCGACAACCAGGTCATCAACCTCAATTATTTTGACTTTAGCTTAGGAGCCCTCTACAATGGCTCTACCGATGGATACAATAACTTTTACCTGGGCGTATCTGCCTACCATATCAATAAACCACAGGAAAGTTTCACCGGTATTTATTATACCCTCAATCCCCGCATCACAGTACATGCAGGTGGCGCTATTCCCCTGGGCGACCGCAGCAAAACCATTTACCTAAGTTCCTTATTCAGCCGGCAGGCTGCCGCCAATAACATTGTATTGGGTGGCGCTGTAGGATTCAACGTAAATGGCGATGAAGAGAACCCTACCAATTTTTATGCAGGCCTATGGAGCCGTTTCAACAATGTAAATGATGCCGTGATCCCTTATTTAGGGCTCGAGTTTGGAGGTTTCCGGTTGGGTGCGTCCTATGATGTAAATATCTCCAGCCTTAAAACCGCTTCCCAAAGCCGCGGAGGAATTGAAATTTCCCTCATCTATATCAATTTCCCTGCTGGCAATAAAGGTATTCCCTGTCCAAGATTTTAACCATAATTGTTAAACTAAGCCAGGCTACCCTGTAACCTGTCGTCTGCCATCCAGCGCCTGTCCAGGACCCCCTTTAAGTTTTTCTTCCTATCTTCCTATCTTCCCATCTTCCAGTCTTTCCGTCTTCCCCGGCTACTTCACAACCTTCTTCCCGCTCACATAAGAGTTACCCCTTATAATAAAACGATACGGCAAAGCAGCATCCTCACCCGCATAGTCCACCCCAATGCGCGGCGTAGCAAGTACCTCATTTTTCTTTACCTCGAACCCATCATCCCCAATGAATAGTTCATCGCCCAATAATTGAAGGCCCGTATGCCGCGTTATAAAACCCATCGCTTTGCCCACATTACCAGGACCCCTTGTCAATGAATGGTCCAATTTCTTTTTGCCTGTGCGCTGCAGCATAATGTCAATACCTGCCAGCGGTTCCAGCCCCCGCACCAAGATGGCATGTGGAATACCATGTTGATTGGTAACAACGTTGAACATTTGGTGGATACCATAACACAGGTATACATAAGCTGTCCCCCCATACCATACATCACCTCCGTACGGTTGGTACGGCGACCGCCCCAGGCATGGGAGGCCCTGTCTATCTCCCCGCATAGGCTTCCGTTTCCACGATCCGCCCCGAAGTAAATCGTCCTTCAAAATTGGTAACCAGCACTTTCCCCAGTAATTCTTTCGCTATTTTAACTACATCCCTGCGATTGTAAAAATAGCCGTCCAGTTTTTCATTGATTATTCAATAGATATATTTGTTAAGTTTGACTGCACAAGCATCTCCTTATCCTGTGAGTCACGGCCCCGGGCACCTCAAATTTATAAAACTTGCTGAAAGAAATAGTAATAGCTATCCAGTCCTATATTAGGGCGCACAGATTTGTTTCCAAACACCAGTTGTGGAAGTGGATCATTATTCCGGGCATTTTATACATGATCCTTTTTGTGGCCGGTATGATCTTTTTCTTCATTTCTTCCGGTGCAGCTGTTACTTACCTAAGCCATAGCCTGGGTATTGATCGCTGGCTCCACAGGCAAGAAAGCGGTTTCCTGAGCTTTATTTTTATGATGGGCGAGATCATGGTCCGCCTACTCCTCGTACTTATCTATTTCTCCCTGTTTAAATATCTTTTCCTCATCATAGGCTCCCCACTCTTCGCCTACCTAAGCGAAAAACCGAAGCCATCCTCTCGGGAAGGGATTTCCCTTTAGCTGGTCGCAGTTAATAAAAGATATCCTGCGCGGTATCAAACTGGCCATACGCAATACCCTATGGCAAACCGTATATACTATCTGCTTGCTGATCATTTCCTTTATCCCGGTTGTAGGTTGGGTTACCCCTGTCATCGTCCTGTTTGTTGAATGCTATTATTATGGTTTCTCCATGCTCGATTATAGCTGTGAGCGCCATAAACTATCTCCTGCCGAAAGTATTGAGTTCATTGGCAAGCACAAAGGACTGGCCATTGGCAATGGCATGGTATTTTACCTCATGCACCTGATTCCCATTGTAGGATGGGTACTGGCGCCCGCTTATGCTGTCATTGCCGCCACCATCAGCTTGTATTACCAAAATAAAGAAGTCTAACCCCCATTCATTAACCACCAGACGCTTGCCATTTACTCCTGACGCATGTTGGGACCACAAGCCATTCATCATTCACCTCTAAGCCCCCATCCATTAAGATCCGCGTATGCTGCGATTAATGTTTGTAATCTGCGATCCATCAGCGATTCCGTAACTTGCCGCCACTAAAGCAATAGCAGTATGTCATCACCTACCGTATACCTCATACCTTCATTTTTACATGAAACCGCCACAGAGACCATTCCCGCCTATGTGTTGTCAGCAATAAAGGATTGCCAGGTTTTCTTTGTAGAAAATGAACGGAGCGCCAGGCGTTACCTCAAGGTCCTTTGGAAAGAAATGGTGATTGATGATTACCAGTGGATCACCATCCACAAAGCCGAAGAAGCCGTGCGTTCTCAATTCAGAAAATTCCTGAGGAGAGGATAAAAATATTGGCATCATCAGTGAAGCAGGTTGCCCGGGTGTGGCCGATCCCGGCCAGATACTGGCTGGCGTAGCCCATGAAGTAGCAGCGAAAATAAAACCACTAACAGGCCCTAGCGCCATCCTCCTGGCTCTTATGGGCAGTGGCATGAATGGACAGCAGTTCCAGTTTGTAGGTTACCTGCCCATCGATACCGGGCATCGTATTAAGTCCATCCGTGAGCTGGAGGCAGAATCTTCCCGTAAGCAGTGCACACAATTGTTTATAGAAACACCCTATCGCAACAACCAAATGCTCGAAGCATTACTTAAAGCCTGCCAGCCAGGCACCCGCTTATGCATAGCAGCCGACCTTTCCGCATCCACAGAGTTTATTCAAACCAAAACAATGGGTGAGTGGAAGAAAAATATACCCAACCTGCACAAGCGCCCAACCGTATTCTGCTTGCTAGGCGAAGAAAGACGATAACATCCCTTAAAGGCCCCTAAAAGGTGACACCTTTTCGTTTAAATAATCAAAGCTACACAGGGGGAGGAGCAAGCCAGTCTGGCCGCGCGGAGCGATCGGGCCAGACTTGATCTTTTGGTTCTTTTGCATCAAGGCAAAGAACAGAAAAAGCCTGCCGCCTACTTACTCTTCGGACTTAAGATCGTTTCCCCATTACTGCCCCTTACTTCATACACACTGTCTACAATAAACGTTTGCATCCCACGCCAGGGCAGCGTTCCAAAATAACTTTTATAATGCAACTCTACATCTTTGCCCGAGTTTTCCAACAAGGTCTTAGCTACTGACTCACTGGTCACACTAAACTCAAATTCATTACTCTGTACATTCACCTTAAAGCCACTCTGGATGATCTTCCCCTCATAGGTTTTGAAGATGTACCCTTTTTTCTGAAAAGTATTCAGTATACCCGCCTTCGTACCTTCGGCAAAAACCCAATAATAGCGGAAATAAACAAACCCTATCAGTATTACCAGCAAACTCAAAATGATGTAATGCTTTGTTTTCATGTTACAATCCGTATTTATCAACAAGATAAATCAATGCGGCCATATTGACAGCACCCAGTTCCAACTCCCTTTTGTTCACCGCTTCAAAAACATCACTGCGGGCATGATGGATATCAAAGTAACGTTGCGAGTCGGGTTGCAACCCAGCCAGCGGTGTTTTAAATGTTCTATTCAGCGGGCCAATATCGGCGCCACCACCACCCTGGTTCAACTCAAATACACCATAAGGAGTAAACAAAGGTGCCCATGTCCGTATCTTATTCAATTGTGCATCCGATACCGTAAACCCAAATCCACGGGGCGTAAACCCGCCGGCATCACTTTCCAGGGCAAAATAATGCTGTTCTCCTTTTGCTTTCCCTTCTTCCGCATATTTGGTCCCACCCCGCAGGCCATTTTCTTCGTTGGCAAACAATACCACCCGGATCGTACGTTTGGGCCGATACCCAATTGCTTTCAAGGCCCGCAATACCTCAATAGATTGAACACAACCCGCCCCATCGTCATGCGCGCCTTCGGCTGGGTCCCATGAATCCAGGTGACCTCCGATCGTAATGATCTGCTCGGGAAATTCACTTCCCTTCCATTCGCCAATCACGTTGTGCCCAATCGTATCGGGCAGCATCGTAGCCAGCGTTTTCAGGTACACCGCCGTATTTTTATTGCCTTTAATTAGCGCCGCCAATTGATCAGCATCCATCAACCCTACAGCCGCAGCCGGAATTTTGGGAAAAGAATCATTGTAGTTCATACCGCCTGTATGCGGATTATTATCCGCTGCATTACTCATCGACCGCACCAATACCGCCAGCGCGCCATACTTAGCTGCCCGGCTGGGCCCCTGGCCCCTGTATTTACCCGCATCTCCATAGGCCTGGAAAGTCTTCACCAGCTTATTATTGAAGGCATAATTGTAAAAAACGATCTTCCCTTTTATTTCATCCTTGCGCTGTTCCAATTCATCAAAACTATTGATGAGGATCACAGGCGCTTTAACCCCTTTAGGCCCCGTACCCACCGAATTGCCCAGGGCCAGGATATCGAGGCGTATATTTTTAGGCTGTCCAACCACATACGCCTCATCTTTACCGCCACGCACCCAATGGGGTACCTTGCATTCCTGTAACCATACTTGATCGGCTCCGGATTGTTCCAGCGTTTTCCGGCCCCAGGCCTCGGCTTTATACATACCCGGCGAACCCGACAGGCGGGCGCCTACCTGCTTGGTCAAAACACGTAGGTGCTCATAAGCTTTGCCATTTACCAGTATTTCATCGGCTATAGCCCGTATCAGAAGCGAGTCTTCTTGTTGGGCCTGGGCTGAGAGAGAGCTTAGAACTGCCCACAAAATGAACATTCTGCGCATCATAGGTGTTAATTTCGGCTAAAGTTAATTCCAAACTAATTCATTTACCTTCACAACCTTAAATAATTCAAGCAGCGTATGCGTATTGGTATTGTTTGTTATCCTACGTTTGGTGGCAGTGGTGTTTTGGCAACAGAATTAGGGAAAGCCCTGGCAGATAAAGGCCACCAGGTGCATTTTATCACTTACCAGCAACCGGTGAGGCTTAGTGAGTTCAACGCCAATATCTTCTATCATGAAGTGAGGGTGCCCCATTACCCTTTATTTGATTACCCCCGTATGAAACCGCCTTGGCCAGTACCATGGTGGATGTGATCGTAAACAGCAATATCGATCTCCTGCACGTACATTATGCCATCCCACATGCCTCAGCAGCCTACATGGCCAAAATGATCCTCGAAAAACAAGGCAAAAAAATACCCGTCGTGACCACCCTCCATGGTACAGATATTACCCTGGTGGGCAAGGATAAGACCTTCGCTCCGGTTGTTACTTTTTCCATCAACGAAAGCGATGCCATTACCGCCGTATCCAACAACCTGCGGGATGAAACCTATAAGAACTTCCAGATCGGGAAGCAAATAGAAGTGATCCAAAACTTTGTGGATGTAAAAGGTTCAATAAAAACCCATCGATGCTTTCCGACGCGTAATTGCCCCCAATGGTGAAAAAAAATACTCCTGCACGCTTCTAATTTCAGGAAACTGAAACGCGTACAGGATGTGGTGAAGATATTTGCAGAAACCGTTAAGAAAGTACCCAGCAAATTATTGTTTGTAGGCGATGGCCCCGAAAGGCCCACAGCCGAAACCATGTGCCGCGAACTGGGTATATGCGATGAAACCCGTTTCGTAGGCAAGCAAGAACAGATGGAAGATATACTCGCCATTGCCGATCTCTTCCTCCTTACCTCCGATTACGAGTCCTTTGGTTTGGCAGCCCTGGAAGCTATGGCTGCGGGCGTACCCGTTATTTCTACCAATGCCGGTGGCTTACCCGAGATCAATGTACATGGACAAACCGGTTACCTGGCCAATGTGGGAGATGTGGAAACAATGGGCAGATATGCCATTGAACTATTGTCCAACCCCGAAAAACTACAGCAGTTCAAACAGAATGCAGCTGCCCACGCCCGCCTGTTCGATATCGACAGGATCGTGCCCCAATACGAAGAATTGTACAATAGATTCCTATAGGCCCTGCCAACCGGCCATAAATGCATCGAGTAGGAAGTAAGGGATTAGTTCCTTACTGTCCTCTCACACCACCGTACGTGCCGTTCGGCATACGGCGGTTCATTAAACATAAACAGATTGGCAAGGCTTTACTATGTCCATCAGACTGGTAAAGCCTTCCTTCTTTAAGTAGCTGTTATTCAGTGCCCGGGTAAGTATAGGGCTGTGTACACTTCGCCATTGTCCTTTACGCGTATTGCCCCATTGGTAAGCCTGGTTCTCCGCTATGCCAAGTTTCTTTAGCTCGGCAATCCGCGTCCGTACACGTTTCCATTGTTGCCAGTAGCACAAGCGAACACGGCTTCTTAACCACTTGTCCAGATCTTCAAATACTGATTTTGCCTCACTTAATTTGAAGTAGTGGCCCCATCCGGTATTGAGTTGACGGATTCCTGACAGACGAGAACTCATACTATGGGGCTGACCTAAAAGGTCAATACCCCCAAAAGAAGAAAATTATATGGCCCGCCCTGGCGGGCTATATAATTTTTAGAGCCAGTAAGTTTTTCGGGTATTTATGAGCTTGTGTAGAAGATCAGGGAGTAAAGCTACCCTTGAGAGCCTGTTTTTGCAGTCAGGAAGCCTTTTTGGCACCATTGAGATATACCTTTCGAAGGTTATGGGCCATGGCTACCAGCGCAATCTCTGTTTTTACTTTGCGCAGGCCACGCAGGTGGAAGCGACGGAAGCCCATATTGTGCTTAATGTCGCCAAAGCAACTTTCGATCTCTGTACCGCGTCGCTTTTTTAATGCCTGTCCCAGTTCTGTGTGAAGATTCTCCCGGGCCTGTTGCTTATAGGCTTCAAGCTTTTCATTCACCTCTATCTTCCGGTTGTACCCTTTGGTGGATTTGCAGCATTGTTGGTATAAGGGACAGCCAGCACAATTGTTACACTCATATAGTCTCACTTCAGACTTGTAACCGGTTCTTTTATGCGTCTTCTGATGTTTGCCTTTAAAAACAAGCAGCTCATCATTGGGACATCCGTAACTGTCGGTTACAGGATCATAGGAGAAGTTTTCTTTTAAGAAGCGATTTTGTTGGTAGCCTTTTGTCTGTTCCTTATGATAAAGAGGGAACTTCATATAATTCTCTATCTCATTTTTCTGTAGCAGTTCGTAATTCTGTTCTGTACCAAAGATGCTGTCCGCGATGATCCTGTCCGGTTTGCAGGGCTGTTGTTGCTCTATCTGCTGCAGGTGACCTTCAAAGCAAACACCATCATTGGTTGTCTGGTGAACACTGATACCGGTAATGAACTGCTCTTCACTGCCAGCCAGTACATTGTAGGCTGGTAATACTTCCACTTTATTCTTCATCATCATGGCGCTGGCATCAGGGTCTGTTTTGTTGTAGCCACTGCGCTTGCCTGCTTTGGTGATCTGGTTGTTATACTTGTCTATTTTATGTTCAGCCGCCTTTAGCTTCTTTTTCAGTGTCATTGCCTTGCGACGCTTTCTTTTGGCTGTAGTTGTACGGATCGTATCATTCAATTCAGCTACTTTCTCTGCAATGGCTTCCCGTGTAATAAAGGACGCCTTTCCATGCTCTTCCAGGTCTGCTGTACCGTAAGTTGTTTCTTCCTGCCTGTTCAACTCATCGATCTGCTTAAACAACGACCGGCAGTTTTCTATATTCTTTGCGCCATAGCGTTCTGCATTCTTCTTCCATACCATTTTGTGTTGATTGGCATCGGCCCGTAAGGTCGTGCCATCACAGAAATAGTTCTCCAGTTTTATGTATTGGTGGGCTACCAGGAATTCCAGCATTTCCTTAAACAGGATCTCTATGACTTCTTTGGCCTTGCTGCTACGGAAATTATTGATTGTCCGGAAGTCAGGGCGGCTCATACCACTGAGCCACATAAAATGTATATCCTGGCCGAGTGCTTTGGCTATTTTACGGCCAGTGTAGATCTTGACGCTGTAGGCATATAATAACACTTTCAGCAGCATCCGGGGATGGTAGGAACTAGTGCCGCCGCCTTTGTACAGATTAATTAAGTCGCTGATATCCATAGACTCTACAACTTCGTTGACTACCCGGACAAGGTGCTTTTCGCCAATTAATTCTTCCAGAGAAGGGGGTAGCAATAAAGATTGTTGCTGATTGTATTGCTTAAATATTACGGAAGTCTTTACTTTAGCCATTGTAATTTTTGAGTGTGGTAACTTAAAATTACAAAACAGCCCTTACTCTAAAAGTAAGGGCTGACCTTTTTGGGGTCAACCCTTACTTCTTTAAACAAACTGACCTTTTGGGTCAGCCCCTTAATATGTTATCAGCTTATCCAAGGGTGGGTCGCCTTCCAAAGGCGCCTCACCCTGGTCTATAGGAACTTGTCGAAAGATTTCCCCTCATTGCCTTCTAACCTCCTTGCCTAAAAGAAACTACCTCCTCCTGATCCACGGCTCAGGATCAAGATTACGCGTATCCTGCATCAACACAAACTCAATTTCGCCGTTGCCTTCACCATTGGCAGCTGCTTTACCCAATGTCTGACCAGCTTTTACCTGTTGATTTTTACTGACAGTTACCCCATTGAGATTACTGTAAGTGGTAAAATATTTACCATGGCGCACAAATACCGCACTACTGCCATCTACTTCAAATACAGATATAACTTCGCCATCAAAGACCGCTTTTACCGATGCCCCTTCCTCTGTTTCAAGAGTGAGCCCGGGGTTGTTGCCCGTAATATTAATTTCAGGAATACGATAAGGGCCAAAGTGGATCTTGATCTGACCTTTGTCTACTGGCCACGGCAGTTTACCACGGTTCTTTTCAAAATTATCCGAGATCAGCACACCTTCTGGTGTGGTTTCAAATACACTTTTATGCTTAACGGTGGCCGGTTTGCTGGGAGTTGTAGTAGTAGCAGCCGTTGTATTCGGATTGGGCGTGGTAGCAGTAGCATTGGCAGCAGCAGCCTTTTAGCAGCAGCGGCCGCAGCAGCAGCTTCTTCTTTTTCCCGGCGCCTGGCTTCCGCCTTCGCCTTTTCTGTTTCCCGGCGGATCGCCGCCATGATACCATCACGCAGCTTCTTATCAGCCCTTTGTTTATCCGTAAGCTCTTTCGTCAATTCACGTTCACGCGCCTTGAGTTTATTGACGATATCGTCTTTTTCCTTACGTTCCTCTACCAATACCACCTTTTCTTTCTGCTGCTCCTGCAAGGCATCGCTTTTACGCTTTTGCGTGCTCTCCAGTCCCGTTATCTTTCCCTGCAATAAAAGCTGCGTACTTTTTATAGAAGTAGCCTGCTGCTCCCGGTACTGCCGGTAAGACTTCAGGTATTCTATCCGTTTCAGCGCATCATTGAAATTCGAGGCAGAGAATATAAAATTCAGGAAGTCATAATTGCTCCGGTTTTTATAGGCATATACTACACTTTTCTCGTACTGGTTTTTCAGTGTATCCAGTTCCTGCTTTAGCCGGCTGATCTCATTGCGCGACTGGTGGATATTGCTCTGGATCACATTGATCTGGTCATTGATATTATTAATGGCCTGTTCCCGCAAACGCAGCTTTTTCGTAATCAGCGATAATTGCCCCAACCCCGCTTTCTTGTTTTTCTTCGTATCATTCAGCGACTCCCTCAATTCATCTATTTCCCGCTGAATATCAGCCTGTTTCTTCTTCAGGTCATCACTGGTTTGCGCCAGCAGCGTGCCAGAAAAAGCAAGTACCATTAAACAGGAAAATAGTGTTTTGAGCATGACAGAACTTTTACGAGTTAAAAAGCGGTTACACCTGGTACAATCCATACAGCAACGCTCAGGAATGCCGAAAGATTGTATACCCATAACGTTTATTGACGTTTATAATTTCGCGGAATATTGAATGGAAAGCTTAATTGTTCGTTAAAGTCAAATTGCTTGAACTGCAACTCGATCTCCAGCTTTGACTTTTCAGACACTACAATCTTCCGGTATTTAGAGAAATTGATGCCATTTTTGGTCTCATAATCGCCATACGTGATATCACAAGTACGCGCCCGTATTACGTCTACATCGTCCAGTTTGCTGTGTTGGGGCACATAATCGTTCTTATAAACCGTCAACAGGTGCTTAAACAAAGACCCTACACTCATCAGTGAAATGGTCTTTTCTTCATTCTTGTACGATACAATATTGCTGTCCAGGTAAATGGGGTTGCCCATCAGCAAGTCCTGCAGTTCATTAAAAGAAAAAGGGATCTTGGTAACTTCCTGGATATACTCGATGGACCTTAATTGCACCATCTTATCCAATTTATTCAACACTTTAACACTATCTTTTGTTACCATCGCCCTCAAGGCTTCTCCTAAAATCGAGTTGATACTGATCCAGATAATGCTATCCTTTTGTAAGCGAACATTGGCTGTAAAGTCGAGTTTCTTCCCATCAGATCCTTTATAATCCACTTTCACTTTGCCCCCATCGAGCGGAAATGGTTAATACGGTTGCCTTGAACCGCCAGGAAAACCTGCTGTATGTATTTCGTAGAATCAATCTTTCTGTCCACCTCAGGCACCACCACTACTACCGTAGTGTCCTTTTTGGTGATGGCCGTCTGGATCTTCCTGGCCGACCGACAGCTACTGATACTTATGCTGCTAATCAGAATACCAATTGCCAATAACCATTGAAAATATGTCATAATATATAATAATATATAATTCAGGAGCCATAATACCCAATCATCAGGACTTGCCCGTATGGCCAAAACCTCCTTCATTGCGGGAGGTAGCAGCAATACGCGCAACAGGCTCCCAGGCTACCTGACCAACGCTGTGTACCACCATTTGGGCAATGCGGTCGCCATGTTGGATCGTTTGCGTTTCCTGCGAAAGGTTGATAAGGATCACCTTCACCTCTCCCCTATAATCAGCATCAATAGTGCCAGGAGAATTAAGACAGGTAAGTCCCTGTTTAATAGCAAGGCCGCTGCGGGGCCGCACCTGTGCTTCATACCCATCGGGCAGTTCAATAAACAAGCCTGTGGGAATTAATGTACGTTCAAGCGATTTTAATACCACCGGTGCTTCCAGATTAGCACGCAGGTCCATACCGGCCGACCCTGCCGTACTGTATTCTGGTAAAGGATTGGATGATTGATTGATGATCTTTACTTGAATTTTTGACATGGCGCAAAGTTAAAAGGTTTCTTGTTTCGGACTTCAGTCTTTCTAACTTCCAGCGTAGTCCGAAAGTCAGTAAAGTCCGGGAGTCGGCAAGTAATACAGTAGTCGTATGTTTTCTTCAGGTCTTTCTATCTTCCGGTCTTGCGGGCTTCAGGATGATCCAGCCTCAGTGCCTTTCGGACTTTCCGTCTTTACTGACTTCCGGTCTTACGGACTTCCGGACTTCCGGACTTCCGGACTTACGGACTTACGGACTTACGGACTTTCCGTCTTTACTGACTTCCGGACTTCTCCAACAACACATTGGCATAAGCCACCAAGCCTTCTTCCCGGCCCACAAATCCCATTTGTTCAGTAGTAGTGGCCTTTACAGAAACATCGTCTTCAGTGATCTCAAGGATAGCTGCAATCACTTGGCGCATTTCACCCGAATGTTTTTTGATCTTAGGCGCTTCCAGGCAAATCGAGCTATCAACATTTACTACGCGGTAATTCCTGGCCTTGATCAGTGCGTAGGTATGCTTTAACAATATTTTACTATCAATGTCTTTAAAAGCAGGATCCGTATTGGGAAAATGAATGCCAATATCGCCTAAAGCCAAGGCCCCCAGCATCGCATCACAAATGGCATGCAACAATACATCTGCATCAGAGTGCCCCAAGGCACCTTTATGATGGGGAATATTAACACCGCCAATCCATAATTGCCTGCCTTCTACCATTTGGTGAAAATCTATCCCAAAACCTATACGATACATGAATGTGTTAATTTGAAAATGTGATAATTTGAAAATGGTTCTATATTACATACTACCCATAGATAGTGCTGCAAACAAAACCAATTTCCATACAATAAAAAAGCGCCCCGGTTACCGGAGCGCTTCAAATATATTCAAATAATATTTGACACCATTAATTACCCGAAGAACCAGCATCATCCAGGTCGAATACCAGGCCGAAGCGAAGGGTATTAGACAATGGATTCCTGTTTACTCCTGAACCGGAAGGAACAAGATAAGAGAAGTTCAAACCAAACACATTGTACTTAAGGCCTAAACCCACCGTAAAATACTTGCGGTTACCCTTGTTCTTATCTTCATAAAAATAACCCGCACGTACAAAGAATTGGTCATTATAACCATATTCAGCACCTACTGAAACCTGGAACTCCCTTAATTCTTCACTAAAACCACCGGGTGCATCGCCAAAAGAGCTGAACCAGCTACCTACTACGCCCTTATCCCTGTATTTCACTACCAAAGCAGAATCAGTAGGAATATCACCGGTAAATTTAGGAGGTGTAGGCACCAATAGTTTATGAAGGTCAAGACCGAATTGGATCTTGTTGTTCTCATCAATAGCCGCAGTGTAAGTTGTTCCCACACTCAGATTAGCAGGTATATAATCCCTTTGTTGAGCATCATTCGTATAGCCAACTTTACCACCCAGGTTACTCAATACAGCACCGAAAGCCCAGCCATTACCCGACTCGCGCACGCCATTATAGTAGAACGACAGGTCACCAGCCACTGTACTACCAGCTTTATAAGCAGTACCCGTAGAAGGAGCGCCCGCAGCCAGGTTTGAATTGATATAACGAAGCGCTATACCAAGCCCGATCTTATCTGATAGCTTACGGGAATAACCAACATCCACTCCAAATTCACGTGGTCGGCCATCTCCCCAATAATCACCATTAGGATTGGTAAACTGGATATTACCAAGACTGAAATACCTCACAGAGGCACTAAGCGCCTGCAAGTCATCCAGTTTATAGTAACCAGCCAATGCAAGCAGGTACACATCATTCAATCCCAGGTCTTTCAGCCAGGGCGTGTAGGTTAAACCAACACTGAAATTTTTCTGTGCAAATGGAACCTTAGCCAGGTTCCAGAAAGCCGAATTGGCATCTGCAGAAGTAGCTACACCCAGGTCACCCATCCCGCCGGCACGCGCATCCGGAGAGATCCGTAGAAATGGCACGGCCGTGGTGACCACATTAATAGAATCAGTTTGAGCAGTCAATGAATTCAACCCCGCTATTAGAAATAAAGCAGCAGTCAGTTTAAAGGTCTTTAGTTTCATACTTGGTAATTTGTCTTTGTTTTAAGGAATTCCGCCGACAGCAAATGCGATCAAATAAATAATAATTAAAACAAAAAAGAATCAGGTTCGGATTAAGTTAGTTTTGGCAAGATGGCCTTGCTGAGGCGAATAAAACTTTCAGAGTAGAATATCAAATCAATAGGCGGTTGAAATATGAGGGCCAAAAATACAAATACTAATTACAATATAAACAATTTTTCTAGTTTTTGAGCGGTTTTACCGTCCATTGTTTGTACCCGTAACCGGTAAATGTATACTCCGCGACCGATTTTACTTCCATATTCATCACGCCCATCCCATTCCACCTCACTCGAACGGTTGCCAGCGGAAAATATTGTACGCCGTATGCCCTTTACAAGCTTTCCGGTTACGGTAAATACCTGAATATCCACGTACAACTCCTCACCCGGCCGGTTATGCTCAAACCAGAAATTGGTACGCGTCGTGAACGGATTCGGATAGTTCAATACATGCTCCAGCACCAGCTCCTGCTGATTAAGAACCCTGAATTCCAAGGTTATTTCGCTCGAATTATTGGCAGCATCCCACGCCTTAATAGTCAGCGTATGAGCCCCTTCCGACAGCCCAGGCAACTGAAACCGTACCACCCCTTCTGGAAATTATCCAGCTCACTTTCATAAAACCCATTCAGTATAAATGTTTGCTGCTGATTATGATCCAGTATCGCTACCAGGTCATGACCAATGCCAGTACCCATAATATTAATACCAGATGAGTCGGCCAATTTAACCAGTAAGATCGGTCTGTCATTACTGATACTTCCATTAATAAATTTCTCATCATTCAGATAAGCCTTGATCTGTGGGCCTTCCCGGTCGGAAGTACTATCGCCTGACCCTCCTACAATAATATGAGTAAAAGCACCATTCCCATCGACCTGGCCATTATCCGCATAATAACTGATCTTACCAGCACCAAATTGATAATTAATATCCTTGGGCACCACAAAACGAAACGTAAAAAGTCCATTACCCACTTTCGCCTTGCCCTTGAAAAGTATATTTTTTTGTACTTGAAAAGCCACCGGTTGACTACCAGGATCATTCCCAAGCGTATTGGAGGTTTGAGATTTATCAAATACCACCACATTCAGCGTTCCATTAAAATTATTTAATACCTGGCCTGCAGCATCAGCAACATGACCACTAATACTATATTCTGCAAGCGCTTTAAGCGTATCCGGTGTTGAGTTGACAGCCACTCCATTGATACCCGTTGTTTGTACCGAGTGAAGTGGGTAGGCCAATGTCATAGCAGGGTCCCCCAACAAGGTAAACTTACGGTTATTGATCACATCACCCGAAAAGGTATACGTCGTGTTTTTAGCCCTGCGGACCGCCTCCCCCAGCGACAAATAATGCCCGTTAGGCTGCTTCAATAAAGCAGCTTCCAGGTAATTCTTATTCATGACCCGGTTGCTGAAAGCAAATACCAGCCGCGTGGTCGTCATCAGCGCTATAGCCCCTGATTTTTCCCGTAATAAAAGGTTTTCTCCTATAGAGCTGATAAGCGGATTATCATAAGGCGCTACATCACACGTGGCAGTAATAAACAGGGGCAGTTTATCGGCATTATTAAAAGTATTAATTATGTCCTGGTCCAGCACTACTTCTTCCGCCAGCCGGCGGTAGCCTCCATGCCCATTATAATTCCAGATCAGCGTACCATTGAAAAGTTGGTTACTGATAGCCAGGTTCACCTCCGGATAGCGGCTTCCGCCAGCGCCGCTTTCCTGCCGAAAGCCATCAAGATAGGTCTTGCCAATATTAAAAACCGGCGCCACCGAATGAGCCGATTGAGTAATGATCTCAGCATCCTGCAAGTGCAGGTTATTATCTTCATCATCAGCCACAAAATTGAGCTCATTGCGCCAGGCGCCCAGACTTTTGGGTTCGTGGTAACCTATTATTTTATCTACAATCGACTGCCCTTCCCTTTCAAAGCGGGCAGGAATACGTCCAATGCCAATATCAAGCAAATAGGTGCCCGTACCGTTCATATCATCTCCATCATCCAGCAAACCATAAAAATCATCCGAAGTGTACGTAGCCAAAGGGTCCAGCGACGCCCGGCTTTCCCAGGCCGGCACCAGGTTCGTATTGTTCGTGATCCTTGTCTTGTAATCAAAAGAGCCATCGCCAAAAAGCAATAAATATTTGGCCCGTTTGGTCGTATCAGCCCCAGCCCGGTCATGATACATTTTTACAAAATCACGTATGGCAGCCGGATCCGGCGTACCCGATGAAAACTCATTGAAAACCTGCTCCGTAGTAACAACCTTTGTCCGCAGATGATCGTGCTGTTCATGAAATTGCGCCAGGCGCTGAGCCTGCGCCAGTAAAGAGCTATGCGTTATAACGATCAGGTCCGTCACCGCCGGCCCGTGCAGGTCCTGGTTCACTACCCTGCCCAGCCCAGTGGGTACTAATAAACCCGTGGTACTAAAGGCAATATATTCCCGCAACTGCCCGCAATCATTAATAAAACGCAGATCAGCTCCATCAGGAATAACCTGCATACCAACAGGCATAAGCGGGTTCGAAATATCCCATACCCGCGTAGCAGCCGTTCCATTCCTCACAATAAAATTGCCCACATTACCAGCGCCTACACTGTTCCAGTCACGAAACAACAATTGATTAACCCCGCTCATCGACAAATTGCGCCTTAAAAACACCTCAAACCAGTCAAGCCACCCCTGCCCATTGGCACTTCCAGGCGTGAAATCAAACCGTACAACCAGCTCATTCTGTGCAGCCCCAAAAGTTCCTGACAACTCAATGCTACGGGCAAATTGATCATAAGGCCCCGTCGCCACCGGGGGATATCCATCGCCAATACAACCTCGTTATTAACCGATACATTAAAGCGGCTACCCGTTCCGAATGAACGGGCCAGGCAACTGATGTTGAGCAGGCCAGGGCCGGTTACTGCCGAAGGCACCGGAACCCTATAGCTGCGCGTCTTCACCTTGCCGGGACCATCGGCAAAATCCTCTCCAAACCATTGACGGCCACTGCTTAACAAATTAACAGTATCCAGTTCATAAAAATACCTGTCCGAAAAACTGCTAATCATAGTATTGGGAACCAGCACAACAGGGGGCGTAAGTACCCGCTTGCCCGTACCGCCTATACTGAGATAATAGAAAGATTGTTCACTGTACACATTCTTTTCATGACTAAAACGCCTGTTCACAGGATCCGCCACCCAACGATGCGGCCCTGGCGCATAAAAAGCAGGAAATCATTACCATTGAGCACCCCATCACCCCCATCTTCCACCCAAATGGCGTTTTCTGTCAGGTCGTCAATAATGACACCGCTATTATTTTCGGGGAGCATCTGCCCGCCATTACCCCATAATCGCAGGGAGCCTGACGGCAGGGAGGCCGTGTTGATCCCCAGCGATGACAGGAAAGGAAGATCTATTTTGTAGATCCCAGCACCTGATACAGCTATTTTGTACCAATTACCAACCGCTAAGACAGATTGACTCGTATATGCTCTTTGACCGGATGCAGACAATGCCCCGGAAAACAGGGTAATCAGCAATAGCAAGGGGATAATACAACTACGGCCCATCCCTTCAAAAATAGCTCATTTTAAAGGTAATAAGTGTTACAGAAAAAGCTTGTTTACTTGAAAGTAGCTATATTCGCCATTCCGCTGTCCCTGTGGATAAACAGCCTGAAAAACTGTACAATATTTGCTTTGAAAGCACGTTTAAACTAATTGAACCAAAGGCAAAAGTTATCAAAATGAATCTGAAAAACCTATTTATCCTGCTCTCCTGTACTGCGGCAGTGTCTTCCTGCAAAAACGGGGGCCTTTTCGGCAAAAAGCAGGAAAAATCCGACGTTACGGGTTGGAACTACAATGACAAGAATATGGGCGGCTACCAGGTATCCCGCGAAAAAGAACAACGTACAGGCCCCGGCCTCGTATTTGTTCAGGGTGGTACCTTCCAGATGGGCGCTGTAGAAGAAGATGTAATGGGCGATTGGAACAATATTCCTAGCCGTAAAACAGTCAATTCATTTTACATTGACCGCACCGAAGTAGCCAATATTCACTATCGTGAATATTTGTACTGGATCAACAATGTCTTTGATGCAGATGAATACAAAGCCGTCCGCGAAGGAGCACTACCCGATACCCTGGTATGGCGTAGTGAACTGGGTTATAACGAACCCATGGTAGAATACTATTTCCGCCACCCTTCTTATAACTATTACCCTGTTGTAGGCGTAACCTGGAGACAAGCACACGATTTCTGCCTTTGGCGTAGCGACAGGGTCAACGAAAAAGCCCTGTTGGATAAAGGATTTGTCAACAAAAACAGCTTCAAGAATATTTCCGGACAAGGTGCCGAGTCCTTCAATACCAAAGCGTATTTGTTAGGACTTACTACACCTACTCCGGGCAACAATGTTCGTTCCAAAAAGAACCCATTGAAGAACCCGAATGGTACACCACGTACTACTGTAACTTTTGAAGATGGTATCCTGTTACCTTCTTACCGCCTGCCTACTGAAGCAGAATGGGAATATGCAGCATTGGCCCTCGTTGGTCAAAACCCATCCCCAGTAAGAAAGAAGGCAAACGGGGTGAAGAGTTGATCACCAACAAACAAGTATATTCCTGGAGCCAGAATGTAAATGGCTTGCGTGATAACCGCCGTGGAGCCTGGCAAGGTACTTTCCTGGCCAACTTCAAACGCGGTAATGGTGATAACATGGGTGTGGCCGGTGGCTTGAACGACCGCGCCGTTTATACAGCCCCTGTATCATCTTTCTTCCCCAATTCTTTTGGTTTGTACAACATGGCCGGCAACGTGAACGAGTGGGTAGAAGACGTTTATCGTCCTTTATCTTCCGTTGACCAGGATGACGTAGCCCCTTTCCGTGGTAACTATTTCCAGAACGACGCCAAGAACAAAGATGGCGAGTTTGAGAAAGACAGCCTCGGTCGTGTAAAAAGAGTATACGTTACCGATGAAGAAAGCAAGGCCCGCCGCAACTATCAAAAGGTAATGTGATCAACTACCTCGATGGTGACTCACTCGTAAGTGGTGTTACTTATGGTAGCACTGATATAAGCGAGAACCTGAAAAATGGCGGACGTGGTTATGGCTTCACTACCCTCATCAGCGATAAATCTCGGGTGATTAAGGGTGGTAGCTGGAACGATCGTCCTTACTATTTGTCTCCCGGTACACGCCGCTTCCTGGAAGAAGATCAAGGTAGCAGCACCGTTGGTTTCCGTTGTGCTATGGACCGCGTAGGTAGCCCCGAAGGTAACGGCCGTAAAACCGGTATCGACTACCCTCAAAGAAGACAGAATACAAGAAAGAGATAATCTTCCAACCATATTCATTAAGGAGCCATTCGATAATATCGGATGGCTTTTTTATTAGAGGTGACACCTTTCGCTTGCGCCGCAGACGAAAGGTGTCACCTCTGTGAAACGAAAACTGTAGGGTTTCCTATATTTGCCTTATGACCATCGAACAACTGTACACCATATTCCAACAATACCCATCTGTACAAACCGACACCCGGGCTCTAAAGGAGGGTGACCTGTTCTTTGCCCTGAAAGGACCCAACTTCAACGCCAACCAGTTTGCCGAAAAAGCACTGGCCGCCGGCGCCCCTTATGCAGTTGTAGATGAAGCCCCCGCAGTACCCAATGATAGGATCATTGTTGTAAAAGATACCCTCGACACCTTGCAGCAATTAGCGAAACACCATCGCCGGCAATTCAACATACCTGTTATAGCCATTACCGGCAGCAACGGCAAAACCACTACCAAAGAACTGGTGCATGCCGTATTGTCCACCACCTATAAAACCTACACAACCCAGGACAATCTGAATAACCATATTGGTGTGCCACTTACCATACTGCGGATACAAAAAGATGCTGAAATGGCTGTTATTGAAATGGGCGCCAATCACCAGCAGGAGATCGCCAGTTATTGTGCTTATACCTTACCCACACACGGCATCATCACCAATGCTGGCAAAGCCCATTTAGAAGGTTTTGGTGGCGAGGAAGGCGTACGCAAAGGCAAAGGAGAATTGTATGATTACTTACGCACACATGAAGGAACAGCTTTTGTAATGTGGGATTACCATTACCTGCAAACCATGAGTAAAGGAATTCCTACCATCATTAAATACGGAACAATAGAAGCCGATGTTACAGGCCAGCTTTTCCAAAGCGAACCTTTCCTTTCAGTAGCCATTCATGCCACAAACCCCTTTACTATCCAAACCCAACTGGTTGGTGCTTACAATTTGCCCAACGTATTGGTAGCTGTTACAATAGGAAAACAATTCAATATAGAGGATAACCTGATCAAAAGGCCATTGAAAATTATTCCCCTTCCAACAGTCGCTCACAATTGATGGAAAAGGGCGACAATAAATTTATCTTGGATGCCTACAATGCCAATCCCAGTAGTATGAGGGCTGCTATTGAAAACTTTGCCGCTATTCAAGCCCCTCATAAAGTTTTGATGCTGGGGGCCATGGCCGAGCTGGGTCCCGAAAGCCTGCAGGAGCACCAGCAGATCGTTTCACTCATTCAACAATATCCCTGGCAAGCCGTCGTGCTGGTAGGTGGCGACTTCAAAAAATTGATCACCCTTTATTAAGAAAGAAAACGCCCGGCAGGCAGGAGAATGGTTTAGCCAACAGGCATTCCACAATACCTTCTTCCTCATCAAAGGCTCCCGCAGCATGCAAATGGAAAAAGTATTGAACGAAGCAGGAGCTACCAGCCATTAAAGCCTAAGCTATTGGCAACGCCGTCAGGTTGTATTCTAAGACCGTCAACCGTCTTGTCGAAGGTGGGCCACCCTGCCGCGCTGCTTTGTCGGGCTGCAGGGTGACTCACCTTTCATCTAAAGGAGCATTTCGACCTTCCAACCTTGCAGAAGGTGGGCCACCCTGCCGCGCTGTTTTGCCGGGCTGCAGGGTGACTCACCTTTCATCTAAAGGAGCCTATCGAAAATGTTCTCGACAGCATTTATCCTGCTAGCTCATCCGTTCAAAGTTTGAAACGAGGTGTAACTGTGAAAGCTGTTCCATCAATTGTAGTTTAACAACTTCTTTCTCCTGGAGTAAGTTCGTTCGCCAGGTTCTCAAGGGTATTTTTTCACCTTCGGGCAAAGTCCCTATTATATCTTCCGACAGGAATGAACTGGCAATACAAAGGTCATTGAAGTCGCCCAGCATCGCTGCCGTATCATTTAATCTTTTCTCACTCCGCCAGGCTATTACAGGAAAGGATAAGCCCCAGTCACTATCAAAAATTCGGATATTATAAATGATATCCTTCAATTGCTTGCGTATCGTATGTAGCTCCTTATCCTTTTCCAAAGCCAGTAAAATAACTTGTATGGCCCCTACTTTCCGGTGTATGAATTTGCGAATGGCCGCATCTTCCAAAGCAGCTGGCAACTCCTGAGTAATACTGTCAATAGCTTTCCCTGCTTTGAATTTTTCAATTGCTGTCACCAATGTTTCCTTCGCTTTGAACAAACGTTGCTGCAGGTCTTGCGTATAACCAGTAAAAATTGATTTTCTTGTTCAGCTTTCCCTATTACCAATGGCAGGAATAATTGCAGGTCGCGCACATGGCCCGCAGATTGGTAGACCATTTTAATAGCAGGAGAAATCGTAAGGTGGCGGGCTTCAGCATCCATCTGGAGCATTCGTATAAATGCCCTTAATTTTTTGTACTCCACCCGTAACTCATGGATCGTTTCCGTTTCAAAAGATCCAGGTAACTGATTGCTATATCGTTTGATACGACCCCCATGTTTTTTGATCACCTCCGCCAGGTAGGCCCGCTTCATACTGCAAGTTTCACATAAGATACGAAATTTACAGCTAGTCCCGGGGCTAACACCTATCGAGCGCCTGCAAAATATCCTGGATGATATCATCAGCATGCTCCAACCCCGTGGAGATCCTAATGAGTCCCGGTGTAATATTTACTGCCAGCCGCTCATCTGCAGTGAGTTTTGCATGCGTCGTGCTGGCAGGATGAGAAGCAATACTGCGCGTATCACCTAGATTGGCCGTCAGGGATAGCATTTGCAGGGCATCCAGGAAACGACGCCCACTTTCCAACCCACCTTTCAATTCAAAACAAACCACCCCGCCCCCATTTTTCATCTGTTTGATAGCAATCGCATGTTGGGGGTGACTGGACAGGAAAGGATATTTAAGCCAGGACACTTTGGGGTGCCCCTCCACCGCATTCGCCAGTTTCAGTGCATTGGCACTATGGCGCTCCATACGTACATCCAGCGTCTCCAGGCTCTTGCTCAATAACCAGGCATTGAAGGGTGATAAAGAAGGTCCCGTACTGCGGCAAAACAAGTAAATATCCTTAATAAGGTCAGCCCGCCCGGCAACTACCCCACCCAATACACGCCCCTGCCCATCCATCCACTTCGTAGCAGAGTGGATCACCAGGTCGGCTCCCAGGTCAATCGGACGTTGTCCGATAGGTGTGGCAAAACAATTGTCTACATTCAGGATAATATTATGCTTTTTAGCCAATGCAGCGATCATTTCCAGGTCAATAATATCCAGCCCTGGATTCGTAGGCGTTTCAATATAGATCATCCGCGTATTCGGCTGTATCGCAGCCTCCCACGCAGCTGCATCCGCAGCAGCACTTACATAAGTAGATTCAATACCGTATTTAGGAAGAAACTTCGTGATCACCGTATGCGTGCTCCCAAAAATAGCATTACAGGAAAGCAGGTGATCTCCTTCTTCATCAAAGCCATAAAAGAGCCAAAGATGGCGCTCATGCCAGAGGCAGTGGCATAACCGGCTTCCGCCCCTTCTAAAGCGCAAACCTTGTCTACCAGTTCTTTTACATTGGGATTTGTAAAACGGCTATAAATATTATCATCCGTTTCATCGGCAAATGCCGCACGCATATCTTCGGCTGTATCAAAGCAAAAACTACTGGTCAAAAATAAAGGTGTTGAATGCTCCATTTCAGGAGTGCGGTCTGTTTGCGTACGGATCGCTTTTGTAATCGGATGTTGTGACATGATCTACGTTGATGATTTCTTTATTACTTACTGAATTGTATATTTCACAGTAGCTGGTCTTACGACCTCCGTCTTCTCTATGCTGTCTCTTGTATTTCGCCACTAGCCTTCTTCTGTAAGCTGAATTCCCACTTACCATTCCCCACTAGCCTTCCCTCCAAAGGCTGCTCGCTCGTAGCTCGAAGCTCACAGCTCGTAGCTATTTTCCATTCACCTTCACTTCCCATTTCAAATTCCCACCGGCCCGGCGAAGGGTTTCCGCAACAGAACAATATTTATTTATCGATAGTTCACAGGCTTTTCTAGCCTTATCAGCATCAATATCCCCGTAAGCTCAAAAACGATCGTAATATCCTGCCAGATAGATGGTTCTTTACCCGGCTCACGCAATCCCTCTATTTTCATCGTAAAAGCATCTATCGTCTGCCGCTGTTTTTTAGAATGGACACAATATCAATCCCGCTGCAGCTACCCAACCCCATGAGTAACAACTGCATAGGCCGTACTCCAAAATTCTCTCCCCGATTCCGGGCTACTGTCCGTATGCACCACATGACCATAAGCGTCTTTTGCGGCAAATCCGTAGTCGCCTGCTACCCTTTCTAACTCAATTTTTATCATGGCAAAGATTTTTGCAAATGTAATTCATGCAGGCATTTACTTTGCACCCTGAATTAGCTTATCGGAAGAATGAAGTATTTCCAATATAATCAGCCCTTTCCCCTGGAAAACGGCCAAACATTACCTGAACTTACCATTGCCTATCATACCTATGGCACCCTGCGGGCAGATAGTAAAGTAGTGTGGATTTGCCATGCCTTGACCGCCAACTCCGAAGTGGCCGACTGGTGGCAGGGCGTTGTAGGCAAAGACTGCGTGATCAACCCAGACCAGTATTTCATCGTTTGCGCCAATATACTGGGCTCCTGTTATGGCACCACCGGGCCATTGAGCACCAATTCAATCACCAATCAGCCCTATTTTCACCAATTTCCCCTGGTTACTATCCGCGATATGGTAAAAGCCCATATTTTATTGCGCCAATACCTGGGCATCAACAATATTTACCTCCTCATGGGCGGCAGCATGGGCGGATACCAGGTACTTGAATGGAGCGTACAGGAAAAAGACCTGATCCAGCGTCTTTTTCTCCTCGCTACCTCCCCTACCGAAAGCGCCTGGGGTATTGCCATTCATGCCACCCAACGGCTGGCCATTGAAGCCGATAGCACCTGGCAGGATGCCTCCCCCAGGCAGGTCAGAAAGGCCTTAAAGCAGCCCGCGCCATTGGCATGCTTACCTACCGCAATTATGGCATCATGGTACAAAAACAAACCGACCCCGATTCCGAAAAACTCGACCATTACCGCGCAGCCTCCTATATCCATTACCAGGGCGATAAACTCGTCAAACGGTTCAACGCCTACAGCTATTGGACACTCACCAAAGCCATGGACACCCATCATTTGGGCCGGGGCCGCGGAGGCAATGTGGAACTGATCTTACAGGGCATCCACCAAAAACCCTGCTCATTGGCATCAGCAGCGATATTTTATGCCCCTCGAAGAACAAAGGCATATGCAAGCCCACTTGCCCAACGCCACCCTCGTAGAAATTGATTCGGCGTATGGCCATGATGGATTTATGGTAGAAGCCGGAAAAATATCACATACCCTTGCCGACTGGTTAGCCCAATAACCTAAAGTCATATATAACTTGAAGGCCCTGCCACGGTTTTTACACCAGGCAAGGCCTTCTTTCATACACGTAAATAATTATTTTAACAGCCCGTCAATAGTGATGGCTACATAATATAAGCCCCCAAGAGAGGGGCCTCCCGCATATTGCAGGTACCGGTGATTTAAGAGATCAGTACCGCCAGCCTTAATGGTACTATGTACTTTCGGCACACGAAAGGTAACCTGCGCATCAACCGTTTGATAGGCAGCCACACGACCAGTTACCAGGGGACTTTCCCACAAGAAAGCATCCTGCCATCTCCAGGTAATGTTGAAACCAATATCCTTTGTGATCGCCCGGTTGCCAAATGATAAATTAGCCGTCCACCTGGGCGTATTGAACCCTGTTACAAACAGGTCGGGTGTTGAATTACCTTTGATATCATTATAGTTAAGGTTGCCCGATACAGCAAAGGTTTTGTAGAAGTTATAAGTCACCCCAGTGAAGAGCCATAAGTCGTATACTTATTTTTAGCATTCGTATATACCCGGTAACGGTCCTGCCCTTTACTGGCCACCGTGGCTGGTGTAGTACCGTTGGCAGCTTTCGCCGGCTGCTCATCCCGGTTCCTGTCTATCATGGCTATCACAGCAGCATCAGAGCCCACCGTTTCACCTTTGGGAACATATACCTGTACCTGACCCAGGAATCCATCATAAATATTGGCATACGCATCCACATCGATCAACAACTTATTGTTGAACAATACACTCTTATATCCTACCTCAAATGAGTTGATCCCTTCCGGACGGCCATCAGGCAAATTAGCCACTTCCAATAAACCCCTGTTAGCAAGCGCAGCAGCATCTGTATTACCCCCGGCTTTCACTGCCGTATTGAAAGCCGCTACCGATGGTTGCGTATAACTATTTTCCCGGAAGCCCAACCCTTCATTGATAATGGGCAAAATACCTACCCGCTTTACCCGGCCATTGTTTACATAAGACAGTGCTTCAAACAAGGCAGGGAAACGATACCCTTGCTGAAAAGTAACCCTGAAGTTGTGGTATTGATTAAAGGTATATACCGCAGCAATACGTGGTGTAAACTTAGCATCGAACTCAGGATTATAATCATAACGCAAAGAACCAAACAACTTCAACTTCTCCTCAAAGAAAGTTTTGGTGACTTGTGCAAATCCGCCAAACTTCTTATAATACGTATTACTTCCATAGCTTCCGTTTTTGTCAGCCAGGTTCCGCTCAGCAATAGGACGGTCAAAATCTACAAAGTTATTACCATCCGGTATCAATTCATACACACGCGCATCCGCACCTACCAGTAAGTTCAGCACTTTCGTATACTTCGTAAGGTCCCATTGACCTTCTACATGGTATACATTGCTTTTTTGGATCAGCGCAGCACCACCCGTTACAGGCGCATCAGGTATCAAAGAAGATTTGATATCCCAGTTATTGATCCTTACAATAGAATCTTTCACCCGGTTGAACCTTTCCGTACCCGGCTCTGCACGGCTCGCATCGGCCTGCTGCCGGGCAAAAGCAGTGGCCGCAGCCAGGTTATCCGAAGTTAATTTACCGCCATTGGCCGCCGCATACGCATTTAATCCTGCTTTAAATTTATTACCCCACACAGTTCCACTACCTCCGGTATATAGATCCATATTGTCCGCCAGCGGCTTTACATTGTAAGAATCGCCCGTCCTTTCCTGGATTACATAAGCCTTGATATTATAATTGATGCCCTTCAATTCCAGGTGATGGTTTTGCACCACCACATTATCCAACTTCACCTTATTACCCCGCTGAAATACCCCATCCATTTTACCTACCCGATAAGAGTAAGACAATAACGTATTGGCGTTAAGCCGGTAATGCAAAGCCAGGTCCAGCTTCAGGTTATCTACCTTAGGGTCTACCAGGTCTTTCTCCCAATAGCCTGTACGTGCAACCGTTAAAGTTCTTTTATCTACCCCATCTATCGTAAGATCTGTAATGGAAACCGTATTACTCAATTGCAAGGCATCATCACCATATTTATTCCAGCCATCAAAAGCCGCATTATTAGCTCCATTCAGCGCCGGATAGGCAGGGTTGGCCGAATTCTTATTATTGGGGTTTTGATCCAGCCGCGTATCCGATATCCAATCTATCCCCTGCATATAACTCGCATTGATCTTGAAAGCAAACTTATTATTGAATGCCTTGGCATACCGGATGGCCGTTTCTGTCAATATCCCAGCATCATGGTCTCTATTGTCCACATGATTAACACCCGTTTTATGATAAAAGCTAAGGCCCTGGTTGGTAAAAGGGTCTTTTGTAAGCAGGTTGGCCATCCCATTAATGGCATTCATACCATAGAGGGCCGAGGCAGCGCCAGGCGTGATCTCCACACTTTGGATATCCAGTTCCGTAGGCCCGATGGCATTTCCCAGAGGTACCCCGAGGGTAGCCGCCTGCATATCTACACCATCCACCAATTGCATAAACCGGAAATTATTGGGAATATTAAATCCACGCGTATTGGGCACTTTGAAGGTAAGGCTGGAGGTAGTCATCTGAACCCCCTTGATATTTTCAAGCGCATCATAAAAGCTGGGTGCAGCCGTTTGCCTGATCGCCCGGATGTCCAGCTTATCAATAGCCACCGGAGATTTCAAAATATTTTCCGGCACACGCGAAGCCGTTACCACTACTTCATTCCCCAGATAGGTTTGAGTAGCCAGCGCAATTTGAAGGTTAGAACCCAGGCTCTTCACCTCAAGCTCCTGCTCCTTAAATCCGATAGAAGAAAAACCAGCGTGAAAGGGAGTTTAGTTTTCGTACGCAGTACAAACTCACCCGTTCTGTTGGTAATCGTACCCTGTACAGTTCCTTTAATTTGAATACTTACATCCGACAATGGCTCGTGTTTTTCCTGGTCGGTTACACGGCCCGATACTTCAATAAGGCTAACTTCCTGAGCACTGGCCGTTCCCAGGAATAACAAGGTCATGAGCAGTAAAAATGTTGGCTTCATAATACCGTTGATGTTTTAATGGTTGCAGTCTATTGTTTTTATAGACTTATAGAGCAAAATAAAATCCGGCTACTTGTAATGAGACCGGGAGAGTTATTTCAAAAATCAAACGTTACCCAGCGATCTTTTGCAGGGCTTATCTGTTATTACAACAGGAGCACTCCAATGCATGGATCGTTGCAAGAGAGTAAAGAGGAATAGCAGGAGAAGAAGGCTGTTTCATAATTATGCTAAAATAAGGGTTATTTCCGATATACAGTCTATTATTTTACTAGACTATTATTACCACAAAAGGCCCGGCTTTCAATAGCCGGGCCTTTTGCATTAGAATACTTTTATAATGATCTTGATGCTCCAGAAAATAACCAGCGACCCCAATAAGATGAGCGCCGTTTTCCGGGGCAGTTTACCTGCCAGTTTCGCCGCAATAGGTGCCGCCAGCAGCCCCCTATGATCAGCGCCACAATTACCTGCCAGTGCGTTACACCCAGCAAAGTAAAAAGGTGAAGGCGCTGGCCAGCGTCACAAAGAATTCAGTAAGACTCACAGAACCAATTACAAACCGTGGGCTGCGCCCCTTGGTGATCAGCGTAGTCGTAACGATAGGCCCCCAGCCGCCGCCGCCAAATGAATCCAGGAACCCGCCTGCCCCGGCCAGCAAACCATAACGTTTAAACTTTTTAGGCTTTGCTTGTTGCTTCTTAAATGCATTGTAAAAGATCCTAAGGCCCAGAAACATGGTATAACAGGCCATAATAGGGCGGAGGTAAGGTGTATGCGTATCGCCATATAAAGAAAGCAAAACAGCTCCCAGGATCGCGCCAATCACACCCGGTATTACCAATACTTTAAACAGCTTCTTGTTTACATTGCCAAATTTATAGTGACTATAGCCCGAAGCACCACTGGCAAACATTTCGGCCGTATGGATACTTCCACTGATTGCTGCCAGATTTACACCCGCCGATAATAGAATCGTAGCACTGGTTACCCCATACCCCATACCCAAAGCGCCGTCTACCAATTGGGCCAAAAAGCCAGCCAGTACCATCCAATGGAAATTCTTATCCAAAGTCTGATACCACTTCACCGAATCATCCACCATTTGCTGCAAAGGGAGATAAGAAAAGATGAAATGTCCTACCAGCATCAGCGCAAAAATAACCAGCGAGTAGGTCGCAATCTTCCTCCACCGTCTTTCCTTTTCCGAAGTATCCCGCTCTATCAGTATTTTAGTAAGCTCATTCAGCCGCTTTACCTTGTATTCAAAATTGCCATTCAACCGGTTACGTACTACATGCAGGTTATTGATCACCTCATTCAACTCACCCGGCAAGGCCGTATTCAATACCTCCTTGATCCGCTTAGCTGCCGTGGGCGACTTTCCATTTGTGGAGATAGCAATTTTGAGGTTCCCCTTCTGCACCACCGAGCTCAGGTAAAAATCACATTGATCAGGCGTATCCGCAGCATTTACCAGGATCTTCTTTTGCCTGGCAGCATCGCGGATGGATTGACTCAGCAACTTATCATTCACCGCAATAATTACAAGGTCTCTACCCTCAAGGTCTTTCTCCTCAAATGCACGTTCTTCTATGTCTACAAATTGATGCCCTTCCGCCAGCGTTCTCACTTGTTCTGATACGTTAGTGGCTACCACCGAAACATGCGCTGCAGGCGCATTTCCCAATATAGCCGTTAGCTTCTCCAGGCCTACCTTGCCGGCGCCCACCAACAGCACCTCCAGGATTTCCAGCCGGAGAAATACCGGAAATAAATGATTGGCATCCTGTGATAAGGCAGGCGCCTCCGGTAATCCATTGTTTAGATTCTCTGTAGACATCCTTTCGGTATTATTAATTATTTGATACCCACTACATCGTAACCCATTGTTCACGAATTGCAAAGTCACCAAAGGTTTCCCCTTTCTCTCTTTTCTTACTGTAGATACCTAACAAGTTATCCAGTTCACTAAGAATAGCCGGCTCATCCAGGCTGTCCTTGTACTTTTTATTCAACCGCATTCCATCACGGTCTCCCCCAGGTGCATATTGTATTGACCGTAAGCCGTACCTACAAATCCAATCTCGGCGGCATAAGGCCTTCCACAACCATTGGGGCAACCCGTCATACGCACGGAAATTTCATCGTCACTGATCTGGTGCTTATCCATCAATACCTCAATCTTGTCGATTAAGGTGGGCAGGTATCGTTGAGCTTCGGCAAGGGCAAGCGGACAGGTATTAAAGGCAACGCAAGCAATAGCACTGCGGCGTACCGGCCCTGCCTGGTCGGTATGTGCAATGATACCAAATTGCTGCAAAATAGCCTCTACCGTTTTCTTGTCTTTCGGGTCAATATCGCTAATAATAACGTTCTGGTTACAGGTAAACCGGAAATTGGCAGTCCCCGTTTTAGCCACTTCCAATAAAGCCGTTTTTATAGCCGCCTTTCCATCATCCAGGATACGGCCATTTTCTACAAACACCGTATAATACCACTTGCCTTCATGATTCTGGTGCCAGCCATAATAGTCAGGCCGGTGCGTGAAAGTATAAGGCTTGGCTTCTTCCAATTCAAAACCACAACGTTTTTCAAATTCCGCTTTAAAAGCCTCCACACCCATTCTATCAACCGTATATTTTAAACGGGACAACTTTCGATCACTACGATTGCCAAAATCACGCTGTACCGTGATTACCTCATAGGCAGCTTTCAATGTTTTCTCTTCTCCCCGCACAAATCCCAATACCGTACCCAATCGGGGATAGGTGTTGGCATTACCATGCGTAGCACCTAAACCACCGCCTACCGCCACATTGAAGCCTATCAGTTTTCCTTCTTCCACAATAGCGATCAAACCCAGGTCGTTGGCAAAAACATCTACATCATTATGCGGTGGAATGGCAAGGGCGATCTTAAACTTACGAGGCAGGTACCGATCCTGATATAAAGGATCTTCCTCCTGTTTTTATCGATCAATGGCTGCTCATTCAGCCACACTTCATAATAAGCCCTTGTTTTGGGTAAAGCCAACTGGCTTAACTTATCCGCATATTGAAATACTTCTTCATGAATGGCTGATTGTTTGGGATGCGCACCGCATACTACATTCCGGTTCACATCACCACAAGCAGCAATTGCATCCAGTTGGATGGTATTGAACGCCTGCAAAGTCGGTTTTACATGAGATTTAAGAATACCATGCAATTGAACGGTTTGACGAGTGGTGATCTTGATCACCCCGGTAGAATGATCACCTGCAATATGGTGCAATCCCTCCCATTGGTCGGGAGTAAGAAAACCACCCGGCAGGCGGAGACGTACCATGTAAGAATAGAGCCATTCCAGTTTCTTAGCACTGCGCTCTTCCCTACGGTCGCGGTCATCTTGTTGATACATGCCATGAAACTTGATCAATGCCTGGTCGTTTTCACGGATAGCGCCCGTTACTTCATCATGCAGGCTTTCTTTCAGCGTGCCACGCAAAGCATTACTTTCGGTTTTGATCTTTTCTGTTGGCGATAAATTCTTATTCGTGCTCATGATATATTCAGGTTCTGGTCCAGGCTCAACTGTGTAGTAAGAGCTTTCGAACTGTTAATCGTTTATATTCATTATCAAAAAGAGGTGACACTTTTCCGCTGCTGCGAAAACGAAAAGTGTCACCTCTTCGCTTTCGATTCACTATTTTCTAATAAACGTCCTTCAAAAACCTTCCTTCCTCTTTTAATTGATCCAGGTATTGGATAGCTTCCCCATCCGTTTTACTGCCATACCGTTGGATCACCTGCAAGAAGGCATATTCTACATCCATGCTCATAGGTTCTTTGGCACCGCAGATATAGATATAAGCGCCACTACTGATCCACTTCCACAATTCAGCAGCTTTTTCCAGAATCCGGTGCTGCACATAGATCTTATATTTTTGATCGCGGGAGAAAGCCAGATTGATATTCGTCAAAGCGCCTGTTTGCAGCCAGTTCTGCAATTCAGTTTGATACAGGAAATCCGTTACAAAATGTTGATCACCAAAAAGAGCCAATTGCGGCCTTCCGCACCAGTAGCATCTCGCTCGGCCAGGAATGAGCGGAATGGCGCAATACCTGTGCCCGGACCAATCATGATCACATCCTTATCAATAGCTGGTAGGCGGAACTGGCTATTCTTGTGTATATAGAATTCTATTTCACTATCCAGGCTCAGGTGCTGAGTCAGGAAATCTGAGCAAAGTCCGTATTTAGCTTCCTGGTTAAGGTAATAAGTATCCCTGGCTACCGTGATATGTATTTCGCCACTATGTGCTGCCGGAGAAGAGGAAATGGAATACAACCTGGGCGTAATAGGTTCCAGGATGGCTACCACCTCATGAAACTGTTGCACATCCTTTACAGGATAGATCTTCAATAGATCTACCAAACCAATCTTTGTTTCCGGAATATCCTGCTTGATAATGGCAGCATATTGCTTCACCACACGTTCCGGCAGCCAGGCAACATTGATCCGTTTCTTCAAATGATTAAAAATAGAATCAGTCTCATTCCGGTAGGTAATAGGTGTGCCATTATTGCTGAAAGCCAGGGCCAGGATCGTATCCACTACCGATTTGGGATTTTCGGGTATGATGCCGATAGAATCACCCGGTAGGTAATCAATTTCATCAGCTACGCCAATTTCAATATGGTAAGTAGCTTTTGATGAACCCCGGTCGTTGAGGTTGAGATTGGTTAAAATAGTACCCTTATAGGTTTTCTTACCCGTTGTTTTTGGCCACCGGTGTACCTGCCGTTTGCGCCGGAGCGCTACTGCCAGCCGTCGTTAACTGGGTTAATACCTGCGAGAACCAATTCGTAGCTTCCGATTGATAGTCCGTATCACAACATTGCAGCGATACGATCCGTTGACCGCCGAGGCGCTGTAATTGCGCATCCACATCCTCACCCGCTTTACAGAACAACGGATATGAAGTGTCACCCAGCGCCAGTACGCCAAACTTCAACTGATTTAGTTTAAAGCCATTCTGGTGTATATGATCGTAGAATTTCTTAGCTGTAGCTGGTGGCTCTCCTTCTCCCTGAGTACTAATAATGGTAAAAAGTATTCTTCTTTGGAAAGATCATTGAGCCTGTATTGGTCAAGGCTTACAATCTTGGCATTGATACCACTCTTCTTCGCCTGGGAGGCAAAATCAGTGGCCAGCTTTTTCGAATTGCCGGTTTCCGTACCATAAGCAATGGTGATTTTCTGTACAGCAGGTTTTACTTCAGCTGCTACAGGCAGCGGCGCAGCTTGTTGTACCGGCTGATTTTGTGCCAGCAGGCCCGCCAGGTATCCATTCATCCAAATCAATTCTTCTTTGGAGGAGGTATTTACCAGGTCAAGCAACATCTTCAATTTAGGCTCTACTAACATGGTCTTTTACTTTTTCAGTATGGTCAGTGATGGTTGTAAATAATTTGGCTACCGGCTTGAAATAGTCTTCTTTGCTTTGACTATTCGCCAGCCAGCTGAACTGCTCATGCAGCCCCACAACTTTGCCAATGATCACCAGCGAAGGAGAAATGAACTTTTTCCCTTTTAGCTTGTCATTGTATTCATAGATATTCGAAACATATACATTCTGCAGCGGGGTGGTAGCCTGTTCAATAACCGCCAGTAATTTATCCTCTCAATATTATTCTTTATAAGATTGGCTACTACACCATCCAATGTTTCGGACGACATATAAAACACCAAGGTATCATCCGTAGCGGCCAACTCCTTCCAATAAGCATCTGTTACCGCATCTGATTTATAATAAGTGAGTAGACGTACGGCTGTAGTGTACCCCCTGGCCGTGAGTGGAATGCCCGCACAGGCAGCAGCACCCAACGCAGCCGTCACACCAGGAACGATCTCATAAGGAATTTGATTGGCTGCCAATACCTCCAACTCATCCAATATATTGGAGAATATAGATACATCGCCCCCTTCAACCTAACCACCAGTTTTCCGGTTGAGGCGTATTCCACTAACAGTTCATTGATCGTTTCCTGTGGTGTAGAAGCCCCCGGCGGCATTGCTTGCCTACATAAACCAATTCAGCATCCGGGCGCACATAGGCTTTCAATATGTCCTCACTCACCAGGCGGTCCGTCAATACCACATCAGCCTGCTGCAGATAGCGGGCCACCTTAATGGTCAGCAGTTCGGGATCACCCGGACCCGCGCCCGCCAAAATCACTTTCCCTGTTTGGTTTGTATTCATTATGTCTACTTTTTTAGTAGATTAAAGGGGCAAAAATATAGGGCCTTATACCGCTATACCTCACCCTGTTTGTCCTGCTTCATACTTTAGCGTGTGTCGCCGCCTTCTCGAATCCCCTGCCTGGTTGTACTTGTCGACTTTCAGCTTTGTTGAAGATGGGCCACCCTGCCGCGCTGCTTTGTTGCCTTTTACCCCAGTCGCCAGCCTCTGGCTGGTGACACCTATTTCAATGTTCCGGGCTTTGTTATTGTATCATACAAGCCCCTACCGTAACATGACTGGTCTCATCAATCAAAATAGCACCTCCATTGGCCCTTAATTCCTGGTAGGAATCAAATGGAATGGGAGAAGCCGTTTTGATAGTGGCTTTGATCACATCATTCAGCACAGCCTGTTGAGGCGCTTCATTTTTCTCCAGCGTATTTACATCCAGCTTGTATTCAATATGCCGCACTACCGAACGTACTACCCGGCTATTGATCTGCAACAAGTATTTATTACCAGGTATCAAAGGCTTATTGTCCATCCAGCACAACAGTACTTCCAGCTCTTGTGCCGTTTTCACCGGCTGGGCCGTATGTACGATCACATCACCACGACTGATATCGATATTATCATCCAGGTGTAGCACCACACTTTGTGGCGCAAATGCTTCCTGCACCTGCTTACCGCCTATCTCAATAGCCTTGATCGTACTTTGAATACCAGCAGGCTGTACCGTTACCCGATCGCCTACTTTGTAAATACCACTCACGATCTTACCGGCATACCCACGATAATCGTGCAGTTCATCTGTTTGCGGACGGATCACATACTGCACCGGAAACCGGGCATTGGTTAAATTGATCGTATCCTGTACTTCTACCTGCTCCAGGAAATGCAAGAGCGAAGGCCCTTCATACCAACCTAGTTTTTCCGACTTCTCAACAATATTATCCCCTTGTAAAGCACTGAGGGGAATATAAGTAACCTGCTTTAGTCCTAATGATTGCGCCACCTTGGCGTAATCGATCACGATATTATTATAGATATCCTGCGAATAATTGACCAGGTCCATCTTATTGATGGCTACCACTATATGGGGAATATTCAACAAGGAGGCGATGATCGAATGCCGCCTTGTTTGCTCTGCTACCCCATTGCGTGCATCGATCAGGATAATGGCCAGGTCCGCATTGGAAGCCCCGTAACCATATTACGGGTATATTGGATATGCCCGGGCGCATCGGCAATGATGAATTTACGCTTAGGTGTAGAGAAATATTTGTACGCTACATCGATCGTGATCCCTTGTTCACGTTCAGCACGCAAGCCATCAGTAAGCAACGCCAGGTCAATTTCTCCATCCTCCTTATTCTTGCTTTGTCGCTCAATAGCATCCAGCTGATCGATCATGATACTCTTACTATCATACAGCAGCCGGCCTATCAAGGTGCTTTTACCATCATCAACACTACCGGCTGTTATGAATCGAAGTAAGTCCATCTATATTAATTTATTTTGTTATTATTTATGTTCCGTTAAAGCCACGAACTACTAAAACTGGGCTACGAGCCTTTCACTCAAACGTTCTTTACTGTATTTTGCTCGCCGCTCGAAGCTCACCGCTCAAAGCTGCTTTTTAGAAATATCCATTCTTCTTCCTGTCTTCCATGGCCGCTTCCGATACTTTATCATCAATACGTGTTTCCCCACGCTCACTGGTTTTCGTAGCCGTGATCTCACTAATGATATCATCGATCGTAGAAGCGCCCGACTCCACCGCCGCAGTACACGTCATATCACCCACCGTACGATACCGCACTTTTTTGGTAAGTACTTTATCCGAAGGCTCCAGTTGAATAAAATCAGAAACTGCTACCAGCTGACCTTCATGTTCAATCACCTCACGTTCATGAGAGAAATAAATGGAAGGCAGTTCTATCTTTTCCCGGCGGATATAATTCCACACATCCAATTCCGTCCAGTTGCTAATGGGAAACACCCGCACATTCTCCCCTTTATGGATCTTACCATTGTACGTATTCCACAATTCGGGCCGTTGTAATTTAGGGTCCCATTGACCAAATTCATCCCGTACAGAGAAGATCCGCTCCTTGGCCCTTGCCTTTTCCTCATCCCGGCGCGCGCCCCCTATACAAGCATCGAACTTAAACTCTTCAATCGTATCCAGCAGCGTATACGTTTGTAAGGCATTGCGACTGGCAAACTTCCCTTTGGGCTCTGTGAGTTGCTTTGCTTTGATCGTATCGCCTACATGCCGAACGATCAGCTTTTCGCCCAGCGTTTCGGCCAACTGGTCGCGGTAATCAAGTGCTTCCTTGAAATTGTGCCCCGTATCAATGTGTACCAATGGAAAAGGGAACTTACCTGGCCGGAAAGCCTTCAATGCCAGCTGCACCAGCGTGATAGAATCCTTCCCACCCGAAAACAACAAAGCAGGCCGCTCAAACTGGCCAGCCACCTCCCGAAGGATATGTATCGCTTCCGACTCCAACTGATCCAGGTAATCTAATCTGTAAGCACTCATTCGTTCAATATTTTATTACTTCAAAAGTATTTATTGCTTGTGAGACGTGAAATCCTTTCCTCGTACTACCTCTCACCTTTCACTTCTCACATCAAGAATGCACATGCAGGCCACATTCCTTTTTGGCTGCGTCTTCCCACCACCAGCGACCCGCCCGGAAATCTTCTCCTGGCCTTATCGCACGTGTGCAAGGCGCACAACCAATACTCACAAACCCTTTATCATGCAAAGGGTTGTACGGCACATTATTGTCATCAATATACTTGCGCACCTGCTCTGTAGTCAATGCAAAATAGGGTTGTATTTAATGAGCTGGTTGCCTTCGTCCCACTCAATTACCGAAAGGTTATTGCGGTCGGGCGAATGCTCAGCTCTCAGGCCCGTGATCCAGATAGCATTATCCTTTAAAGCCCTTTTCAAAGGCTCTACCTTACGAATATAGCAGCACTGTTTACGGTTCTCCACTGATTCATAAAAAGCATTAGGCCCATTGGCCTGTACAAATTTCTCCAGTGTAGTATTATCAGGATAATAGGCTTTTACATTCGATTGGTACCTGGCATTCGTACTACTCCATACAGAATAGGTTTCAGCAAACAGCCTTCCTGTATCCAGTGTAAATACACTGATGGGCAATCCATGGCTCAATATTTCATGGGCAATTACCTGGTCCTCAAAACTAAAACTGGTAGAGAAAGTCACCTGTCCCGGAAACTGCCTGGCCAGCAATGACAGGAAATCTGCCATATTTAGTCCACTCGACTGGTAGGTTAATTCGGGGATATAATTTTGTAGTGACGTATTCATGTAGATTGACTATTCAGTAATGAGTAAAATTAAAAGAAAGGGAAATGAAGTACTAACTGAAGGATGAATCAACAGCAACAACAATAGTTGTAACAATATGAGAAGGTATTGTATTGCATCGCGTAGGTATGTAGCATTTAAAAAAATCGTTGACTCAGTAACAAAGATAGGGTCCGGAGTGGAAATGGACAAGTTTTTCTACCTCCTGGGTAGACTAATCGGAATTTTAACAACCACCCCGCTAATGAATGTTAGTTTGACCTCCCGCCTGCATTACTTCGATGATACACAACGAAATCCGGTATGTTCCAGCCCTGTATCGGGCGATGTTTTCATGCGTGATGTTACGCGGTATCCTTTGCAATAAGAGGCATTGCACATGAACGAACCACCCCGCACAACTTTTTTAGGCACAGTAGGTTCCATGGGGTCATTGCTTTGCCCGGGTCCCTGGGGATTCGCTGCCCTTGTTTTTCCTGCGCCGTATACCAATTCGCATCATACCAATCACTGCACCATTCCCACACATTGCCGGCCATATCATACAACCCATAGGAGTTGGCCGCAAAAGACCGCACGGGTGCCAGTGCATTGAACCGGTCCCATCCCGTATTTTTATCCGGGAAATTCCCTTGCCAGGTATTCGCCTTGGGTTTACCAGCCTCAATATCTTCCTCACCCCAGGGATACAGGGCATTTTGCATACCACCCCTCGCTGCATATTCCCATTCAGCTTCTGTAGGCAGGCGCTTACCAGCCCACCTGGCATAAGCCATGGCATCATACCAGGAAATATGTACTACAGGATAATGATCTTTTCCTTTAATATCACTGCCGGCACCTTGTGGATGCTTCCAATTGGCATCTTTCTTCCACGACCACCATTGTGAGGCATCATCTAACGGTACCGGATGCCCTGGCGGCGTAAATACCAGCGAAGAAGGTACCAGTACCTCTTCTGCAGGTTTCGGTGTACCTGGCGGCAATTGCTTTTTGATTTCTTCCCAGTCGGGCTTTTTTCCGCAGTAGTAATATAACCGGTGGCTTCTACAAAACGACGAAATTGGGCATTCGTAACTTCCGTGGCATCTATCCAAAAGCCAGCCACCGTTACCGTATGTTGTGGATACTCATCCGGGCGCCCTTCCTTGTCCACTGCGCCCATGCCATAGGTACTACCGGCAATCCATATCATGCCCTCATGCGAAACACTGCCTGTTTGAGCCAGGGAAGATGTATCGGCACCTGTTGTGGGAAAGCGGGCTGGCAAATTGGATTCGCAGGAAACCATCGTATCTTTTTTGCAGCTACACTATCCGGCTTATCTACCGGATCACAAGCATACAGACCAGCCAAAACCAAATAGAACAGGAAGCCTCTTTTCATACGGCACAATTTAAGGCATCCCGCGAATTTATGAACACCGCTCCTAAACTATAAGCGGCAACACCTTTCACCCCCTACGAAAGCAACTGGTGGACTCCCACACTGCTGCAGCACCGCGCTGCCATGCCGGGCAGTCCCGCACTACTGCGGGATAACTCACCTTCCTCTTGGATCTGTGAAACCCTTCCACGGTAAGGTGAAAACACCTGCCCACAATAACAGCGTAAACACCCTTGACCTGGCCCAATTAATCCCTCAACTTTAGTAACAGTTTAATTCACCACTAAATTGAATTGATATGAAGAAGCATTATGCTGCTAAAAAAGCAGCCGCCCCAAAGGCGGCCAGCCAACCAGCAAAAAAGAAACTTTGTTCCCAACCACAGACTATTATACAAACCTTTGCCCCTGGCACCTCCGAAGCAAGGGCTGGTTTCATTCTGAGCAATAATAAAAAGTGGGTAAATGGTACCGACATCAAATACCTGTTCCTGGAAGGCGCCAAAGCACAATGCGATGTAGTGCGCCAATCATTTAAAGATTGGAAAGCACTGGGCATCGGCCTCACCTTTACAGAAGTAACCAATGTAGAAGAATCGATGGTGAGGATCGGCTTCGATCAAACCGATGGCTCCTGGTCCTATGTAGGCAGGGATGTATTATCGATTGCCAAACCCAACCGCACCATGAACTTTGGCTGGGACCTCACTACTACTTACGGTAAAACAACCGCCTTGCATGAAATAGGTCATACCCTTGGTTTTCAGCATGAACACCAAAGCCCCTTCGCAGGCATTTCCTGGGATACCAATGCGGTGATCACTGAATTCTCAGGACCACCCAACAACTGGCCGGTCAACCAAATACAATCCAACATCCTGAACAAGCTGTCAGCCAGCGGATTGAATGGTTCCCAATGGGACCCAGCTTCCATCATGGAATATGAATTCGGGCCAGGGCTTATACTTGCGCCAGCTCCCTATCAACAGGGCCTCTTCCCGCCCGGTGTGTTATCGCCCCAGGACATCGCAGGCGTCAGGTCGGTTTACCCACCTATAAGATCCGCTACTATTACCAAACTTAAAGTATTACAATCTGTACCTATCGCAGCCCCATCGGGTGGTCAGGCCAACTTCACCTTTACCCCTGCTTTAAGTCGTAAGTATACCATTCAAACATTCGGAACTCTAGATACCGTGATGGTCGTATCCGAGCAAATAAGGAACCAGTCAGTCTATATGGCGGGTGATGATGACAGCGGCACTGCCCTCAATGCCAGGATCACCCTGCCACTGGTCAAAGGAAGGACCTACCTGGTCAATGTGCGGATACTGTTCTCCCCGGTCAAAACCAGGGCGGTATTATAGTAGTTTGATCAAAACACTTTCAAAATATCCCGATAAAGGTGGGTCGTCCTCATAGGACGGCTCACCTTCATCTTGAAAAAGTGACACCTTTCCCTTGCTTCAAAAACAAAAGGTGGGTCGCCCTTCCCGCCCGTTGGCCTATCGTGTGGACACATTTTTCATTATCATCCATGCATCGAAAGCAGCTTTAAAGTATTGTATTCCAATCAAAGGGTCGTAATACCAGGGTGTTTTCTACTTTCATAGCCCTTCCATCCGCCCATTCTTGCAATAACCCATACAAACCTTTTTAAATCCTGAGTTCTGTATGGGTTCTTTTGTTTTTCCGTTTTGCCTTCCAGTCGTATAATCTGGTGTTCCAGAAACAATTGTTCATCCTCACTAAAACAAGCCTCTGCCCCAAGGGCGACTTCAGGTTCTGCATAAGACAACCTCATCAGGAACAGTTTAATGACCACTTCCATAATCAGTAAACACATCTTTCGCACAGAGGAAGCATATTCCAGTTCCGATGCTTCTATGTTATAACCTTCTTTCTTCAGTATCTTAAATACTTCTTCAATCATCCACCGCCAGCTATACCACTCAATGCAACTTTTTGCCATGTCCGCGCTTTCAACAGCCAGGGTGGTTAACAAACGCCAGCATATCTTATCGGATCCCTCATAACCCACTTCCTTTGCTTCTACCAACCAAAGTTTAACCCATGGAACTACTCCTTCGCTGCTACCATACGTTCTCTTAATTTCCACTTCTCTATACCGGACTTCCATTCGGGCAATTCGCTTCTTCCTGCCGTTTTTAGCATCCACAACCAGTTCATAAGTGCCTTGCACCGGATGATCTGACAAACAACTGAATAACTTTGTTTTATCCTTTAATGTCCGGTTGGTCCTTACCCGGATTAGTAAATCGGCCCCTGCTTCCGGAATAACAGCAAATTGCTCATAGATATCACCTTCCCGGTCCTGTACAATGACCATTCCTTTTACTACATCCCCCAACGCCTCTTTGGTGTTTTTAGACACTTCTATCCATCTGTACGACTCTTTTTCCTCTATCGGCAATGAACTATAGTTGCGCTCATGTTTACTTTTAAACTCCAGTGACCGGTTCCAGACCTTGATATCTGCATAGCCATAAGGAATCCCTTCAACAGCATCCAATACCAGGCTGGGGTGCAGCAGGAAACCCAAACCCTTTTTATTATTGGCATTGGTGGTACCTATATACTCATCTTTTTTAATCCGCCTGCTATGGCTGCTCAGGTTTATTTCTGTAGTATCCTGAATACACACCACATACTTATCCTGGCAGGCAGCTTTACAGTTAGCGGACAGATTCCGGACAATTTCTTCTTCACTCACACGGTCATTCTGCAAAAAACGATAAAACCCCTTGGCAGAAGACTCATCAGACGATAGCTGCCGGATCGAGTGGACACCTTTGCTAAATAAATCCCCTAAAATCTTATTGCCACGATACAATAAACGCAGGTCGTCTAATTCCGTAAATTCTCTCTTTTGCATAGTTTAAACACGCAAACTATACAAAAATGTGTCCACACGATAGGCCCGTTGGCGGGACGGCTCACCTTCATCTTGAAGAGGTGACACCTTTCGCTTGCGTCGAGAACGAAAGGTGTCACCTCTTTAAACCTCTTATAATTTACTTTCCCTTCTTGGCTTTATCAATCGCATCCAGCAATCCATCTTCCGGCTGATCAAGCGTAAGCTCCCAAAACATAATACCATTGAGCCCTTTGTCTATAGCATATTTTGTTTTGAGCGCCAGTGAGCGGCTATCATCAAAAGTGGCAAGCAGTTTTTACTGGCGTTGTAAGCATAAGGCGCTTTAGCCACTTCATCCCAATAAAATACATATCCCTGCTCCTGCGTAATCGTTTGTGGAAACATCCTATAAGGAATAAAACTCTTGAACCTGGCCGGCCGGTAAAGGCCATTGTTTACACTATCTGCCCCTTCAAATACCCTGGCATAAAAAGCAGCGCCAATTACCAGCTTATTCCTGGGAATGCCCAATGAATCCAGGTAGCGCACAGCATTATCGGCCGACTCCTTTTGGAAAGGGGTGGAATACAATCCAGGGTGATGACCTGTTTCTGTACTAAATCCATTGATCAGGTCATAACTCATGATATTTACCCGGTCAATCACCGGCATTACCTTCTTCCATTCAATGGATTCCTCCAGGAACTTCGTAAAGCCACCCGCTGCAAAGCTGATCTCCTGTTTAGGGCCCAATTCTTTGCGCAAAACAACCACCAACTCCGTAAAATTGAACCTGTCTTCCACTTTATAAGGATGCCCCGGATGGCCTTCAATAGCCGGATATTCCCAATCCAGGTCAATGCCATCAGTACCCAATTTATCTGTCCATTCTTTTACCGACCGGGCAAACTCATCGCGCCCTGCTGCGGTGGCAAATACATCACTACAGGTTTTACAACCTCCCCAACCACCGAGCGATAAGAGTATTTTCAGCGAAGGATTTTTTTCCTTCAGCGAAACCAGCTTTTTAATAATGGGTTCCCCATAACCCACCAGCAGCTGGTTATCTTTCAGATGGCAGAAACTATAAATAATATGCGTGAGTTTTTTGAACATCATACTTATCTATTTCGGTAGCATTTCCCGAATAGTAAGCCAGTACCGCCAACGGCTGTTGGGCATTTTTGCTTTTCACTTTTTGCGCCTGTGCTTGGCTCATGATAAGTAGTAGGACAACGAGTTTGGAAAGGTGTGATCGCATCATACATTGAATTTACACAATTAATGTGCGTTGAAACCATTCGCTGTAATGTGCGCAGCGGTTAAATAAATGTCAAAGGCAATAAAAAAGCGATCCACTCGCCAAGGCGGGGGATCGCTAGTATCAGCATGATCGGTTTTCTTATTTCTTAGCAAACTGACTGCGGATCACATTCAACGCACCACCAGCTTTGAACCATTCGATCTGTTGTTCATTATACGTATGGTTCATGACAAGACTGTCTTTCGATCCATCGGCGTGGTTGGCCACTAAGGTAAGCGGTGTACCAGGCGCAAAGGAGGTCAATCCCAGGATGTCAAAAGAATCATCTTCTTGTATCTTATCGTAATCTTCCTTATTGGCAAAAGTAAGCGCCAGCATACCTTGCTTTTTCAGGTTGGTTTCGTGAATACGGGCAAAGCTGCGTACTACAATGGCACGTACACCCAGGTGACGGGGCTCCATCGCCGCATGTTCACGGCTACTACCCTCACCATAGTTTTCATCACCCACTACGATCGTTCCAATATTAGCGGCTTTATAAGCACGCTGTGTAGCAGGTACAGCACCATAAGCACCTGTGATCTCATTCTTTACTGAATCCGTTTTATCATTAAAGAAGTTCACCGCGCCAATCAGCATATTGTTACTGATATTATCCAGGTGACCACGGAATTTCAACCAGGGGCCTGCCATGGAGATATGGTCAGTAGTACATTTACCTTTGGCCTTGATCAGCAAACGCAATCCTTTCAGGTCCGTACGCTCCCAGGCTGCAAATGGTTCCAGCAATTGAAGGCGCTGTGAATCAGACTTCACAATTACCTGGATACCGCTACCATCAGCAGCAGGCGCCTGGTAACCGGGATCATCTACAGAAAATCCTTTGGGAGGAAGTTCCACACCAGTAGGCTCATCAAGCATTACTTCCTTGCCTTCACTATTCGTCAGTTTATCTTTCAGCGGATTGAAAGTCAGGTCACCGGCAATAGCAAAAGCCGTTACCAGTTCAGGAGATGCTACAAAAGCATGAGTAGAAGCCAACCCATCATTACGCTTGGCAAAGTTGCGGTTGAATGAAGTAATGATCGAGTTCTTACGGTTGGGATCGTCGATATGACGGGCCCATTGACCGATACAGGGGCCACAGGCATTGGCCAGTACCACACCGCCTATTTCATCGAAGGTTTTCAGGAAACCATCTTTCTCGATCGTAAAACGCACCAGTTCCGATCCGGGAGTGATCGTAAACTCGGCCTTCGTCTTTAATTTTTTATCGATAGCCTGACGGGCCAGGGATGCCGAACGGCTGATATCTTCATAAGAAGAGTTCGTACAGGAACCGATCAGGGCTACTTCCAGCTTTTCGGGCCAGTTATTAGCCTTTACAGCTTCCGCAAATTTGCTGATGGGCCATGCCAGGTCTGGCGTGAAAGGACCATTTACATGCGGCTCCAGCTCATCGAGGTTGATCTCAATTACCTGATCATAGTATTTTTAGGATTAGCATATACTTCTTCATCCGGGCGCAGGTGCTCGCGGATACCGTCGGCCAGGGCCGCTACTTCTTCGCGTTCAGTCGCTTTCAGGTATTCCGCCATTTTCTTGTCATAAGCGAAAATGGAGCAGGTAGCACCAATTTCAGCACCCATATTACAAATGGTGCCCTTACCGGTAGCACTAAGGCTATCGGCCCCTTCACCAAAATATTCTACTATAGCGCCAGTACCACCTTTAACCGTCAGGATACCAGCCACTTTAAGGATTACGTCCTTAGCCGAAGCCCAGCCACTCAGCTTGCCGGTGAGCTTTACACCGATCAGTTTAGGCATTTTCAACTCCCAGGCCAGTCCGGCCATTACATCCACCGCATCAGCACCACCTACACCAATGGCCACCATGCCCAAACCACCCGCATTGGGCGTATGAGAGTCTGTACCAATCATCATACCGCCAGGGAAAGCATAATTTTCTAATACCACCTGGTGAATGATGCCGGCGCCTGGTTTCCAGAACCCGATGCCGTATTTATTGGAAATAGAAGCCAAAAAGTCATATACTTCTTTATTTACATCCAGCGCTGTTTTCAGGTCTTCATTAGCGCCTGTTTTAGCCTGTATCAGGTGATCACAATGTACCGTAGAAGGTACCGCTACCTGGTCGCGGCCGCAAGTACTGAACTGTAACAAGGCCATCTGGGCGGTGGCGTCCTGCATCGCCACACGGTCGGGCGCAAAATCTACATAATCCTTACCCCGCTCATAAGCTGTTCCGGCTGGAACAAACAGGTGGGAATACAATATTTTTCTGCTAATGTCAAAGGCTTGCCTACCAGCCTACGAGCTTCCGCAATATGTGCCGGCATTGCCGCGTAGAGCTTTTGATTAGATCCAGATCAAAAACCATGTTAAATATTTTATATTTTAATATGCGATCACCCCTTCCAAAGCGCACCAGCTCCATTTCCTCCTAAACGTCCCTTTCACATAAAATCGGTGCAAATTTACCTAAAAAATAAATTATTGGTATCAACAGGTGTTAGGACAATGATTTAAAATGTATAAATTAGTAGTATGAATCGTTTGAGATTTTTTATTGAATGGCAGGCTTATGGCGTTTGCACCGCTATTGGTGAAAAAATGGGCATTGCCACCTCACGCATTCGTACCTGGTTCGTCTATATATCTTTCCTAACCATGGGATCCCCCTGATCGTATATTTTGTTTTGGCATTCTGGATGAATATCAAACGGTACATTCTATCAGTTCGCCGTAACCCGTTGAAATATCAATAAACCCGCTCTGTATCCAACCGACTTACAGCTCATCCTGTGATTGAATAGGTATTGCTTTCATAACCAAGTAAAGCCTGTACTTTGTTTCAATTTGACTACACCACCACGAACTATGAGCATTTATTGCTCAAGCTGGCCGAACAACTCAATATGCCAGTACACAACAACCAGGTCATGTTTCCGCCTGCTGTGGCCGATGGCAGTTTTCTTTTTCTGCCACTGCCCAATGGGTTGCATGCCTGTATCATGGACTGTACTTTCCACCAGGATTGGCTGATCCACCGAAAACGCAATATCAACGGCGAGTTCTATACCCTGCGTTTTGATGAACTGGCCATCCCAGGCACCCTGGTTGTAACCATCGACCAGGAAAAGGTAAAAGAGAAAAATACCAGCAAATCCATTGCCTACCTTACCAGCTCTTATTTCGACTGGTCCTACCTGGGCACCCAGGGAGGTAAGTACTATTCCATTTCCATCCTGTTCAACAAAGAATGGCTGGCCAAATATCTTGACATTAATACGGCCGAAGATGTATTGTCTACCTATATAAGTCTCAAGGCCGAAAATTTCAATATTGAACCGCTGGATAGCAAATACCGCCAATGGATGCGCACCATTATGGAGGTAGATGATAAAAGCCCCTGCGGCTAACCATTATCCAGAACCGGATCATGCTCATGATCGAACGCTTTTTCCTCCACCTGTACGACAAGATGAAAAACCCTGCCTTCCGCATCCCTTTGTCACCGGAAGACATCAATCGCGTTATGCAAATTGAAAATATCCTCACAAAAGATATCTTTCAACCCGCCCCTCCATACAACAATTAGCCAAAATGGTTTCCATCAGCGAATCCAAACTGAAAAAGATTTCAAAACCATGTATGGCTTTCCCATCTATGAATATTACCAAAAAGCCCGGATGCAAGCTGCACAAGACAAACTACTTACCCGCAAATTCTCCGTCAAAGAAGTAGCCATGGAATTGGGTTATGCCAACCTGAGCAATTTCACCATTGCCTTTAAAAAGAATTTGGCGTATTGCCCAGTCAGCTATTGTCATAAACTGGAAACATTTTTGTGCCCCTTTGCTCCTTTAACAAATCCTTATGAACTAACACCAACTGTAAAAGGTTTTATAAATCAACATGCAAACGGTTGAGTAAAGACTTTGCAGGTAGTATTGTACCCATATCAGGTAGCCCAAACCACATTTCAGGTATAGTTTTGTCTATAGAAAGACCGCCGAAAGGAATTGTAGAAGTCCGTTTTTGATCCTGAAGAAAAAAACTATGGAAAACCGCCGATGGTCTGTTACACCTGAAATGAAACCACTGGTTCACCTTTGAAAACGTATTTAAAGCTTCCCCGTGGAAGCTTTTTTACTCCACAAAATTTTTAAGTGCTATACGGTCACATGCGAAAAAAGCTACTCTTTGCAGAGTAGCTTTTTCTTTAGATATTTACCAGCATCAGCAATTATTTTATACTACCGCCTTGCGCAATTTTACCAGTTGCTGCAACAACCCTTCCAGCAAGTCCAGCTTCAGCATATTGGCGCCATCACTTTTAGCCACCGCCGGATTGGGATGCGTTTCTATAAACAAACCATCAGCTCCGGAAGCAATAGCTGCTTTGGAAATAGTGCCAATCAATTGGGGATTGCCACCCGTAATACCCGAAGTTTGATTGGGCTGCTGCAAACTATGCGTACAATCCATCACCACCGGCGCACCATGCTCCTTCATCCAGGGAATATTGCGATAGTCCACCACCAGGTCCTGGTAGCCAAAACTATTGCCTCTTTCAGTTAAGATCACTTTGTTATTACCCGCATTGCGGATCTTTTCAGCCGCAAACTTCATAGAAGGGCCACTTACAAACTGGCCTTTTTTACATTCACGATCTTACCCGTTTCAGCAGCAGCCACCAGCAGGTCCGTCTGCCGGCACAGGAAAGCCGGGATCTGCAGAATGTCAATGTATTTGCCTGCCATGGCGGTTTCATCATGCGCATGTACATCCGAGGTAACGGGCAGGTTGTATTTTTCACCGGTTTTTCAGCAATTGAAGCGCCACCTCATCGCCCAGGCCCGTAAAAGAAGAGGCACTGGTGCGGTTGGCCTTCCGGTAACTGGATTTGAACACATAGGGAATGCCCAGGTTTTTGCAGATACCACTCACTTTATCAGCCACTTCCAGCAGCAACTCCTCACTTTCCACTACACAGGGGCCGGCTATCAGGAAGAAGTTGTTCTCATCGTACTGTTGATTGGCAAACAGGTCTTTAAGCATTTTTCCATGGGAGCAAAGATACTAAATCGGTAGCTACCGGTACAAATATGCGTACCAGTACCTGATAACCTGCGCGCTATGCATGTTGAACAGCCTCTGGACCATAATAAATTATAGCCTTATTATGGAATATCATGTATTAATCAGGTAGATAAGCAATAGTAAACCCGTAGATAAGCCGCCTTTATATAAGGACAGCTTATCTACGGCTTATATACAGCTTATTCTATAATATAGAACGAATAAGGTATGGTCAATCCAGGCCGCTTACCTGGTCCGTTGAGCGTACTTCAAATAAAATAATTTGCCAATATGCCAAGCTTTGTGTAACTTTTACACATTACTATTTACCTTATTTACTCATCAAAATTGGCTGCTGTATGAAAAATCTTGTACGCAAGACGTGTTATAGCGTCCTTCTCGCTTTACTATTTCTCACACCAACCATTTCCCCCGCCCAAAATCCCTGGAATGGGAAAGTGATCTTCCAGGGCTTCTGGTGGGATTACTGGAACAGCAATTATCCTGAAGGCTGGGCTAATTACCTGGCCGATCTGGCTCCGCGCCTGCGCGATATAGGCATTGATGGCGTGTGGATCCCTCCTTCAGTCAAAAATGCGGGTACCAATAGCAATGGCTACTCACCCTTTGATCAGTACGACCTGGGCGATAAATACCAGAAAGGCAACCTGAAAACAAGGCTGGGCAATAAAAATGAATTGCTGCGCATGATCGCCGTACTGCATGCCAATGGCATGGATGCCATCCAGGATATAGTATTCAATCACATGGACAATGCGGGTTCGGCTTCCGGGGCTGGCGGGCAGGACCCCTCGGCATCCGGCAACAATGATGGCAACCTCTACAAAAACTTTCGTTATGCTTCTTTTGCTACACCGATCAATACCGAATCATCTGCCGAATATTTAGCCCGCTCCGGCCGCTGGCCCAAGAACTGGCCCAACTTCCATTCTAATAGCAGCCACGTATGCAATAGCGGCGACATCTGCGGGGCTTTCTTTGGCCCTGATATCTGTTATTATGCCGGCGCTTACGGCCAAAGCTCCAATGCTACTTTTAATCCCACCCAAACTTCGGATTACATGCGCACCCAAACCCGCAATTGGTTTGTATGGATGAAAAAGCAAACAGGGGTGGATGGCTTTCGCTTTGATGCTGTCAAACATTTTGAGCCCTGGGCCATACAGGATTTTCTCTGGAATATTAAATACAATGCAGGCTGGGCCAATGGCGGCGCCAATATGTTTTCAGTAGGTGAATATGTGGGCAGCGCCTCCGACCTCGATACCTGGATCAATAACGTAAAGACCAGCAACGGCGGTTCGGAAGACCTGACCGGCACTTTTGATTTTAGTTTGCGCCAGGCCGTTAAAGATATGGTCAGTGGCGGCGGAGGTTACAACCTGGCCAATATTCCCGGTGCGCAGCAAACCAATCGCTACCGTACGGTTCCCTTTGTCAATAACCACGATACCTTCCGCCCCATTAAAGATTCTACGGGCAATTATACCGGATGGGATGCAGGCAATGAATTGGGCGGTGGACATATAGACCCCTTTGATGCCCGGCTGGCAGCGGCTTATGCTATTACTTTTGCCGTAGATGGATCACCACAGGTATTCTTTGAAGACCTGTTCAATGTTGGTAGCCTGGGCAAACGATATTCACACCAGCCTACCAGCACCACCAACCTACCGGTACGTGATGAAATAGCCAATATCATCTGGTGCCACCAGAAACTGAATTTCAAAAAGGCTCCTACAAAGTACGCTGGCAGGCATCCGATCTCCTGATCATAGAAAGGGGATATAAAAGCGGTCCGGAAAACAGTTATGCCATTGTAGGTATCAATGACAATTGGAATACCTGGCAAAACGCCACCATCCAAACCGACTTTGGCGCCAATGTACAATTGCATGATTATTCCGGCGCCAATACCAGCGATATCTGGACCGATGGCACCGGCAAGGCCACTATTTATGTACCACCATGCGATGGCAGCAATACCCGCCGTGGCTATTGTATATGGGGGCCTGCAGGCATTACCGGCAGCTTCAATCCCACCCAACGCAGTACTACGCAGGAATGGGAAATGGCCGATGACCTGGGCGATTCACATGCCAGCTCCCTGCAACAAGGAGGTGCCCTGCCTGCCAGCTCCACCACCCTGCGCACTGTAGGAAAGGTATTCGATGAGTCAGGCAAAACCATTACCGTTTACCTCTACCCCACCAATACAGCTCAAAACCTTACCGTCAATTTGTACAATAGCAGCAATACCATTGTGCAAACGGTGAGTGGCACGGGCAACCTCACCCTTACCTACACGCCCGGCTCTACCGGCCTGTACTCCGTAAAGGTCAAAACACATCGTCCGGCAATCCGGCGCAGAGCGTGTTTGTAAAGGTCAATTATACGGCGCCCAAAGTGGCCAATACCGCCTCTTACCCGGCCAGGGTAGCACAAACACCCGCAGCCGGTAAGCCGGAAGCCCCTACAGAAAAACAAGTTATTACCATTAAAAACTATCCCGATCCTTTTTCATCGTCGACCACCATTAGCTTTTACCTGCCGCAACAATCTTTGACAAATGCGCAATTATACAATTTGCAAGGGCAAATGGTAAAGCAGGTATTTAGCAAACAGCTGGCAGGTGGTCATCACCAGGTAACGATCCAAACGCCCGACCTGGCACCGGGTATTTTCATGCTGAAACTGACTTCAGGTAGCGAGACCAAATTGCACAGGATGCTGCTGAGCCGATAAGCGCAACACGAATTGCTTCGAAAACAAAAGTTGGGTCGCCCTCTAAGGGCGGCTCACCTTTATCTTGAAGAGGTTATCTTGAAGAGGTGACACCTTTCCGTTTCGACGCAAGCGAAAGGTGTCACCTCTATTTGTTAAAAGTGGCTCCCGCACTTCTACGGGACCGCGCTGCTATGCCGGGCTGCAGGGTGGCTCACCTTTATCTGTATCGTAAGCAAAAGGCTGGTCGCCCTCTAAGGGCTATTGTGTACCCACAAATAATAGCTTTGTGACTATGAATCAAAGCAATTATAATTACTTATTCGGGGATAAACGAATAGAGCGTCGCGGGGAACAATTACTAAGTTCTTTATTTCGAGCAGGTTATAGTAGTATTCAATCGATATCCAATAGTCGTGCAGAACAAAAAGGATATTATCGTTTTTTAAAGAATGATAAAGTACAAGAAGACCTGTTGATCAGGGAGATGGTAGAGCGTTGCGGTAAGGTAAGTGCTGGCAATGTAGTTTTATCGATACAGGATACCACCGAGATCAATCTATGTGATCATAGTGGACGGATCCTCTATGATGAGAGTCTTGGTCCGATCAACGATACGATAAGAGGGATAGGCTTTAAGTTACATCCGAGCCTGGTAATAGATGCCCGAACGAGCTATCCCTATGGGTACTCGGGTATTGAGGTGTGGTCCAGGGAGCATCAGAGACAGGAAGTGTCGCATTATGTTCAGCAGCGCATGAGTGTATCAGAAAAGGAGAGCCAGGTATGGGTGGATTCCAATGAACAGACTTACAAGAGCCTGTCGGCAGCCCAGGCAGTGATCATTATTCAGGACAGGGAGGGCGATTTTTATGAACAGTTTGCCATGGCTCCCCAGGATGGCAAGTTCTTTTTGCTGGTACGCAGCAACCATAACAGGCGGCTGGAACAGGGTGTAAAGCTTTGGGATCATATAGAGGGATTGCCCGTAGCGGGTCATTATAGGACAACCATCAGCTATCAGCATAAAGACAAAACCAGGAAAAAGAGGGAGGCTGACATAGCCGTAAAAATTGGCAAAGTAAAGTTAAAGAAGCCTCATAAGAAGGCAGCGTCCATGCCAGGGTCATCGGTACAGTTAACCGTAATAGAGGCGCGGGAGGTAAACACAGACTTTGAAGACCCGATATTATGGCGTCTATATACTACCTGGCCGGTAGAAGACTTTGAACAGGCCCATACGGTGATAGAATGGTACAGATGCAGGTGGTTTATCGAGGAGGTATTTAAAGTGCTAAAAAGGAATGTTTTAATATTGAAGGCAGTGAGCTGGAAAGTGGTTGGAGCATCCGCAAACTTACCCTCATGCTGCTGGACACGATCATTAAGTTGTTTCAGATGTCAATTGCCTACGGTATGGAGGAAGGGGATAGTCCTGATACGGGAACAATGTTTGAGGATGAGGAAGTAGCGTGTTTGGCAAATATCAATAAAAGGTACAGGGCAAAACAGAGAAACAATCAAATCCCTTTCAGCAGCAAAACTTAGCCTGGGCATTTTGGATATTAGCACGACTGGGGGATGGAAAGGATATGCATCCCAAAGAAAACCAGGGTTTAATACCCTGATAAATGGACTAACTAAGTTTTACACCATTTATCAGGGATATGCTTTACAAAAAAGATGTGGGTACACAATAGCCCTCTAAGGGCGGCTCACCTTTATCTTGAAGCGGAGACAGCTTTTCGACGAATAGAGGAGACACCTTTCGTCCACTTCGCAAGCGAAAGGTGTCTCCTCTTTCGTCCCAACGTGTATTCAATACTCAATGAAAGCGCTATTGACTGCTCACTGCCTAAGCTGCTGCCCATGCTCAGAGCAATCGGATGCGCCGCCGGCCACTATTTTATTGTTTCCATCGAAATTTTGCGTTTTTTTGCTCCCACTAAATTGCAACTCATACTATGATCCGCGAAAGAATACTTGTTATTGGCGCTTCAGGACAAATAGGCGTTGAATTAACGCTGGCTTTACGTAAGATGTATGGCAATGCCAATGTGATCGCATCGGACCTGCGGGAGGAAAATGACCTGCTGAAAGGAACCGGCCCTTATGTGAGCATTGATGTAATGAATAAAGAGATGCTGCACGTACAGGTGATCAGGCAAAGCATTACTCAGATCTACCTATTGGCGGCCATTCTTTCTGCCACGGGCGAAAAGAACCCCAACCTGGCCTGGAACCTCAATATGCAAGGGTTGCTGAATGTATTGGATATTGCCCGTGAAGAAAAGATCTATAAAGTGTATTGGCCCAGCAGTATTGCCGTATTTGGCCCTACTTCCCCCGCCAAAACTGTCCCCAACAAACCATCATCGAACCTGTTACCGTATATGGTATCAGCAAGTATGCCGGCGAGTTCTGGTGCAATTACTACCACCAGCGATTTGGGGTGGATGTAAGAAGTATCCGCTATCCGGGATTGATCAGCTACAAATCGGCCCCCGGCGGCGGTACAACCGATTATGCAGTGGAGATCTTCCACGAAGCCCTGGAAGAAAAAAATACACCTCCTTCCTGCAAGAAGATACTTACCTGCCCATGATGTATATGCCCGATGCTATTCGTGCTACTATTGAACTGATGGAAGCACCGGCAAGTAAAATATCCATCCGCCATTCCTATAACCTATCGGCTATGAGCTTTTCGCCCAAAGAGATAGGTGCGGAGATCAAAAAACATATTCCCGAATTTACCCTGGATTATAAGCCCGATTACCGTCAGGCCATTGCCGATAGCTGGCCACAAAGCATTGATGATTCCGTAGCCACCAAAGACTGGGGCTGGAAACCAGAATACAACCTCGAGCGTATGACAAAAGATATGCTGGAGAACCTGGAGATCGAATTGGGCGGCGTGAGCAAATAGAAACGAACTGAAAGAGGTGACACCTTTCGCTTGCTTCGAGAACGAAAGGTGTCACCTCTTTTTTAGATCAATCTTCAATTATTAAAGACTTATCCAGTTGAGGCCCCTCCTGACTATGAAACCTCGTAAACCCCTCTACTCCGCCAAACCAACCTAGCATGTCCTGCTTCTTAATACTCGTCGAAGCATTTGACAAATAGGCTTGATACGAAGACCATTTCCATATACGAAAATCACTGATAAGACCATGTTTGACAGGGTTATTGTGAATATAAAAACTAGCCTGGAATATTGGGCTTCATCTTCAACCAGCACTCTTTTAAAGGGTCTGTGAAACAGGTTGCCATTTCTATTCCACATTGTATTAAATGCCATACTGTAGGAAGTAAAAAAGCGTCGAAATTGTAGCTGAAGTAACTCATCGAATGAGGCATCCCTAAGTAATGTTTTTTGATGCCGGGTTAAATTTTCTGTACCATTGGTCAGCGTACTACTTATGAATTCATCTAAAGCTTTTACTCTGACAAATAGATGAAAATGATTGTCAAGCAGGCAATATGCATAAGTATCTGTAAAAGCCTCAAGATAGTATCGATACTGCTGTAAGAAATAAAGCCTGTTTTCTTCACCAAGGAACAAAGCCTCCTTATTATTGGTTCTATTGTAAAGGTGATAATAGGCACCAGGAACAATAGGTGGCAAGTAATCGTTTTTCATGGTATTGGTTTGGCTATAACAAAAATAGGTGACACCTTTCGAAAAGGTGTCACCTATTTTTGTTCAACTTTTCCTCACAACGGCCTGATCCAGATATTACGGAAGCTCACGGGATTGCCATGATCTTGTAATATGATCGGCTCTTTATCACCATGCTTTTCATAGTTGGCAATGCCAATGTACTGCGTACCGCCCCAAATGGTGGCATTGTTTTGCACCAACACACCATTATGAATAACTGTAATACGTGCCTGTGATTTTACTGAACCATCGGGATAAAATACAGGAGCAGTAAATATCACATCATAGGTTTGCCATTCGCCAGGACCGCGACTGGCATTCACCATCGGCGGCAATTGCTTATAGATACTGCCAGCCTGTCCATTGGAATAAGTTCTGTTGTTATAGGAATCCAATACCTGCAGTTCATATTTACCCATCAGGAAAATACCGCTATTGCCCCTGCCTTGTCCTTCGCCTTTTACTACTTCCGGTGTTCTCCATTCTATATGCAACTGGCAATCGCCAAAGCCCTGTGTAGTATGAATTTCACCGGCGCCTCCGGTTACTGTCATCGCGCCATTCTCTACTTTCCATTTGATGGGTCCGCCATTCTTGGCTTCCCAGGCGCTGGTATTGCTGCCATCAAATAATACAATGGCATCAGCGGGTGCATCGGCTGCTGTTTTTCCGGGTGCTACTACTTTTACTTCGGGCTCCCAATATTCTGATAGTTTAGGATCGCCACCTGCACGGTTCACTTTCTGGGCCTGAGTAAATGCCGCCATCGATACCAGGCAGGCAGTCATCAATAATCGTTGGGTCATGGTACAAATAATTTTAGGAATAGGAGATCAAGATAGGTAAAAATATCATCCGCGCAGCACGGTAAAACCAATGAAAGCACGGGTTTCAATAATTGTTACTTCAACACTGGTTACCTGGGCACGGGAGGGCCCTTGCCGGCACCAGGCTATCAGTTGATTAATGACCGTCGAGGGGCCCGAAGCCTGGATCAATACACTGCCATCGGGCTGGTTCTTAACAGTACCCGTAATACCCAGCTCCAAAGCCTTTTCTTTGGTGCTTTGGCGATAAAACACCCCCTGCACTTTGCCGGTAACAATAATGGAAACAGTTTGTAACATGCAAGAAAGGTACGAAGATGGAAGCAAGTATTCACGTAGCATCAAGGGTGGGTCGCCTTCTCAAGGCGGCTCACCCTACATGCTATTGATTAACCCATGCTCCCGCATTACCTTGTCTTCATCGCCCGTGATGTAAGCGAATATTTTTAACTGGTCCTCTTTGTTCTGCAAGAAATAGAGCACATCAAAATCAATGTCCAGTTCAGTATTGTCCTTGTTTTTATAAGTAGCCTTCCAATGGATCTTTACCATATAGTGCAGGTCGTCCAGCGGCGTTACCTCTTGCGATAGGATTTCCATCGAATAAGTGCCAATTTGACGGTAAAATTCCATCCCCTGCGGTATCTTTTTACGGAACTCCTGGTCATTGCTGCCTCCATGAATACCTGCCGGACCGGCCTCCACAAAGTAAGGCCCAAAAGCATTGGCAGTGGCTTCTACATCAGTTTCTCCTTTGAGCGCCTCATTGAAACGCTTTTCATACGCAGCGAAGAATTCATATATACTCTTTTCCATAGATCATATTTATACTATGGAATTAAATGTTCAAATTCTTTGCCAGAAGAAAGGGTGGCATAATATAGCTATTGGGGTAAATGTGGGTACAATTGGTAACAGGTAGGGAAATACATTATGCCATAGCTTCCGGCCAGTTTAGCCCATGAGGTAGCTGCGTATTGCTAAATTCAATATGTATCACCCGCCTGCGGGCCTGGTTGGTGGTGCGGCCCGAAGCGTGCAATAACAACGGGCGCATGATCATCATGCCGCCCTGAGGCACTTCACAAATAATTGCTGTTTCTTTGGACCAGTCGATGGTTTCAGGCCGGTAAATGCCCTTAGCATGAGAGCCGGGCACTACTTTCAAGGCGCCATTGTTTTTATCGGTATCATCGAGGTGAATACGAATGGTAAAGTTGCGTTCCAATATCGCTAAGGGTGGTTGCACTGCAAATTGATTTTGCTTCACCGTCCAGGGGCCAAAGCCCGGCAGCTCCACCTTTTTATCTACAGATATAGTGAGGTCCTGGTGATATGCTACAAACCAGTTGGATTGCTCCGGCTTATCAAAGTAAATAGATTTTACTATGAAATACCCCGCTCCAAACAAGGCCTGAAGCAGGTTCATTAACCGCTCTGTAAGTACAAGGGATTGCACAGCAGGCACCTCTTTCAGGAATTGCCGGATAGCAAAGAGATCATTGCTCTTTCGGAAGGTAGGATTAGAATGGTCAGCCTGGTTGATGGCTTCAATGATTAAGGCTATTTCAGTATGGCTGAACACATTGGGAACAACAGCGAAGCCTTCCTTATCTATTTGCAACCTGCATTGAGCTAAATCATTTATCATATTAAACGTACTAAACAAACGATCAGTCAAATATAGTGGCTTTGAACTTGCATTACATACATAACAAAAAAGCGTCCCGCTTTTGCGGAACGCTTTTCAAGTATATCTATTCGTAAAGATTAGACTATAATCCCATCTTCTTCTTCAGGTTCTGGTCAATGGCATCCAGGAACTCTTCGGTATACAGGAAGTGTTCTCCGTGTTTTACCTTATTGCCATGAACGCATACCGCCAGGTCCTTCGTCATCTTACCGCTTTCTACGGTTTCAATACAAACCGCTTCAATAGCATTACAGAAATCGATCAATTCCTGGTTGCCATCCAGCTTACCGCGGAAAGCCAATCCCCTTGTCCAGGCAAAAATAGAGGCAATGGGGTTGGTGCTGGTAGGCTTACCAGCCTGGTGATCGCGGTAGTGACGGGTAACCGTTCCGTGGGCAGCTTCCGCTTCCATCGTCTTCCCATCGGGGGTAACCAGTACAGAGGTCATCAGTCCGAGTGAACCAAAACCTTGTGCCACCGTATCACTTTGTACATCGCCATCATAGTTCTTACAAGCCCATACAAAATTACCATTCCATTTCAGGGCGCTGGCTACCATGTCATCAATCAGGCGGTGCTCATACACAATACCAGCAGCTTCAAACTGAGCTTTGAACTCATTTTGATAGATGTCTTCAAAAATATCCTTGAAACGACCATCATATTTCTTAAGGATCGTATTCTTGGTACTCAGGTACAAAGGCCATTTTTGGCAAGGGCCATATTAAAACAGCTGCGCGCAAAACCAATTATGCTTTCATCTGTATTGTACATGGTCATCGCTACGCCATCGCCTTTGAAGTTGTATACCTCAAAGGTTTGGGGTTCGCCCCCACCTTCGGGGGTAAAGGTCATAGTTAATTTACCCTTACCTTTGATAACGGTATCTGTAGCGCGATATTGGTCGCCAAAAGCATGACGGCCTACGATAATAGGGGCTGTCCAATTCGTAACCAGGCGGGGAATATTGTTGATCACGATGGGTTCGCGGAAAACTGTACCATCCAGGATATTACGGATAGTACCATTGGGGCTCTTCCACATTTGTTTCAGGCTGAATTCTTTTACACGGGCCTCATCAGGTGTAATGGTAGCGCACTTGATACCTACACCGTACTCCTTAATGGCATTGGCCGCATCGATGGTCACCTGGTCATTGGTCTGATCACGATACTCAACACCCAGGTCATAATATTTAATATCTACCTCTATATAGGGCAGGATCAGTTTATCTTTAATGAATTTCCAGATGATACGTGTCATTTCGTCACCATCCAGTTCCACAACAGGATTTGCTACTTTAATTTTTTTGCCATGTGCTGAATAATTTTAAGCTATGTTAAGGATTGCAAACCTACAGCAAATGCAGAACTTACACAAAGCGCTTTTATGGCCTGTTCAGGGGGCAGGCAGGTACCCGTTGGCCGTTCGAGTTTGTCCATTACGTATTTACACGTATTTTTCCAGGAAAAGGATGCAAGTAGACGCTAGTGCGTGTTTAGAATATATGATTAACTTTAACTTGCGCTTATGCTGAATGTGTTACACAAATATATCGGCCGTTTTATTACCCTCTCTCCCGAAGAACTGGAAGTCCTTGCCAAAACCATGGAAGTACGTTCCTATGACAAAAGGTGCGTTTAATAGAGCCCGGTCAAACCGAGGAATACCTCCATTTTATTAATAAAGGCCTGCTGCGCAAATTTTTCTATAAAGGCACCCAGGAGGTCATCACCCAACTGGCCAGGGAAGGAGAGCTTATCTGCTCTTCCGTTTCTTTCTTTTCTGGCCAGCCATCGGCCTATGCCGTAGAAACCATCGAACCCTCCATCCTGCTCTCCCTGCCCCAAAAAGAGCTCGAAGGCCTTTACAGCCGCTATCCCAGGATGGAATCGCTGGGTCGACTGCTCATTACCGACCTGTTCCTGCAAAAAGAATACTGGGAACTGGATAGGATCCGCTACGATACCAAAGAACGCTTCGTCAGGTTTGTGTTGGAGAATACCGACCTGTTTCGCCGTGTACCACAAAAATATCTTGCCTCTTATCTTAATATTAAACCCGAAACATTTAGTAGATTAAAGCATCATTTATCTAAAAGGATAGCAGAGACATCTGCCCCTCACTAACCCCACTGCATGAGAGAGAGAAAATTGGATATTAAAAGCTATTTGGAACATGTGTTTGCTTACCTCCAGCGATTCATGGAGCTAAGCCGGCACGAATTTGACCTCCTGTCACCCTTCCTTGAATTACGGGCCTTCGATAAAAAAGCCATCCTGCTTCCCCAAGGGCAGGTCGACGACTACCTCAATATTGTAATGAAAGGCATGGTCCGTAAATACATCATCACCAAACGGGGCGAAGCTACCTTGCAACTGGCCACAGAAGGCCATATTGTACAGTCCGAAATATCCTTCCATACCCGCAAGCCCTCCGACCTGATCCTGGAAACCCTGGAGTCGACCGTCCTGATCTCTATTAGCTATAATAATTTGCAGCTGGCCCTCAAAAAACGATCGCTGTAGAGCGTTTGGGGCGCGCCATGGTAACACAGATGTTTGTAAAAAGGATGTCCGTTATTATGAGCAGTTACAGATGACCACCCGCGAACGTTTTCTGGCTTATGTAACCAATCACCCCCATATGCTACAACGGGTACCACAGAAAATACTGGCCTCCTATCTCAACATCAAACCGGAAACTTTCAGCCGGCTAAAACATCTATTGCAAAAGAAATAAAGTCGGAAAGACGAAAGAGTCGGAAAAGTCCGGAAGACCGGAAGTTGGAAAAGTCGGGAAGAAAAATCAATTGTATTACTTACAGACTTTCGGACTTTACTGACTTCCGGACTACTCAGTATTGCTTCCCGACTTCCAGACTTTACTGACTTCCGGACTACTCAGTATTGCTTCCCGATTTCCAGACTTTACTGACTTCCGGACTACTCAGTATTGCATCCCGACTTCCAGACTTTACTGACTTCCGGACTATTTAGTTTTGCTTCCGGACTTTACTGACTTTCGGACTAAAATGACTTACGGTCTACAAGCCGGTTACTTTTACATCAGGCGGTACTACCCAATCTTTCTCCAACCGGTCGATGGCCACCGTATCGGGCATTTGCTGGTGTACATAATAGCGGTACTGTGAGCGGTACCAGGTACCGGGATTGATGGTAAAAGCGCCATCTACCACCGGCGAATACACCCAGTAAGGCATCGTAGGATGTACCCGTATGGGCTGCGGATACCGGAAATTAACGGGATGATCAAAAACAGTGGCGCCCGCTGCCTGCCCATTGATGAGGCCGGCAGCATCTACCCAGCGGGCATGCGTATGGTTGGCAGCCGAATCACGAATGCCTTCACTGGTAAGCACATTCCATTGTCCCTGGTAATTCTTTTTATCGTGGTCATTCCAATGCTTACTGCCCCGGAAACCCAATCCTCCATAATGGTACTTTTCCAGGAATAACGTATCCGTAGTCACATTACGCTCTTCAGATACCAGGTCGAATAAATAATAATCACTAAAAGGATACACCCTGATCACCCACATTTCCCGCAACACCTCGCCATGCAATAAACTCCGGTGACGCAACTTCACCCGCAATTCCGAAACAACCGGTCCTTCCTTGATCTTACTTACCTCTATATGTTCTACCGTCCCTTTTTTGGATTGCTGGTTCCAAAAGTCTACAAATTCTTTGCGGAAAGTAGTCCTGGTCCAGGCATTGAATATCGCATGTTGGTGCGTATGACCATCAGGAAAATCATCCGTTAATATTTGTCCACCCGGACTATACAAGGGATGAATAAAACCACTGCGGCGGTAATAAGCACTATCGCCGGCAGGCAATGCCTCCTGGGTATGATAAAAGAAGATCGGTTTGTTTTTAACACTTACCTGCAACCCGGCTTTTGTTTGAGTAATGGTCACTGCATTTTTAGGCGCTTTATTCCGGGCCAGTTTGGTTACCGTATAGTTGCTCCAGGAACCAGGCCCCAGGCTGTCCGGCAATATAAATACCATCGTTACGCTATCTATGAGTTGCCCGATGGCCTGTTTACCTGTCTTGGTATTTTTGAGGGTATATAAATTGCCGGCTGGTAATGCCTTGGGCAGGTTTACATATACCGGGGTTTGATACCGGGTATGTTTTCCGGCCTTCACTTCAAGGGTGAACGTTGACGGTTGGGCTAATAGTGATTGGCAAATTAGTAAGCTTACTATGCATAGTACCTGTATTCCTTTCATGCGCAGGGGGATATAACATAAATGTACTGAAAACCTACATGAGAAATGCCCCAGTATAACCATTTGAAAGGTTAAACTGTGGCATTTAACGGTTGGATTTTCTATAGGTGTTTTACAACTTAATATTCAATGCTACCATGAAATTGGTGCCGGCCATGGGGAAATAAAAGTTCTCCGTGATCAATGAGCCAGCCTGATAACTATACGTATACCCGTTGGAATTGTATTTCCGGTTCAGCATATTGTTCACTTGCCCAATCAGCGATATTTCTTTGGTAAAAACCTTCCTTAAACTATATATCACCCGCGCATCCTGTACAAAATAAGCTGCCAGGCTACGTTGTTTGTTGGAAGTATTGTCCAGGTACTGGCGGCCTACATATTTCTCCAGGAAAGTAACCTCCAGGTCCTTCACAGGAATGAAAGTCACATTACCGCCAGCTACCACATTGGGCGAAAAAGCAATATTGGTATTGCCATGGGGTACCGCTTTCTGACCGCCATTATCATAATCATCATAATACTCCGTAAAATCCTTAATACGGTTGCCACTGATGGTAAGATTACCCCCAGTTGCAACCACTGCGCCACGCGCACACCAGCTTGTAGCTCTATACCCAACCGGTAGCTCTTGTCCACATTGGTACGCGTATAGCCGCCCACATCATTGATCTTACCTGTTTGCACCAACTGGTTTTTATAGAGCATATAATAAATATTAGCGCCCAGGTTGTACCAATCACTCTTTTTAGAGAAGCCCAATTCAAAATCATGCAATCGTTCCGGCTTAGGTTGCTGCGTCAGCCCCGCCTCAAAATCATCGCGGTTAGGCTCTTTATTACCCTGTGCGTAGGACAAGTAAGCCAGGAAACCGCCATTGCCATAGGTAATCCCTGCTTTCGGATTGAAGAAGTCAAAAGTGTTGCGCACTTTCAGCGTGGGGTTCTTGCGGAAACCGCCAATATCATACAGTACACGCCGGTACTGCATATCTGCAAAGACTTCCCAATTGGGCGAGAACTTATGCTGGTATTTGGCATAAGCATTCACATCCGTTTTAAAAGCTTCCAGGTTGTACCACCGGTAATCGTTCGGAACACCACCCAGCTGCGTCCACATCACCTCTCCGTGATGATGGTTGTCAAACCTATTCCAGCCACCACCAACAGTAAACTGATCGGCTGTGTTTTTATACTGAACCGAAAATATCTGTCCATAATAATCATTCTCCAGCCATAGCTGCCGGATCAGGTCGGTCTTTGTATACGTATTGCCACCCACTTTATAATCGGGCAAGCCATAGGTCTTATACTTTTCCTGGGCCTTGAATTCCTCATAATAACCCTTCCCCTTGGTAAGGAAGAAGGCCGTATTCACCGTGAGTTTGGACGAGAATTCGTGATTGAAGAATAACTGGTAATGATCTTGTTGAAAATTGTCGGTCTGGTTAGCGTAGGTAAAATAATTGTACTTACGCGGATCGGAATTAAACAGGTTCACAGAATCCTGCTGTGTAAAGTACAATTGACCTACATTATTGTAATAATGCTTTAACAGGGAATCTTTATTGTAATTCACTTTGTATTCCGGCGCTCCATTCCAGGACTGGAATGTTTTTCCTTGCCAGAAATAATATTAAATCGAATGGATGATTTGGCTGCCAGGTAAGCGCCACTAAGATAAAAGGAACGCAGGTCACTGGCGCCGCGGTCTACAAACCCATCACTCCTGATCTTCGACAACCGGGCATCAATGGTAAAATGGTCACTGATCAGTCCACTACCCGCTTTGAGCGTATGCTTCCAGGTATTGAACGAACCATAACTGTTGTTGATCTCACCATAAGGAGTAGTATTCACTTCGTTGGTGCTAAGGTTGATCGTAGCACCAAAGGCGCCGGCGCCATTGGAAGAAGTACCTACCCCGCGCTGTATCTGTATATTGTTTACAGAAGAGGTGAAGTCGGGAAGGTCTACAAAATAACTGCCTTGCGATTCCGCATCATTATACGGGATGCCATTCAAAGTAACGTTGATACGCGTACCATCGGTACCTCGAATACGGATGCCGGTATATCCTACCCCATTGCCTGCATCGGAACTAACCACAGCCGAAGGTGTCTGATTAAGGATAAACGGGAGGTCTTGCCCTGTATTGATCTTTTCGATCTCTTTTTTGGACAGGTCGGTCTTGGCAAAAGGGGCTTTTTCACCGGCACGGATGGCCCGTACTTCTACCGGTTGCATAAACAGGTTCAGCCGGTTCAGCTTGATAGGTTGAATAATACTGCCCGGCGAAACCGTGGTTTCCGTGGTTTGGTACCCAATACTGGTCACCCGCAAGCGGTACTGTCCTTGTTTGATCTTCTTAAATACAAATTGCCCCGATTCATTGGTGGTAATGGTGGCAATATTCGATAATTCTACCGTGGCCAATGCTACGGGGCCTCCGGTGGATGCGTCGGTTACGTAGCCCGCAATCTGCTGAGCTGATAACCCATGGGAAATCAATAAGTAGCAAATCCCCAAAAGCATTTTTTTCATCTTCGTAAAGATTTTGAGTGAAAAAATGATTTAAGAGAAAATGCTGCGAAAGCGAAGTGTAGACAATAGAAGAGGACCTACCTTCCCTGCGCAGGCATTACCCTGGTCAGGTTCTACGGGTATAATCTCAGCCTTTTCCGCCCTGGTGAAAGGGTAATCGGAAAAAGCACCCCGGGAATCTGAAAAACCTCTTTGGCCAAAGAGGACGCAAAGATACAGGCAAAAAAACTTTTTAGAAGAATTGTAACATTCTCTCCTTGTAAACCGTCACAGTTTTGTGTAGCGCGTTGCGATTTCAAGCTGCTGCTGCAGATGCAACATTCAAAAATTGACTCAGTCTATTTCTAAAATGCTAATTATGAAAAAGATCGGAATACTCGGGATAAGCCTCCTTTTTCCCTGGCCCTCCTGGCCCAAAAGCAAGTGAATGATCCCCTGGCCCAGGTAAGAAACGTTTCAGGCTTTCATGCTATCAGAGTATCTACTGGTATCAAACTATATTTAAGCCAGGGTAAAGAAGCCGTAGCCGTCAGCGCCAACAAAGAAGAATTTCGCGATAAGATCATTACCAGGGTAGAAAATGGGGTATTGAAGATCTATTTTGAGGAAGAGACACTGAAGTTCTGGAAAAACCGTAACAACCGTAACAAAGAGGCCGTTGCCTACGTTTCCATCGAAAACATTGATGATCTGCATGTAAATGCGGGAGCCAGTGTAAGCGTAGAAGGTGAACTGAAAGGCAATAAACTGAACCTGGATGTTTCCAGTGGCGCCGTATTCAAAGGAGCAGTCAATTTCAGTACCCTCACGGTAGATCAAAGCAGCGGATCAGTGGTAAATATTTCCGGCACCGCCAGCACTTTAAAGGTAGATGGCTCCAGCGGCAGTATCTTTCATGGTTATGAGCTGGCGGTTAGCACCTGCGATGCAGATGTAAGCAGTGGTGCAGGTATACAGATCACCATGAACAAGGAAATGTCGGCCGAAGCTTCCAGCGGCGGTAATGTTTCTTATAAAGGCAATGGCGTTATCCGCAATGTAAAAACCAGCAGCGGTGGTAGCGTATCGAAAAAGGGCTAACTTGTAGCCCTCTATAAATACCAACAAAGCACAACATGAAAAAGATAGGTTTGTTTTTACTGATGATCCTGCCGGTTGCCATAATGGCGCAAAAGCAAGTGATCAATGATGAGAATGCACAACCCCGGAGTATAGGCAGCTTTCATGCTATCAAAGTCACCAATGCTATCGACCTCTACCTGTCCCAATCCGATGAAGAAGCGCTGGCTGTAAGTGCCGCCAGACCCGAATTCAGGGACCGCATTAAAACCGTGGTGGAAGATGGTGTATTAAGGATCTACTATGACGAGGATATGAGGTGGTGGAAAGGCAATAAGAAATTGAAAGTATATGTGTCATTCAAAACACTCGACAAACTGACTGCCTCCGGCGCCAGTGATGTGGTTGTAACCGGCACCATTAAGGCCAATGAACTGGTTATTTCAATGGGAGGTGCCAGTGATTTCAAAGGAGCCGTGGAAGCCAATGTACTGGATATTCGCCTTAGTGGCGCCTCTGATGCCGTAGTGCAGGGTAAGGTTACCACCTTGAAGATTGATGCCAATGGCGCCAGTGACTTTAAAGGCTTTGACCTGCTGACCGATAATTGCGATGCCGAAGCCAGTGGCGCTTCCGATATCAAGGTTACCGTCAACAAAGAATTAAACGCCCGCGCTTCCGGCGCCAGCGGTGTATACTATAAAGGCGATGGCGTAATCCGTGATCTAAGAACCAGTGGCGCCAGTAGTGTGTCCAGACGAGGCTAAGTTTTTCTTTTCAATTTTCACATATATTAGGGTACATAAGCGTTGGGTTTTCACCTAACGCTTTTTATGGCAACTTAAAGTGACTATATAAAACTTTAGCAAAGGCAGAATACTCTTCATCTGTTTGAATATATTTTCGCATTTCAGCGAGCGCATCCACGTCACCTTTCGAGGCATTAATTGCAACTATTGCCATTCTTCTTACTATTTTACTCCTATGAAGCACCAATTCGGGTCGATTTAGGCCTAATAAATTTTCTGTAGTTTCCCCTCTAGCGCCTTTACCAATGTGTACCTCCGAGTAGCTAAAAATTAAGATATTATAAAAGTTTACTTTTTGGGCTTATCAAAAATGTAAACGTATGGAACAAAAGCAATCAAGTGGCTTATCGAAGGAGCAAAAAATGTTCGCGTTGATAGCTGAACATGAAGCCAGTTCGATGACAGTAAAAGATTTTTGTGAGTTGTATGATCTTTCACCTGGTACATATCACTACTGGCAGAAGAAATATCACGCCCGGTTGGAAGATAAGCCGATGGAGAATCAAAGTAGTTTCACTTTGCTAACAGTGACAGGGCAGCAAGAGGTTTCCATTTCCCAGGATCTCTTTGCGGAATACCGGGGCATCCGTTTTTACCGGGAGCCATCTGTGAGTTTTTTAAAAGCTTTAATCAGTTAACTTATGTTACAGATCAACAACGGCACCCATTACTGGTTGTATCATAAGTGGGCGGATGTAAGGAAGAGTTTTGACGGTTTGAGCGGGCTTGTTACCAACGAACTGGGAATGGAAATTCAGACGGGTGATGTATTTATCTTTTGAACAAACGGCAAACGCACCTGAAGGCGTTAGAATGGGAAGGGGATGGTTTTAGCTTATACTATAAGCGATTAGAGGAAGGTACCTTTGAGTTACCGGCAGGTATTATGGAAGGCACTCACAGTAGTATTACGGCTAAACAATTAAGTATGATCTTACAGGGCGTTTCTTTGAAGAAAGCGTTTTTCGAAAGCGGTACATCGGTACGATGTAATCCTTATGGATCATGGGTTGAATATATTTGACGTTGCCATCGAAAAATGGCAACGTTTTTTATTTTAAGAAAAACAGGCCGGGTTATCCACATTTTTGGTGCTGTTTTTAAAATCATTTTTGAATGCGGGTTTATCCACGCATCGGCTGTATAACTTTCGGTTATACGATATAGCTTAAATGCATAGCCGGGCTATCTTTGTATAATGTCAGCAGCAGCAGAAAATATAGATTACAAAGCGCTCTATGAGCAACTGCTTCCAATGCTGCAACTACAGCAACAAAATAATGGACAATTACCACAAAACAACCAGGAGCTATTACAAAGCAATAAAGAATTACGCGATCAGGTAACGCAGCTTCAATATCAATTGTATCAACTAACGAAGTTACTGGGTGGTTTTAAGACTGAGAAGTTTGTTCCTTCCCCTTTACAGCAACAGCAGGAATTAGGCCTTTCCTTTGAGCAGGGGTATAAAGCAACCAACCTTGCTGATGTTCAAAAGATAAGTTACGTAAAGCAAAAACAGGTTCAACGGGAAAACGGGTTAGCCAATGCCTTTCCGGATCATCTACGGGTGGAAGAGACCGTGATAGAGCCTCCGGAAGATGTGAGCGGATGCGAGAAGGTGGGAGAAGAAGTAAAGGAACAGCTTGGCTGGAAGCCGGGAGAAATATTTCTCCAACGTACTATTATCCCTCAGTATAAATGCTCTGTAGCAGAACGGCCTGATCAGCATCGTATAGTGCAGGCGCATCTTCCAGAGCAAGCCTTGTCTAAGAGCATTGCCACGCCGGAGTTGTTAGCACAGATCATTATAGATAAGTTTATAGATCATAAACCGCTGAATCGTCAGTTGGACTGCTTCAAGAGAAGTAATGTCACCATTGCTTATTCAACCATTACCGATTGGGTACGGCAGGTTGCGAACGTGGTAGCGCCACTGGGCCATCTGCACCTGCATGAGATGTACCAATATGATTATTGGCATGGTGATGAAACAACCATACAGGTTCTGGACAGGAATAAGAAGAAAGATACCCACCAGGGGTATTACTGGACGTACTTAACGCATAACGGGCAACTGATCTACTTTGATTATCATCGGGGGAGGGATACATTGGCAGCCAAACATATCTTACAACATTTTAAGGGTCACTTGCAGGTAGATGGTTATGATGTCTATGAAGAGTTGGACATCAAAGGAATACATGTGTTCTTTTGTATGGCCCATGCCCGTCGTCATTTTTATGAGGCGAAAGGCAATGATAAAGTTCGGGCAGAATATGCTTTGACCGAGATAGCGAAGCTTTATAAGATCGAGGAGCAATGTAGAGAAGAGCAGCTCAACCCGGACCAGATCAAAGTGCGGCGGACAGAACAATCTGTGCCTATTTTAAAAGAACTGGGAGAGTGGATGAAGCAGGAGTATGTAAAGCTAAAACCGAAAAGCCCTATAGCACAGGCTATAGCTTACAGCATCAAACGCTGGGACGGCTTAAGTCTCTATGCCTCTACTAATCATTTGCATATTGATAATAATCCCATAGAGCGCTGTATGAAAAACCTGGCTGTCGGACGCAAAAACTACCTGTTCTGTGGCTCGCATGAAGCGGCCAAAAGAGCAGGCCTCTTATACTCGCTGCTGGTTACCTGCAAACTTAATACCGTAAACCCTTATGAGTGGCTCCGCGAAGTGCTTAGTCATAACATCAACGAGATGACTACCGCGCAACTCAGGAAACTCTTACCCCACCAGTGGAAAAAAACACAAGCCATCACTAAGGCTTAAAGCAAAATTAGGCAACTAAACAATACGATTTTTTAGGCTACTCGGAGACACACTTACCAATGACATTGGCTGTTCCTGTCGCAGTATCATACTCGAATAGAAGAAAATTTTCAGGAATCTCTTTTACTGGATTAACAAGTGGCCCATTTTCTTTTTTAAAGGAAATTTAATTCCTTTATAGCGTTTCCCATTACATACTTCACATCCCAATAATAAATTATCCCAACTAAAACAATATTGAGGGTACTTCGCTTTAGGCTTAAAATGTTCGATATGTCCATAACTAACGTGCATCAAGTAGCTTTCGCAATACGCGCATTTATTAGCAAACATCTTTTTAACGCGACCTTGACCTCGAGATTATTGTATTTATTTTCTATTCTTCGTAAACTCTCCTTATTTTTCTAGTAGGAGTTAACCGAAACGCTTTCAAAGCTTTAAAATAATCGATAACCCACTTTTTTTTATTATTAAGAAGAATAGTTGGCTCTTTTATTCTCTTAACATTGATCATTGCCAATTTTTTGAAATATACTCATTTAAACTCTTTTCCGTTTCAGATTCTTCTGCATTGAACCCTAGAGCTTCCTGAATAAATGGAATGACCATTTGAAGCTCATGCTTCTCATTAGAATTCAAAGTCTTTTTTTTCTTTAATACATAATATCGATCGATTTTTTCCTGAGCCTCGGGAGAAAAGGTTGAAACAAGTCCAAAAGCTTCACTTTGCAATATCTGATCAACGCTTTTAGCATAAATACTTCTAATCTGAGCTACAACAATTTTATCGTCGATTTTTTATAAAATCGATAGGTTATAGCATCTTCTCCCGCACCTGCAGCTACTAAAGGACTATGGGTTGCCATAATAAATTGTATTGCAGGAAAAGTTCTCCGTAAAAGGTTTGCGATTGTTCTCTGCCAAGTTGGATGTAAGTGAATATCCAGTTCATCAATCAGAACGACGCCTTGCTCATTTAAAGGATTCTTACTGTCAGGAAATGCCTCTATCAGTCTCCACACGAGATCTCCAGTTAGCGCTAAAATACTTCTAAATCCGTCAGATAATCCAACTGTTGAGACTTTAGTGCCTTGGACTCGAAACCATATTCTGCCATTACCATCAATAGAATCAAATTCATTTCCATTTGGTAATAATTGGTTAATGGCTTTTATTCCCCACTCCTTTTGCTTTTGAGCCAATTTATCGTCAGATTTCGAAATTCGATAGTCCAAATAAACCATCCATGTCTCGAATGCCTCTAAAGCTTGATCTTCTTTAAATTGAGAAAAGAAATTAGTATACCTTAATGGAGTTTGAAGTGAAGGAACTATTATTCTACTTTCTCGAGTCAATCTCCTAAATGCTCCATATCCCGCACCGAACCATCCTTTCCCTTTTGGAAGCAAAGCATTTTCACGAAGCCAAGGAAGCGCTCTACTATTTGTATCTTCAGTAATAACAGGCTCAGTAAAAACTTTATTATTTATTGTTATTTTCTCATTCCCAGTAACATGAAAAGTGTATTGGAACACTTTTCTTTCTTTTTGTCTCCCCATATTGACCAGGGTCACTTCCTCCTTGATGCAACCTTACTGTCATTTTACCCGATCGAGATTCATCTTTGAGCCAACCATCTGGTCGCGTCAATAGTTGTTTTGCCCCCTCTGGACCAGCTAGGAGTAGAGCCAGAGCTTGCAAAACAGTACTTTTTCCTGTTCCATTTTCTCCCAACAAAGTAGTCCAAGGATAACAACCTTTATTAGAACCAAATCGTATGTTTTGTCTGTCAAAACACTTTAGGTTATCTAAAATCGCTTCTTCAACCCACATATTTGCAGAATTCTATTGTTTCAAATGTATTGTATTGAAATTATTGCTCATCCAAAAATAACAATACCTACCCTAATTTAAGCTTTTAAATATAAAGGTACTCAAGCAAAGTCCCCTGCTATGGATATTATAGTAAATATAGCTCGATTTCCACTTTATTATTTATCTCCCCCAAAAGCCCATACCATAAACCCAGGCATTACAGCACTCCAATCAGGCCAGTCATGATGGCCGCTCGCTACTTCCTGGTAAACCACTGCACCGGGCGCCGGTACCCTCTTTTGTAGCAGGGCTATCAGATCCTTTGTATCATCCACTACATCAATAATTCCGTCTTTATCCCGGTCCGAATTTTCTTCCGCCCCACCCGCATAGAACCAGTATTGTTGTTGTGGTTTCTTACGCGAAGCTTTCAGCTTGGCCATCATGATGCGGTTATTGTCATCCGAATAACTACTGTCTGTAACATCCTTATCCCTCCACCAAAAGGAACCGGAGAAAACCCCGATCTTATCAATCTTATCAGCATGGTTCCAACCAATATCAAAGGCCGACAAGCCACCCAGTGAAGCGCCGGCTATGGCAACGGAATGGAATTTTCGCACGCCCGTCTTTTTCTTAATATAAGGATACAGTTCATTGTTTATAAAAGCATCATAGTACCCGGCCCGGCTGCCCCGCCCTCCATAATCCGGTTTATCGGCCACACCGTATTCCTGCATACGGTCGCCGGCATGGATGGCTACTATCACCAACGGTTCAATGGCCTTGGCTTTGTACAGGCTATCCGTTATTTCCTGCACGCGCCATTTCGCCAGTTCCTGCCCGTCGTTCAATAGTAAGAGATTCAGTTTCGACTTGTCATCAGGCAGGGGCGTATGGATAATCGTTAAATCCACTTTGCGCTGCAGGTGGCGGGAATACAAGGAGTCCTGCTGTTGTTGGGCTTTCGGCGAACAGGCCGTCAGGAGGGCTATAACGATAAATAATGATATCTTATTCATAACCCTGAAAATACGATTTGTAAAAAAGTAAATCAATATTTGGCAGTAATAGTAAAAAGCGTACATTTGCAACCCACATCGCGAAGTAGAGCAGCGGTAGCTCGTCGGGCTCATAACCCGAAGGTCCCAGGTTCGAACCCTGGCTTCGCAACAAATGAAGATCAAGGGATTAGCGAAATGCTGATCCCTTTTTTTATGGGCCAATAACCACAACAACCTTTCATTACCTTTGCATTCTTTATGAAATCCGGGTTTGTAAGCATATTTGGACGCCCCAATGCGGGCAAAAGCACCTTGCTGAACGCTTTAATGGGCGAAAAGCTTGCTATTGTATCGCCCAAAGTACAAACCACCCGGCACCGCATTAAAGGCATCATTACCAAACCGGAATACCAGATCATCTTTTCCGATACACCCGGCATCATTGAGCCCACGTACAAGTTACAGGAGAAGATGATGCACGCTGTACAACAGGCCAAGGAAGATACGGATGTGGCCGTACTCCTGGTAGATGTAAGAGAGAGTATGGAAGAGGTGAACGCCCTCTTTGAATCCATACGCCTGAAAGCACCGGCTATTTTGGTGATCAACAAAATAGATACGGTTGATGCCAACCAGAAGGAAGCCGTCTTTAACTTTTTCAGGTCCAAGCCTTACGCCAAAGAAGTGGTAGGCATTAGCGCCCTGAAAGGTTTACAGATTGACGAGCTGTTACAAACCATCGTCAAATACCTGCCCGAAGGCGAACCCTTCTTTGCCGAAGATGAAATGACCGACCTGCCTACCCGGTTCTTTGTAGGTGAAATGATCAGGGAAAAGATATTCTACCTGTTCAAAGACGAAATACCCTATCATACCACGGTCATTGTGCGCGAATTCAAAGAAAAACAACCCTGGTAAAAATTGTAGCCGATATTATAGTACAACGTGAATCGCAAAAAGCGATCCTGCTGGGCGAAGGTGGTAAGATGATCAAACAACTGGGAACAGATGCGCGGAAGGATATTGAAGCATTTATAGGACAGAAAGTGTTCCTGGAATTATTCGTGAAGGTGAAGCCCAAATGGAGAGACAACGATTTCATGCTGAAAGAATACGGTTATCATTAAAAAATTAAGTAGCAGATATGGCTGGTTTTACGGTAGCAATTGTAGGAAGACCCAATGTAGGGAAAAGCACATTTTTTAATCGCTTGCTCGAACAACGCAAAGCAATTGTAGATGATGTGAGTGGCGTAACGCGCGACCGCCAATATGGTGTGGCCGACTGGAACGGTAAATCATTCAACGTAATTGATACCGGCGGTTTTGTACACCATAGTGAGGATGTATTTGAGAAAGAGATCCGCAAACAAGTAATGATTGCCCTGGAGGAAGCCAATGCCCTGATATTTATGGGAGATGCCGCTACCGGCATTACCGATATGGACGAAGCCATGGCCGATGTACTGCGCCGCACTTCCAAACCAGTTTTCCTGGCCGTTAATAAGGTCGACAATCCCGAACGCATGTTGGAAGCAACAGAGTTCTACGGAATGGGCTTTGACGAGGTTTTCTTCATTTCTTCTATGAGCGGCAGCGGCACGGGCGAGATCCTGGATGCCATTACCGCCCTCATTCCCGAAGAGCCAGCTACAGAATCAGAAGACTATATGGGCGATGATGCCGAGCCAGCACCTGCTGCTCCAGCCATCCCTAAGTTTGCCATCATTGGCCAACCCAATGTAGGCAAATCATCCCTGCTCAATGCTTTGATTGGCCAGGAACGTACCATTGTAAGCGATATCGCAGGTACCACCCGCGATACCATTCATACCCATTACAACCTCTTCCAGAAAGAGTTTGTACTGATCGATACCGCCGGTATCCGCCGCAAAACCAAGGTACAGGAAGACCTGGAATTCTATTCTGTCATCAGGGCTATCAAAGCCATGGATGAGGCTGATGTTTGTTTACTATTACTCGACGCCGAAAAGGGTATTACCGCCCAGGACCTGAATATTTTCAGCCTCCTGGTGCGCAAAGGAAAGGGTATCGTCATCCTGGTCAATAAGTGGGACCTGATGGAAAAAGTGACCAATACCGCCCGGGATTATGAGGAAGAATTGAAGAAACGCCTGGCCCCGTTCAATGACGTACCCATTCTCTTCATTTCCGCCAAAGACAAGCTCCGGATCCATAAGGCCATTGAAATGGCGCTGGACGTATTTGAAAGCAAATCCCGCAGGATAGCTACCTCCCAATTGAATGAGGTCATGCTCAAAGCAATTGAATCCTACCATCCGCCGGTAGTTCGTGGCAACTCCATCAAGATCAAATTTGTGACCCAGCTGCCTACGCATGTACCTTCTTTTGCCTTCTTCTGCAATTATCCCGAAGAGGTAAAACAACCTTACAAGAATTACCTGGAGAACCAATTAAGGAAGCATTTCAACTTCAAGGGTGTGCCCGTACGCCTGTTCTTCCGTAAAAAGTAGGGGTATATAATGCGTTCTAACCCGAAGTAAATCAAAATATTACCGACTATTCCCAAAATGTTTGCATAATTGCAAAAGGTGCTACTTTTGCGCCCATCTCATAAAAACTCAAAAGCAATTCCAAATGAAAAAGTTTTTCGCAATTTTAGCTATCGCTGCTTCTTTAACTGCTTGTAGCGATGGTGGTACTGCTGAAGAAGCAAAGACAGATACAACTGCAGCTTCTGCAGCTACTACTCCTGCTCCTGACAGCACTACTGCAGCCCAAGATACTACAGCTCATCATGCTGATACCACTAAACCTGCTGTAGACACTACCAAGAAATAGTAGTCTGGCAACATATTTGCACGAAGCTGGCCTCCCAAAAGGGAGGCTTTTTCTTTTTTACATACGCAATAATCAAAATGTGTTTTGAAGAATTGCTCGTTTCCATAATCCTTCCGGCAATCATAATCCAAAAGGTTCACCAGTGTGTTAAATTATTGGCTATATTGTCTCCCGTAAAATACCAAAACACCCACTAAACCTCTGGAATCCATTTTCCCGTGCATACCATTTCCCGTAACATTATTCAAAGCCTGTAAACTATTCAATGTATGAAGCAACTCTACATGCTCCTGGCAGTATGCCTGTACTGTACCATTACCACAAATGCCCAAACGAAATTCTGGATCGGCGCCTCCGGGGCAAACTGGAACGACGCCAATAACTGGTCCAACACCGATGGAGGCAGCCCCACTGCCGACGTACCCAATGGTACCACGTACGATGTTATTTTTAGACATGATGCCCTGGTGAATGTAAACCTCACTTCGGTAAACCTCAACACACTTACCGTAACCAACAGTGCCAAAGTAAGGTTGTATACCCCACACTGGGCAGCATTATGACCCTCAACAGTACCAACCCTGTCACGCCCGCAATAAAGGTTGACCTGGGTAGTACCCTGGAAGACAGCTGTTCTCAAGCCGGCACCGAATTCGTAACCCGTTTTGCCAACAACACCCAGGGATTGATCGATGGCACCTGGAGCTTTTTGGGTTGCCCCGCTACTACTTCTCCTGTGGCTGCATCAGGAACATCCTATGCCCGGTTCCCGGTTGCTACTACCTATACCAACCTGGTAAAAGTAAATGGCACCATCAAGTTGAGTGACTTTGGTTACTTCGATTGCAAAGTACCCGCCTACCTTTCTTTTGAGAGCGGCGCCCAATACTGGATTGCCCGCGATGGCGGCATTGTACCGGCAGCCACCTGGAACACCAATTCAACCTTATCCTTAACAGGTATCAAAACAGGGGGCCTACTTTTGCCATCATTACCAGCCCGCCCGATATGGGCAATATTGTCATTAATTGCCCCACCGTTTCCGTGGCCAGTGTTACCTTATCACTGCCCAACAATTTACTCATCAAGGGCAACCTGCAGGTGCTCAATACCAATAACAACAACCTGGGATTGAGTACTTCCAGTGGTGGTGCTGTTGTTAATTATACCGTTCAGGGAAATCTGGAAGTAGGCGGTACCTCGATCGTTACCCTGGGTGGCACCAACCTTGGTTATAGTTATGCCATGCAGGTAAACGGCCACTTTATTCAAACCGATGGCATCTTCAACCTGCGCAACAATATAGGTACTGTAACACAACCAACCGTACTCCGCGTTAAAGGAGATATCCTTCAGTTAGCAGGCACTTTTGAATGTGCCAATACTACAGTGAGTACGGCTGCCGAACTTTTGTACTGGAATTAAATGGCACTGCCGCCCAGGCCATTACCTCATCCGGCAGCATCGACAACCCAACCAACCAGGTCACTTTACGCCTCAACAATGCCAGCGGCGCTACCCTGGCTACCCCTTTATCCGTAGGTAAGATCAGTTGGGACCCTGCCAATAAAGGAAACATTACCACTACCAGCACCAATATACTCTCCATCAGAAATACCAATATCAGCGATCCCCTGGTTGTTAATGGGGCTTCCAATGGCGGTTATATCAATGGACCCGTACAAAGAAATACAGCTTCCAATACCCAGTTCTACAAGTTCCCCACCGGTAAAGGCGGCGTGCTAAGAGAATGCGAAGTAAAACCTTCCACTACTGCCGCTTCTACCTATGAAGCTGAATACTTTGGTACCGCTCATGCCAGTACCGTAAAACAAACACCCCTGGCCGGTGTTTCCAGCAAGGAATATTGGAATATCGGTAAAATAGCAGGCAGCGATGCAGTAGTGCGTTTAACACTGGCAGGAGCTGTGCCCGACGTAGGCGCTGGCGACACACTGGTAGTGGCCCATTTTACAGCAGGCACCTGGGTCGATGCAAGGGGCACCCTGCTCAGCCCAGGCAACAGTACCTCTGGCAGCGTTGAATCCACTCTATTAACCAGCTTTAGTCCATTTACCTTTGGTTATACCGCTTATGCAACCGCACTGCCCATTTACCTCCTGAACCTTACAGCCAGGAAAGACGCAGGTACCGCTAAGCTCAATTGGACCATCACCGACAACAGTACACCCCAAAAATTTGAAGTGCTGCGCTCTACCAATGGCAGCAACTTCACCCAAATTGGTACGGTAACTGGTGTTGAAGGAAAGTTAAGTTACGACTTTACCGACCCCGCCCTTCCCAATGGAACCGTATACTACAGGTTGCGTATGATCGACATAGACGGCTCAGGAGAGCTCACCAAAATTGTAGCCATCATGAATGGCAGCAAAGGTGTTATCATCACCTCCATGATGCCTACCCTGGTTACCAACCGCGCCCGACTCAACATCAGCTCATCCGAAAAACAGGATTACAACTGGTGGTGACTGATATATATGGACGCAGCGTTAAACAGCAGATCCATACTTTAACCAACGGCAACCAAGAGATCTGGCTCAACCTGGCCACCCTGCCCACAGGCACTTACCAGGTGACAGGTTATTTGCAAAACGGAGAAAAAACCAGCAGCATTCGCTTTATTAAGCAATAAATACTGCCAACAATACCCGAAAATCCTCCTGCGCAATCGCAGGAGGATTTTTTCGTAAGTACCCAAGGCCGTTTAAAAACGGTATCCAATATGCTATGCAACGAATCAAATACTGGCTGCTGGTCATGTGTATCATTGACCAATTAAATGGCATTGCCCAGCTACGATGGAATGGCCTGGGTGGCGATGCCCAATGGACAAATCCAGGAAACTGGGTAGGTAATAAAGTCCCTGCCCCAGGCGATGACGTAATACTTGACAATACTTTCCTCCCAGGCAGCTATACCGTCAACCTTCCGCCAGGAAATAGTACAGTTACCATAAGGTCATTAACCATCAGTCCGGCAGCCAGCCAGGTTATTGAAGTCAACCTGCCGGCCACCAATATAGCTACCCCTGGCTTCAATGCCAACAACCCAGGCATCGCTTTGAAGATCTTGCGTGGCGGCATTTTCAGGAACAGTTCTGGCGCCCTTTCAGGCGATGCCATTCAAATTGCCGGCGCCTTATTTATCGCCAATGAAGGCCGCTATATTCACCATACACCACGATCCCATGTACAGCTTGTTACCAATCTATCCCAATCACCCGGCACAGAAACCGGCATTTTTGAATTTAATATAAAAGGCAGTGGGGCGTTGATATCATTTGCCGGGAAAACCTTTGGTACCCTGGTACTGGCTGCCTCTGCAGCAGGAGGCGCCAAAACCTATAATGCCCGGGGCGCCTCGCCGGTACTGATACGCGGTGATCTGATCATTGAGGATGGCGTAAGCTTCAACCTCGATTTGGATGACACCATCCTTGTCCGGGGTAATTATGAACAACGGGGAGGAATCGTCAACCTGGGCAGCGGCCCCAACAATACAGTACTACAAATAGCCGGGCACCTTACCCAAACCAATGGCTCCATTACCGAGCGCGATAACGGACTACCCATTATTGAACTGAATGGCGCCAATTGCCAGCAACTCACCCTGGCCAACGGTATCTTCAACAGCATAGCCCTCAAAATAAACAACCCCGCCGGTATCCTGTTGCAAACACCGGTTTCCTTACCTTATCATTTGGAACTTAGCCAGGGTGCAGTAACCACTTCGGCTACCAGGCTGCTCACCTTGCAAGCAGCTTGTACCGTAGCAACCGATACATTGACCGGCAATAGTTTTATCAATGGTCCTTTGAAGAAAGAAGGGCTGTCAGCCGTCGGCCAATTCCTATTCCCCGTAGGCAAAGGAAATTACTTGCGTTGGTTATGCCTGACCCATGTATCCGGTAATTACCAGGTAGAATTTTTCGCGCCAATCCCCGGTTCATGAGCAATACCCTCGAAACCAGTATCCATCATATTTCATCCATTGAACATTGGACCATCACGGCCGACCCTGCACCTCCCGCCCAGGCACAGGTAAAATTATCTTTCAACGATCCCAATAGCGGTGGTGTTACCGACCTGTCGGCCCTGCTGGTGGCTCAATTAGCAGGAGGCGTTTGGATCAACAGGGGCAATGCATTCTATAGCGGTTCAGCCGGCTCCAATGGTTATGTCATTAGCCACCCGCTCACTTCCCTGGGGCCCGCCACACAATATTTTACCCTGGCCAGTACTTCAGCCAGCTTTAATCCACTCCTCCTCAACCAGCATACCCCTACTGTTCCCGCCCCTGCTTATTTCGTAACCGGCAGCCTGGCGCCCTCCGTAACCAGCCATAGTACCCGCCTAACCCTGACAGCCAAGAAGAAAACCAATTTGCAAGTAAGCATCACCGATGCCCGGGGCCAAACAGTTCAGGTAATCCATACCACCTTGCTTAAGGGCGTCAATACCATACCCGTCCTCGTAGCCACGTTCCCTGCCGGTATATATACCATTGCTGCACAAACCCCCGAAAGCAAGATGCGGCCTGTAAGATTTATTAAATTGTAGAAAGCAAAAGAAACACTTGAAGTAAAAAGCAAGGAGCCCATCTGCAAGCAGATAGGCGCCTGATATGATGCGTTCAATAACTTGATTATACCAGTTTAAACGACTCCAGGAATTTGGTATTGAAGTTCCCTTAATAAAGTCTTCATTCTTCATTAATTGAAGGTGAAAAGGGATCGTCGTTTTCACTCCTTCAATCACATATTCATTCAAAGCCCGGCTCATGGTATTGATGGCCTCTTCCCTGGTACGTGCTACCGCAATGATCTTGGCAATCATAGAATCGTAGTAGGGAGGGATCACATAACCCGCATATACATGAGAGTCGATGCGGATACCATGACCACCCGGCTGATTCAATACCGTGATCTTACCCGGACTGGGCCTGAAATCATTGTAGGGATCTTCCGCATTGATACGGCACTCGATGGCATGCATCTGTGGTTCATAATTCAAGCCGCTGATCGCTTCGCCCGAGGCTATTTTGATCTGTTCTTTAATGAGGTCAAAATTCGTTACTTCTTCCGTTACACAATGTTCTACCTGGATACGTGTATTCATTTCCATGAAGTAGAAATTGCGGTGCTTATCCACCAGGAACTCAATGGTACCTACACTTTCGTACCCAATGGCCGATGCAGCTTTGATAGCCGCGTCGCCCATGCGCTGGCGCAATTCGGGCGTCATGAAAGGAGAAGGCGATTCTTCCACCAGTTTCTGGTGACGGCGCTGGATAGAGCAGTCCCTTTCGCTGAGGTGACACACTTTACCATACCGGTCACCGGCTACCTGAATCTCAATATGGCGTGGCTCTTCCACAAATTTCTCCATATAGATACCGTCATTCTTAAAAGACGCAGCGGCTTCTATTTTGGCAGTGTTGTAGTTCTTCTCCATCTCCTCTTCCTGCCATACTACTCGCATCCCTTTGCCACCACCGCCGGCAGTAGCTTTAAGGATCACCGGGTATCCTACCTCTTTCGCTAAACTTTTGGCTTCTTCCAGGCTTTGCAGCAGTCCTTCACCACCTGGCACTACGGGTACACCAGCTTTGATCATCGTTTCTTTGGCCGTGATCTTATCGCCCATCGAACGGATCTGATCGGGCGTGGGGCCAATGAACTTGATATTGTGTTCGCCGCATATTTCGGCAAAACGGGCATTTTCGGCCAGGAAACCATAACCCGGATGGATGCCATCCGCATTCGTGATCTCGGCCGCAGCCATGATATGGGGAATATTCAGGTAAGAATCAGAGCTGGCTGCACGGCCGATACAAACTGCTTCATCAGCAAATTTTACGTGCAGGCTATCTTTATCAGCTGTAGAATAAACCGCAACTGTTTTGATACCCATTTCGCGGCAGGTACGTATTACCCGTAAGGCAATCTCTCCGCGATTGGCAATTAATATCTTTTTGAACATTATTTTAATTTGAGAATTTGACAATTTGAAGATTTGAAAATGGCCCGCACCAAAGATTTACTGTCTGTCATTTTCAAATTAGCCCATTTCCAAATTTTCAAATTAGTTAGGTTCTACCAGGAATAATGGCTGATCGTATTCCACAGGCGAAGCATCTTCTACCAGCACTTTTACGATACGCCCTTTTACTTCACTTTCAATTTCGTTGAAGAGTTTCATGGCCTCAATGATACATACTACTTTTCCGGGCAATACCTCATCGCCTGGCTCCACAAATACGGGTTTGCCGGGTGATGGACTGCGATAAAAAGTACCGATCATGGGGCTTTTTATAGTGATCAGGTTATCAGCCACAGCTTCAGCCGCTTTGGGCTTATCGCCACCACCGGGTGCGGCAGGAGCCGCAATAGCCTGGGGCTGAGCAGCCGGCGCATAATTCATGGGCGCATGCATGGGAGCAGCAATAACGTGTTGAGCAGGTTCTTCTTTTTTGTTTGATGGTTAGTTTGAATCCCTTTTCTTCTATGGTCACTTCACCGATGTTGGACTTGTTGATCATTTTGATCAACTCCTGAATTTGTTTAAAATCCATCTGTTTAATTGTTTATGTTGACGGTTAGTTCGGGCAAAACAGGCGGCTAAGATAAGGATTACACACTAAATATACCCAAAACCCCCTTTTTAACTAATATCCAATGGTATAAAAAAATGGACAACAGAGACGTTCTATTATCCATTACAATATAGTTCACCAGCACCTGCTGGCGGGTCATGTACTATTCTTTCACCCGCTCTACATATTCACCATTCTTGGTATTTACCCGTATCAGTTCCCCTTCATTTACAAACAGGGGTACGTTTACAGTAGCGCCGGTTTCTACAGTAGCTGGCTTCAGCGTACGTGTAGCCGTATCACCTTTCACACCTGGCTCGGAATAAGTTACTTTTAAAACGATCTTATCAGGCAACTCCACACTCATGGGCTGCTCGGTCTCCGTATTGATCAACATTGATACTTCCTGGCCATCCTTCAAAAATTGTGGGGCATCGATCAGCTCTGCACCCAACGCAATTTGTTCAAAAGTTTCTGTATCCATGAAGTTATAACCACTGTCATCCTTATACAGGAACTGGTAATCCTTCCTTTCCACACGTACCGGATAAATATTATCGCCTGAATTCCAGGTCTTTTCGATACTGCGCTTATTGTCTACACCTTTCAATTTAGCCCACACTTTAGCGGCTGCACGGGCAGTCTTGTTTTCGCCAAACTCCACGATAGAATACAAGCTGCCATCGAGTTTAATGATCATACCACGGCTGATATCTGAAGTAGTTGCCATAAAATAGCTGATAATTTTTTCAATTACGAATATTACATCCCCACGCCCTCGGCCTTGACCGGGGTGGCAGGGGCAGCAAAACTACGGCAAAATTGTCAGCACGCAAAAGGGAACTAAAAGTTCAAAACAGGCCGCTAAATCAGGGCCTGGCTCGTCCCGGCAAGAACCCCGGCGGGAAATAAAATGCCGGATCGCCTGCATGCGATCCGGCATTCTAACCTATTGGGCAAATGGCTGTTTAGCGCGGCTCTTTCTTATTCTCCAGCTTGACATCTATAATAAATGGCTTAGTACCTTCCTGTGCCGGCGCCTGGGTAGCAATGCGTTGGTGAGTAGCTGGCGGCTGTAGGGAGACATATCGGTCCTTTTAAGGAGGCCACCCGACCGATTGTTATTCGTCACCTGTACGGAATATCCTGTACGGGCTCCAGCATAGGGCATTTTCCCTTTTTCAAGTTCGTCACCGTAATAAGGTGCTCACTAGCAGCCTGTGGCAGGAGGGCGGGTTTTGGGGTTATTTCAACGTAAGAACCCTTCTGATTGTCACTCACCGGATCTCCTGACCGGAGGGGAGCAGCCGTGATCTTGTTATCTGCCTTCTTTTTGGTGGTGATCCGGATCACCCCGTTTTTGCCACTGGAACCATATTCCGATTCTGCAGATTCTCCCTTTAAGACGTCAATCCGTTCAATGTTTTCCGCTTTCAGTTCCACACTACGGATGCTCACACTATCGTATTTCACGCCATCCAACTCGATGATACCGCCAAAACCAGATAAGGCACTATTGCCTTCTGTGCCATTGATCAGGATCCCTGATCTCACCTTGCCGGGAACAACCGTATCCTTTGCCGGTGGCACCAGGATCAGCTTTTGCAGTTTGACCCCTTTTTCGTGGTGATCACAATCACACCGTCTTTTCCTTTTTCACCGTATTGGGTGATGGCCGTAGCATCCTTCAGCACCGTAACACTTTCGATTTCATGGGGGTCCAGTTTCTTCAGCGCATCATCTCCACTGTACTCCTCCACCCCGTCAACTATAAAAAGAACTTTTTCAGGCTATGGTCATGAATGATGCGTGGGTTCCCGGACCATCGAGGCTGGCATCTATGGCATACCGGCCTGTATCCCTTATAGCAATGAAGTTTATTCCGATGACACTATCTGTCCGTTTGCCCACTGCTTTTACCCTGGCCGGCAACGTATCCAATCGCAGACTGTCAACCAGCTCCACAACCGACACACTATCCGTCCCTTCAGTCACCCCTATTTCGGTTGCTGGTACCTTTGGTTGGTGGTTTTGGTGCGCTGCCTGGCGAAAGGCCAGCAACAATATGGTCACCAGCGGCAATACAAAAGGAACTTCACCAGGTGCACTTTGGCGCTGCGCATTTTATTCATCATTGCAATCCTTTTTTTAAGCGAGGAAAAATTAAATTGATTCGACATGGCAAAAGCCGGCACACCTACCACTTTCAACAACAGGTATTGATATTGCTTCCGGTCAAGTCCCGCCTGCAATACCTGGTGATCCGCTATGAATTCAGGTTTTGCTTGATCGCCTTGCGGATCAGCCAGGCAAATGGATTGTACCAGTTCAGCATACACAACAATTCACTCCACAAAATATCGGCCGTATGCCGTTGCTTCACATGAATGAACTCATGCCGGATAATTTCTTTTAGTTCTTCTTCCTTATGCTGATGCTGATTGATAAATATCGAGCGGCCAAAAGAAAAGGGAATAATGAATTTGTCTACCTGGTAGATCTTCACCGCATCATCCGACAACAACTGCGAATCCCGGCGGATACGCCTGAAAGAAAGATATTGTATCAGCAGGCGCACCAGCATGACAACGATCCCGGCTATCAGCAACAACAACGAGATCATCCAACCATCAATGGCATGCGTGGGGGCGGCAGCTACCTCATAATTGCCCATTACAGGTATTAATTGTACCACCTTATTATTGTTCCAGGCCCCTTGCTCCAGTATGGGCGATATATTCACAAAAGGGATAAAGAAGGCCAGCAGCGAATAACCCAGTAAATACCACCGGTTCAACGTATGGAAGGTTAAGCGCCTCAGCACAAGCCCATAAAATAAATAGACCACTCAAGGCTGATCGACAGTTTAAGTAAATACTGGGCTATGTACGGCATAACGAATTATTTGCAGGATCAAAAAATACTTACTGTTGAAAGGATACAGTACCACCACGTATACCGATCAGGAAGTAGCGCTTCCCATTGTTTTTATGAACACTGACCGTTAATGTTTTGAAATGGTCGCCTGAAAAATTACCTCTTTCAGAACCGTTGCTGATCGAGCCTTCCATTGATACCAGCTCGCCATTATCAAAATTCACGTTGTTGAGCGTCAGCGTATACCCTTTTTCTCTTAAGGCAATGGTAAGCTGCTCCAGCTCCTGGCGCGTAGTCGTGTTCTTTATTTCCGCCAGCACTTCCGGTGTTTCAGCCACATTCGCCGTACCTGTTACATGAACAGCAGTAACAGGTCTTATCTCGATCAGATCGGCGCTCATCAGCGTTGTTTTCCTGACTTCGCCTGTCCCTTTTACATTCCTTAATTCTGCTTTTCTGGCACGCACAGTTGTTTCAACAGGTCCACCTATAGGCCCTTCCATTATCAATACGTTGCCCGTCGCTTGTACATGCCTCGGCTCCACCGTAACCTCTATAATTTCACCAGTACTCTTGGAAACAATAGCGGGAGAGCCAGGTTCCAATTGGATCCCTTGCACCTTACCTGCCAAGGCAACAGGTTTGCTCGAAACAGTAGCCGTTCCTTTGACCGCCACAACATCATCTACGCGCCTGCGTGGAGCAGGTGGAGCGGGTGGCGTGGCGGGTTCGCCCGGCACAGGGGCCGTTGCCGGACTTACCGCTGCAGGCGGTGCAGGCGCGGCAGTGGGTGCACCAGGCTGTGGCGCTTTGGCCGGATAAGGAGGCTTACCCACTTTCAATGGCCGGGGGCCGTAGGTGGTGGTGGGGGCACCAGCTCGCCATACTCACTGTCAAAAGCTGCCTTTTCATCAGCCTTAGTAAGATCAAATGTTTTTGTAGTGCCATTTTTAAAGATCACCTCCGCCTTAAGCGCCTTCTCCTTTATCAGTATCTGCTTGATGCCTTTCTGTTTAAAGACTTCCTCAACGTCTATTTCCTTCGCCGGCACCGTGTCTGTGATCTTTTTTTCCGTAAACTGATTGTTGCCAATCCTTACGCCCCGGAAAGCCAGTAATACTACTACCAGCAAAGGCAGTATGAACAGGAAGCGCATCAGGTGCACCCTCGCTGTTTTGTGTTTGTTCATCATGACAATGCGTTTTTTAATGAGGAGAAATTAAAATTCGGGGCGATGCTGAAAGCAGCGATACCAGTTACCTTTAGCAGCAGGTATTGATACTGTTTTCGATCCAGCCCGCTTTGCAATACCTGATCATCGGCAATAAACTCCAGGTTTTGCCTGATGGCTTTCCGGATAAGCCAGGCAAAAGGGTTATACCAATTGATAATACAAAGTATTTCACTCCACCACAGGTCTACTGAGTGGCGTTGTTTTACGTGAATAAATTCATGTCGGATGATCTCCTTCAACTCCTGCTCATTGTGCAGGTGGCGATTTACATAAATGGCCGAGCCTGTAGAAAAAGGAATGATCTGTTGATCGACGTGATACAACTTCACCGTTCCATCCGACAACAAGGTAGCCGATGATTGCAAGCGCTTTAACGACAGGTACTGCAGCAACAAGCGCCCCAACATCAACCCACTGCCTGCAGTAAAAACAATGGCCAGTATCAACCATCCGTCCACACCCGGTTCACGGGCAGCTACTACCGTACCTACAGGCGTTAGCGCAGGTATATAACTGATCACTGCGGCGTTTTGCAGCCCATGCTGCTGCAACAGGTCAAATACATTGATCAGGGGGATCAAAAAAGCAAACAGCGAATATACCAGCAGGTACCACCGGTTCCAGTTGTAGAAGGTAAGCCTTCGCAACAGCAACCAATAAAACAGGTATACTACCGTTAAAGCAATGGATAGTTTTAATAGATACTGCATAGATTAAGGCTTCTTTCCTTCAATCATATCAATGATCTCTTTCAACTCTTTTGGGCTCAGGTTATTTTGCTCCACAAAAAAGTTCACCAGCTCTTTATAACTATTGTCAAAATAGTTTTTCACTACCCCGCTCATGAAACTCTTTTTATAGTCTTCTTCACTCATGGCTGGCGTATAGAGGTAGGAATTGCCCACCAGGCGGCTACGCAACATCCCTTTGCGCTCCAGGTTTTTAACCGTCGATGCCAATGTGGTATACGGAGGCCGGGGCTCTTCCATATTGTCCAGGAATACTTTTACATTCCCCTCACCGGCTTTCCACACCGCCATCATGGCTTCCTCTTCCTGAGGTGTTAACTTTTCCATCTTACGACATTTTCGTAAACCTACGACATTGTCGTAGTAATGCCAATTATTTTCTTTCTTTTTTTTTGTTAAAAGAACCCTATTATTGACCCGTAAAAGCCTTTACCGTTATTTTTGTTTGTTTACAATCCTGCATTGAAAATTTTTCTCATGAAGAAGTGCCTTTTACCTTGCTTCCCGTTTTAATGGTATTATTAACTGTAGCTCAATCCGATACAACTTATCCGTACAAACGTTTCCCCACCGTTCCACCCATTTCTTTGCTACAGGCCGACAGCAGCCTGCTCACCAAGGCCCAGTTGAAAAAGGGCCCCGTATTGTTGATGTTTTTCAGCCCTTCCTGCGACCATTGCCAGCACCAGGTAGCGGATATGCTGAAGCGGATAGCCGATTTTAAGAATACCCAATTGGTGCTGGCCACCTACCAGCCTTTTGAAGAAATGGTGGAATTTATCAGCACCTATGAGCTGACCAAGTATCCCAATATTAAAGTGGGTCGCGATCAAAAGTTTGTATTGCCTCCCTTCTACCATATCCAAAGCCTGCCTTACCTGGCTGCCTACAATAAAAAGGCGACCTGGTCAATACCTGGCAGGGCAATGTGCCCGTAGATACTTTATTGAAAGCCCTGCAGTAATTCCCGATTTAGATTGCTTTTGCTGCTTTCATGGCCTACCTTTGCCCCGCCTGCCCGATCCGTCTGAAACGGACAGACAGGATTTAATCATTGATCAACTCTAAAATTGTTTTCTGATGAAAGTAACCGTTGTGGGTGCAGGCGCTGTAGGTGCTACCTGTGCCGATAATATTGCCCGTAAAGAACTGGCCACAGAATTGGTATTACTGGACATTAAAGAAGGACTGGCCGAAGGTAAAGCCCAGGACATGATGCAGACTGCTACCCTGCTGGGTTTTGATACCCGTATTGTTGGTAGCACCAATGATTATTCCAAAACTGCCGGATCGGATGTGGTGGTGATCACTTCAGGGCTGCCCCGCAAACCCGGTATGACCCGTGAAGAACTGATCGGTACCAATGCAGGCATTGTGAAGACCGTATGTGATAATATCCTGAAGTATTCTCCCGATACCATCATTATTGTGATCAGCAACCCCATGGATACCATGACCTACCTGGCGCAAACTACTACCGGCTTGCCCAAGAATCGTATCATTGGTATGGGTGGTACCCTGGATAGTGCCCGTTTCAAATACCAGTTGAGCCAACACCTGGGTTGCAGCCCTGCCGACCTGAATGCCGTGGTGGTGGGTGGCCATGGTGATACCACCATGATCCCTTTGATCCGCCTGGCTACCTGGAACTGTGCTCCCGTAACTAAGTTCCTGACGGAAGATCAGCAAAAACAAATCGTAGCCGATACCATGGTGGGTGGTGCTACCTTGACCAAGCTCATTGGTACTTCTGCCTGGTATGCACCTGGTGCTGCTGGTGCTGCGTTGGTAGAGAGCATTGTGCGTGATGAGAAGAAGCTGTTTACCTGCTGCGTGCCTTTGAATGGCGAGTATGGTCAGAAGGATATTTGCTTAGGCGTACCCGTGACCATCGGTCGCAGTGGCTGGGAAAAGATTGTTGATTTTGGTCTCAATGCCGATGAGCAAGCCTTGTTCAACAAGAGCGCCGATGCGGTTAGGAGCATGAACGATGTACTGAAGACGTTGTAATTACAACCTACAAATTATACCTTATAGGGCGCTTTCGGGCGCCCTTTTTTGTGCGTGACAGGATAATATTATATTGGCAATAAAATACGGGCATCAAAATGTCAGATATCACTACCTACGAAATACTGGAGAGGGAAATTGAAAATGCTGGCGGTCGCCCCACAGTGCTTGAGGCATTATGGGACGGCGACACCGAGGGCTGGTTCCTGGTTCTAAATTTATACTTTGAAACAGGAAGATACTTTTGGAAAAGCGAAAAGATTAAAAGATTAGGCGTTGTGAGCTTCGGTGGGGATAATAGGCTATTTAGCGGTGCTGTGCCTGCATGGCCTGAAGCTGAGTGTACAAAAGAATGGGGAAAAAGGCTGCCGAAAAATATGGGTTAACCCTTTATTTCCCTTCACCTGACCACCCGGACGATGACTGTCCGCGTTGGAGTCAAAGAGGCTGGGCTATTAAATGTGCCGACTGTGACAAGCTTATTATTCCTACGGATAGCTCTTATTTACCTAAGGACATTTGTTATAACTGTCATTTGACAAGAGAGCGTAATGAAAAATTAAGAATGCCGTTCCTGAAGATGGGGGTGTTACCATGTATTTATCTAAGGATGACATACTTGAACATATTGGATATTGTACTCATTTTAAAGATTTCACAATCGCCCCGTTTATCAATGACCTTGTCCAATCCCGGATGACAGAAAACATCATTAATATTATCATTCTTGACAAAACAGATATCCTTAATCTCAAAGAAAAATAGAACATACTCTTGTTGCCAAACTGGCGGAATATAAAAAGCCAATCATTGAAGAAAGAATGAAGGAGTTTGTAAGCCTGTACGCAATGGAATACAAGGGTACTTCTTATGAATTAATGGACAGACATAACGACGAGCATACCGAAATTTCAAATTTGATCTACTCCTTAAATAAGGCCAAAAGGCGATTGCAGAAGACTATACTTATAAGATAGCCTTCAAAAATGGTATAACCTATAGGGATGACAATGTTCTTCGTTTTGTGAATTATGTTTGTAATGGAGCTACCGAAATTGGAGAAATAAACAAGCGATATACAGGCATACTATCCGAAGAAGAGGTAAGAAATACAATAAAGAAACTAGAACAAATTGACTGCTTGAATATACACGAAAACAAGGTTAGTATTACATGGATTGGGAAAAGTATAGTGTAACGATTTTTTGAAAATGCCCCTTTACTAGCGCAAGTGTGCATAAGTACTTACTTTCATACCCAAACACCTGAACCAAAAGATAATGCCCAGACCAACAAAAATAACTGATTGGCTAAGGAATATATTTCACAGGCGCCGCATTAACAAAACAACTGTTAGCAGAGATCTTCACACTGAAAAATATTATCGGGGTCTGTAGATACAGGCATTGCCGAAAATCCAACACCTGTCCAGGAAGAACAATTCAATTCTCTTAACCCATCTGACCAACCTAAATTTATTTGGTGTTTAATTGGCAACATAATTGACGGGCATACCAGAACAACTACTGGGAAAGCCATCATTGGAACAAAGCATTTTTCGCCAAATACAAAGCTGTATTGCTTGCCTATAAAGTGGGGTGACGGATATGAAAAAAATCAAGGTTATCGGCAGACACAGAGGATCAAATAGATATGTCTGCATAGTGATGCCCTCAAAACATATCACCAACTGGAGATTACAGAAAGTTTACCGGCCGTATATTTTAAAAGTAATGAAATCCCAGGGTGGCTGGACAGACAGCGATTATCACAAGGAGGCTATTCTTACAATGCTGAAATGGTTGCCGGATAAAACCATGAAAATGGATAAGTAAAACGTCAAATAAAACCCACGACACTCTCTGTTGCAAGTATGTAGTTGTAGGTGTACTTGTACCGTTGAGAAACTGCTCATTAATTCGGTCAAGCATCGAAAATCTAACTACTTTCAATCTTTAACATTCCCGGGGATTCAGTTTCCATTAAATACCGATAGAATGGTAGGGTTAGCATTTTAAAATAGACCTTCTTCCCGACTTATTCCCATAGCTTTGAAAATTGTCCTGCTAGCTCTTCATCACGAAGGTCGCTTTGAGGTATAGCCAAGATAGGAATCATGTCTTCATACGAGGTGTACGCTTTTTCGAACCCCTGATAGCTTGGCGATTTTTCAAATTTTTCTTTCCTGTTCTTTTTATCTTGAAATACCTATCTAAAGAATGTTTTAGTGCATGCTTGCTACCTCGGTAGTATTCTATAAACCGGAAGAGAGTTTCAAGCTCGATTAGTACCAGGCTTTTCACTGTCAGGTTATATTCTGCAATCAGCGGATTAAACTCATCATCGAGATAGTCAGTGACATCAATAGTGGTATAAAGATGGTTTGTATGAACTATAATTGGATAAATGGTCAAATTAGATCTCTTGACACCTTTCTTTTCGAAGTCATCCCGCCCCTGCAAAATACCCATCCCTGCCAATGCCCAACCAGGCAGCCAGGCAAATACCCCATAACAAAAAACATCAAAAAGCCGCTATAACAAAATTAAGGGGGCATGCCGGCTCACGAGGCTGCCAAATGGTTCGGCATAAAACCCCTGTGCTGATCCTCATCAGCCCCGCACCCCCACTGGCCACTCACCACTAGCCACTAGCCTTTCACCCTGCACCTGCTTCACCAGGTAATTCACCTGCATCATCCACGTATTTATTCCGCATTCCATTTGGCTTGCGCACATGCCCCCTTATCGCTGTGCCGCAGCGTTTTGCTGTTATTTTTCATTTTAAATGTTTTGTTATGTTGTATTACCTGGTCGCTTCTACTACCTGTTGTATGGTGGGCATTGAGCAGTGCCGTGTCTTCTCCGTTCGCAGGTCCCTGCGTGCGGCTTTTGAAAAGGAGTTTGCAGGTCGTATCCTCTTGATGGGCAGCTCCGCCCTCTCCTGGCCGGTTCAGTATTGCGTTTATAAAAGGGCTCCGGCCCTTTTCCTTCACCTTCTTCATCTGCGAAATCCCTATAATCCTTTAATCAGCGATAAAAAAGAACCCCGCTCTAACGAGCGGGGCCAATTCATAGGTATACCAGATTAAGAAGAGAACTTACTTTTCCTGCTTGGCGTCGTTCACAGCCTGACTGACTGCGCCAGCTACCGTGCCCGCTACAGCCAGGTAACTCGCCACCTGCACCACGATCGCGGGCAATGCCACCGGTGTGGTGAGGATAGTGCCGCTAACCGCTGCCAGGATCAGACTCCAGTTCCGCAACTTCACAAAGAAGGGCGGCGTAGGCGACTGCATTCTTTCCTGTATACTCATGATGATACTTTTTAATTGTTAAAAATAACTACTCAACCAAAGCCTTATCCGCTATTGGTTTCAGCTAATAGCTAACAGTTAATTCATAACTGCTAATAACTGGATTCGGACAATTAACTTCCGGTAGCTGTATGTCTCGTCCAAAACCTGCCTTTTATTCCCCGTTGCTTGCGGACCACTGTCCAGTGCCTGGTGGCTGGCTCACCAAAGCTTTTATTGATCACAGCGGCAAAATAAAAACCAGTGGCAATAGCCCTCAGCCGATAGCTATCTGCAAAAGCAAATAACGGCAGCTAAAACCTAAGAAGCCAATCCCTAAAACCCAATCGCTAAAAGCTATTAGCTGAACCCAAACTGCTGATAGCTAACACTAAACCATCAACCTTTGATGATTGACCGTTCAATGCTCGTAGCTCGAAGCTCGCAGCTCACAGCTGCCTTCATTTCGTGTTGCACAACACTACCATTCATCAACCGTGCTTAGGGGCCCCGTCCACACAGTCGATCAGCATTTTTATTTAAACCCCGCCCATTCCATCAAAGGAATCCAGCGAAGCAAAAGTTCCTAATCTGCGAAATCCATTATAATCCCTTAATCAGCGATTCGTTTTTATTATCGTCAACGACTTCGCCCCATCCTGCTGCCGCAAAAATAGCGGCTCCCTACCAACTGGTAAAACTCGATCCCCATCACCACGATGAGTGGCCGGCGTGTCCTTGCAGGAAAAGGAAGCGACAGCGTCACACCAATAAGATTCTGAATATCCAGGAAACCACTCTCCTGGGAAATAGGCAGAAATTTCATACACCTGAAATCCAGTACCGCCGCTGTGCCAGTATTTTTATATGCGTGATCCGTCCATCCCAACGCAGATCACGTATTGGATCAAAGTTTGGCACATCCACCACACATTCCCCTTTACTGCGGTTGATCCTTACATCAAACGGTCCGTTAAAGATCCTGTGCAAGGGTTTTCGCTTATTAAAATCAAAGCCTTCCAGTAACCCAAGGTTACCCGAAGTCATTGTCCTCGATCCGGCAGCATGCAATTGGTCACTCCGCAATACATCATATACACGCGCAAATAAACGACTGTTCAAATGCTGTTCACGCAGGTTGAACAAAGGCTTATGGAAGGCGTCGCAGATAAGTTGATTATACTTGGCTACTCTTCCGAAATCAGCCTGCGCATGATAGGGAGATACTGATTGGTTTGTTGTCTGGATCGTATTTGCTTTCATAATAAAGTGGTTTAAGAACGATGATTAAATACTTATGTCTAACTGTTCAGCACAAACATACGACACGCAGATACCCGTTTCCAATACCCCTGACCTTTTTATGTCGTTTCGGCTATAAATTGACGTTAATTACGTCGATTTTATACCGTTTCGACCAAAAAAGCTGAAACGACATGTAGACATTTGGAAATGGCCTGACCGTTATCGTATGTTTGTTGAGAAGTGTTACAAAAAGAGAAAAGGTAAGGATGGAACGAAAGACAAGAAAACAACAATGAAGAACGTGAAGAATCCTGAGCAGTCAACGACCAATAATCAATAATTAGTAATTAAGAATCCGTACCCCTTCAGTATCCCTTCTCCATAGCTTCAGTATACCTTCCCTATAGATAGAGTATGCTAATAGCACTAAATACAAAAACAGCCCATTTTTGAACAAAGTGGCAGGGAAGCTGGCGCCTCCCACCCAAAGCAATGATGGTTGTATATAGGTTGCACCGCGGGCAACCGTCCCAAACAGTTCTTTAGTTAATGCAGGCCATCGAAGCCTGGAATACGAAGCATAGAATGCAAAGCATAAGATGCGAAGCAAACGTGTATTATTCTGTCTTCTGTCTTCTGTCTTCTGTATTCTGTATTCTAAAGAACATTCATTAACATTTTCAAACAACAAACAATGCCCAAACAAATAAGTCCCATCGTCAAGCTCAAAGGAGCCATTGACGATCTCAGTTTCTACAAATCCCAGGACGGGTTCATGGCACGACAGAAAACTTCCATTTCTGCCGAACGCATGAAGACAGATCCCAAATTCGACCTCACCCGCAGGGCTGGTCAGGAATTTGGCGCTGGCGGCAAATCCGGAAAACTCTTCCGCGACGTATGGATTACCGAGCTCAACAAAGCCCGTGACAACCGCGTCACCAGTAGGGTTACTCAGGCCATGGTGGCCATACTGCAATCAGATCCCGTCAGTGATCTCGGGTTTCGGCGCGTGGAAAATGGAGACCTCACATTGTTAAAGGATTTGAGTTCAACATCGGTGTCACCTTTGCGGCCACCGTCAAAACCCTGTTTCCTTTTATCATCGACCGCGTTTCAGGTCAGGTATCCATTAACCTGCTTTCCCATATTCCAAAGTTGGAAATAGCAGCACCCGAAAATGCCACCCATTACAATTTCTTTGCTGCAGCAGCCGCAATTGATTTTGCAACAGGTGAGTATTCCATTACCCGGGCAAACAGTGCCAACCTGCCATGGGACAATAACCCTACTACACTCTCTGTATTGCAGATGGCTGTGGCGCCCAATACCCCGCTCCCCATTTTCCTCCTGCTGGGAGTCGAATTTGTGAAGCTCGTCAACGGCAAGTCATACCCACTCAGTAAGGGCCTTAGCTCCTTACAGGTCCGGGAGGTCGACCAACTCCCTTAACGGGTCAAAGGGTGGGTCGCCCTTCCCGCTGGTTAACGGGACGGCTCACCCTGGAAGTTAGCCCCACATAAAAAAAGGAACCGGGCCATCCCGGTTCCTTTTCAAAAATGATCGAAGCAATCGCCTCGAAGCAAATGTGTATTCGCTCACAGCTGGTAGCTCGCAGCTGTTTTCGAAGCAACAGTGTATTCATTGCTCCCGCCGCATGGCCTATCGTGTGGACACATTTTTGTATAGTTTGCGTGTTTAAACTATGCAAAAGAGAGAACTTACGGAATTAGACGACCTGCGTTTATTGTATCGTGGCAATAAGATTTTAGGGGATTTATTTAGCAAAGGTGTCCACTCGATCCGGCAGCTATCGTCTGATGAGTCTTCTGCCAAGGGGTTTTATCGTTTTTTGCAGAATGACCGTGTGAGTGAAGAAGAAATTGTCCGGAATCTGTCCGCTAACTGTAAAGCTGCCTGCCAGGATAAGTATGTGGTGTGTATTCAGGATACTACAGAAATAAACCTGAGCAGCCATAGCAGGCGGATTAAAAAGATGAGTATATAGGTACCACCAATGCCAATAATAAAAAGGGTTTGGGTTTCCTGCTGCACCCCAGCCTGGTATTGGATGCTGTTGAAGGGATTCCTTATGGCTATGCAGATATCAAGGTCTGGAACCGGTCACTGGAGTTTAAAAGTAAACATGAGCGCAACTATAGTTCATTGCCGATAGAGGAAAAAGAGTCGTACAGATGGATAGAAGTGTCTAAAAACACCAAAGAGGCGTTGGGGGATGTAGTAAAAGGAATGGTCATTGTACAGGACCGGGAAGGTGATATCTATGAGCAATTTGCTGTTATTCCGGAAGCAGGGGCCGATTTACTAATCCGGGTAAGGACCAACCGGACATTAAAGGATAAAACAAAGTTATTCAGTTGTTTGTCAGATCATCCGGTGCAAGGCACTTATGAACTGGTTGTGGATGCTAAAAACGGCAGGAAGAAGCGAATTGCCCGAATGGAAGTCCGGTATAGAGAAGTGGAAATTAAGAGAACGTATGGTAGCAGCGAAGGAGTAGTTCCATGGGTTAAACTTTGGTTGGTAGAAGCAAAGGAAGTGGGTTATGAGGGATCCGATAAGATATGCTGGCGTTTGTTAACCACCCTGGCTGTTGAAAGCGCGGACATGGCAAAAAGTTGCATTGAGTGGTATAGCTGGCGGTGGATGATTGAAGAAGTATTTAAGATACTGAAGAAAGAAGGTTATAACATAGAAGCATCGGAACTGGAATATGCTTCCTCTGTGCGAAAGATGTGTTTACTGATTATGGAAGTGGTCATTAAACTGTTCCTGATGAGGTTGTCTTATGCAGAACCTGAAGTCGCCCTTGGGGCAGAGGCTTGTTTTAGTGAGGATGAACAATTGTTTCTGGAACACCAGATTATACGACTGGAAGGCAAAACGGAAAAACAAAAGAACCCATACAGAACTCAGGATTTAAAAAGGTTTGTATGGGTTATTGCAAGAATGGGCGGATGGAAGGGCTATGAAAGTAGAAAACACCCTGGTATTACGACCCTTTGGATTGGAATACAATACTTTAAAGCTGCTTTCGATGCATGGATGATAATGAAAAATGTGTCCACACGATAGGCCGCATGGCGGGACCGAAGCTATCGAAGCAACCGTGTATTCTTCTGTCTCCTGTATTCTGTCTCCTGTATTCTGTCTCCTGTATTCTGTCTCCTGTATTCTGTATTCTGTATTCTCTTCATCCAAAAACGAAACATCATGATCTACAAAAACAAAATCTCCCGCGCCGCCATCCCCGGCTATTCCCTCATTCCCCAAGGCGATCACCACCAGGTAAGAATGATCACCCTTACTGCCGACCGTGTAAAGAAAGATCCGGCCTTTCACCGCACCCGTATATGCGCTGGTGATTTTAAAAAGCAGCTCACCTGGGCAAACGCATCCGCAAGGCATTGCTCCTGCATGCTGTCAACAAAACCAGTATGAACCTGCTGACCGGCAAATTAGCGATGGCCTTGCGCACCTGCCCATCGGCCGACCGCCATTTCAGTACCGCCTGTTTCGACGACCTGATTGGTGTAGACTTGAATTTCCGCATGGATTGGCAGTCTTGCACAACAATCCTTCCCGATGTAGTAGCCAATACTAATAAAAATTGGATCACCACCAGGATACCCGCCTTCATACCCACAGAGGCATTGGTACCGCCAAAAGGCATCACCCATTGTCGCATCTTTACTATAACGGCTGCCGTCAACTGCCAGGGCGAAGAGGAGGCCGAAACAATATCAAAGACCACCACACTGATCTCTATTAAACAGATACAACTAAAGGCCAGGCACCTCACAGCTGAATTTACCCACATGAAAGGCCGCCTGATCGTGGTAGCCGTAGGCATCCACTGGTATGACCCTGCAGGTTATAAAGGTGCCCTGGTCAGAAAGCCCCCGGCCCCCTCTGCATCATCTATATGCGGTACCAGTGATGCCAGGTTTTCGGTCTTTTTATTTTTACAGTTTTTATTATGGAAAAATGCAATTCCTACGTCTCAATAGTAGAGTCTTTGTGAATAGATCCCCATCATTGAATACCACTTGTCCTTTTCAACAATGATTGCACACCCCAGATCATTGTAGTGTGTCACCCAACCAGGCTTCACTACTTGTTGAACCTTGTCTTCACACTCGGAGAAAGGTCAGTTCAGGCACATCCTTTCCCACGGCAGTAGGTTCACATATTATCGCTTCTTATTATGCTGTAATCGTCCAGGCTATTGCAGCATTTTAACAAATCTTTTTTTAACGACTAAAATAAACGCCATGCAAATGCTTTCTTGCTGTGGCTGGCCCATGCCCAACGGGCCACCAACACAATAACAAATCTCCCTTAGCAACTAGTCCATTGAAAATGCGGTTGCTTTTGACACCATCCATAAATAAAACATAAAAATGAAAAAAATGGCAAGTTCAAGAGACTTCCGGATCGTTGAAAATAAACACGTGCAGAGCTTATTGAAAGTATCCTCCCGACGGGCAACCGGTTTCCTGAAGGGAACAAGGGAATTTTATAAAAACCGGAGGGTTCACCGGTTTACCTGCCGGAGTTCTGTACTAAGATGAACCTCGATATAGACAAAGTCTGTGCATTCTTTAATTGGGATTAACCCAAAATTGAGAACTAAAAAAACATGACATATGACATCAATCACATTGCCCTTGAGGGGGCCTGGTCCATAGCCATCCGCTACAGCCAATTCAACGAAGACCAATGATCAAATGATTCAAAATGCAATGATGAAAAATGATTTGATCGGTCAAACCCTTTCAAAACCGGCGGTTACTCACTCGCCGCCGGCTTTTAAGGCCACCAAAAAGTATTATGCTACTTGCCAATAAATACCTGTAGTTTTTTGTGTTCGGGACTGGCCATAACAGCTGGTGCATTTTGTTGCTGGTATTCATGCAAGGATTGCTACCGGGTCCACACCTGCTACCCAGGTCAACTTTACGGATACCTACAAATGGTATCCCGGCGGGTTCTTTTAGTACACGATGCCAAAGGAACGGTAGGTAAGGTATACAGCAATAGCCTCGAAATGATCGGTTATGATGCAGCACAAACTTGTTATATAGCTACTTTTTTTCGACAGCACCGGAGGATATGGCAAAGAAGAGATACACCTGGAAGGCAATACCTGCACCTGGCGCGGGTCAAATGTAATGGGTGTAAAAGAGCATCGCTGCAAGGCTGTTGTAAGCCATGATGGAAAGCGCATCCAGGCACGCCACGAAAAGTCTGAAGATGGGATCAATTGGGAGCTTTGGATGAATGTAGTCCTGGAAAAACAGGGGTAAACAACTGCCAGTTCCCTCCGAAATAACTTCCACAGTACCATCAATTACTTTAATGGCCGTTTGATCATCAATGGCATAGGACGGCACCGGTATCGTAGCAGCCAGTTTTTCCAGGTTGGCCAGCGAATTCTCCGGAAACCACTCGTGGTCCAAATGTGGATGGATCGCAAAATCAACCAGCCCCAGCGATTGATCAGTTTCAGCAGGCAGCACATGGCCGCCAATGGTCGTCCCAAAGCGCGTCATCACCATACTCCCTGCACTCAGGCCCACGTACACCGTCTTACACAGCAACGAAGGCAGGAGGTCGGCAAGTCCGGATTGTTGCATCCAGTAGCACAGGTACTGACAGTCACCCCCACCCACCAGCAAAGCATCCGTCCCCTGCAGCAACGGAACCCAAATAGCCTGTTGGATGCTGGGCAATGCCGTGAGCTCCAGCAAGCCCAATGATTTCCAACCCAATTCACAAAAAGGATCACCCAATGATCCCCTGATCACCCTGCGTGCTATGTCTGCACCGTTGGGCAAGGGGTATATCGCAGTAGGCACAAACAGCGCACTCGCCTCAGCAACTGGTTTACCCAGCAGCTCCTCCAGCGCCTGGTGGATGCTCGGGTTGCTGATGCCGGCGGAAGTGAGTAGTAGTTTCATATTTACTTTAAAAACCCATTCAGGTAGCCCAATATGGTTTGAGTCTGCATCATCAGACTCACATGGTCTTGCGCAGGCACAATGGCCAATTGCGATTTGGGCATGACGCCAAATTCAGCATGTAAAGCACCTCCCAATAGTTGATAGGTTTTGATCAACTCAATTTTATCCAGCCCATCATTATCACCCGCTATGATCAATACTGGCGCAGTAATTTTAGAAATATTAGCATCGCCCAGGTCGACTGGCACCCCAGCGGTGGCAATCATCTGTTCCAGAAACTTGGTCCATTTGGTTTTATCAGGCGCCACAGCATCGTAAGCGGATTGCATAGGCGAGTTTGCAAACAGTTCAGGTTTCATGTGTTTAAACGCATTGTTTATTTCAGGCATCCAACCAGTACTTTTATAAGTAGCAGAAATGATCACTAATTTCCTAAGCCGTTGAGGGCTTTGTATAGCAAACTGGTAAGCGATTGCGCCGCCAAAACTATATCCCACCACATCGGCACTGTCAACCTTCAGGTAATCCATTACCCCTGCTACATCACTGGCCAAAGTAGCATGCGCTAATTTTCTATCCGAGTAAGCCGTGTGCCCATGTCCTTGCAATTCAATAGCAATTACCTTCCTGGTTTTTGACAGCGCTGGGATCAATTGTCCCCAGTTCATATCAATCGTCATAAAAGCACCATGCAGCAAAACGATAGGCCTGCCCTCGCCATATACTTCGTAATAAACGTTGAGCCCATTTACAGGTACGTAACCACTGTTGGAAGGTTTGATTTGTTGTCCGTTTGATTGGAAGGCTCCCAATACAATAATGGCAATGAGCAGCAGGGCTTTAAGCGGGTTGCGTGTTTTGAGTAAATTTTCCATGAGGCTGTCTAAATGTTGGTTTGAATATGATTGACCATACAAAACTAGACCTCACGGCATGATGGGAGACGGTGTAAAAACGACATTTTAGGGGAGGAATACCGACCAAACAGGTCAAAACCCTTCCACAGCCTCAAAGCTGATCTTCTTGTTCGTTTGGGGATGCTTCAGTTCCAGGTGGGCCGCATGGAGGTACATCCTGGTAGATACCGTACCATACAGATCGTCACCAACAATGGGCGCATTAAGCCCCAGCTCATGCGCCGAGTGCATACGCAACTGGTGCGTTCTTCCCGTAAGCGGCCAAAGATCCACCTTGGTCATGGCGGGGTATTTTTTGATCACTTTCCACTTCGTAATACTTTTCTTCCCGGTGGTAAAACACACCAGTTGCCTGGGCCGGTTGTATACATCGGCACTCAGCGGAAGGTTGATCTCCCCTTCCGGCAGATCAATTACTTTTGAAAGCAAGGCCCTATAGCGTTTCCTCACCGTACCCTGCAAAAATTGCCGTTGGATATGTTTGTGCGCCTGCCGTGTTTTAGCCACCACCAACAGCCCGGAAGTATCCATATCCAGCCGGTGCACAATCAGCGGCTCCGTATCACCCCAGGCATCTTGTAACCTGGTATAAACACTCTCCCGGATATCCACCCCGGCACAGATCGTAAGCCGGCAGGTTTATTCACTACAACCAGACTTTCATCTTCATACACAATCTCAAGATCACTGCCCGCTTCCGGTGCACGTAAAAAGGGCTTTCGTCAATAGCCATCCCCTCCAGCATATGCGTCAGAATGGGTTTGCACTTACCCGTACAAGCCGGATAGTACTGTTTATGCTTCCTGATCTCCGATTTCGGTGCAGCGCCCCACCAAAACTCCGCCATCGCAAGCGGTGTATAACCATTCCCAAAGGCAAATTGCAACAACTTGGGCGTAGCACATTCACCCGCTGCCGCAGGTGGTTTGCCAAAAGCAGTGACACTGAAGATATCCTGTAAACTTTTGCTTTTCCCGTCTTTGTTTAAAAATACATACTGTTCAAAAGCTGTTGTTGCAGCGCCGCCGATCTTTCCTTGCGTTCATTTTTCAACAGGTCAATAGCATCCTCAAAGGCAGCCAGGCCTGTTCGCGTCACTTCAAGCACCTGCGCCCACTTGTTGGTCAGCACATTCAGCTGGTGCTTATCATACAAGCTTTGCCTGATCAGGTCTGCCTCCAGTGCCCCATATTCCTGCGCAGGCAGGTGATGCTGCTGCTTTTCACGGAGTTCCTTCCTGTTCGCTTTATTGCTTTTTAATTGGTTCCTGAAATGGGCTATTTCCTGCAAGGATTGGGCTGAATAGGTTGCAAGGTCCAGTTGTAGCTGCTGGTAATTAGGGTTTGAGACTATCTCTTCTATACGGTTATTAACAGCATTGATAACCGCTATTCCCTGAAGAAAAAACTGTTCTCCACCAACATATCGAAAACGGGCGGCACAAATTCCGGATGATCATTCGAGCCGGCCAGTTTACCCGAGAAGGCTGATAAATAGCCCAGTTTCCCTGCTGTATCCTGCACCACCAGCACACCAAACATTTTGCCGATAGCCATTCCCTCCGCATCAGTATCCAATCCAAAATTATGGTCCAGGTGGGTTTGGGTGGCGAGGTAATCCTGCAATGCAGCAGCTGCTATTTTTGTTAAGGGGTGTGGTTCATAATAAAATGGAAAAGTAAACCGCGCTGGTAGTGCAATCCCCTCTATCGCCTCCTCCATAAAATAGGAAATCCTGCTCCGGCTATGCTCACTCAAGTGCTTTATTTCGTTTAGGGCGCAAATGTATCATAAAAATGGGTGAATTACCTCTTCCACCCCTTCCCAAAATCTAATACCTTGAGCCCGCATCCATACCTATCAACCCCGCCGTTCATCATCCTCATCCTTTTCAGGTCATTGATCCATTCAATTGTTTCCAGCAAAAACAACTTTATACATATGTATTCCAAATTACTGGCTGCTTTCCTGCTGCTTATCAGCATCAACTACATCCTGACCACCGGCTGTAAAAAGAACAACCATTCGCCCAACCCTACCCCCATCGACACCACCAGCAACACCTTGCGCAGCAATGCCCTGCTGGTCGATTCCACAGCCCTTGCCCAGGTTACCGAAACCCAGGTAGTACTGACCCTGTCCAAACTAACCACCAAACCAGCCATCGGCTCCATCCTCCTGGCCCCGCCTTCTGCACTCAACCAATACGGCTTTATCCGGAAAGTGACGCAGGTAACCGAATCCGCCGGACAGTTGGTTTGCCTCACCGAACCTGCCGGCCTCAACGAAGCCTTTGAGCAGCTTTCCTTCAACATCAACTACCAGGATAGTTTTTCGGTAGCCTATGGAAGAACAGGCTCTTCCATATCCTACACCATCAGCAATAAGGAAATACTCGACGGCCTTGTCCTCAATGGTGTTATCAAGGTCAATATACCCAAGGTAACCATCAACTACAAAAAGAAGCAAGGCTCTCTGAAGCCGGAACATATCCTGCTGCAGGCCGATATCAATACCGAAGGAAGTGGACTGGAGATCACCAATACAAAATCCACCGCCATTACATTACTAAAAGTCGATACACTTAAAACCATCCTGTTGCCCACCATCGCAGTCACCATCCCCATCATTACCCCAATAGCCGTTATTCCCTTTCCGCTGGTGCTTACGCAAAAAGTACACCTCACCGTATTGCCGCTTACCGCATCGGGCAAACTGAAATTGCGGGTAAGCCCCGTAGTAAGGGTTACCGTAGGAGCCCAATACCAGGATGGCCAATGGACCAATATCAGCCATACCACCATGGATCCGCTGAACCAATCACCATTTTGCAAAAAAGATTTCTTCATCAACGGCAGCCTGGATGCCAGCCTCACCCTGTTCAAACCCATCTATGAAATTGCTCCTTACAACAATACCTTATTAAAAGGCTTTTTTGAAATACCCGCCACCCTTAGCTTCCAGGCCCAAACCAATTCGCCCAACTACTCTTTAAAGTTTGGCCTGGGCATCGAAGGCGGGCTGGAACAAAAGTTCTGGGAAGGGGCCTCCCAACGGCTCTCTTTGTCGGTCAACCTCATCGAAAAAGAGATCGCCCGCGGCGATTGGACCTGCCAGGATACCCTGCCCACCGTTTCCACCGCTGCAGCCACCCTCATCAAAGCCACCACGGCCAGTATAGGAGGCACGGTTAGCAACGATGGCGGCGCCGCCGTTACCAGCCGTGGTATTTGCTACAGCAAAAACCAGCAACCCACCATTGCCAACGACAAGACCACCAATGGCAAGGATACCGGCACCTTCCAGGCTGGCTTAACTGCCCTGCAACCCAATACCACCTATTACGCCCGGGCCTATGCCACCAATAGCGTGGGCACCGCCTATGGCAACCAGGTAACTTTTACCACCGCCAAAAACTGGCCATTGGCGATATGCATGCAGGTGGCATCATTTACTACCTCGACTATACGGGCGAACATGGCTTGGTTTGCGCACCCGAAGACCAGCATGCCGGTATCCAATGGTACAATGGCGTTTTTATGGAGATCGGCTTTGGAACAACAGATATGACAACGCGTATCATCGAAAAACAAGGCCCCGGCAATTATGCCGCCACGGCTTGCCGCAACTACCGGGGTGGGGGTTATACAGATTGGTACTTACCCTACCTGGGCGATTATCAAATGATGCATGATAGCCTGTACAAAAAAGGCATTGGCAATATTACCCCCGCCTGGTATTGGTCATGCCAGGAATACAGCATCAACGGCCATTTTTATTATGCCAAAGCATTCAATTTCGAATACAATCAATACACCATTTATTTTGTGCGGGATCAATTATACCGCGTACGGGCCGTGAGGACTTTCTAATTGGTAAGTTCACCAGTCAGTTCCTCACACAAGGGAAATAATAACAAAGGGGGCATGTCTGCTACAAGACATGCCCCCTTTGTATGGAGTAGGAGTTAGGTTAAAAAGTGTGGACATAGGAATATCATCTTCCTAAAGAGCCTTTAGGCAATCAAATGGATTCATCCATCGGCTTCCCTACAATCGTTTTGCTGTAAGGACAATAGCATTGCCTTCCTGTTCAGGAAAGAGCAGGTTGTACAATGCCACATCATTGATTCAGGAAAAAAACAGGTATTAATGGATAGGGAAAATTTTTGAGCAGTACACTACCGCTATGACTACCAATCATTCAAACTTACAGGTGCCAATAGTAAGTAATCAAAGCTACACAGGGGGAGGAGTTAGCCCGTCTGGCCGCCCGGAGGGATCGGGCCAGACTTGATTTTTGGTTCTTTTGCATCAAGGCAAAAGAACAGAAGAAAAGCCACGGGGTTACCCCTTATCAACTAAAAGAACTACTGGTTCAGGTATGAAGCCCAGCCCAGCGTCCAGGTGCACTTACACCTCAAAGCAAAAGATTGCCCATTCACGACTGCCGACTGCCGATCACCGCAGTTGTTTAGCCAGGCCACCCAACACTTTCAGTTTTCGTTGTATGTCTTCCGACCACGGTATGCCCATAGCAAGCCGCATACAGTTTTCAAATTGGGGCTGCAGGGTAAACATACGCCCGGGGCCAATGCTAATATGTTGCCGCATCGCCCGGTCATAGAGTTCGGCCGTATCAATAGACTTACTACATTCAACCCAAAGCGCCAGGCCACCCTGTGGCCGGCTCGTTTTGGTGCCTTCCGGAAAATAATCCGCTATTGCCTGTACATAGTGTTGGTAATTGGCTTGCAACGTACGCCGTAGTTGTTGCAGGTGTTTGTCATACCGGCCAGTTTGCAGAAAATTGCCCACCGCTTCTTGTATAATAGTCGTAGAAGAAATAGCATGCACCAGTTTCAACTTCAGCAGCTTCTCTTTGTATTGACCAGGCGCTATCCACCCTACCCGGTAACCGGGCGCCAGCGTTTTAGAAACCGAACCAACCCACAAAACATTTCCTTCCTGGTCAAAGGTTTTACAGCATTGCGGCCGTTGGGCGCCAAAATAAAGATCACCATATACATCATCTTCAATAAGCGGAATACCATGTTTTGTTAAAAGCTTTACCACTTCTTGCTTATGTTCATCAGGCATACAATAACCCAGGGGCGTATTGAAATTGGGCACCAGCAGGCAGATATCTATTTTGCCAATCACCTTCTTTAAGGCCTCAATCTCTATTCCCGTAAGGGGTGCGTCGGCAATTCCAATACCTTAAATCCCAAACTCAAAGCCAGTTGTAAAATGCCTGGATAACAGGGACTTTCCAGTGCAATGGTATCGCCTGGCTTTCCCAAAGCCATCAGGCAAAACGATAAAGCATGCATGCCCCCATTGGTGGTGATCAGGTCACTCTCCTGCAATTTCCCACCCCACCCCAACGATCGCACTGCTACCATTCTCCGCAGCTTTACATTGCCCTGCAGCAGCTCATATTCCGTTCCCCCTTCCCTCAGCGCACGTGTAGCTTGCACAATCTCCTTTTTAGTTTGGCCAGCGGCAATAGATTGCCAGTAGGCGCACCGATCGAAAAAGCGTCAGGTCACTACGCCCCATATTGGAATATACTTTAGTGATCAACTCATTCGGCTCCTTATTATTCGCAATCAGTGAAGGACGGCTCACTTCCGGAAGCGGCAGTTTCAGGTAGCATAGCTGACTCACAAAATACCCCGACTGCGGTTTCGCTTCAACAAGCGATTGCGCTTCCAATTCCAGGTATACCCGTTTGGCCGTATTCATACCAATGCCATGCTCCTCGCACAACATTCTAACAGATGGCAGCCGGTCGCCGGCTTTTAAGGTTCCATTTTTGATCTGGAGGGCAATACCGCCCACTATCTCAGCATATTTATATTCCTTACCCATATTACAAAACTAACTGTGTCCATCTAAATAATCAAAACTGTGACTGTATTTATCCATTATAGGTATTTAATTTTGCCTGTAAACGGGAGGAAATTATGCAAGCAGCAGATAATAATAGATCAATAGGAAGCAATTCGAGTGGTTGGTTGAATGGTTTTATTGGTGTGGCCATGTTCAGTGGTTCACTGCCCGCTACCAGGGTAGCCATTGCCGGTTTTTCACCGCTTTTTTAACCGCTACACGTGCCACCATTGCAGGGTTGATTGCCCTTTGTATCCTGCTTCTCTTCAAAGAAAAACGCCCGGCCAAACAACAATTGATCCCTTTAGCAATCGTAGCGCTTGGGGTAGTCGTAGGCTTCCCTTGTTGAGTGCATTGGCCTTGCAATATGTTACCTCAGCCCATTCCATCATATTTATAGGGTTGTTGCCATTGGCTACTGCTTTGTTCGGTGTATTGCGCGGTGGCGAACGGCCCCGTCCCTTGTTTTGGCTATTCTCCATACTGGGTAGCCTCCTGGTGATTGGTTATGCAGTGTTCCAGGGCATCACGGCATCGCCACTGGGCGATATCCTGATGCTGGGAGCCATCATACTATGCGGGCTGGGTTATGCCGAAGGCGCCAGGCTATCAAAAACATTGGGTGGCTGGCAGGTCATATCCTGGGCCCTCGTATTGTCTTTACCCGTAATGTTGCCCCTGAGCCTCCTTTACCTGCCAGCATCTTTTGCCAACGTGAATACGGGCGCCTGGATTGGCTTGACCTATGTATCACTGTTCAGTATGTTCATTGCCTTCATCTTCTGGTACCGTGGACTGGCACAAGGCGGCATTGCATCAGTAGGACAGTTACAATTGCTACAACCATTTTTCGGATTGGCATTGGCAGCTACCTTACTCCATGAAAAAGTGAGTATCGGCATGTTGGGAATTACAGTGGGTGTTATTCTATGCGTAGCTGGCTCAAAGAAATTTGCTAAATAATAAACAGACTTATAGACTGGCATTCCTTACGATTAAAATTGATCAATATGAAAATTGCATACACAGGTTATCAGGTACAGGAACAATACACGGGAGGCGTTACGAATGATGAATACACAGATCTGTTGGTTTTTCTCACCAGTAAAGCGTTGGATATAACGGCTGCTGTATGGAATGATGAAAAAGTGGATTGGAAAAACTTTGATGTCGTTATCATCAAATCACCCTGGGATTACCACGAAAACCTGGCAGCATTTACCGGCTGGCTGGATAGGATCAGCAACTTGTCAATTAAAGTATTAAATCCCGTCGACCTGATTAAATGGAATAGCGACAAACATTACCTGCAAGCGATTGCCAACAACGGCCTGCCCATCATCCAATCCGAATTTATTGAAAAGGGGGATACTTTTAGTGATCGCTACTTTGAACTGTTTAATACAGACAAGCTCGTGGTAAAGCCCTGTGTAAGTGCCGGCGCCAAAAATACCCTGATCATTGACAAAGCGCATTTCGCCGGTCAGTCACAAGTTGTAAACAAGCTGTTGGAAACAGAAGCTTATCTGGTGCAACCTTTTATGGAAGAAATAAAAGGCGGCGAATGGTCCTTTATGTTCTTTAATGGAACGTATAGCCATGCTGTATTAAAAACACCCAAGCAAGGCGATTTTAGGGTGCAGCATTATCATGGTGGTAGTTTCAGCTTCCCAACACCCAATCCGGTACACATTGAGCAGGCGGGTAAATATGTAGCGATGTTGCCTTTTCAAACACTCTACGCACGCGTAGATGGGGTGGTAAGCAATGGCGCCTTCCAATTGATGGAGTTGGAAGTAATTGACCCCTACTTATTCTTTAATGGCAACAATGACCTGTTGGAGAACTACTACAGCGCTTTGCTGAAACATATTTCATAAGATCTCTGCTAAAGCTTTTACTATCAACAGTAAGTGGCGCCTTAACAGGACGCCCCTTACTGTTGTATAGCAGGATTTCCTCCAAGATAAGTCATGAATTGATGACCATTTCGTCTATTTCGTTTATTTCGATTATTATGAATACCTTTGCACTAATATTTTATCATGAAAACAGTACTTGAGAAACCCACTAAAGCCGAACAAAAGTTTGCTAAAGAAACGATGCACGAACTGGAGAAGATTTCAGACACAAAGAAATCCACTTCCCATGTCTATCTTTCTTTTCACTCCAAAGAAAAAGAAGAGTCGCTTGAGGTTCCAGCCAATGTAATCCAACTCCTTAAATTTTTACTCGGAAATATGGCAGAAGGCAAAGCCGTACAGGTTTCACCTGTTGAAGCAGAACTTAGTACGCAGGAAGCAGCCGATATACTAGGAGTATCCCGTCCTTTTTGGTTAAGCTTTTGGAACAAGGTAAGATCCCCTTTAAAAAAGTTGGTACACATAGACGGATAGATTTAAAAGATCTTCAGGTTTATGAACGAAAACAAAAAGCCATCCGTGAAAAGAATTTAAACTTTCTTGCCAAACAGGCACAGGACCTAAATCTAGGGTACGAGCTATGACATTAATTAAGACGATTGCTGTACTGGACGCAAATGTTCTCTATCCTGCTCCTGTACGAGATATATTGTTAAACTTTGCCGATGCAAAATTATTTCAACCCAGATGGACAAAAACAATTCAGGAAGAATGGACACGTAATCTGTTAGCCAATAGACCGGACATTACTGAACAAGCAATCGGTCGAACAGTTAAGGCAATGAATATCGCCTTTCCGGATGCAGAAGTGACCCGATATTCAGAAATCATAAATAATCTTAAACTTCCTGATCCTGACGATAGACATGTCTTGGCAGCGGCTATTAAAGCAAGGGCAACTCATATTGTAACAGCAAATACAAAAGATTTCCCCCGAAAATATGTAGCTACCCATGGTGTACAAATTAGACATCCGGACGATTTTGTAAGGGATTTGATCAAGGCTGATTTTGTCACAGCTCTCCTTACTTTCGAAACAATGGTTTCCAGGCTTAAAAACCCACCTCTTAGTCGTAAGGATGTGCTCGCCTCGTTGGAAAGATGCGGCATGTCCAACTCGGTTAAATTACTGGCTCAAATAACTGAATAATCAGAACAACAAGTTTTATGAGAAACAAAGGCTTAAAATTAAAAGCCCAAACAGACCATACAGTTATTTAATTCTAAAGATCTCCTTTACAACCCCATTCCTGATTATCTGCGCTTTCCGGATACCTTTATCCTTATCCATTATAAAATTCAACTGCCGGTCGCTTCCATCAGCAAAAAGAATTTATACTTCGACTCTGCCTTCAATTCCATTTCACCACCCCTCGTTCGCCGGTATAATTTTTGATCTTTGACAACCAGCTCAAACTCGCCTATATCGGTCTTGTATTTGCCAACAAATGGTTCCAGGTCTTTTACATCCAGGTGGATCTCCTGATGACGATAGGGTGGAATTACTTCCTGATCGAAAAGGATACCGTTTATGGCAAAGGATATTCCTTCTACATTGGCATTCATATTGGAAAGTATAATAACATGCGTATCCATGGATGGCACCACAAAATCATAACTTAAAAAGCCATACATCGTACCGCTGTGCCCGATTATCTGTTGCCCGTAAATAGAATCCATAATCAAACCATATCCGTAATTGCCCATGGATACCGTAGTCATTCGATTGAACGATTGAGCAGTAATAATTTTCCCGCCAAACAAGGCCTTATTCCATTGGAACAGGTCCCTGGCCGTTGAAATGATATCACCTGCGCTAAATGGAAATCCCGTGAATAAGTATTCGGCATTATGCCATCCGGTTGCCGTCAGTATGTAGCCGGCTGCTTTGTTATTAACTACAGAATCGAGTTGATTGACCAGCGTATTTTTAAGTCCCGCTTTTTTACCAGATTGTTTACTATATAATTAGCGTAGGTGTCACCACTTACTATTTCAATAATGCACCCCAACAAAAAATACCCTGAATTATTGTATTTGTATTTTGTACCGGGCGGAAACTCATAAGCCTCATTTCTAAATAAGGCTATGACAGCCGCTTTATCATAAGGAAGTTTGGACAAGGATGCAGGGCGGGGTATAGCTGTATTACTATTTATTCCGGAGGTATGGTTTAGCAACATTTGAATGGTAACACTATCACCTTTGGGAAAAGCAGGAAAGTACCTACTCAATTTATCTTCAATTTTTAACTTACCCGATTCGTACAACTGCATAATAGCAGCGGCGGTAAACTGCTTGGTGATGGAGCCGATCCTAAACTTAGTTTGTAGAGTATTGGCCATATTCCATTCCCTGTTGGCCAATCCATATGCTTTTTCAACTACTACAGTTCCTTTGTTCGATACCAGTACTACACCGCTAAAATGGTTAATAGCAGCTTGCGCTTCCAGGTATTTCGTTAAAAGGGTACCGTAGCTTTTCTGACCTCTCCCAATCACTGCTACCAGAACAAGCAGTACCGTCAGTACAAATTGTTTACCAGGTGCGCGAAGGCACCCTGAAAGAAAGAGATTTCTTTTCATTGCGTAGCGTTAAATAATGTAATGGAAGGTGTAAATGGGGTGGTTGAAGTGGAAACCTAAAATACAACAAAGTGCCATTAACCGGATATTTATTTTTTTCTTATCCTGATGCCCTACTGACAGCTACAGTACACACTTCTCCCAGGGATTGATAAGTTGTACAGGGTTCCATAGATCTAAGAAGGCATCTCCTATGGTCGTTACCAGGAGATGCCTTTCTTTATACGCAAGTCAGCCAAGACAATTTTCAGCTACTATAACTGCCAGCTACTTTTTAAAATAAAGTGTTTCGCGGCGGGTTTTGTTAGTCGTATCATCATTGCGCACAAGGCACGACAATATCAGCCGGTTGCTTTTAAGTGAATCAATGAACCAATTGTGTTCGTTGGGTGGAATAAATAACGAGGTTACATTAATTGAGGCTTTCTGCTCTTTTACCGGCCTCCCGGCTTCACCGGTACTGACACTATCATTTGCTTTAAAATGTAAAAAGTCTTCAGCAGTACCTATATAAACCGTTTCTGATTGCAGCGTGGGAAAGGGATCAAAGATTTCCACCCGTTTTTCTCCAGCTTCCAGTATCCCATCAATTTTTCACGGGTCTCCTGCTGCATGGCTGCAATCCTGTTCTCCCGTTCGCAGGCGCACAGCGCCATGACAATCATCGCATAAACAGTTACCGGTGTTAGCCGCATATAAGTAGTATTTTAAGTGGAATAAACTATTTACTATAACACGGGAAACAAGAATAACCCTTACGCCAGGTTTTTTTATAATCCCTTCTATTTCAGCCATGCCAATAAAAAAGGGCATCTCAATACCTTGAGCGCCCTTTTATACAGTAGTGATCGTATCCTGCTTTATTTTCTACCCATAACCACCTGGTTATTTGATCAACCGGATGCAGAAGGGATAACGGTATAACTTCCCTTCACTGGCCCGTATAGTAGCCACAATAATGAGCACGGTGGCAAAAATACCCAGGGCCCATATCAGAAAAATGCCAATGATGACAAATATTAAAATAGCACAAATAATACCATAAATAAAAAGACTGATCTGGAAGTTCAATGATTCTTTGGCATGTTCCGCCACAAACTTCGACTCGTCTTTCTTGACCAGGTAAATAACCAGTGGCGCAATGAACGCAACCACAAAACATAGAACATGGCTTAATATCGCCAGCGTTTTTCATCCGGCGTTGGCGTAGAAAGTGGTTGCTCTTCCGAACCCAGAAATGAATTACTTGGCTGATTCATAATTGTTGTTTTAAGTATATAGAATATGTCTCTATTCCGGCTATTTTATTACACCCCGAATAGTACTATTAAGATACTGATAATCCCCGCTATTACATAAAATAATTTTATTATACAATAAAAACGGGGCTTCGCCCGGGTACGCCTGCCCGGCAGGCCCTGTTCAATAACAAAAAGACCGCCCCTGGTACAGAGACGGCCTTGAAGCCTTAAACGATAAGACTTTCCTTACCTGTAGTATTTTATTTCACGGGATGCGGAGCAATTGGTGTACTTGCTCCCAAGCTGCCAGGCAAAAGTTGTCAATTGTAAGTAATCAAAGTTACACAAGAGGAGGAGCTGGTTCGCCAGGCCGCGCGGAGCGATCCGGCCTGGTCCCGCCTTAAGCAAAAGAACAGAAAAGCCGCCCTGCCTGTCAGGGCACTTACCTCGCGCAAGCTGCATCTTAAAGGTGGGTCGCTCTGCAGTCTGGCCCGTGCAGCGCTGTAGAGCCGCTCACCTTCATCGGGAGTTGGCGTACTTGTGCCCCCAAAGCATACCATTCACTATTGACTATTCCTCATTACCGCTTCAATAATTTCTGCTGATAAAGGTCATCTGCACCTGCCATCAGTTCCAGTACATAAGTACCTGCACTAAGCCGGTCCGGCACCTGGATGCTTAAGGCATGTGTTCCTTTGCTGAGTGCCTCCGCACTTTGGTATACCACACGTCCATACATATCAACCAGCCGCATATTGACTTTTTCTGCACGTTTCAGGAAAAGCTGTATGTTGATCACTTTATCAAATGGGTTGGGCATAATACGTGCCACTTGCAGGTTTTTAAGACTTAGTTTCAATATCGTGGAATAGGTATAACCACCACCTGCCCCCACTATCTTCAGTCGGTAATACCGGCTAAGTGCAACCATATTGCTCTCATCCGTAAACTGGTACGTATTGGTTCCTGCATTATTGCCTTTGCTGTTGACCCTGCCCAGTGCTGTAAAATGGGTGCCATCCGTTGAATACTCTACCTCATAATAGTTGATATTGTGTTCATCTTTCACATTCCATTGCAGGATCGACTTTTCATCAACCAGGCTGGCTTTAAAGCTAAGCGTGTTGGCTGCCAATACACCATACGCATAAAAACAGGTAGGATGCAAGCCGCCACCAACCTGGGTAGGATCATTCGTATTGATAAAAATCGTGTTGCCATTCATATCAAACAACGTCACCTTCGATTGGTTACATACATAAGTGCTCGGATTCGTTTTAACCCGGAAGGTCATAACCACCTTATACGCCATCCCCGGTCTGATAATACCATTAGGCTGTCCCAGGGTATTGATCAATCGGCCGCCAGCAATGGAGTAAGGCATGGCGCCACTGACATCTGGTATTGTAACCCCATTTAGTTTCGTTGATCCGGGAATATAATTCGTGGAAGCAGGTATACCATCATACAGTTTTACACCTGCCGCATTGAGGTTACCCGTATTCATTACTTCAATAACGTATTCTACCGTATCACCACCCACTACTTCCGGACGGCCATTAATATTTCGGTAGGTCTTATTAGCAATCAGGGCCGGCGCCAATACCGGGAACCCGCAACTGGTATAATCACCATTCGTCCATACATTGGTCAATGAATCCGTTACAATCGAAACACCCCCATCGTAGCCAGGTTTACATTAAACACATTGCGGTAGGCGCCGCCGATGTATACATTACCGGCCGGATCAACCGCCATCGAATTGGAAGTACCCGGAAATGGATTTACACCGCCTAAAAATGTAGACACCCGCGTGTTGGGGTTGATCTTATACAGGTTACTGGAATTGGCAATCAGGTAAAGATTACCCGATCCATCACCAAAAATATCACCCCCACTCTCGGCAAGGATATTATTAGCGCCATTATTCACATCATTGATCAATGCCCCCAGTCGCACAATATCAGGATTGCCCGTTACCCCATTAATGGAAAAACGGATCAGGTCGCGCCCATTTTGAGTAACAGCATAACCAAATCCATCCGAACAAAAAGACATCCGGTTAATATTCCATCCATTCGTAAGATTCGTTTCCAGCGGAAAGCCCACAAACTGCCGGGCACAAACCGGCGAAGCATTCAGGTCAATATAACTTAGGTCTTGCGCTATATTGCTATAATTGTTTACAAAATAGATCCGGTTCGATTTTTTATCATAGGCCAGTGCCGAAGCGTAGGTCAATACACTACCATTGGGCAAAGGGGTCCCATCCACCGCATTGAAGCATGGACCATTGGCCCCGTCATAGATCATGGGGCCTGCCGTACCATTGGTCGTATTGACTGTTTTTATATAACGGTAAGGTTTGTTGGAAGGACTCTGCGGTATCCCATTGGTAGTTTCAGCGGTTGATTGATACACAATAGAACACATCGGATCGGGCGTCAGGTTGGTAAATACCGTATTGGAACTTTGCGCCAGGGTGGTACCCTGACTATTACATTCCAGCATGGCAAAATTCGACACATTACCCCCATTGGCCGTGATCCTTACCCTGAACTTGACCGTGGCAACCACACCAGGGATCAATACACCCGTACTAGCCGGCGGTGATTTAATAAGGCCGCCCGTATTGGCATAAGGCATTCTACCGCTTACATCCGCTACACCTCCACCATTCAATAGAGTGGTGCCTGCTATATAGGCGCTACCGGCAGGAATATTATCATACAAAGTAGATGCCGTAAGATTCGCTCCCGTCATGTTTTTCACAATGATGGTATATTCCAGCACATCGCCTTCTACGGCACTGGTACCATTACTGCTGGTCGTAATATTGGCAACCGATTTACTCAATTCGATACCCTGGGCCAGCGTTTCCCCAGCCATGCCCCACAGCAGCAACAGCAGTATCAATACAATTAGGATAGTAGATCTCGTTTTCATTGGAATGGATTTGCAGTTAAAATAGAAATCAAGCATAGCCCTGCTCCCGTACCGGGAACAGGGTGTTTTGAAATTATCTTTTATCATTTTGAATACAGTTATGACACCCGTTTGCAGGTTGCTCGTTTTAACCAGGTATACCTGTGACGGCCATGCTCCCACATCCACCTGTTTTTGTGTAATCCCTTTCCCAGCATTAACTGGCTGCTGGTATTGCACCCGGCCTGCCATATCAGTAATGGTGACCAATATTTTTGCCGGCACTTGTAGGTTAAGCCTTACATACAGCGTCCTGTCAACAGGATTGGGATAAATGACGATGTTTTGGGAAGTACGTATTTCCAAACTCACCATCCGGCTGTACACAGATTTGCCTTGTTGGTCAACTGCCCTTACCCGGTAATAATTGATCTGTTCCGGTGCAGCATCTATAAACCGGTTGGCAACCTCTTTGCCCACCCTACCCAACGTGGCGAAATGCACTCCATCTACCGATCGTTCTATTTCAAAATGGTCATGATTATTGTCAATAGTGGCTTCCCAGCTAATCAGCGCTCCCTGCAATGAACCTACTGCTGCAATGCTGATAAATTGTACAGGCAGCAGTTCCAGCGTCGATTTGACCACCTCTATATTATCAATGTAAAATCCGTCTTCGTTGTTAGAACCGTTGGAGGTAAATCGAAAACGGAAGCTCACCGCCGCATTGCCCAGGTAATTGCGCAGGTCCATCACTTCCCGGGTCCAGGCTTCGCGCATACCCGTTAAGGCTGGTTGGCTGCCCAGCGTGCCCACATTTTCAGCTACCGTATTGGTGCCACATACCGGCAGAAACCCGCCGCCCGTTGATACCTGCACTTGCAATTTGTCATAACTGTTCTCCGCCCGGTGCCTTACCCAAAAAGATAAATAAGCCGCTGTAGCATTGGAAAGATCAATGGTATTATTATAGGTAGCCGTACTGGCAATACTTGAGCCATAATTGCCCGAAGGCGATTCACTGAGCGATCTGCTCCCTGGTAAGCCGAGGCAGTGCTACTTCCCCACGATCCACTGAAGGTCCAGTTCGCACTTGTAGTCCACTCCATATTATCATTCACTACCTGTATAGGCTGGTAGATCTTGCTAATAGTATCGAGCAGGTTTATCCCGCCCGAACTGATGCGGTATACAAAACGGATCCTGGAACCCGCCGCCAGACTCGCCGGCAGCGTATAAGTAATATTGCGTTGTACCGAATCGAAATAAGCAGGCAAACTATTTACCACAACCGGCCCACCAACCGATTGTATATTTTCCAATGGAAGGATGGAAACAGTTGCCGGCCCATTCGTAAGTCCTATGCGACGCAAACTAAAACCAAAATTCCCCGTGGTGCTGTTCACAGCTACCGTATTCATATCCTGCAACTCAAAATACGAGCCAGCCATATACGCCATTTGCATATTGGCAAAGAACATACTCTTGGCAATGGGGATAATGTTTATAGGATCAGGCCAAAAGCCAAATCCTACATCACCTGAGCCTACTTCAACCGTATAGCCATACGTTTTTTGTTTCGTGCCAGCGCCTATATCACCCGTAATATGCCAATCGCGCGAGTTGCCTACTGCATAATAACCTACCGTGGCCATGCCATCACCGGCAAAATAACCGTTGTAACGCGCCATCAAGGCCGACGCATACGTATAAAAAGAAACATCCGCCGGAGTAAAACCATGATTGGCAGGCCTTCCATAAGGCGTTACATAATAATTGCCATAACCATGGTGGTCAATAGCAATCGTAAAATGCCTCGTTTCGGAAAAATCCCTGATGGCTTGCGTTTCCCTTTCCGAAAATTCATTGGGCCCTACATAAGCATCATTACCTGGATTATGCGACGTACTGATACCCGCACCCGTTACCCCCAATCCACATTGTAATTCCGGTTAAGGTCTACCCCATACTGACCACCTCCATTCACCCGCCGGTTCTTGCGCCACATCCCCCCACCAGAAGATTGGCTGGTTTCATTATAACGGTAACCATCCGGGTTTACACAGGGCATAAAATATAGTTCCCGGCTATCGACCAATTCCTTAATGCGGTTATCCGTGGCATAGTGCTCTACCAGGTATTGCATGAAGAAAAACAGGTTCATCATACTCATCCCTTCCCGGGCATGGTGCAGCCCCGAATAAAATGCTTCCGGTTCGCCTTCATCTGTTGAAACATTATCCGATATCTTAACAACGATCAAAGGCCTGCCTTCCAGCGTCGTAGTAGGCAACACGATCTTTTGAACAAGTGAAGGATAATGATTCACCAGCGAGTCGATCCGGCTTTGCATTTCCTGGAAAGTATAATACCCGGCATAAGAACCAGGAATGAATCCCGCAGGTACTGCGATATTGGCATAGTGCGAACCACAGGGGTTTTCAAATTGCAGCTTTCCATTAAGCATGATCCCATCCCGCTGCTTATAAAAATTCTCCCTCCTGGCATACCTGGCAAAATGCGCTACTTCATCAGCTATCAATACCGAGTAGCGCACACCTGTTTTTTGCAGGTTCGCCAATCCTATTTGGTCAAGCGTAGTAGTAAATGTTTTTCTTCTTTATTCAATTCTCCATGGTCAAACTCCACCCCTTGCTCCTGTAACCAGGCCAATCCTTCACCGGGAATGGTAAGTCGCACCCGGCTATACGTGGTCTGTGCAGTTAAGGCAGTTGATAAACTGATCAGGGGCAAAGCAATTAAATATCGGATCGGGTTCATAGGCTTAGAAATTTCGGATAGCAGTGAGGCTGTACTGTTACCCGGGGTGGGCAATAGGGGTTCCAGGCAACTATATATAGTCACTTCGGCCGGCTGAAAAATAGGCCGCAAGAGTATTCCTGGTTATTAAAACATCAGCAACGCCGGTAAAAAGGCGGATGACAGAAGAGTACCGAATGACCGTTGCGGCACAATAGAGTATGCGCGCGCTTGTTGAATAATGGGTAAACGTGTTTCATAGTACAGATTTTGTACTGGGATTAATTGATTATTAATGGTAGCCTGTTGGCTAGTCAGCGGGGGTTATCAGGCATAGACATACATGCCTGCGCTCAGGGTAAATAAAAACTGATGGTCACCTCTCATACCGGGGTCACGGTAAGAGGTTTTTCTACGAAAGAGGGTTAATACAAGAGTAGATAAAAAAATTCTCTTGCAACGTAAAAACACTATGCGGAAATTTCCGGGGATAAACAAGCACGGGGAACCAGGCAATCAACCCACCTTTTTCTTATTACCTTCTTTTGCAAGCAGTTGAATTTCTGATCACTAGGGCAAATGGGTATTCTGGCTGGTGCTTGTCTGGTTACTTTATAATATTATTTGGTTTATTTTATAAACTACTTTAGCTTTGGTATACAAACAACCGCTAACCATGTTAAAATTGATTCCCCTCATCCTGCTGGCACTTACCTGGATCGCTGGTTCGGCCCAAACCACCATTACCGGGAAAGTGAAGGATGCCAAAGGTCGCCTGATAAACGGCGCCAGTATAGCCATTAAAGACTCCTACGATGGAGGCACATCCGATTCTACCGGTACATACCGGTTCAAGACCACCGAAAAGGGTGACCAGACCTTACTGGTCACCTCTATTGGTTTCAAATTGTACGAACAAAAGATCACCCTGTCCGGCGCCAGCCTTACCATAGATATACAGTTAAAAGAAGAACCCAATGAATTGACCGCTGTAGTCATTACAGCCGGCACGTTTGAAGCCAGCGATACCAAACGCACCACAGTACTAAATCCCATAGATATTGTAACAACTGCCAGCGCCAATGCCGATATTACCAGTGCCATCAAAACTTTGCCGGGCGCCCAGCAGGTAGGAGAAAGCGAAGGTTTGTTTGTACGGGGCGGTACAGCCCAGGAAACCAAGGTATTTATTGATGGTACCCTGGTAAACAATTTCTTTTTAGCAGCGTACCAGATATTGCGCAGCGGGGCCGTTTTTCTCCTTTTATTTTTAAAGGAACCGTGTTCAGCTCTGGCGGCTATTCCGCCTTGTATGGCCAGGCATTGTCTTCTGCCCTCATCCTGGAGTCCGTTGACCTGCCCGACCAGTCTTCCGCCAGCCTGGGCATTTCTACTGTAGGCCTTAGTGCAGGATACCAGCAATTATCGAAAAAGAAAAATGCCAGTTGGGGCATTAGTTACAACTACACCAACCTGGTGGCATACTTTGCCTTGATCAAACAACGCGTCGACAATTTCCATACACCCGAATTTCACAATGGAGAGTTCAACTTCCGGGTTAAAACTTCCAAAACAGGTATGCTCAAATTCTATGGCTATTTCAATTACAGCCAGTTGGGTGTACGTAGGTCGGACATAGACTCCCTCGACCTTAAAAATGCTTTCCGCCTTACCAACTTTAATGTATATGGCAATCTCTCCTGGCGCGAAAAACTAAGCAAAAACTGGCGCCTGAATTTGGGTGCTTCCTACAGTGACAATACGGACAAGATCAATAATGAATTACAGAACCAATTCAATGTACCCCAGCAAATAGATGATGATCCCTATGGATCCAAAAGCTTCCAGGTGAAGTCAATTGGCAGTTTGGCACAAATAAAAGCTGTATTGGAAAGAAAGTTACCAGGCCTTAGCGCTGTTCGCTTTGGTGGAGAATACCTCTATTTTAAAGACCGCAATGATTTCACCAATCAGTTTGTTCCCAAAAACATAGCCCGTACAGATGATCATTTTAAAGCAGCATTTGCTGAAACAGATATTTATATCACCAACGACCTGGCCGCCAAAGTGGGTGGCCGGGTAGAACACTCCTCACTGCTAGACAAAGCCAATATTGTGCCCCGTGTATCACTTGCCTACAAACTAGGCGCTAAAACACAGGCATCACTCGCCTATGGAGTATTCTATCAAAAGCCCGAGAAGGATTATTACATGCGCAATTATATGTTCAACGACCTGGCCTATACCAAGGCCACCCATTATATTGCCAACGTACAAAAAGTAAGCAGGGATTATACCCTGCGTGTTGAAGCCTTTTACAAGAAATACAATGAGCTTACCAAAACCTTTGCCTCCAGTGCCAGCAAGGTCATTGATAGTGCCGGTAATGGCGGTTTTGGACATGCCAAAGGGATTGAGCTTTTCTGGAGAGACCGTAAAACATTTAAGAATGTCGATTATTGGATCTCCTATTCCTACCTGGATACCAAGAGGGATTACCTCAATTACCCTTATGCTATTCAGCCCAATTTCGCGGCCAACCATACAGCCAGCCTGATCGTCAAAAAGTTTGTCACCAAACTTAAAACACAGTTCAATGGCTCTTATACATTTGCTTCAGGCCGGCCTTATTACAATATCCGGTATGACAATGGCACTGCCAAATTCACCATTGCCGAGCAAGGAAAAACCATCCCCTACCATAGCATGAGCTTCAGCGTAAACTACCTGCCCAATATTGGCAAACAGGGGGCCAAACAGTTTGTCGTATGGGTATTTTCGGTGAACAATGTGATTGGCAACAACCAGGTATTTGGGTATAACTATTCGGCCAACGGCCTGAGGAAGGAGCCTATTGTACCAACCGCTAAACGCTTTTTCTTCCTGGGTTGCTTCCTGAGCTTTGGGATAGACAGAACAGATGATGTGATCAATAGCAATTTATAACCACCGTCATGCTATTTCCAACTAATAAACCTATCATCTATGCAAAATGAAAAAGATCCCCACTTATGGGAAATTGCCAAAAGGCGCGCCAGCTTTAAATATCACCTGGCAGCCTACCTCCTGTTCAATACCTTTTTTTGGGTAATATGGTTCTTCACCGGGCAGGCCGACTACCAGGGTTACTATGGCAACTATGGTTATCCCTGGCCTATATGGCCCATGATGGGATGGGGCATTGGTTTGGTATTTCATTTCCTGGGCGCTTATGTATACCATAAAGAGAACAGCGCCGAAAGAGAGTATGAAAAATTATTACGAAACAGAAAACAGTAATCAACAATCACTATACAAAAAAACAGCAATATGAAAAAACTCCTGGTTTCAACATCTCTTTTCTTTTTAGTGGTAGCCGCCACTGCACAAAGTGAAAAATATACAAAGGCCATGCAAGCCAATGTAGCTACGATCGACTCCCTGCATACAGGACAGGCCTGGACAGATATGGCCAATACTTTTCAACGGATCGCTGATGCCGAAAAACCAGTGGCAGCCTTATTATTATGCAGCACTTGGCTTTGTAATGACAGGTTATATGGAAGGCGCTGCAACAGGTGGCACCGCAGGCGCCGATAAAGTAGATCCCCTGGCCAGTAAGGCAGAAGAAATGCTCAACAAAGCAGAAGCCTTGAGCAAAGACAATTCAGAGATCTATTGTGTAAAAAAATGATCGCTACCCTGCGTATGATGGCCGACCCCATGAACCGTTACATGACCTACGGACCACAAGCCACAGAAGCATTACAAAAAGCCAAATCACTCAATCCCGAAAATCCAAGGGTGTACCTCCTGGAAGGACAGGATAAATTTTATACCCCGAGCAGTATGGAGGCAGTAAAACAGAAGCCAAGGCTTTGTTTGAACAGTCTATTAAAAATATGAAACTAAGCCAGCCTCCGATATCGATCCTCAATGGGGTAAATCGCAGGTGCTGTATTTCCTGGGCCAGTTAAAATAGTGAATATCATGTGCATTGTCCACGGCCTGTCTTCAGCAGATTTGCCGTGGACAACTTTATATTTGGCCCTTGGTTAATAACCACAATTATCAGTTGTATGGAAAATGAATCAGAATTTTCACAGGTGCAGGGTCTTGAATTGATCCAAACCATGATCAACAAGGCCAGGAACCGCTTTAGCGAGAATGGCCACTTGTATTTACTCTGGGGGTGGACGATATTCGGTTGCAGCATTGCTCAGTTCATTTTGCTCCATTTTGCCCATTACTCACACCATTACATGGTTTGGTTGATTACCTGGGTGGTCGTTATTTACCAGATCTACTACCTCAATCGCCGGAAGAAATATGCCAAAGTACGCACCTACACAGATGATATCCTGGGTTATGTGTGGATCGCTTTTGTAGTACTCATGTTCCTCTTTGCCTTTCTTTTGGACAAATAATGGGTGAACGATATTATACCTTCATGAACCCTGGTTTCCTGGCCCTCTATGGCATGCCCACCTTTTATCAGGAATTATCCTAAAGGCGCGGCCCCTGGTAATTGGAGGCATCTGCTGCTGGTTACTTTCCATTATTGCCAGCTTTATCCCTTACGATTATCAATTACTCTTGTTATCATTGGGAGTGATGGTTGCCTGGGTTATACCAGGTTATAGGTTGAAGAAGAAGTACGAAAAAGAAAATGCATAAATTATGGAAGAAAAAAACTGTCCGGAGAAGAAAGCCTCCTGCTGATCCGCCAAATGATACAGGTAGCCAAAGATGAACACCGCGAAAAAGGCGATGGCTGGCTTATCTGGGGATGGCTATTGTTTGCTGCCTCCCTTTCTTCTATTGCATTGAGCTACGCCAAATTGGGAAAGTATATTGGCTGGGTATGGCTGAGTATACTGGCCATCGGCCTCCTCGTTTATGCCCTGGGCCATCTCCGCAAGCAAAAACAGGAGAAAGTACAAACCTATGTACAGGAACTGCTGAATAAAATTGAGAACGGCTTTTTATCAGCCTGTTTGCTATGGTAGCGGCCATCTATATGAGCAACAGTTCTTTTTCATTTGGCTATTTCTATGTCTTATATGCTTTCTGGATGTTCATTCATGGAAGCGCTATCCGCTTTAAACCATTGATCGTTGGCGCCTGGGTAAATTGGGCCGCAGCTTTAGCTATTTTTTGGGTCAAAGATTTTAAATATGATATGATGATCTCTGCACTGGCCGTATTGGTGGGATACCTCATTCCAGGTTATATGTTGAGAGCTGAGTTCAGGAAAAAGATGCAGTCATCCGAAAGAATCATTGCCTAATGGAATTCAAAGAATTAGATCCTATACTACACTCCCAGCTCCGGCTGGCTGTTGTTTCACTCCTGATAAGCGTGAAAGAAGCAGAGTTTACCTTTATCAAGGAAAAAACCAATGCTACAGCCGGCAACCTGAGCGTGCAGATCAATAAATTGAAAGAAGCCGGTTATATTGAAGTGATCAAACAATTTAAAGACAACTATCCACAAACTACCTGCAAAATAACTCCCCTTGGTGTGAAGGCTTTTGAAGAATATGTAAAGAACCTCCAGTCTTACCTTGGCGTAAATAAGGCGTGATAGGCAATCTTTCGCTTCGCTTTCGGCAATCGGCAGTCGGCAATCGTTCGCTTCGCATTCGTCAATCTTTTCACTCTGCCCTTGTTAACAAGTCAACTTTTCAACTAGCCCCCTATCAATTTTCCAACCTATCACCCCTTCAACTTAGCAACTTGCTCTCACCATTCAACTCTTCACCCCTTCCAACCCTCCAACCTGCTTTTCGCTCGCAGCTCATAGCTCACAGCTCGAAGCCTGCTCCCTTCCCAACCCTCTACCCAAAAAAAAGAATAAGCTACGACAAAGGCAATCATATTTTGATATATCTGCGAAATCCTTTAAATCCTTAAATCTGCGCTAAAAAAGTCCCCCAAATCCGTATCCGGACAGGGGGATGCTTTCTTACCTCTGTTGAAACCTAACCAATTATTCTTTGATCAGCTTAACGATCATACGTTCTTTGCTGTTGATAGTTACTTCCAAAACATACATACCGGGTTTCAGGTTGCTGCTGCCATCCATGAGGTAACTGTTAGAACCAGCACCTGCTTTGGCCGATTTACGCAGTACTTCAGCGCCATTTGAATTCAATACCTTCATCACGATATAAGAATCTTCATTCAATTGCACATTCACTGCAATATCATTCTTCGCAGGGTTGGGGCTCACACTTACCATCTTCAGCGAACGTGTGTTGTACACCCGTACGATCAATATCTTACTGCGGCTGGCGCGTCCATCAAGGTCAACCTGTTTCAGACGGTAGTAGATATCCTTTTTATTCACCGTATTACGGCCTACCTTATCAATAAAATCGTACGTTTTCTTCGTATTTGAATTAGCGCCCGTTTTAATCGTACCTGCTACTTCCCATTTCAATCCATCCAGGCTCCTTTCAATTTCAAAACGATCACTGTTTTGCTCAAAATTAGTAACCCAGCTCAGTTCTACATTACCTTCATCTTTGTACAAACCTTTAAAGTCAACCAGGCTCACAGGTAAAGTGCTGGAGGGAGCAAAATTGATTGTTACCGTTACATCTTCTGAACACAGAGGGAAATAACCAAAGTCGCAGATCTTGTACTTAAAGGTTGTTTTATTACCAGCCCAGCCTGCATGGGGAGTAAAGGTGAAAGTACCATCCGTATTCAGTGCCACCGTACCATTCGGCGATTGTTCAGTTAAATAAGCATCAAAAGACTCATGCTCAGGATCACTGTCATTCGTAGTTACATCACCACTGTAAGTGCGGTTATCAGCACCCATGTAGTTATCTTCAACTGCAACGGGTGCTGAATTACAACCAGTAGGATAATAAAGCGGGGCATCAATTACCAGGCTGTCTATGCCAAGTCTTGTATTACTGTTAGAACCGCCATAATTTAGGAAAACCCGGTATGGACCTGAACCAACAGGAGAAAATTTTTGACTAAAAGTAAATTCCGTACCAGCAGCAGTGCTGCTGTTGAGCGTAATAGTATGCATAGCCGGACCTGCATTGATCAGGTCGGGTGTTGTTAAATAGATCTTGATCCAACGTGTTGCGCCAGCAGGCAAAGCCGTTTCTAATTTATAACGGAAAGAAACCGTTACTTCACCGGGTATATCCAATACCTGAGTATAGATACCTATATTGCTCAAAGTAGGAGCGCTGGTAGAAGAAGAAACCATTGCGCCATCACCTTCAATACCGGGCGTCCAGCCATCATTCGTATTGAAACCGTTGATAACCCAGCAATTTTGAAGCAGATGACCCTTTACCTGGTTCAGTGTGATACCCGGACGCGAGTTGAATTTTTCATTAACCTGAGCTTGTGCCCCAAAAGAGAGAAGGAGTACCCATGCGGATACAAGGAGTGTAAAATTCCGTTTCATTGATGTAAGTTTCAGAGTTTAGAAATTGTAATACGCAGATGAAGAATATTCATCGGGGCATTCAAAGGAGGGAGAATACGGTATCAAGGGTGTACGAATGAGGGAATAGGTATCCACTCCGAGCTTACATAGCTATTGGAAATAATATAGCAGATAACCATTAAAGGTTAAACTTCAGACAGACTTGTTTTTTGGAAATTGGTGCAAGCTGATTGTTCGGGTAGTCTTGCAAGTAACGGAATTATCAGAGGATGTGCGGGATGATGAAGGCAAAAGTAAAGCGCCCCGGCGGATTATGCAAGTATTTATTGTGCTTTTTTATCGCCCAACCGCCCCGGAGGCCCTCCCAGCCGTCTTTTTACATTTTTGAAGTTTAATAACAATTTCAGTTGTAATTTGTAAGGCAATTATATTATGGCCGTTATCATACAGGTAAAGCACCTCAGTAAACATTACAACGATTTAATTGCGGTCAATGATATTTCATTTTCCGTGAACCAGGGTGATGTATATGGCTTCCTCGGACAGAATGGAGCCGGTAAATCCACCACCATTCGTATGTTGCTCACCTTAATAGAACCTACTACCGGCAGCATTGAATTGTTTGGCATGGACCTCAAAAACACCGCCGGGATATTCTAAAGCAAATAGGCGCTGTTATTGAACGCCCCGACCTCTACAAATACCTTACCGCCTATGAAAACCTGGCCCTCTTTGCCAAAATGAGCGGCGTACAGGTGAGCCGGAAAAAAATGATGGACCAACTGGAACAGGTAGGCCTGGAGGAAAGAGCACAAAGTAAAGTAAAGACCTATTCCCAGGGCATGAAACAGCGTTTGGGTATTGCAGTAGCCCTGGTACACAACCCACAGCTGATCATCCTCGATGAACCTACTAACGGTCTCGATCCACAAGGTATTGCCGATATCCGGCATTTTATCCTGCACCTAAGCAAAGAACAAGGCAAAACCATACTGGTATCTTCCCACCTCCTCTATGAAATAGAAATGACTGCCAACCGCATGATCATTATTGATAAAGGGAAAAAGGTAACCGAGGGAAGCGTAAAGGAATTATTCGACCCTTCCAAATTGCTGATCAAGATAAGCGTGCGGAATATTGAGCAGGTAGCCCCTCAATTGCAAAACAGTCCTTGGAGAAAATATATTCAAACGCAAGAGCAAAACAATATACTCTTTCAGATGGATGAGCAACAGGTGCCCGCCCTCACTGCCTACCTGGTCAACCTGGGGGCCGCCATTACCTCCATACAACCTCAGCACTCCCTGGAAGCCTATTTCCTGGCCTTAACAACCACCAACCGACATGTGGACACTTTTACAAATGGAGCTCTTTAAGATATTCAAAAGACCGCGTACCTATATCGCGTTTGTAGCCATTGCAGCCATCGTGCTCCTCATTCAATTGGCGTTGTTTGTGGATGCAGACACCTATATTGACCTGCTGCTGCAATCCATTCGCGCTGATTTTACCATCGATGGTAAGATCGCCAATGGCTATTTTGTTTGCTATTTCATTTTACAAACCCTCTTGATCCATGTTCCTTTATTGATTGCCCTCATTGGTGGCGATATGATAGCCGGAGAAGCCAATATGGGTACCCTGCGCCTGCTGGCCAGCAAACCCATTAGCCGTACCTCCCTGATGCTCTCAAATTCATAGCCACCGCTATCTATACATTGATGTTGTTATTGTGGATGGCATTCCTTTCCCTCCTGCTGTCCATCCTCGTGTTTGGTGTGGGCGATCTCATGGTCTTTAAAAGTGCACAGATCATTCAGCTCAAGCAAGCCGATGTCATGTGGCGTTATTTTGCAGCATTTGGGTTTGCCGCCATTGCTATGATTACCGTAGCAGCCCTTTCTTTCTTCCTGTCTTTATTTGCAGAAAATTCTATAGGTCCCATTGTGGCCACTATGAGTATAGTGATCGTATTTACAATCCTCACCACTATGGACCTCCCTTTGTTCAATTTATTGAAGCCTTACCTGTTTACCTCCCATATGCTGGGTTGGAAAGGGTTCTTCGATAACCCCATCAAGTATGGCAGTATCTTTAAATCGGCAGGCATCCTGCTACTCCACATTACAGCTTTTGTAGGCATTGCCATTTACCTCTTTAGAAAGAAGGATATTTTATCCTAAGCAATCAGGCAGTAGCCAGTCGTCGTTTCCTGCGGGTTACTGTAACCCCTTTAAAGACACCATTTCACCTTTGTCCTGGTCCCATACTTTCAAACGCAGGCAGGCAAATATATCCCTGGGATGCAGCGAGGTCGTTTTAGCTTGTTGCAATTCGGGAAAATGCCTCATTACCTCAGGAAGGCGGTAAAAGGTATTTTAGAATTGAGGTGGTGAATATGATGGTACCCGATATTCGCCGTGAACCAATGCATCACCGGACTCATCGTCATATAACTGCTCGATTCCAGGGCCGCTTTATCATAGGCCCATTCCGTATTGCAGGCAAAAGTTACCCCGGGAAAATTGTGCTGGGCATAGAATAAATAAGAACCCAGGGCAAAAGCGATCAGGAAAGGCACAAAGAACAACAACAGCCAGGCCTGCCAGCCCAGGAAAATAAAAATAAGCGTAGCTGCCGTAAAATGTAATACCAATGCGATCAGGGCATCAAAATGCTTACGTGGGCTGCTCACAAAAGAACCTACACACATACCCAACAGGAACATCGTAAAATAACCCATCCCAATAGTAAGCGGGTGACGGATAGCCAGGTAACCTACCCTTTCCCCTGCACTCATATTCAGGTATTTTTGGCGGGTAGCTATTGGGAAAGAACCAATACTGGCGCTGAATAATTTGGAATTGTGTTTATGGTGGTGATCGTGGCTCCGTTTCCAGATGCTCGTAGGCGCCAGCATATAAATACCAAAACCGTCATGATCGCATCGGCAACAGCAGATTTGTGTAAGATAGTATGGTGCTGGTGATCATGATAGATCACAAACATGCGTACCAATAACAATCCGCCAATGATACTACAGGCAATCCTCGCCCCCAGCCAGGGCATTAACACCGTTCCGGCCAGCACCAGGATCGTCAAGCCAAGTGTTGTTAAGGTATAGAACCAGCTTTTACTCCTGATCTCTTTGGCAAAAGGTTTAGTGGCCAATATCAACTCTTTCCCACACCGCATACTCAATTTGTTTTTACTTGAACGAATGATTACTGTTTACTAGGTCGCTTATGTTTCCACCGGCGGTGTGTCCACAGCCAGGTTTCGGGGTTTTCAATGATATCTGCTTCCAGCCTTTTTGTATGCGCTTCCGTGATCTCTCCTTCCTGGATATTATTGTAAGGCGGCAGCTTCAACGTGTCAGCCGTTAACGTATAATAGCCGCGTTTTATTTTTTTATCGATACATAAACGATCGGGTAATTCATTTTCTGAGAGATCTTCTCCGTACCAGGAAAAACAGGCGTATCCTGGTTCAAAAAATTCATCCAGTAAGCTTTATCAGGAGCAGGCGTTTGGTCCGCAATAAAGGCCGTTGCAGTTAGGTGCGGTCTGTTTTGCACCATATCCCTGAAAGTATCTTTCATGGCGATCAACTTAGTACCAAACCGCGTGCGCATTTTTATGATCAACCTGTTAAAATAGGGATTGGCCAGGGGATGATAGATCACGTACAACTGGTGCTTACACTTGAGACTAAAGGTATTACCCGCCCATTCCCAGTTGCCATAGTGCCCCATGACAATCACAATACTTTTATTCTCTTCGGCAAAACCATTGAATAATGCCTCCGTAGCAGGGTCCATACCGCAATGCTTCAACATCGAAGCACGGCTGATCGTCAGTGTTTTGAAGGTTTCCAGGAACAGATCACAGAAGTAGCGGTAAACGCGCTTTTGGATGGCTTTAATTTCTGCATCCGTCTTATCAGGAAAAGAGTTGCGCAGGTTGGCAAATACTACCTTTTTCTATAGCCTGTTACATGATACAGGAACAGGCAAAATGCATCCGACAATAGATACAGTGCGCGAAAAGGCAGCACAGATAGAAGATAAATAAAGGGTAGGGCTATATAATAGCTCAATACGGCCAAGGTCGTGGTTTTGTTTGTTTTAAAGGTTTGCGCTAAAGATAACTGAATTATGTACTTAAAACCTTCAAATACGGATTAAAATAATGTCACTTTAACATTATATATAATAGGTCTAAAATTCAATGTACTGGATATTACCCCATTAAAAAAGCGGCCCCGCTTAAAGCGGAGCCGCCGGCTCTATTAATTGCAATAAGTGAAATCTATTAGAAGCCGTACTTGGTTACCCCTGGCGTAGCAATAGGATACCAGCCATCCGCATCAGGTAATACAGGTGGTGCAGCGGCAAAGTCATATTGCTTGGGCTGCAGGTTAAGGCCCGAATTGATCGCCTTATCCCAATCAACCACCTGACCAGTATAAGTAGCCATCCGGCCCAGGATGGAAGTCATCGAGCTCTTCGCGCCATTTTCAGCATCCGCAAACTTGTATTGTCCTGCCGCAATCGCTTCAAACAACTCATCATGCTCTGTTTGGTAAGGATTGTTTTCCTTCGTCCTGTCGAACTGGTACAATACCTTGCCTTTGTTGCTTACAATATTGGCTTCCCTGTTTTAATAATACCCTTCGTACCAATGAGCAGTTCATCTACTTTACTCATCGTGCCGGGAATATGGCGGCACTGACTGTTAAGAATGGAGCCATCCGGATATTGGAACTCTACATAATGGTGGTCAAATATCTCCCCATTGTCTTTGCCTTTGCGCACCTGGCGGCCGCCCATACCCTGTGCTTTTACAGGATAAGCGCCTTTAAACCAGTTGATCACATCAATATTGTGGATATGCTGCTCGGCAATATGATCGCCACAAAGCCATACAAAATAATACCAGTTACGCATTTGGTATTCCATTTCCGTTTGACCAGGCTGGCGCTTATTTACCCATACACCATCATTATTCCACCAGGCTTGTGCCGAAGTAATATCCCCAATCAGGTTTTTCTTTTGAACAGTTCACGATAACTGTTCTGGTAATGACGCTGCAGGCCTACAACTACATTGAGCTTTTTAGCCTTGGCTTGTTCCGCAGCAGCCAATACTTTCTGCACACCTGCCGGGTCCGTAGCTACCGGCTTCTCCATAAAAACATGCTTGCCCTGCTTTATCGCTTCTTCAAAATGAATGGGCCTGAAACCCGGAGGGGTAGCCAGGATCACCACATCCGCCAGGGGAATGGCCTTGAGATACGCATCAAAACCTGCAAATTTCCGGTCAGCAGGAACATCTACCCGGTCTTTAACTGTTTTATCGCCCGACTTAGAATCCGCCGTTAATGATTTATAGCATTTTTCCAGCCGATCACTAAAAGCATCAGCCATGGCTACCAGCTTCACATTTTGTTTCGTCAATAAAGCTTGCATGGCCGCACCGGTACCCCGGCCGCCGCAACCCACCAGGGCTACCTTAATGACATCATCAGCACCAGAAAAATAATTGGCTTTGGAAAAAGAGGGGCAGCGATCAGTCCGCCGGCAATGAGCGAAGTATGTTTTACAAAATCGCGCCGGGATGATTGATTGGGTGCATCTTTACGCATGTTTGTTAATTTATATAATAGAGCAATCTAATTACCAAGGTATTTTTATAAAAAGCATCTGCCTCTTCCCCAGTGGGCGCTTTCAATGGCCGTACAATACGAAAGCCTACCGCCATACCATCAGTAAGCCACCATTTGCTTTTTGGTATCTGAGGATCACGTTTATTCCAGGTGGGGTCCGATTTACCGCGACTGGCGCTGCGCAAGGCTTCTGGCTTATCCAGGTACCCACCGCCACGCACCGTTTTAGGATAAATATCTTCCACCACAAAGAAGGATCTGTTGCACCATCCGCAACCGTTGTAAAATACTTCTCTTCATAATGGTCCAGGGTCCACTCAGCTACATTACCTATCATATCATACAGCCCCCAGCTATTGGGCTTTTTTGCCCCACCTTCTGGTACTTGGCCTTACTATTGACGCTAAACCAGCCATAATCCTTTAATAGTTTGCCATCATTGCCAAAATAATAAGCTGCGCTATTGCCGGCGCGGCAGGCATATTCCCACTCCGCCTCCGTGGGTAGCCGATAAAATACACCTGTTTTCTTATACAACCAGCGGCAATACATCAGGGCAGTACGTTGCGACATACTATTGACCGGAAAGCCACCTTGCTTACCCATACCCCAGCTAAGATCAATATATTGAGGCGTAGGCCTTGTTACCACATCTACCTCCGAATTGCGGCTGGTACTTTCATCATTAAAGAACAGCAGGAATTCATCATAAGTAACCTCATAACGCCCCATCCAGAAAGCACTCAGCTTAACATTCTTCTGTGGCCCTTCATCACCTTTCCTTCCAGGTTCCTTGGCCGGACTACCCATCAGGAACTGCCCTTCAGGAATAGGCAGCATCTTAAAGGAGATGGCCGATCCGGGGATCGTTGTTTCATAAGGTTCAAAATTAGCCGTCTGTTGTGCGGAGCTAACACTTATTGCTGTAGCTCCCATAAAGAATAACACCAGTCGTTTCACACTTATAAGTTTAGGTGCTGGAAAGATAAGAAAATAATTTGTACGTCCCTCTAAACTATGGCATCCAGGTAGAGAAAACGATTGCACAAAAATAAATTAGCGCGCTACAGTATATTGATCTTAAATTTATCCAAACACTCAGAACATGAAACGTAGACAATTTATGCGTAATTCCCTGTTCACCGGCGCCTCGCTCGCAACAGCTGCAGCAGCTTTTGGTAAGTCGGATGAAAAGGGGATACCTAACGAATGCTGAAAAAACATTTAACCTCGACTATGCCTTTCACGATGGCATGTTTAAAAACCACGGCGGTACCGATTTTATTGAACAGATAAAATTTGCCCATAGCATGGGGTTCCGGTCAATTGAAGACAATGGCATGATGAGCCGCCCCGTTGAAATGCAAAAGAAGATTGGCGATACCCTTGCTTCCCTGGGCATGCGTATGGGAGTATTTGTGATCACTTCCGATAGCTGGCATTGGAAAACCTCCCTTGCTACCGGCAAACAGGAGTGGATTGATAAAATGATCAAGGATTGTAAAGAAGCAGTAGAAGTAGCCAAACGCTGCGGCGCCAAATGGATGACCGTAGTACCCGGCAATTACGAAAGAAGCCTTTCCTTTGAATACCAAACAGCCAATGTTATCAATGCCTTGCGCAAAGGAAGCGCCATCCTCGAACCACATGGACTGGTAATGGTGCTGGAAGCCTTGAGTGATAATCCCGACCTGTTCCTGCGCCACTCCGATCAAACCTATATGATCTGCCAGGCCGTAGGCAGCCCCAGTTGCAAGTTCCTGTTCGATATGTACCATATGCAGCGCAATGAGGGCGATATTATCAATAACCTCAATAGGTCCTGGGATGAGATCGGTTACCTGCAGATCGGTGACAACCCCGGCCGCAAAGAGCCCACCACCGGTGAAATGAATTATAAAAACATCTTCAGGCATATTCATACCAAAGGCTATAAAGGCATTCTCGGTATGGAACACGGCAATGCCAAACCCGGTAAAGAAGGCGAAGTAGCCCTGATCAAGGCATATCGGGATTCAGATAACTTCCTATAGGGAATACAGCTGTGAGCCTGGTATAAAGGTGACACCTTTCGTTTGCGTCGTAAGGAAAGGTGTCACCTTTATTGTAGATGTTGAGCCAAATCGTTAAAGTCTGAACAGGGCTATGATTACAACGAAGCACACCTTAATTTTGCCTCCGGAACGCTACCCACCAGCCGACCAAAAGAAGCAATGAAAGCACTCCTGAGAATAATCGTATTGGCAAGCCTATACACTATGATCTTACTGCCTGCCCAGGCACAGGAAGCGGATGCTCTCATCAAAAAAGTCAAAGACAAACTGGCCACGGTGAAGGATTACCAGGCCGATGGGGTGATGAAAACCGATGTGGCTTTCATGAAAATACCCGAATCCAAAGTGGTGATCTATTACAAGAACCCCGATAAGTTCCGGATCAAAAGGAAGATGGTATTGCAATTGTACCCAAAGGGGGCGCCAATGTAAACCTGGGCGGTTTATTTGCCAATGACAATTATACCGCTGTAGCAGCCGGCAAGGTACCGTGGGCGGTACGCCCGTAAGTATTGTAAAACTATTGCCACTGGATGAAAAGAGCGATATCGTAGTGGCCACTTTGTACATCGACGAAAAACAATCGTTAGTACGAAAAGCAATCATGACCACGCGGAGTAATGGCACCTATGAAATGGAAATGAGTTATAGTAAATATGCCAATTGGGGATTGCCCGATAAAGTTGTATTCAGTTTCAATACCAAAGATTATAAACTGCCCAAAGGATTGGCATTTGATTATGACACCGGCGAGAAACCCACACCAGCCGCCTCTACGGATAAAGAGCAAAAAGGAAGACTCGAGATCACCTACTCAAATTATACTGTCAACAAGGGCATTGCTGATGCACAGTTTAAGTGAACCGCCATCCACAGTCGTGGATCGGTCATCTTTACTTCGCCCCTGTTACCTTTTCAACATATCAACTTTCAAACCCACGCCCTCGTTGCCTCAATACATTGCTGCCTCGTTGCCTTTCTTCCCCTATTCGTCTGTTTCCGGTATCTCTAATGCCTCATCCACTGCATTGGCCAATATAACAGAGGTCATCTTTTTAAGCGGGTTCTTACGGTATTCCGCATAACCGCTTCGCTGATTGATGATATCAATACATTCGTAAATAGCAGTCAGGAAAGATGATTGATCCGCTTTATTTTTACCCGCTATGTCAAAAGCAGTACCATGGTCGGGAGAAGTACGGATACCCGGCAATCCGGCCGTATAATTTACCCCCTCGCCCAGCGCCAGTGATTTGAAAGGAATTAAGCCCTGATCATGGTACATGGCCAGCACAGCATCAAACCTATTGTAATGCTGGCGGGCAAAGAAAGCATCTGCACTGTAAGGGCCTACCACCAACATATTCCTTTTGGCTTCTTTAATAGCAGGCTTAATGATCTCCTCTTCTTCCTTACCTATCAATCCCTCGTCGCCTGCATGCGGGTTGAGGCCCAATACAGCGATCTTGGGTTTGTCGATACCAAAATCTTTGATCAGCGACTGATTGAGTATATTCAGTTTAGACAAAATGCGCTCACGGGTAATGAACTGAGCAGCTTCTTTTAAAGGTACATGCTCAGTAACCAGCGCTACCCGGAAGTTACCGGCCACCATCAACATCACCACATCCTGTACACCAAATACGTGTTTCAGGTAAGGCGTATGACCGGTAAAGTTAAATTCCGCCGATTGGGTATTTTTCTTGTGGATGGGAGCGGTTACCAATCCCTGGATCTTGTTTTCTTTCAATGCCTGTACCGCTACAGCCAATGATTTTACCGCATATTTACCAGCCATATCAGTCAATTGGCCGGGGGTGATGCCCACTTCTTCTTCCCAGCAGTTGAAAATATTCACCTGCTTGGGGGTGATGCGATTTAACTCCTTAATACTTTGGTAGTTGAAGTTAAGATCAGGTAGTCCTTTACGATAAAAATTAATGACTTTATTGGAAGCAAAAATAACAGGCGTGCACATTTCAAGGATGCGGTGGTCCGAAAAGGTTTTGATGATCAGCTCTGTTCCGATGCCATTCAGGTCGCCAATCGTGATGCCAATTACCGGTTTTTGTTGCGGTGCATTCATAATTCTTTAAATTCTGGGAGGCTAAAGTACGAATAAAGTCCGGAAGACCGGAAGTCGGAAAGGCCAGGAGAAAAGACCGGAAGTCCGAAAGTCCGGAAGACCGAAAGAAAATGCCAACACTACTACTGTATTACCTCCCGACTTCCGGACTTTACCGGCTTTACTGTCTTTAGGACTTTTACTGTATTACCTCCCCACTTCCGGACTTTACCGACTTTGCTGTCTTTCGGACTTTTACTGTATTACCTCCCCACTTCCGGACTTTACCGGCTTTACTGTCTTTCGGACTTTTACTGTATTACCTCCCCACTTCCGGACTTTACCGACTTTACTGTCTTTAGGACTTTTACTGTATTACCTCCCCACTTCCGGACTTTACCGGCTTTACTGTCTTTCGGACTTTTACTGTATTACCTCCCCACTTCCGGACTTTACCGGCTTTACTGTCTTTCGGACTTTTACTGTATTACCTCCCCACTTCCGGACTTTACCGACTTTACTGTCTTTCGGACTTTCCCTACTTCTTACCTTTGCCGCATGTACACGCTCAAGAAATCGCTGGGACAACACTTTTTAAAAGATGAGAACATCAGCCGGAAGATTGTGGCAGCTTTACAGGAGCACCCTTTTCAGCAATTGTTAGAAGTGGGGCCTGGCGGTGGTGCACTCACCAAATACCTCATTGACCTGCCGCAAATCAGCCTGAAGTGTGTTGAATTGGACGATGAAAAAGTAAACTGGTTGCTACAAACCTATCCCGTGCTGGAGGGCAGGATCATTCACCAGAGCATCCTGGACATTCCCCCGCCTTTTGAAGGAAAGTTTACCGTGGTGGGCAATTTCCCATATAATATCTCCTCCCAGATACTTTTTAAAATGCTGGAATGGAAAGACCAGTTGGAGTCCATGACAGGCATGTTCCAGAAAGAAGTGGCCCAGCGGGTAGCCGCCACGGAGGGTTCCAAAGTATATGGAGTGACCAGTGTGCTCATACAGGCCTTTTTAAGGTGGAATACTTGTTTGAGGTAGATGAGAAAGCCTTTAACCCGCCTCCCAAGGTGAAAAGTGCCGTCATCCGTTTACTGCCGTTGGCTGTACCAGTGGTCATAAAAAGTGAGCGCGCCCTTTTTGTGCTCGTAAAAACAGCCTTCAACCAACGCCGCAAAACCTTGCGTAATGCCGTAAAGAGCCTTTTCACGGCGGATGTACTACAGGATGATATCTTTAATAAGCGGGCCGAACAGCTGTCCATACAGGATTTTGCAGCGCTGACCTTCAGGATGAATGGAGGAGGGGAGTTGAAAAGTTGATGGAGCAGTCCGGAAGTCAGTAAGTGATACAATTGTCCGGAAGTCAGTAAAGTCCGGAAGTCGGTAAGCGATACAATTGTCCGCAAGTCGGCAAAGTCCGGAAGTCGGTAAGCGATACAATTGTCCGAAAGTCAGTAAAGTCCAGAAGTCGGGAGGTAATACAGTAGTAGTCTTGGCATTTTCTTCCGGTCTTCCGGTCTTCCCGACTTCCGGTCTTCCCGACTTCCGGTCTTCCCAACTTCTTACAACGCTTTCTCCATTATATAATGTGGTATCGATACTTCTTCAAATTGATCGCCACTAACGTTGTACCCCAGTTTTTCGTAAAACCCGATAGCCGTCTGGCGGGCATGCATGGTCATTTTTCGGTATCCCATGTCACGCGCAATGTTTTCGGCAAATTGCATTAGCGCCTTACCAATGCCTTTTCCCTGTACATTGTTCAATACCGCCATCTGGCGTAACCGAACGGTAGCAGGATCTTGAGTGATCAGCATACAGCAGCCCAGCATTTTTTCCTCTTCAAATGCACCGATCAGTATTTCTGCTTTTTCCTTTTCCAGCTCTTCAGGCGTAAAACTAAGGCCCAGCGGTTTGCGCAGGATGTCATTCCGCAACTGAACCATTTGCTGGTATTCTTTCGTGCCGTGATCAATGATTTTGAGGGCCATGCGTGCGTATTTGAGTGGTGTTTCGGTTGGTGCAATATAAGGATTTACCTTTTAACAGCAGGCATCATATATTAAAAAATAAAATGATAACAAAGGAAAATGAAGTCCATCAGGCAGAATTCATTTAATTTCGCCCCCTTTTCGCCCCCTTATTGTATAAAGTGGGGCAGGGGCGGTATCTTATGCAAAAGGCGCAGGCATTGGATTTGCCGTAATTGATGGCGGATAGTACTACAAATCATTGAAACTAAAAATACCTGCACCACAATTAAAAACCAGTGATTTATTGTCATTATGCCAAAATCTATATTTTTGCAGCCGTAACTAAACTTTACAAAAATGTCAGACATTGCAACCAGAGTAAAAAAGATCATTGTTGATAAGCTAGGTGTTGAAGAAGCAGAGGTTACCAATGAGGCTTCTTTCACCAATGATTTAGGTGCCGATTCACTGGACACCGTAGAATTGATCATGGAATTTGAAAAAGAATTCAATATTTCCATTCCTGATGAGCAAGCTGAAACCATCACTACCGTTGGCCAGGCTATTGCTTACTTAGAAGAGCATGCTAAGTAATCTGAACTTTCGTTCAGGTGTAATAAATTAAATCCGCCCTTCGATAGCTGGTGTACGCCCCGAAGGCGGATTTGTTACTTAAAAACTTCCGGACAAGAATCCTATGCAATTAAAACGCGTTGTTGTAACAGGTATTGGCGCATTAACTCCTATTGGAAATAGTTTGCAAGAATATTGGGATGGCCTGCTTAATGGCGTTTCCGGTGCAGACTTTATTACCTTGTTTGATGCGACTAAATTCAAAACCCGCTTTGCTTGTGAGTTAAAGGGGTTTGATCCGTTACAATACCTCGATAAAAGGAAGCCCGGAAGTTGGACCGCTTTACACAGATCGCCCTCGCTGCCAGCGACCAGGCCGTAGCGGATGCCGGTATCAATAAGGAAACAATGAATCCCGACCGTATCGGGGTAGTATTCGCCAGCGGTATCGGTGGTCTCATCACTTTCAGGAAGAGGTAGTGAACTTTGCCAAGGGAGATGGCACCCCTCGCTATAATCCCTTCTTCATTCCCAAAATGATCCTCGACATTGCCGCCGGCCATATTTCTATGCGGCATGGCTTCAGGGGCCCCAACTTTGCCGTTGTAAGCGCCTGCGCCTCCTCTACCAATGCTATTATGGAAGCTTTTAACCTCATTCGCCTCAACAAAGCCGATATTATTTTGGCCGGTGGGTCCGAAGCCGTTATCAGCGAAGCCGGCGTAGGCGGATTCAATGCCATGAAAGCCATGAGCGAAAGAAATGATGACCCCAAAACTGCCAGCCGTCCTTATGATAAAGACCGCGATGGCTTTATCATGGGGGAAGCTGCCGGGGCCATCATCCTCGAAGAGCTCGAACATGCCCTGGCACGCGGCGCTAAGATCTATGCTGAAATTGCTGGCGCAGGCGCCACTGCCGATGCACACCACGTAACCGCCCCACACCCCGAAGGCCTGGGCGCTAAAAATGTAATGCTTTCTGCCCTCGATGATGCCGGTATGAAACCCGAAGACATTGATTACATCAATACCCACGGCACTTCTACCCCACTCGGCGATATTGCAGAGGTAAAAGCCATTACCGATGTTTTTGGCGACCATGCCTATAAAATAAACATCAGTTCTACCAAATCCATGACCGGTCACTGCCTCGGTGCAGCCGGGGTGGTAGAAGCCATTGCCTGTATTATGGCCATTCAACATGATATAGTCCCTCCTACGATCAACCACTTCACTGACGACCCCGAACTGGATACACGTCTTAATTTTACCTTTGAAAAACCCCAAAAAGAATTGTGCGGGCTGCCCTAAGTAATACTTTCGGATTTGGCGGACACAATGCCTGTGTGATTGTTAAGAAGTACTAAAAAGCACGCTGCATAATTTTTCACTATCCTTGTTCGTTGTTTGGTATCTTAGTACCAAACCATAAGCCCTTACCTATTATTGATTTTTGGCTTAATGAAAAAATTGTAGCTTGACTATCGTGGGAATCCTGGACCGCTTTATTGGCAAAGAAAGCAATCTTGCCTTCAAGAAAAATCTTCGTAATGTGCTGGGTTTCACACCCGGCAAAACCGCTTTGTACCAGGCCGCACTCACCCATCGCTCTGTTCGTGACAGTGCCGATGAGAACAATGAGCGACTCGAATACCTCGGCGATGCCATCCTAAGCGGCATTGTAGCCGATTTCCTCTTTAAAAAATATCCCTACAAAGAAGAAGGTTTCCTCACAGAAATGAGGAGTAAGATGGTAAACCGCAATAAACTCAATGAGATAGCCATCAAAATGGGCCTCAAGAAGATCACCTTCTACAATAAGTTCGACAACTCACTTAAGATGAGCCAGATCTTCGGCAATACCCTGGAAGCCGTAGTGGGCGCTATTTACCTCGATAAAGGATTTGTAAAAACCAAAAATGGGTACTGGAATGTATTATCATTCCCCACCTGTATATGGAAGACCTCGAAGCCCTGGAGATCAACCACAAGAATAAATTATACGGCTGGGCCAATAAGAATGGCAAAAACCTCGAATTTGAAACCCTCGATGAACGTATTGAAGGAGGCCGCAGACTCTTTACCATCGGCGCCGTAGTAGATGGCGCACTCCTGGCAGAAGGCAAGGCCTACAATAAAAAAGATGCCAGCCAGATTGCCGCAGCTATCGCCATCGACAAACTGGGTTTGAATAAGGTGGAAGGAGACGAAGAATAACCATTAGCCGTTGGCTTTTAGCCCTTCTCCTCCCAAATAACCTGTATCCAACCATCAGCTAATACCAATCAGCTATCCCCCTCAAACCCTGGTTTGAGCAACTACCCGCAATACACAACCATCAACTTCCTTTGTAAGTAACCCTATACACCACTCCCTGCTTATCATCACTGATCAATAAAGCCCCGTCGGGTGCTATCTCTACATCTACTGGGCGGCCTATTACTGCTTTTTCATCCGTTCCGGGCAGCCAGCCCGTGGCAAAAGGCTCAAATTGCACAGCTTTATTGCCTTCCAACGTAACCATCATCACCCGGTAGCCACTGGGGATCTTCCTGTTCCAGCTTCCATGCTGCGCAATAAATATCCTGTTCTTATAGTCCCCGGGAAACATATTGCCCGTATAGAAGCGCATACCCAGCGCAGCCACATGAGGCCCCATCAATTGAACGGGAGACCTATAATCACTACAATTTTTCCCTTTCCCAAATTCCGGATCAAGGATATTACCCTGATGACAATACGGGAAGCCAAAATGCAGGCCTGCTTTAGGCGCCACATTCAATTCATCTTCAGGTACCTCTTCACCCAGGTTGTCGCGGCCATTATCCGTAAACCATAGTTCCTTCGTTTCCGGATGCCAGGCAAAACCTACCGTATTGCGGATGCCTTTGGCAAATATCTCCAGGCCTGTACCATCCGCATTCATACGCGTAATAGTGGCAAATACCGGGTCTTTTTCTTCACACACATTGCAGGGAGCACCAACGGGGATATACAATTTACCATCCGGACCAAAAGCAATGAACTTCCACCCATGATGTGCTTTGTCAGGGTATTTATCATATACCACTACCGGGGCCGGCGGATTGCCCAGCCGGCTTTCAATACTGTCAAAGCGCAGGATCCGGCTCATCTCTGCCACATAAAGACTGCCATTGCGGAAGGCTACCCCGTTGGGCATAACCAGGCCGGAAGCAATCGTATATACCTGGTCGGCTTTGCCGTCACCGTTCGTATCCGTAATTGCGTATACCTTATTTTCTTCCCGGTTACCAGCAAACAATACCCCCTTGCTGCCCCAGCACAAGCTTCGTGCATTGGGCACCACAGCATACACAGAAATTTGGAAGCCCGGCGGCAGTTTGATCTTGTCGAGCTGATATTTGGCAAATAAAGAATCTACCTTTGCCGGAGTTTCCGGCGTATTGCCATTTCAGGATTTCGCCCGGGATCAGTCTGACAGGCAAACAAGAACAAGGCCGGCAGGGCCCAAATCCAGGTTTTTGAAAACTGCGAATAACCCATGACAAATGATTTATGAAAAGTTACGAATACAATCCAATAAATGATCCAATGTCCTTTAGTTAAGAAAACTGTTACCAGTTATAAAGGAAAGCCACGTTGCAGCGCTGCATCCGCCGGGCAGCAGCCTGTCTCTCCTTAAAGGGGATCACCCTTAAGCGGCATTAATAAAGTATCAGCTAGAAAGTGATCATATTCAGCCAGCCAATGCAAATCCGAAGCCAGCTCCATTTTAATGCGTATTTAATGAAAATAGTGGCCTTTCCCTAATCTCCTGATTATGTGGTTTTCGTAAGTAGTTAGGATTCCCACCGTTTAGGACGGGATGGATATCCCTTGCTTCAAACGATTGTTGGTAAGGATTCCTCATTTGATCATTGCTCAAACCGTGTAACTATGAACAGTACTGAAACGAATATTAAGGGGTACGATTATGGGAAAACAATGGCTAATTCACCTGTAACCCGGCAGGACCTGGAATTACTCAAAGCCACCGTGTTATTTACCCCTGCCGATGAAGAGCATTTACGCAAAGCCGGAGAAGTGCTGGTAGATCAGGCAGATGCCATTATTGAGCGTTGGTATGAGCTGATAGGCAGCCACCCACACCTGCTATTTTATTTTAGTAAGAATAATATGGCAAATCTGGAATATCTTACATCCGTTCGGAAACGCTTCATACAATGGGTAAAAGATCTTTGCCTGCGCCCATTCGACCAAACCTGGCTAAACTATCAGTACGAAATAGCGCTGCGACACCACAAGATCAAAAGAACAAGACCGATGAAATTGAGGCCGCACCTTTTGTCCACTATCGCTATATCACCGCATTCATATATCCTATTACAGCTACCATCAAACCACTGTTGTCCAACCATGGGCATGCGCCTGATGAAGTAGAAGCCATGCACCAGGCTTGGTTCAAAGCCGTTGTACTATCGGCTATTTTAATGACGTATCCCTATATCCGTGCAGGGGAGTTCTAACCGGTTACCCCAAAAACCGGATACACCTTATCATTTTATGTCATCATTCAATCCCGGGCAACAGCTCGTTAACATTAACAGTAAGATCACGGCCTCCCTGGTCAGGATGTCCGAAGTATTCCGCGTATTGTTGCAAACAGCCGCACAAAGCCACGGACTAAGCGCTACCCAGCTGCAATTATTACTGTTCATTAACTTCCATCCCGATCCGCAACAGCGCAAAGCCGCCTTCATGGCTCGTGAGTTCAATGTTACCAAGGCTACCATTTCCGATTCCATAAAAGCCCTGGAACAAAAACGCCTGGTAGAACGCACCGCAGATGCCAGAGATTCACGCAGTTTTATTCTCTCCCTTACAGCCAAAGGACAAGAGCTGGCCGGCATCACCCAGCAGCTTACCGGTCCGGTTGATCAAACAGTGAGCCAGCTATCGCCCGAACAAAAGGAACATTTCTCCGCTACTTTATTTGACCTGATCTATCATTTCAATAAAGCAGGTATTATTGCTACCCAGCGCATGTGCTATAATTGTCAGTATTACAGCGGCAACCGGATGCAGGAACATTTTTGTAACCTCCTGAATGTATCCTTATTCATCAATGACCTCAGGCTGGAATGTACAGAATTTAAGAGGAAACAGGAGTAAGTATCGAATAACCGGTAGGAAGACAATAATCAATAATTACAAATGAATAACTATTGATTATTGCCCTAAAGAGTTTAATAAAACCAGCTAAAAACTAAGCCTTTTTCCGTCCCTTCATCGCATCAATACGCCTTGCTGGCGCGTAAGTTCTTCCGATTGCTTTTGCTGATCGATCTTATTTTGATCGAGCTTTAATTGCAAGGCTTTGATCTTTTCTTCCAGCTCTTTTTGCTCCTCCATCAAAGACAGGTTCTTTTTAGTAGCTTTTTGCATAACAGTTTCCTGTTCTTTGATCTGCACATCGAGGTGCCGTGATTCAACAGAAGGCGTCAACTGATTCAGAAATGCCTTGGCTTCATTGATCTTGTGGCGGTCAACGCCCGAACGGGCGCCCACATTTTCACTGGGCCTGCCTACCAAAAGATATACGAGCGTAATGTCCTTTTCTTTACGGCTTTTGCGCTCCACCCTGAAATGCAGGTCATTCAACTCTACTTCGTCATCACTTAATTTCATGTTCCGGAATACCTGGTACCCCTTGATCTTATCACTTTTGCCGCCTTTTTTTGAGAAATGCTCTTCAATGGCCGCTTCTACTTCTTCTACCGGATAGGGCAATTCTATAACGGCCGCTATTTTATCGCCTTTCGTATGTTCTACTTTCGACTCCGAGGCAGTTACCTGAGCCTTCGTCCGAGTACTGATAAAGGCTGATACCATCAGGATCAGCAGGGGTAAAACTCTCTTCATAGATGTTTATTTGATATAATGTAAAATGACTCTCCGGATGTAGGAAAGTTGCTAACATATTATGGTTTATTAGACTATGTTCCGTAGATTAGCTTTGTTATTAAAACAGGCTGATTATGAACATTTTAGAGTTTAATAAAAGATTCCCAAACGAACAATCTTGTATTATATATTTAAAAGAGAAACGCGAAAAACAAGGTATTATTTGTAAGGAATGTCAATGTGTTACTAAACATTGGTGGTTAAATGACATTCAGAAATTCCAGTGTTCAAAGTGTGACTCCAGAACCAACTTAAAGTCTGGAACAATGATGTTCAAAAGTAAAATTCCCCTACTAACCTGGTTCATGTGTATTCATTTAATGACTACCAGTAAAAAACCATTTTCCTGTTTAGAAATGCAACGTCAATTAGGACTCAAGAGATATGAACCAGTATGGGATATGATGAGAAAGATTAGAATAATGATGGGTAAACGTGACAACCGTTATACTTTAAAAGGTACTGTTGAAATGGATGAAGGTTTCTTTGAAGTTGTAGACCTCCCACAACGTGATGAATTAGGAAATCTGATTGATAGGGAACAGAGTTTAAGTCGTGGTAGAGGAAGTGAAAGACAACAGACTGTTTTAGTTACTGTAGAGAGTGAAAAAGTGTTAAACCATAACAAGACAAAATATACTAAGGATAGAATTATTGGTTATGTAAAGATGGAAATCATTGACAATTCAACCAGTGATAGTATTAACTCTGAAGTCAAGAAGTCAGTAGATAAAAATTGTCACGTATTAACTGATGGTTGGAGAGGTTATAACAACTTGAAAGATGTAGTAAAGAAACATACACAGATGGTAGTTATTCCAAAGGAAGCTTCTAAAAAATTGCCATGGGTACATACTGTAATCAGTAATTGTAAAAGACAATTATTAGGTGTTCATCATTCGATTGGTCGGAAGTATTTGCAGTTATACTTAAACGAATTTTGTTACAAGTTGAACAGGAGAAATTTTGAATACAGGGACAGTTTTGATGGAATGATTTTAGCAACTTTGGATGGAAACACTTTAAACTGATAAACTTTTATATGGTTGAAAACTATAAACCAAAAGGTTGGGCATCTATCTCCCGATAGTGTGGCTCGAACACACACCTCCTCGTCCGTTACACAAGAGTTCTATCCATTAAACTATATCGGTGAAACAAACCACCCAACCTTTTCAAATTTAACAAAATCATACCATAATAAATGGAATTACGAAGTATTACCTTTGTAGAAAGAATGATTATGCGAGATTACAAAGTTATTTATGACTTCAGTATTGAACATTTACAATCCACAGTTCGGTCTTTACTAAACGATGGATGGGCTTTAGCTGGTGGTATCTCAATGGTACATACGAGATTTGATGAGAATGAAGACATAAGTGATGAAGGAAACCCAGTATTGTACTACGCTCAAGCCCTTACCAAATAAGGTTTTCATTGAATTAGGTAAAAAATCCCGAATGATATAGTTCGGGATTTTTGTTTATCAACTCCTTACCGTATAAGAATCTGTATTGATTTCTCACTTTTATTGAATCCACCCCACCCAGTAACCGTTAGTTTGACTGTATAGGTTCCGGGTATATTATATGTATGACCTGGATTAGACATGGTTGAAGTTGAACCATCACCGAAATTCCATAGATAGGACCCTTGGCCAAATCCACTTGTGGTAATACCTGTAGATAAGTTTCCAATGAAATTCACATGGGAAGAAGTGAGTGGTAGGAAATCAGGTCTACTATCCACTATTTCATTTTCATTCAGTGTTACCGTTAATGACTTACTACCAACCTCATTTATTGTTATGGTTTTAGTAACTGATTTATCATTAACAGTTAACTTAACTGTATAGATACCCGGTGAAAATATATGAATAGGATTCTTTTCTGTAGAGGTGGACCCATCACCGAAATCCCAAAGAACATTATCACTATTGGAAGTAGTCACGAAATTAACAGATTTTCTCACCGTTAATTTGACGGTATAGGTTCCTGGTTTATTCCATATATGATATGGATTCTGAACTACAGAATTAGTTCCATCACCAAAATCCCACATAGTTTTCGGGTCAAAATTGTTAATCATTTGACGACCACCAGGAACATTATTCCCTGTTGTAGATATATTCCCTTTACTGTCAGTTTTTAAGAAGTTGTAATTAAAGTTAGGTGTGTAGGTAGATGAATTGTCTGGATAGTATTCAAAACTCACTGATTCAATCGTGTTATCTTTATCTTTCTGGCAGGATATTAGTAAAACAACAACCAATAAGTTTATTAAAATCGGTTTCATTTTTGTGATTTGAAGTGGATTAAACTGTTTTGTAATTAGTAGTACTGTCATATCGTCTAACCTTGTCATTTTTAAGAGTTACCACAATTACATCCCCAGACCATCTGGCATCTTGTATATCTTCATAAACGTTGATAGTATCGTAACTGAAGGTGTTCTTGTACACCTTGACATTACGGCCATCAATTTTAAGTACTCCGAAATTTGTGTGCTCTTTTCTCCAATTCATAGATGATTGATTTTGTGATTAAAAGATATACAAGTTTACGAAGTAGTTAACATATATGTTAACCATTATTATCCACAAATGGTGGATTTTCCCATTCAGATGGGGATTACAAAGGACGATAGATTGTTTTTGAAACAGTTAGGAGAACGAATCAGTCAGATTCGTAAAGAGAAGGGTATATCCCAAGTAGAATTAGGTGAGAAATGTGATATGGAAAAACCATCAATGAACAGAATAGAGAAAGGAGGAACAAACCCAACCATACTCACCCTAAAGAAGATTTGTAAAGAATTAGAGATTGAATTAACGGACCTATTGGTTAACCTAAAATAGAAACAAATGAACCCGAAATTTCAAATCGGAAATATTGTAAGGTTAATATCTCTTAGTCCTCCAATGGTAATTCAACAAATTATTCCCAAAACTTATAATGGAATACCTCAAATCTATTATGAATGTCATTGGATTGATAAAACTGGAGTACCACAAAAAGAAGAATATCTCGAAAGTTTACTTTTGTTAGATTAACGAACAATATCCTTTAGTTGGTCGTATATTATCTTTATGTCTTCCAGTTTATATACAGGTCTTTTTCCATCCTTTAGTTTATGCCCATAGTAGATAACATTCATTGTTATTTTTAGTAGTTCTATCTTTAATTCATCACTCATAGTTTTTATTTCTTATAGTAAATACATTAAAAAAAGTTGAAAAGTGATTTTTCAGAGTTTATATATATACTTATGAAAAGGATACTCACTTATCAAACCTTCATCACTGAGGATTTAATCCAACTAAGCCAAGAGACTTCAAAACTGACTAACGTTTTAGACTATGCAGACTTTACGAAAGAAAAGGATTTAAACTTTAGACAGGACGATGAAACAAAAAATCAAACAACATCAGGACAAAATCAGTAAATTACGGAAGAAGAAAAGACACGACAACATCAAAACCGATAACGAAATCATCCACCATAAGAAAAAGATACTCTCTTATCAAGAGTATCTCAATCGAAAGAAAATTTTTACTTAAACCTATTTTATGAGTTCTTCAATTGAACAGAAGACAAAATTTGAAGAAAAGTTCAATGAGTTAGTCCAAAAATGTTCTCCAGAAATACAGAAGAAGTGGGATGGGAATTTTATTTGGGTCGACCTTCCTACATCACCCCATCAATCATCCCAAATAAAACTTGACCATGTAGTCAAGTTCCTTCCTCCAAAACTAAAAGATGAGTACTCGACCCTTCTTAGAAAATTAAAAGATGGAAGATTGTAGAGTTTCAAACTTAATATATACCTAAAACCAGATGAAAATCAGGAGATTATACACAGTTTATTGATTTTCAATAAATTGTCCATACTTTCCTACATCCGGACAGTCATTTAATGTAATGTTCGTAAAAGCATAAACGCCGAAACCGGGCGTTATACTATTCATACGTCGTTTAGAGCCTTTAAAAATTACTGTTCCGGCAATAAAAGGACCGCCAATAACAGGTTTAACGATGAGTTTGTGGCGCTAACCCTTAATTTTGGAACACAAAATCTAAATCCACCTTTAGTTGAGCATTAAGAAATTAGCAGGTCAAACAGTCTGGTATGGCATTCCCCGTATTGTCAGCAGGTTCCTCAACTTTGGCGTCAGCCTGCTGGGTTTTCAATTGTTTGACCCCAACGGCAGCTATCCCTATACACAGATCTATGCCGTAATTCCCTTTTTGACCGTCCTCTTTACATATGGACTCGAAACAAGCTTCTTTCGTTTCGCGCAAACCACCGACCGGCAAAAATTATTTAATACCCTTAACATTTCCATCTGGGTCACCACCATCCTGTTTACACTTGTCCTCTTTGTATTCAAGGGGCCGCTGACACGGTTCATTGAAATGGAGAAGTACCCCGAATTTGTGACCTGGATGATCTGGATCGTGTTTTTCGACACCCTGTATACCATTCCACTGGCCAAGCTGCGACTGGAGGACCGGCCCCGCAAATACGCCTTTATCAATGTGTTTTCCGTGGTGCTGAATATCCTTATCGTCCTGTTCTTTTTCTATGTAGCCAAACCGGCGCATGAAGCAGGCGAAAACTCCTTCCTCGCTTTATTGTACAATCCCCGCATAGGCATTGGTTATTTCATCATTGCCAACGTTATTGCCAGCGGCGTTACCTTATTGCTATTGTACAAGGAGTTCACTTCCTTCAAATTTGAGTTCGATAAGAAACTGTGGAAGGATGTCATGTATTACTCCTATCCCCTCATTATAGTTGGTTTTGGAGGCATGATCAATGAAATGCTTAGCCGGGTGATCTACCGGAAGGTATTGACGGAAACCTATCCCGGCCAATCGGAGTTTGAACTGGGCGTATTTGGGGCGAACTATAAGCTGGCAGTGCTGATCACCATATTTATCCAGATCTTCCGCATGGCGGCAGAGCCCTTTTTCTTCAACCAGTCTAAAAATGAAGGCGCACAGAAAATGTATGCCCGCGTAATGAAGCTGTTTGTGATCGCCTGCTGTTTCATGTTCCTGATCATATCCCTGAACCTGAAGTTCTGGAAGGGGCTTATAGCCCACAGCCACCCGGAATATGAGCTGGCTATTCACATTGTTCCCATTGTTTCCATGGCCAGTATTTTCCTGGGTATTTATTACAACCTGTCCATCTGGTACAAGCTCACCAACCGCAATATGATGGGCGCATGGGTCACCATTGGCGGAGCCGTTATCACCATTGTACTCAATATTCTGCTCATCCCCAAGGGCCGTTATTCCGGCGCAGCCTGGTCTACCTTCATCTGCTATGCCTTCATGATGGTAGTAAGCTATATCCAGGGCCAAAAATATTATCCCATCCCTTACGCCAGGAAAAACTCATCACCTACCTGGTGATAGTGACACTTTTATATATTATTCATGAATATTTGATCGTCCGGTTTGCCCTGCCAGCCAAAACAAAAGACTGGACCTCTACTTCTTACCTGATCTACTACGGTACTTCTCTATTATTTTTCAGTCTATTTGCGTGGCTGATCGTGAAAGTCGAGAAAAGGGAGATGCAGAAATTGCCCTTTATTGGTAAATATTTTAATTGACCGTCATATCTCCAGCCCCATAATCCAGGCAAAATAGCTACCCAGATATAACCTCGCACTCGCTCAGCCTTCCCGCCGAATGGCAGGATGAAGCTACCCCACACTCGCTCGCCTCTGGCGAGTGAGCCTGTTTCGTAGCCTCCGGCTACAGACCTGAAAACTAATCCAAAGGAGTCTGTCGAAGCCCTCCCATCATGGCGTTTATTCTTCTCCCAAAACCCTTGACCAGGCAGAGGGCGACAGCTATACGACATAGATATCCAATCCCTGAATCTAGGCTAAACACCCATCAAAATATGACTTTTTGTCACAACCCTACACAGTATATTAGGAAGTAGCATCCCCGCAGATCGGCTGTAGATCTACCTTAGATTAGCCGGAGACTAGCTTAGTTTGACGTAAGCCGGAAGTAAACCTGAAGTAAACTTGAAGTAAACCTAAAGTAAAGTGAAATGGTCATTTTGGGGTAAATGGCCTTGTTGATGGCCCTTTTGGCAAACCAAAGCAGTCGGAAGAAAATGCCCTGCCTGTATCCATTTATTATAATTTACCATATACAAGTAAGATACTGAAAATATGCCAATTTGGCAAATTTCACACCAGTCACCTATCTATCCAATACCCTTCCCCACTTCACCCCTTCACAAATGGATTTTCCTTTTTCTCTTCGCCAATAGTCGTAGGCTCACCATGCCCATTGTACACCATCGTTTCATCAGGCAGAGTATACAACTGCGTACGAATGCTGCGGGCAAGGGTATCAAAATCCCCCATGGGCAGGTCAGTACGGCCAATACTCCGTTTGAACAGTACATCACCACTGACCACAAAATCCTGATCCGGACAATAAAAACTGATATGACCAGGAGAATGCCCAGGGGTAAACAGGATAATGAACCTATCTTCACCCAACCGAACAGTATCGCCTTCACGTAAATAGATCAGGTCACCTTTATAATTTTCAAAAGGAAGACCCCAGTTGAGACCGAACGCAGGACCATGATCCAGTATCACTTTTTCTTTTTCGTGCAGGTGTGGGGTTAACCCCAGGTATCATGAACAAACTTGTTGCCGAATACATGGTCAAGGTGACAATGCGTATTTAACAAATATTTAGGCGTGAGGCCAGTATCCTGGATGAATTCTTTTAATTCAGTACGCTCATTGCCGAAGTAACAGCCAGGGTCAATAATGCAACATTCGTCCTGTTCATTAGAAATAACGTAGGTATTTTCCTGGAGAGGACTAAAAACAAAGTGATTTACTGTCAGCATATAGGGTATCGTATTTAGGTCAATTGATTTTTTTTCACCCGGTAACAGGGTTTGTTTTAACTTTAAAACATTAATGACAGGCTATGCAATTTCAACAGATTAAGCCATCCACAAAAGTACTTTTTGGTTTTCTAGTTTCCGTACTGCTTTTGCACATGGATGTGAGTGCCCAGGTGAATACAGTAGAGTTTGGTAAAAACCGGGTTCAGTATCGGAAATTCAAATGGGAATACTATCAATCGACCAATTTCAACACCTACTTCTACGAAAATGGCAAAACCATCGCCAACTACGTATTGCAGATTGCCGAGGAAGAATTACCCGCTATTGAGCAATTTGTAGAATATGGCCTGCAACGCAGGGCCAATATCGTTATTTACAACAACTTTAATGAGCTGGAGCAATCCAATATTGGGCTCAACCTGGATTGGCAAACCACAGGCGGCATCACCAAACTGGTGAACAATAAAATGATCGTTTATTTTAACGGTGATCATGCCGACCTGCGCAGGCAGGTACGCCAGGGTATTGCCCGGATATTGGTAGACAATATCCTGTTTGGCGACGACCTGGGTGAAATTGCAGCCAACCAGGCCCTGCTCGACCTTCCAAAATGGCTCGTAGATGGGTATGTGGATTATGTGGCCGAAGACTGGAATACTACACTGGATGATCAACTGAAATCAGCCCTCCTGTCAGCCGAATACAAGAATTTTTACCAGTTTGCCTTTGAAAAGCCCCTATTGGCTGGTCATGCTTTTGGTATTATATAGCGGAGAAATACAAAAAGGAGAACGTTACCTATTTCCTTTACCTCGCCCGCGTATACCGCAACCTCAACAGCGCTTCCCAGCGGATCTGTAAGAAGAAATTCAAGGATGTGCTGCGTGATTTCATGGAGCAGATGTCCGAAAAATATTACAAAGACATTACCGGCCGCCGCAATGCCCCCAAGGGCAATGTGATCCTTACAGAAGATGTGACCCGTAATCGTGATTATATCCGGTTTACCCCAATCCGGCCCCACGTAGCCAAACCTATGCGGTGGTGGAATATGTAAAAGGGCAAAACCAGGTGGTATTATATGAAAACTTTGTAGACAGAAGGGTGCTGCTGAGAAATGGCGTGCGCTCTTATGAGAACGAAGTAAATCCCAGTTATCCCCTATTATTCTGGGATGGCAAGGGTACCCGCCTGGCTTGCATCTATTGGGAAAAGGGCAAGGTCCAGTTGTTTGTATATGACATGGTGAAACATTACAAACCCGTAAAACAGGAGATCACCCACTTTGAGCAGATCACGAGCGCCAGCTTCATGCTCAATTCCAATACCATCCTAATGAGCGCTGTACGCAAAGGACAGCCCGATATCTTCATCTATAAGATCCAGGAAGATACCTATGAGCAGGTAACCAATGATTCTTATGCCGACCTGGACGCTTCTTTTGTGGCTTTCCCCAATAAAACCGGTATCATCTTCTCCTCCAATCGCCCCAATGCCACCGCACTGGGTCGCGATACAGGCGTAGCGACCAATAAGTACAATATCTTCCTGACAGATACTTATAACAAAAGCGAGTTTAGGCAAATTACCCAGCTCAGCCACATGAAGTATGGTAACGCCCGCTATCCTGTTCAATACAATACATCCCACTTTACTTTTATCAGCGATGAGACCGGCATCAACAACCGTTTTGCCGGTTTCTTTACTACGAAGCGGGCCGGGTTGGACAGCGTGTATATTGTAGGTGATGAGGTGTTGCGCAATCCCAGCGACCAGGAACTGGATTCTACCCTTAAAACCTGGGGTAAAGCAGCTCCCGATTCCGTATTTGCTTATTCCGTTACCAATGACTCGTCTTTTGTATTCCCCATTACCAATTATCAAAGCGGCCTGGTAGAAACCAAGGCAGCTGGTGATAATGGCCAGGTGAGTGAAGTAAGGCAGGAAGGCGACCTGAAACTGGTATACCGGTTGAAGGTGGACCAAAATGCCTTGCAACGCCGCAATGTGAATCCCAAACCAACGGATTATCGCCGCAAAACAATTGCCAGCGCCAAGCTCTCCGGCGGGCGCGATATGCAGACCATCATCCCGGGTGATACAACCACGAAGCGCAAAAATGATGCTTTTGAAACAGGCTTTGAACCGGAAAACCGGATACAACCAAAAAGCCCGCAGCGGCTATCATAGATCCTTTTGCCGAACCTACTACCGTAGAGGTAAAAGAATCGGTGCTCAAAAAAGGCCAAATTGTTCCCTTACCGGTTGAAATTCTCCATGGATAATTTCTCTGGGGGCTTCAATAACGATGTATTGATCACCCGTTACCAACCCTATACCGGTTCATTGCCCATCCAGTTGCAAAGTGGCGGCGCTTTCAATGGTATGCTGAAGGCCTCCGTATTCGATCTGTTTGAGGACATTCGTTTTACCGGCGCTATCCGCCTGCCCCTGATTGGTGGTGGTGGCGGAGGAGCCAGCATAGGCTCCGGCGGTACTACTATTTTCACCCCTGTTAACCAATCTTTGTTCGATGGCGGTGGCGAATGGTTTGCCCGGATAGATTACCTCAAAAGAAGATCGACTATTCACTCGTGTATTACCGTAAAACCGAGATCGGTGGAGTACAATACCAATCCGGCAACGTGATCAACGTGTATGAGGGCAAATCCTACAGCAACCTGTACCAGGGTATCCTCAAACTGCCATTGGATAAGGTACGCAGCCTGCGCTTCTCTGCAGGTATCCGCATGGACCGTGTTACGGTGCGCGGAACGCAGTTTGATACCGTCACACTTAAAGCCCCCGACCTCAATAAGCAAACTTATTTTGTATCGCGCATAGAATGGATACATGACAATGCCATCCAGAAGGCCATGAATATCCTCAATGGCTCACGCTACAAGATCTATATGGATATCAATGCCCAGGTGAATGAGCCTAAAGAAGGACTTGTAAAACCTGGCCGTATGATGTTTAACATCGGTTTTGATGGCCGTATTTACAAACCCATCTACCGCAATTTCATTTGGGCTGGCCGCGTAGCCGGTGACTTCTCCTGGGGCAATGAGAAAGTGATCTATTACCTGGGTGGTGCAGATGGCTGGATGTTCCCCAAATACAATAGCGAGCCCCGACCCGACCCCAGCAACGACTATGCTTATCAGTCTCTGGCAGTTAACATGCGTGGTTTTAAACAAAACCTCACCAATGGTAACAACAATGTGATCATCAACAGTGAATTCCGATTCCCCATATTCAGTACATTGATCAATCGCCCCATCAACAATGCCTTCCTGCGTAATTTCCAGGTGGTGCAGTTCTTCGACCTGGGCAATGCCTGGAATGGCGACCTGATAGATGGCTTGAAAAACTTCAAGCGTCCGCAACAAACCTATCCCGATGACCCCAACGATCCTACCGTTACCGTACGGATCAAAGCCGGTGGTATTGGTCCATTTGCTGGTGGTTATGGTTTTGGTGTACGCAGTATGTTACTGGGTTATTTCCTCCGCTTCGATACAGGCTGGGAAATGAATGGCTTCTTTAAAGGCAAACCCGTATTGCATTTTGCCATGGGTGTAGACTTCTAATAGCAATCCCAGGTTTCACTATTTTGAAGCCTGTTTCGTAGATTAGGATCGCAGATTACAAATTGATTTCACAGATTATATAAAGCAAGAGGCTGGCCAGTTGGTCAGCCTCTTGCCTTTTAGCATCTGCGAAATCAACCCAATCCATAAATCAGCGATTAAAAGAGGCGTCGTAAGAATACGACGCCGTGTCCAACTTAAACCAACCGTTATGATAGAAGGGTATAACGGGCATGTTTGCGATCACCACCCGGGTGAATGAACTTTGAAAGGTAGCACAGGCCTTGGAAGCACCCACTTACCAGATCATTTTACTGATCTTCTTAAGCGTTGTATAAACCAATATCATCAGTACAGAAAAACAGGTAACCATCGCCCACACCTCACGGTACTCCAGTGGATGCCATATCATACGGCCAATATCACTTACCAGCGCAAATGGATTGGTGATCACATCCCAGCTGTTGAAACGCAGGTAGCGGCCAATGTATACACCCAGGGCATTGAGTACCATCACCGGATACAAGAAGAGCCAGGTCGTTTTGCCAGGCAGGTACAATTCCACAAACTTTTCCATTTGCCGCACAGACAGGATGCCCAGTAATAACCCATTCCAGGCAAAAGAAATGATAAGCGCCAGGTCGAACCATAAAGGAGCGCCTGCATGAAATCCCAAATGAAACAGATCCGTCAGGATATAAAAACTATTGGGAATAAAGGGAATCCATACCCCAAGCACCAGAACAAACTTCCGGGCATAAGCTGCCCAGGAAGGCTTGCGCGTCAACCAGCTCGAAATAAAATAAGGTATATAGGCCAGGAAGAGGTTCCAAACCAGGAACAGGTAATCACGTTCGCCTGAATACACCATCCGGGCCATTACCATCCCGATGCTAAACAACATAGATAAGGTCATAATACGATCTACTTCACTGCGCAGGAAGATGCACCTGTACTCCCAAAAGGGTCTTACTATATTTCTCATCGTCATAAAAATTTAGGAATGAAAATGATTGCACCCGTTATCAGGGCTGTAAGCGCCGCTACCAATACAGCGCCCGCGGCGAGGTCTTTAATAAATTTAATGTCCGGGTGTTTGCCCCTACTTATAAAATCCATCATACGTTCAATACAGGTATTGAACATTTCAGCTACCCACACAAAACCAATGACCAAAACCAGGGCCAGCAATTCAGTTTTGGTAATGCCTGTTATCCATGCCAATACCATCACTCCTATCGTGGCTATCAAATGCAGCCAGGCATTGTGTTCACGTTGCAGGAAGGTGATGATGCCTTGCCAGGCATATTGGAAGCTTCTCGCCCTGGCGCGTAGGGAAAATCGTGCTGGTTTCATAATACCCAATTATGTAGGTTTTGAAATCGAAATACTGTCTTGTTCCTGATCAAATGCCCTTCGGTTGAAATAGAGCGTCAGGATCAATGCAGCAATTGTTGTTCCAGTAAGCAGCGCCATAGACGGTTCATTGAGAGTGAATTGACCAGTTACTATATAGACCGCACTTGCATAAAATAAAGCCACCAGCCCGCCCATAATGCAAACCAACCAGCATATCCTGCCTGCTGCCGAATAAGGCAGCTTCATAATCAGCCCGGTCAATACCCATAACACCCCCAAAAGGGCAAGCCAATAATATAACCTATAAAAAGTACCACCAATCCTCCCATCGCCATCAAGATATCCCCGTCAACAATTCAACTACCCCAAAAAAAAGAAAGCATTCAGAAAAACCGTGATGGCCCATACTTTAAAACTGGTCGCAGCAGGTGACATAGGAATGCGTATTTATGGGTGATGAATAGCCGTTCTCCTGAAATAGCTGGCAGTAGAAGCATCCGCATAATTCCAGGAAAGCCAGCTTAGCTGCGCTTGTTCCTGCATGAACCGGGTTTTGCGGGCTTGCAGTTGTGCTACAAAACAGGTATCACAGTACCCCTCCTGCCGCCCGGCCAGGAATCAGACCTATCCTTTTGTATGTCAGCCTGCCTTTTTTAAAGGCATCGATGTTGGCTTCGAGTAAAGGCAGGGTTTTATCCGACAGCGAGAGCAGGAACTCAGCATCCAGCGGTACACCGTCTTTCCGTTGCAGGTTATAGCTGGCAATGAATTCATCCCAATGGATCGTAGAAGCCAATACCAGTAGCACAATAGCAGCCCAGGCGTTGACCCGAAATAGGAAATAAGAGGTTCTGCGTTGCCATATTTTAATAAATACAGTAAGTAGACCAATCAGCACCATCAGCAGAAAGAACAATACACCAATGCGTTTGTAGGCAAGGCCATACCTGACAATATAGTAATAGTCGCGCAGCAATACCGAGATCACCAGTATACAGTTTTGTATGATCCAGCCATAAGCACCCAATTTGAGCCATTTATTACGACGGTAGAAGTTGAGGTTGCCCTTGAAGAAGAACAGCAATACCAGCATAGCCAGTACGATAGACACAATTAACAATTCCGTTCCATCATGCACCATTTTATAGAGAAATACATCCCCCATATAATCAAAATCGAACCAGAGATAACTAACGTCGATGCAATTGATCACCAGTAGCAATACATTCAATAAAAGCAGGCTGATGATACCCGTAGTATTTTCATTCTTCAATGCCATCATGCCCCTGGCAAAACGGCCCATCACCGTATCAATGAGTTGGAACGAGAATTTGTATTTCCGTTGTTTCCACGATATACGGGTACGCTGCAGGTCATCTTGCCGCGTACTTTCTTTTTGAGAGAAATAGTTCAGGCTGCTGCGCATCAGCAGGCAACCAGTAACATACACCCCAAACAGGAGGAATAATAAACGTTGGGGAGAGAATACACCAAACACCGCATCCAGGAATCGATTGACATAGACTTCAAAGCGGAAGGCCAGTTCCTGGAAAACACTGTTGGCCCCCAGATAGATAAGGAAAAACAGCCCTACCAGCAGCAAAGGGAAAATAGCAAAACGGATGATCTTTGCAAGCCACCTGCGCTTTCTTTTAGGCGTTTTGCTACGTTTTAATTGTTCGCCAAAAGTAGCAATGCAGAAAACGATGTTAAGCACTACCGAGCCCCCGGCAAACCATGCCGACCGGTGTACATACTCCGCAAAGCCAACGATCAGCAGTAGCGTCGTTGTAAATGCCAGCTTACTAAGCAGCGTATTGTGCCATATGATCATGGCCAGGCAGATGAGATGGCCGATAAGCAGCCACCTCACCACAGCGTTTTGCCTGGCATTGGCGTATAAGTAGAAAATGGCTGCCAGTATAAATGCATCAAACAACAAGGTGTTGATGCCCAGTTTTTCCTGCCAGAATACGAGGCTGAATAAGATGCCTCCGGCAATAACCAATAGACCCTCAGAGATTCTTTTTGCATAACAGTTGATTTTTTTAGACATAAGTTGGCCTGTCCGCTGGAAAATTGACCAGTCGGCAGTAGGTTGAATACTTGTTGTACGAATTACTTCACGAACAGCTGCCTGTTCCTATCAGGCAATAGCAGGAAAGGGCGCCAGGGGTCCTGCTTCTTTTTATTCACCTTTGACAAAATGCTTTCCAGTAAAGGAAGCATTTGGTTCAGTCCTTTGTTTTGATCATAAAATTCCATAGCGGTTCAAATTTTTCCAGCCACCCGCATAAGCAAAATGTTTGATCATATGGTGCAAATTGTCATGTTGCCAACTGGCCTTAGTGATATTGCTCCAGGAATAAAAAGAGCGGTAGGCCCAATCATAGCCCGCTTTCAACTCATTGGCCGATAAGCCGGTTGTTTTGTACACTACCTGCCTGGTATCATAGAGGTCCCAATTGTAATGCAGTATCCGGCCGGCTGCTTCCATATCCTTAAATAGCCGCGTGCCGGGATAAGGTGTCAGCACATGAAAGGTGGCCGTGGTAAGCCCATTAGTTACCGCCCAATCGACAGTATGTTTAAACACATCCTTTTATCATCATCCAGCCCAAATACAAAACTGCCATTGATCATAATACCCAGACTATGCAGGCGGCGGATAGCTTTTTCGTAATCCTTGCCCAGGTTCTGCTTTTGTTACTTTGCGCAAGGTTCGCTTCACTCAGCGTTTCAAAACCTACAAATACACTGCGCAGACCTGCTTTGGCTGCTTGCTCGATCAGGTCCCCCGCAGGATCGCATCAATAGTAGAAGCCCCTTGAAATACCCGGTTCATACCCCGCATACCGGCAAACAAGGCGCCGGCAAATTTCTGATTACCCAATAAATGATCATCCAGGAAATACAGGTGACGGCCAGGCAAGCGTTCAATTTCGGCCAGGGCCGCATCGACACGCTGAGTATAGAAAGATTTACCGCCTTCAAAAAAGCATCCTTATAACAGAAGTCACAATGATGGGGACACCCCTTGATACAACGATGGAGTTGGGCACCAGGTATAGGTTACGTTTGATAAGATCGCGCCGGATAGCGGGTATCGTTTCAATATTGCGTATGCCATTGGTATACACTTTACCGGCATTGCCCGCTTTGAAGTCTTTCAGGAACTGCGGAAAAGTATCTTCACCGGGTCCTATGAAAATACTATCCCCATGAGGTTTGGCTTCTTCCGGCAACGAACTTACATGTAAACCACCCAGGCACACATAGATGCCTTTGTTGCGATAATGATCAGCTATTTTATAGGCCCTGAAAGCATTCGTAATGTATACTTGTATCACCACCAGGTTGGGTTCATCGTCCAGGTCAAGCGTTTCCACATGCTCATCCTGTAAGGTTATTTCATCATCGGGTTCACAGTAAGCTGCCAGGGTAGCCAATCCCAGCGGAGGAAACAAAGAATATTTGATGGGCCTCCAATAAGGGCTCTTGGCTTCAGTAAGCGCCGGTAAGATCATTTTAATTTTCATGGCTTAATACTTCAAATGGTTCTGAATAGTCAGTCACTCGAATAATAGACTGTTGTTGCGTAGAAGTGGCGGCAAGACCTGAAATGATGCCAAACAACAGGAAATAAATATTCTCCTCCTCAAAACTCTTGAAAAACTGCATGTACAAAAGCCAGGCTATGACCGCAAGAACTATAGCACTTGTTAAAACAAGTCGAAAAAGAACAATTCCCTTGAGCCGCTTTACAATACAACGGTTAATTAGAACGAATAATAATACAATGGCAGGAGAGGAAACGATCATCCCGAATAACATTCCATAAAATAAAAGCATTGGAATCATTCCCAAACCTAAACCGTAGCCCAAAAACAGGGTGCCCAATAAGGTGTTAAACAATACGGCTAATATCCAGATCCTGCAGGCGATGAAGAAGGGTTGATAACGATTATTTCTCATATTGATAGATATTTATTAAGCTATGAATGTCATTTATGCTTCCTATCATTGTTCTATATTAAAAAGTACTTTGCAATACAAAGTGTAAGGGCAAAAAAATAGCCCCTACCTCACCCCCTTGATCATATTCTCCAGCGCTTCAATATGTTCCTTGAAGGCCTTCTCACCAGCCTTTGTAATTGAATAGGTTGTGTTGGTTTTACGACCTATAAACCCCTTGTGTACCTTGATAAATCCATTTTCCTCCAGGTTTACCAGGTGCGAAGCCAGGTTGCCATCAGTTACATCCATCATTTGCTTCAGGTCATTAAAACTCACCTCCTCATTCACCATCAGGATACTCATGACCCCCAGGCGTATGCGGCTGTCAAATATTTTATTAAGATTTTCAATTGGGTTCTTCATACATCACAATTAAGCTAGTGGTAAATAACCGGTGGTAGTGGTTTATAGCTGGTAGGCCCGGGTATAGTTGGCAATCCAATCACTCCCTACTTGCCACTCGCCGCTTATCTTTCGTACTTCCACCACATGACTGCGCCGTATACAATGTGCAATATGCCAAAGCCCGCCGCCCAAAAATACAACCCTTCATTAATTATCCAGAGATTAAGGATACCCAATATGATCTGTCCATAACCCAGGTAACGCACTTCTCCCAGGGTATATTTGGACGCAATGACGAGGGCCAGCCCATAGAATATCAGACAACCGGGCGCCACCAATTCATAATAGCCTAATTCTACTGCACGCCAGAGCATAATACCGCCAACAACCATGGGTAGTATCGTATTCCAGGCTAATCGCTGCACCGTGCGGTCCCACATAGGCACCCCATTCCGCCGGCTTCGTATATACGTAAAGAAAAAAGCAGATATAAAGGCAGCAACGAAGGTGATGATAGCAATCAGGACGAGGTCATCGAATAAGTTTGAGGTGCTGCCCCTCCTGCTGTACTCATCACCGGAATAGGTTACAAAGCTGTCAATCCTCCTATGCGCTGCCCACGCCCCAGCAGGGCGCAAATACCCGCACTGATCCCACTCCACCCGCTTAAAGAGATAAAGCGGGAGGAACGCTCCATCATGCGTTTAATGTCCTGCAGCGTTTCTAATGGTTGGTGTTGGCTATCCATATAAAGCACTTTGTAATACAAAGTAGGTGAAAATTTTTCATATTTGCAAACTTTTGTCGTTATATACCTGATTTTTGATCTTTTTAACATTAGTCAATAGGGGTCTTAATCGTATTTTTGGTCATTAGTTCAAATCGCGCGTGAAGAAATTTTTACAGAGTATAGCCTGGCTTTGTTGCTGTTTATTCCTGTTTCAAGCCACCCAAGGACAAACCAAGATCCTGCGAGGCATCATCAAAGATGTCCACAGTGATGAACGTATCCCCTTTGCCTCCATGCAATTCCAGCTGGCCGGTACCGGCAAACTGAGTGATTCGGCCGGATCTTTCCGCTTCCATTTTGATCAATGGCCTACAGATACCATCAAGATAACCTATGTAGGGTACCAGGATTTCTTCCTGGCCATCGACTCCAACCTGATCAAAAGAGCCAAAAACAATATTGTTGATATCAGTATCCTCCTGGAAAGAGGAAAATTCACCTCAGAGGTAGTAGTACGCCAAAAAAATTGACCGTGGCCTCCTGATGTGGAAACGCATTGTAAAGCGTAAACCCAAGAATGACCGTTACCGGTTCGATAACTTCTCCTACGAATTGTACAACAAACTCGAACTGGATATCAAAAATATCAAAAAGGAAAAATGGCAAAACCTTCCTTTTATCAAGAAATTCAATTTCGTACTCAATAATATCGACACCACCGAAGAAGGGAATACCTTTTTGCCCGTGTACCTTACAGAAGCCATTTCCGATTATTATTACCAGAAATCGCCCCGCAAACGCCGCGAAGTATTCCAGGGCACCAAAACCATGGGCGTCAATAATGAAAGCGTATCCCGCTTCCTGGGAGGTATGGATCAAAACATTAACTTCTACAGCAATTTCATTCCCGTATTTGATAAATTGTTCGTTAGCCCCATCAGCGATAATGGCGATAATTATTACCGCTATAAGGTGCTCGACACACAAATGGTCAACGGCCGCCGGCTCATCCACATGTCATTTACCCCTAAAAGACAGGGAGAAAATACATTTGAAGGCGACTGCTGGGCCCATGATACCACCTGGGCTATCCAGAAAATGAACTTGCGCTTGTCGAAGGATGCCAATATCAACTTTGTAGACCGCCTAAGCCTGATACAGGAATTTAGCTTACTCAATGATAGTACCTGGTTCCTTACCCGTGATAAGTTTGTCGTCGATATGTCACTCACAGGCGAAAAAACATTGTCGGCTATTGGCCGGAAAACGACCACCTACAAAAATATTGTGGTTAACGACCCTTCCGTTATAACAGAGTTAAGCAAGAACAAGCTGATCGAGGAAACCATCCTATCACCCGAAGCCCAGCAGGCTTCAGATTCATTTTGGGTCGAATCACGCCATGAGGAACTTACCAAATCCGAAAAGCGATCTACCAAACCATCGATACCCTGCTCAAAATGCCTGCCTTTAAAAGGGCTACCCGCACCATTAATTTCCTGGCTACAGGATATTTGAACATTGGCAACTATGAAATTGGTCCCTGGTTCAACTGGGCCACAGCCAACCAGCAGGAAGGATTTAGAACACGTTTTGACCTGGCAACCAACAAGTATTTCAGTAAGAAATTCCTGTTCCATGGTTACCTCGCCTATGGTTTTAAAGACCAGGAATTCAAATACCAGTTCGATGCCATGTACCTGCTCAACAAAAATCCACGCACCTATATCACCATCTCCCATAAACATGATTTTGACCGTGGTCAGCAATACTACGATGAGATCAGCCAGGATAATATCTTCGCCCTGGCCATTCGCAAAAATGGCGTGCCCATAAAATTCCTGATGGCCGATGAAACCAAGATCGACCTGTTTGGCTCTATCAAATCAGGATTCTCAGTTACCCTCAGCGGCGCTCATAAAAACTATGATCCCGTACGGAACATACCCTACAAAAGATCTTTGTTGATAATAAAGGTGATTCATCCATCCGCACCACAGAAGCTTCTATCCGCATCCGGTATGCCTACCTGGAGAAATTCCTCGAAAGCACATTCAACCGGTACAGCCTGGGTAGTGATTATCCCATTGCCGAAATACGCTATACCAGGGGCTTAAATGGTGTAATCAATGGCAAATACGATTACCACAAACTAAACGCCAGTATATCCGATTATTCCAAAATACCGCCCTTTGGCACACTGTATTATAATGTATTTGCTGGCCGCACCTGGGGCAAAATACCTTATATGTTACTGGATGTAGCACCCGGTAATGAGATCTACTACTACAATAAATACGCCTTCAACCTCATGAACCGGTTTGAGTACCTGCACGATCGTTATGCAGGCCTCAACATAGAACATAACTTTGGTAATGGCCTGTTCCGCTTTATTCCCCTTACCAGGAAATTAAAGTTCCGCCAATTCTGGACCGTCAAAGCATTAGTTGGTAGCCTAAGTGATGAGAACAGGGATTACAATATGCCCGCAGGTTCGGATTATAAATTTGAATCACTCAATGGTAAGACCTATGTTGAAGTTGGAACTGGCGTAGACAATATATTCAAATTATTCAGGGTAGATTTTATCTGGCGCCTCGCCCCCGCCCATTACCTGTTGAACAAGTGAAGAAATTTGGCGTGTTCTTTAGCTTCAGGTTGGCGTTCTAAGCAAGAATCAGCAATCTTTTTGCTTTGCGTATTATAGAGATAGGAAAACACGAAAAGGCCTCCCGTATATCGGGAGGCCTTTTTGTTTGGGGCCGTATTTCACGGACCTGGCAGGATAAATGCTTTGCTTCTACGTGAGGTTCGTCTACTCTTTAATTCCTGTTGTATTGACCGGTTTTTCAAATGTCCATTCACTGCGTTCCAACTTGCGTGGCGTGGGATACACCTCATCCATGGTACTGCCATTGTATAATCGGCCATTTTTCATGACCATATTGATGGTATTGGTGTTACGGATATTATCCAGCGGATTTTTATCCATAATGATCAGGTCGGCCAGTTTGCCGGCTTGTATACTACCAATATCACCGTCCAGGCCCAGCGCCTGTGCTCCTAGAATGGTAGCCGTTTTCAAAGCATCGTGCGTGCTCATGCCACCACTTTGCATGGACCACAATTCCCAATGGTATCCCAACCCCTGTAACTGACCATGACTGCCAATACCAGCCAGCGCACCACTTTCAACCATCGACTTCATCGATTTGGCATGTTTTACAAATACATGCTCTTCCGGCATGAACCAACCTGCACGGCGGCGGGTTTTGGGCGCCAGCTCATCATAGGGCGTAAAGGCCTGCAGCTTTTTATCGTTGTATGGCATCTCCGTTTCATAGTAGTAATTCTCTGCCCAGGGTCCGCCATAAGCCACCAGCAAAGTGGGCGTTACTGCCATCTTTGACTCGGCAATGGATTTGTATACATCCTTGAACAAAGGATATACAGGAATGCTGTGCTCATGACCGGGATAGCCATCCAGCAGGTTCGTCATATTAAGCTTATAGTTCAATCCCCCTCTGTCGTAGGCATCAATCCCTGCGTTTTGGCAGCCTTAATGATCCACTGCCTTACCTGGCGGGGTCCCGTCAAATACATTTTAATATACTTGGTATTGTAATACTTACTGTATTGCTGGAGAATATTACTCGCATGTGCCGAGTCGCGCACATTGTACATCCAGAAGCCTACACCAGGACCTGTAGAATATACACGGGGGCCAACCATTTTACCGGCATCCACCATATCACTGTAGGTAAGTACATCCGTGGTAGCCGTTTGTGGATCGCGGGTAGCCGTCACGCCATAGGCCAGGTTGGCTGCATAGATCCAAACCTGGTTTTTCTGGATCCCCACATGGGCCACATGTGAGAATGCGTATCAATAAAACCAGGCACAATCGTTTTGCCCGCTACATCAATCACTTTCGTATTGGCAGGCACTTGTAAAGTACCACTGGCGCCTACCGCTTTAATGCGGTTATTCACCACCAGGATATCACCATTTTCAATCACTTCATTCCCGTTCATTGTAACAATACGGGCGCCTTTCAATAAAACAGCCGTTTTGGGCATGTCTTTTTCAAAGTAGATCTTAATAGCAAATTCCTCTGGCTTGTATTTAAACTCTTCTTTTTTCTCTACTGTTGCTTTCTTAGCCAGCGTATCGATCAGCTTCTTGGTAGAATCAGTTTGCGGCTTCACTACAACAGTAATGGCCTTGGCTAGTGAGTCTTCTTTTCTTTTGGCTTCAGCTTTCTTAGCCAGCTTTACACTGTCTTCCTGTGCTATTGCTTTATCCACATCATATACAAAGTGGGCATTACCCAATGACCAATGCACTTTTTTGCCATCGGCTTCCCAGGAGGCAAACTCGCCTCCCAATTCTGTCAACTTACGGGCAGGAAAAGAAGCAGAACCGGCATCTGCTACATTGATGCTGGCAGCACGACCTGTTTTAGGAATGGTGATCACAAAAATATCGTTGTTCACCTGGGCAAGAGCTCTATCGCCAGTAGGCGACATATTGATCTGGGCTGCCGAAGAAGGTACCTGTACTTCCATCGCCTGGGCTACTTTTTCCGTAAGCAGGCAAAAGTCGGAAGAATTCAATTCATGCAGGTGTTCAGCATCTTTGAAATTGCTGATACCATAGGTAGTAACACCCGTTACAGTGGCATGCACTTTCTCATCACTGCCATCCCAACGGATGGAGATCAGACTACCGCCCCGGTTCAGGTAAATACGACTGCTGTCGCTCTTTACAAAGTGAGGGTTGCCGCGGAAATTCGCCCGGCTGATCAGGGTGATATCACCACCGTTCACACTCATCCAGCACAGGTCATTTTCCGTTCCATCGGCACCGGGCCCAATAGCTTCCTTAAACCGTTGCAACTTACCGCGGGTGAAAACGATGCGGTCATTCTTCCTATTGAAAACAGCGGAGGAATAAAACCCTGGCTCTTTGGTCAGCTTTTGTACAGTTGTTTTACCAGCCACATTTACTTTATAAAGATTACCACCCTCGGGTGTCCAGGTAGTGAACACAAGCGTGTTACCATCGGGCGACCAGGAAGGTTCCGCTTCAGTAAACTCATGAGTGGTGAGCCTTTTAGGCGTACCGTTGGGATAGTCCATCACGTATAAGCGGTTCAGTACCGTGAAAGCCAGTTTCTTCCCGTCGGGAGAAGGTACGGCATCACGTATCTGGGTAGCCAGTGCATGAGAAGTATCTGATACCGGGTATTTGAATTCAGGCGGGGCCCCAGTTCCAGTTCCATATCAGCCGTAAAAGGTATTTCAGTAGGTTTACCCCCATCCACCGGTATGCGGTAGATCTTTCCACCATAGGAAGCCACCACCGCTTTACTATCGGGGGTAAATGACATGCCGGGTAATACACCCATCGTAGCCATCGACTCTTGCTCATCACGTTGTATCGGGTAGGCCAACCACCTTTCATCACCAGTAGCTATATCACGGATCACCAGCCCCGTCTTGTCTTCAAACCTCGATCCATATACGAGCCATTTGCCATCTTTAGACAATACCGGGGTAAAAGACGATCCATACCTGGAAGTGATGGTAGATGTGCGTGCATTGTCGCGGTCATATACACTCACCTGGTATTGAGGCAGGGCCGCATTGTAGTTCCAGGCCCCATTGCGCGAGGAGAAATAAACATACCTTCCATCAGCGCTTACCGCAGGATCAATTGTTTTAAATCCGGGCGCTTCTATCAGCTGTACCCCGCTACCAGCATCTTTGTGCAACATCCAGAGTTTAATATCCAGCCGGCCGCGGGCAGCGATCACATAATTGCCATCGGGCGTCCAGGTAGCGTTGGGGAAATTCTGGTCACGGTCTTTCGTGAGCTGTACCGTATCCTTTTTTCGGAATCGATGTACCATAAATTTTCCGACCCACTTCTGTCCGATGTAAAGAGTAGCTTTTACCATCAGGGCTATAGCGGGGGTGCGTATCAAAAGCCAGGCCCTTTGTAACCGGTGTAGCCTTACCACCTGCAATGGGAACAGTGTAAATATCGCCCATGAGGTCGAACGCAATCGATTGTCCATCGGGACTAACATCCACGCTCATCCAGGTACCTTCATTGGTAGCAAAGGCGATCTTTCGCTCCGGTTTTAGGGGAAGACTCTTATATTCAGTATATTTTACAGTGTCTTTGCGGGTTGTATCCGAAAGCGTTTCCCGTTTCCACGTTGTATTAGCAGCGTTATTGCCCGTGGCTGCCCATACGACGCCAGCAAGCAATACCGCAGGCACTGCCAGGATACCACGGTTGCGGTTTTTTGATAGGGAGAAACTCATACTTAGTAGTTTTTTGATGTTAGGTGCAGAAAATTACAACAGTAAGCCCAATAAGCTTTTCAATAAGCCATAATTATTATGAATGGTTATAGTATGTCCGGAATTTTAAAATTCCCCATTCCCAAATCCATCATAACAAACATTTATTTTCTTACCTTTTGCTTTAAATCGATTGCATGTCCTCTAAGTATATCCTTGCCCTTGATCAGGGCACTACCAGTTCCCGGGCAATTCTATTCGATCATGCCGGCAGCATTATTACCGTAGCCCAGAAAGAATTTAAACAATGGTATCCCAAACCCGGTTGGGTGGAACATGACCCCGAAGAAATTTGGTCATCCCAGTTTAGCGTAATGGCGGAAGTATTGGCTAAAAAAGCATTACCACCGACCAGGTAGCAGGTATTGGCATTACCAATCAGCGCGAAACAACCATTGTATGGGACAAAGAAACAGGTAAACCCATTCACCATGCCATTGTGTGGCAAGACCGCCGGACAGCCGAATACTGCGATCACCTGAAAGCCACAGGTCATGGATCCATGATACAGCAAAAACGGGGTTGATCATAGATGCCTATTTCTCGGCTACCAAGCTAAAATGGATACTGGATCAGGTACCAGGCGCCCGTGAAAAAGCAGCTCGTGGTCAGCTTGCCTTTGGTACCGTTGACAGCTGGTTGATCTGGAAGCTTACAGGTGGTAAGTTGCATATAACCGATGTCACCAATGCTTCGCGCACCATGTTGCTCAACATCCATACCTGCCAGTGGGATGCAGAATTACTCAAACTGTTTGATATCCCTGCCAGTGTACTACCCGAAGTAAAACCTTCCAGTAAGATCTATGGAGTAACCGAAACAGTGGTCAAACATGCCAATATCCCCATTGCCGGTATTGCAGGCGATCAGCAGGCCGCCCTCTTTGGGCAAATGTGTACTCAACCCGGCATGGTCAAAAATACCTATGGTACCGGTTGCTTTATGTTGATGAATACAGGCAGTAAAGCCGTTGTATCGACCAACAATCTGTTAACCACCATCGCCTGGAAAATACACAACAAAACAGAATACGCCCTGGAAGGAAGCATTTTCATTGCAGGCGCTGTAGTACAATGGCTGCGCGATGGCTTGCACATCATCCGTTCTTCGGCCGATGTGGAAGCCCTGGCAGGCAGCGTACCAGATACCAATGGTGTTTATATGGTTCCGGCCTTTGCCGGACTGGGCGCTCCCCATTGGAATCAACATGCGCGGGGTGCTTTATACGGCCTTACACGCGGTACTACAGATGCGCATATTGCCCGGGCAGCACTGGAAAGTATCGCCTATCAAACCAATGATGTATTGAAAGCCATGGAATCCGATGCTGGCATACCCATTGCCGAATTGCGGGTGGATGGTGGAGCCACTATCAACAATGGCCTCATGCAATTCCAAAGCAATATGCTCCAGGTACCTGTATTACGTCCTAAAGTATATGAAACCACCGCACTCGGCGCTGCCTACCTCGCCGGATTGGCAGTAGGTTATTGGAACAGTGTAGAAGAATTGCAAAAACAATGGCAGGTGGATGCCCGGTTTACACCCAATTTGCCGCAGGAAGAGGTGAATCAATTATTAAAAGGCTGGCGCCGGGCAGTAAAAGCAAGTATTGCCTGGGCAGATGATAAATAGCTAGTTGCTGTTAGCCGTTAGTAACCAGCCTATAAACAGTATTGCATGAATCGTAAACAACAGATAGAACAACTTGAAGCCAGCTCCGCACCCTGGGATATTATCATTATTGGTGGAGGGGCCACCGGCCTGGGCGCCGCTGTAGATGCAGCCGCACGTGGATACCGAACCATTCTTTTTGAACAAGCAGACTTTGCCAAGGGAACTTCTTCCCGCTCTACCAAACTGGTGCATGGTGGTGTACGCTACCTGCAGCAGGGAAATATTAAACTGGTGATGGATGCTCTCAAAGAAAGAGGTATCCTGAAACAAAATGCCCCGCACCTGGTCAAAAACCAAAGTTTCATTGTACCCAATTATAAGTGGTGGGAAGGCCCCTATTATGGACTGGGCCTAAAGGTATATGACTGGATGAGTGGCAGCCTGGGTTTGGGAACTTCCGCCTGGTTATCGACCGAAGAAGTATTGGAACTGGCCCCAACCCTCGATACAGAAGGACTGCGGGGCGGCGTACTGTACCATGATGGACAGTTTGATGATGCCCGGCTGGCCATCAACCTGGCACAAACGGCCGTAGAACAAAAAGGTGTTGTTCTGAACTATTTCAAAGTAACTGGCCTCCTGAAAGCACAGGATAAAATGGCTGGCGTACAGGTGAAAGATGAGATCAGTGGAAAAACGTATGAGGTACAGGGTAAGGTCGTGATCAATGCCACAGGCGTTTTTTCGGATGGCATACAACAGATGGATGATCCACAAAAACCAACCAGCATTGCCCCCAGCCAGGGGATACACGTGGTGCTGGATAAAGAATTTTTACCGGGCGAAGCAGCCATTATGATCCCCCATACCGACGATGGCCGTGTGCTCTTTGCAGTGCCCTGGCACCAGAAAATAATTGTAGGTACTACCGATACATCGGTTGATCATATTTTGGATGAACCCATTGCCCAGGAAGATGAAATACAGTTCATCCTGGAACATGCAGCACGCTACCTCACCAAAGACCCAACACGTGCTGATGTGAAAAGTATTTTTGCTGGCCTGCGACCATTGGTTAAAAGCACAGCCAAAAAACGGCAGAGATATCCCGCGACCATTCCATTCTGGTTTCAGACAGTGGCCTGGTAAGTATATTGGGCGGCAAATGGACCACCTACCGTAAAATGGCTGCCGATGTGATCAATATCGCCGCTGTACAAGGGTCACTACCTTACAAAGAACCTGTAACAAAGGAACTGGCCATCCATGGCGCTATGCCTACATCTGATTATTCCACGTCCGATTATTATTATGGTACAGATAAAGCAGACATCGACAAGTTGGTAAGCGCCAACCCCGAGTTGGGCGCCCTGCTGCATCCCCACCTGCCCTATAATAAAGCCACCATCATTTGGGCCGTAGAGCAGGAAATGTGTATGACCATTGAAGATGCGTTGAGCCGTCGTACAAGGGCCCTACTCCTCGACGCCAAAGCTGCCATTGAAGCCGCACCGGCAGTAGCGCAATTAATGGCTGCCACCATGAAACAGGGACCCGACTGGATACAAAAAGAACTGGAAACATTTTATGCTATAGCCAGGCATTACTTACCCGAAAAGGGCTAGTGACTGTAGATTGTCAGCCTGCGGTTTAAGGGTGGGTCGCCCTCCATGCGCGGCTCACCCTGGTCTAAAGAAGCCTGGCAAAGTATAAATAAACCTTCAACCTTTTAAAGCCTTCCACATGAATGTATTTATTGGTGAATTTATTGGCACCATGCTCCTTATCCTCCTCGGAAATGGCGTAGTAGCCAATGTATTGTTGAATAAAACCAAGGGACAGAACAGCGGCCTTATTGTCATCGCTTTTGGATGGGCCATTGCCGTATTTGTAGGCGTATATGCTTCAACGAAATTGGGCGGCGGCGGCCACCTCAACCCTGCCGTAACCCTGGCCCTGGCCTACCTGGAGGAATTTGACAAAGCCAATATTCTTACTTATATCCTGGCACAACTGAGTGGCGCTATTGCCGGCGCCATCCTTAATTGGCTGGCCTATCGCCAGCATTTTCAACAAACCCAGGATGGTGATGCCAAGCTGGCTGTATTTTGTACAGGACCAGCTATTCGCAGCACCCCGAATAATATCATCACCGAGGTGATTGGAACTTTTGTGCTGATGTTGGGCGCCTTATTGTTCACTAAGCCGGCCAGCAACCTGGGTACATTAGAAGCCTTACCCGTAGCCTTGCTGGTATTGGGCATTGAGTGTCCTTGGGCGGCCCCACCGGCTATGCCATCAACCCCGCCCGCGACCTTGGTCCACGTATTGCCCATTTTATATTGCCTATTCCTCAAAACGCAATAGCGACTGGAATTATTCCTGGATACCAGTGGTCGGTCCCATTGTGGGCGCCCTGCTGGCAGCCATGGTATTCAAATATTTTCTATCTTGATCCAGGCATTGGCAAGGTGGCAGATGCTTCAGATCAGCCTTTCCAACCTACTCTTATTCTTAAACCCGTACAAACACATTTATGAAAAAGATCCTTTTCTTTTTTACGATCTCTATTATAGCAAACAGTATGCAGGCACAGGATATAGAACAAAAACTAAAGGAAAAGGGTATTGTACTCACTATCCCTTCTGCCCCCATTGCCAATTATGTCAATGCCGTACGGGTAGGTAATTTGCTGTTCCTATCGGGTAAGGGACCTACCAGAGCCGATGGCACTACAGTTACTGGAAAAGTGGGTGAAGATATTAGCATCGAAGAAGGCTACCAGGCAGCCCGGTTAACCTGTATCAATCATCTATCCGTATTGAAAGCCGAATTGGGCAACCTCAATAAAGTAAAACGTATTGTAAAAGTGTTGGGGCTCGTCAATTGTAAGAGCACCTTTGGCGATCAGCCCAAGGTGATCAATGGTTATTCCGACCTGATGGTAGAAGTATTTGGCGACAAAGGCAAACATGCCCGCTCGGCCATCGGCTCCAATGCCCTGCCAGGCAATATGAGCGTAGAAGTAGAGGTCGTTGTGGAAATAGAACCCTAGACAGGTTCACTCCCCACCATTAACCAGCTATTGGGCTTTCATTGAACCCACCCACAGCTGGCTATTCACAACTCTTCACAATCACCTTACAGGCTTGTTTAATTTCTTTGGGTGATATCGTAAGTGGTGGCACCAGGCGCAGACATTGAGGAGCAAAAAGGAACCAGTCAGTCAATACCCCATTCTTAATACAAACATCAATTACCCGTTTATTGGTCTCAAAGCTGTCGAACTCAATGGCCATCATCAGGCCATTGGAACGTATGGCTTTAATAGCAGGATGCTGCAAATATTTGAGAAACAGCGCTTCCTTCTTTTTACTTCCTGCACAAGAGTTTCTTTCAACAATACTTTCAGGGCGGCCAGTCCGGCGGCACAGCATACCGGGTGTCCGCCAAAAGTGGTAATATGTCCCAATACAGGATTATCCGCCAGGTGGGCCATGAGCGGTTGCCCGGCAATAAAGGCTCCCAGCGGCATCCCTCCACCCAGCGCCTTGCCCAGCAACAGCACATCCGGCGTAATGTTGAACTGTTCAAAGGCCCATAAGGTGCCCGTACGCCCAAAACCCGTTTGTATTTCATCCAGCACAAGCAAGGCGCCGGTTTCAGTACATTTCTTTCGCAGCGCCTTCATCCACACCGCGGAAGGTGTATATACTCCCCGTTCGGCCTGTACAGGCTCAGCAATCACACAGGCTGTTTGTGCTGTAATGCCCTCTATAGCCTCCAGGGAATTGTGTTCCAGGTGCCTTATACCGGGCAATAGAGGCCGGTAAGCCTGCCGCCAGTATTCATCCCCAATGATGCTGAGCGCCCCCTGGGTTGAGCCATGGTAACTTTGGTTAAAAGCAATGACCTCTGTGCGACCAGTAACCCGTTTGGCCAGCTTCATAGCACCTTCCACTGCCTCGGCCCCCGAGTTCGTAAAATAAACCGCATTTAACGAGCCCGGCAAATGGTCGGTAATCAGCTTGGCATACTGAACCTGCGGCGATTGGATCAGTTCACCATATACCAGCAAGTGCAGGTAATCATCCAGTTGCTTCTTAATAGCCTTCACCACCCTGGGATGACGATGGCCAACATTACACACACTGATGCCCGCAATCAGGTCAATATATTCCTGCCCGTTTGCATCCCACAAACGACTGCCTTCAGCTTTTACGACTTCGAGGGCCAGCGGCGCCGTAGAGGTTTGCGCCACATGACGGAAGAATAATTCCCGTTGATTCATGCCTCAAAGATACTGGTTGAAGTGAGAGTTCGAGGGCAGAAGGCTTCATGCCATAAAATGCCTTAACCATTGTGGCTTTGGACGGTGGATTGACAATGAAAGCCGAACTTAAGTTTAGTATATTTGTTTAGAAAGAAATCAACCGATTCTATAAGCCATAAACTTTAAAACTATGCCTGTCATATTACATGTAGATGGAACCTACCCCACTTTCGGAGACAACACATTTATAGCCCCCAATGCTACCATAGTAGGTGATGTAGTGATGGGCAACGATTGCAGTATTTGGTTCAATGCCGTCATTCGGGGTGATGTAAACAGTATTCGTATGGGCAATAAGGTGAATATCCAGGACGGTGCCGTTATTCATTGTACCTATAAAAAACAAAGACCATTATCGGTAATAATGTTTCTGTTGGCCACAATGCCATTATACATGGTTGTACCATTGAGGACAATGTGCTGGTAGGTATGGGCGCCATTATTATGGACAATGTAGAAGTAGGCAGCCTTAGTATTATTGCCGCCGGCGCCGTAGTATTGAAGGTACCAAAATCCCCGCCGGAAGTATCTATGCCGGGGTGCCCGCCAAGCGTGTAAAAATTATTGACCAATCTCAAATTGAAGGCGAAATAGACAGAATAGCAAACAATTACGTAAGATATGCCGACTGGTTTCGCGACCAGGTTGAGCAGGAAAAATAGCAGGGGTATTGCAACTTCCGAATAATATATATAGCTTTAAAAAGCGTTTAAAATCCACTGCACCCAGTTATGAAAATCCATCGAATTGTAATCGTTTTAGCCTGTGCATTCGTAATTCTTTGCGGCAGCTCCTGTAGTCTTTTTGGCCCCAAAACCGGTTGCCCTTCCAATGGAAAAATGTCGGCGCTGAACGAATACTGAGTGGAGAAAAGGTACCGAAGGCAAGAAAGTTCAAGTCTTAATTCCCGTTACGAAGAATACTTTTCGTACCCTTTAGATAACAATTAAATCCATACTGTATGAGCCTGACGCTACGTACCGACTTCGGCTGCACCGAAGCCATTATAGACGACGATTGCGGCCTGAAACGCTTTTATGAAGTGGCAAACATCCTCTCCGATGACCTCGAAATCCGCTTCACACAGAAACTGGACGACTTCGACACATTAACCTGGAACTTCCATTACAAAGGCCACATCTTAACCCTGCATTACAATATTTATACTGGTATCTCCATCTATCCCTACAAATTTCGCGAAGCACCCCGTAAAGACAATGATGCAGTTGTAGAGGTAGCTAACTTTCTGGAAAATAAATTACTCATTCATAAAGCAAGACGATTTGTATCATAAAGCCTGATAGGCATTGTTGGACCGTACCCTATTCTTTTTTTATTACCCTTAACCCTGCTGGCCGTAACTAAAATAATTGCTCCGGACGATTGACCGCTAACGGGAAAAGCGTCATAGCACAGAATTTTACCAGCGTTGGCTTACCATACAGTTTTACTTCTGAAACAAAAAGAGGTTGTTATGTATATAACAACCTCTTCGTAGTTTAAGGACTGTTAAAGGTAGGCCACCCTGCAGCCCTGCCTGGCAGCGCGGTAGGGAGACTCCCCTTTGTCGAAAAGAGCTTATCGAAACCGGTTAACCGCCTTTCCCGTTCCCTCGACGAGACCCAGGCTGACATCTCAATCAATAACCTTTCTCTTCAATCGACTCCAATATCTTATAATAACTGAAAAAACGGTCTTCATTGATCAAGCCATCCTCCACAGCCTTCTTTACCGCACAGCCCGGCTCATCAATGTGCAGGCAATTGTTGAAATGGCAATCATTGATCCGTTTGGCCATCTCTGGAAAATAGTGCGACAGCTCCTGTTTAGAAATATCTACCAGCCCAAACTCACGCATGCCAGGTGTATCAATGATCCGGCCACCAAAAGGCAGGTCAAACATTTCGGCAAAGGTGGTCGTATGCATGCCTTTACCACTCCAACCACTCACATCCTGCGTTTTCAGATTCAATTCAGGAAAGATCGCATTGATAAAAGTAGATTTGCCAACGCCAGAGTGCCCACTCATCAACGTGGTCTTATCTTTCAGTATGTTCTTTACTTCTTCCACCCCTTCGCCCCTGGGCAATGACATCAATACCGTGGTATACCCAATCGAATTGTACATTTCCTGCATGGCTTCATATTGCTCCTGCTCTTTTTTCTTGTACAGATCCGCCTTATTGAAAACCACCAGGGCTGGTATATGATAGGCTTCGCAGGTAACCAGGAAACGGTCAATAAATCCCTGCGAGGTTTTAGGATCCCGCAGCGTAGCAAACAACAACGACTGATCAAGGTTAGAAGCTACAATATGATGTTGCTTTTTATGCGAGGGAGATTGACGCGTAACATAATTCCTACGAGGCAAGATCTCTGTGATCATCACCGTACCTTCCCCTTCATTCTCTATTGCAATCATCACTTCATCGCCTACCGCTATGGGATTGGTAGAGGTAATGCCATCTATTTTAAAAATACCCTTCATGCGGGCATTCAATACCTGCCCCGCTTCGGTTTTCACCACATACCAACTACCTGTTGACTTGTATACTAATGCTTTCATCATCTGGACCTCGATTTGCAGGATTTGATGGATTTACTCGATATATACAATGGATGATTGCTCATTAAGGAAACTTTTTAAACAAGGTATACCTTAGCATCATTTCCAGCAAAAGTACGGCAGCGGCGGCCAATGCAAAAGGAAAGAATCGTTCTGTATAGCGTTTTAGCGTGGTTACTTCAATTTTTGACTTCTCCAGCTTATCAATTTCCCGGTAGATATTTTTCAGGCTTTCATTGTCCCGGGCCCTGAAATACAGCCCCCTGTTTCTTCCGCAATAAGCCGCATCAGCTTTTCATCAATATTCACTTTCTGCTGGCGCATGATGGCACCGCCCATCCCATCAGGTACCGGCACTGGGGCATAGCCATCAGTACCTACGCCAATACTGTATACCCTGATATTATGCGCTTTGGCCATGTCCTTGCCTACCAGCGGCCCAATCAGCCCTCCCTGGTTCTCACCATCCGTCAACAGGATGATGATCTTTGTTTTGGCAGGTGAGCTCTTCAGGCGATCAACACTGAGGCCCAGCCCATCACCAATGGCCGTTCCATCTTCCAGCAAACCACGTTGAATATTAAATATCTGCGATTTCAATATCTCTTTATCCGTAGTAAGGGGCACCAGCGTAAAGCTTTCTCCCGAAAAGATCACCACCCCAATACGGTCCGTGGGTCGCAAGTCAACAAAATCAGCCGCCAGCGCTTTACTCGCCTCAACCTATTGGGAAGTAGGTCTTGCGCCGACATACTACCACTCACATCCAGGCATAAAACAATATCGATCCCTTCGCCCATTTTCAGTTCCTCATCATTACGCGTTTGCGGACGGGCCAGTGCTATGATAAGGCAGCTCACTGCCAGCAATCGCAATACCAGCAAACTATGCCTGAATGTTTTTCCAGGAACCACTTTTCTTTAAAAGGCTACAGATGATACCACTACCGCGCCTTGCTGTTTAGTAGTGCGGGTATAATACCAATAGATCATCAGCGGCAGCAGAAGAAAAAGGCTGAACACCCAGGGATAGGCAAAATCAATATGTTGAAACCAATCGTATAACAAAACTTAAGCGATATTATTAAGTGTTTTAATAGCCGATTCAATGATGGCAAAGTTCTTTTCATTATCCGACACACCCGGTTCATAACGGGCAAACTTCACAAAGTCCGCCATGCGTAATGCATCCGATAACTCACGGAAATATTCTTCCTGCATTTGTTGCTTCTGTAAGGCAATGATCAATTCCTCATTCGTCTTTTCCCTGGAAGCAATATTTAATTTGCGCTGAACATAGATGCGCAGAATATCATTCAGGTTGGTATAATAGGCTTTTACTTCTCCTTTATTGGGCAGGTCTTTCTCCTTTAAGGTAGCCAATGCCTGCATCGCTTCTTCAAAGGAGTAAGCGCTGTCACCACAAGTGCCGGCGTGGTTTTGAGTTTCTTCTTCCTCAATAACAGCAACAGCATCACCAGGGCTAGCAGGGTAATGCCCCCTATTACCCAGGGAATATAATTGGTATCCGTGTTGGGAACGTCTTCAATCTCCTTAATGTCTTTATAATCCCCAGCGAGGTCTGTATTGGCATAGCCTACCTGTACACCCAGAGAGTCGGAATAATAGGTTTTACCTGCCACCTTCATGGCCAGGTTGGGTATTTGCCAGTAGCCGGAGTCATAACTCGTAATCGTGAGCTGCTGTACCCATTTTTTTCCATCAACCCCTTCCACCGTATCAATCATTCCTTTGTCCAGGAACTCAAAATGGGGAATGGTATCGAGGTTAAACCAGGTGACGGTTTCTCCCAGCGGTGCTCTTACATCGAGCGTAAGCACAATACTATCACCCACCACTATTTTATCGCGGTCAATAAAAACTTTTACCAATACCTGTGCATTTGTTCCCAGCGAACAAATGAGTAAACAGATCCCAGCTATTATATATCGTACAAACCGGCTCATGTATGATTTAATCCAATTACTTATTACGGCCAATAAAGAATTTCTGTAACACCTTCACATAATCTTCATCTGTGCGGATATGCAACAGATCACTGCCGGCATGTGTAAAAATGTACTTGCAATAATTCGTATGCTGAAAAAAAGCTTCCTGGTATTGTTGACGTACAGTAAAATCACTGGTATCGATCAATTGCTGCTCCCCTGTCTCCGCATCCTGCACTTCCATCAATCCCGCATCCGGCAACTGCATATCCATCTTATCATATACCTTAATACCTATCAGGTCATGCTTTTTACCAGCTACTTTAAGATCATCACCAAACTCACCGTCCAGGAAATCACTCAGCAGGAAGGCAATACATTTTTGCCGGGTCGTATTATTGAACCGCCGCAGGGCCTCCCTATCTTAGTACCTTTTTTAGATGGCTCCATTGTGAGCAACGTGCGCACCATGTACAGTACATGATCCCGGCCTTTTTAGGCGGAATGAATTTCTCCACACTGTCACTGAAAAAGATAAGCCCTACTTTATCATTATTGCTGATGGCCGAAAAAGCCAGTACCGCCGCCATTTCGGTAATCAATTCTTTTTCCGTGCATGAGTAGTGCCCACTAGCGAACTGGCGCTTACATCTACCATTAGCATCACCGTCAATTCCCGCTCTTCTTCAAAAACCTTACTGTAAGGATGATTAAAACGGGCCGATACATTCCAGTCAATAAACCGGATATCATCACCCGCATGATAATCCCTTACTTCCTTGAACAACATACCCCTTCCTTTAAAAGCACTGTGGTACTCACCCGTAAAAATATGCCGGGTGAGTTTTTGCTTTTGATCTCCAACTCACGGACCTTCTTTAATATTTCGGCTGTGGTAAGACTCATGGCACAGGTATTACACGCAATACATCATCAATGATCGCTTCTACGTTTACATTTTCCGCTTCCGCCTCATAGGTTAATCCCAGGCGATGGCGTAATACATCTTTGGAAATACTGCGCACATCCTCTGGTATTACAAAACCACGTTTACTCAGGAAGGCTTGTGCTTTGGCAGCCAGGGCCAGGTTGATACTGGCGCGGGGTGAACCACCATAAGCAATGAGCGGCTTCAGCTTTTCCAGTTTATAACGCTCCGGGAAACGGGTAGCAAAAACAATATCCAGGATATAGTTCTCTACTTTCTCATCCAGGTATACCTGCCGTACCAGGTCGCGCGCTTGCAATATTTCCTGCATCGATACTACCTGCCCTACTTCTGGCGGCCTTAACCCCTGCACATTCTGACGGATGATGATCTGTTCTTCATCCTTCGTAGGATAGTCAACGATCACCTTCATAATGAAGCGGTCTTGCTGTGCTTCCGGCAAGGGATAGGTTCCTTCCTGCTCCAGCGGGTTCTGAGTAGCCAGTACCAGGAACGGTTCATCCAGTTTGTAGGTAGTATCTCCAATAGTAACCTGCCGTTCCTGCATCGCTTCCAGTAGGGCGCTTTGCACTTTGGCAGGGGCCCGGTTGATCTCATCCGCCAGGATAAAATTGGCAAAAATGGGGCCTTTGCGTACCATAAATTCATTCTTGGGCTGGTTGTAGATCATGGTACCGATCAGGTCGGCTGGCAACAAATCCGGCGTAAACTGGATACGGCTGAATTTAGCATGGATGGCCTGTGCCAGCGACTTAATAGCCAGCGTTTTGGCCAGTCCCGGCACCCCTTCCAGCAGTACGTGCCCATTGCTCAGTAAGCCTATCAGCAGCCTGTCCAGCATGGTATGTTGACCAATGATCACACGCGCCGTTTCATCCCGCAGGCGGTCGATAAACCTGCTGTGGTATTGGATCTTTTCGTTGAGTTGACGAATATCGTCGGCAGTAGCCACCATATAAAGCATTTATAATGAACGATTGATAATCAGGATATGAAAATACGAACAAAGCCGATGCAAGTTACTTGCCAACTTATGAAAAGCCTTTAAAAACCCAAATAACTACCCTGAAAAACAATAAAATAGCCCTTCCCGCGTTCTTGGGGAGATGATATTACTCACCAAAATCCAACGAATGAAAAAGACCTCTATCCGCCTCGTATTCGCTTTAGCTTTTTCCGCTATGTTATTCACCGCTTGTAAAAAGACAAAGATGAAGCTGGGCCAGAGATCACCAAAGCAAACCTGGCTGGAAAATACAAGCTTTCAAAGCTTGAGATGATCCCACCGGCCGGCGGTCCTCAAAATTTCATGAGCACACTGGATGAATGTGAAAAAGATGATGCCTATACATTGAATGCAGACCTCAGTGCAAAATTTGAAGACCTTGGAGCAACCTGCAGCCAAACTACCGTACGAACTACCACCTGGAAGCTGGATGGAAAGAATATCGAAATAGATGGGGAAGTCAAAAGTTCATTGGTATGGTTAAATCGTACGATGGCAAGACCCTGGTTATTGATGGCGCTTATGACTTCATGGGCATCACTACCACTTTAAGAGCAACTTTGGCAAAGCAATAAAAGTTCTATTCTAAATTTTAAGAATTTCCTGAAAAGTGCATGTCCTATAAACAAGGATATGCACTTTTCTATTTTAATTTCATCATAAAGGCTTAAGATACTGCTACTGGTAGGTTTTACAATTTTAGATATGCCTTGGCTCAACAGTTAGGATATCTATCTACGATAGTAAATTGCAATAAATACGGCTTTAATAATATTACAAAAACAAAGATTATAAACAACTCAGAGTTATAGTCGAAAACACTATTAGATCATTTCAGTTCTAATCTCTGAAATACATTTTTAATACCATCTTAACGTCCATATTTGCTCGAATAGTTATCTAGCTCAAATACTTCCCTACGATCGGCATCCGCCTGCCTACACCAAATGCCTTGCAGCTTACCCGTATAATGGGGCAAAACTGGTTGCGCTTATACTCATTCGTATTTACCATTTTTAATATCCTGGCCACCAACGCTTCATCAATCCCCTTGGCCACGATCTCCTTCGGCCCCTGCCTTCTCTCAATGTATTGGTACAGTACTTTGTCAAGCACCGGGTATTCCGGCAGGCTGTCACTGTCTTTCTGATCAGGCCTTAATTCGGCCGAAGGCGCTTTATAGATAATGTTCTCTGGTATAATAATACCATTGCGGTTGATGTACCTGGCCAGCGCATATACCTGCATTTTATACACATCCCCAACACACTTAAGCCGCCCGCCATATCACCATACAACGTACCATAACCCGTAGCCAACTCACTCTTATTAGACGTATTAAGCAGGATATAGCCAAACTTATTCGCAATGGCCATCAGCAGGTTACCCCGGCTCCGGCTCTGGATATTTTCCTCAGCAAGGCCGAAAGGCAGGTTGTTGAATACCGGCCTCAGACTGCTTAAAAAAGCATCATATACTTCTTTAATGGGGATGATATCATACGGATTGCCCAGCGTTTTGCTCAGCTCTTCAGCATCACTCACCGAATGACCAGTAGAATATTGCGAAGGCATCAAAATAGCCCGCACATTGTCTTTTCCCAATGCCTCACAGGCCAACGCCAGAGTAACAGCGCTGTCTATACCACCCGATGATCCCAGGATGGCCTTACTAAAGCCCATCTTGCGGAAATAATCACGTATGCCCAATACCAATGCCTGGTGTATTTCCTGGATATTCTTTTCGTCAGTAAGGTATTCTATGATCAACTCCGGGTCTTTCACTTTCGACACCCGCATTTCTTTGTTGAGGTCGGAAGACTGAAGTCTGTGGTCATTGGCCAGCAGTCCAACGGCTTCCAACTTCTTATTGCCGCCTTCCAGCTTCGTACTTCTGACATCTGCCTCATCCACTATGGCAAAATCTTCCTCAAAATATTTCATCTGCTTTACCACCTTGCCTTCCGCATTCATCACCAGGCTGCCGCCATCAAATACAATTTCGGTTTGCGACCCAACAGCATTGCAACAATACATAGGCAACTTGTACTTCAATACATTGGCCCGGATGATCTCAATGCGGTCTACATCATGGTCATAATCGAATGGTGACGCCGATATATTGATCATGAGATCGGGCTGCTCTTGGATCAGTATGTCCATGGGCGCCACCCGGTACAAAGGGTTATCACCCAGGTTCCACATATCCTCACAAATGGTAAGGGCTATCTTTTTCCCTTTGAAGGGGATAACCCCATGTTGGTAGGCTGGTTCAAAATAGCGGTATTCATCAAAGATGTCATAATTAGGAAGCAGCGTCTTGTGTGCTACGCCATGTACCTTTTTCTCATACAGTAGCCAGGCCGCATTAAACAGGTCTTTGCCCGCTAATTCCGGGTTGCGCATAGGGCTGCCTACAATAACACCAATATCTGCCGTATGCTCCTTGATAATGTCAAGAGCCTTGTAACATTCATTTATAAAATCATTGAATTCCAGGAAATCACGCGGTGCATAACCGCATACACTTAACTCCGAAAACACCACCAGGTCCGCCCCACGGGATTTTGCATGTTGAATAGCCCCGATTATTTTCCATGTATTGTCCTCAAAATTGCCAATATGATAATTCTGCTGTGCTAATGCAATCTTCATACTACAAATTTACACAATGTAACGGTAGACACAACATTTTGGAAAGCCCCAAACCATAAACGTAAAAGACTGCCCATTAACCATGCATGACAAATTTTAGGATTATGTTTACAACATAATTTCCTCCCAAACGTTTGTCACACATGAAAAAATCAGGATTTATTGCCTTGCTCCTATGTACTTTGTTTGCCTGCGGCGATAAAAATACTCCCGATGTATCCGATATCAAAGTTGAGTTGAAGGCCGAAAGGTTCGACCAGGACTTTTTACGGTGGATACCAATAGCCTGATGCCCTCACTCCAAAAACTGGGGCAGCAATATCCCCACTTCATGACTGATTATTTTCAAAATATCCTGGGCTTGCCGCCTTTTTCCAGTGATGGCGACCAGGCTACCCAGCTGGTAAAACAGTTCTTACGGGATTACAAGCCCATTCAAGCTGCGGTGAGCAAAACCTTTCCCGATACCCGGTCTATAGAAAAGGAGGTAAAGAAAGGATTGCAGTTTGTGAAGTATTATTTCCCCGAATACAAGGCTCCTACCCGCCTCATCTTCTACATCGGCCCCATGGATGCCCTGTACCAGGCTTCTTTGGGAAGTTATGGAGATGCCATTACCAACAATGGGCTGGCCGTAGGCTTGCAACTGCACCTCGGTAAAGATTTTGAATTGTATACCAGCGAAATGGGGCGCGCCCTTTACCCTGCCTATATTTCCCGTCGCTTTACACCTGAATATATCCCCGTCAATTGCATCAAAAATGTGATTGATGATATCTACCCCGAAAAGACAATGGGTAAAACACTGGTGGAGCAAATGGTAGAAAAAGGCAAACGCATGTATGTATTGGACAAATTGATGCCCGGCACACCCGATACATTGAAGATTGGCTATACCGACCGTCAATTGAAAGGATGTTTTGCCAATGAAGGGAAGATCTGGAACTTTTTCCTGGTCAATAGTTTGCTCATGAACAATGAGCCTGCTATCCTTAAAAATTATATGAGTGATGCCCCTTTTACCCAGGAATTAGGAGAAGGTTCTCCCGGCTATATTGGCTTGTTTACCGGCTGGCAAATGGTGAAGAAATATATGGACAAACATCCCGTCATCAAGCTATCGGCCCTATTGAATATTCCTCCCATGGATATTTATCAGCAAAGCAAATACAAACCTGGATAATGTAACCAGGGTCTTTAAATGCGCCAGGCTGACCAATTACCGGTAGCTGTATTTCTTAATGCCTGGATACCTTTGTGCCTGGTTGCCTTTCTTCCTCACTTCTTCCCCAGCTTACTCCGCAGCATTTCCCGCACTTCCTGCACCTCCGTAATGTCCTTGAAAGCATCTTTGGGAACCAGGAAAAACGAACGGGGGTCGAAATACAAGTGAAAAAGTAATGACTTTCTATAAAATGGCTAAAAGCGTTCCAGGGCCAGCCTTTGGAACCACGCTCGGTTTCAATACCACCATATCATCCTGAAAATGCATGATAAAATGATCTTTGAAGGTGGCCGACCGCCGGTAAATACTCCCGGGTAGTATACGCCAGATCACCAGCATGAGTATGAACCAAAGTATGGAAAAGGCCAGGAAAGACAAAGCCTGGATATATTTCATGTAGAACATCACTGCCGACAGGATGGCAAACACATTCACAAAAATCAGCAATATTTTGATCTCAGGGCGCGTCAGAAAATGATACCGTAAAGCCTGAATCACTTCCTTTTTATCATAGCCAAATTGAATCGTCATCAAACAATGTTAAGGAGGTAAAAATAAGGAATAGAAAGAAACCGCCATTCCCATAATTTTGAAACTCCATGAAAAGAAGCATGAAATGGTGGGTCATCATACCGTTATTTCTGGTGGCCTGCCGGCAACCAGCCGGGCCACGGTCCATTACCCGCGGGTTTTATTACTGGAAATCCGCCATGGGCTTAACGGCCAGCGAGAAAAAGGCTTTGGATACCTTACAGGTGCAAAAGCTCTACATCAAGTTCTTCGATATCGTATGGGACCCCATCGGACAACGCCCCTTACCTGTTGCCAAAATTCAACTCAACGATAGTATAACCACCTGGTTAACCAATCGCCGGGTAGAAATTGTTCCCACCGTATTTATTACCAACGAATGTATGCTGCAGATCGACAGTAACCAGGTACCAGGCCTGGCCGCTAGCCTACATGAACTAATGCGCGGCACCGCCAACCTCCTGCCACCATCAACTGCCATCCCCGAAATTCAAATCGATTGCGATTGGACCGCTACCAGCAAAAACAATTACTTCTCTTTATTAACCCAACTGCAAACCCTCCCCTTCTTTCAACAAAAACAACTGTCGGCCACCATCCGCCTGTACCAATGCAAGTACAAACAAAAGACTGGGGTGCCCCCTGTTCACCGGGGCTTACTGATGTGTTACAATATGGGCAACCTCAAAAACCCCCATACCCATAATTCCATCCTCGAAGCAGCCGAGCTGGAAAAATACATTGGCAACCTGCAGGAATACCCTTTACCCTTGGACCTGGCCCTGCCCCTGTTCGACTGGAAAGTGTTGTACCGTGATGGTATTTATAAAGGGCTGATACAGGGCCTGCCTGATTCTTTGTTGCAACAAAATGGCATCTCCCGGAAAACCAGTAATACGTTTACTATTTACCGGGATACACTATTAAATGGTTACCCATTAAAAAAAAGGAGACCTAATAAGACAGGAAGATGCTAATTTTGCAGAGGTTATGCAAGCCACCCGGTTACTCAGATCAAAACTGGTTACTCCTAAAATTACCGTAGCGCTTTTTCACCTCGATTCATTAACACTTCATAAGTATTCAACGTATGAACTGGAAGAAATTTTCAATAGTATGCATTAATCTCGCCTGCCTCGCAATGCCCTATAACATTATCGGTTGTGCCGGCGGTGATGCTGATCCCTATGATTATTACATCTCGTTCTTCGATAAGGGCAATACCGCCGTCAAAGGATATGAACCTTTTTATTTTACCAATGTACAGTTCCTGTACCAGGAAAAGGAACCCGTTGTTACCTCCGATGCCACTTCGGCCGAATGGGTAACCTATGGCAAGAATAGCTTCACCCCTAAAGATGCCCAGGCATTTGTAGCAGAGTATGCGCGTAAAGACCTGTCCAACCTCTATTATCATTTGGAAAAAGAGCCAGCCTTTGCAAGTGCCCGATTCAGTAAAGAACAATGGCATGACCAGGTTCTTCATGAATGCCAGGGACCTCGAAGCCCTGGGTTATATCATGTATGCCAAACAGGTAGAGCCCAATGTTACAGGTTCCTGGACATCCTGGGACCCCATCGAACGAGATACCGCTAAAATGGGTAAGCTCATTAAAAATGGCCAGCAGCTATACACAGTAGCAAAGAACAATGCCATCAAATTAAGATTCGCTTACCAGGTGCTCCGTCTGGCCCACTACAGCAAGCGGTATGCAGAATGCCTGCGCTTGTATGATGAACTGATAAAGCCCAATACCACCCCCGGTATTTTACAAGACCTTTCATTGGGATTAAAAGCAGGTGCTATGGCCCGACTGGACAGGAAAAACGAAGCCGCTGTTATTTTTAGCCAGTTGTTCAGTAAGAGCGAGCTGAAACGGGTATCCAATTACATGAGCTTCGACTGGTGTGTGAAGCGGTTTGATGATAAGAGCCGCCAGGCATGCCTCGCCCTCTGCAAAACCAATGAGGACAAGGCCAACCTGCTAGGGCTCTTTGCACTGGGCAGTAACCGCGATGAGCTCAATACCCTTAAAAGGTGTACCAGCTGGCTCCTAATGCCGCTTTACTGGAGGTACTTGCTATCCGGGAAATAAACAAACTGGAAGAATTTTATTATACCCCCTCCCTGCAATTTGGAAAAGGCAAAAGGAAGCTACTATCAACTATTCATCCATCAACCCCAACGATTCTTCCTACATTGCCTATCGCAATGAAACCAAAGAAATGGCCACCTTCTGTCAACAAATTGCCGCCAATAAAGCGGTAACAGATAAAGGCTTGTATACCCTGGCCGCCGCCCACGCCTGCCTCATGAGTGCCGACTATACTTCCTCCCGCAAATTGCTCGACGAAGCTAAAAGCTGAAATTATCCCCCGTCAACAAGATCAGTGGGCCATGAACAACCTGTTACTGGCCATCAACACCAAAGAAACCATGGATGCAGCATTTGAAAAACAATTGTTGCCCTCCCTGCAATGGCTCGAAAAGAAAGCCGCTACCGATGAGGAATATGCCCGGTTCTATCGCCGCTTGTTTAATGATATTATCAGCACTAAATACAAACAAACCAGCAATGCCAAACAATTGCTCTGCATTGGAGTGGCCAACTGGATCAGCGAGAAATATGCAAAGGGTGGTTGGGGCTATAACGGCCCTTATGCCTTATCCATGCTGCGTTATGAAATGACTGCCGAACAAGTAGAGCAATTGATCCAGTTGATGGAATCGAAAAAGCTGAACGATTTTGAACAATACCTGGTAGCTCATAATTCATTTACCAAAGATGATGTGAATGATGTTGCAGGTACTACCTGGCTACGCCAGTTCAATTATGCTGCTGCTGAAAAATGGTTTGCCAAAGTAAGCACTGCCTATTATCAAAAAGAGCCTTACACCACCTATCTGGCAGCTAATCCTTTTGCCGATCTGATTGAAGATACCCATGCTCCTACCAAACAGGATACCGTGAAATATACCAAGCTCACCTTCGTACGCAAAATGTTGCGGCTCGAACAGGAAGTGAAGACCCTAAAAGAAGCCGACCGGCAAGCCAAGACCTACTACGAATTGGCAAAAGGCTTGTACCAATTGAGCTATTGGGGCAATAGCTGGATGTTGGTGCATTACGATTGGAGCGGCAATGATGGACTGAAAGGTCCCAATGGCCAACAGCCCGGCGACAAGGAATATTATGGCGTATTAAATGCAGAAGCATATTACAAGAAAGCATTCGACCTTTCGACTGATAAAAACTTCAAAGCCCGCTGTATGTTCATGATGGCCAAATGCGATCAGAAACAAATACCCGTACCTTCCTGGAGCGACTTTAAAGAATATACCGATTATGAAAAGGCCCAGAAAACCTACAGCAAAAACATCATGATCAACAAACAGTACTTCCCCATACTGGCCAAAGAATATGCAGCTACCCCTTTCTTTAAAGAAGCCATAAATACCTGCAGCTACTTAAAAGACTTTGTGAAGAAGAAGTAACCTCTTAGGGTGGGTTTCCCTGCAGCCCGGCAAGACAGCGCAGCAGGGAAGAATATATTTAAAAAGCAGTCACCTTGTCTAAGTCACTTATTGCAGGTTGTACTTATCGGCTGTCAGCCTGTTGAAGGCGGTTTAACGCCTTTCTTCCGGACTTTCCTCCCGATAGCTATCGGGACGGTCTTTCGGACTCTAAAGGAACCTGTCGAAACCGACTTAACGCAATTCAAAAGCCCCCGTTGTAACAGAGGGCTTTCTTGTTAAACAAAGTTTCGCTGTTTTATCCCCCAACGAAAAATTGCAAATCATTCATTTCTTGTGACTGTGGTAAGCAACGGCTATTAACGCAATCCACGACCGCACTTGGCTTTACCATTAGCAGCCTGGAAAGGAGAAATAAAACGAGTACAGGATGTAGCAAAAAGCATAGTAACGATGGCAATGGCCAGAATAGTTTTCAGTTTCATAACGTCCAGAATTGTTTTGTACAAGGGTTAAACGAACTTATTTATCAAAATCGTACAAGGGATGTCATAAAACAATGCCAACTTTTAACTCTTTCGTGCCAGAACGTATAAATGCCTGAAGTACTTTTAGTTCAATCCCTCCATTTGATATACGTCAATTGCCAGTAGATTAGATTCTTTTCCCGCAGAGGGAAATGGCTGGGAAAATAGGGGCTTGAAATTGGGCATAAACACTAAGATTTTTCCAGATTTGATCTCTGAAACCTTTATGCCCACTGGCATACCCATTAACGACTGCATTGCATTTAAATGCTTGAAATTCAATACGTGAATACTAAAATAAACTAATTAACATTCTCTAATATTCGGCACAAACTCAATTTTAAGAATATATTTATATACTTATTTAGTATATTTGAACAATAATAACACAAACATTTTCATTTTGGCCAAGCTACGACCGATATCCGAGGACCTGATTATTAAACGTATCCGATTGGAAAATCCATGGTGGGAACACGGAAGCATTCCTTCCCATTTTACAGTGCTTAAAAGAAGATTATATTTTGAACAGCTATATCAACAGATAACTTTACTGTCTGTACGCAGGGCAACGGTTCTAATGGGACCAAGGAGAGTTGGAAAAACAGTAATGCTGTACCAAGTCATCGACCAGCTAATTAAAGATGGCGTCCATCCAAGAAAAATTTGTTTCCTTTCTATCGACGCACCAATCTATAATAATATAAGTTTAGAAGAACTATTAAGCCTCTGTAAAAAAGCCCTTAATGATGACTCTTTGGAAGGGCTCTTCGTCATTTTTGATGAAATTCAATACTTACGAAAGTGGGAAGAACATCTTAAATCCATGGTAGATTTTCATCGTGGTGTAAGGTTTGTTGTTTCTGGGTCTGCTGCCGCTGCACTGAAACTTAAAAGCAACGAATCGGGTGCAGGCCGCTTCTCTGATTTTATGCTCCCGCCCTTAACTTTTCAAGAATACTTACATCTAAAAGACCTAACCTACTTGCTTCGTACTGAATCCTTCTCTTGGTTCGAAAATAACCCGGATTTCCAACTCGATGTTACCGATGATTGGGATTCTTTAAACGAACATTTTTTAAATTATATCAACTTTGGTGGATATCCTGAAGTAATATTTAATGAGGCTATACAAAAGATCCTGGTCGTTTTATCCGAAGTGACATTATTGACAAAGTACTACTTCGGGATCTTCCAAGTCTATACGGAATCAGAGATGTTCAGGAGCTTAATTCTTTATTCAACGTAATAGCATATAACTCAGGAAACGAATTCAATCTTGAGGGTTTGTCAAAAGAATCAGGTGTTGACAAAGTCACTATAAGAAAATACCTGGAATACCTGGAAGCTGCCTTTCTAATCAAAACTCTCTATCCGGTTGGAATCAATACTAAACGTTTTATAAGAGACAGCAGGTTTAAAATTTACCTGACAAACCCAAGCATGCGTTGTGCATTGTTTGCTCCAATAACCTTTACCGATGAACATTTCGGTCAAATGGTTGAAACAGCAATAATCGCTCAATGGCTCCATCGTGGAGATGTACCCTTACACTTTGCCGCATGGCCTGGCGGAGAAGTTGATTTGGTAATGGTTGCCAAAACTCAAAAGCCACAATTCATGATTGAAATAAAATGGAGCAACCAATACGTCCGGCTTCCTCATAAACTGAAGTCATTATTAAAATATGCGAAGGAAAATAAGAAGAAATCAGCTTGGGTTACCACCATCGACAAGGTTGATCATCAGGTTTATGATGAAATACATTTATGCTATTTACCAGCTGCCTCTTATTGCTTTTCGGTTGGGAAATATAGTTTCCTTTTTAGTCGTGAGGATAACAACGGCCAATTCTTTAACATCAAATAGGCAAATAGGTGATATAAATTTATCAAGCGATCCATCTATAGGTTTACAATACACTCATCTCAAAAGGACTTAAAAAGAATCCGCCCATGGAAATGAGCGGATGAAGTTTATGTTTATAAACCGTCCAATATTTTTAGTTAACCTGACAGGTCTTGGTAAGCAGTTACCTTGTATATACTCCTTCCAAAGCCTGCCAGGTCAGATCATTTAATCAATTTAGCTGCAGCCCATGCTATTGCCACAGTTCAGGCATTTATAGCAGGTACCGCTGCGGATGGTGATATGGCCACAGGTATTACAGGCAGGTGCATCACTCTGCATGCTTTTAGCAGCCGCATTCACCGCATCCATACCAGCTTCTGCTTTGATGGGGCGATACGATGACTTGGCCGGCTCTGCATCTGCGGGCTTATTGCTTTTAGGCCCGGCCACAATGCGCACATCACTCAACTCAGGCGTTTGCTTATCATACTCCAGCGAAGTGGGGATTTCATCCCAGTTGTCCCTACCTGTATTCAATACTTCCGGCTTGTCCAGCACATGCACCAGGTCCGTACGGCCCAGGTATTCATAAGCCAACGCCCTGAATATAAAGTCTACAATAGAAGTTGTGCTCTTGATATTGGGGTGGTCTACCATACCGGCAGGCTCAAACCGGGTAAAGACAAACTTCTCTACAAACTCTTCCAGCGGTACCCCATATTGTAAACCGATGGAAATAGAAATAGCAAAGCAGTTCAGCATACTACGCATCGTAGCGCCTTCCTTAGCCATATCAATGAAGATCTCTCCCACCGTTCCATCCGAATATTCACCCGTGCGCAGGAACATCGCCTGACCATTGATCTTGGCCTTTTGCGTAAACCCTCTCCGCTTGGCGGGTAAGGTGCGGCGCTCTACAATAGAGGCCAGGTCACGCTTCAATTTGGTATCCGGAGAAGCCTGCACCCTTTTTTGTACTTCTTCCAACAGCTCATCGATCGTGAGCTTACCCATGTCCACAATATGAGATTGGGCCACGGCCGCCGGTGAACTTATTTCTTCGGTCTTGCCGTCTTCCGGACTTTCGGACTTTTTCTTTTTATCACTTTTATTGCTCAACGGCTGGCTCAGTTTAGAACCATCGCGGTAGAGTGCACAGGCTTTCAGGCCCAATTGCCAGCTCATCATGTAAGAGTCGGAAATTTCCTCTACACTCGCCTCATTGGGCAAGTTGATCGTTTTGGAAATGGCGCCACTCAGGAAGGGCTGGGTTCCCGCCATCATGCGAATATGCCCATGCGCATGGATATAACGCTGACCTTTCTGACCGCATTTGTTAGCACAGTCAAATACCGGCAGATGCTCATTTTTCAGGTGAGGCGCCCCTCTATTGTCATCGTACCGCACACATAATCATTAGCTGCTTCTATCTGCGCATCCGAGAAGCCCAGTGCTTCCAACAGGCTCCACTCGAAATTGAAATATTGTTCAGGCTTGAAACCTAGGCGCTGTAAACACTCTTCACCCAGAGTATATACGTTAAATACAAAACCGATTTCAAAGGCAGAACCTACTGCAGCATCCAGCTTCTTGATCTCTTCGGCAATAAACCCTTTTTCACTCAGCGTTTGGTGGTTGATGCCCGGCGCTCCTGCAAAAGTGCCCGCGCCCACCGCATACTTAACAATGGTATCTATTTCTTTGGCTTTATAACCCAGGTTTATCAAAGCAGTGGGAACCGATTGGTTAATGATCTTGAAATAACCACCGCCACTCAGCTTCTTGAATTTTACCAGCGCAAAATCAGGCTCTACACCCGTAGTATCACAATCCATTACCAGCCCAATGGTACCAGTAGGGGCAATCACCGTGGTTTGTGCATTGCGGTAGCCATATTGCTCACCCAGTTGAACCGCATCATCCCAGGCCTTGGTGGCAGCCTTCAGCAGGTAATCGGGGCAATAACGCGCTTTAATACCCACCGGCTTAATACTCAACCCTTCATATTCATCCGCATCATAAGCCGCCAGGCGGTGATTGCGCATTACCCGCAGCATATCCTGCTTGTTCTCTTCATACTGCGCAAATGGCCCTAAAATAGAAGCCAGCTCGGCAGATGTTTTGTAGGATATACCCGTCATGATTGCCGTGATAGCGCCGGCAATGCCACGGGCTTCTTCGCTGTCATAGGCAATTCCCATTACCATCAGCATAGAACCCAGGTTCGCATAACCAAGGCCCAGCGTTCTGTAATCGTAGCTAAGCTGAGCTACTTCTTTGGAAGGGAATTGTGCCATCAATACGGATACTTCCAACACCACCGTCCACAGGCGGCAGGTATACTCAAAGCCGGCTACATCAAAGGTGTTGGTAGCTTCATCATAAAACTTACGGAGATTGGCAGAGGCAAGGTTACAGGCCGTATTATCTAAGAACATGTACTCACTGCATGGGTTAGAAGCATTGATGCGTCCACCCTGCGGGCAAGTATGCCATTCATTAATAGTAGTATCATATTGCGTACCAGGGTCAGCACAACGCCAGGCCGCATAAGAGATCTGGTTCCATACTTCTTTGGAAGGAATACGCTTCATCACCCGGCCATCCGTTCTGGCCTTCAGTTCCCAATCCTGACCAGCTTCCAGCTTCTCAAAAATTCATTGGGTATACGTACCGAGTTATTGCTATTCTGCCCACTCACCGTGCGATAAGCTTCCCTTCATAATCACTGGCATAACCTGCATTGATCAGGGCACCCACCTTCTTTTCCTCTTCTACTTTCCAATTAATAAAGTCAAGTATTTCGGGGTGGTCCAGGTCAAGACATACCATCTTGGCAGCACGGCGCGTAGTACCACCACTCTTGATGGCGCCGGCAGCACGGTCGCCAATCTTCAGAAAACTCATCAGGCCGCTGGAAGTACCGCCGCCGCTGAGTTTCTCGCCTTCTCCACGCACCTGCGAAAAATTGGTACCCACACCACTCCCATATTTAAAGATCCGCGCTTCACGCACCCAAAGGTCCATCAGTCCGCCTTCATTCACCAGGTCATCACTAACACTTAAAATAAAACAGGCATGTGGTTGGGGCCGCTCATAAGCCGAAGTAGATTTCTTTAATTGCCCATCGGCAGGGTCTACAAAATAATGTCCCTGAGGTTTACCCGTAATACCATAGCTTTCATGCAGGCCCGTATTGAACCATTGGGGACTATTGGGAGTACATGCTTGATTAATAATACAATATACCAGCTCCTCATAAAATACCTGCGCATCTTTGGCACTGGAAAAATAACCATAGCGTTCGCCCCATACACGCCAGCAATTGGCCATGCGATGAGCAACCTGCTTGATTGAAGTTTCCCGGCCCAATGAACCATCGGCTTGCGGAACACCTGCTTTTCGGAAATATTTCTGCGCAAGGATATCAGTAGCAATCTGGCTCCATTGTTTCGGCACCTCCACATTCGTCATTTCAAAAACAATCTCCCCACTCGGGTTCCGGATTACCGACGATCGATAATCATACTCAAACTGATCAAACACACTGATATCGTCTCGTGTAAAACGACGACCGAACTGCAAGCCTTTTGGAGATTGCTTTTTACTAGTCATAAGGTTAGTAATTAATGAGTTTACAATTAATAAAAATGATTGCTATCAGTATTAGGGCCAGGGTAGGAGGAAACGAAAATATCTTCCTCCACCCATATTCCAATCTTGCTTTTTTGCACATCCATGTGGAAAAAACACATAGTACACACTGGCATTGCTTTCCTTCATTCTTTTGCACACAAAACCAATTTTCAGGATAACTTTTATTTGGTTTTGAACGATAAAAATTCTATGTTCAATAAGCGGGTAACACCGTAAATTTCCTGTTCATTCAACGTACAAGTTCGCAATAAAAAAGTCCGATGCCAGTGAGTCCCGAAGTCCGGCAGTCATGCGATCTATACATGTCAAATGCCCTTGTCTTCTTACCAACTTCCTATCTTATCAATCAAGTATTTTCAACCTCCATAAGTTCGTGAATAAGACAATATTTAGATTGAATTGTTCTTTCCGACTTTCGGACTTTCAGTCTTTCTCACTTTTCTTAACCTCATTTTAATTTACACCATTATTTTCTCGCCGCGCTTTGATCGTTTTATTGTTTTTTTGCAAGCATGAACTACAGGTATCTTCTCTTCCTCGCATTGCTATTACTCAATATGCATCGTCTTACAGCCCAAACCCAATTCACTGGGTGGCTGGCGGATTTTAATACTGTCAAAATCAAGACCAGATTAAGCCTACATTCTGATTTTCAGTTAAGAAGTGGCCATCAGCTGGATCATATATCAACTTTATTATTACGTGCGGGACTAAATTATCATGTCAACAAAAAATGGGTCCTTACCGGCGGCTATGCGTACATCCATAACCGTAGAGTGATCAGTGGTGTAAGCGGCTATCTGCCCGAGCACCGCATTTGGGAACAGCTACTGTTTACCCATCCTCTCTCCATCGGCTCAGGCCCCCATGCCAGAAAGGGTACCCTGGCACATCGTTTTAGAGTAGAACAAAGATTCCTCATTAAAGCCACCCCCGCAACCAGCAACTGGAGAAAGGAGGTAACCTGTATGCAAACCGGTTACGCTATTTCATCCGGGATCTAACACCCCTTACCCCCTGGTCGGCCAATGGCAAAGCCCCCTTCCTGGCCTTGCAAAATGAGGTGTTTGTAAATATTGGCGATAAATCGGCAGTCAATGGGGAGTTCTTTGACCAAAACCGTGCTTATATAGCCCTGGGCTATCGGTTCGGCAAGCAATTTGATGCCGAAATGGGTTATATGAACCAATATATCAACGACCGTGGAAAAGCTTTTAGGAACATACACATCGTTCAGATAGCCACTTACGTACGTTTATAAGTGGTTATCCACATCCCTAATTAACTGCGTGAAAGCCAAAAACTTTTCGCATTTTTGTATAAGATCCAATAGCTAAGGCATGACGAATCGTATCTATCAGTCTCTACTACTACAGAAAGCGAAAGGACATAAGTCGTTTGCCGTACTCATTGATCCCGATAAGGTAACGGCTGATAAAATTGATGAGCTCACCACTTTGGCAGTGGAAGCAAGGGTCGACTACCTCTTTGTAGGAGGTAGCTTAGTCATTTCAATCAGTTAGACGAAGTCGTACAACAAATAAAACGGAATTGTGATATTCCAGTGATCCTCTTCCCCGGCAGTCCTTCCCAGATATCCCGTTTTGCCGATGCACTATTATACCTCTCCGTCATTTCAGGCCGCAATCCCGAACTACTGATCGGCCAGCACGTCATTTCAGCCCCTTTTGTAAAGCAAAGCGGCCTCGAGATCATTTCTACCGGCTATATGGTCATCGATGGCGGAGCCCCCACCACCGTGTCTTATATCAGCAATACCGCTCCCATCCCGGCCGATAAGAATGAAATAGCCATGTGCACTGCTATGGCAGGTGAAATGTTGGGTATGAAACTCATCTATATGGATGCAGGCAGCGGCGCCCGCCGCCCCATCACCGAAAGTATGATCGAGAAAGTATCCCAGGTCATTGAAACTCCGCTCGTTATAGGTGGCGGCATCACCAATCCCGAAAAAGCCTACCTCAATTGTAAAGCCGGCGCCGACGTAATTGTCATTGGCAACGCCATTGAAAAAGACGCCTCCCTCATCAAAGAAATGAGCGCAGCTATCCATTCCATTCCCGTAAAAGCATCCTAATCACCTTATTATTTCCATTTTTGCTTCCTAACTCAACTTGTATTCCACAGTAAAGGCCTCACATTCACTGGTCTATACCATGTCAACACGCCTGGGTATTGCCTGGTAATTGCACTGGAGTACTCATAAACTAGCACTGGCACCTATAGCCCAGTGCAATTCCAAGGCTATCCGGGTGCAATTATTAGGCTTGTTTCAGTGTATCCTACTAGGGGTACACTAGTATCCAGCCTGCAGTCTTTGGCGGGTTACTTCCTACCTCACTTACCCTTCGCCCGGCGGCTCAATTGACCGCCCATTAACCAGGTACCTTGATCACGATCTGGTAAAAGGAGATTGGGCCGGCACAAAACTTATTTTTATAGTAAGCCCATTTGTATCCAACACCTCAAAATGCCCATCCAGTTGTTTGCACAATCCCTGCATCAGGCTCATACCAAGGGATTCCGTATCCTGCCAGTTAAAATGCGCAGGTAATCCAATACCATTATCACAAATCATTAACTCCATATTGCCAGCTGGCATCTTGCCCAGGCGAATCCTTATTTGCCCGGCACTCTTTCCGGGAAAGGCATATTTAACAGCATTGGTAACGGCTTCATTGATGATCAAGCCCGTGGGCACAGCCTGAGCAACATCCAATTCAATCGGGTCAATATCCAGTGAAAAATTGATCTGCCGATCCGCATCCAGGCTATCAGCCAGGTATTCAGCAATCTCTTTTATATAGACCGCCATATCAATCACCGTCAACAAATGGTCAGTTTGGTATAGTTTACGGTGTATTAAGGAAATAGCATGAACCCGATGCTGGCTGGCATGAATAGCGTTCAACGCTGTTTCGTCCTTAAGATAAGCACCTTGCGTATTGAGCAGGCTCATCACCACCTGTAAGTTGTTCTTAACACGGTGATTAATTTCTCTCATCAACCATTCTTTTTCCTTAAGCAGCTTATCTTTTTCATCCGTTATCTTCTTTTCTTCCCACACCATTTTTTCAATCGCTTGTTTATCCGCCACATCCCTTTGTATCGAATCAGCAATCTTTTATACTCCTGGTAATGCCGCATCGCCAATAAATAGTCACCCTTCAGCGAATCCAGCTTATACAATGTCTGACTGCTTTCCATAAGTGAAGGCCAGGAGTTCAGGCGTAGTGCCATAGCATGAGCGCTGTCACTATACCACCTGGCTCTTTCAATTTGCCTCAATTTTAGATATACCTGGCCAGCCCGCATGTACATCTGCGCCCGCCAACCCAGGTCAAAATCAACTTTCGAAAATGCTCCAGCTTTTTAACTAAATATTGTTCAGCGATCTTGTATTGCCCGTAAAATAGTACAGATCCACATAAAGCCTGTCAACTTCACTCCCGGCAATAACACCATCAAGCGGATACAACTATTAAAAGAAGCCCTGGGCCCAGGGTTTTGGTTAGTTGAGTGTTCACAAAAGGGGGTAAAGTGGTCAAATAAATGTAATAAAGTACTGATTGCTACGAATTTAATGATAATCTACAGCATATCCTTCCAACTCCGGATAGTCTTCCACACTTATGCGCCAATCTCCCCAATTGTTTGAATTTTGCAATAGACTGTTTGAAAACCGTAATTTTAGGCACCCTTGGCCATTGTAGCTTTGTATTCAGATAGCCATTCCACTCCACCATTTATTTTCAACTGCTAATTATCGAATTATGATTATTGAAAAAGCAGAATCCTTAGAGGAGTTTTACAAGAAGAAATTGAATTACCTGCCCCAAAACCTAAAGCAGGATATCGGGCATTTTAATGTATTCTCCATCGAAGATACCGTGGGGCCACATGGCACCCCAGCCAAATACAGCCGCCGGGAGTTCTACAAGATAACACTCATGCGCGGCGACAACGTATGCCATTATGCCGATAAAAGCATCGAAGTATCCGGCACCACCCTCATGTTCTTTAATCCCAATGTACCCTATGCCTGGGATTGCAGTGTGGACGGAGTTACCGGCTTCTTCACCATTTTTACCGATGGCTTTTTAGCGGCAAGATTCGTGGCAGCATACTGGACTTTCCCATGTTTGCACCCGGTGGTAAACCAGCCTATCCCCTTACGCCCGAGCAAGACCTACAGGTATCAGCCATTTACCGCAAAATGAAAGAAGAGATCAATTCGGAATATGTATATAAATACGACCTCCTGCGCAATTACGTTACAGAACTGATCCATTTTGCACTGAAGATCCAACCTGCCGAAGCCCTGTACCAGCATCCCAATGCCAAAGCAAGGATCACAGCCGTATTCACCGAATTGCTCGAAAGACAGTTTCCCATCGAATCGCCTTCCCAGCGGTTTACCTTACGTTCAGCCAATGACTTTGCCAAACAACTGGCCGTACACGTAAATCACCTCAATAGGGCCATTAAAGAAACCACCGGTAAAACAACCTCCGAACATATCTTTGAACGCCTGGTTGCCGAAGCCAAAGCCTTATTGAAACATACCAACTGGAATATATCGGAGATCAGTTATTGCCTGGGCTTTGAAGAGCCGGCCCATTTCAATAACTTCTTCAAAAAACAGGTAGCCCTTACACCAACTGCCTACCGCAACCACTAAGCGATCCATTTGTGTCTGCATAAACGATCATGACCTATACAATAAGAAAGCCGCCTCTCACGATGCGGCTTTCTTATTGTATATACTGTCCATTCTTGTTCCCAGTGGCCTTAGATGAATACTACAATAACGAGTTTGAATTTCGTAACTATTGCTTTGAATGCTACAACAGCCACACCTCTTCTGCATAGTAGCTTTGTGTTATCAAAACAAATCAACTATGACACAAACACACACCAAAGTATGGTTCGTAACCGGCACCTCAAAGGCCTGGGTCTATCCCTGGTACAACAACTGTTGTCCAAAGGCTATTGCGTAGCCGCCACTTCAAGAAACAAAGCAGAGCTGATCAAAGCTGTAGGCAATACCGATCATCATTTCCTTCCCCTGGCAGTTGACATCAACAGTGAGGTCAGCGTTCAGAAAGCCATTGATGAAACTGTTAACCTGTTTGGTCAAATTGATGTGGTAGTAAACAATGCCGGTTACGGATTAGCCGGAAGCCTGGAAGAACTTTCAGATGCTGAAGCAAGGAAAAACTTCGACATCAATGTATTTGGTACCCTCAATGTGATCCGCAAGGTAATGCCTTATCTAAGAGCTCAACAATCCGGACATATTATCAACGTATCCTCCATTGCAGGATTTATTGGCACCTTCCCCGGCTTTGGCATCTATTGCGCTACCAAGTTTGCCGTAGAAGGCCTGACTGAATCATTGTCTACCGAGATCAAATCTTTTGGTATCAACGCCACCATCGTTTCTCCCGGCTACTTCAGAACACAATTCCTGAACGAAGGGTCATTGAATGTTGCCGAAAACCCCATTGAGTCCTATAAAGAGGTTAGAGAATCACAAGCCTTTCACCAAAATATCATGAATGGCAATCAATTGGGCGATCCGGAAAAAGCAGCACTGGCCATGATCCAGGTAGCCGAATCAAAAAATCCTCCTTTGCACCTTTTCCTGGGCAGCGATGCCTTCGACCTGGCACAAACAAAGATCGATTCCGTTCGCCAGGAATTGGAAGACTGGAAATTGGTGACCACTTCAACAGCTTTTGAACCTCAGCCAGCAGAAGCCTAACTGCTGCTTTAGAATAGAGGATCATGAAGCATGCAAAGCCAATACAGGTATTCAGACTGGAAGAAAATGATAAAGCATCCTTCCGGCAACCAGGGGCACACTATTATGCCATCTGCTTAATCAGCAACCATACACCGGGAACAGGCGCCCTTTTGTATTTTCATAACCCGCAGGCAAAACAAGCAGCAGTATCCTTATCCAGGAAGCCGGCCGGCTACTCCTGCTTGTTCAATGCTGCCTTTCTTTCGGACAAAATGCATGGTCTTCTTCAGTCCTTGCCCATGTTCAGCAAAGGAGCCAACCCGGTGTATTTTTAAATGCCACCCAGGATCTGTTGATGCGGGATGTATTTGAAAAAATGTTGGTAGAAGCCAATAATAACTACACTTTCAAATATGAACTCCTGGGCAACTACCTGGCCGAGATCATTCACCAGGCCTTGAAGATCCTTTCTTCGCCTTGCAGATGATGCAATACAGGCCTTTTTATGAATACTTAACTTTCCTGCCCAACAGAAGCGGCAGCCATTTGTTAGATTTGAGGATATGATACCTGTACGATATACCTTGATCCTCTTGGCGGCCTGCTTTTTCTTTTGCGGCTGCTTTAGCCGGTTTACCATGACCAACCGGGAGATCAGGCAATACTACCAGAACAAGCCTGTAAAACCTACCTATTTTACCATCCGCAATGATTCTGTCTCCCTTTTTGCGCCACCACCGGTGCCGATACCTTGCCCCCTTTACTCATGATACACGGAGCACCTGGCGCCTGGTATGGCAGTCGTAACCTCCTGGATGATTCCGTATTACAGCAGCACTTTCACATCATTGCAGTTGACCGCCTGGGCTACAACAAGTCACGCTTCAAAGGCAAACGGAAATCTGTTACCTCCATCACCACCCAGGCCATTGCCATCCATGAAGCCATGCGCCTAAACCGGTCCCATAAACCCGGTGTGGTAATGGGCAGTTCCTATGGGGCACCCATTGCAGGGAAAATCGCTTTGGTATACCCTACCGAATTCAATCACCTCGTCATGCTGGCGGCAGCCATCGACCCCGACAAGGAAAAGTTCTGGTGGTTCCACCCTTTTATTAATGGCGGACCGCCTTACTGGCTCTTTCCCCGTTTTATGAAAAGCGCTACCGACGAAAAATTTACCCATGTAGAAGAGCTACGCAAGCTACTGCCCGAGTGGAAAAACCTGAAAGTGCCCGTGACGGTTGTTCAAGGAGGGGAAGACAATATCATAGAACCTACCAACTTCGATTTTGCCAAACAAATACTACAAGGCAAACTGGCCAATTTCATCTTCTTGCCCAATGCCGGCCACCTCATTCGCCTGCAAAGACCTGATATTGTGCGATCTATCTTACTCAATCCTTTGCCTGGGGCATCCGGTGCAACCAGTGCAGGAAACTAAAAACACCCGGCTTTTATCACCAATTATTATTGATTTCAGACAGCTACACCAGGCTGCAGGCTAGCCACAGCCGTTCACACAAACGCTTGTTTGCTGGTTTTTATGGAATTAGCTAAAATTTTACATTAAAAATCCCCCGCATCCTAAAAAATGTTTTCTTTGCGGTGTCAAAAGTATAGACTCAAAATTTCATTAGGAAAAAGAAATGCAAAAAAATCTCACCATAATACTCGCTGATGTAGTAGCGCAAAGCGTTATTACTATAGTGCGTGGGGTTTTTGCTGTACAACTCCGTACAGATTTTGTTAGTCGCCCGGTCCCCGTTAGGGTGCGACGTTGATACTCATTTACCATAGTATCCCTTTAGTAATGGAACTATGCTCCCCTAACCCGGGATTCGTGTCTCCCGCAGTGTTCACTTCTACTGCATTTGTTCACATTTATAGTCTTGTCTAACATGGAAACGCAACAACAGTTCCAGATACTTATAGCCAATGAAACTCATCTTGACTTCGCTCAGATCATTTGCGACGAGATGGCTTCCTCTGCCAAAGCCCGTGGTACCGGTATCGCCAAACGATCACCGGAATACATCCAGCAAAAAATGCGGGAAGGGAAATCTGTGATCGCCTTTAACCAGGATGGTATATGGGCCGGTTTTTGTTATATCGAAACCTGGAGCCATGGCGAATACGTAGCCAACTCGGGCCTCATCGTAGCCCCTTCTTTCAGAAAGGGGGACTGGCCAAGGCCATTAAGAAAAAGATATTCGAGCTAAGCCGTAAGTTGTATCCCGAATCCAAAATATTTGGACTTACCACCGGCCTGGCCGTCATGAAGATCAATAGCGAACTGGGTTATGAACCCGTGACCTATTCCGAACTCACCCAGGATGATGCCTTCTGGGCAGGCTGTAAAAGCTGCGTCAATTACGAGATCCTAATGAGCAAGGAAAGGAAGAACTGTATGTGTACTGCCATGCTCTATGACCCCAAGGACCATTATGAGCCGGAAGAAACCAAACAATTCTTTGAAGAGAAGAAGGGCATCCTGGAACGCTTACTGCGTATCAAACAATGGAAATTCCTGCAACCTTTCCTGAAAAAGATAAAGATGACAACAGTGCCAAAATGGTGCAGGCCACCAGGAAGCGATCCCTGTTGCAGTACTTCTTTAGCTTGTAATCGGGAATTACCTTTTAATAACATTCGATATTATAACCAGCATACATCAGCAATGAAAAAATAGTATTAGGATTCAGCGGCGGACTTGACACTTCCTATTGTGTAAAATACCTGGGTGAAGACAAAGGTTATGAAGTACACAGCATCATCGTTAATACCGGTGGTTTTAGTGAAGAAGAGTTAAAGCAGATTGAAGCCCATGCCTATAAGCTTGGCGTTAAAACCCATACTACTGTTAATGCTGTAAAAACTTATTACGACCGGATCATTAAATACCTGATCTATGGTAATGTGTTAAAGAACAATACTTACCCTTTGAGCGTAAGTGCCGAAAGGTTAAGCCAGGCCGTTCATATTGCCGAGCATGTGCAAAAGCTGAAAGCAGATGCAGTAGCCCATGGTAGTACCGGCGCCGGCAATGACCAGGTGCGTTTTGATATGATCTTTCACATCATGATCCCCGGCGTAGAGATCATTACCCCATCCGCGACCTGAAGCTGAGCCGTGAAGCCGAGATCGAATACCTGAAGGCCAAAGGCGTGGATATGAATTTTGCCAAAGCCATGTACTCTATCAATAAAGGCCTTTGGGGTACCAGCGTAGGCGGTAAAGAAACCCTTTCATCCAAAGGCATGTTGCCCGAAGAAGCCTGGCCTACACAAGTTACCCAAACTGGCAGCCAGGAGGTAAAGCTAAGCTTTGTAAAGGGTGAGCTGAAAGCAGTAGATGGTCAATCATTTGCCCATCCTTCAGAAGCCATTCAATACCTGCAAACCATTGCCGGCCCTTATGGCGTTGGCCGTGACATCCATGTAGGCGATACCATCATCGGTATTAAAGGTCGTGTAGGTTTTGAAGCCGCTGCTCCCATGGTGATCCTGAAAGCACACCATGCCCTCGAAAAACATGTACTCACCAAATGGCAACTCAATTGGAAAGATCAACTGGCCCAATTCTATGGCAACTGGTTGCATGAAGGTCAGATCATGGATCCAGTAATGCGCGATATTGAAGCCTATCTCGAAAACTCCCAGCAAACCGTAACAGGTGATGTATTTGTACAATTACTGCCTTACCGTTTCCAGGTAATGGGCATCGAATCACCGTTCGACCTGATGAGCAGCAAGTTTGGAAAATATGGTGAAATGAATACCGGCTTTACTGGTGAGGATGTACGCGGATTCAGCAAAATATTTGGCAACCAGACCTCAATCTGGACTGCTGTACAGGAAGAGAATAAGAAATAAGCTTCGGGCCTGAACACTCGCTCGCCTTCCCGCCGAATGGCGGGATGAGGTTATTAAAGAGCCGCTGGCTCAAAATTGAAAATGGTATGAGTAAGAACATCAAAGTTGGAATCGTAGGAGGAGCAGGTTATACCGGTGGTGAACTGATCCGTTTGTTGGTACACCATCCGTATGTAGCTGTTTCCTTTATTCATAGCCGCAGCAATGCCGGCAAACCAGTATATGCCGTTCATGAAGACCTGATCGGAGAAACCGATTGGCAATTCACCGGCGATCTGAACCAGGATGTAGACGTAGTATTCCTCTGCGTAGGTCATGGTGAAGCCAAGAAGTTCCTGGCCGAAAACCCGTTTGATGAGCGTATTAAGATCATTGACCTTTCCCAGGACTTCAGGTTGTCTCGCAGCTCGCAGCTCGCGGCTCGCAGCTTTGTTTATGGGTTGCCCGAGCTGAACAGAGATGCTATCCGGTCAGCTTCCAACATCGCCAACCCTGGCTGTTTTGCTACTGCCATTCAACTTGGTTTACTCCCCTGGCCAAAGCTGGGTTACTGAACCATGTATACACTACCGGCATTACCGGGTCTACCGGGGCTGGCCAAAGCCTCAGCGCCACCTCCCATTTCAGTTGGAGGGCCAACAATATCCAGGCTTATAAAACACTGAATCACCAGCACCTGAATGAAATTGGCGAGTCGTTATTACAACTACAACCCAAGGGAGAAATCGATGTGAACTTTGTTCCCTGGAGAGGCGATTTTACCCGTGGCATTTTCATCAGCTCACAACTGGATTGCGACCTCAGCGAACAAGAACTCAACAAGCTGTACACTGATTTTTATGATGGCCACCCCTTTACCACAGTAAGCAAACAACCCGTATTCTTAAAACAGGCTGTTAATACCAATAAATGCATCATACAAGTGGAAAAAGTGGGTACCAAACTGGTAGTACACTCCATCATTGATAATTTATTGAAAGGCGCTTCCGGCCAGGCTGTGCAGAACATGAACCTGTTGTTTGGCCTGGATGAATGCGCAGGGTTGAAGTTGAAGGCTAATTATTTTTAAATACCATTTAAAAGTATTCCATGAAGTTATTTGACGTTTATCCCATCAACGACATCACCATTGTAAAAGCAAAAGGCTCTTACGTTTGGGATGCAACTGGCGAACAGTACCTTGACCTGTATGGCGGTCATGCTGTAATATCTATTGGCCATACCCATCCTCACTACGTACAACGATTAACCGATCAACTCAATAAAGTAGGTTTTTACTCCAACTCCATCCGCATTCCCTCCAGGAAGAGCTGGCGGCTAAGTTGGGCAAAGTATCCGGCAAGGAAGACTATCATCTGTTCTTGTGTAATTCAGGAGCTGAAGCCAATGAAAATGCCTTGAAACTGGCCTCTTTCTTCAATGGTCGCAAAAAAGATCATTGCTTTTAAGAAAGGATTCCATGGCAGAACTTCCCTGGCCGTAGCCGCTACCGACAATCCAGCCATTGTAGCGCCGGTAAACCAAACCAACAATGTGATCTTCCTCCCCTTCAACGATGAAGATGCATTGGAGGCTTGCTTCAAGGCTCAGGGAGCCGACATTTCTTCCGTTATCATAGAAGGTATACAAGGTGTAGGAGGTATCAATGTAGCATCGGTTACCTTCTTGCAAAAGATCCGTCACCTGTGTGACGAATATGGGGCTGTTTTCATTGCCGACAGTGTGCAGTGTGGCTATGGCAGAAGTGGTAAATTCTTCTCCCATGATTTTGCCGGTGTCAATGCAGATATCTATTCCATGGCCAAAGGCATGGGTAATGGATTTCCTGTAGCAGGTATTATCATTGCTCCCCATATCCAGGCCAAACATTCCATGCTGGGCACCACCTTTGGCGGTAACCACCTGGCCTGCGCTGCCGCCCTCGCTGTACTGGAAGTAATAGAACAGGAAAACCTGGTAGCCAATGCAGCCGAAGTAGGTACCTACCTCATGCAACAACTAAAAGCCATCCCCGAACTCAGAAATGTAAGAGGCCGTGGACTGATGATCGGATTTGATGTACCTGAAGAACTGAAAGACCTGAAGAAAAATCTCCTCTGGAAGCATAAGATATTTACCGGAGAGGCCAAACCTAACGTAATCCGTTTACTGCCTTCCCTGGCTTTGCGTAAAAAGATGCCGATGAGCTACTCGAAGCCGTGAAAGAGGAAATTGCAGCGCTGGCCAATCAACCAACCAACGTATAATTCCATAACCAGGACCTGAGTAAACAACTTTTCATGGGATACCTTCAGCACATTCCCATGTTTATTGTTTACCTGCTCATAGCATGTACGATCATCGCTTTATTCAGAAAATGGAAGAAAGGCCAAACAAAGAATCATGAATAACTTTATCTCTGTTCACGACGTTACCAATATTGATGCATTGGTAAAAAAGCACTGGCTTACAAAGCAGATCCGTTAAAAGATAAAACCCTGGGCGCTCATAAACGCATAGGCCTCCTGTTTCTTAATCCCAGTATGCGTACCCGTCTTAGTACACAGATAGCGGCGCAAAACCTGGGCATGGAAGCCATCGTTTTCAATGTTGGCCAGGAAGGCTGGGCCCTCGAATTTGAAGAAGAGGCCATCATGAGCGGTAGTACCGTAGAGCACGTAAAAGATGCTGCCCCCATTATGGGCAAATACTTCGATGTACTGGCCATACGTACCTTCCCTTCCCTGAAGAACCGGGATGACGATTACAGCGAATTATTCATCAAGCAATTCATAAAATATGCAGGAATTCCCGTGGTAAGCCTGGAAAGCGCCACCTTACATCCCCTGCAAAGCTTAACAGATATTATTACCATTCAGGAAAGCCTTAGCCTCCCCGCATCCGGAGTAGTGAAGGGCAAGCGACCCAAGATCGTATTGACCTGGGCGCCCCACGTAAAACCATTGCCCCAGTGCGTGGCCAATAGTTTTTCACAATGGGTCAATGCCTGGGGGCAGGCCGATTTTGTGATCACCCACCCCGAAGATTATGAGCTGGATACCCAGTTTACCAATGGCGCTACCATTACCCACGACCAGGACGCCGCACTGAAAAATGCCGACTTTGTATACGTGAAAAACTGGAGTACATTCAATCACGAATATGGTCGCATTTATACCAATGATCCGGCTTGGATGATGACCAATGAAAAATTGGCCCTTACCAACAATGCCAGCGTTATGCACTGCCTGCCCGTAAGAAGGAATGTAGAACTGAGCGATGAAATTCTGGATGGACCCAACAGCATCGTAACCCAGGAAGCCTCCAACCGCGTATGGGCTGCACAAGCCGTATTGGCCGGGATTTTAAAAGCAAAACATTAAACAGGGAATTTGGAAAAGCTATTCGTAGTCAAGATTGGCGGTAATATCATAGATGATGATGCTAAACTAGCTGCATTCCTTACCAACTTTGTTGCTATCCAGGGCAAAAAGATCCTGGTGCATGGCGGTGGTAAATTAGCTACCCGCTTGGCCGAAGATATGAAGGTGCCCCAGCAAATGATCGATGGTCGAAGGATCACCGATGCCGAAACCCTCAAGATTGTAACCATGGTGTATGCCGGTTACATCAACAAAAATATAGTAGCCCAATTACAAGCCCGTGGCACTAATGCTATTGGCCTAAGTGGTGCTGATGGCAATGCTATCCAGGCTCACAAAAGAGTGCATCCAACACTCGATTATGGCTTTGTAGGCGATGTAGAAAGCATCAATGCCCCCTCCTGAAAACTTTACTGGATCAGGACATGGCCATTGTACTGGCGCCCATTACACACGACAAACAGGGATTACTCCTCAATACCAATGCCGACACCATTGCACAGGAAACCGCCAAAGGATTGAGCCAGCACTTTGATGTGCAACTCATCTACTCCTTTGAAAAAGCGGCGTACTATTGGATGCCAATGACGACAATACCGTGATTAAAGCAATTACACCGGCTTACTACCAACAATTGAAAAACGAACAAAAGATCTTTGCCGGCATGATCCCCAAGCTCGACAATGCATTTGCCGCCCTCAACAGCGGTGTAAAGAAAGTGATCATTGGAAAAGCCGAACAGCTACAACAATTAATTGCCGGAACCTCTGGCACAACCATTATCAATGAGCAGTGATCGTATCAACATATTACAGGAGCAGGCCATTGCCTTGCTGAAACAACTGATTGCCACCCCTTCATTCAGTAAAGAAGAAGACCAGACAGCTGCCATTTTAGACCTCTTTCTAAAACAGAACGGTGTTATTAGATACCGAAGGCTCAACAATATTTTTGGTTACAATCGCCATTTTGATACGGCCAAGCCTACCTTGCTATTAAACTCCCATCACGATACAGTAAAACCTAATCCTAAATACACCAAAGACCCGTTTTCTCCAATTGTTGAAGATGGGAAGTTATATGGGTTAGGGAGTAACGATGCCGGAGGTCCATTGGTTAGCCTGATAGCAGCTTTTCTGTATTTTAAGGATCATGAAAATCTAAAATACAACCTTGTATTGGCAGCAACAGCTGAAGAAGAAATTTCCGGACGTAATGGTATTGAAGCGTTATTGCAAGATGAGCAGTTTAATTATCCCTTCAGAGATAAAGGGATAATCGAATGCGGCATTGTAGGTGAACCCACTCAAATGCAAATGGCAGTGGCCGAACGTGGATTAATGGTACTCGATTGCCTTTCTCATGGCAAAGCCGGACATGCCGCCCGCGAAGAAGGCGAGAATGCTATCTATAAAGCCCTGGCCGATATAGAGTGGTTCCGGAATTACCGTTTCCCCAAGGTGTCTGACCTGCTGGGACCCGTAAAAATGAGCGTTACCGTTATTGAAACCGATAATAAGGCCCATAATGTAGTGCCAGCCCAATGCAAATTTGTGGTTGATGTACGCGTGAATGAGCTGTATACCTTTGAAGAAGTATTGGAAGTGATCCGTGCCCATGTACAATGTGAAGTACAACCCAGAAGCACCAGGCTTCGGTCTACTTCCATCGCTTTGGACCATCCCCTTACCAGGGCTGGCATTGCACTCAACAGAACCTATTACGGCTCCCCTACTACTTCCGATAAAGCCTTAATGCCTTTCCAAACCCTCAAGATGGGCCCCGGCGATTCCGCCCGCAGCCATACCGCCGATGAATTCATTTATATACAGGAGATTAAAGAAGGCATTGAATTGTACATCCAACTTTTAAACCAGGTATTATGAAACTTTGGCAAAAAGAAAACACCGCTATATCTGCCCAGATAGAAAAATTCACCGTTGGCCGCGACAAAGAATTTGATATCCTCCTGGCAAAATATGATGTGGAAGGCTCCATTGCCCACGTTACCATGCTGGGCGAAGTAGGATTAATGAGCAAAGCAGATGCCGATGCAGCAGTGAACGGACTTAAAGCCATAGCCAGGGAAATCGACGAGTCACGATTTACGATTGCCGACGGTGTTGAAGACGTACACTCACAGGTAGAACTATTATTGACCCAGCGCATTGGCGATGCCGGTAAGATGATCCACAGCGGTCGTAGCCGCAACGATCAGGTTGCTGTAGATATTAAATTGTACCTGCGGGCCGAAGTACTGGCCGTGAAAGAAGAAGTAAAACAACTATTCGACCTGCTGATCGCCCAAAGCGAAAAATTCAAACAACACTTATTACCTGGATACACCCATCTCCAGATCGCCATGCCCTCATCGTTTGGCCTGTGGTTAGGCGCCTACGCTGAAGGTTTGGTCGATGACCTGGAACTACTGGCCGCAGCCTATGCGGTGGCTAATAAGAACCCCCTTGGCAGTGGCGCCGGCTATGGTTCTTCATTCCCCCTCAATCGCACCCGCACCACCGAACTGCTGCATTTTGGCGCCCTGAATGCCAATTCCGTCTATGCCCAAATGAGCCGCGGCAAAACAGAACGCGTAGTAGCTACCGGAATCAGTGCCGTGGCTGCCACCTTAAGTCGTCTGGCCATGGATTGCTGCCTGTATATTAACCAGAATTTCGGATTTATTGCCTTCCCGTCAGAGCTCACAACCGGCAGCAGCATTATGCCCCATAAAAGAACCCAGACGTATTTGAGCTCATCCGTGCCAAATGCAATCGCATACAAGCTACTCCCAATGAGCTCACCCTCCTGGTCAATAACCTGCCCTCTGGTTATCACCGTGACCTGCAACTGACCAAAGAGATCCTGTTCCCGGCCATTGAAACCCTGAAAGACTGCCTGCAGATGACATGCCTCATGTTGTCTAATATGTCTGTGACAGAAAATATCCTCGATGATGCCAAATACAAATACCTGTTCAGTGTAGAAGCGGTGAATGAACTCGTTAATAAAGGCATCCCTTTCCGCGATGCTTATAAGCAGGTGGGCAACGACATTGAGCAGGGCACTTTTAACTTCGATTACAAAAAACAATTACATCATACCCACGAAGGAAGTATCGGCAACCTGTACAATGACTATATTTCGGCGGCAATGGACAAGGTGCTAACCAGGTTCAAGTAGTATTTCAAAAAAGATTTTGTGAACTGCCTGTTGCTCCGAAAGCTTTCGGGAATGAGTGAAAATCAGGATAATAAGAATCATCCCTAAAGAAAAAGCAGCCATCCAATCGAAGTGATTAGATGGCTGCTTTTTTATTGAAAGCTTCAAATAAACTGTAGCTTATCGAAGCAAACGCATACACAGCTTGTCCCGCACTGGCGGGAATTGACGATTCATCAATTAGATATCCAGCTTCGCATACTTAGCGTGGCTTTCAATGAATTCCCGACGGGGCGCTACTTCATCACCCATCAGCATGCTAAAGATACGGTCGGCTTCTGCCGCGCTCTCGATCGTTACCTGCTTCAACGTACGGCTATCGGGATTCATCGTCGTATCCCACAACTGCGTAGCGTTCATTTCTCCCAAACCTTTATAGCGCTGAATGTTAACACTGTCTTCTTTACCCGCGCCAAATTTCGTTACCCAGCCTTTGCGCTGCTCTTCATTCCAGGCGTAAGCCTGGTCTTTACCTTTCTTCACCAGGTATAAAGGTGGTTGCGCAATATAAACATAACCTTGCTCTACCAAAGCGGCCATATAACGGTATATGAACGTCAGGATCAATGTTGCAATGTGACTACCATCCACATCGGCATCCGTCATGATGATCAGCTTATGGTAGCGCAACTTAACCAGGTTCAATGCCTTGGGATCTTCAGGCGTACCTACTGTAACCCCCAGGGCCGTATACATATTCCTGATTTCCTCGTTCTCATAGATCTTATGCTCCATTGCCTTCTCTACGTTCAGGATCTTACCACGCAACGGCAAAATGGCCTGGAAAGAACGATCGCGCCCTTGCTTGGCTGTTCCACCTGCCGAGTCACCCTCAACCAGGAATAGCTCGCAACGTTCAGGATCCCGATCCGAACAATCAGCAAGTTTACCTGGTAAACCGCCTCCACTTAACACACTTTTCCTTTGTACCAGCTCACGGGCCTTGCGGGCTGCCGCTCTCGCCTGGGCTGCCAATATCACTTTGGAAATAATATTCTTTGCCTCCTTGGGATTCTCTTCCAGGTATTTTTCCAGCACTTTCGACACAGTGCTATCCACTACCCCCATTACATCACTGTTACCCAGTTTCGTCTTCGTTTGACCCTCAAACTGAGGCTCAGGCACTTTTACCGAAATGATCGCGCTAAGGCCCTCGCGGAAATCATCCCCTTCAATCTCTACTTTGGCTTTCTCAAAAAAGATTTTCCCGGTCGCCATACGATTTGAACATACGCGTAAGCGCCCGGCGGAACCCCGATACGTGCGTACCGCCTTCAATCGTATTGATATTATTGACATAAGAATAGATGTGCTCATTGTAGCTATCATTGTACGTAAGCGCTACTTCTACTGCTACATTGCTCTTTTTCATCGCGGCCTTCCACAAATATGATCCGGGGATCAGGGGCTGCGGCCAGCGTTCTTATCAAGCATTTCTACAAACTCTACAATACCCCCTTCACTATAGAAGGTCTTGCTATAAGTAACATCCGATTCATCCTTTTCACGCAGATCATTCAGCACGATCCGGATGCCTTTATTCAGATAGGCCAGCTCACGCAAACGGCCTTCCAGGATATCCTTCTTATAAACACTTACTGTAAATATGCTCGTATCAGGCCAGAAATGAACCTTCGTACCTGTTTCATCAGATACACCAATCTCCCGAACAGGGTATTGAGGTACACCAATGCGATACTCTTGCTCAAAGATCTTTCCTTCACGCTGTACCGTTACCTGTAAAACAGTACTTAGCGCGTTCACACAACTTACACCCACACCATGCAAACCACCGGAAACCTTATAAGTATCCTTATCAAACTTACCCCCGGCATGCAACACCGTCATTACGATCTCCAGCGCACTCTTTTGCTCCTTCGTATTGATCCCCGTAGGGATACCACGACCATCATCTATTACCGAGATCGAGTTATCCTCGTGGATCGTAACCACAATATTTTTACAATAACCCGCCAGCGCTTCATCTATCGAGTTGTCTACTACCTCATATACCAGGTGATGAAGGCCTTTTTCGCCAACATCGCCGATATACATGGCAGGACGCTTACGTACCGCCTCCAACCCTTCCAGTACCTGTATACTATCTGCTCCATATCCATTGGTGGCGGGGGTAAGAATTTCCTTGGTTTCTGTATCCATAAATGCTTGTGAAAATGCTTGTGAAAGTTAAGAATGTTGATTCCCGCAAATGTACGAAAATTAAGGCTTTCGGACGCTTTTAAGGGGCCATTTTATGCACCTTTTTCACCGTTTAACCCCTTGTTTTTGAGCCAAAAAAACACCCGTTTTAACACCTGTTTTAAACAAGGTTTTAACCCCCTCAACATTCTTCATAATTTTACTGCACGATATTTGTTATGAAATAACCGCTACCCATTCAATAACTATGGATTCAAAAAACCTCAACCAAATTACTTTCGACTTTTCCGATGCGCAACCGCAGGAAAATGCCTCTGTGGGCGTAAGGGTAAAATCACTCAAACCCGTAGAGCCGCCAAAGGAAGAAGAACCACCCCCTCCTGTTACTCCAGCACCCGCCCCGGTAGCTAAACAGCCCATAAAAAAGTCTACCAGGGGCCGCAAATCCCTCAAAGCACTCGATGCCGAAGCCGATCTGGTCAACATTCCAGCCGATGAGGTCCTTTTCCAAAGACAGTACTATGCCATTGGCGAAGTAGCCGAAATGTTTGGCGTAAACCAATCTTTGCTTCGTTTTTGGGAAAATGAGTTTGATATCATCCAACCCCGCAAGAACCGCAAGGGCGACCGCCATTTCAGGCCTGTAGATATTAAAAATCTGGAACTGATCTATGACCTCCTCCGTAGACGCAAATTGACCATCGAAGGCGCAAAAGACTTCCTGAAGAAGAACAAACAAGGGCGCGAGAGCTTTGAACTCATCCAATCCCTCCAAAAATAAAAGAATTTCTCCTCGAAATAAAAGCTTCACTGTAAGTAAGCTACAATCCATGAGCTTTGAGCTGCAAGCTCAAAGTAGCATGATTTATTTCCACCAAATAAGCCTCGAAGCCAGCAGCTCACACCTACTTTATCCCTCCTTCATGATTACTATATTCGGCTCTCTACCAGCCAGCCTAATACCCATTTCCTTCATCATACCAATGATCACTAGATTTACCTCCTGCCTAAGACTATTGAAATCAGCTACAGGGATCGTTGCCGTGAAAAACTCCACATTCACCAGATAAGTATCCTTCACAATATCCGACAGAAATACCGTATAGTTTTCTACCACCCCATTACGCTGCTGAAACAACTGTTGAATGCGCAGGATCAACTGATTCACCACCTCATGAGAAGTATCGTTATTCAACTCCAATTGAACAAATGCCCGACGCTGCGTACGCAACGAAAGATTATCCATAATACTGTCCACCATTTGCTTATTGGGCATGGTCACGTACGTCTTCTGGTCCGTACGGATACGCGTACTACGCAAACCTATCTTTTCCACCGTACCCGTAATCGACTGCACCTTCACCAGGTCACCCACCATGAATGGTTTATCAAAAAAGATGATGAACGAAGCTATCAGGTTTTCCAGACTCTCCCGCGTAGCCAGCGCAAGAGCAGCACCACCAATACTTAATGCCGTAATGAGATTCGTGATCGGGTAATGAAAAGCCAGCTTCAACACCATCAACACACCCATGATCACCACAATCGCCTTAAAGAAATCCTTAAAGAAAACCACCAACTGATTGTCTGTCTGGTCTGGCGTCAGATCAGCCTTATGCTGCAGTATCATCGCTACAAAATCAATAATACGAAGCAACAGCCAGTTAAACGTAACGATCATCACAATGATCGCAACCCCATCAACCAGCCCATGTAACTGTATTTTATACAGTTTAATATCAAATATTTTCGGAAAATTGAGCTTGTCCAGCGATACCACACAAACCAGCAACAACAGGAACGTTTCCAGGGGAGAAACCACCAGGTTCACAAACGATTTCTTATCCACCCCACTGGCCAACCTTTGAATGATACGGTAAAGAAGTCCCGCAATATAACGTGAAAGATATCGCTTGAATAATAGTGCCAACAATATCGACCCGCCTACCAATAAATAGTTTCGGATCATATTATCAAGAAAAACGCCATCCAGGAATTTGTCCATGCTGCAAATTTAAACAAATCAACTTTGCCATCTCAGCCAAATAGCGAAATCTCCAATTCAGGCAAAGGTCAATAAAAAGCCATCGAAGCAAAAGCCTTGCTGGTTCACGAATTTCAACGGTAAGTATAGATCTCCAGCTGGTGATCACGTAGCAGGTACAAATTACCAGGCATGATCTTTATTTTCCGGGCATCGCGCATCGCAGCCGGTATGGGGTATTGTTGCAGGTTTAAAGTACCGGGCTCATACCGGTATAAAATACCGGCATCCCTGCCAAAAAGTATATTATTGATAACCGAAAAATCCGTCCAACCCGTTAAACGAATGCGATTCTTAAACGCACCGTAATAATCAAACACATAGACCCCTTTATCAGCGTCATACAGGTACAACTGTTTATTCTGATCTACTATAAACGAAGGAGAAGGCGTCGAGTCAAAGATCAGCCGGAAATCCGTCGATTGGTCAATCAGCCGCCCATCTTCTCCAATCCGTTTCAGCTTACTTTCCAGCTCATCAAATACCCAAATATTATTGTCATACGCCTGACCAATAGATCTTACCTGGAACAACTGCCGCCGGCGCAAATCCAGCGTAGACCGCGTATTCAGAAACCGGTCCAGCGTTACTACCGTCCCAAAATCCTTAAAATACAACAATACCTTAAGCGGATTCGTCACATCTATAAAATGGATCTTTCCATACTGCCTTACATTATTGAATACAGCAATAGAATCACCACCCGGACCCATCTTTTTTTAATTGCCCCGATTGACTAAGCACATAAATATTGCCCAGGTTGTCTACTGTAAAGTCCGTGAACGTTCCGGCGATCTTTTGTTGCAAAATGAAAAACGAATCGGCTGAGGCAATAGAAACAGAAGTAGAAGTTTGCCGTGCCTTGCCAGTAAGACAAACATGAATAAGAAGAAATAATATCGTTACCCTCATCAGCATTAGCGGGTCGTTTGTCCCCTGATGATCTTTTGCTCTAGTTCCGGGTACCTTGATTGCAGCGTGAGTGCATTTCCATCAAATACCGCATACGTATAATAACGTATCCAATCACCTAGATTGATATACCGGCTATCATCCTTCATAATATAGTCAATGGGTAAGTGACGGTGTCCGAAAATAAGATAATTAAAATGCTTTTTTTCAGTACCCCCTTGCAATATATGATCAGCCATTCCCCTACTTCCCCAAAGAATTTTTCGTCCGTTTGTCCTGTCATAGCCCTGCTGCGGCGGCTCATATAATTGGCCAGCCCCATGCCAATATAAGGTGGTAGGATGCCAAATAACCAGCGACAAACTGGGTTCCTGAATACCTTTTTGATGAACTTATAACCATGGTCTCCCGGTCCTAATCCATCCCCATGGCCTATCAGGAAAGATTGCCCATTAAATTCAAATTCCTGCGGCTCAAAATAGACCGGGATATTCAATTCCTTTTGGAAATAATCCGTCATCCACATATCATGGTTGCCCACAAAGAAATGCACAGGTATACCCCCATCTGTGATCTCCGCCAGCTTGCCCAATAAACGCACATACCCTTTGGGCACTACTATCCGGTACTCGTACCAGAAGTCGAACATATCCCCTACTATGAAAATTACAGCAGCATCCTCCTTTACTTCATCCAAAAACTCAACAATCCGTTTTTCCCGTATTAAACTCGCGGCCGCATCCGGCGCACCAAGATGAAAGTCAGAAAGGAAATATATTTTTTTCCAGCGGGTATGTTCATAGCGAATAATCAAAAGTGAATGCCTTATCAGGCTTTTCGTTGTCAGCATTCCATACACTAAAAGAACCCTTGGTTTCTCTTCTCCTGCTGATCCCGGTATTGCAATACACTGCCCGAACTGATTACCGGCTTATCCGTGATCTCCTGGTTATACCAATAGATCCAGGCCAGCACCTCTTGATCATTGATCACAACATTGACCGGCTCTCTACGATACAACGGTAGTTCTCCAGCTTCAGGGAAAATACCTTCATAATCATCTAGTTGGCAGATGGCCCAGGCAAACTCATCCTTATTGTTCAATTGATACAATTCCCCGGTGATCCAGGCCCCTTCATTCACCGGAACTGCCGCCGGATATTCCCCATATCAAACAATTTACCCTTTACTTTAGCGGGACCCACCAGCGTAAAATAGCGACTTATATAAGCATATGCCGGATGGTGGAACCCACTCAACAACGAGCCATACACAAAGAGTTGATATATTTCAGAAGCCATAATGTGAAATGTAAGCGATGAAATGTGAGACGTAAAAGCTAAGACCGTTTTCACGTTCCCTTCTCACCTAAAGATAAACAGCAATTATATAATTAAGGCATCGCCTTATTGATCTACCAGGAATACATACACTTCCTTAGGACCATGTACACCTACTACCAGCGTTTTTCGATATCTGCTGTGCGGCTGGGTCCTGTGGCAAAAGTGATTAATGAAGGGAGTTGGGCGCCATATTTTTCCTTCGCCTGCTGCAAGCCATCCTTAATGTCATATACCAGTTGACTGGTATAGGCAATGCAGATATGTATCGGAGCATAAACACTTACCGTCCTGCCGCTTTCCTGGCCAGCACTCAGTACAATAGATCCTGTTCTGGCCACCAGCCACTCACAGCTGGTAATGGCTGCATCGCAACTGGCCACATCCGGATGCGTGTAATGATCAAAACCATTCAATGCCAGGTCGCGCTTCAATACCCCTTCCCGGCAGTAGATCTTTTCCCATTTGTTATGCGTCGTAACATATTTCAATTGCTCGGCCAGTTCCTGCTGGTTGAGACAAAAACAAACTTACCCTGGAGCCTGGAAAACTGTTCGGCAAACTGCACTTCCAGCTCTTTTTGCGAAGGTTGGAATACCGAACTGTTACCTTCACTTTGCGGAAAGGAAGAGGCGTTGACTGTGTCAACGCCTTCCGTATCTTCTTGAGAATACTTTCCCTTGCAGGAGAAATGTTCATAATTTCAATTAAGTAGAAGGATGATTCGTCACATTGCTGTCATATGGTGGAACGCCTTCACTGATACTACTTTCTTCTGCACCATGTGAAGGATTACCATCCACATCCAGTATTTTCTTTTCACCATAAGGACGTTTGCCGATCAGTGCTTCCACATCACTTTGGAACAATACTTCTTTACTTAACAAAGCCTCTGCCAGTTTTTCTACCTGTGCTTTCTTTTGAACCAATAATTCCTTTGTTTTGGTATAAGCATCTTCTATCAGCTTTCTCACCTCATCATCGATCAGGCGCGAAGTTTCTTCCGAATAAGGCTTGGTGAAAGAGTTCTCTGCAGCAGGATCGTAAAAGCTTACATTACCCACTTTTTCATTCATGCCATAAACAGTGATCATCGAATAGGCAATACGCGTGATCTGCTGCAGGTCATTCTGCGCACCCGTAGATATCTTGCCAAAGAAGATCTCCTCACTGGCGCGACCTCCCAATGTCATGCAAATCTGATCAGTCAGCTGATCCGTATTGTACAGGTATTGTTCTTTAGGAGTATACTGCGCATAACCCAATGCTGCCACCCCTCTCGGTACGATCGTCACTTTCAGCAGCGGGTAAGCATGCTCCAGGAACCATCCGCAAATAGCGTGACCCGCTTCGTGGTAAGCGATGATCTTCTTTTCGTCAGGAGAAATGATCTTATTCTTCTTTTCCAAACCACCAATTACACGGTCTACCGCATCTTGGAAATCTTCCATTTCTACCGACTGCTTGCCTTTACGGGCAGCAATCAGGGCTGCTTCATTACAAATATTCGCAATATCTGCACCCGCAAATCCCGGTGTCTGTTCAGCCAGCTTATAGATATCTACTTTTTCAGAGATCTTGATAGGTTTCAAATGCACCTTAAAGATATGCTCACGGCCTTTCAAATCGGGCTTATCAATAGATATCTGACGGTCAAAACGCCCTGGACGCAGCAAGGCCGTATCCAATACATCCGGACGGTTCGTCGCAGCCAGTACAATAATACCGCTCTCACCACTAAAGCCATCCATTTCAACCAGTAATTGGTTCAAGGTACTTTCACGCTCATCATTACTCATCATCGCATTCTTACCACGGGCGCGACCAATAGCGTCAATTTCATCAATGAATATGATACAAGGCGCTTTTTCGCGGGCCTGTTTAAACAAATCCCTTACACGGCTCGCGCCCACCCCAACAAACAGCTCCACGAAGTCCGAACCACTCATCGAGAAGAACGGTACCTGTGCTTCACCGGCCATCGCTTTAGCCAGCAAGGTTTTACCCGTACCGGGAGGACCTACCAGCAAAGCTCCCTTGGGTATTTTACCACCCAGGGCCGTATATTTTTAGGGTTCTTCAAAAGTCAACGATCTCCATTACTTCCACTTTCGCCTCATCCAATCCGGCTACATCAGAGAAGTTAATGTTTACTTTAGTGCCTTTATCGAATAAAGTAGCCCTCGATTTACCAATATTGAAGATGCCGCCGGGGCCACTGCCACCACCTGCACTTCCACCCATTTTACGCATCAGCATTACCCATATGAGGATAATAACCACCAACGGAAGCAGGAATTGGATAATAGACGTAAACCATTCTCCTTCCTGGGCAGGTTTATTAGGTACTTCTTTAATGCTCGGATGATCCTTATACCAGGTATTCAGCTCCTTTTGAACTCCTCGGCTTTAATAACCCGGAATTCAAAATGAGGGCCTTTTTCAGATACACCAGGCCATTTCTTGGATAACTGGTCCTTGTATTTCTGGTAACCTGCCTGAGTGAGGGTGATCCGGATCAGGTTTTTATTCGTAACCGTGGTTAACTTATCAATATCTCCTTTTTCTAGCATCTGGTAAAACTCCAGTTCATCAATTTCTTTGGCATCAGGGGCAAAAGAACCAAATAACTGAAAGGCTACCAGTACAGCAAATATGATTGCCCAAACCCAGTAGATATTGAATTTCGGGCCTTTACGTTGGCCATTATCCTCTCCGCGTGGGCGTAGGCGGGGAAACCGCGTTCATTCTGTCTTGACTCGTCCTGTGACATATTATACTTACTTCAGCTTGTTTTCTAATTAAGGAATATAGCGATGAAATTGTTCAAAAAACCTGTTGAAATGGCAGATTTGGAACATCTCCCGGTACACAATATCAAACATCCGGCCTTAAGAATCAAATTATTTATGTTCCTCCATGTCTGCGTCACTCCACATTTCTTCCAATTTGTAGAATTTACGCGTTTCGGGCAACATCACATGCACCACGATATTAACGTAGTCTACAAGCACCCATTGCGCTCCCTGATGACCTTCATGGTGATAGGGCGCTTCTTTAGCTGCCGACCGCACATGGTCTTCCACAAAATCAGCAATGGCTTTTACCTGAGTAGTACTGCCTGCTTCACAAATGATAAAAAAATCAGCAATAGCTTCGGGAATTTTCCGGAGATCGAGCGATATGATATGGCTACCTTTTTCTCCTGGATAGCGTGGATAATAGCTTTGAAGATCTTAGAGTTTTTAGTTAACCTGGCTACACTATTACGCTTACGACGGGTAGCTAACATTGACAATTGTTCCAATAATCTAAACGTTTTAAATGGTCAAATTGATATCCTGAATAGCAGAAAGTGCTTTGTTAGGATCCTGCTTCCCGTTTTACCAGCCCACTACGCCTTTCCTTCATTATAACAGCATAATAGCTTAAACGTTCAACAGTAATATCTATTTTCGTACAATTCAAAAATAGTAATCTTTTGCCACATCCCACTATCGGCCAACGGCTTATTATATTGCCGGTAATAGACAGCACCAACAACTATGCCATGGCCCAGGCCACTGCCGGCCTGGCTTCTCACGGAACCGTATATTTTGCCCTGCAACAGACCGCCGGCAAGGGACAAAGAGGAAAAACATGGCATACCACACCCGGCGAAAATATCATGATGAGCGTGGTTATCCAGCCCCAGGCATTGATAACCAATCAGCAATTCCTCCTTTCTGCAGCCATTGCACTCGGTTGTTATGATTTCTTTAAAACTTATGCGGGCGAAGAAACCAGTATTAAATGGCCCAATGATATCTACTGGCGTGACAGAAAGGCAGCGGGAATCCTGATCGAATCAAGGGTGGGAAATCGACAATCGATCCCGCTATTGGGCCCAAACAATCCACAATCCCCCAGCCCCTGAATCAAGGGAAAAACAACCCCCAATTGAGCCGAAACTACCCGCAAATAACCCAGTCACCATTCACCATTCACAGCTTCTTCCTCCCCGGCACGAATTGCCCTCCTGGCTCTTCGCCATCGCAGGCATGGGCATCAATATCAACCAAACCCAGTTTGCTTCCGAAGCCCTCCGCCCCGTTTCCCTGAAGCAGATCACCGGCAAAACCTACAATATCCATACCTTGGCCAAAGAACTCTGCACCTCCCTCGAAAACCGTTACCAGGCCATCCATAACCCCCAACAGCTATTGGCCGATTACCAACAAGCCCTTTATAAATTAGGACAGCCCGTAAAACTCAAAAAGGCAATAGCGTTTTTGAAACCACCATTCAGGGAGTTACCCCTTCCGGACAATTGATTACCCACGATACCCTGGAAAGACATTTTGAGGTAGGTGAAGTAGAATGGGTCTTTAAACCTTGATGCCGTAACCAACCCGCCTCTTTTGACAATCGACAATTAATTGATGTTCCTGCAACGTTTATTTGCCCTACCGTATTAAATCCGTATGAAAATAAATGCTGCCTTACTACTTCTGACCCTTTTCCTGGCCGCTTGCGATAGAAATATCTTTTCCTCACCAACCGACGAGCAGCAAGCTTATGTACCCGTATACGCTAAACCCACTGAAATCAATGATATTGCAGTAGAGGCTGAACGCCCCACCAAAAAGCAGGAAAAATTTTTTATTCCAGCATGCCCAATATGAAGCGTGCAAATGGATACATCATCAGGCCCAGCGTAAGAAGATACCTGGGCAAAGGCCTCAATACCTCCTCAAAGCCGAACTACATTATAAATATACTTCCTATAACCTCCAGGGCTGGGTAGGCTATGGCGTGGTAAACAATGTTGCAACCTGGGAAGAATACAGGAGTTTCAACCTTATCAAACATGCGGCAGGTATCCACTTTAAAATCGGTGTTCAGGAAAAACTGGCTCTGGATAGAACCATATATTGGCATTGGAGTAAGACGAAAATGGCAAGACCTTGACCTGCCCGATAATGCATCCTTTACCGTTCAACGGGGATGGTTCGGGAACCGTTTCGATGAAAAACAACACACTACTTCGCTTTACCCGCCGGTATTAGACTCTTGCTTAAACTAAGATAACAGCCTCCTTTCAACCCTTATTACCTCATTAATCTTTTTTTTTTTATCGTAAATACCCTCGACAGGTTAAATCCAAACCTGATCTCCCCTTTCCAGAAATCATCAGCCGTGGTCGTCAAAAGCCCTCTCATTCATACCAGTAGCATTCGTGAAATGCAACTGGAATACATGCCCCCTGTTTCTATATCAAACCCCAGGGCCAGCGGATCTTTGGTACCTGGTTGACGGCCCGCCAGAACAGGCGTATAATCTATTACAAAAGAGGTTCGTTTAGTAAGCTTCACCCGGCCACCTACACCCAATGCCCAGGTATTGTTGTCATCATTGGTACCTGGCACCAGGTTCCGGTGTAAGAAGATCGGATTTAATTGCAAACTAAAAGCCTCACTGAACTTACGACCAACAATCACCTCCTGGTAAAATGCCAGCCGGTGCTTGAATTTGTACACATCTTGCGGCTCCGGAAAATCCTGCGTTCTTACCGACATCCCCGTTACCAACACCACCGAAAACGGCACCCCACCCGGACCCGTCGACTGCCATACAGGTCGGTATTTGATAAATCCATCCAATTCCTTATTTACATTACTCCTGCCAATGCCAACCGTTAAACGCTTGCCCAATCCATAATCAAAGCCAAAACGCATATTGGCTTCATCAAGACCAAACAAATCCTTCACGCCATTCTTGACAGATCCAAATCGGTGCAGGATGCGCACATCCAATACCCCTTTCCCAATAAACTCCATTGAATGCGAATGCACCAAACGCGATGACTTGAATGCATTCCTGATATACTCCTTCTTCACAGTATCAGTTCCCAACTCTTTCAACAAGTCCTGATCCTGTGCATGCGTTGTTTTTACAAACAGCAATCCTGTAAGTACTATTAAACAAACGCTGATTATACGTTTCATAAGCCAGTATTATTAATCAGTGTAATTATTTATTGAGAGGTTCCAGAGCACAATCCACCGTGATAGTAACCGTATTAGAGATATTTTCTTTTACTACCGATGGTATTTTGATACCATAGTCCGACAACAGGATCGTGAAATCCGCACTCAGTTGCGGCTTACCTTGCTGTACCGTGATTTTTCCAGGCACCTCTATTTCTTTGGTTACTCCATGCAGCGTGAGCTTGCCTTTACTTTCGTACCATAACTGCCATCCTTAGTATAGTTCACTTCACCATTATTCACCACCAACCCTTTGAAATCCGCCTTGGGATATTTATCACTCTCTACATAATTCTCATTAAAATGCTCCTGCATCAGCGCTTTGGCAAATTCAAATCCTTTCATAAGCACCGCAAACTGCATACCCCCGCTTTTAGCATCCAGCACACAGGTAATCCCCTTATGCTTGGCCGCAATCGTTTCAATATTGCCTTTCGACACAAAGGATATCTTACCGTTTTTAGTAAAAAACTTATCCTGCCCGCTGGACAGTACCGATACCAATAACAGTACCTTGATTAATCCGAGAACCTGCATTTGTATTTCTATTTTATTGAATACACGTCTCAAATAATTCACTATTGCCCCTTCACTATTTGCCTCCTTTCCAAAGCAAACGACTACCGACTGCCGATTCACCGCTCCCCACCACACACCGCGTAAGCTCCACGTCCGATCCCAACAAACCCGTATCATCTTTTTTTAAACCCTGTAATCGCTCCTTTAACCGTAACATGATCACCTCGCCTAAGCTTCATGCCTTCCTGTACCTGAGCACTGTCCAACAAACACCTCACCGACGAAGCCATATCAACCGTATCACCCAACACGATCGTACAGTCCCCATCTACCTTATCTACTCCTTTTACCAATCCCTGTACAGCTAGTATTTTATTGCGGTATTTATTGTAAGCCGTGCTATCATTCGCCAAAAATTCGTTGACCAGCGTGTTGGCCTGCACCGTATAGTCGGCCGCTACAGTGGCCAGACTTTCATTGGTACGGTGGTATTCCCGATAGGCATAGATCGCTACACCAACAAGTACCACTATCACACCGATAATGATGAGCTGTTTTTTTCGCATACTATTAATTATTGGGAGTTCCGGAATCTACCCAGCACCTGATAAGCCTGATCTGTGCAGCAGGGAGTGGAGCTGCATTCCTGGGCATAAAGCCTGTTACCACGGCATTTTTATCCGGGCGGCGGCATTTTTAATCTCCGTATAGTTCGTCAGTTGTCCGGGACCATTAGTAGAACCAGCGCCATGACAGCCCTGGCAATTGGCCTGTATAATGGGCAATACATCATTCACAAAACTGGCATTCACACCAGTACAATCACTACCAAACGGGTTTAACAATTCGTCTTTATCATTCGTACAACTTATAAATATGGCCAGGCACACAGATAAGGTGATAAGAACTTTTTCATCATATTTAGATTCATTTCCTGTGACTATCCTTACGGCCATTTAGCAAGAAAGGTTGCCTCAAAAAAATCCCTGTCCTGGAAAGGACAGGGAACCAAACCCTTAGAACTTAAGATAACCCGTGTAAGAAGCGCCTTTCTGCAAAGACCTTTGCTTCTTTCAGGTTTATGTTTTCCATACGTGAATTATACATTGGGGTTTCCTTCCACACCCGAAAGAGGAAAACCAACAACGCACCAATTATTAAAATTTCCGGGAAGAAGTTATGGTGATATCAGCCCCCTGCCAGGCTTTATCAAACCGTTTTTTAACAACCGCTGCTGCTGATAATTTATGTTGCCCTACCAAGCTATTGTGTAAGCCCATCAAAGCCCAGCCATTTTCCGGAAAGGCTACCAGGTCCTCCTGGTACACTTGCTCCGCCTCAGCAAAACGCTTTGCTAACACCAATACATGACCCAATGAATGCCGTACCGAAAAACCAATCCGGCGGCTCCTGGTAATTAAGCTTATCCTCCCTGGCAGCTGCACTTAGCAAGGTTACTGCCTCATCATAGCGCCCTTCATAACTCAAAAGTTCCCCTTCCAGCGTGAGTGCTGCAATAGACACCAGATCAAGCGAACTATTGGTTTCCCATATCAATAAAGTGCGCAACGTCTCATCTGTAAGATATGCCTGCAGCGTTTTTAATTCCTGTTGCGCTTCCCGTAGCTTCCCTTCCCCGCCAATGCCATGCCCCGCGCATAATGCCAGATAGCCCGCGGATATTTCAATGACTCCCCGGGAACAGGAATAGCCAGGATATCATCCCATTTACCCAAGTGCACCAACACATAATATGGAATGATATAATAATGTTGTACCGTGCCCGATACCGCCAAGTATTTCCTATCTGCCTGGCGTGATACCCCCAGGCAGCTTCCGCTGCTTTCCCCCATTACCTGCTAAAAAGGCACAGGCAGCCAAAAATGAGTATTGTGAGGATAATACAACAAGGGATACGTGCCTTCCGACTGACATTGTATAATATAAGTACTATCAGCTACCCGGGCCTTTTCTGTAGCTGCCACCCCTTTCTGATAATGCCCCGTACGGATGTAAATATGCGCCGGCATATGCACCAGGTGCCCCGCAGCAGGCAGCATATCCAATAACCGGTCAGCGGCAGGTATACCCCGATGCGCCGTACGCGATGCTTCTACCGCATGCAGGTATAGGTGCAATGCACCAGGGTGCTTGGGAAATTGAGCCATTACCTTTTCCAGCAATCCCTCAATACCTGCCGTCCATGGTTGTGCATGGCCATCCTTCAGCCACAAGTTCCAGGGATGCTCATTCATAAGCGCATCCGCATACAATACCGCAATCTCTGCATCACCCGGATATTGTTCATACGCTTTTTCATAGCCGCCGCATACCCTTCATTAAAAGGCGTCATATCACTCACCCCTGCAGCAGGAAACCGTTTTGATAAAGCATCGATCAGGACTTGCTCCTTTTTACTCCCCCTTTACCGAATACCGCCGGGCATTCGCCAATGCCTTATTAATATCATCCAAACTTGTCGGGTTGAGCGCTGCATTGTAATTAGGCCCCAGTACCAGCGCTATACCCCACCAGCCCATGGCCGCCGTAGAATCCAGCTTGATCACCTCCTGAAAAGAACGCGCCGCCTCTCCATGATTAAATGCATACACAAGCGTAAGACCCTGGTTAAAATATTGCTGTGCCAGCCTGGAACGTGTAGTAATGCTATAATGCAGGTTACCCAATCCTTTTAACAAGGGCGCTTTAGCTCCCTTCAGTTTATATGCATTAAAAGCAGGCGTACAAATAATGGGTATCCGATTGTCTAGACCTATTGCTGGTGCGGGGGCTTTATCAAATGCCGCCAACAACACCATAATGCACAAAGCACTAAGAATAAAGCCCATTACAAGTTTACTTTTCATAAAAACTATTTCAGGTTAGTATTAGGGATAGGTCGAAGCAAAGATTGCCGATTGCCGTCTCCCCCGTCAAACGATCCGCTGATTGATCGCCTTGGCCACCACTTCCGTGAGAGAGGCTACATGCAGTTTTTCGTAGATCTTTTTTACATGACTACGCACCGTTTCATAACTGATCGTTAACCGGTCCGCAACCATTTTATAACTCAGCCCTTCTACAATACAGGCCAATACTTCTTTTTCACGGGAGGTAAGATGATAATCCGGCGCTTTTTCCGGCTTTACATGTTGTGGTATCTGCTGCAGCTTGCCCAATACTTTACGGGCAATAGAAGGCGACATGGGAGAGCCCCCATACTGCAGTTCCGTAATGGCCTCTACAAGTTTCGTATTCAGGTGATTTTTGAGGATATAGCCCGAAGCGCCGGCACATATAGAATCAAATACCCGGTCATCGTCTTCAAATACCGTTTGCATTAAAACCTGGATATGCGGAAACGCCTTCTTGATAGCCCCCGCTGCCTCAATACCCGTCATGCCGGGCATTTCAATATCCATCAACACAATATCCGGCTTGCTATCCCGCATGTCTTCTATACAATCCAGTACATGCGAAAAGGAACCCACTACCTCAAAGCTGGGTACGGTATCCAGCAACAGCGTAATACTCTCCCGGATATTTTTATTATCATCAAATATGGCAATGCGTAGACTCATATAAATGCTATTCGCCAAATATCACCTTCTCCCCTCTGACCCGCAATCCCCATAATGGGTTAGTCCCCGATCCAATTAACCTCCCTCCTCCAGGCAAAGGATTGCCGATTCACGATTCCTATCCTATCGGAAACCGCAATCGAACAGCCGTACCACCCCCAGGTTGACTATCTATTTTCCATACTCCTTTCATTTCCCCAGCCCTCATCTCCATATTGCGTAACCCATTGCCCGACAACGATTGAGAGGCATAAATAGGGGCTGTTTTCAGGTCGAAGCCCCTTCCATCGTCCTTCACTTCCAACTCAAGTTGATGATGCCGTAGTCCAATCCTTACCCTTAGGTTTCTGCAGCCAGCGTATTTCAGCGCATTATTGACCGCCTCTTTAAAGATCAGGTAAAAATTCTTTCGCCTCGTCATTTCCAGGTTCACCTGCCTGATGCCCGGCTCTACCTCAAAATGGAAAACAATATCCTTCGATGCCAGTAAAGGCCGTGCAAAGGATTCCATCCTTTGCAGGATCGTTTCCATGCTATCATGCCGGGGATTAATGGCCCATACAATATCATTCATTTCCGAGATCATCTCCCCGAAGTTGCACTGATCTTTTCCAATGTTAACTGTAACTCCCCCTGCCGCCCCTGGTCATGGTATATTTTGGCTACCTGGCTATAAACCGAAATACTGCTCAGCGTAGATCCTACATGGTCGTGCAGGTCCTGAGCTATTTTATTACGAATGGCCTGTTGTTTTAGTAGTTGGGCAATCCGGTAACTATAAATACCATAGATCCCCAGCCCAATACTCAGCCCACATAACCCATAAAACCACCAACCTTGCCAAAAGGCGGCAGGATCCTTATACCTATACTGGCTACTTTTCCATTCCACTTACCCCTTCCATTGCCAACCCGCACCTTTAATACATAATCTTTCGCCTCCAGATTAGAGAATTCCTGCTCCTTACGCACACCTATATCGATCCAATTGTTATCCCGTCCTTCCAACATATAAGCATAATGCGTATTCCCGTCAGGAGAGAAGTCCGACGCAGCAAACACTACCGTAAAATAATTTTGATCATACTCCAGATCGATCCTATCCTTCAACAATAACTCATGGTGAGAGGCATTGAATATTTTAAAATCCGTAAAAAACACTTCCGGCATCCGGAACCTATCACAAATCACCTTGCGCCCACCACTTACTTTGGGTACCAGGGAGGGTACCTGGGCAGGCAATCCAATCCAGCAGAATAAAAAGAGCGGTAATAAATACTTTTGACACATACTACAACATAATTGACACTGCGCGGCAACATTAAAAGTAGAGAATACAGCACCGGCCCGGCCGGCCATTCGAGTGAATAGGCCATTATCATGAGTAGAGGCCGCTAAAAACAAAATACCGTTGGATGCTGTTGACATACCGTCGGTTCGATAAAACCCCTACCTGAAAAGACACTTTATATATAATATTGGTTTGGTCTTACACAAATTTCAGTGAACCCTCCTAACTAAAAACCCCGAATCGGGGATTTGCTATCCCCATATCCGGGGATGATTTTATTTCGCTACCAATAACCGCTAACTCCTAACAGCCTTATAAGGATAACTGCTTACTACCTGGCGCAAGTTACAAGGGTGGGTCGCTCTGCCGCCTCCTAATAAAACTTTTATCCACCTTCAATTGTTTTCTATACAGGCCCAGTAAGTCAGTCCATAAGCCGCCATCCTGATGCTCATATCATACAGCATCAAAGATCAACTTGGCAGGTTTATTGCTGCTTTATAATTTCCTTGCTCTATTCCATTTGCTAATTCAAGGTAACAGGTGTGTAAGTTCCTCGCCCGGCCCGTATAGGGGCTTTGTATCGTTTGCTGCGACCCACCGTTACGTCCAAAATGGACCCTTGCAACTTAATGACAGAAGGTTTAAGCTTCTCCATAAGATATAGTTTTTAATGATGAACGATAAATCGGTGGGATCGCTACACTTATATATGAAAACACAAGATAGATAGGTTTAATAAATATTACTTTTTAGCTGTTTTAGCACCTCTTTACAGCGTATTTTCAGCGATACTACAGCGATCCAATAGCGGCCTTTCAGCGAACTTACAGCGAGCATTTAGCGACCTTATAGCGACTTTCTCCCTAAGTACTCCCTATGCACTCCCATAGTTCCGCCATATATCATCCTGGTATAGGCCATATGCTTACCAACTAACCAATCCTCCTTTCAACCTGTTAACGCATTAACCTATCAACCCTCTCCACGACCCTGATGCAGGGAACTTTCATTCAAATTTATTTCCGCTAACACAAGCCAGCAGGTTACTAATAGTAAGTGATCAAAGTTATGCAGGGGAGGAGCTGGCTCGCCAGGCTGCGCGGAGCGATCAGGCCTGGCTTGATTTTTTTGGTTCTTTTGTCCCGCAATAAGCAGGAGCAAAAGAACAGAAAAGCTGCCCTGCCTGGCAAGGCACTTATCAAAGCCTAGCGCAAGTATACAGCAGGGTTGCTGTGTATTGGCGTACTTGTGCCCGCCCATTGAACGTTGAGTATTGAACATTGATCATTTCGTAATCCAAACAAACGCATTGCCGACTGCCGATCCTTCCAAACAAACGCACCCACAACTCACTTCATAGCCGCAACGATCTCTTCCGCATGTTGCTTATTCTTCGGACGGAGGAATATTTTACGGATGACCCCTTTCTCATCCAAAACAAACGTAGTTCGCAAAATGCCCATGTATTTACGGCCATACAATTGCTTTTCATCCCATACACCATATTTATCGATGATCTTGTGACCTGGATCGGCCAGTAATGTAAAAGGAAGATCATACTTCGCCTCAAACTTTTTGTGCTTCTTTTCTTCGTCCGGACTAACACCCAATACCTCAAAACCTTCCTTTTTAATAGTCCGTAATTATCGCGCAGGTTACAAGCCTGTACCGTACAAGTAGGCGTATCATCTTCCGGGTAGAAATACAAGACCACCTTCTTTCCTTTATAATCAGCCAGCGAAACAACATTCCCATTCTGGTCTTTCCTTTAAACGCAGGCGCTTTATCCCCTTCCCGTAGTGTTACCATATATCTTATTGATCGTTATTATATTCTTTGAATATTGAGCATCGAACATTCCCCAACCCAGATTGTTCCTCTTTCGGTCTTCCGGTCTTCCGGTCTTCCTCCTCCTACCTCACAAACCTAAAAGTCTGCGTCGTCCCATTCCCCGCCTCATCCTCCGCCGTTATCGTCAGTTCATGATCCCCAGGTGGGCATTTTTCATCAAACCGGTAAATGAATGTACGCCCTTTATCATTTGTAAACCGTAGCCATTTGCCATCCAGCATCGTGCGCACATTTTTACCACGCCCCAGGTTATCAGTCACCGTAAAAGTAATGCGGCTGACTTTACTCAGGTTAGCCCCATCCACCAATCCCGGAGCAATGATCTGCGGCGGTATCTCATCCGTTACCAATCGAAAGGCTCCAAAATCCCGGAAACGTGCCGAAGCCCAGCCATTTTTCCATTCCACCTTCTGCACGTCATTCTTGCTCCCACTATACCATTGCATTACCGTGCGCTGCTGTTCAGCAACAGTCAACGGGCGCGTTGGTTTAATGCGTACCAGCATGGCTTCCTGTAATGGAATTACCGACGAACCGATGGTATGTACATCCGATACCCCTTGTGGATGCGTATTGGCGGCCTGGCTATGCCGGATATGCACCGAATCATACAAGCACCGTTCCCCAATATAGAATTCACAAGACTCCGATTCAAACCCATCCAGCATGAGCGGATAGAACATTTTAGCCGTATTGACCACCGGTACCACCGCCGCCCCATTGTATTGTACCGAAAATTCCAATGTCGAACTATTCTCATACACGTCCTTAACCACAATGCGAACACTATGCACCGCCCCATCACTGATATCGATGGCGCCATCCCCTTAACCTGCTTATAAATGGAAGGCACATAACCCGGTAAATCACTCAGGTGCTGCAACCAGGCCCCACCCGATGATTTAGTTCGGTAGTCTATATGCGCATTCAGGTACCGCGTTTCATTATAACCGATATTATCCATCCGGAAACCGATCACCGCCCCATTGTCCACATACAAAAGCCCCTCAAAAATACCATTCAGGTTAGTAGAGCCTGTATGCGTATCAAAGGCCGTAATCCCAAAACTCACCTTGGGCGAACTGACCGTAATCAGGCCGGGCGTTGTACTATAACTATTGCCCGCCCCCTTTACCGCAACAAGCCGGGGCGATTGCTCGTACACACTTTGCGTACGGTCATAGATCGCCAAACGCATTATGCGGGGGCCACATTGTCCACCAATGGCAATCCAAACAACAGCGGATTGACATTTACATCATCCAGCGTACGCCTGATCTCGAAATGCAGGTGCGGCGCCTGCGATCCACCCGTATTACCACTATACGCCAGGAACTCCCCCTTCTTAACCGGAAACTGACCAGCAGTTAATTCGAGAAAAATATTCCACGATTCCCGTGCATACTGTTGCTGCTTTACCCAGTTTTCCAATTTGGGATTGAAATCATTAAGGTGTGCATAGAGGGTAGTAAACCCATTGGGATGATTGATGTAGATAGCCCGGCCAAATCCCCCGGCTCGATCTTGATACGCGAGATATACCCATCCGCAGCGGCATACACCAACTGGTTTTCCACCCTTTTTGTTTTCAGATCAAGCCCCATATGATAATGGTTGGGACGTAGTTCACCAAAATTCCCGCTCAGGTCCATCGGTAGGTCCAGCGGATTGCGGAAATATCCCTTGGGATAGCCGGTAGGAGCAAATACCTGTGCCTGCATAACCTGCGTACAGCACAACAGAACAAAGACCAATACACGCATCCGTTCAATTCATTTTTGAGTTAGTAGTCCTGCAAAACTAAGGTGAAAGAGCTTCCTGACAGCCGTAAATTAACCAGCCACCTGGCCCTTCCTCCATACCCCATCCTGCATTCCGGATCACTAATCAGCCTGTTCACTGGAAATTGTACCCCATTCACTCGTTTTGTTTACGAAGCATCATAAAAAAACGACTAATTGCAGAACAAATTCAGCTAGGGAAAAACCTGATGAAAACAAGCCAATATTAAACTAATATTAAAGTTTCAACAATTGGGTTACCCGGCACGCCAATGGGTATAAACATACAGTAGGCATTGAATTCGCTATAAGTATGTTAAGTTTAAAAAATACCCACTTAGTTGTATGTTTTTTGTGAACTATGGAACAGCTTTTGGCGTATATAAATTGTCTAAGTATATATGAAATGAAAGTATAAATCTACAACCAGTATTTTATGAGTATGATACGTAATAGGACGGTGTTACTACTGGCATTAACGGTAGGGTCCATAGTAGGGATGTTTAAAGGCACAGAAGCAAAGCAGAAATGGGTATTTCGTATCAAAAGTCGTTTTGAGGAAAAGCGCCATTTGGCCGAAGAAAAGAAGTTTATTCGCCAGGGTGGTGTTCCACTTGACGATATTGAGATCGCCGCTTTTCACAACAACTGAACACATTCTAATTTCCAACCAGCAAAATAATAGCCTCTGCCGGTGGTAGAGGCTTTTTTATGCCCTCCCAGCCCATTCCTACCTACCCGCCTCCAGCTACCCTTATCGAGACCTTATAGAGACCTTTCCGAGACCTTATAGAGACTTTATAGAGACCCTTTTCCATGCCATACAGGTACCACCCCTGTATCAGACAGGTACCAAACAGCCCTGCCACCCACTTTTATTCCTGTAAGCCTGTAGGCCCGCACCCCCACCTTTCCCTCAATCCCTCCCCTTTCATTTCCTTTTCCTTTTATCCCCCTGTTTTTCCCTTTTCCCGCTTTCTCCATTTAGCCCCTCCTCTCTCCCCTCTTTCTTCTCCTGCCCTCTTAGCCCCCATCTTTCATCTCTTTTCCCCCTTATCCTCTCTTAGCCCCAAAAAATAATCCGCATTATTCCTCTCATCCCCTTACTTTTGCGCAATTTATCCCGCCGGTAAGCCACGGGATTTTATTCAAAAAAGTAAAAACAGCGTTAAAGAAGATGCCCAAAGACACCTCGATCAAGTCAGTACTTATCATCGGTTCAGGCCCCATTATCATCGGACAAGCATGTGAATTTGATTATTCAGGCTCCCAGGCTGCCCGTAGCCTCCGGGAAGAAGGGATCAAAGTGATCCTCATTAACAGTAACCCGGCAACCATCATGACCGATCCCATGATGGCCGATAAAGTGTACCTGCTGCCCTTAACAGTAGAAAGTATTGAGCAGATCCTGGACGAAAACCAGATTGACGCCGTATTGCCCACCATGGGTGGACAAACGGCCCTCAACCTGGCCAAGGAAGCCGCCGAACTGGGCGTTTGGGAAAAATACCATTGCCGCATGATCGGCGTCGATATCGAAGCCATCGATACCGCCGAAGACCGCGAGAAATTCCGCCAGCTCATGGTCAAGATCGGCATGCCCGTAGCCCCTCCAGAGTTGCCAACTCCCTCCTCGAAGGAAAAGAGTTTGCCCAGGCCATCGGTTTTCCCCTCGTAATCCGCCCTTCCTTTACCCTCGGTGGTACAGGCGGTGGCTTTGTACACGACAAATCAGAACTCGAAGCAGCACTCGACAGAGGCCTTAAAGCCTCCCCATCCACGAAGTACTCGTCGAAAAAGCCGTTCTTGGATGGAAAGAATACGAACTCGAACTTCTACGGGATAAGAACGACAACGTAACCATCATTTGTACCGTCGAGAATGTAGACCCCATGGGTGTACATACCGGCGACTCCGTTACCGTGGCCCCAGCCATGACCCTTAGCGATACCGCTTTCCAGGAAATGCGCGACAAAGCCATCCTCATGATGCGCAGCCTCGGCAATTTCGCAGGCGGCTGTAACGTACAGTTTGCCCTCGACCCGGCAACAGAAGACCTGATCGCCGTAGAGATCAACCCACGCGTAAGCCGTTCTTCGGCCCTCGCATCCAAAGCCACCGGCTACCCCATCGCCAAAATAGCCGCCAAACTGGCCATTGGGTACAACCTCGACGAACTCAAAAACCAGATCACACAAACCACCTCGGCCTATTTTGAGCCTGCACTCGACTATGTGATCGTAAAAATGCCCCGTTGGAATTTCGACAAATTCAAAGGCGCCAATGATACCCTCGGCCTCCAAATGAAGAGCGTAGGCGAAGTAATGGCTATCGGCCGCAGCTTCACCGAAGCCATTCAGAAAGCTTGTCAAAGCCTGGAGAACAATGCCGTCGGTCTCGGCTATTACGGCCACAGCCGCATGCACGCCGAAGAACTCATAGAATATATTAAAGTCCCAAAATGGGACCGTATCTTCCGCATAAAAGATGCCCTCACCCTCGGCGTGTCCGTAGGTACCATTTCCAAAGCTACCGGCATCGACCGCTGGTTTGTAAACGAGATCCAGAAGATCGTGAACATGGAAAAGGAGATCGCCAAATTCAAAATGGCTACCCTGCCCGATGAATTGCTGAAACAAGCCAAATTCCTCGGCTTCAGCGACCAGCAGATCTCTTTGATCATGCAGGATGGCAGCGATGAAGCCATCTATGAGAAAAGAAAAGCAGCCGGTATTACCCGCGTTTTCAAAATGGTAGATACCTGCAGCGCCGAATTTGAAGCTAAAACCCCTATTTCTATTCCACTTTCGAGACCGGCAATGCCAACGAAAGCAAGTCCAGCAATAAAAAGAAAGTAATAGTACTGGGTTCCGGCCCCAACCGCATTGGCCAGGGCATCGAATTCGACTACTGCTGCGTACACGGATTATTGGCACTGAAAGAATGTGGTTACGAAGCCATCATGATCAACTGTAACCCCGAAACTGTGTCAACCGATTTCGACATGGCCGATAAATTGTACTTCGAGCCTGTATTCTGGGAACACCTCTGGGAGATCATTGAACTCGAAAAACCCGAAGGCGTTATCGTACAGCTAGGTGGTCAAACAGCCCTCAAACTCGCAGAACGCCTCCACAATAAAGGCATTAAGATCATCGGCACTTCTTTCGACAGCATGGACATTGCCGAAGATCGCGGCCGTTTCAGCGATCTCCTGAAGGAACTCAAAATACCTTACCCCGATTACGGTACCGCCTACGATGTAGATGAAGCAGTAGAAGTAGCCAATAAAGTAGGTTATCCCGTACTCGTTCGCCCCAGCTATGTATTGGGTGGCCAAAGAATGCGGATCGTGATCAATGATGAAGAGGTCGAAAAAGCAGTAGTAAGCCTCCTGAAACATATCCCCGGCAATAAGATCCTCATCGATCACTTCCTCGATCGTTGCCAGGAAGCCGAGATCGATGCCATTTGCGACGGCGAAACCGTACACATCATGGGACTCATGGAGCACATTGAACCCGCTGGTATCCACAGTGGCGATAGCAATGCCGTACTGCCACAGTTCAACCTCTCCCCTGATCGTGGAGACCATGGAAGAATATGCAAAGAAAATCGCCTTAAAGCTCAATATTAAGGGCCTCATCAATATCCAGTTTGCCATCAAAGATGGTAAAGTATATGTGATCGAAGCCAATCCACGCGCCTCCAGGACCACACCTTTCATCGCCAAAGCCTACCAGATCCCCTACCTCAATATTGCCACCAAAGTAATGTTGGGTCAGCAAAAGGTACGCGACCTGAAAGTCGTAAAACGCCTGAAAGGATACGCCATCAAAGAACCCGTATTCAGCTTTGAAAAATTCCCCGGCGTAAACAAGGAATTAGGCCCCGAAATGAAGTCTACCGGCGAAGCCATCCGCTTCATTAAGGATCTCCGTGACCCCTACTTCCGCCAATTGTACAAAGACAGGAGTATGTACCTGAGCAAATAATACCATGTACTGGCTCATAGCCAGTTAACGACAAAAGAGGATATCCCCAAAAGGTATCCTCTTTTTTATTGGTATATTTTTTACAATTGTATTTTTAGTGACCCCAGGCCCCGCTATGCCTCCACCATTCCATGTCGGATAGCATACAATACCAATCCTACCCGGGTTTTCACTTTCAGCTTATCAAACAGGGAATTCCGGTAGTCATCTACCGTACGCGGACTTACAAACATCTTGGCCGCTATATCCTTATAGGTGAGTTCTGAACATACCCATTGCAGGAATTCTTTTTCCTTTTCCGTTAAAGAGATCGGCTCATCAGGCTGATCAATATCCTTATGCAGCCCACTGATGATCTTCCCGGAAATATACTCCGACAGGTAAAAATTCTTTTCCATTACCGAATCCAGCGCCATCTTCAGCTCTTCTGGCTCTGTATTCTTCATGATGTAACCCTTAGCACCCAGCCTAAGCATACGTATGATCGTGCTTTCATCACTCGACATAGACAAGGCCAATACCTTGATATGCGGATGGTTCTTAAATAACCATTTCACCGTTTCATAACCATCCATACCCGGCATGTTCACATCCAACAATAGTATATCAGGAATAATATGCCGGCCTATCTTATCCTTTACATCCGAGCCATTATCGGCTTCAAATAAAATGGTATAATTCTCAAAAGTACTGATCAACCGGGCCAAGGCTTTGCGCATCAGCGTATGGTCATCAGCAACCGCTACTTGTATTTGTTTTCCAACTGTCATTCGGAGAGTACTTAGCTTTCTTGTGGCAAAGATAGTTGAATGGTAACAGTAGTCCCTTTCCCCGGAGCACTTTTCATTTCCAGATCAGCACCAATCAACCTTGCCCTATTGAAGATACTCTTTAATCCAACACCGGAAGAAGAAGAAACCGAATTTCTCTTGGCCTCCACATCAAATCCCACCCCATTATCGGCCAGGATAAGCACAAATTTATCATCATCCGAAAATACCAGGCTCACCCCAACACGCGTAGCCTGGGAATGCTTCAGGATATTGTTCAGCATTTCCTGGAACATCCGGAACAGAAAGATAGACTTCTGACCATCAAAATGATGCTCTGGCCCATCTGTCTCAAATTCCACTTCCATCAACCCGCTTTTACGCACACTTTCCAACTCAAACCGGATAGCCTCCACCAACCCTATCTGCGCTATACGGTCACTATGCAGGCTCTTCGTAAGATCCGATAGATCAAGCGCCGCTTTATTCAGAATTTGACGGGAATTAAGAATTGGCTCATACGCTTCATGAGCCTTATCAATAGGCAAAATAGCCAGCGATAATTTAACTACCGACAATACCTGCCCAATGTTATCATGTAGCTCCTGACCAATCATTTTAAACGTCTCCTCCTGGATCTCCAGTTGAGAACGCAATACCTCCTGCTCATACTGATCCTTCATGCGCGTCAACTCCCGCTCATGACGGTGTTGCCTGCGCTGATACTGTAATACCGTGATCACAATAAAACTCACCACTGCAATAGACAATATCCCCGCGATGATAATGAAAATATAAATTTCCTGACCCTGATTCATGCAATTATATGGCTGTTAACTAGTATGGATAAACACAATGGCTGACGGCAAATTACAAAATTAATTTCCGCATGATCATTTATTTAAAATGGCCGACTCTACAGCGATCTCCGGATACGGAAACTGCATAAAAACCAACCGTAAAAAGCGTATACAGCAACGCATTCATGACAGTTAAAATAGTTGTGATGTTCTCCAAAATAATATTTGAAGCATCATACAATAGTTTATATAACCCGAATAAAGGGAAACTACAAATATAAAGAACATCAGCCCTGTACAGATCCAGAAAGCCGGCTCCCGTATCAGGTTTACAGAACTGGGCAAATGAAACAACTCATAAAAATAATAGATGCACACTCCCACAATCATCAAACAACCCAGCGAATAGGAAATAGAGGGAAAATCATTCACCTGTATAAAATGGATATTTACCAGAGCCAACACCGGATACAAGATCACCATCGACAACACAATTTTCTTCATCCGGCTTGTCCGTATAAAATTATAAAGCGCAAACAGGTAAAACTCAAATTCAAAAGCTGAAAAGTAAATAGTCAGGGAAGAATTGTCTTCCCTTGCTTGATTCATCCTCCAGCTAATGATCTCCACCGTCAATGTAAATAATAGGTAAGGTGAAAATAGCTTTAGATAATAGGGTACTCCCTGTCGAAACAAAAGCGTAATAGAAGCCAGTAAGCTGATAAACTCAAAGTATAAGTATCCTGGAACGTTCATGACCCCGAATATAATCTATATTTTTCTGCTGCCATGCCAAATAAGAAAAACCTCTGTTGGGGAATAACAGAGGTTCTTCATTATATAAAAACTTAATTATACAACTGTTAATCCTTTTGGACCACGGTCAACAATCGTTACACCAATACCACCCCAGTCATCTCCACTGTCACCAGGACCAGCAGGTTTATTAGTGCCGCCCGAGCTGCAATTAGGAGGACAGGCACTACCTAAATTGTAGGCCAGGATCTGACCTGGATTCATATATAGGTCTTTATTGGCAATACCTGTTTCAGTTTCTTTGCTGCGGGTAGCCACCATTACAATCGTCTGCCGGCTGCTGTATTCTGGCTTTACCTCGTAATTCTCAGAATAAGCACCGAAACACATCTTAATACCATCGCCGCCATGCGCCTTTATTTTTTGAATGAAATCTTCCAGTTCTTCTATACTGTACCATACACTTAAGGAATCTTCCTTGCCAATATGCTCCGAATTGTGCACCCAACGCTCCCTCTTGTAATTGCGGATTACAGTGTCTACGTGGTTAGTGTCTACATACCTTCCAACCTTTAAAGATTTTTTTTGAATAGTTGTCATTGCTTGGGGATTTAAACATGAATGATTTTGATAACGATGTAAAATTAATCAGCTATGGGGAGAACTTCGGCTACAATAGAGTGTTAGCCAAATAATTACGAATTAGCATTATTCGTAAAGTGAAGAATTTCAAGGAGTCACGTGAAAAACATCGAAAAAAACCGCTAAAAACTGACAATAAAACCGCTAAAAAACGGAGGTCCTACACCGTAAAAAACGGGGATACAGCCCCCGCTATTCAGCTGCTTAAAATCCCGTTATTAATAAATAGCCCTTTGTATGGGTAGCTTAGATTTTTGTCTGAAATTAGATACTGGAGAGTTGCTATCATCCCGTTTTTCAAAATCCAATACTCCTGTGAAAGCCAGCCGACAGATTTCCTCAAGGCCTTTGTTCACACAAATACTTGAGGAAATTTTATTCTGATCTTTCCCAACCTGATTAAAAGCACCGCAACTACCTGATTTCCCATTACCATTATTACCTTATCCTACTTTTCCCGGTTAGGTGGAAGTGGTGCTTCTTTTTCTCCTGAATCAATACTACCTCCCAGCTTTAAAGCCCCTTTTCTTAACAGAGATTTGTCTTTTTAGTATGCGTTCAACCAGATTATTTGCTTGGAAGGAAGCCCCTTTTTTGCGTTTTATCCCCCTTATAATAGGTATTCTAATTCAATGTTATACCCGCCTGCCACTCTATATGGCCTGGATCACCGTTTTAGCCTGTAGTGCAGGCCTGGTATTGTTTTCCCGCTTTTCATTACCCACAAAATTTAGGCTCCGCCTCATAAATGGCTTACTACTAAATACCCTCCTCCTGGCTACCGGTTACTTACTGTCCTGGTACAAAGACATACGCCACCAACAACAGTGGTTTTCCCATCACTACACACCCGCCGATACCCTTCTTGCCACCATTGAAGAACCCCTTCAGGAAAAAAGCAAAGACATACACTACCACCGCCACCCTGCAAGCCATTATCAAAGGACAACAGGTCCATCCGTAAAAGGCAGGATACTCCTCTACTTTCAAAAAAACAGCCAACCACCCCATTTGCAATATGGAAATCAGATCATGTTTATCAAAACTCCCGAGCCCATCAGCAATACCGCCAACCCCGCAGCCTTCAATTATGAACAATATTGCGCATTCAAAAACATCTTCCACCAGGTATACCTGCGTAAACACGAATACATAACCGCTGAAAAATGCAGTATAACCCCGTAAAAAAGTACTGTATTATACCCGTGAAAACTTGCTGAATATCCTCCGGGAAAACATCGCCGACAAAAAGCAAGCCGGTTTAGCGGAAGCCCTTTTATTAGGTTATAAAGACGACCTCGACAAACAACTCTTACTATCATATATCAATACCGGTGTAGTACACGTAATCGCAGTTTCAGGGTTACATCTTGGACTTATTTATGCACTACTCATCTTATTATGCAAATGGTTACCCAAACCATGCAAGCGGTGGCTCAGTCCCATTATCATTATTACTTCCCTTTGGCTTTTTGCCTTCTTATCCGAGCCTCCCCCTCTGTCCTACGCGCAGCCATCATGTTTACCTGCCTGGTCATAGGCAATCAATTCCCACAACCCAATTCCGCCTACAATTCCCTGGCTGCATCTGCATTTCTCTTATTATGTTATGATCCCCGGTTCTGCTGGGATATAGGTTTCCAGCTTTCCTATGCAGCAGTATTCAGCATCCTCCTGTTCATGAAACCACTTTACCAAACCCTTTTCATTAAAAACAAATACCTCAACTATGGCTGGAAACTTATTTCCGTTACCCTGGCAGCACAAATACTCACCCTGCCCATCAGCATGTACCACTTTCACCAATTCCCCAACCTATTCCTTGTAACCAACCTCGTAGCTGTCCCCCCTGTCCAGCCTTATCTTGGGAATAGAATTAGTCATCTGCGCATTTGCCTTCATCCCCCAGGCCGCAACCGCCATTGGCTGGCTATTGAACCAATTGATCCGCCTCCTCAACTATTTTATCGAAACCATGAGCCGGCTACCCTATACCATTACCGACGGTATACAGATCAGCCTACTTCAGGCGATCCTCCTTTATGCCATCATCTTCGGATTTGCTACCTGGCTACTACAAAAAAGAAATTGGGCATATTCACAGCACTGGGAGCCTGTTGGCTATTTTTCATACTTTATGCCCAATCCTGGTACCAGGCAAACAAGCAACAAAAACTCATTGTATACAACGTCCCCCAACACCAGGCCATCGATTTTATTACCGGACAAGCATTTGTTTTTAAAGGCGACTCCCTCCTCATAAATAACCCCACCCTCTCCAATTTTCACTTAAAACCCAGCCGTACCGCACACCGCATCGCCCCTGCCAATAGCCTAAGCAACCTCCTGCAGGCAACCAACCTCTTTAAGTTTGGAAATATTTCACTCCTGCTGGTCGATCAGGCCATCCCTGTATTAAAACCTGATCACAGGATTCCCATAGATATTATCATCCTTTCCCGCAACCCCAACATATCAGCCAAGGAACTTACCACCCTTTTTGACTGTCGTAAAATAGTGATTGACCCTACCAATTCTCATTGGAAAACAAGGAGTTGGCAACAGGATTGCCATAAATTGGGTATCTCCTGCCATGCTGTGACAAACCAGGGCGCCTTTGTTTTAACCCTCCATTAAGTTACCTTTGCGCCTCTCAAAGCATTTACCACGATTGTTCTGTACCAGGAAAACCATTCCTGCTATAGAATCCCTCTTAGAAAATTTAAGTTTATGACAAAAAAGATTCAGTCTGCCCTCATTTCTGTTTTTTATAAAGATGGTCTGGAACCAGTAGTACAACAACTCCACCAATTAGGAATCACCATCTACTCTACCGGTGGAACCCAGGCCTTCATTGAAAAACTCGGCATTCCAGTAATACCTGTTGAAAACCTCACCACCTACCCTTCCATCCTCGGTGGACGCGTAAAAACACTCCACCCATCCGTATTTGGTGGTATCCTGGGCCGCCGGGATAATGAAACCGACCTCCAGGAAATGAAACAATACAAGATCCCAGAAATAGACCTCGTAATTGTTGACCTCTATCCTTTTGAGGAAACCGTAGCCAGCACCAGCGAAGAAAAACTCATTATCGAAAAAAATAGATATTGGCGGCCCCTCCATGATCCGGGGAGCTGCTAAAAACTTCAGAGACCTCGTAGTCGTAGCAGCCAAAACAGAATATGCCCCACTCGAACAATTACTCCGCGAACAACAGGGCACTACCACCCTTGAGCAACGCAAAGCTTTTGCAGCCAAAGCATTTGAAATCGTAGCCCATTACGATGTCGCCATCGCCAAATACTTTAATCCAGCAAACCCATTATACTTCCTGGAATCCATCCCCAAGCCTAAAACAATGCGCTATGGCGAAAATCCACACCAAACAGGCGTATTTTATGGCAACCTCGATGCCTTGTTCAATCAATTGAATGGTAAAGAACTTTCCTACAATAACCTCGTTGATGTAGATGCTGCCGTACAATTGATCGGAGAGTTTGGTAGCAATGCCACCTCAGCCGTATTTGCCATTATCAAGCACACCAACGTTTGCGGCATTGCTGCCCGTGATTCAATAAAAGCAGCCTGGGATGCAACACTGGCAGGAGATCCCGAAAGCGCCTTTGGAGGCGTACTCGTTACCAATGCCACCATTGATAAAGCTACTGCCGAAGCCATCAACGAGATCTTCTTTGAAGTACTGATCGCCCCATCCTTTAATGAAGATGCCCTAACCATCCTGAAGTCTAAGAAGAACAGGATCCTCTTACAACAGAAAGCGCCTTTCAAAAAGACCGAAGAATACAAATCTGTATTGAATGGAGTATTGAAACAAGGAGCTGACGAAGGTAATTATGTAGAATGGAAAGAAGTAGGAGGCCGCGAAACCACCCCTGCCGAAAGAGCTGATCTTGATTTCGCCAACCTGGTATGCAAACACCTTAAATCAAATGCCATTGCCCTGGTCAAGAACAAACAACTCATAGGAAAAGGTTGCGGCCAAACCAGTCGCATCGACTCCTTACGCCAGGCAATTGAAAAAGCCAGTCAGTTTAAGTTCGACCTGAATGGAGCCGTATTGGCCAGTGATGCATTCTTCCCTTTCAACGACTGTGTGCAAATGGGTCACACTGCTGGTATCACGGCTTTCATTCAACCCGGTGGCTCCGTAAGAGATAAGGATTCCATCGACTATTGCCAGCAAAACAAACTGGCCATGGTAATGACCGCCATGCGCCACTTTAAGCACTGATAAGTAAGAATGATCGCACCAACATATAAACCACCTTTCCTTCAAAAAAGAGGCACCCGGTTCAAAGCCCTTTTTGCCTTGGGCATGGTATGCTTCTTTTGGGGCACCACTTGGATTGCTTCCCGCCAGGGAGTAAGACACATGCCGGCGTTACAATTGGCAGGCATACGCCAATCCATTGGTGGTCTCTTATATGTGGTCTTTTTTATTAGCAAAGGAAGAGCTTGGCCAAGGGGAAAGGAATGGGGCCCGATCATTATCCTAAGTTTGCTGAATTTCGCCCTCACCAATGGACTGTCCACCTGGGGCGTCAAATACATTTCAGCAGGACTAGGGTCCATTATCGCAGCCACTTTTCCCCTCTGGATCGTTCTTATTAACCTCTTTACCGCCAGGTCCAAAATACCAGCTAAAGCTATTCTGGGCTTGTTATTGGGCTTTGCAGGCGTATGCGTTATTTTCTACGAACACCTCGCCGACCTCTTAGATCCCGAATTCCGGTTCGGTATCCTTCTTTCACTAACAGCTTCCTGGACCTGGGCATTCGGAACCCTTTACACCAAACAACAGGCCGCTGCTTTCAATCCCTACTTCAGCCTCGGACTCCAAATGCTTATTTCAGGTATCATCACCAGCCTCCTGGCAGTGGTCACAGGCCAAACCATTCCAGTTCAGGATATTCCCTGGCAATCTTGGACTGCCATTGCCTACCTCGCATCTTTTGGCTCAGTTATCTCCTTTATCGCTTATTTATACGCATTACAAAACCTCCCTACCGAACAAGCATCCATCTATGCTTATATTAATCCGGTAGTGGCAGTATTATTAGGTTCCTTATTATTTGATGAAAAATTGACCTTGTTTATTATCGCCGGAGGAGCTATTACATTATTGGGTGTACACCTCATCAACAAAGCCTATAGGAAAATCAAACAAGCCGAAAATTAACTTCCCGCCCAACTCCCCATCTTTCTCAGACTTTCCAACTTCCGGTCTTTCCGACTTCCCGTCTTCCGGACTTCTCTATCAATCCGAATAAGCATCCCAGTAAACCGTTTCTTTCATAAACAACTCAAACATTTCACGCCAGCCGGCAAAGGTTTTATCAGTGCCCAAAATCGAGTTATGCCAAATAGAGATCATCATGCCATTTATTTTACGTACCTGCTCATGATACAAGATCAATTCTGCATAAGCCTGTTGCGGTGTATCCTTTTGCTCATAAAATGAATTAGCATCCATAAAACAAAAAGGATAGATCAGCAGCGAAGTAGCTTTTTCCTGCCTCAGGTCATACCAGGCAAAAGAAGAACAAACAGAAGCCCTGAAACCATTGATACTACCGTACCCCATCGAAAAATCTTTTTGTATACCCGCCTTGATCAGGTATCGATACGTATCGGGCAATTCAAAACGGATATAGTGCTGACGGCTGCGGATGATCTCTGTATCAGCTACCACCTCCAGCCACTCTTTCTCTTCAGCCAGCAGATCAACATCATCACCACTTTGCCAGGATGGATGAATGCCCGTTTTATAAGTATTGGCATAATATTCAATTAAACTGCGGAAAGCCTTTATATGCGTAGGTATATTTTTATCATATCCAACCTGCTTACGGGCCACCAGGAAAAAGTAATAAGGCCTCGAACGACAATACAAATGCAACGCATCCAGCCACTCAAAACAATCATAAGGATCCTTCTTTGCCCCTCGCAACACATCCCAACGCTCCTTAACCAGCAACCATTCACCCTTCAGAATACTCCGGCCAAAGCCCCCGCAGTTCGTACAAAACCTTTATGCAGGTACGACCAGGCAATATCAATATCATAAGAAAGGATGCATTTGAAGTTGGTCTTCCGGAACAGCAAACCAGGAAACTTTTGAACAAGCACTTCTTTAAAATGCTTTAACCAATAATTCACCAGGGGCTGATCTAAAAAGCCTTCCCTGAAAGCGAGTGAATTCGTATGCCCATACCGGCCATATTCATCCTTTTCATGCGGCAGGTATTCCTCATACCGGCTAAGTAAATAAAAGGAAGCAGCAAAAATATCAAAGGGGAGATCTCCCGTGGTCGAAAAAAACGCAACCTGTCCGTTAGTAGTAAAACAATGGATCGTTTGAGGCCGGATACCACTTTCAAACAATAGATCCACCGGGTGGATGCTCAAATGATGCCCCGTAAGATCCTGCGAAGAATAATTCAATTTAGGGCCATTCGCTTGCTCAAAAGCATGGCTATCCGTAGTTATGGAAATAGGCTCTTCAAACAATTCTTTGCTGAAAAATCAACAATATATTGAAGGCGGGGAGTAATGGTATTACAATAAAGCAGCATCCGTAACACAAAATAAAAAGTCAACTGACAAAGTTGACTTTCCGGCAAATAATGTTATCATTTTTTGATCTGAGAGGCATGTCGTTCCTGCCATTGCTCATTAAAGGTTTTCGCAGCAAAGTCCAATTCCCCCGATGAGCTGTCCAACCTTTAAAAACCTTGTTAACCATCCAGTTCTTCGTTTTCTGGCTCCCTTTGTTCATCCATTTACGGTTAAGACTGGCTACTTTCCAGGCCTTCCAGGCCATCCGCTCCGTCCACCCCGAAGCTCCTTCCTCTACCGCCTCATGCCGGTTTTCCAGTAAAGCTCATGCAGGTTGATCTTTACCGCACAAACCTCCGTACAATTACCACACAGCGAAGAAGCATAACTCAAATGCTTCCAATCATTCATCTCTTTCAGGTGAGGCGTGATCACCGAGCCAATAGGACCACTATAGGTAGTGCCATAAGCGTGGCCACCAATATTCTTATAAACAGGACAGGCATTCAGGCAAGCTCCACAACGAATACAATACAGGCTCTCCCTCGCCTTTTCATTGGCCAGTATTTTCGTGCGCCCATTATCCAACAAGATAACATACATCTCTTCAGGCCCATCTGTTTCACCCGGCTGCCGGGGTCCGCTCACAATCGTATTATACACCGTAACCTGCTGCCCCGTACCATAAGTAGCCAGCAAAGGCCAGAATAAACCCAGGTCATTAATAGAAGGAATGATCTTTTCAATCCCAACAATCGCAATATGCGTTTTAGGAAACGCACAACTCAAACGGGCATTACCTTCATTTTCAGTAACCGCAATCCCTCCAATATCTGCTATAATGAAATTAGCCCCTGTGATCCCAATCTCTGCTTCTACATATTTTGTCCGCAGCTTTTCCCGTGCCACCAGCGTAAGCTCACTGGGTGTTAGATTGGGAGCAGTACCCAGTTTATTGTAAAATAACTTGGCCACATCCTCTTTGCTTTTATGCATGGCCGGCGTTACAATATGATAAGGAGGCTCGCCATCTAATTGTTGAATATATTCTCCCAGGTCCGTTTCTACACTTTCAATACCTTTCTTCTCCAGGAAGTCATTCAGGTGAATTTCTTCCGTTACCATACTCTTACTCTTTACGATCGTTTTGCAGTTCTTCTCTGCACAGATCTTTGCTATTTCTTCCAGCGCCTGCTTGGAATCCTCAGCCCAAATAACCTTCCCGCCACGCTTCATGAGGTTAGACTCAAACTCTTCAAGATATACATCCAGCATTTCAATGGCCCGCCATTTCACATTTTTAGCCCTTTCACGGGCTAGGTGCACATTCGAAAACTGCTCTTTACCAAGCGGTACAGTAGCGTTGTATTTGCTGATGTTGAAATTCACCTTACGCCGGTGTTCCAGATCAGCCGCTTTAACCGTGCTCTTGGCCATGAAGGTTGAAACAATATCGCTCATGATCCCTGTTGTAGAATGAAATACTTGATTAATCTTCCTGCTTGCCTGCAAAATAATCTTTGGCCACCTTATCCAGCGCCTGGTAAAATTCTTCGCCGTATTTACGGATAATGGGTTCCTTCAGGAACTGATATGCAGGTACTTTTAGCTTTTTACCAAGGCCACAGGCTGGTTTGCACAACTCTTCCCGTGGCTCATAATTCATCCTGTCAAAATCGCCATGGCGGCCATTCTTTTGTATAATGGGGAAAAATGACAACTAATAGGCTTCTTCCAGCCAATTATTCCATCATTATAAGCCTGTTCAAAGGCACATTTAATGATCCCTTTGGAATCCCTGATGCCATATACGCAGATCTCATTATCATTACCCAGTGTAGGCGTTACCCAGCCAAACTCACGGTGGTAAACATATTTCCCTTTCCGTTCTATTTCAGCTATTGACTCCTTCGTCAGGTAAGGCTTCACCTTGTCATACAACTCAACCACCAGATCCAGTTCACCATCTTCCAATGGCGCACCCGCATCCCCTTCCTCACAACATCCACCTTTACACTTCACGAGATCGCACACAAATTGCGCCTCCACTACCTCATTACTGATTAATACATTTTCAACTGCTATCAAGAGTATTATTTTTACATGGCAAATTTACAACCTTGCCCGTAACCCTGGCCTATATATTTTCAACCGGGGTAGACACCTTTTTCCGCCCAAATACCTTATCCAGCAGGTTTTTACCCTTTACCTGCAACAGTTTTTGAGAAGTGAGGTAATGGATCACTTTTTCCTCCAGCCAATGATGCAGGGGTAATAACATGGCAATGAGTAAGATCTTGATCAACATTACCTTCCACGGCTCTCCATGTGTCCAGTGATGAATTTGATTGTCAGCAAGAAGGATAATGAACTCAAAAGGAAAATAAAAGCAAAAAAACCAAGCACTTTAATCGTTGCAGTCGATACACGGAAAATGCCTGCCATTACCAATAAGATAAAGATCCCTACTATGGCAACTACAATACCCATATATTGGATCTTATGCCTCCGCGACAACTCAACCTCCCTTTGATTCGCCTCCCGCTCCTTACGGCGGTTTTCATTGTCAATTTCAAGTGAAAGCAGGTCCTTTTCTTTAGCCAGCTTTTGTAAACTGTCCTTGTATTGATAGGCTAAGCTATTATAGAGATGAGCATTTTTGAAATCCCCTTTCAATTGATAAAGCGAATCCAGGTTGACCGTCGACTGCTGTTGTAAATCCAGGCTACCTATTTCGTCCCCCAATTGTTTGGCTTTCAACCAATAATTGATCGAATTATCATAATCCCCCGCTTGCGGAAATAGTATGCATAATTGCTATAAAACCAGTACTTATTGGCCTTGGTAGCCCACATTTCAAAACCAGGCTCAGCCAGCTTGAAGTAATAAGCAGCAGAATCCAGCTTATTCACATAAGTATACATTGAGCCATACCCCTGGTATACAAAGAAATCCATTCCCGAACGGCTGATAAAATCTCCTACCTCTTTGTGTGATTTGAAAAATGCCAACCCTCTTTCAAACTGATTATTATTCAGGTACAGATTCACCAGGTTCAGATAAGTGCCCAGTTTGAACTTGTCGATCTTCAATGAATCGGCAAGCGTCAGCGCATGCTCATAAAACTTCTCTGATAGGTCAAATTGCTTGGCATTGCGGAATAAGGTACCAAGACTATTATAGGTATCCAGTAGATCATACAGTTTGTTGTTCGTCCGCTGAAGTTGTACTTTCTTAAATTCAAAATCCTTGGCTTTCTCATATTAGCCGATCACATTATAAAAGATTCCCAGGTTGGTATACACATTTCGCAATAGCTCATAGCGCTTGTCCTCCTCTGCAATATCCTGTGCCGTCAGGAAATTACGAAAGGCAAGCAGCTTCTCATTCTTTAACAGGTAAGTCGAACCCAACGCTGAAAAGACGATCGTCCTGATAGAGTCATCCTTGCTATTGACCACCAATGCGGAGGCAAGGTTATTCAGATTCAGGGCTTTATCCAATTCGCCGGAAACCCGGTACCCCCGCGCCAGATAAGTATAGGCCAGGGCCGTATAATCGTCCAGACCACTCCCCTTAGCCAATTCAACAGCCTTCGTAGCAGACACTATTGCCTTACCCACCGCCTCCTGCGATCCCGAAGATTCATAATAACGTCGTGCATTATAGAGGAAGGCCCTGATCATTAACGTCCGGTTACGGCTCACTTCCGCAATCTCCATCATCTCATTGGCATATTTGACTGCCTGACTATTATCCCAGCCCATAGAATAAACCGACAGATTAGATAAGACATTGATCCTTTCCGCATCATTAGCAGCCTTGGTAAGCGATAATTTCAGACTGTCTTCAAGAGGAGTTTGTGCATTAAGCAGAAAGCCTATAAAAAATGAAATCAAAAGCAGGAATGCCCTTCTCATGTGCTTAGTTTTGGTAAGTTCTAGTAGCACGAAAAGTAAAATAAGTTGGCGGGAATGCCAAAAGAAAGAAGAAATTAGCGGCAACTAAATGTTTAGACCTACCTGGAAAGGGGATCCTATTTCCATTGAAGCGAATTGATCAGGTGCTTCATATCCGTCAGCAAAAATCATTGACAATACCGAGAGAATCTTCATTGGGCGTGGCATCAAAATACAAGGCCCCACGTAAAAATGCCGCACAGAATCCGTAACAAAAAACTGCTTGGCTGTAGCCGCATTTCCCCCACATTAAAGAACAGTCCACCGACACCCAAAGGAGTCCTGATAGCCGAATCCGTAATCTCTGTAGCCCTTGAGGTATGCTTATACGTCATTTCAAAAGCATCATTTACCAGTTTGGTGAAATTATTCTTTCCAATCTCTTTATAACTGATGTAGAACTTTCCGTTGAATTGGGGAAAATCAATATTGATCCAATAATCATTTTCCGGCTTTCCCTCAAAGAAAGTAGTGTCTTTAACAACTTTAGCATATACCGGGTACTCAAACGTGTAGGGATAACCAGGCTGGTTAAATGTTTGGTATTGATGCTTGGGAAAGTCTATCTTAAAATATCCTCTTCGCTTAAGCGTATAGTCGCTATTACAGGCACCAAGTATACATATGATCAGGAAACACAAAAAGGATCTAGTCTTCATACTATATTTTAATCAGCGCTTTTTCAAAAAAAACTACCCATTCATTATTGCCCCTTCACAATTGCCCCTATCCCCAACTGTACTCCCTCATAGCTGTTTGCCTCAACCACAACTTACTATCACACCGTCCCAGGCTTGATCGTCACCTTCACTTTTTTGATCCGGTTACGGTCTACCTCAATGATCGTAAACTCAAAATCCCCAATGGGAACCATATCACCAGCTTTAGGAATTTCGCCCGCCAGTTCCAGTATCAACCCAGCCAGTGAATCACTCTCCCCTTTTACCTGGTCAAAAGTATCAGCCGGTAGGTTCATAATACTGCATGCATCATATATCATAGTACGGCCTTCAAAAATATACGTGGTATCATCTATTTTCTTGTTACCAGATTCCTCTTCATCAAACTCATCTTTTATTTCACCAATAATCTCTTCCAAAATATCTTCCAGCGTAATAATCCCGCTGGTGCCTCCAAATTCATCCACCACCACGGCAAAATGGATCCGCTTACTTTGAATTCAGTAAGCAGATCTTCTACGAATTTCTGCTCATGTACAAAATACGGAGGCCTCAACAAACTTTGCCAATCATAGCTATCCGCCTCATTTAGGTGTGGTATCAGGTCTTTGGAATGTATAATACCCTGAATATCGTCCAGGCTCCCTTTATAGACCGGCATTCGTGAATAATGCAACTCTTCAACCTCCTTCTTCAAAGCCTTGAATGAAATATTGTGCCCAACACCATGTACATCTAGCCTTGTACGCATCACTTGTTTCACCGTAATATTGGCAAACTTATAGATCCCGGCCAGGATACGCTGCTCCTCCTCCTCATGAATAGTGGAACGGATAGCCTCTTCCAATTGTTTTTGCGTATACGCACGCGAAGCCTTGCCCCCAAAGATCTTCTCAACCCGGTCCGAAAGGTTTACCAACCAGCCGGCCATTCTTTTGAAAATATAATAGATCACTTCTACCAGGAAAGAAGATTCATAGGCCGAACGTAAGTTGTTCTGATTGGCCCTTACCTTGGGCAACACTTCCCCAAACAACACCATCACCGAGCAGATCACCAATACTTTAATGGCATAGACCAGGAATTGCACAAACCAGCCGTCCTGCTTAAAAGTAAAAATGGGATCTATGAGAAAATTGGCCAGGATAATGATCGCAATATTAATAAGCGTATTGGCAATGGTGAGTGAAGCCTGAAGCGCCCTGGGCTCTTCCAGTAAATTGGCAATACGCTTCCAACCCGAATCCTGCTTGGTTTTAAGCATATTCACATCACGATAAGTAAGGGAGAAAAAGCCACCTTAGCACCCGATATAAAGAAAGAAAGCAGTAAGAGAAATAATACTACGGCCGATAGTATTGTAGTGGTTTGTACATTGACCGCCAGCATTATGGGCTGCCATACGTCGCCTAATAACAAACACCCGAAAGAATTATCCAAAGCAATTGGTTTTTGTTAACAATGATCGATCAACAATGACAGGCGGTGTTCCTAGTGCCCCATCAGAAAGGCAGGTTTATGGCCTGCCCCATATAAACAAATTTGGTGCAAAAATATTATCACTGGCTGGAATGATCAAAAATGGATTTAGGGGCGACTTTATTGCTTTTGAGGCCAATTAAATCTTGTTTAATCCAGAAAATCAACTTTTTCCATTTACTCTGCGGTTAGGGGAATCTGCAAATACATCCGTGAAAACTACTTGATTTGCCTTTAAAATCAATGTTTACTGTTCTGAGTAATCTGCGCTTAATCCATGTATTCTGCGCTTAAAAGGGTAGGTCTTGCGAAGGTTCTCCCATGGGAGGAATATCGGCATTGAATCCTTCTATATTTTCACCGTGTGAATTGCTATGTGGGCCATGGTGGCCTGTTCCATCAGTTCTTTTATCCAGCATGATGAGGTTATCTCCCACAACTTCAGTAGCAAATTTCTTGTTGCCTTCCTTGTCTTCCCAGCTTCGTGTACGCAAACGGCCCTCAATATATACCAAACTACCCTTATGCAGGTATTTCTGAGCCAGCTCCGCTAATCCCCTCCATAATACCACCGTATGCCATTCTGTTTGTGAAATTAACTTCCCAGCCCTGTCTTTGAATGTTTCGGTGGTGGCCAATGGAAATTTTGCAACCGCTATATTACCTTCCAGGTACTGTACATCCGGGTCTCTTCCTAAATTGCCAATGAGCATAACCCTGTTAACGCCTCTCATAAATGGTGAGTTTATTGTTAGAAATCGTCTACCGGTTTTATTTACTCTTAAAGTTAATTTTTTTACAGATATTATCCCTTTTTTTTACCCCTTCTAAGTGTTAATATAGAGACCATTCCCCATCATACTCAAAGGCTTAAAATAACTGTGCCAGCGATGACTTTTCTTCTAGGAAAGTGTTAATAATACGCGGAAAAGCATACTGTTTTAATTGCTTTTTATCAATCAACACGTAATCTTTCAGGCCCCCTACAGGCTTAAGCGTTGTAATAGTTATAAACTGCCCATGGATCAGTTGATGCGTGAGTTGCTGATGATAAACTTTACTAATATGACTGACCGAATATGATTGCTTCCCAAACAGCTTTTTCAGAAATGGCAGATCCTGGAATATTTCCTGAACAGGCTGCATAGCCTCATACAATACAAACTCATGCAAGTTTTGCCAGATGTCTTTATCCACACGCTCCCGTATATAGAATTTATTCTGATACTGAATGATAAAATAATAAAACCACCGCTCCTTCTTTTTAAGACTTTTCTCCTTGACCGGCAGCTGTTTTATAAGATCATGTTTAAATGCTTCACAATCGGCTTGTTGCGGACAAATTGAGCACAACGGGTTTTGTGGTTTACAAATCACAGCACCAAAATCCATGATGGCCTGATTGTAAATACCTGGCCGTTCTGTATCAAGCAAAGCTGTTGCCAGCTCCTGGTACATCTTTTTCCTGATGTAGTGTCGATAGGAGTCGAAATCCCAAAATAACGCGCTATAACACGTTGTACATTACCATCTACCACAGCCCTGGGTTCATTAAAGGCAAAGGAAGCAATAGCAGCTGCAGTATAAGGCCCAATACCATTTAGTTCTTTTATCCTATCATAAGTAGAAGGGAACTTTCCTTTATGATCTTTTACCACCTTTTTGCAGTAGCAATTAGATTTTTACAACGTGTATAATAACCCAATCCTTCCCATAATTTAAATACACTTTTTTCAGGTGCTTTAGCAAGGTCTTCTATCGTAGGAAAAGCAGCAATGAATTTTTCATAATAGGCCAATCCCTGCTCTACCCTTGTTTGCTGCAGAATAATTTCACTCAACCATATTTTGTAAGGATTTTTCTCCCCTTTCCAGGGCATTGAGCGGGTATTTTGGTCATTATTCCACCCTAAAAGCTTTTCTGTGAACGTTGGTTTCATGGTAAATATTGAATATATAACTTTCTGATAATGAGATAGGTTAAATAGAACCCGGCATGAAAATTGATGCCCCTCAATATCAATTATTTAGACCTTTTCTTGCAAATGTGCGAATTAACATTTAATTTGAGTAATGAATTGATTTTGTGCCGGTTGCCGTTTAAAGTAAAAAAAATTTGAAAACCCGTTAAAAATTCATCGACATGAGAAAGGCAGACCTCGTTAACCGAATATCTGATAAAACAGGTATCCCCAAGGTTGATGTTTTGGTTACGCTGGAGACCATGTTCAAGGAAGTGAAAGATACCTTATCCCAAGGAGAAAACATCTACATTCGTGGGTTTGGCAGCTTTATTACCAAAAAGCGTGCTGCCAAAATCGGCCGCAACATTAAGAAAAACATTGCGGTACACATCCCTGAACATTACATTCCTGCATTCAAACCTGCTAAAGAATTCGTAGCAGAAGTTAAAAAATTGCAATCCGTCAAAGAAGATCAACCAAACCCCGACGATGAAATGTAAATTTGCTGCTCACTAAATTTACACTGATACGTGAAAAAGCAGCAGATGGTTTTAGTAGGCAGCGGAATCATTCTGTTTTGCCTGCTATATTTCTTTGGCCGAACTATCCCCCGAAAGATAAAACTACGCCTGCAGCAGCACCTGCTGCGGGTCAATTAGACATTGAAACCATTCTGGCGGCATCCCGCCAGAAGCTTACCCCATCCCAGCAGGCATACGTCAGTAAGCTGGAAACAGCCGTTGTCCGTGGTGATGTTAAAGATCAGCAAATTAAAGTATTCAGGCAGTTGGCAGACTTCTGGAGAGACTCTGCCCATTTGCTGTTGCCTTTTGCCTGGTATACAGCAAAAGCAGCTAAATTGGAAAATTCTCAAAAAAACCTCACCTTTGCTGCCCAATTCTATTTAGATGGGGTTCGCCGCCAGGAAGAACCCGCCCTAAAAAGATGGATGGCGATAGAAGCTAAAGAGTTGTTTGAGAAGGCTTTACAATTAGATCCGGCTAATGATTCCCTTAAGATCGGGCTGGGAAGTTGCTACCTCTTGGGAGGTATTAGCGACAATCCGATGCAGGGAATTCAGATGATTCGCGACGTTGCTGAACGTGATCCGCATAATATGTATGCACAATTTATGCTGGGCTTGGGAGGCATCGTTTCAGGACAATTAGACAAGGCCATTGAAAGATTAATCAAAGTAGCAGAGCACGAACCCAGCAACCTGGAAGCAATCCTGATGCTGGCCGACGCTTGCGAGCGTAAAGGAGACAAAACCAATGCCATTAAATGGTATACAGAAGGCAAAAAACTCCTGAAAGATCCGGCCTTTGCGAAAGATATTGAAGAACGTATTAGCTTATTAAAGAAATAAACCTTTCCTGAGCTGCGCTGAGTTAAATCCCTCGGGATTTATGATCCGGAACGGCATCGCTGAAGAAGCGCTGAAAGGAAAAAGTGTATTAAAAATTATTATTTAACTAAATTCATTGGGAATTTATGCCTTGTGGTAAAAAAAGAAAGCGTCATAAGATTGCGACGCATAAGCGTAAAAAGAGATTGAGAAAGAACCGTCATAAGAAGAAAAACCGCTAAGGTTTACCTTCTTGCAACGGGTCCCGCCAAAACGGGGCCCCTTTCCTTCTTTGGCTGAATTTATTATTTGTCATTTATTCACAGAACTGCTGCTTGCAATCCCTGATTGAAAGGATATTTGACAACTAATTCCGCTTCAGCACCTTCCTTGTAGTGATGATTGGTAAGACGGTAAAAGATGTTACGCTTGAATAAGGAACTAATTATAAATGCTGCACCTCAGGGCGTAGAGATTGCCCTATTAGAGGATAAGAAACTGGTAGAATTGCATCACGAAAAAGCTGATGCCAGTTTTGCCGTGGGAGATCTCTATCTCGGTAAGGTAAAAAAATTAATTCCTGGCCTCAATGCCGCATTTGTGGACGTAGGCTTTGAAAAAGATGCTTTCCTTCATTATACCGATCTTAGCCCCTATGCCCGCTCATTATTGAAATTCACCCAGCAGGCCATCAACGATAATAGCGGTAAAGATTTTGATTTCGGTACCTTCCAGGTAGAACCCGAGATCATTAAAACCGGTAAGATAAATGAGGTATTGAGTGGCAAACCCAATATACTGGTTCAGATTCTTAAAGAACCAATTGCAGCCAAAGGTCCCCGCCTGAGCTGCGAAATATCTCTACCAGGTAGGTTTGTAGTCATCACTCCCTTCAATGATATTGTTGCTGTTTCACGCAAGATCCACTCTGCCGATGAACGCAAACGCCTTCAGAAGATTGTAGAAGCTATCAAACCCAAAAACTTTGGTGTAATTGTTCGTACAGCAGCCGAAGGAAAGAATACCGCCGAACTACATGAAGACCTTTCCATGCTCGTAGAAACTTGGAAAGCAATCCAGCATAATCTCAAGGGGTCCATTGCTCCCGCTAAAATACTCAGCGAGCAAACCAAGACTACCAGCATCCTGCGCGACTTGCTGAACGAAGATTTTAATAAAATTGTGATCAATGACCGGAATATCTACAACGATACCCGGAGCTATATACAACGCATCGCACCTGAAAAGGCCGACATTGTAGCATTCTATCACAATGGCCTCCCCATCTTTGATCAGTTTGGTATTACCAAACAGGTGAAAGCTGCCTTTGGCAAAACAGTAAACCTCCCCAGTGGCGCCTATCTTATCATAGAACATACTGAAGCCCTGCATGTAATTGATGTCAACAGCGGATACAAAAGCGTGGGTAATAACCAGGAGTTAAATGCCCTGGAAACCAACCTCGAAGCCGCTGCTGAAATATCCCGTCAGCTTCGCCTCCGCGATCTGGGTGGTATTATCGTAGTAGACTTCATTGATATGAAGCTACCCGATAATAAACGGAAACTACTGGAAGCTATGGAGGAATTCATGAAACCCGACAGGGCCAAGCACGCCGTACTGCCCATTTCCAAGTTTGGTATCATGCAAATCACCCGGCAACGCATGAAGCCGGAAATGAATATTAATACACAGGAAGTTTGCCCCACCTGTGCTGGTACCGGCAAAATTTCATCTACCCTCCTATTGGAAGATGAAATTGAAAAGAACTTGAGTTACCTCATCACCCATCAACATAAGGATCTTACCCTGGTAGTTCATCCCATTATGTACGCATACCTTACTAAAGGTGGCTGGCTCTTCCGCTCACAACAGTGGAAATGGAGAATGAAATATGGTCAGAAGATCAAAATGGCCGAAAACACCAATTATCACCTCACAGAATTCCATTTCTTCGATAAACACGAAGAAGAAATCAAACTCTGATCTCCTCCCTGTTTTAACCCTTTTTGGTAAATAAGGCCACCAGGCCCACCCAAGGCTTCTGTCTGCAGGCCCCGTATCCCATTAACTTCAATCAATATTCCTACATGCCAATTCACTCCTCGTTCCCTCTACTCCTCGGAAACCACCTTAATCAGTATAATCAGCGATCTCAATCATTCCAATCTATTATAGTCTGTACATTCTGCGATTCCAATCTGCGTAATCAGCGATAAAAAAATCGGGCACCGTAGGGGTACCCGATAGACTATAGAAAGGCGAACCAGAAACTCTCGTGGAATCAGATAGTAAAACATGAAATTAGGTGTAGCACGTCAATACTCCTACAACAAACCAATAAGTGTGCAGTTTTGGGCTGTAACTGCGCAGTTTTAGCTAATAAGTGTGTAACACTTTACCCCTTTTACCCTTTTTCATAACCTCACTCCCCATATAACAACATCTGTAAATACATTTTCCCCCTTATTAATACAAGCAGCATCCCTATCAGGCATAAAAAACTCCGGCATAAAGGCCGGAGTTTGCGTCACAGTTAGCATTGGTTATTGATAGCCGGGATTCGTAGCAGGTATCATTCTACCCGGCGCAGTTAGATATGGTGACCAGAGCGGGCTCACAAAAACCCGAAGGCCGGAAAATCTTCTTTTTATAAATTTTGGAGGTAGGCGCCCATGGCTGACAGGCGCAGCACGACAAGAAGACAAAAAGCTGTGTAGGATGCTGCACAGCTTTTATTCATTTTGCTAGATGTTTCAGAAAAATTTCCACTTAGTTTCGCTCCCGGTTCCCTCCCAGGAAAATCAGTATGTACTGTACCAACGTAGCGATAGAAGCCACAGCAGCAACCACATACGTCAAAGCAGCCCATTTTAATGCATCCTTGGCCTTGGGGTATTCCTGTTGATTCATAATATTAGTACGATTCAACCACCCAAGTGCCCGGTTACTGGCGTCAAACTCTACAGGCAACGTAATGACCGAGAACAGGGTTGTGAGACCAAAAGGATGATTCCGCCTAATAATAAGGCAGGGAACGCATTGATTAACAATACTCCAGCTAATAAAACCCACTGCACAATACCAGAGCTGAATTGGACTATCGGAACCAATCGGCTACGCATTGTAAGCCATTGATACGCAGTAGCATGCTGTACAGCGTGACCACATTCGTGAGCGGCTACCGCTGCAGCAGCTATTGAACTTCCATTATATACGTCCGGACTTAGATTTACCGTTTTGGTCGCAGGATTGTAGTGATCACTTAAAAACCCTCAACCGACACTACTTTTACGTCAAATATGCCGTTATCACGCAGCATTTTTGCGCCACCTGGCTGCCTGTTAAACCCGCAGATAGGGGTACCCGGCTGTAGGCCGTAAACTTACTTTTTAACACCCCGAAACCAGCATACTGATGCCTAAAAAAATCAACGAAATGATCAGAATTGATGGTGTCATTTTTTGTACTATTTTATATTATATAACATCTATACATCAAAACAGTTACCAGCCTTCTTTAGTTGTTTTTGTCAGATTACCCATTCAAAAAAGGGGCATTTTGTCACCGCAAAACTTGATAAAAGACAATAGCTGACATTTTATCACAAAGACTTACCCATAAATACTAATATGTTTACTATCCATTAATTATCAATCTATTACAACTACTCTTAACACCGCCGGCGTATACCTGAAAAGGGGGTAAAATTTATTCACAACCCTAAAAATAATTTTGTTATGTGGCGCTTATTTGTAATTTAGTGCAAGAATTTAATGGGTTAGTAAGTAAGGGGTCAACAGTAATGTTGGCCCTTTTACTTTAAAAAATACCGACGTTTTTGCCGCTTTTTTTCTTAATTATACCTCCTTTCTTTTTCAAAAAAACTATTCTCCTTCACACATTTATTCAACACTATTTCTAACCATTTTTTTGACAAGTTCAGTACTTAAAAAATAGATCAGGAAGTAAGATTGATAGATCATGTTTGCCATTTCTTCTTTGTTGTAAATTTTTCAGCTCCTTATCCACTTCTGTTAACCTCAAATCTTTTTATACTACTAACTTTATCACATGAGTAAAGTGAAAACAGCATTCTTTTGCAGCAACTGTGGTTATGAAAGCACTAAATGGCTCGGTAAATGTCCTTCCTGTGGTACCTGGAATACTTTTGTTCAAGAAGTCATTCATAAAGAGAGTTCCCAAAAGAGAATACCTGGAAAAACTTTCATGAAGACAAGAAAGAGATCAAAACAATTGCCCTGCATGAAGTAACTACGCCCGAACAAAAACGAATCATCACACCCGATGCAGAATTGAATAGAGTACTTGGCGGTGGTATTGTTCCTGGTAGCATAACTTTAATAGCCGGTGAACCGGGTATTGGTAAATCAACCCTATTCCTGCAAATTGGATTATTACTGAAAGACATTACCACCCTATACATAAGTGGTGAAGAGAGTGATCAGCAGATCAAAATGCGAGCAGACCGCTTAAAAATACAGAACGATCAGTTCTACCTCCTTACTGAAACCTCTACACAAACCATCTTCCAGGAAATAAAAAAACTAAGACCTCAACTTGTCATTGTAGATTCCATTCAAACCATTCAATCCCCTTATATAGATTCTTCACCAGGCAGCATTTCACAAATACGTGAATCAGCCGCCGAGTTTCAACGATTTGCCAAAGAAACCAATATACCCGTATTTCTTATTGGCCATATTACCAAGGATGGAGCCATTGCAGGCCCAAAGATTTTGGAACACATGGTTGATACCGTATTACAGTTTGAAGGCGATCGCCACCATGCATACCGCATCCTGCGTACCATTAAGAACCGTTTTGGAGGAACAGCCGAATTAGGTATTTATCAAATGTCGGGCGAAGGCATGCGTGGCGTTAATAATCCCAGCGAAATACTTATCACACAAAAGAAGATCAACTAAGCGGTATTGCCATTGCCGCCTCCATTGAAGGCATGCGCCCTTTACTCATAGAAGTCCAAGCCCTCGTAACCCAATCTGTTTATGGAACACCCCAACGTACCGTATCCGGATTCGATCTCAGACGCATGCAGCTACTATTGGCCGTATTAGAAAAAAGAGGAGGCTTCCACTTTGGTGTAAAAGATGTATTCCTCAATATTGCAGGAGGTCTTAAAGTTGAAGACCCCTCCATTGACCTCGCCGTATTATGTGCACTCCTAAGCTCCTACGAAGATGTTCCCCTCCCATCCCTCACCTGCTTTGCCGGAGAAGTTGGCTTAAGCGGAGAGATCAGGGCCGTTCATCGTATCGAACAACGTATCGCCGAAGCAGAGAAACTCGGATTTGAAAAAATTCTGGTATCACGTTACAATCAGAAAGGCCTTAACTTCCAGAAATTCAATATAGAAGTGGTCAGTATGGGCAGAGTAGACGAAGTATACCAATATCTTTTTAACAGCAAATCTATTTAGAGCAATAATCGGTATATAATTCAGGTCACCCACTGTAGGCCAGGAACTTGTGGCAATAAGTCTGTAATGCCTGGCCTGCGGGGTTCATAAACCGAAGATTAGATCTATGAATTTTACCGAAACTGCCAAATCACTATTACACCTATTCTTTCCCCACTGCTGCGCCGGATGTAGCAGCGATATAATAAGCAATGATCAACTGCTTTGCTTATCCTGCATCAGTCGGCTACCCCTTACCAATTTTCACCTGTATGCCGATAACCCCGTTCAACATATCTTCCGGGGTCGGTTACCACTGGTCAATGCAACCAGTTATTTATACTTTACCAAGGACTCCCTCCTGCAGCACCTCATGCACCAGTTTAAATACAACAACAGGAAAGATATTGGTACGTGGTTTGGCAAACGTATCGGCGAATCCCTGCGATCCTCTAACCACTTTACCTTACCCGACGCCCTTGTTCCCATACCCCTTTTTGCAGCCCGGGAAAGAAAAAGAGGTTATAATCAATCACAGGTACTCTGCGCAGCCATGGCCGAAATAATGGGCATCCCAGTGCTGAACAATATTGTCGTCCGCTCCATACTTACAGAAACACAAACCCGCAAAAACAGGTTGGAACGATGGCAAAATATGGAAGGCAGGTTCTCTCTGCAGCATGCCGCCGAAATTGAGAACAAGCATGTACTATTGGTAGATGATGTGATTACCACAGGCGCCACCCTGGAAGCCTGCGGACTTGCATTATTAACAGCCAACAATGTAAAACTCAGCATTGCTACCATGGGATTCGCCTCCCGGTAGCCAATAACAATTAATAGCCGGCACTTACGTTAAATGAAATAGTTTACTTTAGCAATCCATGAAGCAAGTACTGGTTTTGATATTGATCGTTGCCTGCGTGGCTACTTCCTGCAAAAAGGATTCATTTATTACCGGCCATGCCAACCTCAGTACCTCCGCCGACACCTTACACTTTGATACCGTTTTCACTTCTGTAGGCTCTGTTACCCATTTATTCCGGATTTTTAACGACAATGATCAAAAGCTAAAACTCAGTAACGTAACCCTGGCTGGAGGGGCCAGTTCTGTATTCAGGATTAACGTAGATGGCACTCCCGGCCCAACTGTTAGCGACATTGAAATAGAAGCCAATGACAGTCTATACGTATTTGTATCCGTCAAAATAGACCCCACTTCCGAAAACTTGCCCTTTGTACTAAGAGACAGCATCCATATTCAGTTCAACAACCAGGAACGCTGGGTTCAATTAGAAGCCTGGGGCCAAAATGCCCATTTCCTGCGTTCAAGACTGATTGCCAACAACGAAACCTGGACTAACGATAAACCCTATGTCATCATGGGCGGTTTGCAGGTGGATACCAATATCACCCTCACCATCTTGAAAGGCTGCCGCATCTACCTACATGCCAATGCCCCTTTTATTGTAGATGGCAGCCTCCTCGTAACAGGCGAAAAATATGATAGTACAAGAGTCATTTTCCAGGGCGACCGTATTGACGAGCCCTATCGCAATTACCCCGGCGCCTGGCCCGGCATCTATTTCCGCGGCGAGAGTAAAGACAATTACCTCCAATTTGCCGTAATCAAAAATGCCTATCAGGGTATCATAGCCATTGGCCCTACTATCAATGCCAATCCCAAGATCCGCTTAAGCGAAACCATCATCGACAATTGCTATGATGCAGGCATTCAATCCGTGCAGTCCGACATCAGGGCGCAAAACTGCCTGATCAGCAATTGCGGAAAGAATATGGTACTGGCAATGGGTGGTAACTATGAGTTTAATCATTGCACATCAGTAGCTTATTCCAATACCTTCATTCAACACAAAGAGCCCGTATTATTGGTAACGGATTTCTTCCAGGATGGCAATAACGTATTAACGGCCCCACTGACAGCCACATTTACCAATTGCATTTTCTGGGCCGAAAACAGCGTAGTCGAAGATGAAGTCATAACCAGCAAGCGAGCCAATGGCCCCTTTAATCTTAGTTTTCAAAATTGCCTATGGAAAGTAAAGAACAACCCCGCCAATACAACAACCAGTAACATAATAGCCAATCAGGCCCCCTTTTTGATAGCATAGACACCCAAAAAAGACTGTACAACTTCCGGTTAAAGGAAGAATCGCCCGCTCTCAATAAAGGGAAAGCTACTACCCTAACTATTGACCTGGATGGCAATCCCCGCCCCGTTGGCCTCCCCGATCTGGGATGTTATGAAAAAAATAATATCATCCATCACCTGCTTTGGTTAAACAATCGTTATCCCTGACCGCCCCCTGTAAACTTTTCCGCAGGAGCAACCAATTAAGCACCATCTTTGTATTAGTTAATTATCATTAAAAACTTACATCTATGATACGCCTGTTACTTGGCTCCTTATTGCTGATTGCAGCTACCTCTATTTATGATTTTAAGGTTCCCTCCCTCGAAGGAAAGGACCCCATCAGTTTCTCCCAGTATAAAGGCAAAAAGATACTGATCGTTAATACCGCTTCCAAATGCGGCCTTACCCCCAGTATACCGAGTTACAACAACTGTATGATAAATACAAGGATAAACTGGTTATCGTAGGATTTCCAGCCAATAACTTCGCTAACCAGGAGCCCGGAACCAGTACTGACATAGAAGAAGTTTGCCGCAAAAACTATGGCGTAACTTTCCCCATGGCCGAAAAAGTGTCCGTTAAAGGCGATGATATCCATCCCTTATTCAAATACCTCACCGAAGAAGCCCAAAAATTAGGTGTTGAAGATCCCATAAAATGGAATTTTACCAAATTCCTGCTGGACGAACAGGGCAAATTGATAACCGTTATTCCCAGCAGAGTAAAACCCATGAGTGAGGAAGTTACCAAATACCTGAATTAATCCTATTTATACATTTTTAATAGCACCTATATTACAATGGCGGGTATTTCCCGCCATTTGTCATTTAATTCCGACCCAAATGCAATATCGATAGTATCAGATCAGAAATCGTTTGAAAACCACCACCCAACGAATAGATTGAATGTTCTCCTGACTATTAAACATCTTTATAGCACTGAAACAATCCAATACCATTGAAATCGCAAAATTCAGTAAACTAAAAAAACCAGACAGATCCAATACCTCCGAAAAAGCGAAGGTCCCCTGATCCCATAAAAACCACATCCAATTCCTGGGAAGAACAAAGCATAATATCCTGCGGGGAAACCACCCTAAATCCAAATATCCGTTGAACGAAGCCTATCCTGGAGCGAAGACCCTCAAGAACATTAGCTCAAACAAATGACTATACTAGTCCGGGATATCCTGTTTTAAGACCTCTGTTGAAATCGTTTCCACTCTGGAAGATTTTTAAACCGTTCGCTACCACTGCGAACGGTTTATTTTTTACGCCTATCTTCGCCCCATGTCTTTTAAGGATATCATCGGGCAACAGAAAGCCAAAGAACACCTGGCGGGAATGGTACAGCAAAACCGCCTGAGCCATGCCTTACTTTTCCTTGGAAAAGAAGGAAATGGTGCCCTACCCCTGGCCATTGCATTTGCTCAATACGTTGTTTGTGAAAAAGTAAATGGCAAAAGGAGGCAGCTCCTGCCGGGCCCTCCCTTTTGGTGATGCTCCGGAACCCATCACCCACGATGAAATATTACTCGCCGATGCCTGCGGAACCTGCGCATCCTGCCTAAAAGCCGCCCGATTGGTGCATCCCGATATTCATTTCTCCTACCCGGTTATTCCACGCAAAGCCGGCGATAAACCCGTTAGCACAGATTATATCCAGGAATGGCGTGAGTTTATTGTCGACACTCCCTATAGCAACGCTTACGATTGGCTACAATTCATAGGAGCCGAAAACAAACAAGGTAATATTACCGCTTATGAATGCAATGAGATCATCCGCAAGTTGAACCTGAAAAGCTTTGAAAGTGGCTTCAAAATATTGGTCCTCTGGATGCCCGAATACTTGGGCAACGAAGGCAATAAGCTATTGAAACTCATAGAAGAACCCCTCCTGATACCCTGTTTATCCTGGTAGCTGAAAACGAATCCCAGATCTTGGCTACCATCTTATCCAGGACCCAATTGGTAAAAATACCGGCATTGACCACTGAAGCCATTACAGAAGCCCTGATCTCCAAAGCCCAATGCACGCCAGAACAGGCCCGGTCCGTAGCCGCAATTGCGGCAGGTAATTACCGCGAAGCCCTCCAGTTGATTCGCCATGCCGGCGAAGATTGGCAATCCCTCCTCCGCGACTGGCTCAACGCCATCCTCAAAAATGGACCCGTAGCCCAGGTAAAGTGGATCGATGAAGTGAGCAAACTGGGTCGGGAAAAGCAAAAACAATTCCTTCTTTACTTTAACCACCTCCTGGAACAAGCCATCCGCCTCCAGGCTTTGGGTCCAGAAGCCGTATATCTACCTGATAATGAAAGAGATTTCGCTTTACGACTAAATAAGATCGCCGGATTCGAGCAACAGGAGGCCATTATTGAAGAATTGGACCGAGCCGCTTATTATATAGAACGCAACGCCAACGCCAAGATGCTGTTCCTGGCACTAACCATCAAACTCTACCATATTATCGCCCACAAGCAGGTAACCCGGCTTATGTAATGTTTTACACTTAAAAACCTATATTTGTAAATCGGCCTGAGTTGTAAGGATTTTGAAGGGAGAGGCTGTAGCAAGTGGATTTGTGTAACAGGAGCGTTTTTCCAGGTTATCTTACTTCGCTATATTTTTTTGTGTTGCATTTGCGTAATTGTCTTTCATCTGCCGGGTAATTAACCGATTACCCCTATTCGCAGGAAGACTCTAAATATTATATACTGTCGTTCAAAGGGCTGTGTATAATTTCATTATAACACCTGCCACAAAAATACCTCCCTACATGGTGCTGTTCAGCGGCCTCAACAATTTTTTCATGCTCAATTACTCATAGAATGGGATGTAGTTCATGTGGAACCACAGGAAAAGTGGCTGGCTGTAAAAGCAATGGAGGCTGCAGCACAGGTAGTTGTAATAGGATGAATGCGTTTGACTGGCTTATGAACCTGCCAGTTGCTGACCAGGATACTGCGTGTAAAGTGATAGAAGTGAGCTTTAACCAGGGCAGCCGGAAAGACTTCTTCCGGAATGCGACTATCCAGGGTTTTGAAAAAGGCGACCTGATCGCAGTAGAAGGCATCAGCGGTTTCGATGTAGGAGAAGTTTCCCTGACAGGCGAAATCGTCCGCATTCAAATGAAAAAACGCGGTATTGGTGAATATGATTCCGAGCTGAAAAAGGTCCTTCGTCGCGCTTCTGATAAAGATATTGAGATCTGGCAGCAGAATAAAGCCCGCGAAAAAGAAGCCCTCATTCAAACCCGGGCCATTACCAAGCAACTGAACCTCGACATGAAAATGAGTGAAGTGGAAATACAGGCCGACGGCCGTAAAGCCACTTTCTTCTATATTGCCGATGACCGCGTGGATTTCAGAGAACTTATCAAGATCCTCGCCCGTGAATTTAAGGTGAAGGTTGAAATGCGCCAGATAGGCGCTCGCCAGGAAGCAGCTAAAGTAGGTGGTGTAGGAAGCTGCGGCCGCGAATTATGCTGCAGTACCTGGCTTACTGATTTTAAATCCGTCAATACTACCGCAGCCCGTTACCAGAACCTCTCCATCAACCAAAGTAAACTTAGTGGTCAGTGCGGACGTCTGAAATGCTGTCTTAACTACGAACTAGATACCTATCTTGATGCTCTCCAGCATTTTCCCGACAATGCCGATATGCTGCAGGTAGGTAAAGGCAATGCAACCCTCATCAAAAAGATATCTTCAAAAACCTGATGTGGTATGTTTTGCCCGATAGCAACAAACAATACCCCGTTACCATTGAGAGAGTTCGCAAGATCAAACAACTCAATGCCCAGGGCAATATCCCCGATCAGCTCGAAGCCGTAGAAATCACCAGCTCCAAACCAAGAGAAGTAGAACCAGAATTTGTAGATGTAGTCGGCCAGATCACCTTGCGTAGCCTGGAGAGAGCTGAAAAGAAAAAGAAACATCACCAAAAAGATAACCGCCAGCAACAACAACGGTCACAACAACGTCCCCAGCAGCAGGGTAACCAACAACAGAGTAACCAGCAGCAACAGCGCCCTCAAAATCAACAGGGTGGAAATCAACAACAGGGCGGCGGTCAACAAGGTGGCGGGCATCAGGGGCAAAACCGGCAGCACCACCAACAGCGGAGGGATAATCGCCAGCAACCACCAAAGAAAGACGATCGCCGGCCACCCAATTCTCCTCAAAAGAAAAACTAAAATCATCATAATCCATCTGGCCACCAGCAACCAGTTGTACAACTAAAGTTTCAACGACCAGATCATCTAATGCAAATGGTGGGCTACCCTTCAAAAGGTAGCCCACCTTCTTTTGCCCGTTTCTTATCGAAATAATGGCGCTACCGGCTCATCCCCTGAGCTTGCGGGGCACATTCACGATTCACGACCAACAATTCCCTAACTTTCATAGGAAACCCATAATGATGCGATCAGCTATTCCTCTTATTATACTGCTTGTTATTGCGTTGGTACTAACCCCTGGGTGCATGACCTTCCGCAAAACCGATAAGGAAATGATCAGCCGCTTTCAAGAGAAAGGCGTACAACTTCACTTCACTACACAAAAAGTAGAGAGAAGGAATATACATTATGCCACTACCGGTAATGACAACCTCCCAACACTCGTATTTATCCACGGCACCCCAGGTAGTTGGGATGCATTTGCCGACTACTTGCAGGACAGTCTTTTACTCCTCCAATACCGTATGGTTTCCATTGACCGGCCAGGTTTTGGATACAGCGATTTTGGAAAACCAGAGCACCTATTGCGACAATCAGAACTCATTAGCCCGGTGCTGGAGAAATTAGACAACGGCAGGCCCATCTACCTCGCAGGACATTCATTGGGTGGCCCCCTCATTATTCAATTAGCCGCAGACAATCCTACCCTCATTGCAGCCCTCGAAATGATTGCAGGTTCTGTTGATCCAGCAGAAGAAAAACCCGAAAAATGGCGACCCATCCTATTTAAAACCCCATTGAACAGGTTGGTGCCTGGCGCCTTCCGGCCCTCCAATAAAGAGCTTTGGTACCTGAAAAAGACCTGATACAATTACAATCAGCATTTGCCAGCATCAGCTGCCCCGTTTTTTTATTCACGGCGCTGCCGATACCTGGGTGCCACCCACCAATGTCGACTATGCTAAAAATTACTGATAAATGCAAAGAGCATTCATGAATTGATCATCCCCGGCGCCAATCACTTTATCCCCTGGACAAAATTTACCCAAATACGTGATGTTCTCCTGCAGGTAAATGCTGCAACCCCACAACCTGCATTAAAAACCCAGCCCGGATTGCACTAAATTATCCGCTCCCTCTTCCATCTAACAAAAATTGGATATATCTTCGCCCCACTATATAGTCTAACGGCGCTCGCCGCCCGATAATACCCCTAATACCCATTTCCGTTCATCATCCAACTTATGAAACCCACCCATTAGTATACCTTCTCTGCTATCCCGGAGATCCATGGAATACTATTGCTTGAGCTTTATCCATTCACCCAAATTCCCGGCATGAGAACTTGGTTACTTATCCGTATCGGCCATCATGAACAATAAGGCTGTACCCCATACCACCCGTTTTGTACGCTTCCTCTGCTGCGTATGCCTTGCCCTTTATCGTTGGGTTTAACCGCCACTGGCCAAACAACCGCCAATTTCTCCATCAATAAAAAAGAAGGCTGTATACCCCTTAGCGGTGTAAACTTTACCGATGCTTCAACCGGCGGCACCGTTACCCGGCGCGATTGGAATCTGGGTAATGGCACCATCATAAACAATGGCGCCCCAACCGTTGGTACCAATTACCTCAACGATGGAACCTTTACCATTACACTCACCGTAACCTTTGCCAATGGCGATGTACGTACCAAACAGGATATCGTAACAGTACATCCCAAACCAGTAGCAAAATTCACAGCCAATGAGCGTGAAGGCTGTTCACCACATGCCGTACAGTTCACTCAACAGGCTACTACCAAAACCGGCACCCTTACCAACTGGTTATGGGATTTTGGAGCAGGTGGCAGTAATCAACCCAATCCCTCCTTCACCTATAACGTAAATGGCAATTACAATGTATCCCTCATTGTTACCAATAGTTGGGGGTGCGAAAGCGAAGCCGCCATACAACCACAATACATCAAAGTATACCCAAAGGTCACTGCCTCCTTCACCATACCCAACAACAGTAGTTGCGACCTGCCTTTCACCGCCAGCTTTGTCAACAGTACCACAGGCGGTGGAAACATCACCTACCAATGGGATTTTGGCGACGGTCAAACTTCTACCGACCCAAATCCCACCCATACCTATACCACCACCGGCGCTTTTACCGTTACCCTCACTGCCCGAAATGGCACCAATTGCGTGAGTACCTATATCCGATCGGGCAACAATGGCATACTGGCTGGCAAGCCAACTCCCTCCATAACAGCCCCAGCCAATGTATGCGCCAACACTGCCACCAATTTCACTGCAGGCGTTACACCCGCTGCTTTTCTATATACCATCAAATGGCTCTTTCCCGATAATGGCGCAATTCAATATGGCCAAAATATCTCCCACACCTTTACCACTCCCGGCACCTATGAGGTAAAGATGGTAGCATTCAACTATGCAGGGTGCAATGATACCGCCTTGCATACCATCACAGTTAGACCAGGCCCACAACCCAACTTCACCGTCGACAAAGCAATTGGCTGTGATACCCTTTTCGTTGTGCGATTTACCAATACCAGCCGGCCGGCTACCGGCCTTACTTATGATTGGAACTTTGGTGATGCTACCCCACACCCAACTGACCCAAATCCAATACACACCTATAAATTGCCCGGCTACTATTCCATTACCCTCGCCGCTACCGATCCACTCACCGGCTGTGTGGCAACCATGTTCAAAAGAGATACCATCCGCATCGTAAAGCCCATCGTTGACTTTACCTATACGCCACCCGATGGTTGTAGGCCCTTACCTGTAAAAGCCACCGCACGCCTTAGCAACATAGTTGATCCGGTAGTCAGCTATATATGGGATTTCGGCGATGGGCCACCAGTTATCACCACCGTCGACAATGCAACCCATACCTATACCACCGCCGGCAACTACAATATCCGGCTGAAAATTATTACCCAACAGGGCTGTACCGACAGCTCTATTCTGAAACCCGTGGCCGTTAAGGATCTCTGCGATGACGACGGCTCTGGCGGGGGTGGAGGTGGCGGCGGAGGCGCAGGCTTTACTCTGGGCAAGACCTGTAAAGAAAAATATATCATTACATTCACCAATACCGTCAGCAACTCCCAAACACTAAGCTGGGACTTTGGTGATGGATCCCCCTGTATACTACTCCACCGGTAAGCCCGGTAACCCATACCTTTCCCACTACTGCCAAAAATATGTAGTTACAGTTACACGGCGCAATACAATTACCAATATCATCTCCTCCGCACAGATGCGCGTAGTCATTATTGATGAAAAAGCTAAGTTTATCCCGTCCATCACCGATATCTGTCGTAATAAAACAGTCAACTTTGCTACCATTGGCATTGACTCCTCCAACATCAATAAATACACCTGGGATTATGGCGATGGTACACCACGTTATACCATCAACAACCGGAATTATTTTCTCAATTACGGCAAATACCTCAATGGCAATACCTCCCATACCTACACCGATGCCGGCACCTATTTTGTAAAGCTCATCATTGAAGACAAATTGGGATGCCTGGACTCCTTTCAATATGCCATCCCCATTGTGGTAAAAGGGCCCGTACCAGGCTTTGAAGCCACCCCCTTACCACCTGTGAGAAAGAACTCATTACCGTGTTTAAAGACACTTCCATACAAAATGGAGCTACCCCCATTGTTGAATGGACCTGGAATTTTGGCGATGGCACCCCGTCCTATACTACCACTCAGGATACCGCCATCAGCCATACCTATACCAACAACAATTACTATCGCTTCTGGCATGTTACCCTCAACATTAAAGATGCAGCAGGTTGCGAAGCCCAGGTCATCACCTACAACTACATCAAAAGCTATAGGCCCAAAGCTGCCTTCTTTAGTTATGATACCCTCAAGTGCGGTAGCACCAATGTGTTTCTGTACAACCAATCTTCAGCCTACAACGCCACCTATACCTGGTACCTGGGTGATGGCACTACCACCAACAGCTACCACGCGTCTCATACCTACAGCATCAATGGCGAGTATGATATGAAGTTGGTCGTAAAGACGAGAACGGCTGCATGGATAGCGTTACTACACCCGCCTACATCAAACTGGTAAAACCCAAAGCCAATTATAAGATCGGCGATACCAGCAAATGCGCCCCCATAGCCATCAATTTCTACGATAGCTCAACCTATGCCAAGCAGTATGTATGGGATTTTGGTGATGGAGGTACCGGTTCTACCGATAAAGATCCGGCGCCACATATCTATGCCGTGCCAGGTTACTACCCTGTAAAACTCATAATTACAGGAGTAAGCGGTTGTATTGACTCCATCACTAAGATCATTCGCGTCAAGGGGCCTATAGGCCAATTGTCTGTGGGGCCTGCTGTAGGATGTACCCCTTATACCCTGCCCATGCGGGTTACCGGCTCCAATATCAGCTCCTATGCCTGGGATTATGCCGATGGCACACCTGTACAGCCTTCCACCGATGCGGTGGTAAACCATGTCTATCCCCTCGCAGGTAAATTCCTGCCCAATGTAATATTAACCAGTCCTGAAGGTTGCCCGTATACCTTGAAAGCAAAGGATACTATCATAGTCGATTCTGCCCGCGCTCGCTTTTCTGTCGACAGGCCCTTACGTTGCCTCACCGATAGAACCGTTCAGTTTACCAACCTGTCCGAAGCAGCCTTTGGTGCAGTATCCTATAAATGGCTGTTTGGCGATAATCAAACCGCCCTTACAGAGAATCCTTCACATACCTATACCACCGATGGCGACTATGAAGTAGCCCTAATCGTGCAAAGTCGTTTTGGCTGTATCGATACCCTTACACAACCCAAGGCCGTAAGCATTCGCCAGCAACCCGCAGCGCTTTTCAAAGCCGATAGTATTTATTGCCATCCAGGCATCAAAACATTTGCCAACCAGGTGCGCAGTGTCGACCCCATTGATCGGGTGTCCTGGTATGTAGATGGTGCTTTTGCTGGTAATTCTACCCACCTTATCCATCCCCTCACGGCTGGTACCCACACCATTGCCTTGGCTGCCACCACCATCAATGGTTGTAAAGATTCTGCCAACCACCGTATTCTCGCCGATTCACTCGTAGCCGATTATGCCATTGATAAACCCATTCGATGTGGCGACGACAGAACCATTGCCTTCAATAACCTGTCTACCGCCTTCTTTGGCGTAGCCAACTGGAAATGGGATTTGGGCGATCATACCAATTCAACCGAGCCATCCCCGGTACACCAATATCCAGCACCCGGCGCCTACAACACATCCCTCATCCTGTATGGCAATACAGGTTGCACTGATACTTTCAAACTGGCGCAACCAGTAAAAATCTATACTAAACCCGTTTTCAATATTGTGGGAGAGATCGAGAAATGCGCACAAACAGCCATCGATTATACCGCCAATATTCAATCCGAAGACAGCATTTCCTATTACACCTGGCAACTCAACAACAATACCATTGGCCATAATAATAGCGTAAGACACTATTTTGCGAATGCAGGAACTTATGACCTGGCATTTACTGTTAAAACAAAATATGGTTGTGAAGAAACCGTCGATACAGCTATTACCATACGCCCACTGCCTATTCCTGCCACTTCTCCATTAGACACTACTGTTTGTATCGGCAGTATGGTACCCTTACACGCTTATGATGGCACTGATTACAGTTGGTGGCCCCAAACCAATTTGCAAAATACCGGCACTGCCAATCCCATTGCCACTGCATGGGCAAATACCCGTTATTACGTACAGGTCACTAACCGTTTTGGTTGTATACAACAGGATAGCGTGATGATCCATGTAGATCAAAAAGTACAGCTGCAACACAGCAATGATGCCATCATTTGCCGGGGCGAACGCACCCGCCTATCGGCCAGTGGCAATACCCAACAATTTGCCTGGACACCCGCCCTCAGGCTCAACGATAGTTTTATCGCTTCCCCATGGGCATCACCTGTACAAACCACCACCTACCAGGTAGTGGCATACAGCACCAATACTTGCCCCAATGATACCGGCTTGGTGAAAGTAAAAGTAGGCAGCATACCTACCGTTGATCTGGGCCCCGATCTTACAGTAGATGCTGGTCAACCGATCGACTTCAAACCTGTTATTAGCAGCGATGTGGTATCCTATCAATGGCAACCCGCTACCGGCCTTAACTGCACTACTTGCAGCAATCCCCGCCTGATTGCCGATAAAGATGCAGCGTTTAGACTTACCGTTCGTACACAATACAATTGTACTGCCTCCGATGAGATCAGGAACACCGTCGTGTGCGGCAAAGGCGCAGTGTACATTCCCAATGCCTTCACGCCTAACGGAGATGGGCAAAATGATGTGTTTTATATTAAAGGATACGGTATACAAAAGTAAAAAGCCTCCGCATCTTCAATCGCTGGGGTCAGATCGTATTCAGCAGAGAAAACATTTCCCCCAACGATAAAAATGCCGGTTGGGATGGAAAGGTCAAAGGGCAGATCCCTGCAGCAGGCGCCTATGTATATGTTGCTGAAGTAGTGTGCAATGAGAATAAGATCCTTCCATTGAAAGGCACCATTATGCTGATCAAATAACTCCTAACCCTTGTCCCAGCTTACTGGTAATACAACTATCTGCCACAAGGGTTATAATTATACATACTTAGGCCTCATTTCATGGACTTACAGCCACATACTTGTAAAAAAGGATTTGTTAAATCCTGTCAATCAACCTTTCCCATCCACCAAAAGCCCCTCCACATTTGCATCTTCGTTTGTTTTAACTAAATTTGTATCTTGATCAAATAAAATAGAACCACTATGGCCCTTTTTAAATCCGGTAATCCGGCATTAAGCGAAAAGATCTTCGATAAAGCCATCGGAACACAGCACACAGATGTAATGACTGTGCGTGGCACCCTCAACAAATTTGGTATCCTCTTCATCCTCGTAATGGCCACAGCAGGCCTGGCCTGGAAAATGGCAGCGGATGGCGTAAACATAGTTCCCTATATGTGGGGTTCACTTATTGGTGGCCTCATCCTTGCCCTCATCACCATCTTTAAGCCACAATGGGCAGGCTGGGCAGCGCCTATCTATGCCTTGTTTGAAGGATTCTTTTTAGGAGCCATTTCCTCCTACTACAATTTTGCATTCGCTAAAATTGCGCCGAATATTATTATACAGGCCGTGGGTCTCACCTTCGGTGTCGTACTAGCCATGTTTGCACTATATTATTTCCGCGTTATCCAGGCTACCGAAAGATTCAAATCAGTAGTAATAACGGCCACAGCAGGTATTGCTATATTTTACCTTATTTCATGGATACTGCGCATGTTCGGCGTTACCATCCCTTTCATTCATGAAGGCAGCACCATTGGTATCATATTCTCCCTGGTAGTGGTAGGTATCGCCGCACTTAACCTCATCCTCGATTTTGATATGATCGAGCAAGGTGCTCAACGCGGCGCCCCCAAATATATGGAGTGGTTCGGCGCCTTTGGCTTGCTGGTAACCATCGTTTGGTTGTACCTCGAGATCCTCCGCCTCCTGGCTAAATTGTCCGATAGAAGATAATACAACCTATTGTCTATAAAAAGGGGATGGCAGGCCGTCCCTTTTTTTTTTATTCATGTCCATACCCTTAGAAACTTGCCTCTGCAAGGTCCTTATTGATCCAGGCGCCTGCTTTATTTCCCGCTGCTACCGCAGAAGCTACAGAGCGCATAAAACTCGTATTATCGCCAGCCACAAATACTCCCGGCACATCTGTTTTACCCATTTCATCAGCCTGCAAATAACCAGCCTCCGTTAAAGTACACCCCAACACCGCCGGCAATTCACAATGCTGGCGAAATGCCAGTTTAGCGAATAATGCATCCACCCCCACCACTTCACTACCCGTCAATTCAACCCCGCTTATATAGCCATCCCGATGCATGATACGGCCAAGCCGTGCTTCAATGATCGGGATATTGTATTGCGCTATTTTCTCCCGTTGAACCGCATTTAAGCTGCTGGGGCCATTGGTAAATAAGATCAGATTCTTGCTCCACTGATACAACAATCGCGTAAATTCAAAACCCAGATCCCCATTGGCCAACAACCCCAGTCTTTTTCCCTTTACCTCATACCCATGACAATAAGGACAATGTAATACCGAAATACCCCAGCAATCGGCCAACCCCGGCAGATCAGGCATGATATCCGTAACCCCCGTAGCAAATAGCAACCTGGCCCCTGTATATTCCTCGCCGGCCTCCGTTCGTATCGTAAAATGATCCCCGTTTTTTTGTGCAGCAATAACCTTCCCCTCCTGAAACTGAACCGTAGGATAGGCCAACACCTGCTCCCCCTTTCCTGGCAATAACAGCAGGCTGTTCGCCATCCTGCGTAATGAAGTTATGCGAGTGCGGCGTCTGTCGATTACAGGGCAGCCCACTGTCCACAATTAATACCTTGCGCAAGGCCCTTCCCAAAGCCATCGCAGCCGATAGCCCGGCATAACTACCCCCAACTATGATTACCTCATAGTCCCCTTTATTGATAGTATTCTTTGTTTCCATAAAGCAAAAATAAGGACCTTGCTTTATTTGCAACATTATTGCATTATCATATCCCTATACCCCGCCACCCCAGCCCCCGACCACCTACCCTGCTCAACCAGCCATACCAACCATCACCTCACCTTGTTAATGGCTCATTCTGCTCCCCATTTTCGGCAGGAAATATTTAGCTTTAAAACCTGGCGACTTATTTATGCAAAGACTGCTACTTATTGTTTTACTCATATCTTTTTTACTATCTGTGCCCAAGCCCGGCAAATAGAGAGTAACCGGATAATACAACTCAAAACGCAACTTCCCTTCACCACCGGTACCAGCCGGGTAGACTGCCTCAATCAAATTACCAACAGGTATGTGCATAGCGTGACTATTAAAGCCGATTCAGCACTGGTATATGGCCCATTAGCCATTAAGGAGGCAGAGAGAATAGGCTATAAGCAAGGACTTTGTCTCGCTGCCAACCTATACGCCAATACCCTGCTTCAACTTTCAAAGCCCAGTGAAGGATTGTCCTGGTACCGCCTGTCTACCCGGTTGGCCGTGGAAATCGGGAATGATACCCTGGCAGCATCCGGCTATCGCGGCATCGGACAAGCCCTCTGGTACGAAGGCAATTTCCAACAGGCCATTGATACCATTGGCCTCTCTATTATCTATTTCAAAAAACTTAAGCTGGACCGGGAGATATCAGATGCTACCATGACCATCAGCACCATTTATGGCAACCAGGGTAATTACGAAAAAGCATTTGAAATTGCCCAACAGGCCCTCGTACTCAGCGAAAAACTACACGATGTAGCCAACAAAGTTTTATCCCTCACAGAAATAGGTAAGTCCTACCGGAATATTGGTGATTATGCCAGCGCTTTGGAGTACTATAAGAAAGCCAATGACTGCAATCCCGGAAAAAGCTATTGGTGCCATCGCCATCTGATGCAATCTATGGGTGATCTATATTGCGATCTCCAACAATTCGACTCCGCCAGGGCGTTTTACCAACAAAGCTTTAATGGCAATCCAGGCAGCAAGTCGACTCAATTAAGACTGGCCGAATATCATTTTCTCAGACAGCAGTATGATTCTGCTAAAGCCCTCTTCACCTACCTTTACGACACCTTAAAACCAGGTGGCGAGAAACACCTGTTCTTGTATTCAATACTGGGCTTAGCCAAAATATACCTGGCCAAAAGGATTTCCTCAATGCTCAAAAATATGCCCACGAAGCATTGGCCCTGGCAGAGGAAAAAAAACGCCAGGCTCAATATCCGCAATGCCTGTGAGCTCCTGGCTTCAATTTATGAAGCATTACACCAACCCGCCCTCGCCTACCAATATTATAAGCAATATGTACAGATGAAAGATGCCGTATTGAACGACCAACTTAAAGGAAAGCTATATGAGTTCAGACGCATTGCAGAAGATGATAAACAGAAAGCCCAAATAAAATTGCTCGAACAGGAAAAAATGATCACCCAGGAAAAACTACGCGGTAATCAGCTATTAAGAAATATCCTGATGGGAGGCCTGGTATTGATCGCCTTCCTTAGCCTCATGGTATTGGGCAATATCTCCCTGAAAAGGAAAAATGAAAAACTCCGCAATGAACGCATTCAAAAGATCTTGAACACCGCACCACCGAACTGGAAATGCAAGCCTTACGCGCACAAATGAACCCCCACTTTATTTTTAACTGCCTTAGCTCCATCAACCGGTTTATCCTAAAAAATGAGCCCGACAAAGCCTCCGATTACCTCACCCGCTTTTCCCGCCTTATCCGCCTCGTTCTCATCAATTCACAAAAACCCCTCATCGTACTTGAAGATGAAATAGAAATGCTGCGCCTCTACCTCGAAATGGAACAACTGCGCTTCAAAAATGCCTTTGACTACAGCATTATCTTCAACAACGATATTGAACCATCCAATATATTACTTCCCCATTATTGCTACAGCCCTTCTGTGAAAATGCGATCTGGCATGGATTAATGCACAAAGATGGCCATGGTCAGCTATCAGTAGCATTTAGTATGCGCAATAATATTCTAAATTGCATCATCACAGATAATGGGATAGGCCGGGCACGTGCCGCTGAAATTAAAACCAAGTCGGCAGAAAAAATAAAATCGCTTGGCATCAAACTAACAGCAGATCGCCTTGCCTTATTCAATGAAGACAGATCCGTGCAACATTTTTATAGAATAGAAGACATTACCGACGAACTGGGCAATACCACCGGCACTAAAGTAACTGTAGAGATCAGGTACAAAGAATTTTTGCAGGAAACAGTTTGATAATAAGATCATGATCAAAGCCATCATTGTAGACGATGAACCCTATTGTTGTGAAGTACTCAGCACTTTATTGGAAAGACATTTGCCTGAGGTAAAAATAGAAGCCGTTTGCCATTCCGCAGCAGAGGCGCTTACAGCCATTGCCAACCACCCGGTACAACTGGTATTCCTCGATATTGAAATGCCCCACATGAACGGCTTTCAACTCCTGGAGCAATTACCCAATATTGATTTTGATCTCATTTTTACCACCAGCTATGATCAGTATGCACTCAAGGCCATCAAATTCAGTGCCCTTGATTATTTACTGAAGCCTATTGATCGGGGTGAGCTACAGGTAGCCGTAAGAAAAGCCATCAATCGCTTGCAAGGCCCCTGCCCCAGCAGTTACAGATCCTATTGCAAAACTACATCAACCATCTCACCAGGTAAACCAGGTAGCCCTGCCCACCATGGAAGGCCTCCAATTGGTCCCCCTCGATTCCATCATCAGTTGTGCATCCAGCAGCAATTACACCATTATTTCCCTGAAAGACAAACTAAAGATCACCGTTTCTCGTACACTCAAAGAAATAGAGGAAATGCTGGAAGATTTTATGTTCATGCGCGTGCATCACTCTTATCTCGTGAACCTGAATGAGATCCGTAAATACATCAAAGGCGAAGGAGGAAATCTTATCATGAGCGACGGGTCTTCCGTGGATGTTTCCCGCAGCAAAAAAGAACAACTATTAAAAAACTACAGCCCAGGAAATACTAATGGCAGGTCCATAACCCGGATTACTCAATCCAGCCCGTAAATTACTCAATCTGGCTGGACTTAACAATAAACCCCTCCTAGCTTCAGTTTTAATACCATATAATCAGGCAGCATGTTCAAAAAAAAAAGAAAGACAAGCTTATATCTTAAAACAGATCACAGAACACCAACGGGTGATCTCTGCCGATATTTCCCAACAAATGAATGTTTCTGAAGATACCATCCGCCGCGACCTACAGGAACTGGCCAATAAAGGCAAACTCATCAAAGTACATGGCGGCGCTTTATCCCTGGATTATACCGAAGAAAAGGTCCAACTTCCCCAACAGGAAAAAAAACAGTCCCCGACCATTCCCTACCCCTTCCCGAAAAGATCATCGCCCAGAAGGTAGCCCACCTCATTCACCGGGGCATGTTCGTCATGACAAGCGGCGGCAGTACTACCGCCCAACTGGCGCGGACCTTGCCCGAAGACCTCAAAGCCACCTTTATTTCAGGAAGCATACAAGCCATCGTTGAATTTACCCGCCACCCCACCATTGATGTGATCATTATAGGAGATAAAGTATCTAAAAATGGAAAACTTACCGTGGGCAGTGAAGCCATTTCTAAAATAAAACAGATCAAAGCCGACATTTGCCTGTTAGACATACAAGCTATTGACGTTCAAAATGGCATCAGTGAAATTGATTGGGAAATAGCACAGATAAAAAAGCCATGATCGAAAGCTCACAGAAGGTCATTGGCTTATGTAAAGCAGAAAGGATCAATATGGTAAAGCCTGTTCAACTTTGTCCCCTCACCCATCTCCACGGCCTCATTACAGAACTCGACGAAAGCAATGAACTGCTGAACCCCTATCGCGCAGCCGGCCTCACCATCATATAAATTTCTTGTATACCTTTATGACACATGCTCCAACAGGTCAATAAAGAAACCGTACAAATTGTTTTTGTAATCCCACCCCAGGTACACCTGCTGGATATTACCGGCCCCGCCCATATCTTCTACGAAGCATTAAGCTATGGTGCACCTGTGCAATTGTATTTCACCAATGTCCATACGAACCAACCCTCCATTGAAAGCAGCAGCCAGCTCTCATTAGCAGGCCTGGTTGATTTTAATACCCTCACCTTGCATAAAGGAGATCTCATATTTGTTCCCGGACTCGAAGCGAATCTTTTATTAGACCATCATTTTCTCACCGTTTCCTCCCGCCCCTTTCAACAGTGGCTCATCCATCAATACCAGCAGGAAGTAACCGTTTGCTCAGTATGTACTGGCTCTTACCTGCTGGCACAGGCAGGCTTACTTAACCAAAAACCATGCACCACCCATTGAAGTACCTCGAACGCTTTACCCAGCGTTATCCCCAGGCACAGGTACAGCAAAACCGCCTCTTTGTACAGTCCGGCAACCTGTATACCAGCGCCGGAGTAGCAGCCGGCATAGACCTTTCCTTATATCTTTTAGAACAATTATTTGGCTCCCGCTTTGCCGCCCAAATAGCCAAAGAAGTAGTTGTATACCTCCGCAGATCTTCCACCGATCCCCAGCTTAGCGTATTTATGCAATACCGCAACCATTTAGACGATCGGATCCATAAAGCACAGGATATCCTGTCCCAATCACTCGATAAAAACTGAATATTGAACAACTGGCCGAACAGGTACACATGAGTGGGCGTAACCTTACTCGCCTGTTTAGAAAAACAACCCATATCACCATTAACCAATACCTCGATCAGCTTCGCACCGAACGCGCCCGCCAACTAATCCGCGAAGGCCATACCATGCAATCCATAGCAACCTCCTGTGGCCTCAAAAGCACCAATCGCCTGCGCCAACTCCTCAACAAAACATAGCCAGCCTCCCATGCCCCAAATACACGCTTAAAAGCAGGGACATTTCGCTCATAGCTCGCAGCTCGTAGCTCAAAGCTTGTACTCACATCAACTTGTCCCAATACTGCGCTATCCTGTCCTGGTCCCACCCAACCACCCCACCTATTTTTGTAAAAAGATATAGCCATGAAAAAATACATGCACCATTTCCTTATCCTCTTTTATCACTAACAGCCGTTCTACCCTCAACAGCCCAACAACCCAAAGCCTGGTACTGCCCGCCCTGCAATAACTCCTGCGACAGCCTTGTTTTCAATGCCCCAGGCAGATGCCCTCATTGCGGTATGGAACTGCTACAGCAAACACCCGAAGAACACCGTAAAGCCATGAACACAAAAAAATGACCATCGCCTTCTACCTCCAAAATGGTGTGGAAGTACTCGACTTTGCAGGTCCCATGGAAGTTTTCTCCTACGCCCAGTTTGAAGTATTTGTTGTTTCCAAAACCAAAGACCCTATCAAATCCCAGGGCATCCTTACTATAATCCCCGATTACAGTATTGAAGATGCCCCAAAGGCCGATATCATTGCCTTTTTTGGTGGCAATGCCAGTAGAGCAACCAACGATCCCCAGGTAATTGCCTGGTTAAAACGCCAATCCAATCCCGATTACTATTTCTCCGTTTGTACCGGCGCTTTTATATTGGGCAAGGCAGGTCTTTTAAATGGTCTCACCGTTACTACCTTCCACGAAAGCATTGACAATCTGCAAACCGCAGTACCATCAGCCAAAGTATTATCCAATGTACGTTTTGTAGATAATGGTAAGGTGATCACCACAGCCGGCATATCCGCTGGGATCGATGGCGCATTGCACCTGGTGGCCAAAATACGTGGAGAAGAAACCGCCCGCAGGGTAGCCACTTACATGGAATACGATAAGTGGGTACCCAACCTGGGACTTGTTATAAAAAAGTAAAATACTTTCACGCAGAAGCTCCAGGTTGGCAGATAGAAAGGCGTAAATCAAAGACCCTGCCCACACCGTGCCTCTGCGTGAAACTTAATCATCCGTAGTTAAATTCCCTAAGTAAAACTTGCCTCATCCCACAGGGGCATTGCCAATTGCCGATTGCCGTCCCAACGAAGCAAGCGCCCCATTAGCCCTTCAGCATAATCTCCTTGATACCCTGAACACAAGCAAAATGTTCCGGCGACATCCCTTCATGCCAGGCCAATCCCATCTGCTTCAGGTCAAAATGCTTCAATACCGTACCCACATTGACCACATTTCCTTGCTCATCCTGCGGATAACCGATGATATAAATTGAATCCGCCAATTCTACCGCCAATTCAATATCATGCGTACTAAAGATGATGGTATTCAAATCATGCCGCTGACTGATCAACTCAAAGGCTTTCTTTACACTCACGATATTGCCAATATCCAGGCCCGAAAATGGCTCATCCAACACCATATAGTAACCCGAACTCAGCAACTGCTCAAGGATCGCCGTACGCTGCCGTTGCCCACCCGAAAGAAAATTTGGATACTGGTCCTTCACTTTTTCCAACCCCCACTCCTGCAGATAATGCATGACCTCCTCTTTTTTTCTGCTTTTGTCAAATCACTTTTTCGCAAGGCAAACCACAAAGCCTGGTAAACTGTTTTATGACGGAACAACGTATATTTCTGATTCACAAAACCCACATCCCCTCCTGTACCAGCTTGGCAGCTTGTTTTCCATTACTGGCTGGTTTGGAATAATCAGGAATAAGCACCTTACCCGATGTTGGTTGCTCCAGGCCCGTTAAAGCCCTAAAAGAGTCGATTTACCCCGGCCCGAACGACCCAATACAGCAATCACCTGTCCCTGCGATTTGCCCTCCCGCACGGTGTCTTTTTCTACAATATTCACCGCTTGCAGGATCACCTTATCTCCATAAGCCACCGTCAGGTTATCTACACGCAGTATCGTATCTTTTGTTCGTATGAGTTAGACATATTGATTAGAAAGTTGAATACTTAAAAATGATTTCCGCCCTACCTGCAACACTTTATCAAGCAATAAGCCTACTAATAGAATTACCAATTGCAGCGCCACAATACGGCCATGATTCATGAACTTATCACTGTTCTTGATCAACACACCCAACCCACCCGCTGCTACCAGGATCGACTCTACCGTTACCAACATCATCCAGGTAATTGACAGGTTTTGCCGCAATACGTCCACCACATAATCCAATCGCCCCTTGATCACTACCTCCCACAATACTACCCACCGGCTACACTTCAAAGAACGCGCATGATCAATTTCTTCCATGGGTATATCTTTCAATACCGCCATTAAAGAGGTAATAAAATACAAACTCATAAATACAAACAATACACTTACCTGCATCGCACGTGCGTCTTTCACCAGGATAGCCAGGTAAAAAGTAATACCCGTCAGTGGCAGGTAGCGCAGCTTACTGAACGTTTGAGCCAGTGGCTTTAAGGCTGGCAGTGGTGATAAATAAACCATCACAAACGATACAACGATGGAGAGTAACGTTGCTTGCAAACAAAGACTCAGCGAGCTGGCCACATGTACCACCAGCCCTTCCTTATACAAAGAACTGAATCCCTCCCACCTGCCCCGGCGTGGGGAACAAATGTTTGTTCCCCGCCGAAGACAAGAACCAATAGCCAAACACAAGAAAAACCACAGTCCACCAATCAATAATTGCTGCTTCCTGTCAACCGTTTCAAAAGGCCGAAGCCACCTTTTTATTTCCATATTTAATTAGTATAAAGTATTTACCATTTTTACAAAACCAGCTAACCCGCGCCCCGTTCAAAGCAAACGTCCTTCTCTATTCACCTCAAAAGCTTTTCACACCACTTTCCCTTTCCTCAAAGCAAAAGCTTCCTCACCCATGGTGAAACCATTTACCACCAGCTACTCACTCCCGAAAACTTTCGGGACCACCAGGCTTTCCTCGCTATTTCAAAAGACTAATCACCACCCGCCTGTTCTTGGCCTTGCCGACAGGCGTATTATTATCCGCAGTAGGCTCATCCTGCCCCTTCCCATCAATTTTCTGGAAACGGCTAGTAGGAATACCTTTCTGAATAAGATAGTTTTTTACTGCTTCTGCACGGGCAGTCGACAATGAGTAATTGCCTTCTTGAGTACCCGTATTATCAGTATGCCCTACTAATTCCAGCTTGGAGTCCTCTGCCTGTACCAGCAGGTTATAGATCTGCTCCAATACGTCCTTTGCTTCGGGGCGGATGGTAGCGCGGCCTGGGTCAAAGTTGATACGCCATTCTCCCGAGGCCATTACACTGGTAGCATTTTTGGAATAGTCCGTAGCATAAGTAGCCCCTGCATCTATATCCTTCACCTCTTTCAGGAACGATAAATTCACTGCTTCTTCATAAGGAACAATCCGTTTTACGTTCTGATTAAAACCAGCAGGATTCAACTCCTTCAGATATCGTGATACCTGGTCATATACCGCTTTGTAACGGTTGGTTCCATCCGTAATACCATAATACTGATTGGCATCAGCCAGGTTAAACACCCTGGAACCACCCATATTATACGATATACCCCCTTTCTCCCCTTGCTGACCTTTGAACATATTGTACCAGTATTCAGGCGTTTCCATATTAAACAACTTGGCAGTTGTTTCCGAAGCCCTTTTCCTCCAGGTTTCATATTGCTTCATCTGGTTGGAAGCAGTATAGGCCGACTTCAAAATATTACTCACGATCCCTTTATTACCTTCCGCCCACTGACGTACAAAAATGAGCGTAGTAGCCATCTGGTTGTTAAACTCTTTTGTAGATACTACATCCGTAAACCCTGTCAAAGCATCAAATACCATCTTATCGCCAGGTGTCCAGGTAGCACAACCATCTACCTTCTTGTCAATCGTTTTGCCTGTCAGTTTCCCAGCCTTTACCTCCTTCAAAGGAACCGTCCACTTCTGCGTTTGAGACTTGATCAACTCCTTCGCTGATTCGATATAGTCGTCATTGGCTGAAGCAAGGAAGTTCACCGCTTCTGCATCATAGGTAGAGGGGTCAGGATTGATCTTGATACCATTGGCCGAAGCGTAGTTCACTGCCGTAACCCAATCACCATCCCCAATGACTGCCGATACCAACGCTCCTTTCATCGATTGCGGATTCATTTTCCAACTGGGTGGCCCAATCAGCTTGTCTTCACCATAACTTAAGCCAACCACACCAACCACTTGCCATTGGTATTTACCAGCACCATACTTGTCATCCAATGCCTGCTGCGCAGAGCTTATGTAGAAGGGAACCCCATCACCCATGATCATAATACCAGCAGCACCTTCCTTGGGAAAACTATTTCCTTTGTCGAATTCTTCTACAAACTTCATCTGCAGGTTGCGTAACTCCGTCAGCCAGTCCTGGCGGATGATCTCCAGGTTCACCCCATTCTTTTCCATCATTGAACCCTTCGTAGTCTTGGGTCCCCCATTGGCCACAATAATACCCGATTGTGCATTCCACGCATAGCCCGCTATTCGTACCAAAGGTTTGGATGCCACCTCCGGAGAGGCTTCTTCTACAGGTACGGGCAATTCAGCCGAAGTAGTTACATTATTTACATCTTTGTTGGATACCTCTAGTTTCTCAACAACTTTCGATTCATCAACCCGTAAACCCGGGGAGAGAAAATAAACACCACCACCCACTACACCCGCAATCGCCAGAGTGATAAGCGTTTTAGAAAAAAAGGTAAGATTTGACCATTTCATGTTCTGTATGATTTATTAAGCGTTTAATTAAATATATCTCCGAATCCTTTGCTCTCTTGCTTGTCTTCCTGCGACAACTGATAATTCGGATTACTGTATTTCTTCGATTCAGGGATTTCATAATTGTCCGTCTTGATTTGATCGGCCAGCTTGTCCAGCTTGGTATACAACTCATCACTGTCAAGTGAGTATTGGCTCGTCAACGAATCAAGGTCCAGCAAGTTTTCACGCGTACTGGCCAGGTCAAGTGCAATCGTATCCGTTACCACATCCAGCGCATATTCCAGCTCCCAGCCTTTTGTAAACAACATCGCACTCCTGGCTTGTTCCGTAGCACTGCGGGCTGCCTGCGCAAAAGCATACTCTTTTTCAGCATATCTATACTCACTTCAAAATCAGCCACCTTGATCTCCATGGCCGTATCTACCATATTCAGCTTCCGGTCAAGCTTGCCAATCACATGCGCACGGCTACCGTACTTGCGTACCAATCCCGTACTTTGATTCAACATATGACTCACCCGCTGTGCCTCACTCAGCGTTTTCATAATATTCGTTTGCAGCTCCACATATTCATCCGAATCTTTTGCCGCTTCCCCTTTTCGCTGCTCTATTTCTTGCATCTTTTGCTTCGTAGTAGCTGCACGCGTTTGCAAGGTCAGTACCTTCTCCTGGTAATCCTTGGCCTCTTTTTCAGCTTTGATCGATTCCGCCTCCATACCCGATTTCAGCGCCTTGATCTTTGCTTTGGCCTCCTTGAACTCAACACGGTGCTGGATCATCTTATCCTTTTGTTCCTCCAACTCACCGAAAGGATCATTACGGATCAACATCTTATGCATAGTCCGCGCGAGCTTCTTCATACCCTTTATGATCACCGGCAACATAATAAAGAAGCCAATCACCAGTACAGCCGCTGCAATAGCCCCCAGCGCCTGCCCGATCCAGGTAAATACGATAGGCAAAATAAATTGGTACAGGCCCCAGGCAAAGGTGCCCAACAGTACCAGACCTACCACCCAGGCAATACCTTTTTCTCCCTTTCTCCAGTTCTTGGGATTAAAAGTGATCTGGCTTTTTCAAAGTGTTTGAGGATAGGTAGCTCAAGCACCTTGTTCATTTCTACTGACATACTATTTGGTTGTGTTTGGTTCTTACTTAATAAAACGGGCAATCCCTCCCGGATCTGCTCCAATTTTTCAATGCTGATTGTCCGTGCTGCATCATTAGCCGCCAACTTTTCCCTAATGGCTTTCTCCTGCGGAGCAAATCCTTCATCAATCTTTGCCAGCATAACCTTCTTTTGCCCAACACCTGTTTCCAATTGCTGCAACTCAGCCCGTAGCTGTGCAATACGCATCGCCCCCTGATCTATCTCACCTTGCAAGTGCCCTTTATCCGTATTCTTTTTTTCTTCCAGCGATCGTAACTTTGCCTGCCCCTGATTTACATATTGACCATGCACTTCATTGATCTTGCTGATATAAAAACCAGCATCCTGTAATAACTTCTGTACCGTAATGGTTTTGTCCATCGACTTTGCCATTTGGTAAGCTAACCGATAAGTATGCTCGCCCGATTGTCCCGTACTGCTGATCGCCTTATAGAATTCATAAAAATCATAACCAGGCATATTGATCGATTCCAATCCCGATTCATAGACCTCTATCACTTCAGCCACCCCAGCATCATTACCAGGTAATGGGGTAGGGCTGCTTTTAACAGCAGGCACAATGGGTTCACTGGTCGGGAAAGAAAAAGCAGGTTCAGCCTCTTCTTTTCCAGCTTTAGGTTCATCTGTTTTTACAAACAGATGTTTCCAACTTTTAAGCATGGAACGTAATGTTTATGTAGTAATTAATATTGCATGGTGCAGAAAGTATACCGTGATACTATTGTAACATCAGTGTGTGTCGTTACAAAAATGTTACAAAAGGAATATTTATATATTTTTCTGAAACTACATGCAACCCAAACCAAGCGTAGTAGCGTATTTTAAAATATTACAGCTTACCCATAAAATATTTTTCATGGAGTATAACTTCCTCATAAATACCCTATTCCGTAGGGTATACCAATAAAAAAGCCACCTGGAATTACCAGATGGCCTTCATTTCAAACACTTAAACCCCTATCAACTAATTAACCACTCAATTTCTCAACCCTTTTTTCATACCACAACTGCACCAGCCCCGAAGGAAAACTGATACTGCGCGTAAGCGTCAGGCTTTGCTCTTGCAACCCATCCCTGAACAGCCTCACACCAGTACCTACCAGGTGAGGGATAATTGAAATGATCATCCGGTCAACCAACGACTCTTTCAACAATTCATATACCAGATCACCACCGCCGTCACAATAAAGATTTTTACCAGGTTGTTGTTGCAAGGTTTCAATCAGACTTTTAATAGGACCATTGTGATACGTTACATTTTCATCTGTCCCAGTCCTTGTTCTTGATAAAACATATACTTTCTCCTTGCTGTACAAAGACCCGATGCCCATTGCCTTGACCTTATCATAGGTCTTTCTTCCCCAGATCACCGTATCTACTGATTGTTTAAAATCCGCATAACCATAATCTTCTCCAGGCAGCTCCACGATAGAAAGAAAATCAATATTATCTTCATCCTTAGCTATATACCCATCAATGCTCATCGCGATAAATAAAAATACTTGTCTTTTCATGTATACTATTTAGGAGCCAAAATAACTCATTAATTAATAACCAATTCTTAAAAGCCAACTTCTATTTCCCAACAGCCAAATCCCAATGCCTATCAGCTAAAAACCAACGCCTTGCCTCCCACAGCTAACACCCCTCAATGCGGCAGCTTATCCCTGAACCGTCCATATACCCAGGTGCCGGCAATCGCACTCAACAATACCACTACTATGACCGTAGCTCCTGTACCAATTTGCGCAAACAAAGGCCCCGGACATGCCCCCGTTATTGCCCAGCCCAGGCCAAACATCAAGCCCCCAATCACCTGTCCCTTATGGAATTTCTTGAGTGGAATACCACCGGCTCCCCATAGATCGTTTTGATCTTGAATCGCTTGATCACCCATACCGAGATCATACCTACTACTACGGCCGATCCAATCACGCCATACATGTGGAAACTTTGGAAACGGAACATCTCTTGTATCCTGAACCAACTGACTATTTCAGCCTTTACAAAAACGATCCCGAACAATACACCCACAATAAGGTATTTAATATTATGGTACCACTTATTCGTCAGCTGCGATTCATTCACACTTACTGTATCCTGTGTGCGAACTTCAAAATCTGTTTCTGCTATTGTTTGCATAACTTATAACGATAAAATAAATGGTAAAATTAAATTGGCCATGATCAAGCCCCCGACCATAAAACTGATGGTGGCCACCAAGGAGGGCCATTGCAACATACTAAGGCCCGTTATGGCATGACCGCTGGTACAGCCACCCGCATAACGCGTTCCAAACCCTACCAGGAAACCGCCACCCACCATCATTAGCAAGCCCCTCACCGTAAAGAGCTGTTTCCAACTGAATACTTCAGGCGGAACCAGGTTTGCATAATTTTGGATGCCATATCCCGATAACTCCGTTGCCAGCGCCGGGTTTACCTGTACTGGTTGTGGATTAGCGAGTAGCCAGGCCGAAATGATACCGCCCAGCAAAATCCCCGCTACAAACACCAGGTTCCAAACCTCCTTCTTCCAGTTGTATTTAAAAAGGGAATATTGGCCGGCAGGCACATCGCGCAGATATGCCGCAGGTTGGCCGAAATGCCAAAACTTTTATTGCCCAGCAACAACAAAGCTGGTACCGTTAAGCCGATCAGCGGCCCCGCCACATACCAGGGCCAGGGCTGCCTGATCCCATCAATAATAGTATTCATAGTTTTATAGTATATTAAAGCATAGCGGTTGGACAAACGTAATCACTAATAACAAACTTTCCCGAATCCTTGATCGCCTTAAATCCTCCTTGCACATCAATGAGCTTGTCAAAGCCACGGGCACGCAGGATCGAATTAAAGATCATCGAGCGATAGCCGCCCGCACAATGTATATACGAGGTTTTGTTTTTATCCAGTTTGGCCACTTGGTCATTAATATAATCCAATGGCATATTTTCTGCCCCATTTACATGCTCCGCAACATATTCACTGTCCTTACGCACATCCACAATGGATAGACCGGCATCTTTTTCCAGCCGCACGGCAAGCTCGTCTGCCGTGATCGACTCTATCTCATCTATCTCCTTTCCCGCTTGCTTCCAGGCTTTCATGCCGCCCTGCAAATAACCGATCGAATGATCATATCCAACCCTCGCCAACCTTGTTACAACCTCTTCTTCCCGCCCCGCCTCCGCTATGATCAGGATCGGCTGATGAATGTCCGTCACCAGCGCCCCTACCCAGGGAGCAAAATTGCCGTCAATACCAATATTTACAGCATTGGGAATAAACCCTTTTGCAAATACTTCCGGCGCCCGTGTATCCAGCATCAGCGCTCCCGTTTCATTGGCGGCAGCTTCAAAGGCTTCTGCACTCAATGGCTGCGTTCCTTGCTTTAATACCTGTGCAATATTCTCATATCCTTCCTTATTCATTTTTACATTCTGCGGAAAATAAGCAGGTGGGGGCAATAATCCAGTAGTTACTTCTGTAATAAATTCCTCCTTCGTCATATCAGCCCGCAAAGCATAGTTGAATTCCTTTTGGTGCCCCAACGTATCAGACGTTTCCTTGGCCATATTTTTACCACAGGCCGAACCCGCTCCATGCGCCGGGTAAACAACAATATGATCCGCCAACGGCATGATCTTATTACGCAAAGAATCAAACAAAGTACCGGCCATCTCTTCCTGCGTCATATCCGCTGCCTTCTGCGCCAGGTCGGGACGGCCCACATCGCCTATAAATAATGTATCCCCCGAAAACAAAGCTACCTCCTTCCCTGTTTCATCCGCCAGCAGGTAACACGTCGATTCCATCGTATGTCCGGGCGTATGCAATACCTTAATCGTTACATCACCCAGCTTAAATACTTCCTGGTCCTTTGCGATGATTGCTTCAAAGGCCGGGGCCGCCAGGGGGCCATATACGATCTTCGCTCCCGTTGCCTTGGCCAGGTCAATATGGCCCGACACAAAATCAGCATGAAAATGCGTCTCAAAAATATATTTGATCGTGGCCCCATTAGCCGCCGCCTTGGTGATATAAGGTTGTATCTCCCGCAACGGGTCAATAATAGCCACTTCAGTACCCGATTGGATATAATATGCTCCCTGCGCCAGGCAACCCGTATAAATTTGTTCTATTTTCATATCATTCCCTTTATTTTATAATGTTTTCAACCACAAAATTGTTTATTTAACCACCCGCAAACCATGACTTTCGCCGGGTACGCCAACCAGTCCCATTGCTATCATAGCCCTTTCAATTACAGGACAAAGTTGCCAAAGGCTGGCATTCTGTACGGTGACAATTGTCACACAGCCATCCGTTCCACAAAAATTGTTCGTAATAACCTCTCTATGTGCAGATTATGTAGTCCCTCAAAAAAAACACGCAACAGGTATTCCCATCAATCCTTTAGATCCTCAGGATCATACTAACCATTCTATATAATTACGGTGAAGGACCAGGCGTTTTTGTTGCTCCATTTTTTTCAACAACCTCGATACAACCTCCCTTGAAGTGTTGAGGTCCTTGGCAATCGCCTGGTGCGTGATAGTAAGTTCACGACTCTGAAGCTTTTGATACTGGTTTTTGAGATAAAATTCCAGTCGCTCGTCCATTCCCTTGAAGATCACCTGGTCAATAACTACCAGCAGTTCCTCAAACCGTGAACGGTATGTTTCGATCACAAAATTATTCCAACTTTTAAATTGCTGCATGACGTCATCCATCATCCCAATGGGCATTAACAATACCACCGAATCTTCTTCCGCAATAGCCATTACCTCACTGGTTTGTTGACGCGTAGCGCAAAGCATCGAAAGCGCACAGGCCTGACCCGGTTCGAGGTAATACATAAAAAATTCACCTCCTTCCTCCCCTTCCCGGTACAGCTTGGCCCTGCCTTCCACAATAAGCATCGTAGAACGGATATACTGCCCTGTTTGTACCATCTTCTCCCCAGCCTGCAAGGGCTTCACAACACAATGCCTTGCCAATACCTCCCGCAAAGCTGGTTCAAACTGTGGGAACCGTTCATCCAGGTATTCAATAGCACCCTTCATACTTCCAAAGATACACACTCCTCTCCGAAGCAACCGCATTGCCGGTTGCCGACTGCCGATGCACGATCACGCCCCCTACTTCCCGCGGTATCCCGCAATCAACCGTTCCGCAGCAAATGCTTATTTTCATCACTCGTAAAGGCATGACTTACCGCTTCCAGGTTACAACGCAAGAAATGCGCCTTCGTCCAGTGAAACGTGTCTTCCAGCAATTGATACTCTGAACCAAGACTTACATCCGAAATAGTGCGCGCATCTGTATTGATGCTCATCGACACTCCTGCTTCATAGATCTTATTCACCGTATGGTGCTCGATCCGGTCGTAAATAGCCGTTTGCATATTACTCGTAGGACAAACTTCCAGGTGAATATCATGCTTCTTCAGATAATCCATCAGCGATGCGTCCTCCATACTCCGCACTCCATGACCAATACGCGAAGGACGAAAATGTTCCAGCGTTTCCCATACACTGCCAGCCCCTTTGGCTTCTCCCGCATGCGCTGTGCAGGGAATTCCTTTTTCATGCGCATACTTAAAAGCCGCAGTATGATTGTCAATAGGAAAGCCGGCTTCATCAGCCGCAATATCAAAACCTGCAATATGCGTCCCTTTAAACTGATCAACCAGCATCACCGTTTCCATACTTTGCATGGTTGAGTAATGACGCAACGTACAAAGGATGATTCCCACTTGTACCCCTGTTTGCCGAACACCTGCTTCTACCGCATCATTCACCACCTGTACCACCTGTACCGGCGTAAGACCTTTTTGAAGGTGTTGAAGCGGGGCAAAGCGCAACTCTGCATAGATCACATTATCTTTCTTCAACTGTTTAATTACATCCAGCGTTACCAGCCTCAACTGCTCCTCTGTTTGCATCAGGTCCACCGCTTTTACCGCGCGGGTAATATAATCTGCCAAATCCATGCATTTGACAGGTGCAATAAAATCCCGCTTATATTCAGCCAGCGTGATGCCAGGGCTCAACTGCTGTACCACCTCATAACTGAGCGAACAATCCAGGTGCTGGTGCAATTCTATCTTGGGCAAGGCCCCAATATCTACTTTACTACTATTGTTGTTACACGATAACATACAAATGATCGTTGTGACCACCGTAAGCGGTCTAATTAACCACATCTTGTTTATTTTTTTGCAAAATAGCTTTCCCTACCAAAAAGATGGGACATTTGTCCCGCACAAACAGCTATGATACGAACCAACCAGGATCTGCTGCAATTTATTATACAACAAGAGGGTATACAGCAACAAACCCTAAAGCCCGGACAGAAATTATTACACCAGGATGGCAAACCCCTGCATGCCTACATTATCAGGCAGGGCATTGCCAAATGCTATATTACCGAAGAGAATGGCAAAGATTATATCCTGGAATTTTTTGGAGAAGGCGAAGTTTTGGGTGAGCTGGAATTGTTACAGAATACAACCATCCTAAGTACCGTAGAAGCCGTTACCGAATTGATGCTGTATAAAATAAGTGGCAGTAGCTTTTGGCAATTATTGGAAACCAATCCTCATTTCAACCGGATCATTCTAAAAGAACTCGCCACCAGGGTAAGCCAGTTGGCCATACGCGTATCTTATCAGCAACTATACCCCATTGAATATACCGTATTAAAACTATTGTCTTTGTTCTCCCACCAGGAGCTGACCTTGTCCAAACAAGACCTGGCCGATTACCTGGCTATTTCCCTTAGAAGCCTGAATCGCACCCTGAAACAATTACGCGAGAAATGCTTTATCCCCGACGATAGCCTCCACCTCCACCTCTCCCAACCAGAACTGGATAAACTATTAAAACGATTCGACGAACTATAACACTTTTTAACCACCCATCAAGGCAAAAGAACAGAAAAGTCCCTGCCAGGCAAGGCACTTACAATATCTGGCGCAAAGTATGCTGACTGGCCCAGCGCCTTGGCCTACTTGTACCCTCCATTTATAACAATTCACAATTCAATGTCGTTTAGTTAGCTACAATTGTTTGTAATTCATAGCAGGAGGTTTCTTGGTGCGTTTTTTCTGGGCGCTTTTCTTTTGGGCCGGATGATTTCGGTCGTTACCCTTAATATTTTATCAAAGGCTGCTAATGCAGGCCTGATCATCTTTTCAATGAATAATTTATGGGCAATTTCCTGACCATAGCCAGGGCATTGGTGCGATTTATTTTATGAGGATGTTTTCTTCTACCCTGCGCTTGTTCTTGCTTTAGCTTTTCCTCCAGTGGGAAGGCTAACACTGCCATCATAGACATCATGAATACCTTGGCATAAAAGTCCTGTTTGACTGCAATGGCAGTTTTGCCAGAGAAAGATTCAAATTGAAGCCGGCATTTGTACAGTTTATAACCTTCCTCAATATTCCATCGATAATTATATAATTCCCCAAAGTTCTCGTATGGAAGTTTTTGATTATCCAGTACAGATGTACAAAGCACTTCCCGGCTTCCATCTGGCAATTCTATCACTACTAATCGGCATCTTATTTCCCGGTCATTGGTGTTATATTGACTGAGCAGGTCATTATGATTTGCTGGTAATTTAAATGTGACTTCTTTATCCTTTTCCCCTTCATGTAACATCTTCCTCACCTCCAGCCACCAATCATCCCGCATTCGAATACAATAATCGATGCCCTTCATCTTTAACTCAAAAAGCAACGCCAAGCTCGGATATCCTCTGTCCATGATCAGCAGATCTTTTCCTGATTCTACCTGCCCTAAATGTTTGCGGGCCAGTTTTGTTTCTGGTACATCATAGCGATCTATACAGGCATCCAATGTGGTAAAGTTTAATACATCATACAGCATCGATATCCTCGCTACACTTTGGGGTGAGGATGCCTGTGGGCCAAAATTGGTAATGCCGAACTCCTCCGTTACTGTTTTATGTTTAGGCAATACTATAGTACTGCCATCTATGCTCAACAATCGCCATCCTCGCCAGGTCAGGTAAGGCGCGTTTTTATAGAAGGATCTGATGCCAACCTGATTCAACTCAATAAATGCCTCAGGTTTTAACTTCACCCGTGCTTGGCTAAAAGCACCCTTGGTTACATGTTGTATACTAAAATCCTTTGATTTGATCTTCTGGTAGAAGCTATTGAGTTCCCGTTGTATAGAGCGGCTTAGTCCTTGCGTAAGTAATGTTATTAGATCTATGAAGTGTAATTTTCGTTTACGGGAAAATCCATTTCCGCCGTCTTTCGAACGGCTTCTTTCAACAAATTTCTCATCTTCTATGGTTTGAATTACGTCATCAATACAATTTTCCCGAAAATCGATTAAAGGAGTTGGATCGTTTAAACAGCCCCTATAATCTATATCCCAAAAATAACGCCCACAATTGAATTACAACCAATTGTCAAAGAACTTTTAATTTATTGCATTTCGAATGCTTCGAGCATTAACTAAACGACATTGATTCACAATTGCCCAATTCATAAAAAAACTCACTCCCGAAAACTTTCGCGACCACATGCCATACTCCCCTCTCACATCCCCGCTTCCTCAAATGCCGCCAGGTACTTATCAATATACACCTGCTTGGCCTTTAACTTGTATTGCATCACAAACCGTGGGTGTTCCAATGCTACGATCTTACCAAAAAATTGCTCCTTTTCATTGAGCTGACGCAAGAACTTTTCATTCTTACCCGTACCAAAGCAAAAGCATACATCTGTTTTTACCCCCATCCCTATTTGTTTACGGATATTGTCTACAATGAAATCATATACTGCATTCGTCAGTTCCTTGCTATCATAGTAGTTATAATTGACCTCTTTACCATTGGGACCAATCGAGGTAAACCCCAGGGGGCTCATGGAGTTGATGTATATCTTATTATAAAAGGCTTTTACACCTCCAAAGGCATTGATCACATCATAGACGAATACCGAGGAAGGCTCATGCGTTTCCTTACTTGTATAAGGAATGCCACATTCATTTTTAAGCCGTTTGGTATCTGTAAAAGGAATACCTGTAACGCCACCACCAAACCGGCCGGGATTAATGCCCAGGATCAGGTACCGTACCTGATGATCGTTGTAAAATTTTTTGTAAAATGAAGAAGCAATAGGAAGTACATGTGCTTCTTCCTGGAAAGGATTCATAATACGTATCCCCGCAGGCAACTTGCCTTCATAGTGAACATGCTTATTAAAATCTATCACCCGGTCTGCAAAGGTCATCAATGCCGCTGCTTTCTTTTGTGCCATCCTTTCACGTTTAGAGTAACGAAAATAGCACAAAACCGCATCTCTGCATTGCCCACCATTGAGTATTGAACATTTGACAATTCAAGCAAAAGCATTTCCAAACCTGGAGCAAGTATACAGCCTAGCCTAGTGAGCTAGTGTACTTATGTCCAACTGGTAAGTTTACCAGTCATTCAAATCTACAGGTCGTCTAAAGCAAATAACCAAAGCAATACATGGGGAGGAGTGGGCCAGTCTGGCCGCCCGGAGGATCGGGCCAGACTTGATTTTTGGTTCTTTTGCATCAAGGCAAAAGAACAGAAAAAGCCCTTGGGGCTAACCCAAATTGAATTTGTGCCCCTACTTACCTGCTGCCTTCACAATAAACTCCACTATCGGTGTAGGATTGGGCAAGCTATGCGGATGATGCTTAAAGCCCGCCTTATAGATAACCGTAATATTCCCTTTCAGTGCCTTTACCTTTTCCACAAAGGGGATCGTATTTTCTTCCGGCGCTACTGCTTCATCCGCATCCGCACAAAGGATCAGGATCGGATAATGACCCTTTACAATTTGAGGTACTTTCTCAATAGGGCTGCCTTTAAATCCTTGCACCTGCTCAAGGCTCGTTAGTTGATAATCCGTTTTAAACAACTCGTATTCCTTTGGATAGGCGGGTAACCTGCCCAATCCCGCCGGCCATGATTTCAGGTCCAGAACCGGATTATCTACATATACAGCGGCTACCCGGTCGGGGTTTTCAGCTGCCCAGTTAAAGGCATATACTCCGCCGCGACTCATACCTTCCAATATCGTTTTCTTTGCCAATCCGTTTTTTGTCATCAAGGCATAGTAAGCATTCCAGGCACTAATAGCTTCCGGGTTACCAAACAACTCCGCCACATCACAATAAACTATATGAAAGCCACGCTCCAGCAAAGCAATATCAGCCTGAGGCTCATGCCCCCAAAACCTGGCCCGCCATACCCAGGGACGGTTAGGCGCCACCCATTTCGGTTTTACCACCTTGCATTTCCTGGTCATATAATTGAAATCTGCACGCACATAACCATAAAAAGAGCTTTTCTTCATAGAGTCTTGCACAAAATGAGGAAGCTGCGTAAAAATATTAAAGACAGTATCCCGTTTGGCGGTAAGGAGTGCATGCAGCCGCTGCGCGTAGATACCCGCCCCTTCTCCATTGGGATGAATTTTATCAGGCATCAGTTTTTCCTGGTCTACAAATAGCGAGTGCATATCTACCACCTCTACCTGTTCGTTATAAGCTACCTGTTGTATACGCGGTATAATATCCTTTACAATCACCCGGTCATAGATCTGTGTCGTATCTCTGAGAAAAGAAGGAATGGGCAGTAATAAAATAATGCGGGGGTGTGATGACAATTGCCTGAAAGATTGAATCAGTTCAGCATAGTCCTTTTCATATTCCCCCAGGTATACCCGGTTGATCAATTTACTGTCATTACCACCCAGGTCTATTACAACAATATCAGGCAAGTTATTCAGAGCCGCCTGATATTGAGGGGTATTCCAATAGGGTTTGTCTCCTTTGTGCAGCAGCGTAGTGCCGCTTACCCCATAATTAGCTATTGCGTAATCCTTTCCCAGCAGCGTTTGCAACTGGGCGGGAAAGGAATATTGTTCCCTATTATCAATTCCATGTCCATACGTAATGCTGGCGCCAATACAGGCTACTTTTTGGGTGGCCAGACAGGAAAACATGGCCAATAACACGAGGATAAAACAGGCAAACGATTTCATGCTGCCGAAGATCGTCATTCTTTGTTGATCTTTTTCTCCCGAAGCCGGTTAAAAACAAGGGCGCATACAAAACACAGTCCTGCCAGTATGCTCCACAATAAAATATAGCCGCCCTGCATCACGATCAAGGCCCCGCCCACCGGACCAACAATATTGGCCACCGACCACGACAAAGCAAAAGCAGCAGCATATTTCCCCTGCTATGTTCATCGGCCCTTTGCATCACCACCGTATTGATAAAAGGCATCGCCATCATTTCTCCAAATGTCAGGAACAATACAGCGCTGGCGGCGATCAACAAGGCTGGCAGACCTGGCAAGCCCAGACACAAATAACCAATCCCTGTAAAAAATACACCGGCTACAATATAGTATACATGCCGCTGCTTGCCTTCCCAATGCCTTACCAGCACCATTTCAAATAAGGCAATGATCACTCCGTTCAATCCCAATAACAAACCAATCACCGATTCATTGATATGCAATTCTTCTTTCCAGTATACCGGCACCAGCCGAAACATCAGGATAAAACAAGTGGTATAAAGCGTAGCCAATAACAGGAAGCGCAGTAAGTAAGGGTCTTTCCAGGGCGAACTGATTTTGAAAGAGAGGTCTGGAGTAACTGCTTTTTGAGGCCCTTTCCTTCCCCTAGTGTAGTGACAAATTAATTATGAAACGTAGTGTTTAGAAAGTTTTTATCTGCGTCCTGCTGTGTAAACTTCCATTCGATGTCACATTTATTACGATTGCGCTTTTGCTCCAGGCGTGGATGTCAGTGATCAATTTTTTCTTTGATTCTATCCTGCCGCCGGTACACTGCCTATCCATAATATTGATTTCAATTTCTGCCATATTCAGCCAACTTGCATGTTTCGGGGTGTAAATAAATCTTATTCGCTTCAGTATCCGGGAAGCTTTTTTGATGCCCCATTGTTTCATAAAAGGAACGTTCAAAATGTGTATTTAAGTTGTCCACGACTAACTGTATGTAATCGGCTTTTGGAAAATGGTTGTTCAGCAGTTCTTCAACGAAGCAGGCAAAGTCCGCCTTTGTTCTTGTATCTGTTACCTTCACGATACGCTTTCCGGCTTTGGGTACAACTGCAACGAATATGTTACAGGTTCCTTTTCGCTTGTATTCGTAATCATACTTTTCCGGATTTCCGGGTTTGGCCGCTATCGGTGAACGGCTGTCCATTAATAACTGTTTACTTTTTCATCCAGGCAGATCACCGGGTGTTTATCGTCATATGGCTGCTTGTAAAGATCCAGGAGCCGGTACATTCGTTTACGATATTCCGGGGTTATCTCCTGAATGCACCACATCTTCCTTAACCAAGGCTTACATTCATTTTTTTAACACCAGCCGCACACTTTCGCGGCTGATCTGTTCAAAACCGGGTTTGGACCGGATCACTTCTGTGAGTAAACGTATTGTCCAACGCTTTCTGCCTGCAGGGCACGGACCACAGGCTAATGAGGCCAATTCAGCTTCATGATCGCTTGTATACTTCACCGGCTGACCTGTACGACTTTCTTCCTCAATGGCCGCCTCTATCCCTTGTTCCAGATAACGATTCTTTGTGCGCCAGACCGTGATACGGTCGACTCCCAGGAACTCCTCTATCTCTGACGCCTTCTTCCCTTTGTGAAGAAGCAATAGCACATTAATGCGGTTATATCTGCGCAACCCCAAATCCTTACCTTGCTTTTTAGACTCTAGAAAGGATAGTTCTTTCCGGTTAAGCTTTAAGGATAATGCCATATTAGTGTCGATTTAGAGCACTAATATACAAAATGTTTCATAATTAATTTGTCATTACACTAGGTAGCAACACCATCACCAGTAACCCTACCAGGATATAAGCAATCCCTTCTACCCAAAACAACAACTGATAATGAATGGCTGCCAGTATGCCCGCCATAGAGCTCCCTACTGCCCAACCTATATTCATGGCCAACCGGTTGAGCGAGTAGGAGCGTGTAAGATTGGCCGGTGTTGAATAAGCCGCCACCGCTGCTACGTTGGCAGGCCTGAAGGATGCGGCCACAAAACTCAATCCTACTGATAAACCACACAAGACCCCGAAATTATTGATCATGCCAAAAGGATAAACAGTATCCCCCTATAATGGAAGAAAGGATCTGTACCGGCCTGAATCCTATTTTATCTATGAGGTAACCACCAGCCGCCGATCCCAATACAGCCCCTACTCCAAACAAAGTGATCACCATACCGGCATCGGCCACACTGCGATGCAGCTGCTGCGTGAGGTACATACTCATAAACGGCACCACCATGGTGCCGGCCCGGTTAACCAGGATAATAGCACTCAGCAGCCAGGTTTCCCGACTCAATCCCGTAAAGGAAGACCGATAGGTATGGGCAATTTTCAGGATCATACAAAAGCAGGTTATTAATTTTGCCGGCCCGCCCGCAATGCATCAATACTCCATGCATAGGCTGGCATAACAGCCAATAGGAAACTGCCCGCACTGGCCGTAAACACCGAATAATTCAATGGTGAGGTAATACCAAAAGCAACCGCCATACTCAAGGCGAAGCACAGCAACAATACCCCACTACCAATGGCCGCCCACTTCGTAAACCATCCTGCCAGCAGCAATACCCCAAAGACGATCTCCAATATCGTAGCTATGATGGCAAATACTTCCGCCAGTCCATACGGTAAAAGAACATCACCTCATGCGCATAAGCCGAAAAATGCGACCAGTCGCCCCAACTAACTTGCTTACCACCCGGAGGTCCCCAGGCACCCAGTCGGTCAAGTCCGGGCACCAGGTACGTAATACCCAGTGCCAAACGCAAAAACAATTGTGCAAATCCCAATTTCCTATTCATAATAATTGATTTAATACAATTTACACCCGTTCATGTCCTCTTCTCACCCTATTAACTTGCTTCAGCCCGTCGACCACTGCTTTGCAGTTACAGCACCTAAGGTTTCTCGCTCGCAGCTCATAGCTTAATTTCCTACACACAATCATTCAACACAAACTCCCGTACCGCTTCACCAATTTCAGCAGGAGAATCTTCTTGTATATAATGGATGCCTTTAACCGTTACTTCCCGTTGATTGGGCCAGGTTCTGCAAAAATCAAGCGCACGACCTACCAGCAGGGCGCCTGGCGTTGCCGAGATCAGCAATTTGGGAAACCGACTTTGCGCCAGCCATTGACCATATTGCTCTACCATACCTACAATATGCGGCGGCTCACCTTCAATCGGTATTTCACGCGGAAACTGCAAGGTGGGCAACCGGTCGGCAGGTTTGGTGAATGGGGCCCGGTAAGCATCCATTTCTTCCTCACTAAGCGTGCGGATAATACTCTTGGGCAAAACAGTTTCAATGAAGAAATTATCTTCCAGGATCATTTTCTCTCCTCTGTCCGAACGAAGTGCGCGGAAGATCCCATCCCGCCCATTTGGGAAATCACTCCATAAGCGTGGTTGCACGATCGCTTCCATATAGGCAATCCCTTTTATTTGATCCTGGTACCGGAAAGCCCGGTTAAAGCCCAACGCCGAGCCCCAGTCGTGCAATACCAGGATGATGTTTTGCTTCAGGCCCACGGCTTCAAACCAGGCATCCAGGTAGGCCACATGATCGGCAAAGCGATAATTTTTGCCGGGCGATTTGCTCGATTGCCCCATACCAATCAGATCCGGCGCCAGGCAACGGCGGTATTTACTCAACCAGGGAATAATATTGCGCCAAAGAAAAGAAGAAGTAGGATTACCATGTAAGAATACAACCGGATCACCTGTACCAGTATCAATATAACTCATTTCAGCATCCAGTACCTTGATCCTTTTACGAGGATGATTGTCCGTTGTACTAAAGGGCCCATTGTCTAATGATGTAGTAGTGTTTGATGGCATTGATTCCATGACTATTGGTTTTTTGTTTTCGAATCTGAAAACAAAACTAATAGCCCCTCGCCATAGCCTTTGGGTCCATTTTACCCAAACCAATAAGACCAATTGAGAATTAACTTACCCCCTACCATCGAAGCAAAAGATTGCCGACTGCCGACTGCCGATTGCCAGCTCAAACGCACTCACCATTCCCCTCCCTCAAACACTCCCTCAACAGTTCTACCCCACTTTCATTTTGTATTTCGTATAGGCTGTAAATCCCAGTAAGATCGCTGGCCGCAGTTCATGTTGCAATGAGAAACTACGTACAAATGAAACCGCCAACCCACGTTTCCTGATCCCTTCTTTAAACCTTACGATGTCTATCCCCTCTCGTAGCCAGCACAAGAGGTGCATGCCCGATGGAGCCATATTCACCTGCAGTTCATCATTGAGCTGTGTTTGCAACAATTGTAGTAATTGTTGTTGCCGTTCAGCATACAAAAACCGCATTTTACGGATATGCCGCAGGAAATACCCCCTTCCATAAATCCACATAAGATCATTTGTTCCATGATCGGTGATTGCCGGTCCTGGTTATCCTTCACCCGTTTGAACCGGTTGATAAGCTTTACAGAGGGTAGTACAATATAGGCCAGTCTTAACCCCGGAAACAATACTTTGCTGAAGGTGCCCGAGTAGATCACCCGGCCATGCCTATCCATTCCTTGTAAGCTGGGCAGTGGCCTTCCTTCATAGCGAAACTCACTGTCATAATCATCTTCCAGTATCCAGCTTTCCTGTTCATGGGCCCATTCGAGTAATTGTTCCCGCTTGGCTTGTGATAAAGTATACCCCAGGGGAATTGATGCGAGGGCGTCACGTAGGCCAATTTGGCATCGGGATAATGCCGTAGGCCATAACCAACATCCAGGCCATCTGTTTCTACCGGCACCGGGCAGATCGAGGCACCGGCATTGGTAAAAGCAATCTTGGCGCCATAATAACCCGGATCTTCCAGCCATACCCGGTCGCCTTTATTCAGTAAACATTCCACTACCAGGTTCAGGCCTTGCTGCGAACCTGTTACCACTATTACCTGTTCTGCTTCACAGATAACGGCCCGTGCTATACGCAGGTAAGCAGCAATCGCTTTACGCAGGTTCCAATAACCCAGCGTGTCTTCATAACCCAGGTGCGCCTGTTTAAGGTCTTTCAATACCTGGTTCCCTACCTGCTGCCATATTTTATAGGGGAATTGATCCAGTGCTGGCATACCTATCTGAAAAGCGATGGCGCCTATACGACTGCCTGTTTGAAGATTTTCAGGCGGCTCGGGTGATGCGCTTTTAGCAGCCACCGCCTTTATACCAGCCGTTTTATTGGGAGAAGCATTTAATAAATGATCAGGCAATTGTGCCGCTACAAAAGTGCCGGCCCCTGTTTTGCCCGATAAGTAGCCTTCCATGATCAGCTGTTCATAAGCCTGACTAACAATTACCCGCGCCACTCCCAGTTCTTTGGCCAGGTTCCTGCCCGGTGGCAGGCGGTCACCCGGTCGCAGCCTGTTCCCCAGGATCATCGCGCGAAACTGCTCATACAATTGTACGTAGAGCGGCGTAGCCGATTGCCGTGAAAGTTTAATCCCCGCCGGATTGATCTCTGATGATTCCTTTGCCATAATTATAGATCACTAAATTACACCACTCCCCACTCACTCCCGAATGCTTTCGGAACACCGAATATTGACTCCTTCTTACCTTATCCAGTGAATACTGCGAACCTGGCGCAAGGGTGTGTCTCCGAGTAGCCTAAAAAATCGTATTGTTTAGTTGCCTAATTTTGCTTTAAGCCGTAGTGATGGCTTGTGTTTTTTCCACTGGTGGGGTAAGAGTTTCCTGAGTTGCCCGGTAGTCATCTCGTTGATGTTATGACTAAGCACTTCGCGGAGCCACTCATAAGGGTTTACGGTATTAAGTTTGCAGGTAACCAGCAGCGAGTATAAGAGGCCTGCTCTTTTGGCCGCTTCATGCGAGCCACAGAACAGGTAGTTTTTGCGTCCGACAGCCAGGTTTTTCATACAGCGCTCTATGGGATTATTATCAATATGCAAATGATTAGTAGAGGCATAGAGACTTAAGCCGTCCCAGCGTTTGATGCTGTAAGCTATAGCCTGTGCTATAGGGCTTTTCGGTTTTAGCTTTACATACTCCTGCTTCATCCACTCTCCCAGTTCTTTTAAAATAGGCACAGATTGTTCTGTCCGCCGCACTTTGATCTGGTCCGGGTTGAGCTGCTCTTCTCTACATTGCTCCTCGATCTTATAAAGCTTCGCTATCTCGGTCAAAGCATATTCTGCCCGAACTTTATCATTGCCTTTCGCCTCATAAAAATGACGGCGGGCATGGGCCATACAAAAGAACACATGTATTCCTTTGATGTCCAACTCTTCATAGACATCATAACCATCTACCTGCAAGTGACCCTTAAAATGTTGTAAGATATGTTTGGCTGCCAATGTATCCCTCCCCGATGATAATCAAAGTAGATCAGTTGCCCGTTATGCGTTAAGTACGTCCAGTAATACCCCTGGTGGGTATCTTTCTTCTTATTCCTGTCCAGAACCTGTATGGTTGTTTCATCACCATGCCAATAATCATATTGGTACATCTCATGCAGGTGCAGATGGCCCAGTGGCGCTACCACGTTCGCAACCTGCCGTACCCAATCGGTAATGGTTGAATAAGCAATGGTGACATTACTTCTCTTGAAGCAGTCCAACTGACGATTCAGCGGTTTATGATCTATAAACTTATCTATAATGATCTGTGCTAACAACTCCGGCGTGGCAATGCTCTTAGACAAGGCTTGCTCTGGAAGATGCGCCTGCACTATACGATGCTGATCAGGCCGTTCTGCTACAGAGCATTTATACTGAGGGATAATAGTACGTTGGAGAAATATTTCTCCCGGCTTCCAGCCAAGCTGTTCCTTTACTTCTTCTCCCACCTTCTCGCATCCGCTCACATCTTCCGGAGGCTCTATCACGGTCTCTTCCACCCGTAGATGATCCGGAAAGGCATTGGCTAACCCGTTTTCCCGTTGAACCTGTTTTTGCTTTACGTAACTTATCTTTTGAACATCAGCAAGGTTGGTTGCTTTATACCCCTGCTCAAAGGAAAGGCCTAATTCCTGCTGTTGCTGTAAAGGGGAAGGAACAAACTTCTCAGTCTTAAAACCACCCAGTAACTTCGTTAGTTGATACAATTGATATTGAAGCTGCGTTACCTGATCGCGTAATTCTTTATTGCTTTGTAATAGCTCCTGGTTGTTTTGTAGTAATTGTCCATTATTTTGTTGCTGTAGTTGCAGCATTGGAAGCAGTTGCTCATAGAGCGCTTTGTAATCTATATTTTCTGCTGCTGCTGACATTATACAAAGATAGCCCGGCTATGCATTTAAGCTATATCGTATAACCGAAAGTTATACAGCCGATGCGTGGATAAACCCGCATTCAAAAATGATTTTAAAAAACAGCACCAAAAATGTGGATAACCCGGCCTGTTTTTCTTAAAATAAAAAACGTTGCCATTTTTTCGATGGCAACGTCAAATATATTCAACCCATGATCCATAAGGATTACATCGTACCGATGTACCGCTTTCGAAAAAACGCTTTCTTCAAAGAAACGCCCTGTAAGATCATACTTAATTGTTTAGCCGTAATACTACTGTGAGTGCCTTCCATAATACCTGCCGGTAACTCAAAGGTACCTTCCTCTAATCGCTTATAGTATAAGCTAAAACCATCCCCTTCCCATTCTAACGCCTTCAGGTGCGTTTGCCGTTTGTTCAAAAGATAAATACATCACCCGTCTGAATTTCCATTCCCAGTTCGTTGGTAACAAGCCCGCTCAAACCGTCAAAACTCTTCCTTACATCCGCCCACTTATGATACAACCAGTAATGGGTGCCGTTGTTGATCTGTAACATAAGTTAACTGATTAAAGCTTTTAAAAAACTCACAGATGGCTCCCGGTAAAAACGGATGCCCCGGTATTCCGCAAAGAGATCCTGGGAAATGGAAACCTCTTGCTGCCCTGTCACTGTTAGCAAAGTGAAACTACTTTGATTCTCCATCGGCTTATCTTCCAACCGGGCGTGATATTTCTTCTGCCAGTAGTGATATGTACCAGGTGAAAGATCATACAACTCACAAAAATCTTTTACTGTCATCGAACTGGCTTCATGTTCAGCTATCAACGCGAACATTTTTGCTCCTTCGATAAGCCACTTGATTGCTTTTGTTCCATACGTTTACATTTTGATAAGCCCAAAAAAGTAAACTTTTTTATAATATCTTAATTTTTAGCTACTCGGAGGTACACGCGCAAGGTACAAAGGTGGGTCGCTCTGTCGCCCGGCGAATGCAGCGTTGTAGAGCGGCTCACCTTCTTCAGGATCCGACTACCGTTTCACAACTCCATTGCAGGTTCCTGTAACTTCCACCTGGTAATACAATCTCAAAGCGAAAAGCCCTCGACAAATCCCGCAACAAACTGCACTTTTTAAGCGAATTTAAACCGGCAGTACAGCTTTCATTTCCTGGTACTTGTATCTTTAGCCCTCACTGCAAAACAGCGTTTCAATACCGTATTATGGTCAACAAATTATTATCCTTTTTACTGCTCTTGCCATTGTCTTTTTAGTGCAAGCTTGCACTTCCTCCAAATCAGCAACAAAACAACAAGCAGCAGCTACTGCTGCACCTGGCTCCTTACCCAAGGCATCCCGTGAGTTTCGCGCAGCCTGGGTGGCCACTGTAGCCAATATCAACTGGCCCAGCAAACCTGGCCTCACTACCGATCAACAAAAGCAGGAAGCCATCGCCTTACTCGATTACCTGAAAGCCAATAATTTCAATGCCGTTGTTTTCCAGGTAAGACCACAAGCCGATGCCTTATACAAAAGCGACCTCGAACCCTGGTCCTATTACCTCACCGGTGTACAAGGCAAGGCGCCCACCCCTTATTATGATCCCTTACAGTTCTGGACCGAAGCTGCCCACGACCGTGGATTGGAATTACACGTATGGCTCAACCCTTATCGTGCCCATCATACCGTTGGCGGCGAAGTATCCGATAGCTCCATCGTTAAAAAAGACCCGAACTGGTAGTGAAACTAAAGCAGGGCAATTATTGGTGGTTCGATCCCGCCCTCAAAGGCACCCAGGACCATTCCGCTGCCGTAGTGATGGACATTGTAAAACGCTATGATATTGATGGCGTTCATTTCGACGACTATTTTTATCCCTATCCCGACTACAATAAAGGCGAAGATTTTCCCGATAGCGCCAGCTATGCAGTCTATAAAGCAGGTGGTGGCAAACTGGAAAGAGGCGATTGGCGCCGGGATGCCGTCAACAAGTTCATTGAGCGTTTGTATAAAGAGATCAAGCACGAAAAGAAACATGTGAAATTTGGCTTGAGCCCCTTTGGTATCTGGCGTCCCGGTTATCCCGAATACGTAGCAGGTTTTGATCAATACAGCGTACTCTATGCCGATGCCAAACTGTGGTTGAACAAAGGATGGATAGATTATTTCTCTCCTCAATTGTATTGGCCCATCAGTCGCCAAATGCAATCCTTCCCCATCCTGCTAGGCTGGTGGGCTGCCGAAAACACCCAGAGCAGGCACTTATGGCCAGGCATGAGCGTGGGCACCGATACCAGCATCCGGAATGTAAATGAGATCATCGGTCAAATTATGACCACCCGTGGTATGTTGCCCAATAGTGCCGGCGCCATCCATTGAGTATTTCACAACTCACCAAGAGCCCGCAAATGACCAATGGCATCATCAATGGCCCCTATAAAAACAAGCCCTGATACCGGCTAGCCCTTGGCTGGATGACAAAGCCCCTGATGCCCCGGCCGTTAGCCTCGACCAGTTGGGCAATGCTTTAAAGGTAAGCTGGACCCATCCCGATGACAAAGATGTATTTCATTATGTAGTGTATGGCAAGTTCAAAGACAATGCAGGCAACATCAGCTGGAAGTATAAGATCATGAACCGCAATGACCGGTCTACCACCTTTGAATTACCGGCCGATAAAAACATGCCTACCCATATTGTGGTAACAGCAGTAGACCGCAACGGCAATGAGAGTACCTATCAAGAAATAGAAAATACCATTAAGATCGTGGGCACGAGTGCAGTCATCGTGCCCCGCTCCGGGTGGAATGCAGCAGCCCCCAAAGCATTCCGGCAGCATACACCCGTAAAGATTACCATCCACCATGAGGGCACCGCCTTCGATTCTTCCAAAGATGCTGCTAAGCACATTAAGAATGTACAAACCTGGGGTATGGGCAAAGACAGGAACTGGGCTGATATCCCTTATCATTTTTTGGTGGCTCCCGATGGAACCATTTATGAGGGCAGGGACGTATATACTGTTGGCGAAACCGCTACCGAGTATGATCCTGCAGGCCATTTGCTCATCTCCTGCCTGGGCAATTTTGAAGAACAGGAAGTCCCCAAAAACAATTGGAAGCCCTGACCAAACTCATTGCCTATTGCGTTAAAAGATACAATATACCCGCCGAAACCATCGCCTCCCACAAAGACCATTCAGCAAAAACCGATTGTCCCGGCAAAAACCTCTATCAGTATTTACAAAATGGATACATCAAAACAAGGGTGAAGCAGTTGGTCAACTAACTCCCTTCTCGGTTATAATGAAAGTCTAGCGATCTTTCTTGGAGTAATTGTGTAGGCAAGCGGTCTTTTATTTTCCTTGATTATTTCAATAATATCCGTGTACCTCCGAGTAGCTAAAAATTAAGATATTATAAAAAGTTTACTTTTGGGCTTATCAAAAATGTAAACGTATGGAACAAAAGCAATCAAGTGGCTTATCGAAGGAGCAAAAATGTTCGCGTTGATAGCTGAACATGAAGCCAGTTCGATGACAGTAAAAGATTTTTGTGAGTTGTATGATCTTTCACCTGGTACATATCACTACTGGCAGAAGAAATATCACGCCCGGTTGGAAGATAAGCCGATGGAGAATCAAAGTAGTTTCACTTTGCTAACAGTGACAGGGCAGCAAGAGGTTTCCATTTCCCAGGATCTCTTTGCGGAATACCGGGGCATCCGTTTTTACCGGGAGCCATCTGTGAGTTTTTAAAAGCTTTAATCAGTTAACTTATGTTACAGATCAACAACGGCACCCATTACTGGTTGTATCATAAGTGGGCGGATGTAAGGAAGAGTTTTGACGGTTTGAGCGGGCTTGTTACCAACGAACTGGGAATGGAAATTCAGACGGGTGATGTATTTATCTTTTGAACAAACGGCAAACGCACCTGAAGGCGTTAGAATGGGAAGGGGATGGTTTTAGCTTATACTATAAGCGATTAGAGGAAGGTACCTTTGAGTTACCGGCAGGTATTATGGAAGGCACTCACAGTAGTATTACGGCTAAACAATTAAGTATGATCTTACAGGGCGTTTCTTTGAAGAAAGCGTTTTTTCGAAAGCGGTACATCGGTACGATGTAATCCTTATGGATCATGGGTTGAATATATTTGACGTTGCCATCGAAAAATGGCAACGTTTTTATTTTAAGAAAAACAGGCCGGGTTATCCACATTTTTTGGTGCTGTTTTTTAAAATCATTTTTGAATGCGGGTTTATCCACGCATCGGCTGTATAACTTTCGGTTATACGATATAGCTTAAATGCATAGCCGGGCTATCTTTGTATAATGTCAGCAGCAGCAGAAAATATAGATTACAAAGCGCTCTATGAGCAACTGCTTCCAATGCTGCAACTACAGCAACAAAATAATGGACAATTACTACAAAACAACCAGGAGCTATTACAAAGCAATAAAGAATTACGCGATCAGGTAACGCAGCTTCAATATCAATTGTATCAACTAACGAAGTTACTGGGTGGTTTTAAGACTGAGAAGTTTGTTCCTTCCCCTTTACAGCAACAGCAGGAATTAGGCCTTTCCTTTGAGCAGGGGTATAAAGCAACCAACCTTGCTGATGTTCAAAAGATAAGTTACGTAAAGCAAAAACAGGTTCAACGGGAAAACGGGTTAGCCAATGCCTTTCCGGATCATCTACGGGTGGAAGAGACCGTGATAGAGCCTCCGGAAGATGTGAGCGGATGCGAGAAGGTGGGAGAAGAAGTAAAGGAACAGCTTGGCTGGAAGCCGGGAGAAATATTTCTCCAACGTACTATTATCCCTCAGTATAAATGCTCTGTAGCAGAACGGCCTGATCAGCATCGTATAGTGCAGGCGCATCTTCCAGAGCAAGCCTTGTCTAAGAGCATTGCCACGCCGGAGTTGTTAGCACAGATCATTATAGATAAGTTTATAGATCATAAACCGCTGAATCGTCAGTTGGACTGCTTCAAGAGAAGTAATGTCACCATTGCTTATTCAACCATTACCGATTGGGTACGGCAGGTTGCGAACGTGGTAGCGCCACTGGGCCATCTGCACCTGCATGAGATGTACCAATATGATTATTGGCATGGTGATGAAACAACCATACAGGTTCTGGACAGGAATAAGAAGAAAGATACCCACCAGGGGTATTACTGGACGTACTTAACGCATAACGGGCAACTGATCTACTTTGATTATCATCGGGGAGGGATACATTGGCAGCCAAACATATCTTACAACATTTTAAGGGTCACTTGCAGGTAGATGGTTATGATGTCTATGAAGAGTTGGACATCAAAGGAATACATGTGTTCTTTTGTATGGCCCATGCCCGCCGTCATTTTTATGAGGCGAAAGGCAATGATAAAGTTCGGGCAGAATATGCTTTGACCGAGATAGCGAAGCTTTATAAGATCGAGGAGCAATGTAGAGAAGAGCAGCTCAACCCGGACCAGATCAAAGTGCGGCGGACAGAACAATCTGTGCCTATTTTAAAAGGTGTACCTCCGAGTAGCTAAAAATTAAGATATTATAAAAAGTTTACTTTTTGGGCTTATCAAAAATGTAAACGTATGGAACAAAAGCAATCAAGTGGCTTATCGAAGGAGCAAAAAATGTTCGCGTTGATAGCTGAACATGAAGCCAGTTCGATGACAGTAAAAGATTTTTGTGAGTTGTATGATCTTTCACCTGGTACATATCACTACTGGCAGAAGAAATATCACGCCCGGTTGGAAGATAAGCCGATGGAGAATCAAAGTAGTTTCACTTTGCTAACAGTGACAGGGCAGCAAGAGGTTTCCATTTCCCAGGATCTCTTTGCGGAATACCGGGGCATCCGTTTTTACCGGGAGCCATCTGTGAGTTTTTTAAAAGCTTTAATCAGTTAACTTATGTTACAGATCAACAACGGCACCCATTACTGGTTGTATCATAAGTGGGCGGATGTAAGGAAGAGTTTTGACGGTTTGAGCGGGCTTGTTACCAACGAACTGGGAATGGAAATTCAGACGGGTGATGTATTTATCTTTTGAACAAACGGCAAACGCACCTGAAGGCGTTAGAATGGGAAGGGGATGGTTTTAGCTTATACTATAAGCGATTAGAGGAAGGTACCTTTGAGTTACCGGCAGGTATTATGGAAGGCACTCACAGTAGTATTACGGCTAAACAATTAAGTATGATCTTACAGGGCGTTTCTTTGAAGAAAGCGTTTTTTCGAAAGCGGTACATCGGTACGATGTAATCCTTATGGATCATGGGTTGAATATATTTGACGTTGCCATCGAAAAATGGCAACGTTTTTTATTTTAAGAAAAACAGGCCGGGTTATCCACATTTTTGGTGCTGTTTTTTAAAATCATTTTTGAATGCGGGTTTATCCACGCATCGGCTGTATAACTTTCGGTTATACGATATAGCTTAAATGCATAGCCGGGCTATCTTTGTATAATGTCAGCAGCAGCAGAAAATATAGATTACAAAGCGCTCTATGAGCAACTGCTTCCAATGCTGCAACTACAGCAACAAAATAATGGACAATTACCACAAAACAACCAGGAGCTATTACAAAGCAATAAAGAATTACGCGATCAGGTAACGCAGCTTCAATATCAATTGTATCAACTAACGAAGTTACTGGGTGGTTTTAAGACTGAGAAGTTTGTTCCTTCCCCTTTACAGCAACAGCAGGAATTAGGCCTTTCCTTTGAGCAGGGGTATAAAGCAACCAACCTTGCTGATGTTCAAAAGATAAGTTACGTAAAGCAAAAACAGGTTCAACGGGAAAACGGGTTAGCCAATGCCTTTCCGGATCATCTACGGGTGGAAGAGACCGTGATAGAGCCTCCGGAAGATGTGAGCGGATGCGAGAAGGTGGGAGAAGAAGTAAAGGAACAGCTTGGCTGGAAGCCGGGAGAAATATTTCTCCAACGTACTATTATCCCTCAGTATAAATGCTCTGTAGCAGAACGGCCTGATCAGCATCGTATAGTGCAGGCGCATCTTCCAGAGCAAGCCTTGTCTAAGAGCATTGCCACGCCGGAGTTGTTAGCACAGATCATTATAGATAAGTTTATAGATCATAAACCGCTGAATCGTCAGTTGGACTGCTTCAAGAGAAGTAATGTCACCATTGCTTATTCAACCATTACCGATTGGGTACGGCAGGTTGCGAACGTGGTAGCGCCACTGGGCCATCTGCACCTGCATGAGATGTACCAATATGATTATTGGCATGGTGATGAAACAACCATACAGGTTCTGGACAGGAATAAGAAGAAAGATACCCACCAGGGGTATTACTGGACGTACTTAACGCATAACGGGCAACTGATCTACTTTGATTATCATCGGGGAGGGATACATTGGCAGCCAAACATATCTTACAACATTTTAAGGGTCACTTGCAGGTAGATGGTTATGATGTCTATGAAGAGTTGGACATCAAAGGAATACATGTGTTCTTTTGTATGGCCCATGCCCGCCGTCATTTTTATGAGGCGAAAGGCAATGATAAAGTTCGGGCAGAATATGCTTTGACCGAGATAGCGAAGCTTTATAAGATCGAGGAGCAATGTAGAGAAGAGCAGCTCAACCCGGACCAGATCAAAGTGCGGCGGACAGAACAATCTGTGCCTATTTTAAAAGAACTGGGAGAGTGGATGAAGCAGGAGTATGTAAAGCTAAAACCGAAAAGCCCTATAGCACAGGCTATAGCTTACAGCATCAAACGCTGGGACGGCTTAAGTCTCTATGCCTCTACTAATCATTTGCATATTGATAATAATCCCATAGAGCGCTGTATGAAAAACCTGGCTGTCGGACGCAAAAACTACCTGTTCTGTGGCTCGCATGAAGCGGCCAAAAGAGCAGGCCTCTTATACTCGCTGCTGGTTACCTGCAAACTTAATACCGTAAACCCTTATGAGTGGCTCCGCGAAGTGCTTAGTCATAACATCAACGAGATGACTACCGGGCAACTCAGGAAACTCTTACCCCACCAGTGGAAAAAAACACAAGCCATCACTACGGCTTAAAGCAAAATTAGGCAACTAAACAATACGATTTTTTAGGCTACTCGGAGACACACTTTAAAAGAACTGGGAGAGTGGATGAAGCAGGAGTATGTAAAGCTAAAACCGAAAAGCCCTATAGCACAGGCTATAGCTTACAGCATCAAACGCTGGGACGGCTTAAGTCTCTATGCCTCTACTAATCATTTGCATATTGATAATAATCCCATAGAGCGCTGTATGAAAAACCTGGCTGTCGGACGCAAAAACTACCTGTTCTGTGGCTCGCATGAAGCGGCCAAAAGAGCAGGCCTCTTATACTCGCTGCTGGTTACCTGCAAACTTAATACCGTAAACCCTTATGAGTGGCTCCGCGAAGTGCTTAGTCATAACATCAACGAGATGACTACCGGGCAACTCAGGAAACTCTTACCCCACCAGTGGAAAAAAACACAAGCCATCACTACGGCTTAAAGCAAAATTAGGCAACTAAACAATACGATTTTTTAGGCTACTCGGAGACACACTAATATCCGGCCATTTTGAAATAACAATTTGTACTTTATCCCAATATCGATAACTCTTGGGCAAATCCAGAAAAAAAGCCCCTAAGTGATGTTCTGTGAGCAACTGTGCTTGTTGTCTGGTTTTGGTAATCTTGATATCCTGGGTTATGAAAACACCTCTTCGCTTCCCCCACGCTGGTATCCAATCTTCATCTTTCACACCCTTATTGAATTCCTTTGAAATGGATGTTACGACTATTCCATTATCTAATGGGAATTGTAACTTATCTAACCCTTCAGCCAAATATTCTGATAGATTTTCATCGATTAAAACCTGTATCATGCAGCTGCGTTATGATTAAAAAGTCGATTGCATCGTTTATTTCCCTAACAGAAACATTATATAATCGGGATATAAATTGCTTATTCTCTCCTGCATTATACAAATCATAAATTGTTTCCGCCAAAAGGTTAGTTTTCTCTATAACCGGCTGGCCAAATTGATGATGAGGATCTACAACAATATGGCGGTCTTTTTCCCAATGGCCAATATCGTTCAGCAAGATGAGTTTCAGAAAATTCAATTCGCTTACAGAAAGATTCAATTATTTGTTTAAAAACAATCTGTTGACTATTATCTGCATTAATTGTGGTTCCATCATACAATGAGTAGATTATTTTCTTACCGTCTGTTAGAACCTCGGAAGAGGCGAATGGATAGGGGGTATTAAGTTGATCAGCCATTACCTCATGAGCACGTAATATTGTTTTTGTGCTAACCTTTAAATTCCGTAACTGATAAAAACGAAGAATTCAATGAGCGTATAAAAATTTGTCGCTTTGTTTCTGCCCGTTCCCCACGAATACTTCTCTTTGTGCTTCTCCCCAAACGAAGATCCCAATATTCATTCAACCAACTTCGAATTTTAGATTGAGGTAAACGTAGGATCAAAGCAAGATCAGGTATTGAATAAATACCATTTCCCAACTTTATATCGTTCTCAATTTTTGACATCAAATAAAAATACACTGATGATAGTAGAAACAAAAATACTAAATAATATAGTAATAATTACTAATTTAACGCCAACAATTATCTAAATTAAGGGCATCGCACTTTTGCCAGCTTTTAGCACAAGAGTATTGCCTTATTCCTTAACTCCCTTCCCCACCTTTACCACTTTCATAGCCTGGTATTTGGCAGCATGCTCCACATCTTTACCCAAACATTTCAACTTGAGTATCGCCATCCAGTGATCTTTAACCGGCAATTGAGCCGACAACACAACATCATGTAATTTCTGCGCTCCCGCTCCAAAAGGAAAAGACTCCGATACAGTACTATCTACCCGCAAACTTTTTTGCATTACCAGGATCACCCCACAATAAAATGATCTCCGCAAAATAACCTGTCGCTAGTGGACTGTGCCGCCTTATATTTAAGGTACCCAACCTCACATTGATGTACAACACCCCTTTTTCCTCCTTCACCATCCAGCTCCCTTTATACAGCTTCGCCATTTTGTATTCACTTTCCTGGAAGTCCAGACTATTCAGGTTTGTATAATCCATTCTGTTATTAGCAGCCATTGATTTCTTAAAAGCGCCTGCCATCTTCGCCATCGTTCGCCGCAAAAGAAGATCCTGTGTAAAGGGCTGCAACTTGACCATTACCCGGCTCGCCGCCTCATTCGTTATCCGCGTATTGTTCGCATTCATTTGTAACACACTATTCAGGATCGGCTCCCGCTTCCTTCGCCAATAGCCCCCTTCAATCGTTTCTACCCAACTGTACCGGTCTGGATCAGGGCAAGGAGGCCGATCCGTCCACCTTCGCTTTTTCTTTTTAGCCATACTGGTCGGTTTTTAATGGAATTATGAATCAATTATCTCCAATTTACAAAATTTACATATATTATATACCATAATATAAGAAAAGCTGACGAGGACCTGTAGAGGACCTGACGAGGAGTTGACGAGGACATGATGAGGTCCAAACCCTCATATCAGCCATAGATTACCCTCATATCACCCATATACTATCCACTAACCACCCTACACAACCCCTCACGATACATACAACCACTGAATAGGTCCCAAGTGTAGTTTAGTACAATACCCAGGCAACTCACAGAGAAGTAGTAAACAAGGAACCTAACAGTCCGGCACAATACACCTAGACTATCCCAACAATTGCGCATACACCGCCCCGTAAAACAATCCCCAAAAGCTGGACTCCTGACCCACTTTTATTACGAAACCGGTTTCGTAATAAGATAAAAGATAATATTTAGTTCTCATTAACTTAACTCATTCATAATCCAACCATCAATCCATACCCACAGATTTCTAACAACTTTGCAACTCAATTAAAATTAGCGCCAAAATGAAATTAATCAACCCACGGGTTACCATGTGGGGTGTACTGCTATTGCTGCACCTGATCATGTATGCTACGGCATATTCCCAAACCAACCAGGCAACCGCTAGAGGAACCGTATTGAATGAAGCCGATGCCCCCATGCCCGGTGTTACGGTGATAATAGCTAAAGAAAAATCCGCTTTTAAAAGATCAGCTCAAACCGATTCAAAAGGAACATTTGAATTTAAAGGACTCGATGCCTCAGGCACTTACACTTTTACCTTTTCCCACGTAGGCTATGCCGAAAAAGTAGTTTCCGGCAAACCCGATGCTTCAGGCAATATTACCCTGGAGGCAAAACTGGAACAATCAGCCTCCAACACTGCTGCCGAAGTAGTAGTGGTAGGATATGGTAAATCCACCAAACGCGACGTTACCGGATCGGTTAAATCGGTGAAGAGTACCGATTTCAACCGCGGTATCATCAACTCACCCGAAGAACTCCTCCAGGGAAAAGTATCCGGTGTAAATATTACCTCTGCCACCGGCGAACCAGGCGGTATGCAAAAGTTACCGTACGCGGCCCTGGAAGCTTGAGGGCCGATGCGGCACCCCTCTTTGTTGTAGATGGAATGGCCCTCGACAACAACACCACCGGCGGTGCCTCCAATCCACTCGCTTTTATCAATCCACAGGATATTGAATCTATCGACGTATTGAAAGATGCATCCGCTACCGCCATCTATGGAGCCCGCGGCGCCAACGGCGTAGTACTGGTCACCACCAAAGGGGCAAAGCTGGCGTCAGCACCACCAATTATACCTTCAGTGGCGGCATCAGTAAAATGGCTGGCAAACTGCCCGTATTTGGAGCAGAAGAATACAAAAAACAAGTAACAGCCCTCGGCGGTACAGTAGAGGATTTTAAAGGCGCTATCGACTGGCAGGATGAAGTCAGCCGTACCGCATTTACCCAAAATCACAACCTTAGCCTATCAGGTGGAACCAATAAGTTTAATTACTTCGGCTCCCTCGGTATGCAAATACAGGAAGGTATCCTGAAAGGCAATGAGATCAAAAGGTACAACGGCCGTATCAACCTTTCCCAGAAACTGCTCGACGACAAATTGGTGATCGAGGTAAACTTAAGCGCTAATAATACCGTCAACCTCCGCCCAAGTATCGGCGGCCTTATCGGCGGCGCTATCTCTACCAATCCTACCATCCCAGCTTATGGCACCGATGGCAAACCCTATGTTTTCCAAAATGGCATCAACCCATTGACTGTACTGGCCCTGGAAAAAGACCTTACCACCATCAACCGTGTACTGGGTAATGTAAGCGGTGCTTTAACCCTTACCAAAGGACTGGTATACAAACTGAATTTCGGCATCGACAATGCTACCGGTAATAGAGATATCCAATCACTGCCCAATTCCGTTCCCTTGCGTCCGGGCAGGCTCGAAACCTATAACAACGTCAATCGCAACCACCTGATCGAGCATACCCTCAATTATTCCACTACTATCGACAGGCACAAGCTCACCGCCCTCGCAGGATATTCTTACCAAAAGATATTTGTGCAAACAAGGGCTACCAGCATCAACAATTTTGCGATCTCTGATATAGAGCCCCTCTACAACCCAGGGCTCGGACAGGAATTAACCCTCGCCGGTAACAAGCCCTCCGGTTCGGCCTATATCAACGAACTGCAATCTTACTTTGGAAGGGTGAATTATCAATACAATGACCGCTACCTGTTTACCGCTTCAATCCGGGCCGATGGTTCTTCCAAATTCGGCGCCAACAACAAATACGGTTATTATCCTTCATTCGCCGGCGCATGGATACTTTCCAAAGAATCCTTCCTGGAAAATTCCTTCTTCCATAATTTGAAGCTGCGGGCAGGGTGGGGGCAAACCGGTAACCAGGAAATTCCTCCCAAGATCACCCAGGCCTTATTTACCTCACAGGTATCAGGAACCACCAGCTATCCCCTCTACCCCGGTACTGCTTACCCCGCTGGTACTACCTATAACAGGTTTGCCAATCCCGACATTCAGTGGGAAGTATCTACTCAAACCGATGTGGGCGTAGACTTTGAATTATTCAAAGGTGCATTAAGCGGAACCGTTGATTACTTTAGAAAAGTATCCAACAATATCCTCCTCCAGATCATACCCGCCGATCCTATCCAACCAGCCAATACCACCTGGAGCAATATTAAGGATATGGACATCATTAACCAGGGTGTGGAAGCCGACCTGAACTATAGGCATACTACCCCCGGCGGCTTCACCTATTCAGTAGGTGGTAATATTACCTTCATTGACAACAAGGTGAAAAATTCACCTTACTCAGTCATCGCCTCTGGTTTTGCTCAAGGTGCGGGCCTCACCAGCTCACCCGTAAATGGCTATATCAACAACCAACCCATCGGAACCTACTACCTCAAAGAGTTTATTGGTTTTGATGCCAATGGTAAAAGCGCCTATAGGGATGTAAACAATGACGGTCTTATCAACGACTACGACCGTTTGCCAATAGGAACAGCCCTGCCCAACCGCACTTACAACCTGTTCTTTACACTGGCCTATAAAGGGTTCGACCTGGCCGCCAACCTCAATGGCGTATCAGGCAATAAGATCTACGACAATACCGCCAATTCCAATTTCTATAAACTGTTGCTGTCTAAAGGAGTAAATACAACCGCCGAAGCCATCAAATACCCCGAAGAGGCCAAAACCAATGATGCACCCATTTCTTCCCGGTTCGTGAAAGATGGAAAATATTTCCGCTTCAACAACCTGGCCATCGGATACAACTTCAATCCAGCCAAAATGGGCCTTTCCAAATGGGTATCTGCCATCCGTGTATCACTCACCGGCCAGAACCTGTTTGTGATCACACCTTATGATGGATATGATCCCGAAGTGAATATCGACCGCCAGGATGGAGGCGTATCCTCTTACGGTATTGATTACCTCAGCTATCCCAAAGCAAGGTCATTCCTCTTTGGTCTTAACGTAACATTCTAAAGCGATTTAACATGAAGAAGCAATCATTTATACTTCCACTCCTTATAACTGCACTGGTAGCAGGTACCGGTTGCACCAAACTGAATGAAAAGATCCTCGACGAAACATCGTCTGTAGGTCTTACTGATAAAGCAAATTGCCGAAGGTATTATCGCACCTGTGTATGCCCAGTTGCCCAATATCTTCTTGCACACCAACTACCTGGCCCTCCAGGAAATATCTACCGATGAAGCCATCCTGCCTTACCGCGGTGGCACCGATTGGGGCGATAACGGTATCTATATCGCCATGCACACCCACAACTTTACCACGACCGATCCCAATATCAGGAACACCTGGAACTTCATCACCCAGTCCATTTCCAGGTCTATTACAGCACTGAAAACCCTGCCTACCTCTAAAGACCCTTCTGCCAAAACGTTCCTGGCCGAAGCAAGGGCTATGCGGGCTTATTACAATATGCTGTCGCTCGACCTGTTTGGAATTGTGTTTTCTAAAGACGAACCCCTGGAAACATCTGTTATCCTGAGAGGCACCCAGGCAGTAGAATATATCAAGAGCGAACTGCTGGCCGCCGAGCCCAACCTCGAAAGCACAGCAACCCATGGCCGCATGTCCAAAGAAGCCTGCTGGGGTATCCTCGCCCGCCTGTACCTCAACACCGCCGTGTACAAGGATATCTATGCTACCCAATTCAATTTCCCGGCAGCCGATATGGACAAAGTGATCGAGTATTGCGGTAAGATCATCGCCACCAACAAATACAAGTTGTCACCAGAATACTTTTCCATCTTCGACGATAACAACGACACCAATAAGGAGATCATCTTCGCCGTTGACCAGCGCGCTGACCTCAACGGTCACAACCGCATGGCCTACTTCTCCCTTTCCGGTGATCAATTTCCTTTACCCGATTATGTAAATGCCAATGGTACCGATGGCCCCGCCATTACCTCCGATTTTTACCAATCATGGGTAAGCGCATACGGCACTATCGATCCCGCTGTGGCCGATCCCCGGTTCTTCAAACAAAACCTTGGTATTTACACCAATCCAGCCGATAGCTGCGTACCTGCCGCTCAATTCAATATCAACCGTGGCATCCTGCGTGGTCAACAATATGGCCTTATCCGCAAAGGTGGTGTGTTTGTAAAATGCGTCAATGGCAATATGAAAGTAGGGCCCCTGTTTCACGATACCCGTACCAGGCCTACATTGCCTGTGATCTTCACCGAGAAAGTGGATTATACCACCGAAGGCAGCAACTACCCTTCCGGCTACCGCGTATCCAAATATGAGTTCAGCCGTAAATCAGTTAGTGGCCGCAACTTTGGCGAAGCCAATATTGTGATCCTGCGCCTGGCCGATGTTTATCACATGCTTGCCGAGGCAAAACTGCGCAAGAACAATGATGCCGGTGGCGCCTTGAATGATGTCAATACCGTAAGAGCTTCACGCACTGCCAGGCAGCTTCCTCCTGCACTCTCCAGCATGAACCTCGATATCCTTTTCAGGGAACGTGGATTTGAATTTTATTGGGAATGCCTCAGAAGAACAGATATGATACGCTTTGGCAAATACGAAGGCACCTGGACAGAGAAAAACAACAACAATCCCAAGAAAAGACTCTTCCCTATTCCTCAAACAGCAATCGACGCTGCCAACAATATCAAGGATTACCTGAAGCAGAACGATAGCTATTAAGCTTCGAAAGCAACAGCGTTCCGAGAGAGGTGACACCTTTTTCTCCGTCGAAAAAGAAAGGTGTCACCTCTTTTCAAAAGGGTGTCTTCGCTTATACGAAGACACCCTTTTGCATTACTGCCAGGCCTGGACTATAAAAATCAATTGTAATATTTATATTTGTTTATGACCACCCCCTGGCCTGCACCGAGTAGCAAACCAATGCTAATTGCTGTAGTATGCATCCTATTCGCATACTGCCTGCAGGCACAATCACGACAAAACATTTACCCCCAACCCATACAGCCCGATTCCTTCATCAAATGGCAACACCGCGTCCCATTAGCCAATGCCTTGAAGGTATCCCGATCCACCGCCACGGCCCGTACCACCGCCGCCCCTTGCAACAACAGCACCTTTCAACTAAAGATACCCGTAGCTCCAGGTGAACAGGTGGTACTGTCTGAATTACAAACCTTTCCCAACAACAACTACCTGGCGGCTGGTACCATCACACTGGCCAATGGAGCCAAAGAAGGTTTGCTCCTGGTGCTTTCCAACGATGGCAATATCCTTGCCCAGAAAAGATTGCGCATCAACAACCAGCCCACCATCATCGCCGACGCCAGGATTTCCCTCACCGGTGATATTTATATTGCAGGGCTATTTGCCGATGGCACCCAGGCCACCTTTATGGCCAGGTTCAAAGACAACCTTTCTGCCACCTGGATAAAAACAGTCAACGAAACCGAATTGCCCGTTAAGGTCACACTAGACCTTTTCAGACTTAATTTTATAGCCGTAGCCGTTCAACTGGCCAATTCCATCCACTATAAAGCCTATGACGAAACAGGCAACCCGCAATGGAATAAAAAAGTAACACCCACCTCCTTAACCGGACTCGTGGGCTTTAGTACCCTCATGAACGGAAAATTAGGACTGGTTACCAATTGCCAGTTCAACGGGAACCCAGCTGTACAGGTATTTGATATTGATATAACAACCGGGGTTTTGATCACCACCCATATCGAAAACAATGGGCCTGCCGAAAGCAAGGCAATGGCCACTACGGGGTTCAATGAAAGGTTGAACATATTGGGCGTTACCAAAAACACCGGTGGCGGATATGATGGCTTCAGGAATAATATTTATGGTTCCGAAAAAGCGAAACCGTACATAAGTACCAGGTACCTGTGGCCCTTCACCTGGGCGTTACTGCAGCGATGGATAATGCAGGTGATGCCTTGGGTTATTTCCTGCCCGCCTCCGGACAGTTGATATTCATCAAGCATTTCTCCTATAATAATACAGCGCCCGAATTTTGCAGGGAGTATGCCGTACTCAATGCATCTTCCATTGCCGGTATCGCCCGCTCCTTCGATGGCGGTTTTCTTTTTGGTCTCAATAGTACTACGGCAGATCATATCATCCTGATCAAAACCGACAGTATCGGCACATTGCCCACCTGTGGCTACCAAACACTTACTATCAATAGCACCGAAACCATCCTCGAACCCAATACGCCCATCGCTGCCTTCACCGTCAACCCAACCAGTATTGGCATCAATGCCCCCGTTACCGATATCGCCAGCGCCTATGCTCCCAGTTTCGATTGCAGGGAATACTTTTGCCCCAAAGATCCGCTGGAGGATAGCTGCCTAAGTACCTATTACAAAACCTTCCGTTCCAATAGCTATGTTGATGTAATTTCTCAATACCACTTACTACGTGGCAATAAACAATTCATCGCTACTGCCAGGTATGACCGTATACTGGGCGGAATGAATCAGATTACTTATGGCCTGAAAATATTGAACGAAAAAGGCGCTTTATTAAAAGCAGTATCCGTATATGACAATACCAGCTCCCTACCCATCAAAGCCATTCCGGTAGATAGCCAATACGTAGCCCTGGTATCAAACGTATCTTTTAATAACCAGCCACGGTACAACGTAACCATCGTTGATGAAGATCTGCAACAAGTATGGAGCAAAACCTTTTCCCCTTCCGGCTGGTATGCAGGTGGCATGACCATAGGAGACATACACAGGGACGCCGAAGGAAATTATTACTTCATTAGTTGTAATCTGGGTTTTATGGAAAACCCAAAGCGTTCGTTTACAAAGTAGATGCAGCAGGAAACGACCTCTGGGCAAAGTACTATGAGATCAACTCCAATGTGTTTCTGGGTACCATCTGCGCTACCACTACACCGTCCAGTCTCATCCTTGTAGCAGAGGCCACCAATGGCATATCCATCAGACTGGATAAGACAACCGGACAAGTGCTCAACAGCTATGCTTTCCTCAAAAACACAGATGGTATGATGTACACACGGAAACTGACCTATGATGCAGGACATATCTTTTATGCCGGCTCCAATACAAATTTATTGGTCGGTCTTTTCGATACCACAGGCCGCCCTGTTAAGATGCTGACTTCATCCGATGCAGGCTCCATGATGCGGGCCGCCACGGCCAGAGACGGCTATCTCTACGTTAATTACAATTATTGGAATGGCAGCCGGTGGAATGAAGCAATGCTAAAGGCTGATACGGCCCTCAATATCCTGTATGCAAGAGATTATGAGCTGGAACGATTCCGTGTTAGCCGGGGCATTGGCGTTAGCGATGGCGGTTATATGTATTCTGGTGGCAACTACCCCTATGGAGTTGGCGGTAACAATTGGGAAACCTTTATCATCAAATATGGGCAGGAGGGCGAAGTAGGCACTTGTTCCGGCAGTTCCAAACCTGCTAACCTCTCCGAAATCCCCTCAATACTACCCCCATTACCTGTACACCATTCACCATCAATTACCCGGCGTCTACTTTTACATTACAATTTCTCCCCGATCAATCCGCTTTAAACCTGGGCTCCATTGTGTGCAATACCGTCCAGGAATGCTCCTTCTTAGATGTATTGGACCCCGGCAATATTTGCCAACTCAATACAGATATTACCATTTCATTCAACAAAGACCCCAATTGCACCATCAAACCACAATGGAAATACGATACCAGCATGGTTACCCTGCAGTGCGTAAATGCCAATTCAGTAGTCCTGCGTTTTAAAAAAGACGGCCAGGTATGGATCAAAGGCAAATTGAATACCGGGTGCAAGATCTTTGAAGGCAGCATACTGCTAAACATACAAAAAGAACCTTCCTCCCTGACCCTTGGAAAAGATACCCTACTCTGCCCTGGCGATTCAATAACCTTAAAGGCAGGCACCGGCTATGCACAATATACCTGGCAGGATGGATCAACCGGCATTGAATTCAAAGCAAAACAAGCCGGCCAATACTTTGTAAAAGTGGCCAACTCCTGTGGCGATGAGTTTGCAGACACCATTAACATCAATCCCGCCATTGTACCTCCATTAACCCTGGGGCAAGATATAGTAGCCTGCATACAGGATACCCTGGCATTATTGGCTTCTCCTGGTTTTGCAAAGTATAACTGGTCACCCGGCGGTCTACTCCTTGGACAGGGTCAGCAAGTAAAGGTGGCGCCTTACCAGGATACCTCGATCATCGTACAGGGTATTACCAACGATGGCTGTTCCGCAAAAGATACCCTCTCTATAAAACTCTTGTTCCCCCAACCTGTTCGCCTGGGCGCCGATACCAGCTTTTGCGCTTCCGATTCCATCACCCTTACAGCAGGGACGGGATACCTCCAATACCAATGGAGCACAGGTAGTATCTCCGCTACCATCACCGCCAAAAATGCAGGGAGCTATTATGTAGCAGCCAAAGACCCCAATGGCTGTTTTTCCCGCGACACACTCCGCGTACTTCAAACCTATTCCCTGCCAGTAGTTTCATTGGGCGCCGATCAGGACCTTTGCGCAGGCAGTCCCAAACTACTCGATGCCGGCAGCCACACTACCTACCAATGGCAGGATGGTAGTACCAACCGCACCTTCCAGGCAGCAGCAGCGGGCCATTACTGGGTTACCGTTACCAACAACCACCAATGCGTAGGTAGCGACAGTATACGTATCAATAAGATCAATCCGCTTCCTGCCGAATTCCTTAAATCGGTTGATTCTATCTGTAAATATTCCAAACTCACCCTGGTGCCCGCTAAAACATACAAGCACTATCAATGGTCTACAGGTTCCAGCAATGCAACAACCCAAATCAACAAACCCGGTTTGTATGTATTGACAGTAACAGATAACAATGGCTGTGTAGGAAAAGACACTACCCTGGTATTTCAGAAGGATTGTCTGTATGGCGTATTTATCCCCAACGCTTTTAGCCCCAATGGCGACCGGCAAAATGATGTATTCAGGGCCCTCGTATATGGGCCAACCCTGCAATTTAACTTGCAGGTCTACAACCGGTATGGCGAACGCGTATTTAATACCACCGATCCCGACAAAGGCTGGGATGGTACCTATAAGGGAAAACCTTGCGATAATGGCAGCTATATATGGGTATGCAGCTATCATATTGAGGGAGGTGTGCCCGCCTTCCGCAAAGGTCATGTGATCCTCACACATTAAGCCCTTGTACCCTATCCCTGCCAGAAGGATCCATCCCATAAGATGGCCCTTTAACAGAGTTTTGGTAACTTACAAATACAATGAGCCGAGACATCCCATTAATCATAAAGAACTTCAACGCCAACAGAGACCAGCAGGTGCTGCCCCTTAAATACGAGGCTATGCTGGAAAGCCCCTTCCGGTTTTTCAGGGGCACCTGCCACTTGTTTTATGATGACCTCCTCAACAATTATCCCTTTCAGCCCTCACCTGCTGCCTGGATCTGTGGCGACCTGCACCTCGAAAACTTTGGTAGCTACAAAGGCGAAAACAAACTGGTGTATTTCGATATGAATGATTTTGACGAAGGAATAAAAGCACCTTTATTGTATGATATTTCCAGGCTACTGGTTTCACTTGAATTGGCTTTAACCGCCATTCAGTTACCCAATAAGGAAAAGAAGAAATTCGTTCAGCAATTATTACAACAGTACCGCTTTGCCCTTGTAAAGAACAAAGCCCTCAATATTGAGAAAGAAACTGCTACCGGCTTGATCAATAAACTGATCAATAAAGTAGCCGGGAGGACCAAAAACGACCTGCTGGCCAAACGCACCAACAATAAACCCCAAAACGCCAAACTGATAGTAGACGACAAGCTCCTGAAACTGCCTAAAAAGAAAAAGCCGCCTTGGCCGGGTCACTCGAGCAATGGTTTGCCAATAGTATCCATGCCGGTTTCCGGGTGGCCGATATAGGGTTCAGGATCGCAGGCACTGGTAGCATTGGTGTAAAACGTTATGTATGTTTACTGGAAAATGAAGCCAACCCCAAACAAAAAAGGTTGATTGATATAAAGATGGCCCTGCCTTCTTCCATTATTGCCCCCTCCCATTTGCAACAACCCGCCTGGAAAGATGAGGCCGAAAGGATCATACGCGTACAGGATATGATGCAACACGTTACACCCGCTTTCCTGTCGCCCTTTCACCACCAGCACGAGTGGTATGTCGTCCGGGCCATTCAACCCACGGCCGACAAGATAACCGTCGACAATTCCTGGAAACCAGGCGGCCTGATAGACCAATACCTAAGCGATCTGGCCCTGCTTACTGCCTCTGCCCACCTGCGCAGCAGCGGCCGATATGGCGCCGCCACCGCCGATGACCTAAAGGCTTTTGCCGAAGACAGCTCCTGGGAACTTCCCCTGGTACAATGGATACAACAATATGCCGTGCAGGTATCGAAAGATTACACTGTTTTTCCAAAGCTTTTAAAGCAGGCTATTTCAACCCTTAATAATTTGCAGTATGAACAATGAAATGCTACTTCGCCTCTTATTGGCAGCATTATGGGGAGGACTGGTGGGCGCCGAACGCGAATACCGCAGTAAGTCGGCCGGCTTTCGTACCATGATCACCATCTCCATGGGCTCCTGCTTTTTACCATGATGTCCATGCTCATTGGTACCGCCAGTAGCCCCGACCGCATAGCTTCCAATATTGTAACCGGTATCGGCTTCCTGGGCGCCGGTGTTATCTTCAGGGGCGATAACCGCGTGAATGGCATCACCACCGCTGCTTCTATCTGGGCGGTAGCGGCTGTGGGCATGGGTATCGGCGCCGGTTATTATTGGCCTGCTGCTTATGCCAGCATACTCATCCTGATCGTACTGGCTTTTTTTGCCCCGTATTGAAAACGTCATCGACAAACTCAACCAATCAAAAACCTATACCGTTAACTGCACCTTTTCGGGTGATGCCAAAAAACAGTTTGAACTCATATTTCACCAGCATTCCTTGAAATTCAAAACCGTCAGTGAAATAAAAACGAAAATGAATTGTCCATCATCTGGCAGGCTTATGGCCACGCCAAAAACACCAGGCTTTCATCGCGGATATGATGCAACATCCCGCCGTAAAAAGATTTGAATACTGATACATCTTCCATACCTGCGCCTATAAAAGCCCCGTCTCAACACCTTCATGCATTCCCCCTCGAAGCAGGTAACACAAAGCTTACCCTCTAACCCTTCCTGCTCACAGCTCGTAGCTTTTCTCCAAATAAAAAGCCCCGGTTTAGAAACCAGGGCTCTTGCAGAATGAACGGGAAACTGTACACGTAACCTTAACAACTATATTAGCTTTTCTTCTTGTTGGCCTTATACCGCTTATCGGGCGTGCCATCTTTTTCAATGGTCCTGCGGCTGTTCCCTGGTTCGCTTTGTACCGCTTGTCCGGCGTACCGTCTGCCTTAAGCGGCCCGGTAGCAGCAGTAACTGGTGTCGAGGAGGCTTTCACCGCCTGCTTCTTTTCTTCTGCCTTGGCTGCTACGGGTGTAGTGGCTGTTGCGGTAGGCTTCGCCGCCTTGTCGATGGCCACCACCTTCGCATTTTCTTTTTCTCATTTGTTTTCTTTACTACCTGCAGTTTAGCAGGATTCTCTTTCTTGACAGCCGGTGCAGTTTGTGCAAACGTTGCCGTACTAAAACCTGCCAGGATAAGGCCGGCAATAAGTAACTTTTTCATGTTTTGTTATTTAATCGTTTAAGTAAATGTAGGAAGGTCAGCACTTACAATATTGGTCATTCGATGAACAGGCAAATACGATCGTTGAATAGAAAGCCCGTAAAAATAAGAGCGGCTTATCAATATTGCAAGTACCCAACTCCATTAAGCACCCAATCCATTACCCGCCAATTGCCGCACATTCCCTGTACGTTTTAATACCCCCACCCCTGGCTTTCGCCCTTTATCGCTTTACGGATCGCTTTAAACAAAATAAAATACATCAACTGCCTGTATACAAACCGCTGCGGAATGAGCCAGATCAGCTTGGCCGGCTTCTCCCCTCAAAAGCAAAAGCAATCATACTCACCAATATATCCACCCCAAAGAAAATAAGATAATATAAGGTGATCTTATGCATACTGCCGGGATCGTGCCGGTTCCAGATCAAACTTAATATAAGCATCACATCCGCCAGCGGCGCCAATATGGGCAATAGTACCTGGAACAATAAAATATTGGGCAATGCTACCATACCGAGCGCTTTGTAGCGGCGATTAAAGCAGGCATCCCTGTTTTTCCAAAAACTTTGCATAATACCATAACTCCACCGGAACCGTTGTTTCATAAACTGCTTGAATGTTTCCGGCGCTTCCGTAATAGCTACCGCTTCTGTACAGTTTACTACCCGGTAACCACTGCGCAATAGCCGGATCGTAAGATCACAATCCTCGGCCAGCGTATCCGTGGTAAAACCGCCAGCCTGTTCAATGGCTTCTTTTTTAAAAGCCCCGATGGCACCAGGCACCACCGTAATGCCATTAACAAGGTCAAAGGCACGCCGGTCGAAGTTTTGCGCTGTTGTATACTCAATACTCTGCCACCGCGTAATCATATTCTTTTCATTGCCCACCTTTACATTGCCTGCCGCCGCACCAATGTCATTAGCACCGGTAACCATCTTCTGCATCAACTGCGTTACCGCATCCCTTTTCAATTGCGTGTCCGCATCAATACAGATCACATAAGCCCGGTCTGTTGCACCAATGCCATAGTTCAACGCCGAGGCCTTCCCCCATTGGCCTTCGTAAGCACCTTTACCTGGTTATGACCGCCAAATGCCTCCAGTACCCGCTGGTAAGTACTATCCTTTGAACCATCATCAACAAACACGATATTAAAATGCGGGTAATTCTGCTGCAACAGGTTCTCAATCGTTTTAACTGCATTCACTTCTTCATTATAGGCAGGAACAATAATGCTTACAGCAGGTAATATATCCGGCAATATATCCGGCGCCAGCCCCCGTACTTTCCTGCTCTTTATCTTTTGTAAGATGGCCATTACTGCCATCGCCCCAATTCAAAAAAGCCCAACAGGATAGCCACCCAAAAGGCAGCTGTTAAAAATGCTCCATCCAATACCCAACACTGGCAATATGCCCATTCAATTCCACCAGGTTATTGTGCACCCTTGGCATCACCACCTCCTTCGACTTACCCAACAAACGTGCAATAGTCGTAAACTGTATTCCCTTACTTTTGAAATAGTGGATGATCCTGGGCAAGGCATCTACAGTAGCCTGCCGGTTGCCGCCCGCATCATGCAATAAGATGATCCCTTTGGCAGGATTGGCCTCGTATTCACCAATCACCCTGGCATACACACTATCCGCCGTGATCCCTTTCTCCCAATCATTGGGATCAATACTTTCCCCTACCGTATAGTAATTCTTTTGCTTGCTTAAAGAAATTGGCTTTAATTCCACATCCGTAGTAGGTTCCGCATCTGCATTATAGGGCGCCCTAAACAACACCGTACTATGCCCCGTAATCGCTTCTATCAACAAGCGCGTGCTCTCCATTTCAGTAGCCGCCCGCTCACTACTTACTGCCGCAATATTGGGGTGCGTAAAAGTATGATTGCCTATCTCATGCCCTTCCCGGTAGATCCGTTTTAAAAGCGGCAGGTTATTTTCAGCCTCCATGCCTACTACAAAAAACGCGGCAGGTACCTTTTCTTTCTTTAATATATCCAATACCTGGGGCGTGTATTCTGGATCAGGACCATCATCAAAGGTCAGCACCACCTGTTTGTGTACAATACCATATTTCCTGATCACATATTTCGTAGGCAATTGCACATAGTCCTGCTCCGCAATTAGCCCTTCCATACTGTCTACCGTAAGGTTTATTTTCCCGGGAGCCGGGTCCGTAATCACATTCAATACTTCCCCATCACCAATATAGTCCGGCCTTTCTACCGGTGTATTCACATACTCCAGGCTCTTAAAATCAAAAGGCTGCTGCTGCAGGTCCTTATTTTTAAGACTGCGATCATAAAACCCCACAACCTTTCATCTTCACTACCCAGCCGCCACAGGGCCGTACCCGCTGTACCATACTCATCCGCAAAACGCATCGTATTGAAGTTAGAGGCCGCATCATTAAAATATACTTCATGGCTTAAGCCATTCCCATCTGTATAGCGGTAATAATTATTGTAGGTATTGTTATCAAAATCAATGGTGGCATTGTATTGCTTAGCATTAGCCAGCGCCTGCTGATAAGTGACCGTTACGCCTTCCATATTTGTTGGCCAATCGTATCCGTAACCTGCAATACAAAGCACCAACTTGTTAGAGGGCACATCCCTGGCCGTTTCATCCAATACCTTTTCTATCCACTGTTGGCTGCTGATATTGCCCGGTACACTCGACGCATAATGCTCATCATAGGCCATCAGGAACATATAATCATTATAGGCCTGTAGCACCTTCAGGTTAAAGTCCTCATCATGCGGCATGATCTCCTGCGACACCAGGTAGCCTCTGGGATGCAGCCTTGCATACAACTCTTTTGAAAGGCGATGATGGGCGCATCACTCTTTTCTTTAAAATCTTCAAAGTCAATATTGATCCCCTGTAGTTCGTACTGGTCAAGGTATTTCACTATATCATTGATCAGCCTTTCTCTTTTACCGGGTTGTGCAAGATGCGGTGCATCATATTGCCATCAAACTCCCCTTCTCCCAGACTTTCATTCGTATTATTGATCAGTGGTACTATCCGCACATGCTTTTGCTTCATCAATTGCAACGCATTCATATCAATTTCTGTACGCAAGGTATCCGTAGCGGGATCTATAAAAACCATTCCGGTATCACCATATTGACCTTGTCCAGGTGTTGTTGCAATGAAAAGAACGACTGCGGGTCCCAGTCTACATAAAAAGCCGCCCGTACCTGTCCGCCCGCAGTAACAGTGGGAACACTATTTTTCAGCTGCTCATTTTTTGCTTCGCCCGCAGGAAGGCATCAAACCCTTTGTATTTCCTTATTTCCCGCTTATTGAGCCCGGCAGGAGTAACCGGGTTGGCCAGGCGGTGTAGCCTGTCTGCTTCATTCACCAATGCCGGCAGGCCCGGCTTAGATCCCCGCGCCAGGGTAATGATCACAATGGGCACCATCATGACCAGTATAAAGATCACCAGCCTGCCCGTCCATTGAAAAGTTCTCCACCGCCACTTGGAGCCCGTTTGAAAAATTTGTTTGTGGGTATTCATAAACTGTTAAGGTTAGTCCGTGTATTTTGCCCCTCAAAACTAGGCCAGTCCTATATCGGGCGTCCGGGCCAATCGGCAGGCAGGCAAAAAGCATCGTTGAAAAAGGCCCCAAAAATAAGGGCTGCCCCTTTGCAGGAACAGCCCTCGTATAGTAGAAGCGGGTGGAATTAATCATTGACCATGCCGCCCGTTAAATTGGCGCTGGTACCCGTAGTAACACCGGCCTTATCCGAAGCCATAAAAGCTGCCATATTACCCACCTGCTCAAGCGTGGGGAATTTACCCAGCAAGCTCCTGTGCACAAACTTCCATTCCTTCATGCGTTGCTCTGTAAGCGCATCTTGTTTAAACGTATGGTCAATACTTTCCTGCGATTCCGGCGATCCTGCCGAATGCAGGTAAATGGTGCGTACCCCATGCGGCCCCAGCTCGGCAGCCAGTGTTTTGGAAAGCGCTTCAATAGCCGCCCAGGCAGGTCCAAAACCCGTAGTGTAGGGTATAGGAATATGGCTGGGTATAGCCGTTATCATCATAATAACACCCGCCTCCTGCTTCACCATATGCCGCCCTGCCGCCGTGGCTGTCATAAATTGCGCCTTGGTATAATGCGTGATAGGAAGCGTAAAATCGTCCCAGCTTATTTCCGATAAAGCAGCCCCTTGCTTACCACCCTTTACGTTTGTAACACAGAATGAAATATCAATGCGCCCTGATTTGGCTACCACACCGTCAACAAAAGCATTAACCGAATCTTTATCCAATACATCTACTTCTCCCACCTCTGCTTGTCCCCCGCCTGGATAATATCGTCCGCCAGTTTCCTCGAACGGTTTTGTGTACGGGCGCCAATGTATACCATAGCTCCTTCACGTGCAAATGCCTTAGCAAGCGTACTTCCTATAGGGCCAGCCCCATAAATAACAGCCACCTTATCTTTTAGTAATTGTTCCATAAGCTATCAACGGTTATTGAATGTTGATCCTAAAAATAAACAAGCTTGCCCATACCCGGCGGGTGCTGGTACGACAAATAAAGGGGGCATTTGAGTAATCCTGTCACTTACTTCAGCTGCAACCTCACAAAGTCAGTCTTACGAAGGACTGTCAAAGGAACTTGTCGCTTGTCACCCGACCGAAAGGTTTTTCTTCCGGACTTTCCGACTAACGGACTTCCGGACTCTATCACAACCTCCCTTCCTCCTCCGTAGTCCTGTTTTGCCGTGCCTTTTGACGGGCCTTGCCAAACGTATAACTAAGGGCCAGGTTCACCCGCTGCATCCAATTGCGATGCGAGAGCCGGTTATTAATGAGCTGCTTCTCCCGGAACACATACCGCACAATATTCGTATTAAGCATATCATAAAAAGTTAAACCTGGTGTTCAACTTACCTTGCAACCAGCTTTTCTGCAAACCCCAATCCAATGACCCGATGGGTCTGATAAAATACAACCCATTCCCCGTTTTCGATTTATACTGATACGATAGATCAGTAGTAAAACCATGTGGCAGCGTAAATACATGACTGCCACTAAGCGAAAGATCAACAATATCAATCGAGTAATTCTTACCATGATAAGGCGTAAGCGTCATATTATAATAGATACCTGCATTTTGAATCACCTTCCACCATTTGGCAAGCGTGATCGTGTATCCCGCTTCGACATTCGCAAAATTGTTATACGGCAGGTTGCCCCCAGGTACAACAGCTCATTCGTTACACCGTTATACTCCGGGTACCGTGTCATCACATCCTCTTCTTTACCCAGGCTTATACCAATATTGAAATTCTTATGCGTATAAGACAAATTGAGTACACTGGTTACAGAAGGCAGCAGGTAAGGATTGCCCACCCAATAGTTAAGCGGACTTAGGTAAAACCGGAATGGATTAAGCTGTGCAAACCCAGGCCTGGTCATCCGCCGGGTAAATGAAACATTAACCTGTTGCTGCGCACCAAGGGCATAAGAAAAATTAGCGCCTGGAAGCCAGGTAAAATAATTCCTTTTCTTATTGGGTTCCTGCGTAAAAGCATTGGCTTCTGTATACGTATGTTCCAACCGTACACTAAGACGGAAACTCATTTTTTTAACTTTATAACTGTACACCGCATACCCTGCGCTGATGTACTCATCATACAAAAAGCGGTTGGTGCGCCCTGCATCCCGCACAAATAGATTGTCCTTGCTAAGCGTATCGTATTTCAAGTCATTATCCGTAGTGATAAAGGCAAACTTAGCCCCTGCCTCCAGGGTTCCCTGGAAAGGTCCCTGCTATAATCCACCTGTACCGTCCGCAGCAGGATATCATTTTTCATCGTCGTTTTCCAATAATTGATCAATTCACCGGTTAGCTGGTTCCTGTTTTGAATATCCTCCCCCTGCCGGTTTTTCGTTTGTGTAATATTGCTAAACACATTTAAACGGTTCTTCCCCACACCCCGTCATAACTTAGGTTAATGGCATTGTTACGCTGCGAAGGATCGGCCAACGTAATGTTTTGCGTGGCCATCAACTGGCGTTGCCGCGTGGAATCCGAAAAATCCAGCGTATTCACACTCCGGCGGTCCCGGTCCGAATCATACATCTTCCAGGAAAGGCCGATAGCCTGATCTTTCCTGATTAGATAATCAACACTCAATTGCACATTCAAATCATTTAGAGTCGTCCTGTTCAGCGTACGGGTAGCCATCCAGTTCGTATTGGCCAATTGTTGCAATGCCTGGTACAAATGCGGGCTCCTGCCACCTATATAACCGGCCCTAAGGCCATACGTAAGCTTCCTGGTGCCCAGCGTCAGGTTTAATGAATTATCAGCATACGTATACATGCTTTGCCGCAAGTTGCTGTTGATCGTTCCTTTCCAGCCCAACCCCTCGTTTTTAAGCTTGATATCAATGATCGCCTTGTACTGACCATCATACCGGGAAGAGGGGTTGCTGATAAGCTCTATTGATTCAATTAGTTCCGGCGATAGCCCATTGAGGTAAGTTTGCTGCTCCTCAGCACTCATGGCCGTAGGCTTCCCATTAATAAAAATAACCGGCGTATTTCTACCCGACATTAGCAACGTGCCATCCGGATTCACCGTCATTCCCGGCGCCTTCGTCAGAATATCCATTACATTGGAAGAAGTTTTAAAAAAACTATTGCCCGCTACCCGCAATACCGTCCGATCATCCCGGAATTGGATAGCCCGCTTTTCTCCACTTACCACCACCGCTTCCAGCAACTTTTGCTCCCGCATCAAGGCAATACGCCCCAGGTCAATGGCCCCTGAGCCAAACTGCTCACCAACAATTCCCGTCTTTGCGAACCGTATTCCAGCGAAGTAAATACCGCCATAAACCGGCCCGCTCTATTCACCGTAAGACCAAAATTACCAGCCGAGTCCGCCTGCACCCCTTGTACAAGAGAAGAATCCGGAAGGGCCAATAACGATACATTGACATAGCCAACACCTTTTGACTGCTGCCGTCAATCACCCTCCCCTTCACCATCACCTGGGCTTGTATAGAAAAAGTGCTCACTAATAGTAAGCAGGCCAATAAGCATACACTACGCATACAATTCAGTTAGCTTGCCCTTTTGCAGGCAAGTACCTAAATGTAGAAAGCCCACAGCCACAGCCCGTCCGGCTCTTTTATTCCGGATGTCCGGATTTATAAATCCGGACGTTCAACCTTACTGGAAAACTGCATAGCATTGATAATGATGCATTTACGAATATCCTGTTTTCTCCAGGTTTTCCTTGTAAAGCGCGGGCGTTGTAGCCTTTAATTTTTTGAAAGAAGTATAAAAGTGGATTTGGAATTGAAACCAACCTCATAACCGATCGCCTCCAGCGAAAAAGGATGGTTGGCAGCGATCATCAAACAGGCTCTGTTGATCCTGTATTCGTTGATATAGGAAGTAAAATTTTTACCCAGGTTATCATTCAATACCTGCGATAATTGATGACTTGATATGTTGATCGCTTTGGCCAGCTCACTCAACGTCAGGCCAGGGTTTTTAAACATTTCTTTTTCCACCATCACCTGCTCCAACTTGCTTAGCAATACAGCCGCACTGTCATCGCTTACTTTTTATGGGGGTATTTGACCGCAGCCGTGGTGGAATCGAATAACTCCTGCGGCTTTTTACGGTACAGCAACACAAAAATAATGGCATAAAGACTGAAAGAAAAGATGAGCGAGCCACTGAAATACATATTGCCGCCCCGCGTCATCACCATCGCCAGGAAAAAGAAGCGAAGATCACGATATTGGCCCCTACAATCGTCAATACCCATTTTTCAGTCCGTGATAAGCTACCCTGCACCCCGGCATGCCTGCCAAACAGTTTTGTAAGCGGCCCCTTAACGGCTATTACTGCAGCCCCCACATAAATAAACCATACCCCATAAATAACCTTTATGAAATAACGATTCCACAATTGGGGATAATCAGCATACGGGTACATGATCCCCACCCCTGCAATAAGGACCAATAAGCCCAGCAACTGCCACTTCCAGGCAACCGGCATCGTAGTTATTCGTCCCAGCGACGAACGAACATAAAAAGAGCATGGGGCCAATGAAAAAGCAGCCCGAAAGCCCCACCTGCAAGTAGATCCGCGCCAGCGAAGGATTAAAGTATACAAATACTGATTTCCCGATGCGGATGCTCAGCACCAACAATAAACAACCCAAAAAGAGATTGGGTAGCGACTTTTTCTTAGTCATGAATAGCAAATAGATGCCCAGGATAAGGCCATTAAAGGCCCCCAAAATGCCGAGAAAAACAATATGTACCTGCTGTCATTCATTGCAATACGATTTCTACCACCCGCCAATTGCCTGGCATTCAAAGTTACAATTTAACAATCAGTTCCGTTTTATACAATTCCCGGCAACAGGCCGTTCCTAATTTTACCTATTGTTGACGTAGGGGGCCTGTCGAAGAGCAGTCGAAAGAGGTGACACCTTTCGTTTTCTACGCAAGGGAAAGGTGTCACCTCTTTTGAATATCGATTTTCCTAGCACTCGCTCGCCTTCCCGCCGTATGGCGGATGAGGCTATTTTGTAGCCTCCGGCTACAGGCTTAAACAGTAGCCTAAAGCAGGCTGTATTAGGGTGGGTCGCTCTCTAAGGGGCGGCTCACCCTGGTGCAGGTACAAGCATTAGCAAAATCCGTCCCCCTTCGTATCTTTAATAAATAGATATGCACTATAGAGAGATCAAACCAGGCCAGTCTTTAAATCAGTATGTCAAATGCTACTACATCTATGAATCCAATTCATCCGTAGCGTTTGAAGATACCGTTTTCCCCAGCGGCAATATGGAGATCATCTTTAACCTGGGCGAAGGCCATTGGCAAACCGCCGTGGACGATCATTACATTACCACTCCGCCTATTGAATTATGGGGCCAAATTGTTCGCCCCCTGGCCATTAAGTCCATCGGCAAAAATACCATGCTGGGCATCCGCCTATATCCCCATGCCGCTGCCTGCTTCATGAATGAAAAAGCCGACCTGTTTACCAACCAGGTAGTAAGCTTTGCTGATGTTGCCGACAAAGCAGTGAATACCCTCCATGCCACCCTGTTGGAAATTCCGGCCTGGAACAAACGCATTGAACTGGTAGAAGCCTTTTTACTACACAAGCTGTCCCTCACAGAAAAGAAACTCAATAAGCTGGCAGTAGTAAACGATATCATGAATGAATTAAAGCAGCCCGACTTCTTTGATAACCTGGAGAATGTCGCCTCCCGCTACGGCATCACCTCCCGCTACCTGCAAAAACTGTTTTTACAATATACCGGCCTTACTCCTAAACTATACAGTAAGATCAACCGTTTTCAGCGCAGCCTGCAACTCATAACCCAAAACGATACCTCACTCACCTCCATTGCTTACGATAGTGGTTACTTCGACCAGTCCCATTTTATCCGCGAATTCAAATCTTTTACTGGTTATACACCTTCCGGTTATTCTATCGAGCGTTCACCTGTTACCTTAGCACTTGCTACTAATTAAGCTGTTCCGTTTTATACAATTCCGGTAGTATCCTCCATTATAATTTTGTTACTGATAATATCAATCATCGTTCAGTAAACAAATAACCATGCCTTCTTTATTTGATCATTTCAATAACCTGCACCACACACCCAACCTTTTTGTATTGCCCAATGCCTGGAACCCTGCAAGCGCCCGGTGGCTACAGGATAATCATTACCCTGCCATAGCAACCTCCAGCGCCGCTGTTGCCAATAGCCTGGGTTATGCCGACGGAGAAGATATGCCCTTTGCCGATTACCTCTTTATCATTAAAAGGATCCTAAGCTCCGTTACCATCCCAGTATCTGTAGATATCGAAATGGGTTATGCTGCATCCGACGAAGCCATTTATACCAATATTCAACAGCTTATTGATCTTGGCGTGGTAGGAATCAATATAGAAGATTCGACCCTGCTTAAAACAGGGCGCTCACTAAAGAATGCCAATACATTTGCCCGCACCATCGACTACCTGAGCAATCAACTAGCCACCCAACATGTGAACCTTTTTATCAATATCCGCTGCGATACATTTATCCTCAATGTGGAGAACAAACTTCAGGAAACCCTGCAAAGGTTGAAGTTGTATGAAACTACCGGCGCCCATGGCATCTTCCTACCCTGTATTGCCGAAGAAACAGACATCAAAACAGTGGTAAGCCATACCCATCTACCCCTGAACATTATGAGTATTCCCGACTTACCCGGCTTTGACACCCTGAACAATTGGGGCGTAAAACGCGTAAGCATGGGCCCCTTCTTGTTTAATAAAGTTTATGACCAGGTAGGCGCACTGGCACAAGCCACCCGCACCACCAATAACCTCTCTCCCTGTTTTCCTGAAATAGTATTATTTAACCACCAATAAAGTCAACTACAATGAATCTACCTACAAGAGCCGAAGATGCACACGCAACACTGGCAGCCGCCTTTAATACAGGCAATGTAGCCACCGTTATGAACATGTATGATGTTACTGGCATTATTGTACTCGAACCCGACAAACCGGTTTCCGGAAGAGAACAATTTGAAGAAGCCATCAAGGCCATTTTAGCCATCAAAGGAACCATGGAGATCAAAACCGTGTATTGCCTTCAAACCGGCAACCTGGCCGTTGGCCGCTCCGAATGGAATATCACCGATGGTAAGGAAGTTAAAGTGAGCGCCAAAGGCATTGAGGTAATGAAGCAACAACCCGATAGTACCTGGAAGATCGTGATCGACCACGCTTTTGGCGCCCTCGACAACCTCATAGCGTAACGTAAAAGCCCCCATCTGCCCCAACATGGCCTGGTATAGCAACCAGGCCATGTTACTGCCGCCTAACCCCTTAAACCTTGTTTTAACGGCCATTACCACCCGCCTGTCAAATTTCCCCTGGGATCAGGAAATAAATGGGAATTTAGGAAACCCCGCCTACCCTTCCATTAATAACCAGCCAATTCTATGCAGATGAAATCCATACAACCAACACTGTTAGTTATTGTAACTCTCTGTACCCTGCTTAGCGCCTTCTTTTTCTCCTGTGCCACCGACCCGGCAACCAAGCAACCCACGAGTGGTATCCCTTACCCCCAACCCCTTCCTGACTCCACTGCCCTTACCTTTTTACCCAACCTGGTTTCTAAAGACTCATTCGACTTCAATGCTGCCTTTTCACCTGATGGCAAGTCGTATTACTTTACCAGGAACATCAATCATAAAACAATTATTCATGTTTCCCATTATAATGATACCAACTGGACAGAACCAGTACCCATAAGCCTGGGGGCCAATGGCTACTCCGATGCCGACCCCGTATTTGCCCCGGATGGTAAATTCTACTTTATTTCCGATAGACCTAAAAACGTATCCGATACACTGTTCGACTTCGACATTTGGGTGGCCACCCCTTTAGCCAATAACAACTGGTCTGCCCCCAACGCCTGGAGGCCATCAATACCGACAGCAACGAATTCTATATTTCTTTTGCCGCCAATGGCAACCTGTATTTCGCATCCTCCCGGCCAGGTGGCTTTGGTGAAGAAGATGTTTATGTAAGCCGGTTAGTAAATACACAGTATACTGCCCCCACCAACCTGGGGCCTGCCATCAATACATCCCACGCAGAATTTGACCCATTTATTACTGCCCGGGAAGACCTGCTCATATTCGCCTCCTCTAACCGGGAGGATGGATTCGGTCGTGCTGATCTTTATTATGCCAAAGCAGCCAGCGATCAAACCTGGCAACCCGCTGTTCATTTCGATAACAAGATCAATACCAATACCCGCGACTTTTGCCCTTATTTCTCGCCCGATGCCAGGTACTTCTTCTTCAGTAGCGAGCGGAACGTAAAGTGGATCAGTGCAGCCTATCTAAAGAAGTCTATAGGATTATAAAGCAGAAAGGCCGGTAAATACCGGTCTGCTTATGAAAAATTAAGGTATAGGGGTGATCATATTTTTCAGCCCCGCCTTCTATCCTGTCAGGCTTTAAAATAAGGGTATCCCCGGACAAAGTAATTTCAGTAATGTTCTGTGGCAAGATCAATTGCGGTGGCCCGGGCAACACATTGAAATTTAACTTACTTTGACAAGTTTACCAATCCAACTGCCCCTTTTTCAGTTATCCCGCCCATGAAGCATTACCTGGCAATGGTTTTTTTATTATTACGCATGTCTATTACACAATAATTCTTCATTCCCCGAATTGGAAATAGTGTCAGTATCAATGCTTCCGGAAATAGGCAATTGGCTTTTGTGTTGATTCCATTTTTAGGAACAATATAGGGATGGCAGATTCCGTTACCCTTTACAATGTCCCCGTCATGCCTAAAGGCCGGGGCCCTAATCCTTTTCCCATGATAAAAACTGTACCTGCTTCCATTTTATCGCGATTTACAAATAACAAGGTTAAAACTTTTGTTACCGCTATTTCGATGATTGCAACCTGTACGGCTTACAGTAGCATTGCCCTATCATCCAATAAAGCGCCCGCAGCCTTAACCCCTGCCGCAAAAGACAATACCACGGTAGCTAAGTCCGGTAAGCGGATGGCCGCCCCAGCCAATATAAATCCAAATGATGTTGAAGTAACGGATGTAACGCCGGAGCTGGGAACCATGAGCAGGTTATGGTCCGACCAAAACCCTGTTACTACTACCATTACCAATATTGGAACCCTGGATCAGGCCGATGTATTGGTTGAGCTTACCGTTACGGGCCCCAATGCAGAAACCCTTACACAGACCATTCCCTTTCTGGCCGCCGGCAGCAGTACTACCGTAAGTTTTACATCCTCTATAATTGCTACCGCTTCACAAACTATTGAAGTGAAATTGCCCGACGACGATGACAACAGCAACAATACGAAGCAGGCCAACCAGGAAATAACCTGTAATAATTATGGCTATACCAGCACAGAAGCTATTTACGATGAATTTGGCTTTGGCTCCTCCACTGGTATTGTAAGCGCCCGGTACGTAGCCCCTGGTATTCCATTACAATTAACCGGTGTTACCGTACACCTGTCGAATAATAGTTCCAATATCGGAAAATCCATCACCGGCGTATTGCTCGATGAACTTGGCAATATCATTGCAGATTCAGAACCCTTCTATGCTACAGCCAGCGATTTGAATACTACCATTCAATTGCCTTTTTATTTCCCGGCGCCCCTGGAGGCGAATGCAGTTTTTTTTTGCAGGGATCAGACAAGATGAACCCGATCAGGCCCCGGTAGGGGTAGCCCTTCCTGCAACAACATTACCCAACCGGTATTTTACATTTGGCGACAATGGCGGTGCGGCTACCCACCATACTGATCTTGGAAGTTTAAAAATTGGAGTGATTGCTTCTGTAGCGGCAGAACTAACCAGGTCAGAGCCCGGACAGCTCATTGCAGGACAGCCGGTAACATTTACGGCAACAGCCGGTTTCCCTGAGTACACATTTAAAGTGAACGGAGTTACCACCCAGTCTTCCTTTGAAAATACCTTTACTTATTTCCCTGCCAATAATGATAAAGTGCATGTAGAAATTAACAGCAATGGCTGTACCTCACCGCCCATCGGGAATTATGTGATGAACGTAAAGAATATAACGCCTGCAAATGGCATTTTATATGTTAATAAGAACAACCCAACACCCGGTGATGGTAGTAGCTGGACCAGCGCGATGAGTGAACTGGCCGATGCCCTTCGCTGGGCCAAATCAAAAGAGGCCAATTGGACCTCAGCCGATCCCCTGCAGATATGGGTAGCTGGGGGAACCTATAATCCCCACTACAGTCCTGCCGACGATAACTTTGGTAAAGTCGACAGCCTGAACAACGCCTTCCTGCTGGTAAAAAATGTAAAGTTATATGGAGGATTTGGCGGCACCGAAGCTACTTTATCAGATAGAAACCTTTCACTGACCTTTCAAAAAAGTATTTTGAGTGGCGACTATGACAATGATGATATCATTACAGGTAGTGGCATAGATCTGGCCATCAACAAAAATAAATTGAACACCTGCCATGTGGTAATTGCTTCAGGCGATGTGGGAGATGCCCTGCTGGATGGCTTTACCATTACAGGCGGCAATGGCGATACCGAAGGGATTAACGATATACTGGTGAATGGAAATACCATTACTAAACTGGGCGGGGAGGCATCCACAATTATATGGCATCTCCCATATATTCCAATATCACTGTAAAAGGCAATAGAGCCGCCTATCATGGTGGTGGTGTATACAACGATCGCTCAAACGCCATTTACACCAACTTGCTGATTGTTGACAACCTATCAGAATTCCAGGGAGGGGGCATGGCCAACACCAATATCTCCGAGCCTATATTGACCAACCTGACCATTAGTGGTAATAATGCCGCAGTGGAAGGAGGAGGTTATATCAATATTTCTTCCAATACCCAGATACGCAATACCATCGTTTATGGCAACAACGTTGTTCCTTATGACGACAACAGCACGCCTTTCATTATCTATAGTTTGATAGAAGGCCTACCCGAAGACATCAACCTTAATAACCTGGATGGAAATCAAGATCCCTTATTCAATAATCCGGCGGCAGGTAATTATACTTTGAAAACAGGTAGCCCCGCTATTAATGCAGGTAGCTTTTTGTATTTTATGACAGGACAAACCCCGGATCTGACAGCCATTACTACCGACCTGGCCGGCAGACCCCGCACCAGCGCCAGTACTACCGACCTGGGCGCATTTGAATCCAGTAACCAGGATCAGCAGATAACGGCAGAAGATATTAACCGTACTTATGGTGACGAAGATTTTGAATTGACAGCCGTTGCCAGCTCGGGTTTACCAGTTACCTATTCATTAGCCAACAATAATGCGGTTGATCTTTACCAGGATGCACAGGATGGAAATAAATGGAAAATAAAGATCAAAAAAGCAGGCTCGGTAGTCATTACAGTAAGCCAGGGAGGAGATGTTACGTATGATCCTGCACCCAACGTAGAGATCCTGCTACTGGTAAACCGTAAAGAATTGACAGTAACAGCCGATAATAAAACAAGGATTTACGGAGCAAGCAATCCCATATTTACCATTAGTTATGCAGGATTTATAGGTAGCGACGGTGTGCAGGATATTACTGCACCCGATATCACAACAACTGCTACACCTGCCAGTGTACCTGGCAACTATCCGATCATACTTAAAAATGGAGATGCGATAAACTATGATCTTAAATTCGTACACGGGCTCCTTACCGTAGAAGGCGCACTCATTACTGTAAACCAACAGCCAACGGATCAGTCAATATGTGCCGGATCAAGTGCCTCCTTCACAACAACAGCAACCACCGCCGCACAGATCACTATTAGTTACCAATGGCAACAAAGCACCGACAACAATACATGGAATAATATCAACGGCGCCAATAAGGCCCAGCTCACTACCGCAGCGATGAATGACATGTACTATCGTTGTGCACTATCCGTCCCTGGCAGGGTGACCAATACCAATGCAGTAAAACTGGCGGTGAAACCATTTGAGAAACCGGTGATCAACCTGCCCAATTCCGTTTGCCTGGCAGAAGGCAGGGTTACCTTAACAGCATCCTTACCTGGTGGTGTATTCTCCGGTCCCGGGGTAAGCGGCGCAACCTGGTATATAGATACATTAAGACCCGGCTTACAAAGTGTTACCTATGCCTACAGCAATAACAATGGCTGTAGTACTACCGTAAGTAAAACGACCAGCCTGTCATTGTGCGGAGAGAAAAACCTGGTTACCGTAACCAAGGCCAATCCCAACCCAACTACCGGTCTGGTTACTGTAAAAGTACTGGTTACAGAGAATGCCCGGCAAAATGTGATTGTATCCAATGCCTTTGGACAGCAGGTATTGCAGAAGCAGGTACAGCTACGAAAAGGCTGGAATTATTTCACGCTCGACCTCACAAAACACCGTGCAGGCATCTACTTCATCACCTTAGCCGGATATGGAGAAGGACCAGCTACAGTAGTCCGCATCATGAAGGAATAATTGAGCGGTATGACGATATACTAATAACGTTACTCTAATAAGTTCATTCGATTGTATCCCTCAACAACAGCTACCTCTTAAAGGGTAGCTGTTTTTTTATGTGGCTGCCCAGGCGCCATGCAACAACACGATGTTAGTCTTGTTTGCCATACTGTTAAGTTTTAAAACAAAAATATTGCATCCGCTTAACGGCTTAGATCAGGAGGCTTTACATAAAGAAAACAGGTACTTGCTTTAGCAGTAGCAAAGTCGCAACCTGCAGTAAATTAAATAAGTTGTAAAAACTATAGGGGCATTAAACTACATAAATCCTATATATACAGGATTAAATGATTGTGACGGAAGGCAGAAAAAAATAGCGCGGGAGGTTACTTTTTCATGTTTTGGGAATAAAGAATATAACCATATCCCCTTAGCCCCTTGAAGAAAATTATTAAATATACCGGGTATACCTTATTAACCATTTTGGCCCTCCTGTTACTATACCTGGGTGCTGCCTGGGGCCTCTCACGAATTACCATCTCCGCCGAAAATAATAGCCAACCCGCCATTACCATTTATCTTAAAAGCAATGGCGTGCATACCGATATTGTGTTGCCGGTGAAAACAGACATCAAAGACTGGAGCCAAAGCATCCTGTATAAAAACACCCGCAATGCCGATACCACCTTGAAATACCTGGCAATGGGCTGGGGCGACAAAGGCTTTTATCTTGAAACGCCCACCTGGAACGACCTGAAGGCCAGTACCGCCTTTAAGGCAGCTTTTGGATTAAGCTCCTCGGCAATACATGCCACCTTTTACCATGAACTAAGAGAAGGAGAACAATGTGTAAAACTGACTATTGCCAAAGAACAATACCAGCGGCTCGTTGCCTTTATTGAAAATAGCCTGCAAACAGATCCTTTAGGAAATCCAATCGTCATTACTACCGATGCGCGGTATGGCAACAATGACGCCTTTTATGAGGCCAGCGGCAACTACAGTCTTTTCCATACCTGTAATACCTGGACCAATAATGCCCTGAAGGCATCCGGTCAAAAGCTTGCTGGTGGACGCCCTTTGACAAGGGTATATTTTACCAATACCAGAAACGCTAATTCAATGTTTTAACACCAGGGAAGGCCTTAAGTAAACACGCCACAAAAACGGGTCAAACAGATTCCCTGTCCGTCTTTGGTCCCTGTTTAGTCCCTCTTTGATTCGGACTTAAAATCGGTCAGAATCGATCAAAACAAGCTGTCAATACCCTTGAATGACGAAGTTCTGCTATACATATTTCAGCCGGAGGCCTGGTGAACCTGGAAAGCAACTTCGGAAAATCTTGCTTTTTACCAAAGCTGCCGAAGGGCCCCTCGATGGGTTGCCCTTCCGGAACAGCTATTGTATAACCAACTGTCACTTACAGCTTATATCCAATATGAATAGTGGGGAATACCGTCCATCGCTTTTCTTTATACTGATGTTGATTAAAGCGGATGTTTTTAACAGGCACCTCATAGCCAAAGTTTTCCAGTATAGGTCAGCCGAAATATTTATTGATTAATATCTTTTCCTGCTTTGAGTTTCTCTACGTTGGCATTGATAGCCGCCTTCATCTGCGGAGCCGGCGCCTGCTGCAAGGCCTTATTGGCAAATTCAAGGGCTTTTGTATAATCCCCTTTGGCCGAGTAAGCATACGCCAACCCATTGTTGACGGCAAACACATCACCAAACTTAGCTTGGGCTGCCACCATTATTTCCATACCCCTATCCTTACGCTTTTGTGCCAACAGCTGCCTGCCATACGCTGTAAACTGGTTGGCACTGGCCAGCTTCACGGCCTCATTCATCACCGAATCGGCCTGGGAAAGGCGGTTCAGTTTTTCATACCCCATGGCCAGGTTACTTAGTCCTACATATTGGCGCAGGCCAAATGGCCAACCGGTGACAACCCGCCGCGCCCAGCCAACAGCTTCTTCCAGGTTAATATTCTTGTTAAAGCAATACCGTGAAGCCTGGATCAGGTTATCAGTTAGAAAACCCTTGGCCCCTATTACCTGTTCACGAACCCTGTTCACCACAATATTGTAAACATCCACTTCTACCTTGATGGGCACCGATAGCTTTTCCCATTGCATGGCAATTGTGCAGCTTTTTCATTGTGCTCAATAAACTCATACTTCAGCCATTCTATCCCTTTGTCCAGCACCACTGGTTTTACTTTTATCCTCAAAACATCATCCGCTTCCCTATAAAAAAAAAAGTGCCCCAGGCTTCCGTTTCCTTAGAAAACACCAACGTCACACTATCTGTACCCATGGCCATAAAAAGAGCATAAGCGCCGGCTTGCAGGTCCCTGCCCTCTACCTTAACATCATTTTCAAAGGTAATTACCGTTGCTTCATTGGCGCCGGCCCTCCAGGGACTACTATTCTTGTTGGCCGTGAAATTGAGTGTGGCAAATCCATAGGGCACAATTCCTCCCCAGATCTTTCCTTCCCGGCCCTTTACCCCGGGCCTGGAATACCGAATGGAGATATTGGTAATACCTACTTCTTCAGCTATATAGGCCCTGATATTGCCCCCTTCAGGAGGCAAATCCATTTGGGCCCTGCCAACCATTGCAGTTAACAGCATAATGATGGATGGAATAAGCATTTTCATAATGAAGTGAGTTTGGGTTTAATATTTCTGTTTTAAGATTTAATTGACTAATTTTTACTACCGCAAATCCGGTACGCTTATGTAAGATTATTCAATTCAGGAAAGCAACTGAAAGGGGTGTCAACAAACAACGGAAGTTGGTAAACCAAAAACACAAATACATCATCATCACTATTAGCCGACGTGATACCTACCAGGTCGCCCAATTTTCATTGACCTATTCAGGCATTTTATTTACCTAAAAGTCAATTCTATAGACGCATAGAACAAAATGGGTAACAATTGGCAGAAATTTATTCCACAAAGCGCAAGATGAAAATAACGCTCCCCAAAAATCAGGTTATATTTTATTTATGGGTAGGGCTTACCTATTTACTACTATGGAATTTGGGCAACCTGATCAATTATCCGGATACCTTTTGGGTGAGGTCGATCAATGAAATTTGGCGTACCGCATTCATTACAGTGGTCAATTTCATACTATTTGAATACACCCTACCTTATATCAACCTAAGCTGGAAAAAGAATACTCATAGGGCTGGCACTTATTTGGGCACATTTGATGGTGTACTCCTTTGGCTTACATGCCTGGCGATATATTGGCATACAGCTACATATTTATACCCCGCTGCGCACCTTCGGCTCTATGGAAAGCCGGGTTTCTTTTCAAATGTCATACAGTGTCATTTCCATTCTATTCTTTGGGGTTATCAGGCATATTTATAACTACCTGAAATTAAAACAAGCAGCCCAGCAGCTGCGCATAGAAAAACAAGAGGCCGAATTGAACTACCTTAAATCTCAAACAAACCCCCATTTTTTTATTCAACACCTTGAATAATATTTACTCATTGGCAAGAGACAAGTCCAACCTGGCTCCCGAATCCATTTTGCGCCTGTCGAAAATATTACGGTACATGTTGTATGAAACCAGTGGTGGTTATGTTGCCATAGAACAGGAGCTGAAGGTGATCAATGATTATATCGCCCTTGAACAACTTCGTTATGATGAATCTTTACACATCAACTTCCACCATGATATTGAAGATCTGAAACAGGCATTGCCACCCTTGCTGCTGATCCCCTGGTAGAAAATGCCTTCAAACACGGTGTTTCCGAAACCCGTGATCACCCTTTATCGATATTCATCTGTCCGTCAATAAGCGGCAATTACTGTTTGTTGTGAAAAACTCCACCGACGGGTCTCCGGCAGAACCGCCCGTAAAGGAAAATATCGGCCTTTCCAATTTGCGGCGACAGCTGGAATTGCTGTATAAAGAATATGACTTAACAGCCCAATACCAGGAAGCTGTATTTATTGCTACACTGAAAATTAACCTTGCAAGCCATGCCTAACCTCAAATGCATTATTATAGAAGATGAGCCCCTGGCCGTTAAGGTCCTGGTGGATTATATATCCCAGGTACCCTTTCTCGAATTGCAAGGAACTTTCAAAGATGCAATCCTGGCCACCGACTACTTGCGGCAAAACAATACCGACCTCATCTTCTTAGACATTCACCTGCCCAAACTGAAAGGCATGGCCTTTATTAAAACCCTTACACACCCGCCCGCCATCATCATTACTACAGCCTATCACCAATACGCTGTAGAAGGATTTGATCTGAATGTAGCGGACTACCTGCTAAAGCCCTTTGACTTCGAACGCTTTTTAGTAGCTGTATCTAAGGTTAAAACACCACCAACGCCTCAACAGGTACCCAAAGAAAGGGAGGAAGTAAAAGACTATTTATTCCTGAACGTCCAGAAGAAGAAAGTAAAGATCTTATTTGCTGAAATTGTTTATGTAGAAAGTCAACGGGAATACATCAAGATCATTACCACAAAAAGGGAATATATTTCAAAGATGAGCACCCATGAAATTGAAGCCATTTTACCCGGGCAGTTCTTTAAAAGGATACACCGGTCGTTTATCGTTTCAATCAGCAAAATTGAGTCCTACACCGCCGAAGCCGTGGAAGTAAATGGCGTATCCATCCCCATTGGCCGGGGTTACAAGGAGATCCTGGATAACCTGTAGCCATTAGTTCCATAACCTGCTTTTACCAAGGTCCATGCATAACATAAATTTAACAATATTGTTATTTATGTTGCCTCCTCAGTCTCCTGACTGCTGGTAAACCTTTCATGTATCTGCAATAGTCTTCCATCATACTATACTAATTTGTTGTAAAAGTTAATACGCAAAATATCTTGCGCTCATTAACTACTCCTTAACCAGGTATTAACGATTAGATAAATAGATCGATACCGAATAAAATCAGAAAAGTTCGGAGTTTTGCCTCCTAATATTTTTGTATACAAGCTTTATCATTTTTCGACGCCCAATGAGAGGAGTGTTATTTTTCGTATGCCTGTGTTTCCTTCTTTTGAGGGGAAGCGACTATTTATATACAGGCGTGCACCTCAACCCTCCCTTTTCCCAGCCTGCCGGGCATGTTGAAAAAGAACACCGCCAACCTTACCCATAAAAGCCAGCAATCCCCCTGTACAAGGCAGCCTGTGAAAATAAAGAAGGGTTATGCCTTATTTGTGAGGAAGCTGAAGAAGAGGATGACGACAACAACAATACATCCGCCCGGAAAAACAAGTCATTGACAAAGGGCGGGGTAAACTATACTCACCCATACATAAGCAATTATCTCAATACCTGCGCTAAAGGCTCATTGTCCTTCAGCAATCACCTATCTTATAAATACATTACCCAACGAGCCTTGAGGATCTGATCACCCATACCCATGGTTTAGTTGCCCGGATCATATCCCACTATACCGGCTACCGTATTATAAATAATAACCATCCCGGGTACACCATTTAAATCCCGGTCAGCGATCCCATTTTGAAATTTCCAGCAATCGAGTCACCCTTGCATTTAACCGCATAATTTCCGTTACAGTCATGAAAAGGATAGTCATTTTTACATGCTTGTTGGGCATGATATACCAAACAAGCTGTACCACTAAAGCAGCTGAAAAAGTAGAGGAAAACAAATACCTTATTACCAGCCCCGTAAGAGTTGATACTTCTTTTACCAAAGAATATGTTTCACAGATACGTTCTGTACGCAACATCGAGATCAGGGCGCAGGAAAAAGGCTTCCTGCAAAATATTTATGTTGACGAAGGGCAGTTTGTAAAAGCCGGCCAGCTCTTGTTCAAGATCATGCCCAAACTATATGAGGCCGAATTACTGAAAGCTGAGGCCGAGGCCAAAGCTGCAGAAATTGAGTTGCAGAATGCAAAAACCCTGGCCGACAAAAACATTGTGTCCAAAAATGAGCAAGCCATGGCCCAGGCTAAGCTTGATCAGGCAAGAGCACAAATAGCCCTCGCCAAACTTCATTTATCATTTACCGAGATCAGGGCTCCTTTTGATGGAACCATCGACCGCATCCCCAAAAAGTTAGGTAGCCTTATTGATGAAGGTGAGTTAATGACCACCTTGTCAGACAACAGTGAAATGTTTGCCTATTTCAATGTGGGTGAACCTGAATACCTCGAATATCAAACCAATGCCAAAATACGCGGCAGCAATAAGGTAAACCTCCTGTTGGCCAATAACAGTGTGTTGCCTTATAAAGGAATTGTAGAGCTCATTGAAGGTGAGTTTAACAATGAAACCGGCAATATTGCCTTTAGGGCCAGGTTCCCCAATCCTGAAAAGCTTTTAAGGAATGGTGAAACTGGTAAGATCATGATGACCATGCCACTTAAAAATGCCATGGTCATACCCCAGAAAGCAACCTATGAGATCCAGGATAAGATCTACGTTTTTGTAGTAGACAAAAACAATGTCTTAAAGTCAAGGAACATTACCATCGCTGGCCAAATACCCGACCTGTATGTAATTAACAGTGGCCTTGCAGATAATGAAAGGATACTGCTGGAAGGTGTTCAGAAAGTAAAAGATGATGAAAAGATCAATTTTGAATACCAAAAACCGGAAGAAATCATTTCCCACCTGCGATTAAAAGCCGAATAGTAGATCAATCCAAATAGCATAGCTCAATGTTTAATAAATTTATACAGAGACCGGTTCTGTCAATAGTCATTTCTCTTATCATCGTATTCATGGGGATCATTGCCATTACCGGTTTACCCGTAACCCAATTCCCCTCTATCTCGCCGCCCAAAGTGAATGTGGTGGCTGATTATCCCGGTGCGAACGGTGAATTAATGATCAAATCGGTGATCATCCCACTGGAAAGAGCCATCAACGGTATACCCGGTATGAAATACATGGCATCTGATGCCGGTAATGATGGAGAAGCTACCATTCAGGTAGTATTCAACCTGGGCACCGACCCCAACGTAGCCTCACTCAACGTACAAAACAGGGTAGCATCTGTGGTGAATAAGTTGCCCCCGCTGGTTGTACGGGAAGGTGTGAAGATCACCCGCGAGGAGTCGAACATGCTCATGTACATCAACCTGTACAGCGATGACCCGCATGCCGATCAGAAATTCCTGTTCAACTTTGCCGATATCAACGTATTGTCGGAGCTGAAGCGGGTGGATGGTGTTGGTTATGCCGATATCCTGGGTAACCGTGAATATGCCATGCGTATCTGGCTAAAGCCCGACCGTATGCTGGCCTATAAGATATCTGCCGAAGATGTAATGAAATCACTGAGTGACCAAAGCCTGGAAGCCTCTCCCGGAAAGACCGGCGAGAGCTCCGGTAAAAGATCCCAGTCATTTGAATATGTGTTGAAGTATTCAGGCAGGTTCACCACCAAAGAGCAATATGAAAATGTAGTAGTACGCTCAAGCCCCAACGGAGAGTTGCTACGCCTGCGTGATGTAGCCGATGTGGAATTTGGCAGCTCTATGTATGATATCTATTCAACACTTGATGGGAAGCCCTCCGCCGCCATTGTGTTGAAACAATCTTATGGTAGCAATGCCAGTCAAACCATTGCAAATGTAAAGGCGAAAATGAAGGAAATTCAGGCCAACTCATTCCCCAAAGGAATGGAATATGAGATCAGCTATGACGTTTCCAAGTTCCTCGACGCCTCCATTGAAAAAGTGATCCATACCCTGGTAGAAGCCTTTATCCTGGTGGGCCTGGTAGTATTCATATTCCTGGGCGATTGGCGCTCCACCCTCATCCCCGCCATGGCCGTACCCGTATCATTGATCGGCACCTTCATGTTCATGCAGTACTTTGGCATTACCCTCAACCTGATCACCCTGTTCGCCCTGGTATTGGCCATTGGGATCGTAGTGGATGACGCCATTGTAGTAATTGAAGCGGTGCACGCTAAAATGCAGGAAGAGGGGCTATCTGCCTTGAAGGCTACCAAAAAAGCCATGCACGAAATATCAGGCGCCATTATTGCCATCACGTTTTTGATGGCATCAGTATTCATCCCCGTAGCATTTATGTCGGGGCCCGTAGGTACCTTTTACCGGCAGTTCTCCATCACCATGGCTACTGCCATTATTCTGTCGGGAATTGTAGCCCTTACCCTCACACCCGCCCTTTGTGCCATGATCCTGAAAAATACCCATGGCAAACACAAGAAGAAATCCATTCTCGATAAATTCCTTGACGGGTTCAACAACTTATTCAACCGCACTACCGGTAAGTATGAAAAAGTATTGACCAAAGTAGTTACCCGTCGTGCACTTACTTTCCTGGTGTTGATCGCCTTCTGTTTGGGCACCTGGTTCCTCAACGGCAAAGTGCCCGCGGGCTTTATCCCCAATGAAGACCAGGGTATGTTCTATGCCATTATTCAAACACCTCCGGGATCTTCACTCGAAAGGACCAATGAAATAGCGGAACGGTTACAGAAGATATCTGAAGAGGTGGAAGGCGTACAATCCGTTTCCTCCCTGGCAGGTTATGAGATCCTTACAGAAGGTACCGGCTCCAACTCGGGTACCTGTCTGGTAAACCTGAAAGATTGGAAAGACCGAAAGCATTCGGTACAGGAGATCATTGAAGAACTGGAGGAAAAGTGTAAGGACATTACGGGTGCCAATATTGAATTCTTCCTGCCGCCCGCTGTACCGGGTTATGGTGCGGCCGGTGGTTTTGAATTGCGCCTGTTGGATAAAGCAGGATCAGGCGACTACAAAAAGATGGAAGCAGTAAACAATGATTTTGTAAAGGAGCTGAAGAAACGTCCTGAACTATCTTCCATCTTCAGCTTTTACAGCGCCAGTTTCCCCAGTATATGTTGAAAGTGGACAATGATATTGCCCAGCAAAAAGGGGTATCCATCGACAATGCCATGAATACATTGTCTACATTGGTGGGAAGTAACTACGAGATCAGCTTTATCAATTTCGGCCGTCAGTACAAGGTCATCGTGCAAGCAGGCGCCCAATACCGGGCCTTGCCTGATGATATCTTGAAATTGTATGTCAAAAATGAGAAGGAGGAGATGGTACCTTTTTCCGCTTTCATGAAAATGGAAAAGGTATATGGCCTTTCGGAGATCACACGGCATAATATGTACAATGCTGCCGAGATCAGTGGCTCCGCAGCACCAGGATACAGCAGTGGTGAAGCCATTAAAGTGATCAATGAAGTAGCCCAAAAACACTTCCCAGGGGATTTGGGATCGACTGGGCCGGTATATCTAAAGATGAAGTAGCTCAGGGCAATCAGGCCATCTATATCTTCCTGATATGTTTAGGCTTCGTGTACCTCATCCTGGCTGCGCAATATGAAAGTTTTATCCTGCCTATGGCGGTGATCCTTTCCTTGCCGGCAGGTATATTCGGCGCATTCCTGCTGCTGCAAATAATGGGATTGGAAAATAATATTTATGCACAGATTGCGATGGTGATGCTAATCGGTTTACTGGGTAAAAATGCGGTACTGATCGTAGAGTTTGCCGTTCAGAAACACCGTTCAGGCGCCACTGTATTGCAGGCCGCCATGGAAGGTTCGCGGGTAAGGTTCCGGCCCATCCTGATGACCTCTTTTGCCTTCATTGCCGGATTGATCCCATTGGTGTTTGCCAACGGTCCGGGCAAGATTGGTAACAGAACCATTGGTACAGCAGCTGCCGGAGGTATGTTGTTTGGTACCATTTTCGGTGTGCTCGTCATACCGGGGTTGTATTACATATTCGGCAAGATTGCAGAAAGACGCATGCTTGTTAAAGAAGAAGAAGAGAATCCTTTAACCGAAGAAATTGATCACAATGTTTAAATTCAGGATACATCATGGCATTAGTGTGCTGGGCATTTGCCTGGCCATTGCCAGCTGCAAGGCGCCGGCCATCACGGCAAGGTCGGAAAACAAGTCGGTGCCGGACACGTACGACAATAAGCAGGACACTACCAATATGGCAGCTATCCAATGGAGAAACCTGTTTACAGATAAGGACCTGGTAAACCTGATCGATACAGCGTTGAAAAACAACCAGGAGTTGTTGATCACACTACAGGAAGTTGATATCGCCCGAAACGATATCCGGCTAAGGCAAGCACCTTTATTACCAACCGTAGGAGCAAAAGCAGGCATTGGTGTTGAAAAAGTGGGAAGGTATACCAGCCAGGGAGCCGGCGATGCTACTACCGAGATCAAGCCAGGTAAGGAGATGCCCGATCCCCTGATGGATTTCACCGTAGCCGCTTATGCGAATTGGGAAGTAGATATCTGGAAAAAACTACGCAACGCCAAGCAGGCGGCAGTGACCAGGTATTTATCAACGGTGGAAGGCAAGAATTTTGTATTGACCAACCTGATTGCCGAGGTAGCCAATTCATATTATGAATTACTGGCCCTGGATAATCAGTTGAAGATCGTTATGCAAAATATCGATCTGCAAAAGAATGCCCTGGAGATCATAAAAGTGCAGAAAGAAGCAGCCAGGGCTACCGAGCTGGCCGTTCAGAAGTTTCAGGCTGAAGTATTAAAATCGCAAAGCCTGGAATTTGACATTCTCCAAAAGATCAAGGAAACAGAGAATAGGATCAACTTCTTGTTGGCCCGGTATCCACAACCCATACCGCGGGATACCAATAATTTGTTGAACCTGTTACCAGCAGTTGTCAATACCGGTATTCCTTCTCAACTGCTGGCCAATCGTCCCGATATCAGGCAGGCTGAACTGGAATTGGTAGCGGCCAAGCTGGATGTAAAAGTTGCCCGTGCCGAGTTTTACCCTTCTTTTGGGATCTCTGCCGCCATCGGGTTCCAGGCTTTCAAGCCATCCTACCTGATCAAGTTCCCAGAATCCTTGCTGTACTCATTGGCGGGCGATCTGGCGGGACCGCTCATCAACCGCAATGCGATCAAAGCCGAGTTTTACAATGCCAACGCACGGCAACTGCAGGCCATCTATAATTATGAACGCACCATTTTAAATGCCTGCCTCGAAGTGTCTACACAGTTGTCCAATATTAGCAATCTTGGAAAAAGCTATGAATTAAAATCAAAGCAGGTAGATGCCCTCACCAGGTCAATTGATATTTCCAATGACTTGTTCAAATCGGCCCGGGCCGATTATTTGGAAGTGCTGATGACCCAGCGGGATGCCCTCGAATCAAAGCTTGAACTGATCGAAACCAAAAGGAACAACTAAATGCAGTAGTACGCATTTACAGGAACCTGGGCGGTGGCTGGCAGTAAAACGGCATGTCGATATTTTATAAAAAAGCCGGCGAATGATCGCCGGCTTTTTTATTGTTTGAGATAAAGCAGGATTAAGCCACTCAGTGGGCTTGGGGTGTATTACGGCTTGCCTATCGTCAATACCAGGTTTTAGTCTATATCACTCATTTGAGCGAGGTGGTAATTGCAGCACATTCTTTAATTTGGGGTGGCGCCAAAAATCGCCCAAGGCACCAGAAACCATCCTACAACTGCCTTCTTTGCCCAGCTATATGCTATACAATTACAGCAGTGAGGAAGTATGCCTTGTGAGTTTCCAGGTAAATAAAGCAGGAACCAAATGTACCAGCTTATGACCTTCTATCACCCTTAACACAAAAAATACCGGCATGAAACTGCGTTGCCTGTTAGTTGATGATCAACCGACGGCATTGAAAGTATTGACCAGGTATATTACCGACATTGACGGACTGGAAATAGCCGGTCAATGCAGCAATGCCATGGAAGCTCTCGGCGTATTGCACCAAAAAAAGGGTGGACGTGATCTTCCTGGATATTAGCTACCTGGATCCGTTTATGTTATTTATGGCCATAAATATGGTTATGGGTATTCCTTTCCTTAAATTAGATTCCACAATCACCCCTACTATGCAAAAAGACCTGCTTATCATCGGTTGCAATGGTTATGTGTCGGCCATCCAGACCAGGGATGGGGAAGAACTCTGGCGTACTAAACTACGCGATGGTGTATTTGGCGGCTCGCGCGGCTGTGATGTCAGTGTTTTGATCGATGGCGACCAGATCTTTGCCGGGTGATCTGGACGGATCTACTCCCTTAAAACCTCCAATGGAGAAATAATCTGGTCAAACGACTTAAAAGGGTTAGGATTTAATGAGGTAGCGCTGGCAAGGCAAGGAACCAGTACACAGTTCATTACAAGAGTAGAGCAAACAGCAGCGAACAGCAGTAGCAGCAATTCCTAATACTATATATATGCTTAACCACTACTTTACAATCGCCCTACGGTACATCGCAAAACATAAACTGTTTTCGCTGATCAATATTTTGTGCATTGCAGTGGGCATAACTTTTTCGCTGTTGATTGGTATTTATATCCTGGATCAAAAAAGTGTAAACCACGATCTCAAAAATATTGATCAACAATACGTAATTAAAAGCAAGTGGAAAGCGAAAGATATGGGCCTGCCCATAACGACGATCGGCCCATTGGCCAGTACCTTGAAAGAGGAATATCCCAACCTGGTAGCCAATTACTTCCGTTATAATCCGGTTACCAATGTGGTTTCGGCAGGTGATAAGCATTTTAAAGAAAATATAACCATTTGCGATACCAGCCTGGTATCCATGTATGGCTTTAACTTGTTGCATGGCGATAAGAACAAGGCATTTAGCAACAAAAACTCGGCTGTTATTACAGAGGCTATGGCTCTAAAGCTTTTTGGCACTACCAATGCTACCAACAAAACCATTACTATTTCAACCATAGGATCGGGTAAGCAGGATTTCTTAGTTTCAGCCATACTAAAACAGTTCCCCTTCAATTCTGTCAACAACCTGTTTGATACCGACGGCTACAATGTTTTCCTGCCTTTTGAAGGCAATCAATACTATCCCGGCGGTGGTGCCGGCGATAAAGACTGGAACCAGATCTATATGGTAAGTATGGTTGAGTTAAAACCAGGTGTTTCGCTCAATGAAGTCAAACAAGCTGCGAATAAGCTACTGGCACTGAACCTACCCAATAACCTGAAGGGATTATTGGATCCTGAATTTACTCCTTTAAAAGACTATTACCTGAAAGATAATAATGGCGCGGTGCAGAAGATGATCAATATGCTGTCGCTGGTTGCATTTTTCATTTTACTGATGGCCATTATTAATTTTATTAACATTAATATCGGCACCTCGTCTTACCGGTTGAAGGAAATAGGATTGCGCAAAGTATTTGGCAGTGCAAAAAAACAACTGGTATTACAACATGTAACCGAGTCGCTGGTACTGGCCTGTATCGCCGGGCTGATATCAATTGGCTTCTATGAATTATTGCGTCCCTATTTTAATCAGATGCTGCATGCATCGCTGGCTTCTTTCTTTCGGCTGGATTACAGCAAATGGTTGCTTTTGTTGTTGTTAATTGTTGCTGTAGGAAGCCTGGCGGGCATATACCCGGCATTTGTACTGAGCTCTGCAAATATTATCCATTCAGTCAAAGGAAAGATCAATACCGCAAAGGGTGGCCTGACTTTGCGAAAGACCTTAGTGGTTATTCAGTTTAGTTTGGCTATTATCATTTTTATTGGCGCCTTAAATGTTTCCAGGCAGGTAGCTTTACTTCTTTAGCAAAGACATTGGGTATAATAAAGATCGGCTGATTGTACTCACTGCATTTCCGAAGCAATGGGATTCTGCAGGTGTGATACGTATGGCGGCCATCAGAAACGAGATGGAATCAGTTCCTGGCATCCGTAGCGCATCACTTTCTTTGAGGTACCAGATCGTGTGCCGCCCAATAACCTGGATCTGTTGCCGCAGGGGTCTGATCAAAAAACTGTTGTGCACGCTATTGTTGCCGATGAAAATTTTGCCCATACGTTTGGCTTACAGGTAAGGCAGGGTAATTTCTTCACAGATTATCGTGGCTCATCCGCTCAAAATCAACTGGTGCTGAATGAAACGGCAGCCCGGATACTGGGTATTACAACCATCAATCAAACGGTTCGCATGCCCGGGGAGACGTCTTTACCATAGCTGGCATTGTGAATGACTTTAACTACTCTTCTTTTCAGGAAAGTATCGGTCCACTGGTTTTTATTCACATGCGCGACTTTCCACAGTACCGTTATATGACTTTTAAGATCAGCAACGGAAATACCGGCCAAACAATAGCAGCCCTTAAAGAAAAGTGGAAAGCCCTGTCACCGAATGCTCCTTTTGAATATAAATTCATGGATGATCGTTTTGGCGCCTTGTATCAGTCGGAGATTCAATTGAAAAAAGCCACCCACCTGGCAACGGCACTTACACTTGTAATTGTATTCATGGGCATATTTGGCATTTTGGCCTTCACACTGGCCCGCCGGAATAAAGAAATTGCCGTACGGAAAGTATTGGGAGCTGATGCAAAGAATATCATCATGCTTTTTCTTAAGGATTATGCCCTGCTGATTGTTGTTGCCAGCATTATTGCCTGGCCATTGGCATATTGGGCCACCAACCAATGGCTGCAAAACTATACCTACCGTATACAGCAGAACCTGGTGCCATACTTAACAGTCTTGGGTTTTTAGTAGTAACCACTTCCCTGTTTATCACCATACAATGTTATAAAGTGTCCCGCGCCAATCCTATAAAGAGCTTAAGATCAGAATGAGGTAGTAACATTGGTAATTTATTGCACGCTATCACATTTTGATCGTTTTCAGTTTAATTTTTACCTATATTTATCAATGTGGGGAATACACCGGCATTCTATCCATTATAGAAGCTATTCTGTGTATGATGCTTTGTACTCATTAAGGATCATAGTTCATATCGCTTAAAATCTCTCTCTGACGAAACGCTAAGAGTTACCGCCCTGCCGGTAGCAAAGGGTCATTTTTACCCCAATAAGACCGAAAACAGATCGCCATTATGAAATATAGACAGCTATTATTTCCCGTTACGGCAATAGCCGTGTTGATGATAACAAGCCTTGCTCAGGCACTATCTCAAAACCGTTCAAAACCCGTCATAATTGGTTATGTTGGCGGATACAATGGAACAGTGGTACAAACCGACCAGGTAGATGCTGCTCGCCTGTCGCATATCAACTATGCCTTTGTAGATGTCAGGGACAATAGGGCCTGGCTGCACAATGAAAAACAGATACCGTCAATTTCAGGAACCTGGTGGCCCTGAAACGAATCAATCCCGATTTAAAGATCCTGATCTCCGTAGGCGGCTGGACCTGGAGTAAAAACTTTTCCGATGCTGTATTGACGGATACCTCCACCCTAAACTTTACGCAAAGTACTGTGGACATCGTATCCAAATACCAACTGGACGGCGTGGATATTGATTGGGAATATCCGGGGATGCTTGGTGATAACAACAAGTACCGCCCGGAAGACAGGCAGGGTTATACCAATTTATTTAAGGCCCTGCGCGAACGTCTTGACGTACTGGGTAAACAAACGGGTAAGTACTACCTGGTAACGACTGCGATTGGTGGCTCCCGTGAATTTCTGCAACATACCCAGATGGAGGAGGCACAAAAGTATCTCGATTATATCAACCTGATGAGTTATGACTTTGACGGCACCTACGACAATATGTCCTCCCATCACTCCAATTTGATGTCGCCGGCCAATATGCCCTATATCTATTCAGCTGATGTTTGTATTCAGAATTTGAAGCGTGTAGGAGTTGATCTGAAAAAAGTGGTAATGGGAATAGGGTTTTATGGCAAAGGAAGGGTGGTTGCCAGCACAGACAATAACGGCTTGTATCAAATTCCTGTACGATCGGCCCGTGGCGGAGGGTATACCTACCTGAAGGACAGCCTGGTCAATCAAAAGGGTTATGTGCGATATTGGGATGCTCCTTCTAAAGCCCCTTACCTGTTTAATGCCGAGAAGAAAATATTTATCGGCTACGATGATGAAGAATCAGTGAAGGCAAAATGCGATTACATTAAAAGCACAAACTGGCCGGTGCTATGTTCTGGGAGTATTTCAGCGACCGGAAACTGTATCTATTGACTGTACTGAATAAAGAACTTGGCTATAAATAACCACCCTTTACGCTTGCTATTAAACTACCATTCTATGCATTTAAAAGAAATTAAGAAGATCCTGGTTTTGGTATTACTGACTGCTTGTCCGGGTTTGTTGTTTGCTCAATTTGACGAGCAATTAATGCGCGACATTCGTAATACCGGTTATATACACAGCCCATTGCCGCTGGATTACAGTAAATCGTTTGAATTATTTGGGTTAACCAAAAAAGTATTGGCATCCGATCTATTGTGTGATATGGAAACATTGGATAAATGGTCGCACAAAGGATTTGGCGGCGTGTACCTTACCAATGAAAGAAGCAAGTCGGGTAAAAACAGTTTGCGTCTGGTTGGGCAAACCACCAATCCCACCTTTCTCAACTGGGGTATTGGTCTTGGTACTTCCCAGGCCAGCTACGAGGTAGGTGGCGCCAATTGGGAAAAATACAATCGCATTCACTTTTATATCTATCCCCATTGCGAAGGCGCCCGTAGCATTTACCTCAATTTGTACCTTGAAAATGAAGGAAAAATCAGGGTTCCTGATAGATACGAGCGCGAAGGCATTCATGAGATCAACTTGATCAATGGGCAATGGAATGAATGTTTTGTGGAGATGCCGGAGTTGCCACGCGATAAAGTAACCAAACTATCTTTTGCTATTGAAATATTCGGCAAAGAACGTACCATGGGTGATTCCCTCAAGTTTGATATTGATGCAGTGTCGCTCCAAACAATCGAAAACCCTGAAGTAGTAAGCGGGTGGGTACCGGCGCAAAACCGCATCATCCATTCTACTACCGGCTATGGCGTTGAAAGCAAAAAAACGGCCATTGTACGGGTGAAGAACAACAAAGGCAGTTTTCAGTTGATCGAAATAAAAGGTAACAAGGTGGCGTATGAGGGGAAGATCAACACACAAAAACACCCATTGGCAGTTTTGAGACCATTGATTTCAGCCAATTCAAAAGGAAGGGCAGTATACCATTCGCGTTGGTGAAGTTGTTAGCAAACCCTTTTACATCAACCAAGATATTTGGGTTAATTCGGCCTGGCGTATGCTGAACTATATTTTCTGCGAACGTTGCGGTTATCCCATTCCCGGCAAACATGGGGCCTGCCACAGTGATCTGAATACCACCTTTGAGGGCAAGATTTTTCCTTTCAATGGCGGCTGGCACGATGCTGCCGATATGTCGCAGCAAGTACTGCAATCAGGTGAAATCATTTATGGCTTGCTGGAGATGGCCAACCGGGCTAAGACAAAAGGCAATAGCCCATTATCCATCAGGCTACAGGAAGAAGCGGAATGGGGTATAGATTGCATATTGAAAGCCCGTCTAGGCAATGGCTACCGGGCGCAAACCTGGGGTACTAATTTATGGACGGATGGCTTCATTGGCACCAAAGATGATTCTTCCAGGCGCCGGCAGGTACGTGTACACAACCGGGCTTTTGAAAACTTTATGTTTGCCGGCATTGAGGCCTATGCCTCCATGAGCCTTGACAATGACCCGATGCTAAAAGAATTTCTGCGCAAGGTGGCCATTGAAGACTATGCCTTTGCAAAGAAGCGTTTCGACAGCCTGGGCTTTAATGACCTGAGCAGTATTGGCGGCGGCGGCGACCATGCAGCCATGGCTTCCAGCAGCCAGTATTCGGCAAACATTTCTTTTGCAGCCAGCTTGCTGTATAAATTAACACACGAAAAGTCTTATGCAGATGAAGCCGCGAAAGCCATTCAATATACCTTGCAATGCCAACGCACAGAGCCACTGAATGACAAGAATAAACTACATGGCTTTTTTATCGTGACCTCAATAAGAAATCCATTGTGCATTATACCCACCAGTCGCGCGACCAGGCCTATATGCAGGCATTAACAGCCCTTTGCGAAACACAGCCGAAAAACCCTGATTATAAAAATGGGAAGCCGCCATCAGGATGTATGGCGATTATCTTAAAACCATTATGCAATATGTGCAACCCTATGGGTTGGTGCCCAGCGGTGTGTATCATGTGGATGAAGTAAAAGACTCGGTTAACTTTTATAAAATACAGGTAGGTATTTACAAAGGGGCTGCCGATGATTATAAAGAGCAGTTAGAGAATGGCTTTAAATTGGATGAGGAGCATTACCTGCGCGTTTTCCCGGTTTGGTTTTCTTTTAAGGGAAACGCTGCGGTACAACTGTCCACGGGCAAGGCGGCGGCCCTGGCTGGCAGGTTTTTGCACGATAAAAAGCTGTTGGATATTGCGGAGCAGCAACTGTTTTGGATTGTAGGTAAAAACCCGTTCGGACAATCTATTGTTTGGGGAGAAGGAAGCAATTATCCTCAATTGTATACTGCCTTGCCTGGCGAAACCGTGGGCGGTATTCCTGTGGGTATGCAATCGAGATTTAATGAAGACACACCCTACTGGCCACAGTTCAACACCGCCACGTATAAAGAATTGTGGATTGGTCCGGCGGCCAGGTGGTTTTCGCTGATTGCGGAGTTTTGATCGCGCCAACCTACAGCCTCGTTTTTGCTGTAATGGAATCCATGATCATTTGAATAGCGCTGACAATAATTTCAGGATTGTCTTTCTGAACCATATGACTACTCTTTGGATCCAGGATGAATTTGGAATTGCTTGACAGAGCCGTAAGGTCTTGCACCTGCTTGTCGCGCTCGGCTCTTAATTCTTTCCATTGTTCATCTGGTGTTCCGGGAGGTGGGTTTCTTATACCTGCTCCAATAATAATCACCGGACGATCCTTTAATTGATTGGGCGTTTTCATACCTGACAAGTAGATATACTGGAACTCTTCGGCCATATAATCGGCAGTAGAATCATAACCAGGGCTTATCGTTTTTTTCAATTGTGGTTTCGGTACCGGTTTCCCAGCCGCTTTCTCACGCAGGCGCACCCATCCACCATATTTCATACTTCCAAACATACCACTTTCATGTGCCGGATCTACCAGTAGCACTCCTACAATGTTTTTTCCGTACTGCTCAGTATAGAGCCGGACCAATAATCCTCCGAGCGATTGCCCTACCAGTATCACAGGGCCCTTGATCTTCAGTGTTTTTATCAAGGCATGTAATTCAAATACTTCCTGCGCCATGGTGCGGGGCAGTGGCCCCCGCTCACTTTTTCCAAAGCCTGCTCTATCATAAGCAATAGCTCTGGTATCCGGGGGCAGTATGGCCAATACCTTCTCCCAGTCCTTTGAATTACCACCACCTCCAGCCTCGAAGACTACGGTAAACTTTGCCTCTTTTTTACCTCTTTCGGTGATAAACAACTTGTGATGCCCAATGTCGATAAGCTGTTGATGTAGTGTATCTGAAAACTTGGTGGTAGTATGGGAATACCCTTTTATGGTGTATAAAAGAGAAAGCCAACAAACAGGAAACCAATTTTTGCTTTCTGTAGCATATGGTTCATAACTCAAGGTTTAGAGTATGAAAGGTACCCCCTTCTATCAGATAAACGGAAAAGCTACTGTATACAGCCTTTTTCGGTATTAAAGTTTTCGTGATCGCTGGTTTACTAACTGTTGTAAGGCAATCCTGTTTCCTTCACAATCTTCAAATCTCATCACATCGAAACAGGTAAATCCGTTTCTGGTTTTTATATATGGCTCTGCTCCTTTACTGATTAAGTACCTGATTGTTTTTTTTATTATTAGCCAATTGGTTCATGTTTTCGTCTGAAATTAGATCAAGCCTTTGCCTCATTGGTACCTTGATGATTCCGCACCTCCTTCTCTTTGGGTCCTCATTGCTTCCTCGGGGCCCGAGGCTCCATTGAGGAGGATCCGAGGGAGCAAAGAGGAGGCAATGAGGAGAATCCGAGGAGAATAGGGGCAAATCCGAGGAGGCAAAGAGAAGAAAAAGTGAAGTTTGTGTTGTTCGTCCCTGAATCTGCGCTATTCGGCCCAGGTTTTAGAGGAGACCGTCCCAAATTGCCGGTGTTTTCGAGAAGAAAATGCTGTTCGTCCCAAGACATTAGGCGTTCGTCCCAAGTTTCCGGGAAGGCCGACTCATTTTTGAAAAGCAGGAGCCAAAGCTGCTGTAGATTTGTATTGATCATTGCCAAAGGAGATTTCGCTTGGGATAACAGGAGGATCGAACCTGTTAACCCCTCCCAGGTAACGACCGATTAAAACCTTGAAACCTTAAACCTCACCATGATAGATTGTAAAAATTATGGATTCGCACAGTTTTAGCGTCTTTCATACGTTACATCCTCCGTTCATACAACTGCTTAGTAAATGCGAAATATGCTTTTCATACTATTAGTGCTTATTCTCTTGTTGGGATGGGGCTGTCATGCTCCTGGCATGCGGAATACAAAGCCATTAATCCCCAAGTCCGCCACCAGTGAAAATGAAAAACAATGGGTTGATTGCGTTTGTAGGAGAAAAGATTGATGTTCAATATGTGCCGGATAAGCCTGGATCTATGGACGCTGGCTTCCGGGCAAAATACAAAGTGCTATTGCGCGTATATGGCAATTATCCCGAAGACCTGTTTGCCCTAAAAGGTTCGGGGTGCTAAAGGCCAGGGGATTGTTTGAAACGACACCGGAGCAGGAAGATATGCTAGTGCGGGACATTGAACCGGAAGAAGAAATAGCACCACCTGATGCAGATGACTTAAAATTCATGAAATTCTGGAAAAGTTTTGCGACTTCGGTAAAGAGCCAGGCCATAACCGGTTCGCACGTATTGCCCTCGACAGCTTATGGGTTTGTGACACTTTGCTTAGCGTCAGTACCTTTATGGATAAGTGTTTTAGGGAGATCATTGACAATGAACTCATGAAAAGAATGAATGAAAGTACCGGAGTTGAATATACCTGTTCGGTAGCAAATTTTTCAGTGCTGTCTTCCAATGTAAGAAATGAAATGGTGAAGGTTAAAAGGGAATATCAGTTTAGAAAGGCTTTGGTAACACGCAATACTGGGAATGATTCATCGCCTTTGATTCGCTTCAATTTTATTGAAACAAAAAAAGGGGTACAAGCTTTATCGAATAGATAATCATTGGCTTAAGAGCTGCTGTTTGTAGTGTTTTTAATATTTGCTAGTTCCAGGGGAGAAAGTTTGAGGTGAATTTTAGGGTCATTCTGCTCAAACCCATCCGTTCATCAATTGACAGCATGGTATAATACAGTTTTTACTACCTTGCTGGTCTAAATCAACCTATATGGACTTCCAACTCGTCACTGGTAGGCCAGACATAAGCGACCTCCTGGTTTTTACTACCACCTTCACACATAATAATGTGTTTTATAAAGCGGCTCTTGCTGAAACCATTTCATGGGATGGACGACTTACAGGAACTTACGATGTATTGCTGCAATCGGGCAGAGGCACGCAACGGCTTACCCTCATAAAAGAAAGGGAGCATTGGAGAGCGGGAGAAGAAGTTGAACAAATTGGGGTTATTCATCAAGAGTTAGTTGATCTGCTTGGTACCGTCATCACTGAAGTTCGTAAGTAAAGTATTTAACTACTTTATTTAAGTCACCTGGCTAGTCCTACACATCGGTAAACAGGTTTGCAAAGTCATAAAAAAATGGTTCGTGAGACACGAACCATTGGTTGATCCAAGATATAAGTTAAATATTAGTGGTACTTATTTAACGCGATAAGGTATGCTTCCATCGTCTTATAATAGTTCCATTTAGTTCAAACTGATGGTAGAATATATCTCCATCAAGATACACTTTTACGAAATATTGCCCATTGGGGATATTGGCAGGAACCTGGACGTTGGTTTCCCAAAGCACCGTACATGGCTCCCAAAGAAAAGTCTGACTATCTATTGAAAGGAATATTCGGTACCTGTACTCACCTCTTCGAGAATAATCCAGGAATACCCCTGGCAAAAACAAGCACCCCAAAAGTTACTGAAAATGAAGATGCATTTAAACCAGCAAACATGATTGGAGACTCATTCACACGGGCCCAACTTGGGCAAGAGTTATTTGCAGGGACACCTTGCGGATCAGGCCAACCCTGCCAATACGGATCCTCAGGAGCCGGCATAGGTGCCGTATGGTTATGGAATGTCGGAGGAACCATGTCGCAAACGTTTGTCTCATAACTAATGATAATATAATCACAGTTAACGCCATGACCATTTTCATCATAATCCTCACACCAGGCGTATCCCCTATAAACTGTTTCCCAGTTACAATAAATGTCATTCACCTTGGCTGTTATTGCCGGTGAATTGCCCTATTCGAAGCTCCTCCTTTGTCAGCAGCAGCTTTACCCATATTGAAGGATTGGGAAGATAAGAATTGTCCCTTCCAATTTCTATAACTTATATATCCACTGAACTCCTTATCTATTCGCTGATAATGATTATCATACAAATCTTTACGGCTATTGCTTAAATAGTGAGCGGATGGTATCACCGTAACAATTTTCTCATTAACCAGACCGCTCTTTTTATCCTTATAAACAACAAAACGGTCGAAAGAGCTTTTAAACAGCTGGTTAAGCGTAGCGTTTGGCATACCCGAGTTAGTACCGAGTACAACTTCACGGGTGGTGTAAGCAATAGGAGCTTCAACGAAAAACGATGTTTCGTTTTCCCCGATGTATGCATGTGAAAAATCTACCTGCTTAACATTTTTCTCGACCTTACCGGCTTTTTTAATAAGATCATAATTCCCATACTTACTTTCAAGACGTTGAAGATAAGATTTAGCATCTGCTACAGTTAGCTTGTTTGACAACTGCTCTGGCGTAGCAATACGTTCATCTTCTGTTTGTTTCTTTTGACAAGAAACAAACATCGCTGTAAAAATACGGCCATTAAGACAACGAAGCTTAAGCTTTTTTTCATAGTCGGTTTAAATTTTTAAGTTTAAAAATAGGTACTGGAACAGCATTTAAATTTGTTGTTTGAGGTATATGTTTAAAAATTGATCATTAGGAGATTCCTGGTATTTGCCTCCTATGAAGAGGCCATTTCTTCGATATTTTCCGTATTACTTATATTTTTGCAACTCTTATGAAGTTTAATGGAAATACAACTAATATAACGAGTGTTCGTTTAGGTAAGTCAGCGCACTACCTTTCCTACAAGATAATATATTCGTTTTTGATTGGCAACTGGCTTTTGATTTATTAATACATATGTTACCTCCCTGCAGAATCCTGCAAGCTGCGAGGTCCGGATCAGTGAGAAAGAGGTAAATACTCCCGACACCAGAAATAGCTAATAGGCGATTGTGTACATAAATAAGGATACTTATGCATAATTAATTGGATAATGAAGCGGATCTTACTAACGGGCATGTCGGGAACGGGTAAGTCAACGGTGATTGTCAAGCTTACTGCTCTTGGGTATAAGGCCATAGATTTGGATTGCGACGAATTCTCGGAATGGGTTGACGTTGATCCCGGAACAACCCCGCTCACGCCGGCACCTGGCAAAGATTGGTTGTGGCGCGTCGACCGGGTGCAGCAGCTCTTGCTAACAAAAGATAGCGATGTATTGATTGTGAGTGGCTGTGCAGAAAATATAGGACAGTTTCTGCCCCTATTTGATGAGGTAGTACTATTGAGTGCGCCGCCACCTGTTATTATAGAAAGGCTGGCAACCCGCACCAACAATCCATTCGGAAAACAGCATCAGGAGGTAGAACAAGTATTGGCCTTACAACAAACCATAGAACCGTTGTTAAGGATGTCGGCCAGCCATGAGATTGACACCAGTATCGGGATTGATGAGGTAGTAGGCTGTTTGAGTGCTATTATCCAGGCAAATACCAACAAACAATAAAATCAAATAATCATTGTAGGTAGTAGAAGTTCTGCCGGTAGGTGTCGTCCAGATAGTGATAATTCCGACTGATTTTAAAATACTTCAACGATATCTATTGACTTCAATTAAAAAGAATAGCGAGTGTAATGGAAAACATCAGATTTACTGAAAAAAGGAGATCAAATGCAGGCCAGCGTTTGCGTTTGATTATACACAGGATTATAATCAACGACTCACCTGGGACACTTTTCTAAAAAAAGGCCGAGCTGATTGAAGGGGCAACAACCGCAGGCATAGGAGTCAAGGCATATTGTGTGGCCAAAAACGGTCTTGGGATGGTAACAGAATATGTTTCATTCAACAGACCTAAAGCCACTGCCGTTAAAATGACGAAAGGGCCTTATATGTTCAAATCATTTGTAGGATCCTGGACCTTTAAAGAAATACAAGCAGACGTGACGGAAGTAATATTTCTATACTCCTTTCAACTCAGGTTTCCTTTCAACCTGGCAACACGGCTAATAAAAAGAAATTTGCAAAGCAACGTGAGACAAAGACTGGAAGACCTTAAAAGAAATATTGAGGGGAGCAACGCCACGCATTAAACATGGCCTTTCCTGGTGGATATAAAGTCGTTAGCCTTTAAACTAATTCCTTGAAATTCATGTGTTTTTGGGATTACTATTAATTCTAAGTAGTTTACAGAAAAATAACTCCTTTACCCCAGCTATATGTACCAACTTGTTCCGAAAAAAAAAGAAAAAGCATTTTCTTAAAAATCGTTATTTTTTAGTGGCCTGCGCATTCATAAAAGAAATAATAACGCTCAATTTTGGTCCAGCCCCTGTGAGCCAGCAATTACAAGACTTTGCGACGACTATAAATAAGCGTTGCCCAATGGTAATAGACAGTGCCACAACGCTCAATAATTGCACAGCTATTGCTGGTTTCAGACTTCATTTTAGCTATCAATTCAATACAGTTTCAAAAGAGGAAGTAGATACTGTTTCGTTAATGGTGAATTGCAGAAGAGAAATGATCAATAAGATAAACACGGATCCTTCATTGAGTGTATTCAAAAAGAAAAGCTGGCCGTTTCAGCGACTTATTATGATAAAGTCGGGAATTATATTTGTGGGGTTGCAGTATCCTCTATCGATTATCAAAATAATTAATGCTTAACTCATCAAATAGCACTCCCAGGTTTAAACATGAAATTAATCAAAAGCTAAGTTGGTAAAACAATACTGAATTGTTTATCTCTATAAACCATTTTGGTAACCCCTGTTTTTCCTACAATATCCCAATTATGCATTAGCGCAAATTCAATCGTCATCCTAACAAAAGCAGGGGGAGCGGCTAAGTGCTTCAGAATTAAGGCATCTGGGAGAAGTTTATGCAAATAAAAGGTTGATTATCAATTTAATAGTTGATAACTATAAAAAACGGTACGACCTCAATTCTTTCTTGACTCCATAACTATATGGCATTAAAATACCTAAATATTATATAATTTAGTGGCTAGATTACCTAAATATGATACAAAGGGTGCTCAAAAAACCATCCAAGACAGGCTATTCCGCGGAAAGGCCATTCTCCTCTTCGGCCCAAGGCAGGCCGGAAAATCAACGCTTGTTGAATCCTTGCTGACGGAGCATCCTGATTCGGTTCTGTACGTAAGCGGAGATGATGCTGATGTGCGGGATATCTTTTCAAATACCACAGCAACCAGGCTGAAAACAATTATAGGAGCTAAAAAGATACTGTTCATCGATGAAGCTCAACGTATCGTCAATATTGGCCTCACACTTAAACTGATTACTGATCAGATCAATGGTGTGCAGGTTATCGCCACAGGGTCCACTGCCTTTGAGTTATCCAGTAAAGTGAATGAACCACTCACAGGGCGTAAATACGAGTTCATGCTTTATCCTTTGTCTTTTGGCGAAATGGTGCAGCACCACGGTCTGCTGGAAGAAAAGCGACTGGTAGAACATCGGCTGATCTACGGTTACTATCCCGAAATTGTCACGAAGCCAGGAGAGGAAAAAGAGCTATTAAAACTATTAGCCAATAGCTACCTGTATAAAGACCTGCTAATGCTGGAGCAGATCAATAAACCCGCCCTACTTGAAAAGTTATTAAAAGCGCTCGCTTTACAACTCGGCAGCGAGGTGAGTTATAATGAACTTTCGCAAATAGTAGGGAGTGATAAGAAGACGATTGAAAAATACATTGATCTATTGGAAAAACGTTTGTATTGTTTCGTCTTCCTGCATATAGTGGTAACGTAAGAAACGAGATCAAAAAAGGGAAGAAGATTTACTTTTATGACTGCGGAATCCGTAACGCCATTGTCAATGACTTCAGGCCACTATTGTCCAGACCAGACACAGGAGCCTTGTGGGAAAACTTTGTCATTGCCGAGCGCATGAAATACCTGCGTTATCAGAACAGGGATGTGCAACAATATTTCTGGCGCACCACTCAACAACAGGAAATCGATCTGATCGAAGCAGAAGACCAACAGCTTTCGGCATTTGAAATAAAATGGAGTAGCAAGCAAAAGGCCCGGTTTCCTCAAACCTTTACTGAAAATTACCCCAATGCCGGCACGCAGGTAATTACTTCAGAAAACCTGGAAGAGTTTATTATACAATAACAATAAAACGCACTCTATAACGCCCTCTGAAAAATAACAATCCCCGCAAACATAGTGCTGGCGGGGATTCTGCAAAACGGGAGTGGTCCCGCCAAGAATCGAACTTGGATCTAGAGTTTAGGAAACTCCTATTCTATCCATTGAACTACGGGACCAGGAACTAAAAATGAAGGTTTTTATACCTCCTTTCTGATTTCCGGGCGCCAAAAATAAGAAAACAAAGCATTGTATTCGTTGCACGCCAGAAAAAGGACAAAATGCTCAAAAACAGGCAGTACGAGCACCGCTCACACCATTCCCACCCACCCGTCTGCCACATTTACAAATTTACTGGGCTGCACATGAATTCCACCTATCTTTGCTACCCCTAAAAAAAAAGGAACGTTTATGAAGTTTTATACCTGGCTTATCCGTTACCGCCTCTATCTGGGTCTGGGTTTGGTGGTATTGGGTATCGTGGCGAATATTTACAGCAGCTTCTGGCCTGCCTTTCCGCTTTATTTCATCGGACTGATCCTCATCGTCGGTCATTTTTTTCATTGGTCCCCTGCGACTTATCCAGGAGTACATGGAAAGTGGTGACCTGGAAGGCGCCGAAGGCGTACTCAACTCGGTTAAATTCCCCGGCCTCCTCTATAAGCCCATTCGCTCGGCCTATTATACTTTCAAAGGTCAACTGGCCATGATGAAACAAGACTTTGATGGCGCCGAAGTCAATATGAAAAAGGGCCTGTCAATGGGCTCTCCCATGAAGGAAGTAAAAGGAGCCAACCTGTTGCAATTGGGTATGATCGCCCTTCAAAAGGCAATTTCAAACAAGGGGAACAATACATCCGCCAGGCTATCCGCGAAGGATTGCCCGATAAAGAAAAAATGAAGCAGCCGCCTACCTGCAAATGTGTAATATCATGATGAACAAGAGAGAATTCAGGGCGGCCAAAGAGTTTTTCCGCAAAACCAAGGCACTGAAGCCTACCAGTCCCGAAATTGTAAAGCAGGTAAAGGAGATCGAAAAATACATCTCCCGTATCCCTGGGTAGGGGCCCAAAATACCCCAAAACTATAGAGCAGTTATAGAGCAACTATAAAGCTTATATAGAGACGTAGCTACCTGGATAATCCAGCGTTAATCCGGGGACTATACTGGGGTATTTGTAGGAAAGTGTATGCATGGTAGTAGGGTGATTTGCCCCCTCAATTCCCAAACAGTTCTTCTATCTTCTTATACCGGTAAGCAAATATCTGCTGCAGTTTTTCCTGATCTTCCAGGCATGGAGTAGTTCACCCAGCCAGCCACCCGGTATTTTATAGTGCACAATGTCTGTCATCTCCACCCCACCTTCCACTGCCTTAAAGTGATGCTGATGGTGCCACAGGCTGTAAGGGCCATAGCGTTGTTCATCGGCAAAGTATTTCCCGGGCTCTACATGGGTTATCTCGGTCATCCAATACCATTCAATACCCCATAGGGGTTTTATTTTGTATTCAATGATCTGCCCAGGGTATATCCTGTCGCCATGCAGGGTGGACGTAATGGTAAAACGAACATCACCCGGTGTGATCTCCTGTAAATTGGCGGCACTGGAAAAGAAATCCCATGCATCCGGCAGGGATATGGGGATATGCTGTATTGCTTTCAGGGAATGTACACTCATAAATAGGCTATCCTAAACAGCGTTCTTACTATTTGGTTTTACAAAGCGAAGTCTTTTTTTACCTGGGCTGCACAGGCCTTCAAAATGGCCTCTACCTGGTTTACCTGGCCAGGCAACTGGTCTCTATTCACTGCTTTTTTACCGTTTTGCTCTATCTGCCGGATGGTATCCTTCAGGGAACTGATGCCCATAGAGTCAATGGTAGATTTCAGCTTATGGGCCAGTTTACCTACAGCTTCCCAGTTTTGGGCGGCTGTTTCCTGCTGCATATCCAATAAAGAACCAGGCAGGGTATCCAGGAATAATCGCAGCATCCGTTTCACAAATTCCTCATCGCCTCCGGCTATCCCATATACCAGGGAAAGGTTGTATAATTTATCATCATTTCCGATGTCAGGGGCATCACCTCATGTAATGATGCAGATTGAGGGGTGGTCATGTTGGTTAGGTTGTTAGCTATGATGCGGTAAAGGTTGGAATCATTAAAAGGTTTGGGCAGGTAGTCATTCATACCGGCAGCCAAAAAGCGTTCGCGGTCGCCCCTCAGGGCATTGGCGGTAAGGGCCACTATGGGAATACTGGCTTTCCCTGCATCCGTTAATTGGCGGATCTGCCTGGTAGCTTCCAGGCCGTCCATTTCGGGCATATGGATATCCATCAGCACCAGGTCATAGGTATTTTGCTGTACCAGTACCACCGCTTCGCTGCCGTTGGCTGCAATATCTACTTCAAAACCCCAGGCCTCCATCATGTGACGGGCCAGGTATTGGTTGATCTCTACATCTTCGGCCACCAGTATCCGCCGTTTTCCGAGGGACTGATAATTCAGTGCTGTCATATTACCGCTTATTTGGTGGATAATTCACCGGCCTGTATCATGCGGTAGATGGTCGACTTGCCAATGTCCAGCTTCTTGGCTACCAGCAATACATCTTTATCATACTTATCCAGGTAGTGCTGTATGATATGTATATCAAAATCCTTGAGGGTTCTTTCCTTACTCAACAGGTCATTCACGGCAGCCACGGTATTGATGGTTATATGCTCGGGCTGCACGGTATCACCATCGGCCATTACAGCCGATAATTCCATTACGGACTTCAACTCGCGTACATTACCAGGGAAAGTATATTGTAGTAATTTCTGCTGGGCATCTGTCGACAAAGTTTTCTTCTCAATTCCATTGTCTTTACAAAACAGGTCTATAAAAACCTGGCCAGCAAAATGATATCGTTCCCCCGTTCGCGCAGGGCAGGTAATTGAAATGGCAATCCAATAAGCCGGTAGTACAGGTCTTCCCGGAATGTTTTCTTTTGCACCTCTTCCAACAGGTTGCGGTGGGTAGCTACAATGATGCGCGCATTTACAGGCACCACTTCATTACCCCCGATCCGGATAATCTCTCTTTCCTGCAATACCCGAAGCAGCTTGGCCTGCAGACTAATATCCATTTCACCAATCTCATCCAGGAATAGGGTACCCCATTGGCTTCTTCAAACTTGCCAATGCGGCGGGTAACAGCGCCGGTAAAGGCGCCTTTTTCATGGCCGAAGAGTTCGCTTTCAATCAGCTCCTTGGGAATCGCGGCTACGTTCACAGCTACAAAGGGCTTCTTTTGCCGGTCCGAGTTATAATGGATGGCTTTGGCTACCATTTCCTTCCCGGTACCCGTTTCGCCGGCTATGGATACGGTAATATTGGTTTTACAGGCTTTTTCAATCAGGCCATACACTTTGTCCATGACCTCACTTTTGCCGATCAGGAACTTAGAATAGTCGTATTTCTTACCCACCTGCTCTTTTAACTGCTCCACTTCCTGGCGTAGGCCTACAATTTCTTTCAGGTGCAGTAGGGTATTCCACAACCTGTCTTTCACATCATCGTCTTTTACAATGTAGTCAAAGGCCCCATTTTTCAGCAAACTGATGGCGGTGCCTACATCTTCCTGCCCGGAGATGATAATAACCTGAATATCAGGGTTTACCTCGCGTATTTTTTTCAGTACGGCACTTCCATCCATATCGGGCATGGAATAGTCGAGGGTCACCACATCGGGCCGTTCATGGAGCTGATTAAAAAAGGCGGTAGAGCTTTCAAAGCGTTTTACTTCATTATCCGGATTGAGAGAAAGATAATGTTCAAGCATGGAACCATACCAAACATCATCTTCCAGGACGAAAATCCTGAGGGCGTGCTGATTTTTCATTGTAAAGGACTAAATATTACTATATAAACGTATGAACCACAAAAAAGTATTCCCAAAATGAAGATTATTTCCGCAAATGAGAAAAGTCTCTCCTATCTCATCCAGTTGGCAGGGGCCGGTTCATAGGTAAGGAGGCTGGTTTACAGACATTTGTTGGGGCCGGCCTGACTGTTATAGTTGGCGTTATCCCTGTTAGTGAGGGCAGGGTTTCCGCGCCGTTTATCATCCAGTTATACTTCGGTTAGGCCTCGACTATCCATTTTTGGGAATGCTTGAACAGGTAGTCAGCATGGCTGATAAACTGCCTCCCTCCTCCTCATCCATATTGTTTGCTCCTTAACTTTGGCTATGTTCAGCCAGCAACCACCTTTATCCGAACTGGAGCGTATAGAGCTGTTTACCCGGCTTATTGACGCCTTTCCCAAAGGGCATCCACTGAAACGTTACCGGGGCGATGTATACCATGAGCTCAATAATTTCGAGGTACTTTTCCGCACCATGAAGCGGCAGGGGTGGACCTCCACGCATATCAACGGCCAGGTAGCCGATTACCTCGGCAGCCTGGAAGCTCCCAGCGGGCTATGGCAGAAGAATGGACAGAACAATTGCAGGCTGCGGTGCATGAATATGATAATTACCAGGTTTTATTGCGCCAGCTAAACCGGGATGACGTACCAGAGGAAAATGCACTGGCAGTCCCTGCCAACAATCAACTGGCTGAACTCCTCGAAAATCCACTCATAGAAAAGATCATCCAACTCTTGAATTACCTCGCTTCGGAAAAGGAGATCCCCAATAGTGGCGATGATTTGTTGTTTGAGTTATTGCACAGTGCATGGTTCGATATCCCTTCGCGCGACATCCTACAGCTCACCATCGAGGTTGCTGACCGGCAGTACACAGAATACATTACCTCTTTGCGCAGGCTCTTGAATGAAAAGGTCAATACGCCTCCCAAAAACCTGTTTACGCCCCCATTCCCGAAGGAATGAAGCGGGCCTCCATGGCTATCGAAAAACTGATTGCGCTGGTGGGAAACCAACCAATTCCCGTATTATTTGATCATCTGCTTCGAGAAACAGGCCTTGACACTTACATCCAGCATCACAGCGATAAGGAGAGCCTGGAAACCATTGTTGCCAGGTTTACCGCTTTTATTCAGGAAGAAGCAAGTCGTAATCCGGCTATGAATCTATCGTTATTGGTAAAATTGCTCACCCTGAAAAGGAGAATGGCCAGGTATGCACCGGTGGTTGAGCTCAATGGGCAAGTGCAGGCGCTACAGGCGCTCACGCCACTTTATCAACCATTGGTATCATCTACAACGGAAGAAACATCGGATATTTCCACGGCAGCCATAGAATGGGAGTCTGCACAAGGGCCAAGGATCGAAGCGCTTGAACCGGCTGTTGAAAATAAACTACTGCAGCGGTTTGTGCTGCATGCCACGGCACTCAACAGCTACCTCCGCTGCCCTTTGGATTTTTATTACAATATCCTTATCCGCATTCCCTTTCCCCGGAATGAAGCCACCGAATTTGGCTCGGCCGTCCACTTTGCATTGGAGCAGCTATTCCGGAAAATGCAGTCCAGCCAAAACATATTCGCTGCTAAAGAGTCATTTATTAAAGATTTTGAAGGGTACCTGCACCGCCGCCGGGCCAGTTTTACGCAAGAGCAGTTTACCCGCCGGTTAAACTATGGCCGTGAAGTATTGGGCAATTATTACGATGAATACGCCGGCTCGTGGAATACGATTGTAACAGTGGAAAGGAATTTCAGGAATATCGTTGTGAATGGGGTACCACTCAAAGGCAAGATCGACAAGCTGGAATTTGATGGGCGCTCGGCCAACCTGGTAGATTATAAAACAGGGGATCCTGAAAAATCAAGAGACAGGTTGGCGGCTCCCGGGGCAGCCAATCCCCTGGGTGGCGAGTACTGGCGGCAGGCTGTACTCTATAAGATCCTTGTTGATAATTACCCGCAAAAAGAATGGAAGGTTACAAGTGCCGAGTTTGATTTTATTGAACCCGATAAAAAGGATATTATCATAAAGTAAAGTTATTGATCACACCAACAGATATGGAGATCGTAACACGGCAGTTCACTACTGTATGGCAACGCATCCGCTCCCGCCAATTTTATACGGGTTGCGGCAAGCCCGGTTGCCACTGGTGTCATTTTGTTAAAACCTACGGACTGGCAACTGGGCCACATGAATAATCCAGCCAAACAAGCTATGTTTGCACCTTATTGAAGTTGTTTATATCCATGAAGCAGGTATTATCCATTCTTTTCATTATAGTAGTTATTGCACAATTCCAGGTATTCACGGTAGGCTGCGCCAATATCATCCCTCCTAATGGTGGTCCCAAGGACTCATTGCCTCCATTATTGCTCAGGGTTAACCCGGCAGATTCAACCAGGCACTTCACAGGCAAGAAGATCGTATTTGAGTTTGATGAATTCATTGCTCCACCCGAAAACCTCCAGGAAAACCTGCTGGTATCGCCCGTTCCTAAATTAACACCCCTCGTTTCCAGTAAACTTAGAACGCTTACGGTGACCATTAAGGACACGCTGGAAGATAATACCACTTATGCTATCAATTTTGGAAATGCCATTAAGGATATTAATGAAGGAAATATACTGAAAGGTTTTACCTATGTTTTCACTACAGGGGCATCTATCGACTCCCTGACGGTATCGGGAAAAGTGATTGTGGCCGAAACGGGCAAAACAGATTCTACGCTCATAGCGGTATTGCATAGAAATACAGATGATTCGGCAGTCATTAAAGAACGGCCCCGGTATGTAGCCAAGGTAGACAGGGATGGCAATTTTACTTTTCACCACCTACCTGTTGGCAGTTATGCACTCTATGCCTTCAAGGATGAGGGGGACAGCGCAAATACATGAACAAAAGTCAGCTTTTTGCTTTTGCCGATACGCTGGTAGATACACGTCAAAAACAATCTTTTACGTTATACGCCTATACGGAAAAGGAAGAAGAAAAGGATAAAAACAAAACGACCACCCCAGCGGTAAGGCCAACAGCTACCAAAAACGCTACGCAGGATAAACGGTTGAAAATTGAGACCAATCTGGCCAACCAGGAACTGGACTTGCTGGGTAACCTGGAGATCAATTTCAGGGCGGCTCCATTAAGATCCTTTGACTCGTCTAAAGTAAAGTTCGTTAACGAAAAGTATGAGCCACTTACGGGCTACCACTTTATCACGGATACCAGCAATAAGAAGATTACGCTGCAATACAAATGGGAAGCCAATACAGCTTATAACCTCATTGTAGACAAGGAATTTGCCGAAGATACGCTGGGTCATAAACTGCTGCGTACGGATACGCTGAACTTCCGTACCAAGAAAGAAAGCGACTATGGCCTTGTAAGGCTCCGCTTCCTGAACCTGGATCTTTCAAAAACCCGGTATTGCAATTTGTGCAAAGTGACCAGGTAAAGATCAGTCACGTGTTTACCGACCGTAATTTCAACGCTAAACTTTTTGTGCCCGGAGAATATGACCTGCGCATTTTATATGATGCCAATAAAAATGGTATCTGGGACCCCGGCGAGTTCTTTGGCAAACACCTGCAACCGGAGAAAGTAATGCCTGTTCCCCGCAAGCTCACCATAAAGGCCAAATGGGACAATGAGGTAGATATTACTTTGTAAGGTGAACACCTATTTTCGATTAAACCGGTAACCTATTCTAAGAGCGTAAATACTGGGCTTAGTTTTTATATAAAAAAGCGTTCAAAACTCCCTCCAACTTTTGCTAATAACCCGATATCGAAGGTATTATTAATGATGCCCCCTACACGGATGGTACCATCAACCCAGCCTTTTTCAAAGTCCAGTAAATTCTTCTGTGGATTGTTTTCATTGCCCCGGGTCACATACTCATTTGTAGGATAGGTAGAAAAGTTGTATTGAATACCAGCCCCGAAGTATACCTTGTAAGTAGGCTTTCTGAGAAAGTTATACAATACAGACACGGCAGGGGTAAGGTTATTTTGTTTTAGGGTATAGGTTGCATCCACTTTTTACCTGTGTATTTAAGGGAAGAATAGAAAAGATCTATTCGTAGTGAAAAGTCTTGTAAATTCCTGCTTGATAATATATCCATACCCACGCCTGCCGAATAACCCACATTGCCGCTATAGTCCAAAGTAGCCAATGCAGTACTTCCGCCTACATTCATAGTAGAATAAACAGGTCCTGCTGCCACAAAAATTGAGGTTTTTCTTATGCTTTCCCTTCACCGGTACCTGGTTAATTCCAGCAATCAACGGCAAGAGATCGTCTTCTTCGTACCCTGCCCGGTCCAATAGCCTCAACAACCTACCTTCCTGTATATGACCCCGTATATAGGTCCGCAACTGATCCTGGAAAATTGGCCGACGTTGAATGGACGACAGCTTACGACTATAATATACCTTATACTGCAGTTCCTGGTAATCACCTGGCTGCTCGCTGATATAAAAATGAGATTTGGTATCTACCAATTCATACAAGGATACCTTGGGGCCTTTTATTATTATACGCAAGAACACAGTATCAATCTCTTGCTTATTTTCGTCAACCACATCGGGGTCGGGTAGTTCGGTTGGATCACTGGGTTTTACCAGCAGCATGTCTTTGGACACAATAGCCCGTAAGAATGAATCATTACCATTTATCTGAAAGCCGTTCAGATCATCAAGACCATATTGAACTGGTTCATTTCCCATTTCCTTTTAAAGCTGATCTTCCGGGGTTTATGCGCCATTCGCGATAATCTATGAGACCACTTACCTGCTGACCACTTTTCAGTAATACTGATCCGGGTTGATAATTAGTTTGGCCAAATACAGCAAATGAATGAAGCAACAGCAACAGGGCTAATAACGAAGTATATGTTTTTTCATGTGTTGGGGGGTTAAGGGAGAACCGGTATAAGTAAACGAATATAGTCAAAATGAAATTGTATTTATATAAGGGCCAAAGCAGAAAATGGCAGCATTTCGCTGCAAGAAATGTGGGGGTATAAGGCTGATTATTGTACGCTAACCAAGGGCCCTGCAAGACGAAAAGCGTATCTTTGCCGTATGCAATTTTCGTCTGCTTTACTGGAAAATGCCGTGAATGAGTTTGCCAAATTGCCGGGTATTGGTAAGAAGACCGCTTTGCGGCTGGTACTGCATATCCTGAAGCAGGATACGGAAAAAGCGGAACATTTCGGAGAATCCATTACCAAGATGCGCCGGGAGATCAGGTTTTGCCAGCGTTGCTACAATGTGGCCGATGCTGATATATGTTCCATCTGCGCCAATTCGTTGCGCAGGCAGGAGCTGGTATGTGTAGTGGAGAATATCCGCGATGTGATCGCCATTGAAAGTACACAGCAATTCAGCGGCACGTACCATATCCTGGGGGTATTATTTCGCCCCTGGATGGCATAGGCCCCGATCAGCTTCATATTGAGGCGCTTATACAGCGGGTACAGAAAGAAAAGATCGAAGAGATCATTTTTGCCCTCAATCCCAATATCCAGGGAGATACGACGATCTATTATATTCAGAAAAAAATTACAATCATTTCCTGTTCGTATTACTACCATTGCCCGGGGTATTGCCTTTGGCGGAGAACTGGAATATGCCGACGAAATGACGCTGGCCCGGTCCATCACCAACCGCCTTCCGGTAGAAAGCTATGTATCCAACCGGTAATAGGCGCTCTTTCAGCCCTGTTTTGATATTAAGCCAACATAATGTAGCTTTGCGGTCTGATCGCAGGCGGATTTGTTTATTGTTCGGCCTGTAGCCCATTCAGGGGCACACTTCCACACAGTATCCGGAAGTGCAAAAACGGAACTAATAAACGCCAGGAAAACCTTCATACCATTTTCCCAACGTTTATGATGTTCTGAATACCGAACAGTACTCACTCACTGCCTGTTAATCTTATGCAATCACCAATGCTACCAACCGTTAAAAGGAGCCGGCGGCAATAAAAATTTACGCATATGGACATCAGGAAAGAATTAGACAAACGCATATTGATCATAGATGGAGCCATGGGCACCATGATCCAGCGGTATAAACTGGAAGAAGCCGATTACCGGGGCGAACGTTTTAAAGACTGGCACCTGGATGTAAAGGGCAATAATGACCTGCTGTGCATTACACAGCCGCATATCATTGAAGAGATCCATAGTCAATACCTGGAGGCGGGAGCCGATATTATTGAAACCAATACATTCTCCAGCACCACGATTGCCATGGCCGACTATGAAATGCAGGAGCTGGCTTATGAGCTCAATGTGGCAGCCGCCCAATGCGGTCGCCGGGCTGCCGATAAGTATACGCAAAAGATCCCTCCAAACCCCGCTTTGTGGCAGGCGCCATCGGTCCGCTGAATAAAACACTCAGCTTGTCGCCCGATGTAAACAACCCTGGTTTTAGGGCACTCACCTTTGATGAGGCCATGACGGCCTATTATGAACAGGTAAAAGGGCTGGTAGAAGGGGCGTTGACATCATCTTAATCGAAACCATTTTTGATACGCTCAATGCCAAGGCGGCCATTTATGCTACCAAAAAGTTCTTCCAGGACACCCAAAAGCCCGAGCTGCCCATTATGATCAGCGGCACCATCACTGATGCCTCTGGCCGTACGCTGAGTGGGCAAACGCTGGAAGCCTTTTATACTTCGGTATTCCATGCCAAACCATTGAGCATTGGCCTTAATTGCGCCCTGGGTGCCGCAGAAATGCGCCCGCATATTGAGGAGCTGAGTCAGATAGCAGCCTGCTATACCTCTGCCTATCCCAATGCGGGTTTGCCCAATGCTATGGGCGAATACGATGAGCTGCCCGAAGAAACAGCACATTTTATTGAAGACTGGGCCGCACAAGGTTTTGTGAACATCGTTGGTGGTTGTTGCGGTACCACACCCGATCATATCAGGCATATTGCGGATCACGTTAAAAAAATAGCTCCCGGAAATTACCCATACTGGAAGAGGTATTGTAATTGCTGAAACTCAAAAACAACTATGTCCGAACAAGTCATTATCAAGCCTTACTTACGGCTATCAGGCCTGGAACCACTGGTGGTGCGACCGGAGACCAATTTTGTGAACGTGGGAGAACGTACCAACGTTACCGGCTCGAAGAAGTTTGCCCGCCTCATCAGGGAAAACAAATATGAAGAGGCCCTTAGTGTGGCCCGCCAGCAGGTTGAAAGCGGCGCTCAGGTACTGGATGTGAACATGGACGATGCACTGTTGGATGGTGTAAAAGCCATGACCACCTTCCTCAACCTGGTACAAAGTGAGCCGGATATTGCCAAGATACCCATTATGATCGACAGCTCGAAGTTCGAGATCATTGAAGCGGGCCTGAAATGTGTACAGGGTAAATGCATTGTGAACTCCATCTCCATGAAGGAAGGGGTTGACAAGTTCATCCGGGAGGCACGTATCTGTAAGCTCTTTGGCGCTGCAGTAGTAGTAATGGCTTTTGACGAACAAGGACAGGCAGATACATTACAACGCCGGGTAGATATTTGTACCCAGGCCTACAATATATTGACGCAAGAAGTAGGTTTCACTCCCCAGGATATCATTTTCGACCCCAATATATTTGCCATCGCCACGGGTATTGAGGAGCACAACAATTACGCAATAGATTTTATTGAGGCTTGTAAGATCATCAAGCAACGGATGCCACTGGCCAAGATCAGTGGTGGGGTAAGTAATATATCTTTCTCATTCCGGGGTAATGACCACGTGCGGGAAGCCATGCACAGTGTATTCCTGCTGTATGCCATTAAGGCCGGCATGGATATGGGTATTGTGAATGCCGGGCAGTTGGTGGTATATGATCAAATAGAACCGCAGCTGCGGGAGCTGTGTGAAGATGTGGTGCTAAATCGCCGGCCAGATGCTACTGACCGCCTGATCAGCTTTGCCGAAACGGTAAAAGCCAAAGGCAAGGTAGAAGTAAAAGACGAAGCATGGCGTGGTGGTACGGTTCAGCAGCGCTTAACACATGCCCTGGTAAATGGTATTACTGATTATATAGAAGCGGATACAGAAGAAGCCCGTCAGCAATATGCCCGCCCGCTGGAAGTGATCGAAGGGCCGCTGATGGATGGTATGAATGTGGTGGGTGACCTGTTTGGCAGTGGAAAGATGTTCCTGCCGCAGGTGGTAAAGAGTGCGCGGGTAATGAAGAAAAGTGTGGCGGTACTGACACCCTTCATTGAAGAAGAGAAAAAGAACAATCCCCTTGCCCAGCAAGGGGGCGCTGCACGTATCCTGCTGGCCACGGTAAAAGGAGATGTTCACGACATTGGTAAAAATATTGTAGGGGTTGTACTGGGTTGTAACGGATATGATATTATAGACCTGGGTGTGATGGTACCGGCGGATAAGATCCTGGAAACAGCCCAGAAAGAGCAAGTGGATATTATTGGGTTAAGTGGCCTGATCACACCTTCATTGGATGAAATGGTACACGTAGCCAAAGAAATGAAACGGCGTAATATGAAACAGCCCTTGCTCATTGGCGGCGCTACCACTTCACGCATGCATACGGCGGTAAAGATTGCCCCGGAATATGACCTAGGCGTGGTGCACGTATTAGATGCCTCGCGCAGTGTAACAGTGGCCGGTTCGCTCTTAAGCAATGAACAAAAGCCCGATTTCCTGGGTAAGATCAGCAAGGAATACACGAAGCTGAAGGAAGACTTTGGCAATAAGAAATCGGCCAAGCAATACCTGCCCTTTGCACAGGCACAAAAGAATAAGGTAAAGATCGACTGGGCCAACTTTACACCCGTTAAGCCAACTTTCACAGGTGTCAAAGTATTTGAAACATACGACCTGGGAGAGATTGCTGAATATATAGACTGGGGGCCTTTCTTTATTGCCTGGGAATTGCATGGCAAATTTCCGCAGATATTGAAAGATGAGAAAGTAGGAAAAGAAGCTACGAAGCTGTATGAAGATGCCAAGGAACTGCTGGCTACCATCATCAAAGAAAAATGGCTTACACCCGTGGCGTGATCGGCTTTTGGCCTGCACAGGCTACTGCCGATGATACGGTGGAAGTATACAGTGATAAAGGAACCGTGCAGCTCGATTTCCTGCGCCAGCAGGTGAAGAAAGCAGCCGATCAACCCAATATCAGTCTGGCTGACTTTATCAAGCCCGCCAATGGGGTGGCTACACCGGCTGATTATATGGGCGCCTTCACGGTTACGATGCAAGGTATCGAACCGCATGTGGAAGCATTTGCCAAAAACATGGATGATTACAATAAGATCATGTTGCAGGTACTGGCCGACCGGTTTGTAGAAGCCTTTGCCGAGTTGCTGCATGCGCGGGTGCGTAAAGAATTCTGGGGTTATGCCACGGACGAGCATTTAACGAATGAACAGTTGATCAGTGAACAGTATTCGGGTATTCGCCCTGCGCCTGGTTATCCTGCCTGCCCTGACCACACAGAAAAATACAAACTGTTTGATATGCTGGGCGGCAAAGAAACCACGGGTATCACACTTACTGAATCGCTGGCGATGTATCCTGCTTCTTCGGTAAGCGGCTGGTATTTTGCCAACCCGGAAAGTAAATATTTCGGGATCGGTAAAATTGAAAAAGACCAGTTTGAGGATTATGCCAAACGTAAAGGCATGCCGTTAGAGGAAGCAGAGCGCTGGCTGAGGCCGGTATTGGAGTAGTTACGAAAAGCAATAGCTATATTTACAAAAGCTGCCGGACCTGTTGATCCGGCAGCTTTTTATTTGAGCATCATTCACTCTATCTTTTATTTTTAGTATCAAGCCACTCCTGCACATCTTTTGCATTTCTCAATCCCACGATCAACATCACATACACGACGACCTTTAGAATCAACCCCTGGAAAATGCTGGAAGGCTGGAAGTAGGCCGCCAATAAAATAATGCCTGTATAAACACAGAGGGCGGTAATGATCGCTGTATAGGGTTTTCTTTTGGTCCAAAGCGCCAGTGCAGCAAAGACGCCGGCGAAGAAGACATAAATACCGATAGTAATGTATTTCGCAAGGTCGTCCATGGGCGGGATCAGAAAGATGGGAACCAATTGGAGCGCCGCAATTACAAACAGCAGGATACGGGCATTGCGCACAGGCTTATCATATCCTTCCATGGAATTGTAATCGTACATGTCTTCCAGCAGGTTCTCTTGCTGTGGCGTTGATTCGGGTGCTTTTTCGGGTTGTTGGGGTTTTGTTCCATTTGGGGGCGTTTATTACAACTAATTTATACTCTTTTCATTTTACCGGCAACAACTTTCAGCTATCAACGCTTATTTTAATTTACCAGCAGCTTGCATCTTCAGGGCCAGGGATTTCAATTCCACTACTTCAAATTCGGGAGAAGCTTCAAAACAATGCTTCAGGATGGGCATATGTCCATTGCCAAAGAGCACCATTATGCGATCTTCGGGACTGGGTTTTGTTTGCAATATCTTATTGAAGATACGCAGGTTACGGTCGTACCAGCCCAATGCCTGGATATCGGGTCCGCTGTTGTTGGTGGTATTGAACCCACCCGCCAGGTAATGCCCATGCATACGGCGCAGGACATGAGGATCGGCCATGAGGAGGAAGCTTTCCAGGAGGGTATTCGACAATTCCACAGAATCGCTCAGATCATAAAAACGCATATACCTTTTAGTAAAGGATTTGTCCCGGTCAGCATTGACCGGTGTGTCGCTGTTCCACATGCTGTCAATGAATTTGTATTTCTTATAATTTTCATTGGCAAAAGCATTGGCATCCACCGCATACAATTTGGGATGATTCAGTTCTTTGGCCAGGCGGAAAGCAAGCTGGTCTCTCTCATCCCGGCCCAGTGTATAGCTTCCCTGGCGGTAAGCATTGTAAATAGAATCAGTATAGCGCTGGCTACGGATTCAACATAAATACGGGTAGGCTTAAAGGATGCGAGTACATCTACCAGTTGCCGGATCTCCTTTTGTCTACGGGGCGACAACACATCCATCATTTTAGACGAGTCTGTTTTGTGGCCGTCAAGATTGGGGTAGCTAAAATGGAACGACCCAAGCAAGAGGGCCTTTGTGGGAAGATTGGCGGGATCAATGAGTATTTTATCAGGGTCCAGTTGGTTTAGTTTTTTCCAATTAACGGTTTGGGTATTGGCCTGATAGCCGCAAATAATAATGAAGAATAGTACATGTAGCAATTTCATGGCGATTATTTTCAACAAAGTAAGCAGTCTCCTTACTCGGCTAAGTTTCTGATCTGCTAACCAGGGGGTTCTGTCTGCAAGTGTCATAAGCACACGCTTCTGGTTTTGGAAGATGAAAAGGAGGGTTTGGCAGATAAAAGACGGGAGTAGGTTTATCAGCAAAAAATAATATGTTTACCTGTAATAGATTTGGGTATGCGTAAGCATTTGTTGAAGATCATGCTGTTTTATACGGTATTTGAGCTGCTCCGACAGGGTGCGGAGGGCGTTTCTAATTGGGTAAGGGGGAAAACGCTTTTTTTTTTGGCTGGAGAGTGCCCAGGACCGAACGCTTACTATTGGAGGCTATTTTATCTTTCTCCTATATCCGATCGCATCCTATTTGATATTTCAAAAGGTATTCGGAAAGAGCAAAAGGCTGGCTGTAATGTATTGGATCGTCGGCATGGTTGTCATTATCTCCATCCGCTATGCTGTAGAAGAATTAGCCTATCCTGCTCTCTTTGAATTCCGGAATTACCGGGCAGGTGTATCGCTGCTGTATTATTACCTCGACAATACTTACTTCGCTGTCCTGTATTCAGCATTTGGGATTGTATACTTTTTTGTACAGCGGGGCGGGAGCACCAGCTACGGGAATCTCAGTTGCAGCTGGTCAATAAGCAAACGGAATTATCGTTCCTGCGTTCACAGATCAACCCGCATTTCCTGTTCAATAGCCTCAATAATATTTATTCGCTGGTATATCACCAGAGTGATCAATCGCTGACAGCCATCGCCAAATTATCAGACCTGTTGCGCTATATGCTTTATGATTCCAATGAGAAAGTACCGCTTCAAAAGAGCTGGATTATATTCATAAATACATGGAGCTGCAGCAAATGCGGTTTGACCATCCATTACCGGTGAAGCTGGATTTGACTGGTAATCCCGGTAAGGCAAGTATCCCTCCACTGCTGTTGATCCCCTTCGTGGAAAACGCATTCAAGCATGGAGATACCAAAAACGGGAATGAGGTAGGGATGAAGGTGTACGCAGATGAAGCAGTGATCCGCTTTGGGATCACCAATGTAGTAGGTAATCATCAAAAGGATACGAGCGGCGGCATTGGGCTGGAAAATGTGCAAAGGAGGCTGGAATTGTTGTATCCGGGACGGCATACGCTGCGGGTACAGCAAACAAAAGATATATTTGAAGTTGAATTGGAGATCAGGAAATGACAACTGTAAAAACGATATCGTGTGTAGTTGTGGACGATGAACCACTGGCTTTGAAGCTGATGGCAGACTATGTGCAAAAACGCCTTTTTGCAATTGAAGGAGCAAACTACCAATCCCATGAAAGCCATTGAATGGGTACAACAGGGTGCGGTAGACCTGTTGTTTCTTGATATCCAGATGCCGGAATTGACCGGCTTACAGTTGATGAAGATCATAGGGCATAAATGTAAAGTGATTGTAACTACTGCTTATACAGATTATGCATTGGATGGCTATGAATTTGATGTGATCGATTATCTGCTGAAACCGGTAACTTTTGACCGTTTCCTGGTAGCCGCACACAAAGCCCGTGAAAGAATGACCACGGAGCCGGCCCTCATTATTCAAACACCTCCTATCACAACGGTTGCGCCCAGCTATATTTTCGTGAAAACGGAATATAAGATCCAGAAGATAGACCTGACAGCCATCCTATATATGGAGGGGCTGCGTGATTATGTAGCCATTTATACCACAGCAGGCAAAAAATACTTACGCTACAAAGTATGAGAAGTTTCCAGGAGCAATTACCCGATAGTCAATTTATCAGGGTACACAAATCCTACCTGGTGGCTTTGGATAAGATCCAGTTCATTGAACGCAACCGCATTGTCATTGACGGCAACTATATTCCTATTGGCGAAACTTACCAGGAAGGGTTTCAGCAGCGGCTGAATATGAAAGGATGAGCAGCGAGCTTTGAGCTACGAGCTGCGAGCCGCTTGCATCGGTTGACGTTATTACTTCTTCTCAAACAGCCACCAACGGCGTTTGGTGGGTTTTATTTGGTAATTCTTCTGAATGTAAGTATGGATATGTTGCATGGCATCCTCTACGCTATCGGTCAATAAAACCAGGTTCAGGTCTTCCCGGGCAATGGTACCCTGGGTGGCCATATACTCCAGGTAGTCCCATAATTCCCGGTGGTACTCCTTTCCATACAATACGATGGGGAATTGGGTGATGGTTTTGGTTTGTACGAGGGTAAGGGTTTCAAAAAACTCATCGAGGGTGCCAAATCCACCGGGCATGATCACAAAAGCATAGGAATATTTTACCATGACCACTTTACGCACAAAGAAGTACTCAAAAGTGATGGATTTATGAAGCCAGGGGTTTGCTTGTTGTTCAAAAGGAAGGCGGATATTACAGCCTACAGAGTTGCCGCCATTTTCATAAGCCCCCGGTTGGCAGCTTCCATAATACCCGGGCCCCCGCCGGTCATGGTGGTAAACCCTGTTTCGGCAATCCGCTGGCCAAATTCCCTTGCCTTTTCATAATAGGGATGGTCTTCTTTAAAGCGGGCCGACCCAAATACGGTAATACAAGGCCCCAGGAAATGGAAGTTCCGGAACCCCTTGATAAATTGGGTAAATACTCTCCACGCAAAGGACAATTCATAGGTACGGGGCTTGGGACCATCCAGGTACACATGCTCTTTGGGCGGAATGATCGGCTTAATACTGGTCTTAACTGATGTAGCTTCCATATCAATACTGTAAATTGCTTTCCAAATGTAAAAATAAATAATCATGCGTATCCTCAGCTATAATGTAAATGGCATCCGTGCGGCCATGAACAAGGGGCTTATCGACTGGCTGAAAACAGATCCGGCCGATATCATCTGCCTCCAGGAAACGAAAGCACACAGGGACAATGTAGACCACAAGCAATTCACCAACCTCAATTATCACGATTACTGGTTCAGTGCCCAGAAAAAGGATATAGCGGCGTGGCGGTATTCACCAAAATAAAACCCGACAACATAGTGTATGGTACGGGGCACCAGGTAAGTGATGATGAAGGGCGTGTAATTCAACTGGACTTTGGTGATATCCGATTGATCAATGCTTATTTCCCATCGGGTACTTCAGGCGACGAACGCCAGACTTACAAATACCAATGGCTGGATGAGTTTTTGTCTATTTAAATGACCTAAGGGTAAAGCATCCGAAGTTGATCCTTTGTGGGGATTACAATATCGCACATAAGGAAATAGACATTCATGACCCCAAAGGCAACAAGAACTCATCGGGCTTTTTACCAGAGGAGCGGGCTTGGATGGATAAGTTTATCGGTAGCGGTTGGATAGATACTTTTCGTGAGCTGCATCCAGAACCACAGCGGTATAGCTGGTGGAGTCAACGTTTTCCTTCTGTACGCCTGCAAAATAAAGGTTGGAGAATTGACTATATCAATGCAACAGAACCGCTGCGTAAACGTTTAAAGGGCGCTGAAATTTACCCTGATGTAATGCATAGTGATCATTGCCCGGTATTCCTGGAATTAAAATAATAATGGTTCAACATGTATATATACAATGTTACCACCTATGTACACTGGAGTATTCATGAAGCGTGGGTACAATGGATGCAACAGGAACGCATTCCTGCCATTATAGAAACGGGGTGTTTTAGGAAATTTCAACTGGTGCGTGTGCTGGAAACAGATGAAACGGAAGGGCCTACCTATGCAGTGCAGTACTTTTCCGAAAGCAAGGACGACTATTTACGCTATAGGGAAAACCATGAGCCTGCTTTACAAGCAGCAGGGCATAGTAAATGGGGCGCGTATTGTATCTCATTCAGCAGCTTAATGGAGGTTTTACACTGAGTGTGGATAATATTTTTTTAATTAGGCTGAGTAGGAAATTATTGTATATTCCCCGCAAACCCTTGCGGGGCCCGCATTTCAGCTTATCAGGCGTGAAACACAGGCTGGCACTGCATTTCACAATACACCTTAAAAACAGGTGTATCATCAAAACTGTTGACATGTTCTATAATCCTTGCCCCAAGCGGATTATAGCAATTTAGCAAATGTTAATTTTAGGAGATAAAAATTTTGTTTCATTGACAAAACGTCTAAATTTGTCCTGCTTAAATTTTTAAAACATTACACTATGAACAAAGCTGAATTAATCGCAAAGCTTGCAGATGACGCTGGTATCACTAAGACACAGGCAAATGCCGCTTTGGATTCTTTTGTAGAAGCAGTTACTAAGACCCTGAAAGGTGGTGGTAAAGTAACCCTGGTTGGTTTCGGTACATTCTCTGTTTCCAAAAGAGCTGCTCGTAACGGCCGCAACCCTCAAACCGGCGCTGTTATCAAGATCAAAGCGAAAAAAAGTTGCCCGGTTTAAGGCAGGTAAAGAATTGCAAGCTAAATTATAATTGCTGCATCCACTGCATGGAAAGCTCCGTTACAAAGCTCATAGCAAATGGGCAACTGGTACCGGAGCTTTTTTTTGCCCATTGGTGAAAGGGGCAATCAAGCGGTAAGGGAATACAGTAAAATTTGCTTTTGTTCAACCTGGGCGAAGTAGTATTTTTGCACTCTATTTTTACTCAATTAAAAGCATAGTAACATGGGCAGAGGTGATAAAAAAACCAAAAAGGAAAAACTTTCAAGGGTTCTTTTGGCAAAAGCCGACCTGCAAGAACCAAGAAAGCAGCTCCCAAGAAAGAAAGCAAATAGTTGATACGTTGATGGGTTAATAGGTTGGAACGGGGTTCCGTTTTGACTTATCAACCTTTCAACTCCTCAACCCTCCTCCTAGCTGGCATACAGCCGGTAGAGGGCCCAGATCAATGATTATCAGTAAGCTTTTACTGATCGCTAATGAACCCGGTATTAAGGTGCCAGCCTTTCCATGATCCAGTTTCCCTGCTGGTTTACGGTATAATACAGACGGTCGTGCAAGCGGTTGGAACGGCCCTGCCAGAACTCAATGCGCAGTGGCTTTATGCGGTAACCGCCCCAATGTGGCGGGCGTAATATGGGTTTTGAGTGGAATACTTCCCTGAATTTAAGGTCTTGTTCATCCAGCCATTCCCGGTTTTCAATGACCTGGCTTTGGGGTGATACCCAGGCGCCGATACGGCTACCTTCCGGGCGGCTATTGTAATACTGGTCGCTTTCTTCCTCACTTACTCTTTCAACCCGGCCGCTGATGCGAACCTGGCGTTCCAATTCCTTCCAAAAAATACCAGGCTGGCCTGTGGATTGGCCTCTAACTGTTGCCCTTTGGCACTGGAATAATTGGTGAAAAATACAAACCCCTGCATATCATAATCCTTTAGCAACACTATACGCGCATCGGGCACACCAGTGGTAGAAGCGGTAGCCAGGGTCATGGCATTTACCTCATCAATTTCAGCGGCCAGGGCTTCCTCCCACCATTGGGTAAATTGCTCAATGGGATGTTTTTTAGCGTCGGTTTCTGTAAAGGCTTTTAGTTTGTAATCCTTCCGTATATCTGCAATAGATGACATGGCTATGGTTGATTAGAGGGCAAAATTACGGCTTTTAGCTGTTAGCCTTTAGGCGTTAGCAATTGACAGCCTTATCAACCTTTTTCTTTGTCTTTTTCACTGGAGAGGCGTGAAAGGAGTATTTCTATTTCACCAATGCGCTTGAGTTGTATTTCCAGCTTTTTATTGTGCTCTGCCACCTGCTGCAGGTCGGTATTCAGTTCTTCCAGGTAGCCTACTTTTTTGAGCAATTGCTGACGCTGGAAGTTGGATTCACGCAGTTTATCTTCTGTATCGGCCAGGAGGCGGGCCAGGCGTTGGTGTTCTTCCAGCATATTCACCTGCTTCATTTTAAGTTCATCGAACTCGCGGGTGATCTTGAAATAAGCCTGTTGTAGTTCTTCGTATTCAAAACCTTTGTGCTGGGGTGAGGTAGAAGATTCAATTTTGTGCAGGCGATCCTGCAGTACGCCAAATTCCTCATAAGCTTTTTCAAGGCGCCCTTTCACCTCATTGCTCAACACTTGTTGTTGGCGTACCTGCTTCAGCTCGGCTTCTTTGTCCATCAGCGCACGACGGGCATCACGCAATTGCTGGCTCAACATTTCATTCAACTGTTGGACTTCTGTAAACTTTTGTTCGGATTCCTTCAGCATTTCCACCTGCCTGAGGAGTCGGCTGATATCCTGGTTATGGGCAAACAGGTTGTCCTGAGCATGTTTTAGTTGGGACATGAAATTGCCGGATACCTTTTCATCTTGTTCTTCTTCGTATGTTTCATTCCCGGGTATGGCTGCTTCCAGGCGTGCTATTTCTTTTTAAAGTCTTCGACTTCCATTTCCAGCAGCTCTTCTTTTTCTTTTGCTTCTTCCAGTTCACGGGTCAATTGTTCGCGCAGGTCAACTTCTTCATAAAATTTCAGGCGCCATTCGTCCAATCCGCCAATGGGTTCTGGTGCCAGAACGGCTGGTTCAGTAGAAACAGAAGGCATTATTTTTTTCTGGGTGAGGTAAAAGTGGATGGCAAATCCCAGGATCAGGGATACCAGCATGAATACAATCATCTCGGTAAGACCGATAGCTATTTTAGAAGCCAGTAAAATGTGTAATAGGTTCATAGCAGTTCGGAAATTTCCTTTACGCACGGGTCCTTCTGGGATACCTCATCTTTCAAGGGACATGAACAGTGGGGAGAGTTGTAAAAATGCCGGGGTCAGGGGCATTTTCCCTGTTAAAGTAGTGCGATAAACCCACATATACAAGCCTGTGGGGGCTAATAATTTTGTTAAATTGGTTATCAGGATTTTACCAGGGTTCCAACTCTTTCGCCACAGACCACTTTACGGAGATTTCCGGCAGTATTCATGTCAAAAACAATGATGGGAAGGTTGTTTTCCATGCAAAGGGTGAAGGCCGTCATGTCCATAACCCTCAGGTTTTGGGAAATACATTCCTGGAAGGTGATGGTATCGTACTTTTTGGCAGTGGGGTCTTTTTCGGGGTCGGCATTATAGATCCCGTCTACCCGGGTACCTTTTAAAATAACGTCGGCTTCAATTTCGATAGCGCGGAGGGAACCGGCGGTATCGGTGGTAAAATAGGGGTTGCCTGTACCAGCTCCGAAGATCACAACGCGGCCTTTTTCGACGTGGCGGATGGCCCGGCGACGGATATAGGGCTCTGCGATCTGCTCCATTTTAATGGCGCTTTGGAGGCGGGTATATACACCTACTTTTTCCAGCATGGCCTGCATGGCCATTCCGTTGATCACGGTGGCCAACATGCCCATATAATCGCCATGAGCGCGTTCTATGCCTGTTTCAGCCTCATTCATGCCGCGGTAGATATTACCGCCGCCAATTACAATAGCTACCTGTACACCCAGGTCTACAATTTCCTTGATATCGCGGGCATAATGATCGAGTACAGCGGGATCCATACCGAAACTTTTATCCCCCATCAATGATTCTCCACTCAGTTTTAACAGGATGCGTTTGTACTTGGGCAGCATGAGCAAATAATATAAAATTAACGATGAAAACTGCCAGCTTTGGCAAATTGCTGTGCAAAGAAAGGGTTTTTGGCGAACAGAACAAAGGGGAAAAGGGAAGGCGATGGCAGGAGGTCAGGATCCGGAGGCTGGAAACCGGCATTAGGAAATGTACGATGAGGCGTTGGATATTAGTTTTTAGCCTTTAGGTATTTGTGGCTGGCATTGGCTTTTTAGGACCTTTGGAGGTCTATTTTATGATGCCGGTTTAGGCGGGAGCTTTATTTTCCTGCCAAAGCGTAGACAGGTGTCTGCAATGTCGACCAATTGAAATTCGCGTACGCCAACATTGGGTTTATCTCTTATTTCACTGATCCTGGGCAAACCTCTTGTAGGAAGTTTGCCGCTTTTTTCCGGAGGGCATTGGAAAAATGTTCGTACAGCTCATCTACTTCCTCGCAGGTAATATAGCAGGTATGATAGACTTTTTGGGATCGTGGTGCTTAATGCCATAGAAGTCGAACCTGATCCAGTCTTTCTCTACCACGGCATAGGGGTTGGGGCTTTTCTGATAATAACTGATGGTAAATCCGAGGGATTGATAAAAGGCCATCAGCTCATCCAGTGACAGGCAGGGGAATATGGGTGTAATTGTATTCATAAGCGCTCAAAATTGAGTATAAACTATAGAATACGCCAGCGTAAAAGGATTATAAACCTGCCTGAAAGGATAATAGCAGGCCTCTCCTACAGCAACAAAAATGCACCCCTGGAAAGGAGCGCATTTGTCTGGGTGACGGACTCTTTCTAATACAAACTAAACTGCAATCGTTGATTTATGGATTATCCTGATTTTGCTGATTATTCGCTGATCAATCACTGATTCTGGGGTTATGGGGATCCCGCTGATGAATCGCTGATTTGTGGATCTTATTGATTCCATGGATTAAGGCCTTGAGGCGATGAGGGAATATTATTAATAGGTTATTCCTGGGAAATCGTTTTTTGCCTGAATGAATTGTGTTTCCCAGGTTGCGGGCCAGCCAAAAGCTGTAGTGGCCTGCGCTTTTAAACTGGCGCCTGCCGCCCCACTCCAGAAATGCACAAACTCGCCCCAGTTCATATCCCGGGTATAACGGCTCTCTCCATTCCTGGGAAAGTGGGCAGCCAATAAGGAAAAGAATTTAGCCAATACTTTATTGCCGCCATATTTATCATAAATGGGATAGAACCAATTCTTGAACCATTGGGTATTGGGGGCCGGGAAGTTATCGGAGGTATTCACCATCAGGTTGAACCAGCGGGTAGCATCAGCCTCACGCTTGAGGCCCTTGTACACGTCATAGATATAGATCTCCATCCACTTACTGTCTTTCCAAAGGCTAAAGGCAGGTGAACCCCTGGTCCCGAATGTGGTACTTTCCACGATATGGCCAATTTCATGGGTCGACAGATCTAAGTCATTACCAGTACCGCTCAGCCAGGCATTACCGGCGTTGGAACCGCAATCAATTACATTCTTGTTGTCGTGCCCCGGATCATAATAGTAAGCGGGGTGGCCTCCTCCGTATTTACCGGTATGATAAATGGCATACAACCTTTTATCGGTGCTATACAATTTGCCATAGGTAGCATTGAGTACAACCACACTTCTTTTAAGAAGGTGAAAGGCCAGGTAATGGTTCTCGATACCTCGTTGTCATAATACACGGCCAATACGGTATCATAATACACACGGCTTACCAATTGGTTGTGATCAAACCAATGCTCCTGCCAGGTTTTAATGGGCGCATCGGGTGGATCCACGGCCGGGGATTGACTGGTGGTGGAGTTCCGTCTCCACTACTTTTTTACAGGCCACCGATAGCAGCGATATTGTCAAAAGGATAAGGGCTATTAGGTTTATACTTCTTTTCATTAAGATCAATATTTTGTTGAATTCTTTAGACCAGGGTGAGCCGTCCTTGAGGGCGGCCCACCCTTAGACAAGTACAGACTAACCATTATTTTTCTTTCCCGCCTAGTGAAAAGTTAAGTCCTACTTCAAAACTGCCATCGGTGTACTGGCGCATGGCCGATCCCGCAGAGGTATACATGGCACTCACCACCAGTTTATCGGCAATCTTCAATCCTGCTCCCGCAGTGATGTTTTTGGAAGTATGGTAAAGGCCAAACAGGTTTATCATTTTCAGTGTTATATTGGCACCGGCATCAATGATATTGTCGGATCCCTTCATGCCCCGGAAGGCCACTTTGGGTTCTATAGTAATATCTCCGTCATTGAATGAGAATTTATAACTGGCTGCTGCAAAAAAGTAGGTCTGTTCACGATGCTGTCGTTTTCCTTTCTAAAGTAGGTGACGATATTGGGAAAGGCCCCTGCACGGTGATCTGCTTATCGGTGTAAGCCACCCCAATGCTGCCGTCGAAGCGGATATTATTTCCTTCTGTAAGTAGTACATCCCCTTGATCACCATTGAAGTTCTTCAAGTCAATTCGACGGTTCATGGCTCCGGCAGAAATACCCAGATGGACCCGTCCACCGTTGTTGGTTACAGGCAGGTAATAAGCATAGGTAGCCATGGCCATACTGGTATTGAGCAGACCTGCGTTATCGTTGTACACGGTAATGCCCAGGTTTATTTTATTGCCGCTGCTGTATTCGCCGGTGGCGTACAAGCTATAGGGGCTATTGGATATGCCTGCCCATTGACGGCGGTAGCCCACACCAGCTTTTATTTTATTATCGCCGCCTACCATGGCTGGATTGGCGAGGTATTGGTTTTGGAAATAGCTGGCGGCAAAGGGGTTTTGCTGGGCCATTGTTTTACCACCAAGTAGGATCGCAGTCAAGGCAATGGATAGTGTGCGGATGATTTGCCTGAGTTTATATAGTTGTTTCATTTGTATTGCTTATTTACGGTTGCGAATAATGGTTAATACGCCTTGTGAAGAAGGTATGCCTGGACCCAGTTTAATGGTATAGAGGTAAGCACCTTCGGGCAATGGGGAGCCGTTGTATGTGCCCTCCCAGTCGTTCATATAATTCTTCTGTGTAAATACCACCCGGCCGGCCCTATCTATTACTCTCACTTCGTTATTGGGAAAAGCATTGATATTCCAGATCACCCAGCGATCATTCTTACCATCGGCATTGGGTGTTATGATATTTACCACATCGAGGTTGTAATTGCCCTGTAATTGAATGGTAACGGTAGCGGTATCCTTACACCCCGGTCGTTGATACCCAGTACTGTGTAAGGCGTGTTGATGGTGGGCCTTACTGTAAGTATGGATGATTGCCGACCATTGACAATACCATGGGCTGCTGTCCAGGTATAATTATCTGCACCGGAAGCGGTAAGGTGGGCAGTTTCCAGTCGTGGAATTACCAGGCCTTTATCCGAAGCAATATTCACCACGAGGGGTTCACCACTATTGTAAAGGTGCGGGTATAGGTATCGTTACCTCCATTGAAGGTGGCGCCATTGTCCTGTGCCCTGACGGTAATGATAGCAGTACCTCCTTTAGCAGCATTATAAGAAAGCTGGGCCTTACCATTTACTACGGGTGTTACGGACAGCTCATCGAATAAGGTGGCATCGGAGCTGGTGACTGCCAGGGTAACCAATTGCCAGGCTTCGGCGCCAGGTGTGATACCGGTAAGATCAAATGTGAACGTGGAATCGGTAGTACAGATGTCTTTGTTGGTAATGGCATCCAATGTAGGTGCTGTATTCTTACCCTGTGTGATCACGGTCACAACATTGCTGTAATAAGAGTTACCAAACGTGTTTTTGGCCTTTACGCGGTAATAATACCGGGAGGCGAGGTTCAGGCCGTTATCGGTATGGGTTTCTATCTCTGCCGCTACGCTGGCAAGGGAATGAAATTAATGCCATTCACGGAGCGTTCTATTTCAAAGCCGGTTTCATTGTTCGAGCGGTCATCCCAGGTAAGGGATATGGCAGTTTCGGATAGTGGAGCCCCCTGCAGGTTACGTGGTGTAAGGGGCAGGTTGGGATCATAATCTGTAATGGTATCCACTATTTTGCTCCAGATGGATTTGGTAGCAGCATTCACTGCGCGGATACGGAAGTAGTATTTAAAGCCGCCCAGCAGGTTGGGCACTTCATACGTTGTTGCATTGGCAGCTGCAGTACCGGCAGCTTCAAAGTTGAGGCTATCTTCTGATCTTTCTATTTCAAAGCCGGTTTCGTTGGTGGAGTTGTCGGTCCACTTTAAAGTGGCAGTAGTAAAGGTTACTGCTGTTACATCGAGGTTGGCGGGTACTTTGGGGGCATTGGGACTCATGCCCCATATTTCCATTCGCTGATCTGGCCCATGATACCACCATCGCCACCATTCTGTGTAACGAGCAACCTGAAATAGGTATAGGGGTTGGTATTGGCGAATGCAAAGGTGTAGCCTGTGGAGCGGGCAGGTAAGGTAACGCCGGTGCGGGTATCCAGATCCGTCCAGGTACCCAGGGTATCGTTGGTAGCCTGGAATTTCCAGGTTTTGGGATCACGGCCAGCGGCATCATTACCGGTGGTGATGGTGTATTTGGTAACGACCCATGGATTTTGTGCGCGATATCGTGCCCAGTAACCATCTGTGGGCATGGCGCCAAAGATCAGGAACTTGGTGCTATAGCTATTGTCGATCAGTTTTAATGATCCTTCATTGGCTGTGGGGCCCCATCATTGTCTTTTGAAACGGCCAGTATTCCGCCATCATCTGTTACATCGGTCAGGATACCGCTTTGGTTGAGGGTGGGTATTACAATGGTATTGGACCAGGCCGAGTTGCCATAGGTATTGATAGCCCTTACGCGAAACTGGTAAGGAGTATTCACCAATAAACCGGTGGAAGCATAATTTAATTGATTGGCTGGGGTGGTAGTTACTTTAATAAAGTCGACACCGTTTTCGGATCGTTCTACTTCAAAACCACTTTCATTGGGTGCGTTGTCCTCCCAGCTCAATAGCACTTCGGAACCTGCCGTGGCTAGTCCAGCTAGTGCCGTAGGTGGCGCAGGTGGCAATCCTTCCAATAAGCGCCATTCGGACAGCTGGAAGGCGGAGCTTCCATTGGTAGCGGAAATAGTTACCCGATAATATTTATACAAAGCCTGAACTGCGGCAGGCACATCAAAAATACGGGCCTGGTTACGACCGCTGAATACTTCATTGGCACGTGTATCAAGGGTGGTCCAGCTGGCTGCATCATTGGAGCCCATTAGTTGCCAGTTCTTAGGATCGCGGGTAGGGGCATCACCACCTGAAGTAAGTACATATTGTGCGGCCCTGGCCGGGTTGGTGCATTGCCATTGCATATACCAAGGCAGGGCAACACCCCCTACATATATTTTTGAATTTGGGTTGTTATCGATGAGCTTCAAGGAGCCTTCTCCTCCACCCGGTCCGCCGGGGTTATCCTGTGATACGGTAAGTGTTCCGCCATAAGAAATAATATCTTGTGCTGCTGCCTGTATAGAAAACAACATCAATATTGTAAAACAGGTTATTTTGATCGTTCGGTTGTTCATGTTTGAAGGGTTTAATGCATTCAAATTGTATATTCCTCTGTGCTGTGCAAACAGTTATTCCCATCCTGTATTTTGTACAAGTTTCTTATCTACATCAATTTCACCTTGTGGTATGGGAAACAGGTAATGCTTCTTTTCAAATACCCTTGTTTCAAAAGGCACTACATTATAGAAAGCAGTTCCATCGGCATTGATGTTAAGGCCATACATGGGGCCTTTATCGGTTTGTTCGGCAATTTTCCAGCGGCGGGTATCAAAGTAGCGGGTGCTTTCAAAAGCCAGTTCAATACGGCGTTCTTTGCGGATGGCATTGCGCATAGCGACCTGACCTGCCGGTACTGGCAATGGATCGGCGCCTACGCCGTATAGGGAATACCCGCGCGTTCCCTGATCTGGTTGAGGTAATACAATACCAGTGTATTGCCGGGATCGGCCTCATTAAGGGCTTCCGCATAATCGAGGAATACCTGGGCCAGGCGGAGTAGTACCAAGGCGCGGTTGCCATTGCTCCAGTTGCCCAGGGCCACATTCTTGCGAACAATATAGCCGGTGGGGCTGTGATCGCTACCGGTATTTTTCACCCCGGAATTGCCCGAATACTGTACAGTGGTTACAATATTGCCGGTATTGGTATTGAGCCAAAGACTATTGTCGTAAGTAATATCTACATAAAACCGGGGCTCACGGTTTACCCACATATTATGGGTTTGACGGGCTTGTACATCATAAGGGGCTTTAAAGCTGCTAAAGCCTGTATTCAGGTAACCGGATTGAGGATTGATGGTTCCATCATCATTATAGGGACTCTGTCCATTGGCCATAAAGAAGGCATCTACGATGTTTTGTGTAGCACCCAAGCCACCGCCGCCTTTAGCTTCATTGGCAGCACCTGCATGGTAGGGTGTTCTGTCGTATTGAATGGTACCAATGGATGCGGAGGGACGGCCAAAGATCCATTCATCATTCCAGTCATTGAGCATCACATTGCGGCAGGATAAATAAGGGCTTACCTTACCCGCTGCATCTTTATCGGTAAAAAGAGTAAAGTAAGTGGGAACGTATTTATCAATGAATGATTTGGCAGCATCGGCAGCCAGTTTCCATTTATTGGCATCGTATTGCGCTGGCATGAGGGCCTTGCCATCTTCATTTTTCAGGTTGGCATAATCCGGATTGCCATTGAATAAGGGGCTGGCAGCCAGCAACAGGGTTTGTTGTTTGAATAAATGTGCGGTGGCCTGGTCAATGCGGCCTTTGTTATCTCCTTGCATTTTAACAGGCAGATCAAGGGCTGCTTTATCCAACTCAGTAATAATATAATTTACGCATTCATCGAAGGTGTTGCGGGCTAGTTGTACATCATTAAAGGAAGCGTCGGGCGAAATGGGGTTTTCCCCTGTGAGGGGTACAGGGCCGTATATACGAATGAGATAGAAATAAAAGATAGCGCGCAAGGCCCTTGCTTCGGCGCCATGTTGTTTAATGAGCTTAGGGCCCAGTTCAACACACTTAGCCACATTGTTCATAAAATAAGAGGCATTGCGAATGCCGCGGTAATATCGCTGCCAGAAAGACCCTACAAAGCCAGTGGTAGCATTCCAGGAGCCCAGGTTGATATTGTTGCTGCTTACAAAATCCCAGGTATACTTGCCTTCGTCGGCAGCCGCGATCCAAGGGCCAGCGCCTCCGCTGGTTACAAAACGCTGGTTGCCTTCATCGGGAATATAGCTATATACATTGGCCAGGAAGTCGAGTGTAGTATTTTGGCTTTCAAAAATATCATCTGTAGTAAGGCGGTCATCGGGCACCTGGTCGAGGAACCCTTTTTTACAGGAGCTGATGGCAATAGCTGCTGCCAGGATTATATAGAGGAAATGAATCTTTTTCATAATGCAGTGTTGTATTTTTAGAAAGAGGCCTGTAAGCCAACAGAAATGGTGATCACATTGGGATAGGAGGTACCATTGGACGTGTTGAGTTCCGGATCCCACAACTTGAATTTGCTGAACGTAAGGAGGTTAACGCCTTGTGCAAAAAGAGTAGCCGTCTTAATACCAATTGCCTGAAGTTTGTTTACATTGAGCCGGTATCCCAACTCCACTGTTTTCAATCTCAGAAAACTAATATCCTTCACCCACCAGCTACTGGCCTGGATATTATTGGCATTAACGGCATTGCCATAACCTAGGCGGGGATAAAATGCGTTAGGATTTGGGTTCTCTTCTGTCCAGCGGTCGGTGGCAATGGCATACAGGTTACTTCTATCGGCACCGATGCTATTGGAAAATGGAACAATGCCATCTCCTGAGATCAGCCTATCGGCTTGTGATACGCCCTGAAAGAAAGTACTGAGGTATATTTTTCTGTCCCATTCAAAATTGAATCCAAAGCCATATACGATGGCTGGTACATCGCCACGGCCAATACGTGTTTGATCATAGGAGTCGATGATATTATCGCCATTGAGGTCTTTGTATTTGATATCGCCTTTACGTACAGGGCCGTAAGAAGATCTGGGGCTTTTGCTGATCTCATCATCGCTTTGAAACAATCCTTCTGCTATGAGGCCAAATCGCGACAAGTAGTTGAGGCCCCTGCGTTCCATCCAGGGGTATTTGGGCGTGGGGTTATCATTTTCAATCACCTTGTCTTTGTTATAGGTAAAGTTGCCACGCATGGATATAGCCAGATTGCCTACATACATGGGAGCGGTTTCAATGGTCATATCAACGCCCTTGTTGTCGATGATACCCAGGTTGCCCCAGGGGCGGTTGGTAAGGCCAACGAAATTGGCCAAGCTGCCACGCTGAAGGAATACACCTGTTCTGTGTTCTTTGAAGAAATCTATAATGACGGATATCTTGTTGTTGAAAGTTTTGAACTCAATACCCAGGTCCATCTTACGTGCTTCGGACCAGGTGATCTCTGTTCCATAATCAGATATTTCCACACCTGCCCGGCCACCGCGATTGGTACCATAGGTATAACCTGCGGCGCCACTGTTGACAAAAGTGAGGTAGCCAAAACGGCGGCCACCACTACCCGCACCTACCAGTCCATCGCTGAAACGTATTTTGAGGAACTGAACGGCATTGCGTAATGGTTTGAAGAATTTCTCGGAAGAAACGATCCACCCAAGGCCAAAAGAAGGGAAGAATCCAAAGCGGCTATTGGGAGCAAAGTTCTCTGAGCCATTGTAACCAAAGTTAAACTCAGCAAAATAGCGGTCCTTCCAGGAGTAAGTGGTACGGCCAGCCAGTCCACGGTACCTGGTAGGAATTGAGCTAACCAGGTCGCCAGCAGTAGCATTGGTCATATCACTTTGGTTATAGAGCAACATGCCGCTGGCATGATGATCGCCAAAATCGCGGTCATAGTTAACAGCCGATTCGGTATAGAAGCGGCGGTTGCCAGAAGTAGCATTGCTATAGGCCAGTGAGTTATTGCCCTGCCAGGTTTGCAGTAGGTTGAGTGATCCATCGGGTTTGCGTGGATTTACCTGGTCTACATAGTAGGTATCTTCTCTTTTGGTACGGCTGAGTGTTTGTGAATTATAGGTATCAAAGGAATACATGGTAGTAACCGATAAGCCGGGTAACCAAAAACCCAGGTCTTGTGTAAGGCGGCCATTGGTGTACAACTGGTTGCCATAGGTTGACTGAAAGCCGCGTTTGGTAATATCTGCATAGGGGTTGCGCTGGTCGCCATTGGAGCTTTGACCAGGTACATAGTCGCCGGGATACATCACGGGAAATAGGACGGGGGTGATCTGCATGGCTTGTGCAAAAGCATCGGACGAGCTTATACCGGGATAGTTGCCATTGGTGATATAACCTTGTATGCCCAGTTCAAAACGGGTGGTACCGGTAAGCTGCAGGTTGAGGTTGCTGGTAAAGTTGTACCTGCGAAAACGGGTATCGGTATTGTAGCTTTCCAGGCCATCGGTTTTAAGAAAACCCTTTTCATCATAATAGGCCAGGGATACATAGTAATTGGCTCTTTCGGAACCACCGCGTGCACTAAGATTGAGGCGCCTATTGTGGGACCATTTATCAAAGAGGGCATCCATCCAATCCACATTGGGATATACATAGGGATCTTCGCCGGAGGCAGTTTTATCAATGTATTCCTGTGAATATTTGGGTTGGATATTACTGGCTTTCATGGCCTCGTTGGTGAGGTTCATATAAGTGATACCATCGGTGAGTTCGGGTATCCTGGTGAAGGTCATGAAACCTTCATTATAGTTTACATTGAAGGAAGTTTTACCGGCCTTACCGCTTTTTGTTTTGATAAGGATCACGCCATTGGCGCCCTGTACGCCATATACGGCAGTAGCAGAGGCGTCTTTTAGGATGGTGACGGATTGAACATCTTCGGGATCAAGGCTATTGATATCTCTTGGAACGCCATCTATCAATATAAGGGGTCGTGCTTCATTGGAAGCATTGAAAGTGGAGATACCACGGATCCAGATATCAGCGCCATTTCTTCCTGGTTCACCGGAACGCTGAACGCCTACCACGCCAGCAATGCGGCCGGCGAGGGTAGTACTTAGGTTGGCTACAGGTTGTTTGAGTTCATCGACATCAACGGTGGATTGGGCGCCTACGAGGCTGATCTTTTTCTGTTTACCAAAGCCCACGACTACTACTTCGTTCAATCCGCCCTGTGTGGCCTGGAGGGATACATCCAGGACAATCCGCTCACGAATAGGAATTACCTGACGTTGGTAACCAACATAGGTAAATTCGATTGAATCGCCTTGATTTGCCTGGATACGAAAAAATCCATTGACATCGGTAGCTACTGATCTATTGGCTGGCAAAGCGGTAACGGTTACGCCGGATAGTGGTTGGTTGAGGGCTTCGCTTTTGACGGTACCGGTGATCAATATTTCGGCAGGCGGTGTTTTATCGGTGTTAGGGGTGGGGGTTTCCTAACAGGGCGGAGTTTAACTACGATCTGTGCTTCCAGTTGAAAGAAATCGTATTTGGCGGGTGGGAATACCTGTGTCAATACTTTTTTAAGGGTGGTGTTTTTACATCCAAGGTGATGAGGTCGGTTCTGCCATCGAGGATCTTTTGATCAAAATAGAAGCTGGTATGGGATGCTGATTCTATTTGCCGTATGGCATCGGTGAGGGGTGCTTTGGAAAGCTGGATGGTAATGCGCCGTTCCAGCAGGTCCTGGTTGCCATTGGCATGGGCAGGGAATAACCCCGTTAAAAAGATGATGACAGTAAGGAATGCAGCCCGTTCAGGTAAGGGCATGCGAAGGCCATGTACGAGGTGTACAAATTGCTTCATAACAGTTAGTTTTAATAAGAAAGTGAAAATTGAATCGGAATGCCGCGGTAAAGGGTGTACTACCGGGCTGGGCGAACTTTATAGGTCATGCTGTCAAGCTTTGTAAAGCTGATATCAAGGCTAGCCTGCAACAGTGTCATTATTTTTCGAGTGACAGGTTATTGATGGTAGCTGTGACTCTTGTTTTATTTAGTGAGGGGGCCATGTCGACGCCCACTTCATAGACTTGTTCGATAGTAGCCAGTACCTCGGGCAAGGGTGAATTGGAAAACTTCACTTCGCCGGTTCTCCAGGCCAGCTGGTTGCTGTTTTGGGTTATGCGAATAGATGAATCACCATTTGCATACATGCCCATTAATCCGGGGTTTAGCAGGGCCTTTACCCGTTTGTTGCTTCCTGTAAAACCAACCTTACCGGTAGCCACGGCAACGGAAACGGTGTTATTGGTGATGCGCACATCAAAGCTGGTACCCAACACTTCTACTACAGCACTGTCGATGTGCACAACAAATGGATGTGCTGGGTCTTTGGCGATATCAAAAATGCTTCTCCTTTTTCCAGCCATACTTCTCTTTGGGGGCCATTCATACGCACGGTATAACGCAGGCGTGAGCTTCCATGGAGGAATACTTTACTACCATCTGCGAGTACAATGCTATCTCTTTCCAGCCGGGCAGTTTGGATGGACTTAAAGGAATCAGCTCCTGTAAACATTCCTTTCCAAAGAGCTATACCTGCGGCGATCAAGAGTATGGCAGCTACTGCGATCTTCGGGAACCAGTTGATCTTTTTGATGGGTGCTACCGGCGCTTCACCGTCAACACGGTTGAAGAATCGTTTCTTTTCCATTTCGATATCATATTCCATATCTCCTGGTTCATTACCGGTAAACCAAATACGCTTTACTTCTTCATAGTAGGCACGGTTTTCGGCACTGGCATCCATCCATTGCCGGATCTGATCCTGCAAAGAGGTATTATCCGGCTGTTCAAGTGAAGCCAGTATTTGTTCCAGTTTTTCGTGCTGCTCGTGCATTGTGTATATATAAGACAAATAAGGAAAAGGGTACAATTAGTGGTTGTTAAAAAAAGTTCTTCTTTTTCAACCGCTCTTTGATAATCCGGATAGCCATGGTGAGATGGGTATAGACGGTATTGATGGAGATATTGAGGTGTTGTGCAATATCGGGAGGGCTCATGTCGCTAAAGCGGCTGAGTGTAAAAACCCTTCTGCACTGGGGGGGCAGGGAGTCGATGGCATGGTGGATGTATTGTTCAAATTCTTTTCTTCGGCTCTGTTTTCGGTGGGTGCCTTTGGCTCTATAATAACGTGTAATTCATTCTGGTGTACGATGCGGCTTTCTTTCTTGTACTTATTAATGGCCAGGTTGGCGGAGGTACGGAAAAGGTAGCTTTTGATAGAGGTTTGGATATGGATGGTATCAGACTTTTCCCAGAGTTTCAGGAATGCTTCCTGGACGGTATCGCGTGCCAGTTCATGGTCTTTGAGAATATCCAGTGCAATCAGGTACATGGTGTGTGAATACCTGTCGAACAGATCGGAGAATAGTGCGCGGTCTCGGTTGCGGATACCGGCAATAATATGGTGCAAACAATAATCGCTCATTCAGCAGTAGTGTTGAATCAGTTAGTTAAAGCAATTCTGTTAGCATGAGCAGCATATAAATTTAGCAATAAAATGTTAATAGAAAAACGATTTAGCAACTATTTTAGGGGTAGTCTAGAGATAATGAAAATAAAAAGGGCGCTTAGGCGCCCTTTTCAATGTATTGTATTGGTAATGAAACCTTCGCAATAAAGTGATTAACCTAAAGCTACTCTTTTGAATTCGGTAATTTTCAGGCTGCTGTCGACAGATTTCAGGTAGTCGCCTACGCTTTTTCCGTTGTCTTTTACAAAAGGCTGGCTGGTGAGTGTGCTTTCTTTGAAGAATGCATTCAGTTTACCTTCTGCGATCTTAGCGATCATTTCATCGGGTTTACCCGCCATTTTAGGATCGTTCTTGATCTGTTCTGTAACGATGGCTCTTTCTCTGTCGACCGTAGCAGCAGGAACAGAGTCAGCATCAACGGCTACAGGATTCATGGCAGCGATTTGCATAGCCACGTCTTTACCAGCTTCGGCAGCGGGTTTGTTGAAACCTACGAGTACACCGATGCGGTTAGCACCGTGAATATAAGAGGCTACATAATCAGCATCAACGCGTTCAAACTTGGTGATACCGATCTTTTCGCCGATAGAAGCTAACTTATCATTTACCAGGTCGGCAATTTTAGCACCGCCGATGGCAACAGTATTGAGTTCATCAATGCTTTTCACGTTGGCAGCAACAGCAGCATCCATGATGCTTTGTGCAAAGGCAACGAAGTCGGCATTTTTGCTTACGAAGTCGGTCTCACAGCTTACGCAAAGGGTGATACCAGCTTTGTTATCGGCAGTTGTTTTAGCCAATACTACACCTTCTTTCGCTTCACGATCACCACGGAGGGCAGCAACCTTAGCGCCTTTTTTACGAAGCCAGTCAATAGCAGCTTCAAAATCGCCATTGTTTTCAGTTAAGGCTTTGCGGCAGTCCATCATACCGGCACCAGTCATCTGGCGCAATTTGTTAATATCAGCGGCTGTAATAGCAACAGTAGACATAAGATTAATTTGAAAAATTGATAATTTGAAGATTTGAAAATGCGTTCATGCAAAATGCTTCACAAAAATCCTGCGGCGCACGCATTTCAGTTACTAAATTATTAAGCTAAACGGTCTATTCGTCTTTGCCAAGAAGTCAGAATCCAGAATTCAGAATGGTGAGACTCGGAATTCTGGATTCTAAAATGGTTATGATTGGGAGGAATTATCTTCCGCCGCCTCTGCGACCACCACCACCTGGAACGCGGCGTTTAGCTTGGTGACCGCTGCCACCACCGGGGCCACCTTGACCACGGGGAGCGCCACCACGACCGCCCCGGCCTGCTTCGGCTTCTGCTTCAGCCTGGATGCGTGCTGCTTTCCTTTCTTTTTCGTCGTCTGTTGTTTCTTCTACTTCTTCGTCTTTAGCAGCCTGACGTTCAGCCAGACCTTCAGCGATTGCAGCAGTGATGTATTGTGTGATGATTGCGATTGATTTAGTAGCATCATCGTTGGAAGGGATAGCAAAGTCAACCTTATTGGGGTCGCAGTTGGTATCCACCATACCGAAGGTAAGGATGCCGAGGCGTTTAGCTTCAGCGAGCGCGATGTGCTCATGGCCGATATCGATGATGAACAAAGCGGCAGGTACGCGGCCCAGTTGAGCGATACCACCCAGTACTTTATCCATTTTATCGCGGTCGCGGCCGAGTGTGAGTTTTTCTTTCTTGGTGAGGCTTTCTGCGCTACCATCGCCCAGCATTTTGTCGATGCTTTGCATTTTCTTTACGCTTTTACGAACGGTGTTGAAGTTGGTAAGCATACCACCTAACCAACGCTCGGTAACGTAAGGCATGTTGATCTTCTTAGCGCATTCGGTAACGATTTCTTTCGCCTGTTTTTTAGTACCTACGAACATGATCTTTTTACCGCTGCGGGCAATCTGTTTGAGGGCAGCTGCGGTTTCCTGCAGGTGTTCAGTAGTTTTATTCAGGTCGATGATGTGAATACCTTTCTTCTCGGCGAAGATGTAAGGCAACATCTTGGGGTTCCACTTCTTCCGCAGGTGACCAAAGTGTACACCAGCTTCCAGGAGTTGCTGTTGCAATGAAGTGTTATTTTCCATTTTTATTTTTAGCTTTTAGCTATTAGCTGTTAGCCGTTAGCAATTTTAGATAGTGTTTCTTATAGAAACTGAAAGCCATCAGGCAGTAGCTGGCAGCTTTCAGCCTGTATATATTAACGTTTAGAGAACTGGTAGCTTCTGCGGGCTTTCTTATGACCAAATTTCTTACGTTCAACAGAACGGGGGTCACGTTTCAGAACGCCTGCTGCTTTCAGTAAAGGACGCAATTCAGCGTTGAGTTCTACCAGGGCACGGGCAATACCCAGCTTGGCAGCTTCTGCTTGTCCTTTTACACCACCGCCGGCTGCATTGATCTTTACATCAAATTTGTCGAGGGATTGAACTGTTTTCAAAGGGAGTTCTACCTGATTTTGCAGGTATACCAGTGAAAAATATTCTTTGTAGTCTTTGTCGTTGACTGTGATCTTACCGGTTCCTTTGGAAAGGAAAATCCTTGTCACAGCTTCTTTACGACGACCTACGGCGTTTTTTTGCTTTTCCATGTAATATTTACAATTAGAAAGTTAATGGTTGAGGTTTTTGTGCAGCATGTTCGTGCTTGTCGCCGGCATACACAAATAATTTCTTGTACATTTTGCGACCGAGGCGGTTTTTAGGCAACATGCCTTTAACTGCGCGCTCAACCACTAATTCGGGCCTGCGTTTGAGCAGGTCTTTAGCTACTTCGGCTTTTTGACCACCAGGATAACCTGAGAAAGTGAGGTATTCCTTATCTTCCATTTTGTTACCGGTAAACTTTACCTTTTCGGCATTGATAACGATAACATAATCTCCGCAATCAACATGTGGCGTATAATAGGCCTTGTTCTTACCACGAAGAACAGCAGCTATTTTAGCGCACACGCGTCCCACGGTTTGATTGGTACCATCCACAACATACCAGTTGTGTTTTACGGTAGCCGCATTCGCATGCTTTGTAGTGAAATGTAATTTGCTCATTTTGTTTGTTCTTTTTTAATGTTATCCCTCTTGAGGAGGGCCCACCGCCAACCCGGTGGAATGAAATGGGGTGCAAAGGTAGGGAGATGTAAGTCGATAAACAATAAATACGGGAAGTTATTTTTCATCGCACCCGCGCAAAGCATTGGTTTTCAATAAATATTTTGCATATTAATTTTAGAGGAGGGGTGAAAGGTGCGTGGATGGCGGATTTTGGGAAGGGAAATACAAGAATACAGAAGACAGGAGACAGCATACAGAATGGGAGGTGAAGAAGGCAGGGATGCAGGAGGAGGGGAAGGCGAGAATACAGCATTTCAATTACAGCCCTCTACTAAATGGGATTGTTCAGGGCTTTTGAAGATTAAATCAGGGTAGAAGCGGGCCCAATATGACATTTTATCAGTATTTTTATGCTATCAAAAATGTGCAAATCTATGGCTTCGATCTACCAACGATATTTGTTCCTTTCTCCTCCTCCAGGCTGCCCTGCCAGCCAGTTTGCACCGAAAATCACCTTTTCACTTTACTTCAAGTTTACTTCCGGTTTACTTTAAGTTTATGATCAGTTTACTTGAAAGATGGATGATCTACGGCTGAAAGACGGGTGATCTGCGGCTATTCTACTGAGGTGCCATGCTTTATTATGCTCCTACTTCTTCCTGAGCCCGGCTTAATTACCGCCAATTTGTCACCTGCATTTATTTGTATAAATTTAGAAACCGGGGGTTCCCATTTTTCGTACTTGCCGGGGAAGGATTTTGCGAAGCAGGATAACAACTAAAACTACCTTGGATGGCCAGGCAAATAGGCATAATGCCCATTAAGGGAACGATAGATGAGTTAACTTTTTATGAACACCCGGATGATGGGGCATTGGTCAGGAAAAAGTCGAGGGTGACGGGTGAGCAGGTAAAAACGAAGCCTACTTACCTGGCCACGATGCAAAATGCGGCAGAGTTTAAAACGAGCATTCACACCGGGCAGATCTTACGCGGGGCTTTAGCTCGCTTGTTATTTCCTATAGCAGACGGTAAGCTGAGCAGCCGGATGAACCGGGAGTTGCTGAAGATGGTACAACAGGACAAGGAAAACCGACTTGGGGAACGAATGGCCTACAAGGGTAACCTTTCAATGCTTGAAGGTTTTCAGTTTAACCGTCATCTGTCCTTACAGGATGTTTTTGCGCCTGGGATTGAAATAACTACGGACCCATTGAAGGGTGAAATATTTATTGAAGTACCTGGATTCAAGCCTACGAAAGATATTACGGCTCCTAAGTATGTAGAACATCTTCAGCTGATCTGCGGAGGGGCAGTTATAGATTTCGAAAATGGACATTATGTAAACGAATTTTGGGCCACTGAACGGATTCCCAATACTAAGGAGCCGGTTGAGGAATTGCGGTTTAGTTACCGAAATAGCATTCCTGCAGGTTATACTATGTTTTTAGCTTTGGGGGTATTGCTTTACGCGCGACTGGACAATGTACCGAAGGAAGCTACCAGCAAACGAAAACGGCGAAGGCTGAATAGGTTAAGTGAGGAGAATGGGATGGTAGCTTTTGGCGGGGCGCTGGCGCTGGTAAAAGTGATTGTAGGGGAACCGCGATCTGCTTCGGGTAATGAGACGCGAAATGGTGAATGGGAGGTGGATGGATTGGGAATTGCATGAGGAAGGAAATAGGTCTAGAAATTTTTCTATACGAAGAAGCTCACTATAAGTACTACCCGGTTATTTGGAAAGCTCTCCCGGCTTTCTTAATATTACGGAATGGCAATTTATAATCTTGGCAGGAATGTTTTTGGCGATCCGGCAGATGCGGGTAAACTAATGCCCAATGAGGAGGCGCATCAATTATTGGAAGAATGGGTACCAAATGAACGGCTGCGGCTACACATGAAACAAGTGGCAGCGGTGATGAAGGCCTGGGCACTGGAACGGGAAGGAGCTGATGCTACGACAGCCTTAAAATGGGAACTAGCTGGCCTGCTGCACGATGCGGACTGGGAAAAACACCCCAATGACCATTGCCGCATAATCATAGAAGAATTGGAACGCCGCCATATAGATCCGGAAGTTATTCATTGTATCGCCTCGCACGGACCACGTTATTTTGGTGTAGAGCCTAATAATACGATGGATAAAATGATCTATATGTTTGATGAGCTTTCGGGCCTTATTCATGCATCGGCACTCATACGGCCCATTCGCTATGAAGGTATGGATGTAAAAAGTGTATTGAAAAATTAAAGACCCCTCCTTTGCCGCCCAGGTAAACCGGGATGATATTACGGATGCTCTGTCGAGGATCAATGTGCCGTTGGAAGAGATCATCCAGTTTATTATTGATCATCAGAAGGATGTAGCATAACATACAGGACACAGCATTTAGAAGCGGAGGATAATACACCAATTCAATCATGTATTGCTTAATTGAAGGTTATGGTTAGATTAGTTGTTGCCATCGTCTTGGGGGAATTATTTACCTTGTTCTGCCCTATCTATACATACCATCGACGATCCGAAAATCGGTGATGGCATTGGTACCCGTCAATCAAAAGCAGCACAACCTTTTTTATTGGACAACAGTAAATGGGCAGGCTGGTGGCCAGGTGGACAGGCGAGTATTACAGGAGATGCTTATCACCTCAATGGACGAATTTTTAAAGCCAGGCATATCTATCTTACAGGTGTAGACATGTTGGTAGATCATGAAGGAGATACGAGCAGTGGGATGTTGTCGATGATGCCCTATGGAAATGATTCGATCAAAATTTCATGGGACTATCAATTGCAATCAAGCCTCAACCCCATTAAAAGGAGGGGGCAACTACGGGAAGCGAAGAAGTTACAAATGGATATGACGAATCTATTGCAACAAATGGCCTACTTCCTAAGTGACGAACAAAATATCTACCAAATCCGGGTGACACGCAGCAAGATTACGGACAGCTTGTTGGTCATGACAAGGCAAACGCTCAATCAGGAGCCAGATGAAGCCAACATCTACAGGTTAATCAATCAACTACAGCAATACATCAACAAAGCAGGGGCCCAAGTGACCAATCCACCGATGGTACATTTACGAAAAACAGGCGGGACGCAAGTAGAAGTAATGGTAGGGCTGCCGGTTAATAAAGTAATCAATAGTACAGACCGCTTTGCTTTCAAACGAATGGTGCCGGGCAATGCACTGGTTACTGAAATAAACGGGGGCCAGGCACTATACGCAATGGCTTTCATCAACTGGAAAAATACATGTCGGACCATCGGCTGGTTTCACCCGCCATTCCCTTTGAATCGCTGGTGACGGACAGGATTCAGCAGGCTGACTCCAGTAAATGGGTGACAAGGATCTATTATCCGGTGTTTTGAGGCGGCAATGGTGAACTGGCAGTCGTGAATCGGCAATTGGCCATCTTTTGCTTTGATTGGAGGTTTTGAATAAAATCATTTATCAGAAAACCGGAGTACAAGGGTGCTATCGTTATTCCTGGCCAGCACGAGGGCCTCTTTACCTGCAATCTTAATTTTACTGATGTGGCGTACCTGCCCTTTCACAGGGAGGCCATTGATATTTTCCGGCTCCAGAACTCCTTTCCCCCTGTTCACCAGGATGGTACCCATATCAGCATCATACCTTCCCATTTGGATATTGTTGTCATAGAAATTGCCACCCAGCAAAATATCGGGTAAAGAATCATTATTGGCATTGATGACCACTGCATCGCGATAGGAACTTAGCTGCGCCTGCCAGGGCAGAGGCTGCAGGGTAAACTGCATATTGCCCTGGTTGAGGAAGATGGCATTGGAAAAATAATCGGCGGTGAATAGTTCGGCCTTCTCCAGCTTTTCGGCAGTAAAGATGTCGCTTAGTGATGCCTTGGCAAAATCGCCGGCATAAAGGAACCTTTTTCAATACAGGCAGTTGACGCTGGAGTTCGTCTTTATTGGCAAAAGGAATTTCACGGCCCTGCAGGAAATAGGTCAACACTTGTTCCTTCCTACCATTGTCATCAAAATCGTTGTAATACATTTTCACGGGTTCTTTGGCTGATGCTTTCAACCGGCTATTCAATCCCAGGTTACCGGCCACCAGATCCATGTCACCATCGCGGTCAATATCAACAGGCAAGATGAAATTCCACCAACCTTTCTTTTCGGTGATCCATTGGGGGTAAACTTTCCTTTGTCATTCATAAAAGCAGCAATGCCATTCCACTCCAGGGTAAGGAGTAAATCCTGATCGCCATCTTTATCAATATCAACCCATTTGCCCTGGGTTACCAAACCGGGTTGTAGGAGGCCAGGGGCGTATTGGGTTGTTACATCTTTGAACCTGCCAGCTTTGTCGTTTTCCAAAAGGTAAGAACGGGGAATACGGCCGTACTCATAGGGAAAAGCGCGACCACCTATAAAAAGGTCTACAAAGCCATCGCCAGTAAAATCATACGGTAGTACACAGGAAGCGGTCATAAACAGATCGGTAAAAGCGTCCGCCAGCTTAGTCAAGTGTCCTTTCGTATTATTGATATATACTCTGGGCAGGAGAATGGGGTCCTGGCCATAGTATTCATTGCCCCGCTGGCTACTACAAGGTCCAACTGTTTATCATTGTTTACATCTACCCAACAAGCATCTACATCTTCATAGATGCTATCATTGTCTAATGCAGGTTGCAGGGATCTTTCAAACCGGCCGGTACGGTTTTGGAGAAAGAGCGCGCTTTTTTTTTCCTTTGGAAGCACCGAGGAAAACATCCTCCAGGCCGTCGCCATTCATATCGCCTACAGCCAGGGCTGGCCCCTCGGCAGCATTCATGTGGGGTATCAATAATTCTCGGTCAAACTCAACAAAATGATTTTCCTGGTGACGGTACAGGAGATTCACGGTATTGGTAATATCAACGACAGGCAATAAGGTATTTTTATAGGCGCCGGTAAGGTTGGTATAATCAAATTTTGCCAAGGTGCCGGGACTATAGGTAAGGGTAATATGGTTGGTATCGGACCAGTGAATGGGTTGGTAAGTATTATCGGGCCAAATGATGAACATGGAATCTACCTCGGTAGCATCGAGTCCAATATGGAGGGGTATTTCCATGGATGACTGGAAACCCCGAGCTGCAAATTTTTCATAGGTTCTGATGGTTCGATCAGCAAAAAGAATGGCTTTTGCGCCCACGGCATTTACATTATTGGCTGGCCCTTTCAATTGTATGGAAAGAAAGTGTTTGGTTTTCTGATCATTGGCAGTATTGCGGTATAGTAAAGCCGGTTCATCAATATTGTTGACCACGATATCAAGATCGCCATCGTTATCAAGATCGGCATACACGGCTCCATTGGAATAAGTAGGCCTGTCGTTCTCAATTCTACTACCCTGGTCGTCAAAAGCAGCATTCCCTGTATTATGGAAAAGCGATTGGGCAATTTGATCTCCGGGAATTTATTGATGAGTGCCATGTCTTTCTCCTGGATCTCACCGGCTCTTATTTTTCTTTGTATCTCATCGTTGGAGATATAATTGACATAGTCGATATCATTGAGGCGTTTGGGAATACCATTGGACACAAAGAGGTCTTTCAAGCCATCGTTGTCGAAATCCATCCACAGGGGGCCCAAGACCAATCGGTAGCATATACGCCTGCGTACACTCCTATTTCGCTAAACTGTCCGTTGCGTCTATTGAGTTGAAGTGTGTTGCGTGCATACTGGTAATTATAACCATGTTTTATTTTGGTATGAAAGATATCATATGCGTCTTCACCCAGGGACCTTTTAAGAATATAGGGATCTGATGGCAGCATGTCCATAGAAATAATCTCGGGGTAAGCATCGTTGTTGATATCGGCTACATCTACACCCATGGAAAACTGGCTGGTATGCATGATGCTGTTGGTGAGCTCATCTTTGAAGGTCCCGTTCTTTTGGTTGATATAGAGGTAATCGTTCTCATGGAAGTCATTACCGATATACAGATCGGGCCAGCCATCGAGGTTGATATCGGATACAGCAATCCCCAAACCATAGCCAATGACGGAGCTATTGATACCGGATTGACGGGTAATATCGGAAAAATGGCCATTATCATTCCGGTACATGCGATCTCCGGAAAGGGAGTCATAGGTATTGGCATAGGTATGGCGAGCAGCAAAAGTATTGTTGTAGCGCAGGGAATGGTTCAACAGGTACATATCGAGATCGCCATCCAGGTCGAAGTCAAAAAAGCAGCTTGTGTACTGAAGCCCGAGAATGCGAGGCCATAAAGCTGAGCCACTTCTTTGTAAACGGGAATGCCTTTTTCAATGCGTTCGCAAAGGAGGAGTTGATTACGGCTTTGGAGTGATTCATAATTACCAACACGGCAAATGTAGATATCCAATAAGCCATCGTTGTTAATATCGACTACGGAAACGCCGGTACTCCAGGCTGTATCGCCGGGGATATGGGCCTCGGCAGAAATATCTCTAAACTGTAAGTTGCCTTTATTAAGGAATAGTTTATTGGGCTGCTGATTGGCTGCAAAAAGAGGTCAATCAACCCATCGTTGTTAAAATCGCCGGCCCCCACTCCTGCGCCATTGTAGAAGTACATATACTTCAGCATATTGATGGTATTGGTGGGGGTGAGTTTATTGGTAAAGCTGAGGCCAGTACGTGTATGCTCTAATACTTCAAATACCGGGGAGTGTTTGTTCACGGGAACGGCAAGCTGCCAGGAGTATGATACTAAAGCAAAGGCTGGTGATCCCAGCAATGTAGTGGTTGGTGCGGCTCATAGCAGCAGTAATCGTTTAAACTAATATAAGCTTAATTGTCTGAACCTTGATTTTTAGATTTAGGGGATTGGAGGAGGGGTACTGTCAAGGACCAGGGGGTTCGCAGAGCGAGGTAAAATTACAAGGGTGAGCCGCCTTTGGAAGGCTATTGTGTACCCACATCTTTTTGTAAAGCATATCCCTGATAAATGGTGTAAAACTTAGTTAGTCCATTTATCAGGGTATTAAACCCTGGTTTTCTTTGGGATGCATATCCTTTCCATCCCCCAGTCGTGCTAATATCCAAAATGCCCAGGCTAAGTTTTGCTGCTGAAAGGGATTTGATTGTTTCTCTGTTTTGCCCTGTACCTTTTTATTGATATTTGCCAAACACGCTACTTCCTCATCCTCAAACATTGTTCCCGTATCAGGACTATCCCCTTCCTCCATACCGTAGGCAATTGACATCTGAAACAACTTAATGATCGTGTCCAGCAGCATGAGGGTAAGTTTGCGGATGCTCCAACCACTTTCCAGCTCACTGCCTTCAATATTAAAACATTCCTTTTTAGCACTTTAAATACCTCCTCGATAAACCACCTGCATCTGTACCATTCTATCACCGTATGGGCCTGTTCAAAGTCTTCTACCGGCCAGGTAGTATATAGACGCCATAATATCGGGTCTGCAAAGTCTGTGTTTACCTCCCGCGCCTCTATTACGGTTAACTGTACCGATGACCCTGGCATGGACGCTGCCTTCTTATGAGGCTTCTTTAACTTTACTTTGCCAATTTTTACGGCTATGTCAGCCTCCCTCTTTTTCCTGGTTTTGTCTTTATGCTGATAGCTGATGGTTGTCCTATAATGACCCGCTACGGGCAATCCCTCTATATGATCCCAAAGCTTTACACCCTGTTCCAGCCGCCTGTTATGGTTGCTGCGTACCAGCAAAAAGAACTTGCCATCCTGGGGAGCCATGGCAAACTGTTCATAAAAATCGCCCTCCCTGTCCTGAATAATGATCACTGCCTGGGCTGCCGACAGGCTCTTGTAAGTCTGTTCATTGGAATCCACCCATACCTGGCTCTCCTTTTCTGATACACTCATGCGCTGCTGAACATAATGCGACACTTCCTGTCTCTGATGCTCCCTGGACCACACCTCAATACCCGAGTACCCATAGGGATAGCTCGTTCGGGCATCTATTACCAGGCTCGGATGTAACTTAAAGCCTATCCCTCTTATCGTATCGTTGATCGGACCAAGACTCTCATCATAGAGGATCCGTCCACTATGATCACATAGATTGATCTCGGTGGTATCCTGTATCGATAAAACTACATTGCCAGCACTTACCTTACCGCAACGCTCTACCATCTCCCTGATCAACAGGTCTTCTTGTACTTTATCATTCTTTAAAAAACGATAATATCCTTTTTGTTCTGCACGACTATTGGATATCGATTGAATACTACTATAACCTGCTCGAAATAAAGAACTTAGTAATTGTTCCCCGCGACGCTCTATTCGTTTATCCCCGAATAAGTAATTATAATTGCTTTGATTCATAGTCACAAAGCTATTAGTTGTGGGTACACAATAGCCTTTGGAAGGCGACCCACCCTTGTAAAGGGCAAGCCGGAAGCTTGCAAATAGGCTCATCCCGCCACTTGGCGGGAAGGCGAGCGAGTGTAATATTGTTTATCCAATTAAATGCGTAAGGAGTCCATCACGAAGCTTAGGTTCAAACCAAGTGCTTTTGGGAGGCATTACATTGCCACTGTCGGCAATATCAAACAACTGCTGAATGGTAACAGGGTGCAGGCTAAATGCAACGGCCATTTCGCCGCTATTCACCCTTTTCTCCAATTCACCCAGTCCACGGATACCACCTATAAAGTCTATGCGCTTATCGGTACGTTGGTCCTTAATACCCAGGTGTTTGTCCAGTATATTGTTGGACAGGATGGACACATCCAATACACCTATGGGATCGGAAGTGTAGGTGCCTTCTTTGGAGGTGAGTTTATACCATTGTCCTTTGGTATACATCCCAAATTCATGGAGGTTTTCGGGAGCCAGGGGAGCGGCAATTTTTTCGACTGTAAAATCGGCAGCAAGCTTTTGTAGTAATTCAGCTTCAGTAAGACCATTCAGGTCCTTGACCACCCGGTTGTAGTCCATAATGTACAACTGGTTGGAAGGAAATAAAGTAGTTAGGAAGTAGTTGGCCTCGGGAGTGGCTTGCTGACCAAGGGCTTTACGCACTTTGGCGGCGGAAGCTGCACGGTGGTGGCCATCGGCAATATAGGTAGCAGGTACTACGGTGGCAAAAATATCGGTGATGCTTTTAATGATCGCATCATTGTTTACTACCCAGATGGTATGGCTGATATTGTCGCTGGCAGTGAAATTGTATACGGGATGGTGACCGGCTTTCCAATCTTCAATAAGTTGATCTAGTTCGGTCACATTCCTATAAGCGAGGAAAACATTACCTGTTTGTGCCCCTGAGGTTTTGATATGATTGATGCGGTCTTGTTCTTTTTCAGGACGGGTAAATTCGTGCTTTTTATAATATCGTTTTCGTAATCATCTACTGAGCTGGCAGCTACCAGTCCGGTTTGGCTACGGCCATTCATGACGAGCTGGTAAATATAATAGCAAGGTTTATCTTCCCGGAATAGGATACCGCGCTGGATAAAAGCGGCCAGGTTTTCCTTTGCTTTGTCGTAGACAGCTTGTGTATGAATATCGGTATTCTCGGGCAGGTCAATTTCGGACTTGGTAATATGGAGAAATGAATTGGGATTACCGGCTGCTTCTTCACGGGCTTCCAGGGAATTCAATACATCATAGGGGCGGGAAGCTACCTGGCTGGCCAATTCGGGTTGAGGACGTAATGCTTTAAATGGTTGTATGGATGCCATAAATAGTTTGTTGTGAATTATCCTTTACGTTGAGCGAAATCGTTCATCAGATCGGTCAGGGCCTGTACGCCAGCCAATGGCATGGCATTGTAAATGGAAGCGCGGAAGCCTCCTACGGTACGGTATCCCTTCACACCTACCATACCGTTTTCTTTACATAGGGCCAGGAATTCTTTTTCCAGTTCAACATCGTCCATTACAAAGGTAACGTTCATTTTGCTACGGTCTTCCAGGGCAGCAGTTCCTTTGAAAAGCGGGAGTTTGTCGATGGTGCTGTACAGTAGTGCCGCTTTTTGGTTGTTGATCTTTTCAATGGCGGGTACACCTCCTTGCTCTTTGAGCCAGCGCAGGGTGAGCATACACACATAAACAGCAAATACGGGCGGGGTATTAAGCATGGAACCGTTGGCGATATGGTTGCGGTAATCCATCATAGTCGGGATCTTTCGATCTACTTTACCCAGCATGTTCTTATTCACCACAACGAGGTTTACACCGGCAGCGCCCACATTTTTTTGAGCGCCTGCATAGATCAGGTCAAATTTATTGAAGTCCAATGTACGGCTCAGGATATCGCTGCTCATATCGGCTACGAGGGGTACACCAGCCTCATAAAATGGGTTCATATCCTGCCACTGGGTACCATAAATGGTATTGTTGGAAGTGATGTGCAGGTATTTGGCTGTTTTTGGTACAACGAGTTGTTTGGGCAGGTAATTATAGCCGGCTTCTTTTGAACTACCCACTACTTCAACATGACCATAAAGGAGCGCTTCCTTAATAGCTTTAGCACCCCAAATATCGGTATCAGTGTAAGCTGCTATCTCATTATCATTCAGCAGGTTCATGGGTACCTGGAAAAATTGGGTAGAGGCTCCACCATGAAGGAACAATGCTTCATGATCGGCATCCAATTGCATCAGTTCCTTTACCAGGGCGATGGCTTCGTTCATTACGGCTTGAAAGTGATCGGTACGATGACCCAATTCCAAGATGGATAAACCGGTATTGTTAAAGTTCAGAATTGCTTGTGCAGCTTGTTCAAAGACTGTGCGGGGCAAAATGCTGGGGCCTGAATTGAAGTTGTAGATCGCTGATTTCACGGCTCGATTAATTTCACTGTTAAAAAAGAAGGGCAAAGGTACTAATAGTTTCTGGTTTCCGGTTGCCAGATATGAGCTTCCAGTTGCTGGTGAGCGGAATTGTCAAATTCCCCAGTTCATTAATAGACTAAATAATTATTATATCATCAGTCGCAGTACCTGTCCTTAACTGTTCCCTTTTTCCATTGTTGGTTGAGGGTTTCAAACTCTTGTAAATCGGCCTGGGAAAAGTTTTTATTGGCGAGGTGTTTCAAATCGGGCTGGCCGGCATTGATCCAGGCAGTGTACCAAAATGAGGCTACGGCATAAATTGATTGGCGCATGCGCCGTTCGATCATATTGTTGAGGCGGCGATTGTACTGGCGGCAATAAGCCTGGGCATACTGGCGGGTAATAATGCCATTCCGGTCTTCAAAAGCGAATTTCTGATCGACGGGAAATTCCTTGTTCAAGGTGCTTTCAAATCGGAGAACGGTATCTGATGCAGCAGCGCTTTCCAACACCCTGTTCCAAATAAAATTACCGGGGTCGTCCAAATAAGCAGCCTTACCAATCAAGAAATCCCATTCTTTATCGGCCAGTAATTCGGGTATACGGGATTCCCAGAAGCCATGAATGCCCTGCTGACCGGTATGCTGGCCATTGTGGTTGCTGCAAACGTGCAAGGGAACATGTGCATCGCCGATATAATGACCAATATCGGCCGACAATTTTAAGATCTTTATTTGATCCTTTTCTTTAAAAGCAGCGGTCAGCCGGTGCAACATGGTTTGTATCCACCAGGGAACGATGCCATATTGCATCAGGGTATCGGCTGAGTATTTTGCTTCAGCCTCTTTCCATTGGCGTGGCAGGGAGTCATAAGGATAGGTGCCATAATGATCTATATCGATGTAATGACGTGGGCCTTCAATGGGTAAGGCATAACGGCGCTTATCGGGGTCAACGGCATGTTCGCTAAGAAAATGAAGATGGGGTTTGTAGAAGACAATCATTTCGGGTGGCAGTAGGAAAACAGCCAGGTAGTTGATCTTGCGGTGGGCATAAAAGCCCCAGCAGAAGGAGGAGTAGGATGTGGACAGAAGGAGAGTGATGAAGATGATCTTTTTCATATCGGCAATCGTGAATCGGCAATGCGCTTGCCTGGTATTAAAATAGCCATAATCAACCAGTGGCTGATTACATGGTTGGGGAAGGCCAGCTTCAGTTAGTTTTTTCCTCATGATCATCTTCGATGTGGGTAACACCACCGGAGATAGCAAATTTCATAGCATCGGTAGAGCTTATATCGGTCAGTAGCCTTACACGCTCGCGGGTTACAAAATAGAGGCGGCCTGTAAAAGCGTAAGATTGGGGAACATATACCGCTACATGTTCTTGAAGTCCAAATTCGTTCAGTTCCTGTTGGGTGATAAAGCCAATTTGCCAAACATCAGCAGATTCTACGCTTACGAGTACGGCTTTATCGAACTTGCGTTTATTACCTGCAAAGGCTTCAAAAAATCTTTTATGGTACTGTAGATGAGTTTTATTCCAGGGGTTCGTTCGAGTATTTTATCGAACAAATCAACTAATCGGCTTACTATAAATGAAGAGGAAATATAGCCCACCAGGATTACAATGAGGATCACCAGTCCAAATCCCAAACCGGGAATTTTATTGGGAAGGCCTTCGCTATTGGTGCCTATCCAATGTGGAAATACGGTTTGTATGAGGCTAGGCAATATGCCATCCACAAAATTGAACAGGGCTGTTACTGCATATATAGTAATGGCAATGGGTGCCAGGATGATCAATCCCTGCAAAAAATATTGAAAAAACTTTTTCAATACCTGCTTAGTCTTCATGTTACAACAATGATTTGGGGCAAAATTACAGGTGTGGGGCGAGCCTGCCTGATATTATTTTTATTGGTCTCTTTTTCTTAACACTCATTGATTTATAGAACGCCAAGAGATGGTAGCCTGGTCTCCCTGGGCGCATTTCTGCTGCTTCCTACGAACAACTGTTTGCTAATTATTTAGTACGGGTGGTAAAAAAAGGGCATGGAAACTTTCGTAACGAAAAAGTTTCCCTAGTTTTACGCCCTGAAAATATGATACCAGAACCAAATACGAAAGTGCGGATCCGGCAAAAGCAGAAGAGCTGTTTACGAAGTACGGGATCCGGAGTGTAAGCATGGATGATATTGCCAATGCGTTGGGCATGAGTAAAAAGACGATCTACCAGTATTTTGTGGATAAGGATGAGTTGGTAGAAGCAGTGGTAGTGGCGGACATTAACCATATGCAGCAGGATTGTGCGGGTGTAATTGCTGATGCGCAAGATGCGGTGCAGGAGATCTTTTTACGATTGACCGGCTGCTGGAGCAGTTCCGCAATATGAATCCTATGTTAATCTACGACCTGGAAAAATTTCATTTCCGGGGATTCCAGAAATTCATGGAGCATAAGAATAAGTTCTTATTGCAGGTTATCCGCAACAATATGGAACGAGGCCTTGCAGAGGGGTTATACCGGGAAGACCTGAATGTAGAAGTTCTTTCCAAATTCCGCCTGGAATCGTTGATGATCCCTTTTAATGTGGATCTCTATCCTCCTGGCAAATACAGCCTGGCAGATGTATCGAAAGAGCTCATAGAGCATTATGTATATGGGTTGGCCTCTCTAAAAGGATATAAGCTGATCGTAAAATATAAAGAAGAACGTTTAAAACAAGCAAAACATGAGACCTTATCAGGTAAGACGAAGTAAAAGCCTACTATTGCTACTCCTGGCGGGCCTAACCGTTCAAATGTCCATAGGGCAGGAAAAACAACATGCGCTATCGGCGCGGCAAGCTGTTGAATATGCGCTCAAAAACAGCGGTCAGGTAAAAAATGCGCTGACCAATATTAAGATACAGTTGCAGACGAACCGTGATGTAACATCGGCCGCATTACCCTCACTAAATGGGTTTGTATCTGGCACCAATTACATGGATATCGCCACGCAGTTGATACCGGGGAATTTTTTAACCAACCGGGCACGTATATACCGGTACAGTTTGGTACCCGGTACAATGTATTGTATGGGGTAGAACTTAAACAGCTATTGTTTGACGGACAGGTATTTGTGGGGCTGCAGGCGCGGGATGCCGCCATGGACTATGCCAGCCTGAATGCAGCGGTTACTGAAGAAATGATCAAGGCTAATGTATATAAGATCTATTATCAACTGGCAGTAGGCAAAAAGCAGCTCGAAGTATTTGACATCAACATAGCCCGGACATCGACACTGTTGCACAATACGGAGGAGATGTACAAGAACGGATTCCAGGAAAAGCTGGACGTTGATAAGTTACTGGTTAATTTATCGAACCTGCGTACAGACAAGTTGAAGCTTGAGAACCGGTTAAAAACGGGCAATGTGGGATTGAAATACCTGTTGGGTATGCCGGTTAAAGAAGTATTGAACTTAACGGATACGGTAAGTGAGGCCAGTATTAAGGAAGACCTACTTTCCGGAGACAGTGCAAGTTATGAGAACAGGAAGGAGTACCAATTGTTGAAAACTACGGAAAAACTGAACCAGTACAATATCAAACGGTACCAAATGGGATACATACCTACTGTTTCTCTAACAGGTTCATACAGCCAGAATGCACAGCGTAATAAGTTTAATTTCTTTAAGGGTGGGGAAGCCTGGTTTAAGTCGACCTATATCGGGCTGCGGATAGACGTACCCATTTTTGATGGTTTCTCGAAAGACGCCAAGATCAAAAGGCACGACTTGAGCTGGAACAAACGCAGACCACCAAGGCTGATATGGTGAACAAGATCCAAACGGAGATCGATACAGCACAGATCAGCTTGCACAATGCTTTGGTGACAATGACTGAGCAGAAAAAGAATATGGAGCTGGCTGAGCAGGTATATAACCAGGCAAAACTGAAATACGAACGAGGGTTGGGATCAAACCTGGAAGTAACGAATGCAGAAGCGGAGCTTAAAACGGCACAGAATAATTATTTCTCTTCTCTATACGATGCAGTAGTAGCCAAGATTGAATACTTACGAGCAACGGGGAAGCTTTGACGCAAACCTTAACAACCTAATTAATAGCATTTAAATAACGAATCATGAAAACGATGTATAGATTAAGCGTGATCGCCCTGGTACTGGTGCTGGCTGCCTGTGGTGCAACGACAGACGGCAAAAAGGACCTGGCGAAGAAAAAGACTGAGTTGGAAACACTGAAGAAAGAGCAAAAAGATATAAATATTAAAATTGACTCGCTGGAAGCGCAAATCGGCAGGCTTGACACCAGTGCTGTAAAAGAAGAAAAACCAAGCTGGTAACGCTTAATTCGTTGAAGCCGGGTTACTTCGTTCATTATATTGACCTGAAGGGAAGTATTGATGCGCAAAATATTGCGTATGTGAGCCCTCGTGGTATAGGTGGCCAGGTAAAGGGTATTTATGTAAAGCAGGGTGACAATGTTCGTAAGGGTCAATTGTTGCTGAAGCTTGATGATGTCACTGCTACGCAACAAATTGAGCAGTTAAAGGTGCAGTTAAGTCTATTGCAAACGACCTATGACCGTCGTAAAAACCTGTGGGATCAAAAGATTGGTGCCGAAATAGACTTGCTGAAAGCCAAGAATGATCTGGACAACATGAATAAGCAGATCGATCTGGCTAAAGAGACGTTGGATATGACGAATGTGTATGCAGAAATAAGTGGGGTAGCAGACCAGGTGAATATTAAAGTGGGTGAGCTGTTCAGCGCTCAATCGGCGGCGGCGGACCCCAACAGGCCGGCTATCCGGATTGTAAACACAAATGACTTAAAGGTGGTAACGCAGGTACCTGAAAATTACCTTGGCCGTGTAGGTGTAGGCAGCAATTTATTAATTACTCTCCCTGAATTGGGTAACGATACACTTAGAACCAAGATCAATGTAGCTGGTAAGATCATTGACCCCAATACACGAGCCTTCTATGTAGAAGGCAGGATACCAGCCGGCAAGCAACTTCGCCCCAATCAGCTGGCCATGGTGCGCATACAGGATTATGCTGCTCCAAATGTCATCACGATACCGGTGGCCACGATCCAAAGTGATGAAAAGGGCAAGTTTGTAATGGTAGCCGTAAAGGAGAAGGATAAGCTGGTAGCGAGGAAAAAGCCATCACGATTGGCGAGTCGTACGGCGACAAGTTGGAAGTTAAAGGAGGTTTGCAAGCAGGCGATCAACTGATCGTAGAAGGTTTCCAGGGGTTGTATGACGGGCAATCACTCACTACGGAAGTAAAATAGAGGGGAAGTCGGAAAGACGGAGAAGTCCGGAAGTCCGAAAGAGGAATATAAATAAAGACGGTTAAGGCGATTCAACAATTCTTAAATCAATCTTATGAGTGTTCTGGAAAATATAACGGGGAAGTTTAAGCATTTCAGGCCTACCACCTGGAGTATAAAAACAAGACCTCTATCTACCTGATGATGCTGATTGTGAGCATGATCGGTGTATACCAGTTTGTTACGCTGCCCAAAGAGCAGTTTCCCGATATTGTAATTCCTACGATCTATGTTCAAACGATCTATGTAGGTAATTCGCCTAAAGACATTGAGAACCTGGTTACGCAACCTATTGAAAAGCAGATCAAGGGTATTACAGGTGCCAAGATCAATAAGGTAACAAGTACTTCGGTGCAGGATTATTCGGCGATTACGGTAGAGTTTGGTACAGATGTAAAAACAGATGTGGCCTTACAAAAGGTAAAAGATGCGGTGGATAAAGCGAAGCCGGACCTGCCGACAGACCTTACAGAGGAACCTTCTACAATGGAAGTGAGTTTTTCGGATCAACCGATCATGTATGTGAATGTGAGTGGTAATTATGATGTGGTGAAGTTGAAGGAATATGCTGATGATTTGCAGGACAGGCTGGAAGAATTATCGCAGATCAACCGGGTAGACCTGGTGGGTGCCCCTGAACGGGAGTTCCAGATCAATGTAGATAATTACCGGATGCAGAGTGCGGGGGTGACCTTTGACGACATTGCCAATGCGGTATCGCGTGAAAATATGGATATCTCCGGCGGCTTGCTGGATGTAGGTGAAACCAAGCGTAACCTGCAATTGAAGGGGCAATTTAAAACGGCTTTTGACATTGAGAAGGTGATCATCCGGAATACGAAGGGGGCTCCCATTTACCTGAAGGATATTGCCTCGATCAAGGATACGATCAAGGAAAAAGAAAGTTATGCGCGGCTGAACGGAAAGAATGTAATTACGCTGAACATTATTAAACGTGCGGGGGAAAACCTGATCGAAACCTCGGATGATATTAAGAAGGTGGTAGATGAAATGAAGAAAGACCAGTTTCCCAAGGACCTGGATGTAGTGATTACAGGTGACCTGAGTAAGGCTACGCGAACTTCATTTAATGAGCTGGTAAATACGATTGTAATTGGCTTCCTACTGGTATTGATCATCCTCATGTTCTTCATGGGTGTTACGAATGCCTTCTTTGTAGCCTTATCGGTTCCGCTGAGTATGTTTGTGGCTTTCATTTTCCTACCGGCTGCAGACCTGATCGTGGGGTCGCATGTAACGTTGAACTTCATTGTACTGTTTGCGCTGTTGTTTGGGCTGGGTATTATTGTGGATGATGCGATTGTGGTGATTGAGAATACGCACCGGATCTTTGTGCAATCGAAAGGGAAGATCAATGCCGAGCGATCGGCTATGATGGCTGCGGGGGAGGTATTCATTCCGGTACTGGCTGGTACATTAACCACGCTGGCGCCATTTATACCGCTTTTGTTCTGGCCGGGTATCATTGGTAAGTTCATGATCTACCTTCCCACGATGCTGATCTTTACTTTAACCGCCTCTCTCATAGTGGCTTTCATCATGAACCCGGTATTTGCGGTGGACTTTATGAATCACCCGGAAGGTGATCAGAAGAAATCGAAGCTGGACATTTTCAGGAAGCCCTTTTTATGGATAGCGCTTGGAGTAGGCATTATATTGGATATAACCGGGTATACCTTTCTTGGCAATCTCTTAATTTTCATTGTACTGTTGATCCTGTTAAATCATTTTGTATTGGAAGGTATCATTCACGGTTTTCAGAATCGTGCGCTTCCCTGGATCATGGGGCATTATGAAACTTTATTGCGCTGGGCCTTGAAAGGCTGGAGACCGGTATGGTTGTTATTGGCCACATTTGGCTTGCTGATCTTTTCTTTTATGTTTTTGGCGCCCGGAATGTACCAGTGGTGTTTTTCCCAACGGGTGACCCGAACCAAGTGTATGTGTACCTGAAGTTGCCAGTAGGTACGGATGTGGATTATACTGATTCGGTGGCCAAAACCTTGGAAGCACGTGTATACAAGGTATTGGGTATGGAAAATGGGAAAGAGAATCCTGTAGTGGAAAGTGTGATCACCAATATTGCGGTGGGCGCCAGTGACCCAATGAGTGGTGACCGGAGTACAAGGCCGGAACTGGGGCGTATACAGGTGTCGTTTGTAGAGTTTGAAAAGAGGCATGGCAAATCGACAGCTCCCTACCTGGATGAGATCCGTAAGGTAGTAAAGGGAATTCCCGGTGCAGAGTTATCTGTTAACCAGGAACAGGGTGGCCCTCCTACTGAACCACCTATTAATATTGAAATTGCGAGTGAGAATTTTGATGACCTTATCAAAACAGGGGTTGCCTTAAAGAACTACCTGGATAGTATCCAGACGCCAGGTGTGGAAGAATTAAAAATGGACATTGACCTCACGAATCCTGAAATTACGCTCACGGTTGACAGGGAGCGGGCTTTGATGGAGGGTGTATCTTCTGCACAAATCGGTATGGCTATCCGTACGGCAGTTTTTGGGCGGGAGGTATCGAAGATAAAGGATGGAGAGGATGAGTATAAGATCCAATTGCGCAATGAGCAGTATCAACGGAAAAACCTGGTAGACCTGATGAATATGAACATCACGTTCCAGGATATGGCTTCGGGAGGTCAACTAAAGCATGTTCCCATCAGTTCATTGGTTAAGCTTGATTATACGAGTACGCTGGGAAGTGTAAAACGCAAGAACCAGAAGCGAATGATCACGCTTACTTCGAATGTATTGTTATCGCAAGGATTTACGCCTACGGCTGTGAATGAAGAGCTTGCAGATCATATTGCCGATTTCAAAAAGAAGCCGCCTACTGTTACGATTCGTCAAACGGGTGAAGGGGAGCAGCAGGCTGAAACAGGCGCCTTCCTTGGAAAGGCACTGGTAATTGCGTTGTTCCTGATATTACTGATCCTGGTAATCCAGTTCAATTCGATCAGTAAATCGGTGATCATTTTAACTGAGATCATTTTTAGTGTGATCGGGGTATTGCTTGGTTTTGGTATTACGCGCATGGAAGTATCGGTGGTAATGACGGGTATTGGTATTGTGGGGCTGGCAGGTATTGTGGTGAAGAATGGGATCCTGGTGATTGAATTTGCTGATGAGTTGCGTAGCAGGGGTGTAAAGACACGGGAAGCGGTGATCCAGGCAGGGAAAACGCGGATCATTCCTGTATTGTTAACAGCGGTGGCAGCTATCCTTGGGTTGATACCGCTGGCCATTGATTCAATATTGATTTTGTTAAAATGTTCTCGGAACTGAATCCAAATATCTTCTTCGGAGGAGACAATGCGGTGTTTTGGAAGCCCTTATCATGGACAATCATCTTTGGTTTGGCGTTTGCTTTCTTCATGACGCTGGTGATCGTGCCCAGTATGTATCTGATTGCGGAAAGGTTGAGAAGACCAATGCGCAGGATGTATGGTGGCAAGTGGGTCTCGTTCCTTGGCATTCCCCGCTCACGGTATTGTTCATGCCGTTGATGGTGGTTACGATGATCGTGTACCGGTTTGACAAAGTACGTCGCCAGAGAAAACTCTCCAACAAGCGTGTTAACGAAGCGTTTATAGGAAGCTGGTTCTAAACATCAATTGATTGCATTTTATAATAAGGGTTTAGCGAATGGGCTAAACCCTTATTTTTTTGGGGGAGGTGATTGTAATATTTCCCATTTTTGCTACTTATTAAGTATTAACAAAATGGGCTTGTTCCATTAATTTTGAAACAAAACAATTAGCTATTAATATGAAAACGAATCATGAAATAGATTATCGCATTTATGGTGAGGAGATGCAGTATGTGGAAGTAGAGCTGGACCCCAACGAAACAGCGGTGGCGGAAAGTGGGGCCTTTATGATGATGGATGACGGCATTCAGATGCAAACGATGTTTGGAGATGGCTCACAGCCACAACAAGGTTTGCTGGGCAAACTGATGTCGGCTGGTAAACGCATCCTTACTGGTGAAAGCTTGTTTATGACGGCGTTTACAAACGTGGGTCAGGGCAAGAAGCGGGTAAGTTTTGCATCTCCTTATCCTGGTAAGATCATTCCGCTGGACCTGTCGAAGTATGAGGGCAAGATCGTTGCGCAAAAAGATTCCTTCCTTTGTGCCGCCAAGGGTGTTTCGATCGGGATTGAATTGCAGCGGAAGCTGGGAACGGGGTTATTTGGTGGAGAAGGATTCATTATGCAAAAGCTGGAGGGCGACGGGATGGCTTTTGTTCATGCTGGTGGCCACGTATTTGAAAAGACCTTGCAGCCGGGTGAATTTTTACGGATCGATACGGGCTGTCTTGTAGCTTATACCCGGAATATTAATTACGACATCCAGTTTGTAGGGGGTATTAAAAATACCATATTTGGTGGTGAGGGGTTGTTCTTTGCTACCTTGCGTGGGCCTGGTAAGGTTTGGATACAAACGCTGCCCATCAGCCGCCTTGCCGGCCGCATATTGGCTTATGGCACTTATAAGCGAAAAGAGGAAGGCAGCATTTTAGGTGGATTGGGTAATATGCTGGATGGTGATGGATGGAAGTAGTGGTGAGCAGTGAGACGTGAAAGGCGAGACGTGAGAACTTTTTGCTTCGATAATTGAAAGCCCGTTGTGCGGTATTGCATAACGGGCTTTCTTTATGCGCTAGGGTCTTTTAATATTTATTGCGGATGTTGGTAAGAAAGGATTCCACGCTGCGCCTCAGATCGGTGGGATTGGCATTGTGGTTGTTGATGAGTACGGAAAAGACGATCAGCTTATTTTTTTGGGTATAGAGGTAGCCGCTTAAAGCCAATACGCCCGACAAAGAGCCTGTTTTGGCATAAATGTACCCGGTATCCTTTTTGTAAAAGTTGCGCAAAGTTCCTGTTCCCCCGGTAGGAAAGATATTTTTGAGGCGAACCATCCCAAACTGTAAACGCATTTTATTAAGGATGGCTACAAAATCCTGCGGTGTAAAGAGGTTGTACCTGCTTAACCCGCTGCCATCCACCCAACGGGGTGCTTGTGGCAGGTCGGCCAGGTCGCTCTTTAACAAGGTGTCAATAATTAAACGGTCGCTCATGATTCCCAATTTTTGGTTGCTCACCATAAGCAGGGATTGTTCAGCATAAAAATTATCACTGCGATACATCATTGGCCTCAGCATAGAATCGGTTGGCTGGGAATGAACAGCGATTGATTGCTGACTACGGATCATTGGTTGCAGGTTGCGGGTTGTTTTCCAGGCCTTGTAGGTCACTTCCTTATGAACGGTATCGGGCAATAGTTCGAGGGCTGATTGAAGGGCATTGGTAACAAAAGGTACATCCTGTTCTTTCTTTTTCTCGGTGCCTTGGGTGATGTGGAAAACATTTGCAGCCTGCTCGCGCTCCACATTGAAGGATTTCCGGGTAGTATCAATATTGAACCGGACTTTCCAATCTACCTCGGGAATGGAGTATACAGATGGAGTGGGGCCAAAGAGGGGATCTTCGTTTTGGGTACCCTCGCCGGCTTCCTGCACCCAACGGACGATATTGCCAAATACTGGGAGCGGGCTCCGCTCTACCATATAGTCTTCATTATAATCGCTCCAACTCCAACCGGCACCCAGGGCCCTGTCTTTCCAATCCTGGTCGGTGATATAGAGGTTCTTGGTTGATTTTTGGAGGAACTCTATTACTGGTTGCTTTTTGAATTCGGGGTGTAGTAGGGTGGGGTCAGCAGTGGGCAGGAGGAAAATGGCCGTATCATTTTCCAGGTAGCGTAGGCCGGTAAGGCTGTCGCCCAGGTACTTCATGGCGGTAAAGCAAGTAACGATCTTGGTATTGGAAGCGGGCACAAAATATTTATCGCCTTGGTAGTTGTACAGGTATTTATTGTCGGCCACATCATAAAGGCTGATGCCAATATGGGCCTTGCTAATTCCTGGATCCTGCAGGATAGATTGATGTACTTGTTTATTAATAGCTTTCTGCGGAGAACAGGCCGCAAAAACAGCATCAGGAGAAGAAGATAGCCAGTGCTTTTTTCATAACCCAATATACACCAATGTGTGTATCCCGCAAGGTACGGAACAGGTTGGTGGATTTATGAAATGCAGGAATGGCAAAATTCCATAGGCATGGAAGGAAAAAAGGGACACCCCATTTCCTATTCTCTTTCCTGGGCACGTAACCATCTTTCAGGTATTTCATTACGGCCGGCCAGTAAATAATCTTTATAGGAACAAGGGATAAATTTTTTATCGGGTAATTGCATCCACCAACGGCCTGTTTTTTTGCTTTGTAGAAATACGGATTCTATTTCAGCAAAGGCTATGTGAAATTCATTGAAGGCTTCTTTTTCTTCCATTTGGGCCTCGCGCTTACCGCGACTGCGACCATCTATGAGGTACCACAACATGTGGCTAATTTGTTTGGCGGTTAATTGCTCCTTATCTTTTGAAGGAAGATAGCCATATATACCAATGGTGCTTAGATGGGTGCTCATACCGGCATAACGCATCAGTATACAAGCTTCCTCGCCATTCAAGCCGTTGGGAGTGATGGTATTGGAGGGGGCAAAAGCATTGGCAATGGCCGAAATGTCAAAGCTGAGGAGCTGGCTATTACGGATAACGGGTTCCATTTCATCAATTTGTTCCTTCACGGTACCTACTCTAAAGCAATCAAAGCGCAGCTTATCCATGGTTTCGAGCATGTGGGGATGTACATAATAGCTCTGGAAACCGATATGGTTGTAATGACGGATAAAATTGGGTTCGCCGGTGAGCATTTCCATGAGGAAATTTTGGTCGCGCTGCAGGGAATCCATGGATAGATCAATAAGGGCATCGATACAAACGGCGTCAATAACTCTTTTCTGATCGGCATACATGCCATATTGAGCCAGGGTAAGGTCGTGGGAACCACCCAGGATGACCACCATTTTACCAGCAGCGGTCAATTCGGCCAGGACGGTTTTGAGGGCGGCATAGGTATCTTTGAGAGAGGCTCCTTTTAATATTGCCAATGTCGGCTATGGAAATGTTCTGGTGCCAGAAAAAGAGTTGATAAAACTCGGACCGAATCCAATCGGGCGCCAGTTGTTGGGATGGAGGAATACCCGCCCCCTGGTTTCGCCACAGCCTACCAATATTATATCCACCATGGTCAGATCGGGCATTTCCTCTTCATAAACCAGGAGTGTTTTTCCCATCTGCCCATCTTTATATGATTCATCCTGTGAGAGTACGGCCCGGTTTACAGGTTCCAGGAAATCAGCAATATTAAAGATATCCGACATGGGCGCAAGATAGTTAGAAAGTCGGGAAGACTGGAAGTCGGAAAGACGAAAAGTCAGCAAGTCTGGATGGTGAAAGGGTCAAAACCCTGAAAAGAAGCCCCGGAGTGAAATACTGATGGGCTTCCGGACTTTCCGACTTTCGGACTTGGTTCATTATCTTTGCCGGTATGGAACAATTGTTACAACAGATTGCCGCTTATAAGAAGGAAATTGAGAAGCTGGCAACTGACGGAGCTGATGCGCTGGAAGCATACCGTATTAAATTTCTCGGAACGAAGGGTATTGTGAAGAACCTGTTTACGGAAATGAAAAATGTGGCAGCCGACAAGAGAAAGGAATTTGGGCTGGTACTGAATGAATTCAAGCAACTGGCAGAAAGTAAATATGATACCTGGAAGGAGCAATTGGAAGGCAACACTGTTGCTGCAGCTTCGGGTATTGATGTAACGCTACCGGGTGATCCGCTGCCACTTGGCACCAGGCACCCGATCAATTTGTTCCTGAATCATGTGATCAGCATCTTCCAACGGCTTGGATTCTCTGTAGCAGAAGGTCCTGAGATCGAGGATGACTGGCATAATTTCACCGCACTTAACCTGCCCGAGCACCACCCTGCCCGGGATATGCAGGATACTTTTTATATTCAGCAAAAACCTGATTGGCTATTGCGTACGCATACCAGCAATACGCAGATACGGGCTATGGAGCAAAATCCGTTGCCTATACGGATCATTTGTCCCGGTCGTGTATACCGGAATGAAACGGTAAGCGCCCGGAGCCATTGCTTTTCCACCAAATTGAAGGGCTCTATATTGACGAAAACGTATCTTTTGCCGATCTGAAGCAAACTTTGTACTTCTTTGTACAGGAAATGTATGGTAAGGATATCAAAATACGTTTCCGCCCCAGTTATTTTCCTTTTACTGAGCCAAGTGCTGAAATGGATATTCAATGCCAGATCTGTGGCGGCGAAGGTTGTGCTGTATGTAAACGTACAGGCTGGCTGGAGATCCTGGGGTGTGGCATGGTACATCCCAAGGTATTGGAAAATTGCAAGATCGATTCCAATAAATACACAGGGTTTGCTTTTGGTATGGGCATTGAGCGTCCTGCCCTGCTTAAATATGGCATTAATGATATCCGTCTTTTCAGTGAAAACGATGTACGGTTTTTGCGGCAGTTTACGAGTGCGATATAGCGTAGCATACAGTAGACAGCATTTGCTGCCGCGGTATGATGAAGCCGATTTTTAGCCGCATAATTATAGGTAACCCGGAAATCCAGTAAATCAATATCATCTTGGATCATACAATTCAAACAGTTTGTGTTTGCGGTGCGGGTACCATGGGAAGTGGTATTGCCCAAATAGCGGCACAGAAAGGATTTCATACAATCCTGTATGATGTAAATGAGGAGATGGTCGGCAAAGCCAAGGATGGCTTGGAGGTTAGTCTTCAGCAACTGGTGGAAAAGAACAAAATAACCGCGCAAGAAAAAGCATCCACCCTTAAGCACCTGCTTTTTACACACGATATTAATGACTGCCTGGCCGATATTGTTATAGAAGCTATAGTTGAAAAAACCTCCATTAAAACAGGACTCTTCAACCAGCTGGCTGAAATCAACCATAGTGAAGTAATTTTTGCTTCCAATACCTCTTCATTAGCTGTTACGGATATAGCCCGGCAAGTGATGCGCCCGGAACGGGTGGCCGGCATGCACTTTTTAACCCCGCTCCTGTTATGAAGCTAGTGGAAGTTGTAACGACGCCCTACAGTAATGAACGCACGATACAAAGTATTATTGAGCTGGCCAGGCAACTGGGCAAAACACCTGTTTTGTGCAAAGACGCGCCTGGCTTTATTGTGAATCATGTGGCCAGGCCCTATTACCTCGAAGCGCTGAAACTGGTAGAACAAGGAATTAGTGATTTTGAGACCATTGATTCCTTGCTGGAAGCCACCGGTTTTAAAATGGGGCCTTTCCGGTTGATGGACCTCATTGGCAATGATGTGAATTATGCGGTTAGCTCCTCTGTATACGAACAGCTGGGAAGTCCAGACCGCTTACAGCCATCGGCGCTTCAGAAAGAACGGGTAGACAGGCATGAGCTGGGAAGGAAAACAAAAAAAGGGTATTATCAATATAGTTAACAGGTTTAAAAGGGAATAAGGCCAGCCCGGCACTTAACTATTGACCTGTTAACTTTTCACCGTATTAACCCATCAATTTGTCAACTAAAGTACTTTTAACGGGGGCACTGGTTTTCTGGGGGCTTATATCATCCAGGAGCTGGTGGAGCAAGGATATGAGGTACGGGCCTTACGCCGTAGTACCAAACTTCCTTTTTTATACCTGCCGGCACATTGGGGCAGGTTGAATGGATAGAGGGCGATATCCTGGATATTGTATCGCTGGACGAGGCCATGGAAGGAGTAGAAGCAGTTATCCATTCGGCCGCCAAGGTCTCTTTTGATCCTAAGGAGAAAAAGGAGCTGTTCAATATTAATATAGACGGCACTGCGAATATGGTTAATATGGCGCTGGAAAAAAATGTACGGCGTTTTGTTCACATCAGTTCTGTAGCAGCCCTTGGCAGAACAGTCAGCGGTGACCGGGTTACAGAGACCAAAAAATGGCAGCATAGCAAGCTGAATACACAATATGCCATCAGTAAATACCATGCCGAGCGGGAAGTTTGGAGGGGTATGGGAGAAGGTTTGATGTAGTGGTGCTCAATCCGAGCACGATACTTGGTTATGGAGACTGGAATACATCGAGTTGTGCCATATTCAAGAATAGTTTCCGGGAGTTTCCCTGGTATACGAATGGGGTAAATGGATTTGTAGATGTAAAGGACGTTGCCAAGGCTGCGGTATTGTTGATGAATAGCAGTATTAGTGCCGAGCGTTTTATAGTCAATGCCGATAACTGGTCGTTCAGGCAATTACTGAATACGATTGCCGAAGGTTTTAATAATGAGCTGCCCAGCCGGGAGGCTACGCCATTCCTGGGAGAGGTGGCTTGGCGGATGGAAAAATTCAAGTCGCTGTTTTCCGGCAAAAGCCCTTACTCACAGAACAAAGTGCCCGCATTGCACAGAGCAGGACTTATTTTGAACATCACAAATTATTGCAGGCTTTACCAGGGTTTTCCTTTACGCCATTATCACAAAGTATTCAAAAAGCATGTGCTAATTACTTGTTGCATCCGCAGCCCTTATAACTGGCAAAGTAGTTGCAGTTATACTTTCTCTGGTTAAAAATCGTTAATATACAGTACCAATAGTTCCCTCATGAAAAGACCATTGCCGCTCTTTTTTTAACAATTATTTGTACAGTTGCTGTTGCACAACAAAAGGATTTTGTGGTGCTGGGAAAGGTAATTGATTCAGCAACCCGCCAGCCGTTGACCGGCGCTTCTGCATTTTGTCAAAATACGACTCACGGAAAGATCACGAATAGTGAAGGTTTGTTCTTTATGCGTTTGCCCAATGGTGGGTACGATCTTATTATTTCCTATATGGGTTATAATAAGGGGATTTTACGCATTAGTAGTAATCAACCTATGGCGGATACTTTGGTTTTTGAGTTGGTTAAGGAAGACAAAGCGATGGCCGAGGTAGCGGTTGTAGCGAGTAATGAAGTAGCAGATGGGTTGGCCAAATATGGTTCCTTTTTTACTGATCAATTTATTGGTACCACACCGAATGCCGGTCAATGCATTATCAAGAACCCAGAGGCGCTGCGGTTTTTCTATACGAAGAAGCGAAACCGGTTAAAGGTAACAGCCAAAGAAGACCTGGTGATCACCAATTATGAATTGGGGTATACGATCCGTTACCAACTGGACTCATTCAGCTATGATTATAATACCAATATCAGCCAATACACGGGTTATCCCTTTTTCCAGGAAATAGATAGCAGTGCAGCGGTTGTTGCAATCTGGAAAAAAACCGGGCAAAGACCTACCTGGGTTCCCGGCTTCATTTCATGCGATCGCTTTATGACAGCTCGGTCATAGAAGAGGGCTTTATCATAGAAAAGCTGGATGATGACCCCAAAAGCGTCAAAGGGACAATCATTAATGCTTTATATGACGGGGAACAATATGTAGCAGATAGCAGTGATGTGAATATTAATTGGCAAGGTCGCTACCGGGTTAGTTATAAGACAGTATTTCCTGAGGTAAAATTTCTGCAGGAATTTAAGTTGCCCGCCAATACACGTATGCAGGTTACCTTACTAGATATATCGGATGGTTTTGTGATTGAGGAGAACGGGTATTTTTATGAGCAATATGGAGTCATTAATACAGGTTACTGGGCCTGGAAAAAATTGGCCGAACTGCTGCCTTATAATTACGAATATGAGTGAGATTAAATTTCCTTATTAGTAAAATCTTAAGCGCTACCAACCCGCTGCAAAAAGGTTTTTTTATTTATCTTGAGCCAGCCTAACCTGACCAAAACCTTGTGCGAAATTAATGCCGGCTGCTGAACTCAAACCCAACCTTCCCTATTTATTATTTTTGATAGTAAGGGCTCTATCCCTTACCATCAAAAGATTGCCTGTTTTACCGATTACTCCTCTTTATTTCTTCCATTTATTGTGTGGCTTGTGCTTACCTCCTTACCTGCAAGGGCAAGTGTATAGTTATGTATCCTATAATACCAAGGACGGGCTGGCCGGCTCGACTGTATATGATATATGCCAGGATAAAGATGGGTTTATGTGGTTTGCTACGGAAGCTGGGTTAAGTCGTTTCGATGGTACGCATTTCAAGAATTTTACCACGGCCGACGGTCTGCCAGAGACAGAAATATTAAAGTTATATGCCGATCACTATGGCAGGGTATGGATAGCCCCATTCAAAAACACTATTTGCTACTATCTTCAAGGGAAAATTTATACTGCCGCCAACGATAGCCTGCTAGCTAAAGTGAAACTAAGTACTGTAATAACTGCTATCAACGGAGATATAGAGGACAATATTTTTTTGGCTACTCCTGGGTATTGTTCCTATGTGCTACAGACCCGAAAGGCAAAATTCATTAACCTGGATAGGTATGGCAGGATTTTTTATTTTGCAAGTCCTAATTTTTTAGACCGGAAGGGGCTAATACTATCAACGACCGACTCGCTTTTTATATTGGCTGACGATCATTTAACGGGCTTGCCCTTTCACAGTGAACCGCAGCCTCTCCCTCTTAACAAAACGTTTACCACTCTTCATGCGATTGACGGGACTGTAAAAGTTGTTGAATGTCCGGCAGAGCCCAATAGCGTTTATTTTAGGCTGAATACGGCTAAAACGCAATTCCAGTCAATCTTTTAGCGAGTAATGAAGGGGCGTGGATGGTAGATACCCTCAACTTTGGACGATTTGAGGAAGTTTTTCTAAAAGAAAAACAGATCAACAGCACCTTTATTGACTTTGAAAAAACATATGGTTTGGTACGGCCGGGGAGGGGTATTCAAACTGGTATCACGCAATTTTAAAACGCTCTCTTTCAAAAAGAATAAGTCGTCAGAAGTATTTTTGCCTGGAAAATGATAAAGGGAAAATTCTTGCAGGTGCAGGTTTTAATAGGATGTATGCGGTTGCCGGATCAACCATTGACTCGGTGGATTTTAATAAACCTTTTTCGGGATCGCCATCTCAAGTTGCCAGCAACAGGGTAACATGTATGAAAATAACCAGACAGGGCAACCTGCTCATGGGGTTTGATCTTTTTCTCTATAAGCGTAGCAGTGCTGGTACTCTTTATAAATATATTATGCCCATAAAATCCATTGAGGAGATGGGAAAAAGATACCTTATTGGTTGGTTCGGCGCGGCACACGATCCGGGTGCGGGAAAAAGATTTGCAGGTATTAGATACGATATGGCCCTACCGTACCACAGCTGCTAGTTACTACAATGGTCAATATTATATTGGTTCGGTAGATGGTTTGCACAGGGTAAACTCCACTAAATCGGCCTATTATTTTGGCGATAGTATGCCTGCATTGCGCTTCCGCATAGCCTGTTTTGCCAAATCCGCCGATGGGAGTTTATGGGTGGCCACTTTTGGAGGTGGTATTATTGGTATAAAAGGAAACCAAGTTGTGCGGCACCTAACGACGAAAGAAGGTCTTTCCAGCGATATATGCCGAAGCCTATTTGCCTATAAAAATTTTCTTTGGGTAGGCACAGATAAGGGCGTCAACAAAATTGATCTGAGCAAGCCCGGCTATTCCATTCACCATTATTCCATGGCCGATGGTCTTCCATCCAATATTATCAATGCAATTTATGTAGATAGCAATAAGGTATACGTAGGATCTCCGGCCGGGCTTACGAGTTTTGATGAAAAGCAGGTCCCGGAGTATTCACGCTGTGAGCTAAGGGTTTTGGATATATCGGTATCGGGCCGATCGCTAGCTATGCAAAAAGGGTATCAACTGACGTATAATGACAATAACTTCAAGATCGAATTTGCGGGAATCTCTTTCAAATCGGGCGGGGATATCCTGTACCGCTACCGCTTAAGGGGGTTGAAGGATAGCTGGGATTCAACCAGGCAGAACCAATTGGAATACCCTTCCCTACCATCGGGCAATTATCAACTGGAATTGTTGGCCATTAATAAATTCGGGGTGGTTAGTAATGCAGCCATAATACCTATTCTAATAGAAACAGCTTATTGGCAAACCTGGTGGTTCAAAATAATGGTAATAGGGCTATCCATTGGCTTAACAGCCATGTTGGTAGCCTGGCGCTTTAGCATAGTAAGACGGCGGGAAAGGGAGAAAGTAAGTTTGCAACAAAAGATCAATGAATTGGAGCAACTGGCATTACTATCGCAAATGAACCCTCATTTCATCTTCAACTGTTTAAATTCTATCCAGGCATTTATCATCAATAATGACTTGGAAACAACCAACCAGTACCTTACAGAGTTTGCACACCTAATCCGGCAAACAATGGACAGCGCAGCAAAAGGCACTATCTCGGTTGCGCAAGAGATCAAATACCTTACACGTTATATTGAGTTGGAAAAAATGCGGTTTGGGCATTCATTCGATTACCATATTGTAGCAGATGAGGGAATTGACAAGGATAGTACTTATTTGCCCAGTATGATTTTACAGCCCTATGTAGAAAACAGCATCCGGCATGGCATAAGGCATAAAAAGATGGAAGGGGCTTGGTTGAAATAAAATTCCGCCGGCTGGCTGACCAAGTTTTATGTATTGTAGAAGACAATGGCATTGGACGGCAAACCGCCTGGCAGCTCAGGTCAAAAATGCATGTGGAATACCAATCTAAAGGCATGAGCCTGGCTGCTGAAAGGGTTAAGGCTTTGAACCGGCAATATTCAGAACCGGTTTCGATTGAAATAATAGACAAAGCCGATGATTTGGAAGCGCCCACAGGTACCCGGATCGCGATCTATTTTCCTCACAAATTGCTTTCTAAACTCAGTTAATATGATCAGAACTGTTCTTATAGATGATGAACCCAATAATATTAATATTTTACAGCAATTGCTATTAAGGTATTGCCCGGTTGTTGAAATAGTTGGTACGGCCGACAGTGCCAAAACAGGGGGAATTAATTACCGCAACGCAGCCCGACCTGGTATTGCTGGATATTGAAATGCCCTATGGCAATGCGTTTGATTTGTTGAACAGTCTGTCGCCCATTGATTTTGAGGTAATTTTTGTTACTGCGTTCGATAATTATGCGATTAATGCCATTAAGTACTCGGCCTTGGACTATTTATTAAAGCCTGTCAATATCAGGGATTTACAGGCTGCAGTGCAGAAAGCGGCAAATCGGTTGGATACCAAAAACATGCACAAACGGATCGATACGCTCTTTTATAATCTGTATACGCCTAAGCAAACTTTCCAAAGACTGGCACTACCTACGCTAGATGGATTGGTATTTGTTAATACAGAAGATTGTATACGGTTGGAGGCCAAAAGTAATTATACCATTATTCACTTCAAGAATGGAACGATGGTTACGATTTCCAAGACCTTGAAGGAATTTGAAGACCTTCTAAGCAAGGAACAGTTTTCCCGTATCCATCATTCGCATATCATCAACCATCATTTTGTCAAAAAATACCACCGGGGAAGGGGTGGTTATATTGAAATGGAAGATGGCACCGCCATTGAGGTTTCTATCCGGAAACGGGATGAGTTCCTTGCCAAATTCAGTTCATAATATTTTTTATTACAGTCCCTTCAATTTCTCCCAGATTTCCGGTATGCGTTTAATCCATACGAATTCGCGCTTTTTCATAGCAGCATCCTCTGCCGGGGAACCGAAGTATGCTTTTCCGCCTTCAATAGAAGCACGAACCCCACTTTGAGCCATCACTACGGCATTGGCGCCAATAGTGAGTGTCTTGGACACCCCTACCTGGCCCCATAATACTACTCCATCCTCAATAGTGGTAGCTCCAGCGATGCCCACCTGTGAAGCAAACAGGCAGTTTTTGCCTATCACAGTATCATGACCAACCTGAATGAGGTTGTCCATTTTTGTACCCTTCCCAATGCGTGTATCATGGCTTACACCACGGTCGATGGTACACCCGGCGCCGATCTCTACATCATCCTCAATCACTACGCGGCCACCACTTTCCATACGCTTGTACCATACCTCACGGTCCTTTTTAGTATTGTAATAAAAAGCATCGGATCCTATTACGGTACCCGCCTGGATAACTACGTTATCGCCAATAACGCAATGGTCCAATATGGTAACATTGGGGAATAGCCGGCAGTTCTTACCGATAGTTACATGGTGCCCAATGAATACGTTGGGGGCTATATAGCAGCCTTCGCCTATCACAGCCGAATCGCTGATCATCTTAGCTGCGGGTTCAAAGGGGCGGAAACGGCGGACAAGGGTTTGATAAGCCTCAAAAGGCTGCTCTACGATCAACAGGGCCTTGCCTTCGGGATAGCTGGTTTCTTTATTGATAATGATAAAGGTGGCCGCAGACTGAATGCACTTGTCGTAATACTTAGGATGATCCACAAATACCAGGTCACCGGGTTCTACCTTATGTATTTCGTTAATGCCGGTTACAAGCCCGTTTACATTACCTACCAGTTTTGCACCTATCAGTTGAGCGATTTCCTGTACAGCTATCGGAGTGGGGAATTTCATAGTTGTAATTTGCGCAAAGGTAGTGTGCAAACAATGAACAATAGCAAGCTTATTCAAATACAGTGGCGATCAATGTTTGCAAGGAATGATAAATTGGAGGATACAAAGATGAAAGGCTTAACGAAATGTAGTAGACCATTCAATTTTTGTAAAAACCCGGACCGGGGCGAGGATTTCCACAGCATTAAAAAAATGTGCATAAAATTTATTAGATTTTTTTCCAGATAGAAAAAATTATTTTTAATATTGTGTAGGGAAATTTATTTCCCGGTACTTACTAACCCATCCACATAATAAATCTCCCGGTTCACCGGGAGATTTTCTTTTAGCTATGCTTCGTTATTTCATTATCTACAAACCATTCCAGGTACTATCGCAGTTCACGTCGGAAGGCGGTAAACAAACATTGAAAGAATTGTTTCCTGTTCCAACGGATGTATACGCCATAGGCAGGTTAGACTATGACAGTGAAGGTTTACTGCTTCTTACCAATGATAAACAACTTAATCACCGGTTACTGGACCCCAGGTTTGCACATGAACGGGAGTACTGGGTACAGGTAGAAGGGGGTATTGGGGATTTAGAAGAAGGGAAACAAGGATCAGCTATTCAGCAATTAGAAAAGGGGGTAGTAATAACGGTTGATGGGAAACCCTACCATACAAAACCATGTAAGGCGACCGTTTTTGACAACGCACCGGCTGTGCCGGCACGTAATCCCCCGATCCGTTACCGCAAAAATGTTCCTGATAGCTGGTTAAAGCTTATCCTTAAGGAAGGTAAAAACCGGCAAGTGCGTAAAATGACAGCTCAGGTGGGCTTTCCTACCCTTCGTCTTATCCGTTACCGGATTGAGGGACTTACCATCGATGGATTACTGCCTGGAGAGATGCGGGCTTTAAGCCGTTCGGATGTCTATACATCGCTATTCTCTTAAAAGCTCACTAACAACTATAAACTAATTCCTTACCTTGCTGCAAAATCCATAATATGCTGAAATCTATGACCGGTTTTGGAAGGGCAGAGCAAACAGTAGGCGATAAAACGTTCCTAGTGGATATAAAATCACTGAACGGCAAGCAATTCGAGCTGTCTTTAAAAATGCCCGCATTCTTAAAACCCTTTGAATTTGACATCCGTGCTATATTATCCAAAAAACTGGGCCGGGGAACTGTTGACTGTACCATTAGTCTTAAAGAAAGTGGAGCTGCCAAGCCAGTTAGCATCAATACAGATCTTGCCAAAGCATATTATAAGCCCATTGCAGAGTTGTCAAAGGCACTCGACCTTGATCCGGCTCATATTTTAAGTACACTTATTAAATTACCTGAAGTAATAACACCGACTGGTGAAACCTTAACGCCCGATGAGTGGCAGGCATTTGAAAAGGTAGTAGAAAATGCAATTCACAACTTGAATACACACCGTCAGGAAGAGGGTAAGGCATTGGAGAAAGACCTGCTATTGCGGATCAGCAATATTCGCAAACAACAGGAGGAAGTGATTTTGCTGGAGCCGCTGCGCAAGCAAAAATAAGGGAAGGGCTGGTAAAAGTTTTGGAAGATAATGTTGGTAAAGAGAGTTATGATCCCAACCGCCTGGAACAGGAGCTTATTTATTATATTGAAAAGATCGATCTTACGGAGGAGCAGGTACGTCTAAAAAATCATTGCGACTACTTTGTATCCATCCTGGGAGAGCAGGATGAAAACAAGGGCAAGAAATTGTCATTCATTTTGCAAGAGATCGGAAGAGAGATTAATACCACTGGCGCCAAAGCCTATGATTCAAGCATCCAAAAATGTGTGGTTTTGATGAAAGATGAAATGGAGAAGGCTAAGGAGCAGGTGCTTAATGTATTATAGGAGCAAGTGGTAAATAGCTAGTGGCGAGTGGGGAACGGGAGTTGTTGGTGGAGGTTGAATGTGAACCCTGGTGTTTGCCACTAGCTACCAGGTATTTACCGCTAGCCTACCCTTGCACCATTTGGGCTGATGCTTATATTTGTAAAAATAATTTCCATTGAAAAGGACACGCTCATTTACTATACTACCCTTCTCCCTACTTATTTCCGGCCTCTTTGCTATAACTTCCTGTACCACGGTAGACGTATTTGAAAAAAAATATAGCCATCCCCAACCATGCCTGGAGTAGCCAGTTTAAGCCCGAGATCAACTTTGAGATCAAAGACACTTCCCGTATTTATGATGTTTACCTGGTAATCAGGCATACAGATGCCTACCGGTATAAAAATATCTGGGTAAGTATGAGTATGCAAGGGCCGGATAGCGTCACTAAAAACTTCGCTTTGCCAGAACTGGCGCTGGCCACGGATAGCAAAGGATGGCTGGGTACGGGCATGGATGATATTTTTGAGCACCGTATCCTTATTACCGCTCTTGAAAGGCCAAATGCTGGTAATTATCGATTTCGCCTTGCCAATATTATGCGCGAAGATCCGCTGGAGTATGTGATGAATGTAGGCATACGGGTAGAAAAAGCCAAATAGGGAGCTCATCAGCAGCTGGCATTGTACTGCCGCCTGTATGCTGCCCAAGCCAACCGATATTACTACATGGAAGTTGCCGCCAAAAAAAAGACTTTACTTCATCAGTACCATTTATTGGTTCCTGCTATTGTATATTATAGCCGCACTTATCTGGTGGTTTATTGCCCTGGAAAACCAGAACCGGCAGATGACAAACTACAAGCTGAATGAATTGAAACTGGATGACCCCGGTTATCAGACCCGGTATGACCAAATCAATGCAGAAAAGAAGCGTAAAACGACGCAATATATCGGCGAAGGGGTTACCTTTTTGGCCCTTACGCTAGTAGGCGCCTTGTTTGTATACAGGGCTTTCCGCCGCCAATTAAGCTTTCAGAACCAGCAGCAAAACTTCATGATGACCGTGACGCATGAACTAAAAACGCCCATAGCGGTTGCCAAGCTGAACCTGGAAACGCTTCAAAAGCATGCATTGGAGGAAAACAAGCGACAAAAATTACTGCACATGACTGTGCAGGAAGTAAACCGGTTGAACAACCTGGTCAATAATATCCTGGTATCGGCCCAATTGGAAGGGGGCGATACCGGAGATCCAATGAAGAGCTGGATCTTTCGGAGCTGGTAAAATCTTGTTTTACGGATTTCAGAAATCGCTTTCCCGAGCGTCAATGGCAATCGACCTTCCTACCCGAAATAGATATTAATGGCGATCCGCTTCTGCTCCAGATATTGGTAAATAACCTGTTGGAGAATGCCGTTAAGTACTCGCCCAAAGAAGCGCCTATACAATGTAAACTGCAGGAAACGGGCAGACAGGTGTTATTGGAGATCATCGACCAGGGGCCGGGTATTCCGGATGAGGAAAAGAGCAAAGTGTTTCAAAAGTTCTACCGAATTGGCAATGAAAATACACGTACAGCCAAAGGCACCGGCCTGGGCTTGTACCTATGTCATAAAATTGCAAAAGATCACATAGCAAGTATCCGGGTAATGGATAATAACCCCACCGGCTGTAACTTTAGTGTTAGTTTTGCTAAGTAAATACAGACCATGAGTACAAGGCCCTCGATTTTATTGGTGGAAGATGAAGAAAACCTTCATGAGGCACTAAAGCTGAATCTGGAACTGGAAGGGTATGAAGTAACCTCTGCCTTTACGGGTAGTGAGGCCTTACAAAAGGTGCAGGATGAATACTTTGACCTGCTCATACTGGATGTAATGTTGCCCGAATTGGATGGGATCAGTGTTACAGAAACGATCAGGGTGCAAAATAATGAAGTACCCATCCTTATCCTCAGTGCCAAAAATGCCAGTTCGGACAGGGTACTGGGATTAAAAAGGGAGCTGATGACTACCTCACCAAGCCTTTTAATCTGGAAGAGTTGTTATTACGTGTCCAAAAACTGATTGACAAGAATAAGAAAATGCGGGATAAGGACTCGGTAGGCGATACTTATAGTTTTGGCAGTAATGTGGTTGATTTTAAGGCACAGGAGGCCACTACCAAGGCAGGTGAACGGATACAATTGAGCAAGAAGGAAGCCATGTTACTGAAGCTGCTTATTGAGAACAAAAACGAGGTGGTACCCCGTGAAAAGATTCTTCAAACTGTTTGGGGTTATAATGTTTATCCAACTACCCGCACCATTGATAATTTCATCCTTAATTTCCGGAAGTATTTTGAAACAGATAGCCGCAATCCCCAATATTTTCACTCCGTAAGAGGGTGGGCTACAAATACACCGAATAGCCTTATACTTTTTGTAACTGCTGTAATAATGTCCGCGATTCGTAAAATATCCGCTTCATATCCTCTACCTGTTCGCCGGGCGTGTATAATGCCCACTCACATTCGTTCAGCACAGTAAGCAAGCTATGAATGGTATCAACAGACACCCCTTTGGCAGTCAAGGCTTCGGCTATATGCTGTTTATTCAATGCAGAAGGATTTACTGCACATTTTGTAGCGACCATCTTCCATAAGGCATTTTGTATCTCCTGGCAGAAGCGTTTTTATCGCTTTGCTGCAAAGCCTCGCGGGCCATTGCCAGCCATTCATCGGGATTGATCTCCTGTTGAACGGGTGGTACAGGGATTACTTGCTGTGGGGGTGCTTGTTTTGCCAGTCTCTTACTTTTCCTGATTTGCCAGGATTGATAAAATATCCATCCTGCAATACCCAACACAATGGCCGCAAAAAAATACAGGTGCTTAGGAATACCGGTTTGATTGCCTTGTACCAACGCCTCATTGCGCTCCTGCACTTCGGCCTTACTGGCAGCAGCCTTGATTTCCATAGTGAGGGGCTTGCTTACGGCTATTTTATAGACTTTCTGATCGGGGTCAAAATAAGGAAACTCAATAGCGGGAATCACACAATTGCCGGTATCGGGCGCGGCAAAAGAATACTCAAATTCTTTGGTGCCGGTGAGGGGATAAACATATTTGTTTACATCTTCCTTTACAGCAGGATCGGCTGTATCCACACCCCGGGGCCATTTTACAACAGGGGCAGTAAGCAGATTGAGGTTACCTGTACCAGACAAAACCACCTGTATCTTAACCAGATCGCCTTGGCGAATGGGGATATTGGGTGCATTAACAGCAATTGAAAACTTACCTACTGCACCTGTAAAATGCACGGGCTGATTGGCAGGTGGTAATGACTTAACGGTAAGTTCAACCGGTGGAGAACTAACAGCAACGGGATAGTTGGCCGGTTCCCAAGCCCCGGTGGCAGCATCCTTCTTCCTGAAATGGATCATTCCTTCCACTTCGGCAGGGTCCAATGTAAAACTACCCTCCTGCAAAGGTACCAGCTGTACTTTGCGGATGATATTTACATAGTAAGCATTGCCCTTGTACATCTCCACTTCTTGCTTATTATCATAGCCGTCGACCATTTCAATAACACTAAACCCATTCAGGGAAGGTCTTTTCACTACTTGAGCAGTGGTACTAAGCCTTGAATAAGCTTTGTATACCGCCATCACGGGCTCACCCACATAACAGCTTGTTTTATTTAATTCGGTACGCAAGAAGAAATTTCTGTGGATCTCTTCGGTTACATCCTCGCCCGGTTGTAATTCGGTAGCGTTTTCCATATCTACCTCTTCATCCCTGCCTGTATTTACGGATGACAATCCGGTGCTTTGTATAAGCACCTTAACAGAAGCCGAACGCAATTTCTTGCCATCAACAATGGCCATGGCGCCAGGTATTGTAAACCTTCCACTACGACGAGGAGAAAGGATCACGATCTTGGTATAAGATTCTAGTAATTGCTTGGTTTGCGCCTGGATGCTGGTGGTATTCTGGTAATCGAATGTGCCTTCTACCCTGAAATCGGCAAATTCCGGAACCTGGAAATTTTGCACACTCTTGGAGCCTTCAATTATATATTGGACCTGAAAGGTTTGTGGAAACTGAATAACAGATTCATTGACCTGGGTATAGAATTTAACCTGCCCATTTGCCCACTGCAAACTTAACAGGCAAACCCACAAAAGTAAAGTATGTAGTTTTCCTTTAATAATAACAGTTTTTACGCCGGTAGACAAATATAAATTTTGCTGCCAAGCCTTCCCGGATTTGTATACGTTAAATGTCAGTTAAAGGATGAGCGGTTGCAGTTGTTTATAAATCACCCAGTTGTGGGCGCAAAATGATGTCTTCCACACAAGCCTGGGGCGAAAGTTGAGAAGCAGCATATACCATAGCTGCAATATCCCTCGCTTCCATGATGCGTTTAGGGTCTACGCCACTCCCTGCCCAGGAATCTGTATAGGCTGCGCCGGGATAGACAGCAGTTACTTTTATGCCATGGGGTTTCATTTCTTCGCGCAGGTTACGGGAAAAACCAGCCAATGCATATTTACTGATGCTATAGGCGCCGCCATTATTATAAGCATGTAAGGAGGCAATGGAGCACATATTGAACACATGCCCGCTTTTTTGTTGCATCATTCGCGGAAGTATGGTACGGGTTACATGATAGGCACTGAACAAGTTTACATCGAGCATATGCTCCAGTGTTCCTTCGGGTTCATTGTGTACACTTCCCGGATCAAACAAACCAGCATTATTGATCAGCACATCAATAGGCAATCCAAAACCCAATACCCAGTTGCCAAAAGCCTTGGCCTGTTCTTTAATAGAAAGATCAAATGCATTGGCCTTTATCTGGATATCCGGGTAATATAGCAAAATGTCTTCCACTGTTTTATATAAAGCTGTTTCGCTTCGGGAGCAGATAAAGAGATTGTGTCCCAGAGAAGCAAATTGTTCGGCCAATGACCGGCCAAATCCTTTGGAAGCGCCTGTAATAACAACGTTCATAAGTACGAAGGTAGAGCTCTGCAAGCAGAAGTCTGAAGCCAACAAGTAGGATTTTTTTGTGTTTTGTTCAATTTAACAGTAGATACCTGACCACTGGCTTTGGACTTCGTACTTTTGCGCCATGAAATACCAGCATCTCTTTTTTGATCTTGATCATACCCTGTGGGATTTTGAAGCCAACAGCCGCAAAACGCTGACAGATATATATGAAGAACTGGCTTTGCATACCAGGGGATACATGATTTTGACCTGTTCCATAAAAGTTACCTGGTGCACAATGATAAATTATGGGCCCGATACCGAAATGGGTATATAAAGGTGGATGAATTGCGCTGGAAAAGGATGTGGCTTACCTTATTGGATTTTAAAATAGGAGATGAAAAGCTGGCGCGGCAGATGGGGAACGTTTTCTGGACCTTTTGCCTTCACGCAACTTGTTGTTTCCGCATACCATCGAAATTTTGGATTACCTGCAAGGCAAAGGTTATAAGCTACACCTTATTACCAACGGATTTGAGCGTACCCAGCATAGCAAGTTAAAGAACAGCGGCATAGATAAATACTTCATTGAAGTGATCACTTCCGAAGGCAGCAACAGTTTAAAGCCTCATAAGGAGATCTTTGATTATGCTTTCCAAAAAGCAAAGGGCCTTGCCTCAGCATAGTATTATGCTGGGCGATAGTGTAGAGGTGGACATTCAGGGAGCCATCAATGCGGGCATTGACCAGGTATTTGTGAATCACCTGCATGTTGCGGCAGAAGTGAAACCCACTTATACAGTACATTCCTTACGGGAGTTGGAAACCATTTTTTAGAAGGTGGCCAATACGGTTACCCCGCCTTTTACCACTTCATTGAGCTTTACGTTTACCTTGGTACCAATAGGCAATAGCAAATCTACCCGGCTACCGAATTTAATGAACCCATATTCAGCACTTTGCTCTACCTTTTGCCCAACGGTGAGGTAGTTAATGATGCGTTTGGCCAATGCACCGGCAATTTGTTTTACCAGAATTTCACCCTTAGCATTGCGGATCACTATAGAGTGTCTTTCATTTTCAGTAGAGGACTTGGGGTGCCAGGCTACCAGGTACTTTCCTTTATGGTATTGATTGTATACCACTTCACCGGAAACCGGGTTGCGGTTTTGGTGTACATTGGCAGGGCTCATGAAAACGGATATCTGTAATCTTTTATCTTTAAAATATTCTTCGTCGAATACTTCTTCAATTACCACTACTTTCCCATCGGCCGGGCAAATAACCAGGTTTTCCCCTTGGTAAGCTGGCGGTTGGGTACCCTGAAAAAGGAAATAATAAATAAGAGCAGTCCCAGGGTTACAATAAAGATGAGCCAGCTAAGCCAGGGCAGGCTATAGCTGATAAAGTAAAACGATAAAGGTTTATGACAGCAAAGATGATCGCTGTAATGAGAATGCTTTTATATCCTTCCTTGTGAATGGTCATTTAGAATGAGTTAAGATTGCAAATGTAAGTAATTAGGAATTATGGGATTGTCGATAGCCTATTTCATAAAGATTGCCACGTACAGCCAAACAAAGGGGGTGGCTATCAATAGTGAATCAAACCGGTCAAGAAAACCGCCATGACCAGGCATAAGCGTACCGCTGTCTTTTACATTGGCCATGCGTTTGAGCTTGCTTTCCAGCAAGTCGCCGGCAGTCCCTGCAATAGCAGCAATGGAAGCAATGGCTACCCAATCAATCACCCGAAAGCGTCCTATCAACCAGCCCAAGAGAGAAATCACTACCACGCATAGTATGGCGCCTCCAACAGTTCCTTCCCAGGTCTTTTTGGGAGAGATGGCCGAAAAAGGTGTTTTGCCTATGAGCGATCCCACGATATAAGCCATTGTATCATTGATCCAAATAGAAAAAATAAGACCACAAGGCAGAATGTAACCTAAATCAAGAAAAACGGATTGGCCTTTGTATATAATACCATAAGAACGCAGGTCCATCATCAATCCCCAGCTTAAGGAAATATACAGGAGGCCCAATGCCGAGAGCCAGATATTCTTTAAGCGGATATTACCGGCAAATAAAAGCTCGATTATGGGTAACATGAATACACAAATAAGGCCTACCCACCAGCCAATGGCATGCAGGGAAAAGTCGCCAATATTATAGGCATTGTTGGTAAAATAGAGCATGATGCACCAGCCGGCAATCCGTACCCCGTATTTATGCAAGGGAGTGATGGTAGTATATTCGGGGTCTATTTTACCAACGAGTTGCTGGTATTCGCTCCAGCAACCAAAATGAATGATAGTAAAGAGGAGTAAAAAACTCCAATGGCTCCATAACAAGCCGCCCAGCATAACCACCACAAAGATGACAGCTGTAAGTGATCTTGTTTTTAACGTAGCCAGGTTAAGTGCCATGAGTGGAAAGGGTTATGCAATAAATTGGTTGGTAGGGGTAAGGTCATCAACCCGGTACACTTTGGAATAAGTAATGGTCGATTGCCGACGGTAATACCACAAAATAGCCCACACGGCTACACCACTAACAAGGGAAACAAGTAATGGCCCCTCGGGATTGGTATTGGCTAATTTTGGTTGAAAGGAAACTGCGATTACCTGTGTTGCGTTGTATACAAAATGGGCCAGGATGCTTGTCCATAAGCTACCGCTGTACCAATATAAAACACCGAGTACTACTCAAGGAACATGCGTGGAAAGAAGCCCTGGAATTGCAGGTGTAAGGCCGAAAACAGAAAGCCGGTAAGGATGATGCCCACCCAGGGGTTGCGGGTAAGCTGTATCAGGATACGTTGTAAAGCACCCCGGAAGAAAAGTTCCTCACAAACAGCAGGAAATAGTCCGATGACGATCACATTGATAATTACATCAATGGGCTTATTTGATTTAAAGAAAGCTTCCATTTGTCCGGACGCCTTATTTTCCAATTCTACCATCGAAGACGGCAAGGGAATCTGCTGGTTAAGCTCTCCCAACCATAGGGCAAAAGGGAAGGCCAAAAGAATGCAAAAAGCAGCCAGTACATACATATTAGGTTGCTCGGCCTTTTTAAATCCTAAGAAATAAGTGTATTTCCCGGTGAAGGTGAATACAGCAAATAAAAACGTAGGCAATACGAACAGGATAAGGGAAGAAAAGGCTTGAGCCCATTTCAAGCTGTTAATAACTTGAGGATCAGCCAAATCCATCTTCGGCGGCTGAGAATTGTCAAATATCCCAGCCAGAACCAATACCAGGGGAAAGGCCAGCAAAATAGCCAGTTGCTTCCAAGGTGATTTTATGCGTAAATGACCGATCATAAACTGGTATAAACGAATATTAGTATGTAAATTTGCCGCCGCTCCGGGCACCGCAAGATACGCGATGCGAAGATAATTGTTCCCGCATCATATTGGGTAACCGCTGCACTTTTATTATGCCATCAATTGGTCACATATCATTGCCTGATTTTCCGTTATTACTTGCTCCGATGGAGGATGTGAGTGACCCACCATTCAGGTATGTGTGCAAACAAAATGGCGCAGATCTGATGTACAGTGAGTTCATATCCAGTGAAGGGCTGATACGTGATGCGATCAAAAGCAGACAAAAGCTGGATTTCTCCGAATTTGAACGACCATTTGGCATTCAGATCTTTGGTGGCGATGAAGAAGCAATGGCATTAAGTGCCCGGATCGTTGATACGGTGCAGCCTGACCTGGTAGATATCAATTACGGCTGTCCGGTAAAGAAAGTAGTTTGCAAAGGAGCCGGCGCCGGTGTATTGAAAGATGTGGACCTGATGGTTCGCCTTACCAACGCAGTAGTTAAATCGACCAGCTTGCCGGTAACGGTTAAGACCCGCCTGGGCTGGGACGACAATACGAAAAACATTGAAGAAGTAGCCGAAAGGTTGCAGGATACGGGTATCAAGGCGCTCACTATACATGGTCGCACCCGCGCCCAACTGTACAAAGGAGAAGCCGACTGGTCATTGATCGCTAAGATCAAGAACAATCCACGTATCCAAATTCCCATCTTCGGGAATGGTGATATTGATTCGCCTCAAAAAGCATTGGCCTATAAGAACAAGTATGGAGTAGATGGTATCATGATTGGCCGCGCAGCCATCGGTTATCCCTGGATTTTCCGGGAAATCAAACATTACCTGCAAACAGGCGAAATACTTCCCTTACCAACGATCGAAGAGCGGGTAGAAATTTGCCGTACACACCTGCGTAAATCCATCGAATGGAAAGGTGATATTGTTGGCATCTTTGAAATGCGCCGCCATTATACCAATTATCTCAAAGGTCTCCCCATATTAAAGAATATCGTACCAGACTGGTTACCGTAAAAACAAAAGAAGAGGTAGAAGAAGTGCTGGAGGAAGTAAAGAAAGCCTTTGCCGGAATGGTACCTGAACGTCAGGTGGCCAGTTTCTCCTCAGGACAGCTGGAAGAATGCGCTTATTAAGGCTGTTTATAGCCGTAGACCAGAAATCCTCCTTTGATTGGATTTTCCCTTCTAACTTTATACAAATTCCTCTATATGCTATTGCGTTGCACCCAAACAGTTATTGTTGTCCTGGTCATGCAGCTGCTGGTAGTTGCCTGTAAAAACAAAGCCAGCAAGAATCCGGATGGAAGTAAGAAAACATCAATAGCCGCCAGTTTGGACAGCGCAACCCTTATCCATGACCTGGCTTACCTGTCTTCAAAAGCATTGGGCGGACGCGAAACAGGCTCTGCCGGTAATGCATTAGCGCAGGATTATATTACCAAACGATTGGATTCGTTGCAACTGAAGCAAACAGATAGTGGGTGGTTCCAGTCCTTCCCTTTGGAAAACAAGTCATCAACCGCCACTGGAAAAATATTATGGGCATTATTCCCGGCACCCTCTATCCCGATCAATATTATGTTATATCAGCCCATTATGATCACCTGGGCACCAAAGCAGATAAGGTCTATTTTGGTGCCGACGACAATGCATCAGGCACTGCCTGCCTGCTGGCGCTTGCCCGTTATTTTAAACAAAATCCGCCTAAACACTCCTTTATCCTGGCCTTCTTTGATGCCGAAGAAAAGGGGCTAATCGGTTCCCGTTATTTTGTGAAGCACTTGCCGATAGACAGTACAAAGCTGCTGTTGAACGTAAATATGGATATGGTTAGCCGCAATGACAAAAATGAAATTTATGCGAGCGGCACCTATCATTCTCCCTTTCTGATAAAATATGTTGACAGTATTAAACCGTTGACCAGCGTAAACATTTCATTTGGGCACGACACGCCTAAAGAAGGTCATAATGACTGGACCAACCAATCGGACCATTACCCTTTCCACCTGGCCAAAGTCCCCTACCTCTATTTCGGAGTGGAAGATCATCCGGACTATCACCAACCCAGCGATACATTTGATAAAGTAGACAAAGGCTTTTACTTCCGGGTTTGCAATATGATCAAAGAAACAGTTACACTACTGGATAGGCAAGAGAAGCTGCAGTAAAAGTCGAGAAGTCCGGGTAGCAGAGATCAGAACCAGGAGGTCTGATGTGGGAAGGCCAGCGATTACGTCCGAAGGATTCACTAACAAGTCAGGTGGTTTTTACAAATGCTTCCAGTTTTGAAGAATAATCCTTGGCCCGCTTTTCGGCCGAATAATCAGTACCCAGCATAAGCAGCGTTTGGACAGCTAAAGTGATGCCCAAACCAACCCAAAATGCTTTCTCTGGCCTGGCACGATACAGCACGATCAATACAATGCCCGTAATAAGCAGGGCAATCTCGACCCATTTATAGAGGGTGAAGTTTTTTACCACTTTTTGTATACGGGGCAACTCCTGCTCTTTTAATTGCTGGGGATTCATATCATAAGCATACACATTGCGAAGGCGGTCGCCATCACTTCTTTTATAGACGGAAAAACCAATTACTAATTCTATTACCCCCACCAATAATAAAGGGATGGCAGCCCCTTTATAGAGTTGGGTGCGCAATACGAAGAAAAATACCAGGGCCAATGCCACAGCGACAATACCGATAATAAAGAAAATAAGGCTCACCTGCTTTTCGGCCATAAAATACTTTTCAATATCTGTTTTGGTAAGCATGGTATTGGTTTTAGTATTCTTACTTAGCAATAGCAGTGATCACTACATTACTCGTGGGTGATACGGAAGGATCAAAATAGTGTGTAAGCACACCCCGCTCATTTACCAGGTATTTGGAAAAATTCCAGGAAGGTTCCTGTTCATTCCAGCCATTCAGCGCTTTATGTGTAAGCCAGCCAAATACAGGGTTCTGTTCAGGTGACTTGATCACAACGCTTTTCTTTGCCAGTGGAAAACTAACGCCGAAATTGACTTTACAGAACTGCGCTATTTCTTCATCGTTGCCTTTTTCTTGTTCATGAAAGTCATTGGCCGGAAAACCAATAATGACCAACTTGTCCTTGTACGTTTCATATAGCTTTTGCAGGTCCTCGTATTGATTTGTATAGCCACAGTCGCTGGCCGTATTCACCAGCAATACCTTTTTCCTTGCAGCGACGATAGTGATAAAGCTTGTCCGGTATTTAGAGTAATCGTCAGGTCATAGACAGATTTTGGAGCAATTACTCCCTGGTCATTATTCATGGTTTTATTGTTTTTCCTATCAGCCGGGTAACACCCATAAACAAAGGGTACACGGCTTTGGATATTTTTTGTTTCAGATTCATATTGGTTGTATTTCTGTTAACATAGGCTACATAGATAATGAAAATCAATACCAATATTGACAAGAAGGTCAACATTTTTTTAAGCCTACGATATCTATTTCTCTCGCTCATTATTTAGCGGATGATCCATTTAAACAATTTCAATTTGCCTTTGAAGGGTGGATATTTAATCGCCGGATCAAACCAGGTAGGTGTTTTCATCACAGCCTTTCGATGGCTGAAAGTTTCAAAGCTATTGCGGCCATGGTAAGCGCCAATGCCGCTGGCTCCTCGCCCGCCAAATGGCAGGTGGTAATTGGTGAGGTGCCAACTGCTGTTATTGATACATACGCCCCCAGCAGGTACCTGCTCTATCCAGGTCTTTTGTTTTTTACTGTCGGACGAATAAATATAAAAGGCCAATGGATTGGGGTGCCGGTTGATAATGGCCCTGGCTTCTTCCCGGGTATCAAAAGGAATAACCGGTAAAAGGGGCCCAAAAATTTCCTCCTGCATAATGGTTGCGTCAGGAGCAGGTTGTTCCACTAAAGTGGGGGATATATACAAATTATTGGCATCAATCTGTCCACCATATACTACCTTATTGCCTGCTATTAATTGAGTTAACCGGTCAAACTGCTTTTGGTTGATGATCTTCCCATAATTATAGCTAGTGGCAGGGTCATCAGTAAAGAATTGCTGCAGGGTTTGCTTCATGGCATCGAGGAAAGGATTGTATACCGCTCGTTGCACCAACACATAATCCGGTGCTACACACATTTGTCCTGCGTTGGAGAATTTGGCCACTGCTATCCGCCGCGCAGCCACCTTGATATTGGCATCACTTTCCAAAATACAGGGGCTTTTACCACCCAGTTCCAGGGTTACGGGTATAAGCTTTTCAGCTGCCATCTGGTAAATGATCCTGCCAGTTGTTGTACTGCCAGTATAAAAGACATGGTCAAAGCGAAACTGCTGCATCATGGCAGAAACCACAGTAGCTCCATCGCCTTCCGCATACAGGATATATTCTTTGGGAAATGTTTCTTCAATCAGTTGCTTCATGACAGCCGAAGTAGCAGGAGCAAATTCACTGGGTTTAAGCACGATGCAATTGCCAGCAGCCATAGCACCTACCAAGGGTGTAAACAGTAATTGTAGTGGATAATTCCAGGGCGCCATGATCAAAACAATGCCAAGTGGCTCACGTAATATATAACTGGATGAAGGCAAGTTAACCAGGTTGGTCCCAACTCGCTCAGGCTCCATCCAGGCGCTTAACCCCTTAAGCGCTACATGGATCTCACTCAACAGGAAGCCTGTTTCAGTTACCCAACTCTCCTCGGGACTTTTTTAAGGTCGGCGTAGAGGGCCTCATGTAATGCCTTTTCATGGTTTAGCATGGCCTTTTTCAGGTGCAACAATTGTTCTTTCCGGAACCTGTAAGGCCGGGTTACACCACTATCATAATAATGGCGCATTAGCAGCAGCGCATCGGTTAGCCGTTCGGTACTCATTGGCATATCTCCCTTGAAATTACTCATTATTTGACATATAAATGAGGGAACTGACTGCCCATGTGAATCGGGGAAGGAGAATATTTATAGACACCGGGTTGGCGTAGGGCAAAAATTGGTGAAAGTACAGGTCTGCCCTCAGTTGCCTTACCTTCACCAATAGCATAAGTAGACTTAAATATGCTTAAAAACAATGCCAAAAATTTGGGCACCTATGGAAGAATATAGCGGTGCTTATTTGTCTTGTAGAGATAACGCTACACAATGAGATGGTTTCGCATTGGCCTTACCAACAACCTGGTGATATTCAGGAATAACTTGCCGGGAACCGCCGTTTGCTATTACAGGAGATCATTCTTAAGGAAAACTTAAAACGAATGGCAGGCATTACTGATACCATTTACAAGCAATGCCTTCAACGTCTTTGAGTCCACCACAATATGCCGCCACTGATGAGCAAGATGGCAATGATGATGTAACCGGCATTACCACCACTATCTTTTTAACGGAATTGTCTTTAAAAGTAGTTGATCCATCACCTTTACTGAGACTGTAGCTAAGATTTTCTTCAAAAGATTCGTATTCCTTGAAAAAGGCAGTGGCTTCCGAAGGCAATACATGGTCCTTCAGGCTTTCATATTCATATTTCAGTTTTAGCTTTCGCCCGCCATACTTAGCCTGGCCACGCATGGAAAAAGCAGCACATTTCATTTCCTCCATCATTTCTGTAAAATTCCAGTCTTCCGGTAAATTCACAATCACCTCTTCGTGGTACCTGGCCGGATGGGTAATGTAAAAAGGCATGGTGCGGTTAACATCCTTGGGCTTTTACAATAGACCATTGATCACAAAAGGAGAGAAATAACTTTTTTGAGTCCGCCCTCTTCTTCCCAGAAATCTTTGATGGTATAGTATTCCAGCGTCGTAAACTTACCGGTTTGCTCATCATCTGTATAGGTAAGGCTGTCAATAGTAGCCTTTTCAAAATAGCCCAAATAGAATGTTTGGAATGTTTTACGCATCTCAAACAAACTGCTGCTGTTGAAATCGCCCCGGATATCATCGGCAAAAGAGCCGGAATAGGTAGTTTTTACTGTAAGTCGCGCAGCTCCCGACATACCGGGTATACTGAATTCTTCTTTGATATCTATTAACCCCTTATTATTCTGAGGGGGAATGGCCGTAAGTCCACTAGTTTCTGATTCAATAACAAGGCCATATTGGTAATCGGGGTAACTAATATCGCGGAGTTTACCACGCTGATAAGAAATGCTAGGATCGAACCAATAAGACTGCCCCTTGTAACGAATGCAAACTGTGGCATGATCAAAAGCCGTTGGCGTAGGTAACCAGTCTTTAATGTTTTTCTATACGAGGTACTGATCAATACAGGATATGCTTCAACATCTAATGCCCGCAACATGGTACATAGCAAATAGGTCTTATCCTTACAATCGCCAAACCGCTGCGCAAATACTTTGTCGAGGTGGTGCGGTCTGTGCGAACGATCACCCATTTCAATGCCCAGATAACGCACATCATCTTGTACAAAACGTAGGGCAGCCAGGATACGTTTTTCTACGGAAGTATCGGCTTTCTTTATTTCTTCCATCTTTCGTAGTAAAGGAGCCGCTAATTTATCACCAAAAGGAAAGAGTTGGAAGGCCCAGTCATTCACTTCTTTCCAATCTTTGTATTCACTAACCATTACCATCGAATAGGGATCATACCAACCAGGTACCCGATCCTGGAGATGCAATGCGGGGATCCTTTCCAGCTTCCAGTCATAAACGGTTTCATGGGGTGTTTGCACCGTAGTACAGGGCAGGTCGATCAGACTGTTTTTGATAATGAGTGTACGCGCTTGGGGCATTATGATCCGGTAATACAGGTTATACATCGGCACATCAAAACTGGTAGTCAGCATGTCGGCATACTTGCCTTTGAATACAGGATTGAACCCTTTAATAGTATAGCTGTATTCAATGATATCCCCTTTACGCACATCTTCCAGAAAAAGAACAGACGACAGGGAGCCGTTGTACAGAAAGCGGTTAAGTTCGCGCTCCTGCTGAATCGTCTTAATCTTCGACAGTTGCAGCTTATTGATCTTTTCGACGCCACGAATTATGTTGATCGAATGAAAGATGAGTTGGCTATAAGAAGGGTCAAATCCTACACTTACTTCAGAGGCATTCTGTACGCCCGATTCGGAAATGATCCGGAAGGCACGTTTGTAATAGGTAGACTGATGCCCAACAGATACCTGTTTATCCAAAATCAAGTCTACATAACCACCTTCTGCTTCCTGGTCAAGTTGCGTATTGGTATAAGCCGGTGAATGAACAGTAACCCACGTGGGTTCTTTTTCCAGACGGGGTTTGTTGTTTTGTGCGTTAGCCAGGGTTACGGGCAACAGGCTAAGAATCAACAAAGCCCGAAAAAGCAAATTCATGGTGCAGGGGTTAAAATTGGGTTACAAATTATAGCTTTCCAGCAGGATTTAAAAGCGCTGTCAAAATAACTCCTATCAGCTGGCTGCTTTTACCAGGATACGAACGACTTCCTGCATCTCTTTTTCATTGAAAGAGGCAAAACCCAGGCGAAGAGCATTGTAGTTGGTTTTCCCAGTGTTGTAGGAACTACCATCATTCATGAACAAACCCATACCGGAGCTTCGGGAAGCAATGTCGGGCAATGAATACTGGGGATGGAACTTGGTCCAGATAGCCATCCCACCTGCAGGCTTTTGGTATTGAATGATCCCTGGTAAGTTTTGGTCCAGCAACGAACAAAAAAATCCCGCCGTTGGAGATATATCTTATTTGATTTTTTTATATGACGTCCGATATCGCCGTTCTTCATCAGATTGGCAAGAGCAGCTTCCATCAGGTTATCGCCCCGGGAATCGATCATCCGTCGCAAGTAAGTGGCTTGTTTGATAAAGATCTCCGGGGCAATCATAAATCCAACGCGCACCGAAGGCGTCAATACTTTGGTAACCGATCCTATGTAAATAACACATCCTCCATGCTGGGTACTGGCCAGAGGCAAGATGGGCGCAGAATCATAATGAAAACTGAAATCATAATCATCTTCAATTACCGCTAGTTTGTATTGCCGCACCAATTCCAGTAGCTGCATCCTGCGGTCCGCACTAAGGGTAGCAGTAGTGGGATGATGATGGTGTGGAATTACATATACCATGCGTATTTTCTTTTTCTGCACACGGTTGCCAGCGCTTCAATATCCATCCCTTGTTCATCGACCCGGATTCTAATTAATCGTGCTCCGGCCTCCTCAAAAGGATATTGGCCAGGTAGTAGTTGGGTTCACCTACTACCACATAATCGCCAGGCTGTATCAGCAGGCGGGTTGCCAGGAAAATAGCCTTCTGGGCACCCCTGGTCATCATTACATTAGTGACCTGTATATTCAATCCCCTGGTAGACGACAGGTGCGATACCATAGCATCTCGCAAAGTATAAACACCGGCAGGATCAGGCCTTTCAATCATCGTAAGCAGTGTCTTATTTTTACCAGGCTCCGGTATTCCCTTAACAAAGCATCCATAGGTGCCAGGCGTGTATCTGGCAGCCCATCATTGATCATGAATTTTGCTTCGTCAAGGCGGTGCTTGCAACGGGAAAAGTAAGCTGTCCATTAAAGCTAAACCCGGTACCGCCTGCATAGGCTGGCAAACTAAGCCCCTGGGTAAACTTGCGCGGTTTTACTTCGGGCAGGTTTTGCGCTACAAAAGCACCTTTGCGCGGAATGGTCTCAATCCAGTCCTGCGCACGCAACTCTTCATAAGCAGCCACAATGGTTTTGCGGTGCAGTTGTAATAGCTCTGCCATTTCCCGGCTACCAGGTAAGGCAATTCCAGGTTTGATAAGGCCTTCCCGGATCAGGCTCACCAATCGGTTGGCAACCTGCTGGTATATGGGTGTAGGGATTGTTTTATCAACAATAATAAGTGTTTGAAATGGAAGCATGCTGGACTACTTAACTTGTTTATGAAGTGGCACAAAGGTAGTCCAAAGAAGAGATAAGTGCCTACTTTAAACACAAAGGGGCGGCACAGCCACCCCTTATAACATTTTACTACTCATTGATGACTTCAAGGATAGTAAATGTTTTTTTGCCAGCTGGTACCTGCCAGCTTACTTTTTGTCCCTGGCGGAAGCCAATCAAGGCAGCCCCTACGGGCGCCACCACAGAAACCTTCCGCGCCTTCATATCGGCCTTTATTTTCACCTTGAATTCAACCGGACGGTATCCGCCGGAAATCATCTTTATCTACCAACCTGGCCCGTTTCAGTTCAGCCTGCAATTCCTGCGTACTATTACGCTCTACCAGCGTATTGCCATGCCAGCTATTGAGGTAAGATGTCAATAATTTGTAATCATCCAGCCTGAGTACAAGCTGAGTACTTATCTTTTGCATTGTTTATCATTTTAAAATAATTAATCTACCGACTAAAAATTGCCGGACTATCTGTTCCTAGAAAAACTTTGTATCGGATATATTGCGATACCTCATGTCTCCTGACCCGCCGCTCCCGCAGATCAGATTCGAAGGAATAACGCAAGCGGCGCATTACAGGAGTTCGTTCTATACCTCCTGAAGACTTCTTCTTGGTTTTTCATCGTTCCCAGTAACAGCAAGGGTATCGATAGTAACAATAACCATAACCAATTTTCACTGCCAATAAACCCTTGCTTAATGATTATTGCATTAAGCAATACAAGCGGCAGAAAAATCATCCTACTACCTGCACCCAAATCTTGATATTTTGCCATGATCCACCTTTTGAATTGGCAGCTTATTTACATGCAGGCAGACCTGCAGCCCAATCATACAGAAGTTTATACCTTTAAGCAATTACCTATGCCCGTAAGGTTATACTCGCCATAATGAGCGTAGCCTGTCAACAGTTGCCAATGAAATTAAAATCACCAGCTTCAATGAGGATTGAAGCAATGGGTATTCAATAAGTTAATAGCGCATAACCCCAGCCCGGGTAGTATGAAAAGGCCGGGGATTAATTATGAAAGTCTTTGCAGGTGGGATAATAATTAGACTTCTTTCCGAAATTGAACACCAGGCAGGCACAATAAGTCTGTGCTTCAAGCAATTGATGCTTGAAGTATACAGCATATTTATGTTTGTGTGCACCTGACATGTTATAAAGATAGCAAAAATAAAACAAAGGTGACAGATATAGCCATATTATAGGGCTTTGGTGTTAAAAGCATCATAAAACACCAGCGTTTCGTATCTTACTCTTATGAAACGTTTTCTTGCAGCATATACCTGCTTATTGCTTTGTTTTCACACCCATAGCCAGCAAAAACCGATCCCTGGTTAGATCAATTGCTGCGTCAACAGGCCTCTCCTGCCTTGTTGAATGTACTGAACAAACCCGACAGCTTTCAGTACCAACTAATCTACACCCAAATCAACCGCGACAAAAACAACCGCCCGCAACTCAAGCATTATTACCTGAACGTAGACAGGAACCGGTATTTTAACCCGGCATCCATGGTAAAAATGCCTACGGCTTTCATCGCCCTGGAAAAACTGAATGAACTAAAAAAGCCGGTGTGAACAAATATACGCCCATGCTTACCGATAGCAGTTATGATCGGCAAACAACCGTATGGACCGATACATCCGCGGCCAACGGCTTGCCCTCTGTAGCGCAATACATCAGGAAGATCTTCCTGGTAAGTGACAATGATGCTTACAACCGCCTCTATGAATTTGTTGGACAACAAAGCCTCAATGAAAAACTTTGGCAAAAGGGCTATAAAGACAGCCGCATCACCCGCCGCTTTGTAACAATGAATGAAGAGCAAAACCAGCACACAAACGCCATCCGCTTTATGCAAAACGGGCAGCTGATTTATGAGCAACCCGCAACCTATAATACAATACTATTTGACTTTAGTAAAAAATACTGGTCGGCAAAGGACACCTCAACCGGGACGATAGCCTCATCAATGCACCTATGGATTTTACCACCCATAATAATATGCCGCTGGAAGACCTGCAGCAGGTGGCTCAATCAGTACTTTTTCCAGAATCGGTTAAACCACAACAACGGTTTAAATTGACCGGGGATGATTATCAACTCCTCTACCGTTATATGTCCAAACTACCTTATGAAAGTAAATTTCCCCGATACGATACCACGGAATTCTTTGAAAGCTATACCAAATTCTTTTTCTTTAAGGCTGGGCGAGGTCATATACCACCGCAAATCAGGGCCTTTAACAAAACCGGCTGGTCGTACGGTTTCCTGACCGATGTAACTTATATCGTGGACTTTGAGCATAAAGTAGAGTTTATGCTTAGCGGAGTGATCTATGTGAACAGCGATGGCGTCCTGAATGATAACAAGTATGAGTATGAACAGGTGGGATATCCCTTTTTCAAGGAAACAGGCAATATCATTTACCAGTATGAGCTATCGCGCCCACGGAAATTCCGGCCCAACCTAAAGAAGTTTCAGCTTAATTACCAGGACCAATAAAGCAACCCCACTATGAATAAGTTTTGCCTGCATTTTTTTGCATTGCCTTATTGCTGATCATAAGCCATCCCCTTACTTCTTTTTCGCCAAAGCAACAGCAAGCCAATTCCTGGATACGCATCAATATATTGGGTTATCAGACCAACGGTCCAAAAACAGCCATCTGGTGTGGTAAACAGGATCAAATCATTGCCTCCTTCTATGTGATAGAAGTATCTACCGGGGCGGCGGTGTTGAAAGGCAATACGGGACCAGCCAGCGGTCCATATGGGCCCTTTGCTCAAACCTACCGCCTGAATTTTAGCCGGCTAAAAAAGCCCGGCCGTTATATTGTAAAAGCCGGTGATGCCATTTCGCCTGAATTTACCATTGGCGAGGATGTGTACAAAGGTGCCGCCGATTTTTGCCTGCGCTACATGCGCCAGCAACGAAGTGGTTTCAATCCCTTTTTGAAAGATTCCTGCCATACCCATGATGGTTATACCATGTATGGCCCCATGCCAGATAGTACCCATATTGATGTTTCCGGCGGATGGCATGACGCTTCCGACTATTTACAATATGTTACAACTTCAGCCAATGCTACCTGGCACCTGCTGGCTGCTTACCGCGATTTCCCGGAAGTATTTGGAGATGAATACCAGGCCAATGGGCTGACCGGTAAAAATAACCGTGCCGATGTCTTGGATGAGGCCAAATGGGGCCTCGATTGGTTATTAAAAATGCATCCCCGTGAAGATTGGATGTTCAACCAGCTGGCCGACGATCGCGATCATGCCGGTATGCGCATTCCTAAAGAAGATAGCTTTTATGGTAAAGGATATGAACGGCCTGTCTATTTTGCCACCGGACAACCGCAAGGCTTGTTGAAATATAAGAACCGGGCTACCGGTGTAGCTTCTACTGCCGGCAAATTTGCGAGTGCCTTTGCCCTCGGTTACCAAACCATGCTGCAGGAAGATACGGCCTATAAACTCAAACTGCAACAAAGGGCCCTTTCGGCCTGGCAGCTAGGTATTCAAAAACCAGGTGTATGTCAAACCGCCCCCGGCCGGTCGCCCTATTTTTATGAAGAAGATAACTGGACCGACGATATGGAACTGGCCGCAGCCAGCCTTCGCAATATGCAACGCACAACCGGCGGTGCATCTGATGACGTCATTTTAAAAGAAGGGGTCCAATATGCCAGGATAGAAAAAATAACTCCCTGGCTGGGTGGAGATACTGCCCGCCATTATCAATGGTACCCTTTTATTAACCTGGGGCATTATGAATTGGCCAAACAACTGGAAGGAAGACAAAGGAGAGAGCTCATTGAATACTATAAACAAGGCATTGAAAAGGTTTGGCAGAAAGCCAGGAACAATGCGTTTTACCGGGGTATCCCTTTCATCTGGTGTAGCAATAACCTGACCACCTCTTTTGCTATCCAATGCTACTGGTACCGCGAATTGACAGGCGACACGCAATACCTGGAACTGGAACAGGCCAATTTTGATTGGCTATTCGGTTGCAATCCCTGGGGCACCAGTATGGTGTACGGATTACCAGCCTGGGGTGATACGCCCCTGGACCCTCATTCGGCATTTACCCATCTAAAACAATATCCCATTGATGGTGGACTGGTTGATGGCCCTGTATATGGCAATATTTATAAAAACCTGATCGGCATTACCCTCAATGAGCCTGATGAATATGCCGCTTTTCAGAGCAGCCTGGTAGTTTATCATGACGACTATGGTGATTATAGTACCAATGAGCCCACCATGGATGGTACAGCCTCACTCATTTACCTGCTGGCAGCTAAAGAAAGAGGCACAACCATCCGCTCCAGCGGAGAGGAATCACTCAAATCACTTAAAAAAAAAGTAAAGCCGAACGCCTACTCAGGTCCCAATAAAGCCGTTGGTGAAGCCGGACCTACCCAACAACATAAGGTCATTCCGCAAAACAAAGCCATTACGCGGGGGATATCAATAAAAAGCAACTGGCATTAGTTTTTACAGGTGATGAATTTGCCGATGGTGGCAGCGCCATTATCCGCATAATGCAGCAAGAAGATATCAAAGCTTCTTTCTTCTTAACTGGCCGCTTTTACCGGGAACCTACCTTTGCCGAAACCATCCGGCAGCTCAGGAAGGATGGTCATTACCTGGGGCGCACAGCGACCAGCATTTGTTGTATTGCGACTGGAAACGGCGCGACAGCCTACTGGTAACCAGGCAGCAATTTGATGCAGACCTCCAGCACAACTATGCCGTTATGAATAGCTTTGGCATCAGGCAAGAAGAAGCTCCCTATTTCCTGCCACCCTATGAATGGTACAATGATTCCATTGTTTCCTGGTCAAAACGGCAAGGTTTTCAACTCATTAACTATACCCCCGGCACTATTAGCCATGCCGATTATACCACCCCTGACCTGAAAAATTACCGCAGCAGCGATCATATTCTTCAGTCCATATACAACTTTGGGCAACAATCACCATCAGCATTCAATGGCTTTATCCTGCTTCTACACATTGGAACTGCTCCCCAAAGAACCGATAAACTCTATAACCGCCTCGGTGAATTAATTCAATACCTCAAGCAGGCCGGTTATTCAATGGTAAGGATCGATCAATTACTAGCTCCCCAATAAATTTACAAGTCTGATAAAGCTGACCAGGAAATCGATAAACTATTTTTGTCGTAAATTCATTATAAATCCGGGGTATGCAATTTGAAAAAATTCATAACAAAGGACAAGCCCAATTATTCAGGAACCGGTACCTGGAAATGCTTACAAAAACGCACCCCCTCATCATTTGGGGCATATACCTGCCAGTATTTGCCGGCCTCCCTGGTATTCTGCCAATAAATGGAATTTTACCGGCTGGACGATAGCACTTGTCTTTGCAGCAGGCATATTTTTCTGGACCTTCTTTGAATACATCATGCACCGGTACATATTTCACATGATTGCTGAAAGCCCCCGTGCCACGAAATTCATTTATGTACTCCATGGCAATCACCATCATTTTCCCCGCGACAAAGAAAGGCTCTTTATGCCCCCTGTACCCAGCCTGATCATCTCCTCTGCGATCTTTGGCCTCATGTACCTGGCCATGCAGCAATATGCCTTTCTCTTTTTCCCGGGCTTTATATTGGGTTATCTTATTTATGGCAGTATGCACTATGCCATCCACGCCTGGAATCCCCCTTTTAAATGGATGAAACCCTTATGGCGCAACCACCACCTGCACCATTATAAAGATGAGCATCATGGATATGGTGTTAGTACCACCCTGTGGGACAAGGTATTTGGCACCATGTTCGACCTTACTAAAGAGAAAGAAGATAAAGAAAAAGTAGACCAGCTAAAGTTCAGGTGATCAAAATACTTTTTATAAGTCCTGTGCACCTTATCCAGCTTGGCGCCGGTAGCAGCATGGATAGCCAGCATTTTATCATTAAAATCACCCACCCACGCTAATTCAACCCCTTTACAATACCTTTTGGTACTACCTCCAATTGGAGCGTACGAATAAGCGCCGATTCAATACCGTGGTTTTGGTATTTCTTTTTACAACCTAAGATAATAATACGCAGACGGTCAATAGTAGTTGTTTTTTTATACCACAGGAACTTAAGTTTTCCCCAAAGATTAAGCTTACCATTTACATGCTTCAATACCTGGTTTACATCAGGCATGCACAATACAAAACCAATGGGTTCCTCCTTGTAATAAGCAAACCAGATAATCCTTTCGTCCATGATTGGCTTCATCTGCCGGAAGGATTCTTTAATAACGCCCATTTCAATAGGTGCGAAATTTTCAAATGTGCTCCAGGCATCATTATAGATCTCACTGAAATCTGCTGCATACTTGTTGAACTGCCTTTTATCGAAATGCCGGAATGAATAGCCTGGCTTTTTCATTACCCAATCCGCTATCTTAGTAAATCGCTCAGTAAACGGCACGGTGATATCCAGGTAATTAGTAAGTTGGTCATATACTTTTTCAAATCCATACGATTCGAAGAAATGCTGATAATAAGGTGGGTTATAATTCATGCCCAGGCTAGGCGGCTTAAAGCCATCGATGAGCAAGCCCCAGAATTTGTCATTCTCGCCAAAATTGATAGGGCCTTCCATCGCTTCCATGCCATGAGCCTGCAACCAGGCCTTGGCGGTATCCAATAAAAGATAGGCTGCTTTTACATCATTGATACAATCAAAAAACCGGCTCCGCCTGTAGGCTGAGGGTGCTTATAGGCTTTTTCATAATTCACGAATGCGGCAATACGGCCAATGAGCTGACCTTCTTCATCCTGTAGCAACCAGCGCGTACATACACCGTGCTCAAAAAACATTCCTCAAGGGGTCAAAAACCGCTTCCACTTCATTGTCCAGTGGACTGATCCAATTTGGATCGTCTTTATATAACACCTTAGGCAGGTCAATGAATTGGCGGGCTGTACGGGGGCTGCTAACCTCAATCAGATTCATTGGGCGAACTTAGGAATTATTCACCATTTTTCGTCATCGGGAATATCGTTTGAAGCCTTGAACCGGCTCCTCGTATTGATTTTTCCAATTGCCGCTCTACTATCAGGGCCGCAATCAGTTCACCGGCATTGGTGCCGGTCTCCTGCGCCAGCAGCTGCTTCAGGCGGGGCTCACTTACATCAAGCCGGTACAGCATATTGACCAGCCCCGGAAAGTTGGTTTGAATGAGGTAATTAATGGCCGCAGCCAGCTCCCCATCCAGTCCTCATAATGCTCAACCGGCCGAATGTTAAATTCGGCGGATAGCTCCTGCTGCACCAAGATTATGTTATCCTGTTCTGCCAAAAATGAGTATTTTTAAGTAAGGTCCTCAATTGCAACAGAACCTATCTTATCCGGTAGAATTATGCGTTCTATTGCAGGCCTTATTGTGTTTACCTTATTCCTATTTTCGCAACTGCAGGCACAACGAACCCGTTATGCCAGCCTTAAAGGTACGGTTATTGACTCAGCCAGCCGCCAGCCGGTAGAAGCAGCTACCATTTCTGTTTTCCTCGTTGCCGATTCCTCCCTTATTACTTATGGTATTACCAATAAAAAGGTGAGTTCCTGGTAAAAGAAATACCCCAGGCAAAACCCTGTCGTGTAATGGTTTCCTATAGCGGCCTGCGTAGCTACACCCAGGATTTCATTATTGCACCCGAAACCAAAGAGCTAATTATCAACACCGTCCAGTTACGAAAGACCTATGCTGAAATGGAGGAGGTGATCGTTTCCGCACAACGGCCGCCTATTATGATCAAAAAGATACCCTCGAATTCAATGCCGGCTCATTTAAAACCCCCATCAATGGTGTAGTAGAGGACCTATTAAAACAATTACCAGGTGTAGAGGTGGATGCAGAGGGGAATATCACAGTGAATGGCAAAAAAGTGTCCAAGATCACTGTGGATGGGAAAGACATCTTTGGCAGCGACTTTAAGATCACCTCCAAAAACCTTCCCCGCGACATCATTGATAAAGTACAAATTGTTGATTTTAAAACCCGGGAAGCACAATTTAACAAAACCACTACTGGCAACGAGGATAAGGCCATTAACCTCACCCTGAAAAAGATAAGAAAAAGGCATTTTCGGCCGGGCTAGCACAGGTTATGGGTCCGATAAAAGGTACGAATCCGGTGCCAGCCTTAACTATTTCAGCGGCCCATTACAACTTAATTTTATTGGTTATGCCAATAATACCAATCGCATGAGTTTTTCTGGTGGTGACTTTTCTATTAGCAAACCTACCAGCAGCTTTGCTGGCGGAGGCAGCGGCATTACCGAAACCAAGGCAGCCGGTCTCAACTTCAGCAATGAGTTCAGCAAAAAGTTGCGCGTAAATGGCAGTTACTTTTACAGCAATAGCAATATGGTCAACTCAATCAGCGCCCGCAGACAAAATATCCTGCCCGATACCACTTTTTCTACAACTCTGTCACCCAAAGTACGACAGCCAATAATAACCACCGCCTCAACATCAATATAGAATACAAACCCGATAGCCTGACGGATGTGTATGTGAATGCATTTTACAACACAGGTCGCACAAAGGCCCCCACCAACAATAATGCCCAATCCACCAGCACAAAAGGGGAAACCATTAATACAACCATCAATACATTTATCAGTCAATCAAATGATAAGAATAATGGCTTTGAAGCGTTCTTTGGCCGCCGGTTAAAAAAGCAAGGAAGAAGCTTTACACTTGGATTAAATTATGCCAATAGTAATAACAAAGCTTTCGATACCAATAAAGGCGAAACTGTTTTCTACAAAACCAATGGAGGCACCACAAAAGACACCTTGGACCAACAAGGCCATACAACGGGAGATAATACACAGCTCAACCTGACAGCTTCCTGGATAGAACCTATCACCACAAAATTAAACGTCGTATTACTGTATAATTATACAAACGGCCTTGGTCACAACAACAAGGCTACCAACCGGTACAACCCCACTACTATGCAATATGACATACCCGATACAGTATACAGCAATATTGTACGCAATCATCACCGCACGCACATGCCCAACCTGTTGTTCAATTACAACACAGAAAAATCAATGGATCAATTGGCGCGGGCCTGCAATGGTTGGAACAGGAAAACGAATCAAAGGCCGACAAAAGCAACCTGGCCCAACGTTTTACCAACATTTTTCCTTCCGCCAATATTGGCTACCGGTTCAGCAAAACCGGCAATCTTAATCTTAACTATAGCGGACGAAGCCAGCAACCCACCATAGATCAATTACAATCAGTACCCGACAACAGAAACACCTTGTACCTTATGCTGGGTAATCCCAACCTCAAGCCCTCCTTTTATCACAATCTCAATATCAGCGTTCAGCAATATAACAGTAAAACCTTTTGGAATGCGGGATTGGGTTTCACCACCGCCACCAACCAGATAGTATACGAAACCTGGTTCGACAGTATACAGATCAGTAAACCAATAAATAGCAATGGTAACTATAGCCTCACTTACAATACAAACTTCACACGGAGTTGGAAAAAGAAAGACTGGTCTTTCCGCCTTATGCTAAGCAACGGTGGTTATTACAGCAGGAATGTTTCATACACCAATAAAATAGAAAATATCACAAAAACCTATAGCTTTTCTCAACGTATTGGCCTTACCTATACTTTTAAAGAGCTCATCACCTTAATGCCCGCTTTTATTATACGGTATAATGATACCCGGTATTCTATTGAACAAAGCCAGCCAACCGAAAACATCAACAAGGCCATTACCATGAGCTTGTATTTCAACTGGCCTAAACGGCTGATCCTTGAACACAATTTCCAATACAATTACAATAGCCGTACGGCCCCGGGCTTCCCAAAAGGCGTTTCCATGTGGCATATGGCAGTCAACTATCAATTATTTAAAGACAGACAGTCAATAATTCGCCTCGCTATCTATGACCTCCTGAAACAAAATACCAGTATTTTCCGCACCATTACCCCCACCTATATTGAAGATACCCAGGTAAAGGTTTTACAACAATATTTCCTGGTTAGCTTTGTCTATAACCTAAAACAATTTGGGAAATAATAATACCTACGCCTACACAACTTCTTGTTTTTCACCCTACTTGATACCCTCCTAACAATATTTTATACCAGGATTATAAATTATTTAGGAGAATGTTACGAACTATTCGTAACATTACGGGAACTTCGTAACACTCCCGTATGAGATATATTTTACTCGCTATTTGTTTTATGGTAACTATAACCAAATCAGTAGCCCAGGACAAAGGTTCCATTCTTGGGAAACTAACGGATTCATCTGGAAAGCAAACCCTTTCCCTGGCCACCGTTACCGTTTTTAAGGCTAAAGACACTTCCATTATTACTTACCGCCTAACTGATGCACAGGGGGCATTTAAAGTACCCGGCCTGCCGCTGAACGTATTGTGCCGGGTGGTGATCTCCTTTTCCGGCTACCGGGTAGTCAGGAAGGAATTTGAGCTTACAGCCACACAGCCCCAATTAGACCTGGGCACCTTTAAATTGATCAATGACGCCCAGTCCCTGGAAGAAGTACTCGTCACCGCCGAACGCCCTCCAGTGAGCGTAAAAAAGATACCATCGAATTCAATGCTTCGGCTTTTAAAACCCTACCCACTGCGCTGGTGGAAGATCTCTTGAAAAAGTTACCCGGCGTGGATGTAGACAAAGACGGGAATATTACCGTAAACGGCCGTGCTGTTAACCGCATTATGGTAGATGGGAAAGACTTTTTTGGAGGCGATCCCAAAGTAGCCAGCCGTAACCTTCCGACCAACATTATAGATAAAGTACAGGTAGCCGATGACAAAGACCAATTGGATCAAAACCCTGATATCAACAAAAGCCAACTGGGTCAGGTGATCAACCTTCGGTTAAAGAAAAGTATTAAACAGGGATGGTTTGGAAAAGCTTATGCCGGCGCAGGTACCGACAACCGCTACGAGGCAGGGGGCATCGTCAATATGTTTCGTGATACCTTTCAAATAAGCTTACTGGGATTTACCAACAATCTTAACAGGGCAGGCTTTGGCATATCCGATGTGATGAAAACAGGCGGGTTTGGACGGGCTGGTGTAAACAGTATAAACATCAATTCAGACGGAGGCTATTCATTAAATGGTGTTTCATTTGGCGGTATGGGCCAGGGCATTGTCAAAAGTACCGGCGGAGGGATCAATATCAACAATGAGTTTGGCAAAAATGTAACCCTCAACCTTCAGTACTTCTATGGCCAAAACAATTCCCGGCTAGATCAATTAAGCAATATCCAACAGTTTTTCGGAGATACAGCTTTAACTACCCGGAATAAGACCCGTCAGGAATCCGACGAATACACCCATCGCATGGGAGGTAGTCTTCGCTGGAAATTAGACTCCTTTTCTAACCTTCGTTTTGTCCCCATGGTCAGCTTTAGAAAGAACCAATCCGAGCGCTTGTTCAATTCTACCGCAGGCAGCAATTATGAGCCCTTACTCAACGAAAGCGACAACAACCAGCACATCAATACCAATGACGTTGGGTATACCCATAACCTGTATTACAATCGCAGTTTCAGGAAAAAAAGAAGAGCATTGAATATTGGCCACGGATTTTCTATTAATAACTCAGCAGAGAACCAATTCAATGATATTGTTGATACCTTCTATAAAGCATCCTCTAAACGTACCTTAAACCAATTGCGTGACCGGGATGCAAAAATTTCCGCGCCAGCCTCACCGTCAACTACGATGAACCAATTACCCAATCATTGGGCCTCAAATTTTCGGGCAACACCGAATACTTCAAAGACAATGATATACTCGACACCTACAATAAAGGCGCATCGGGCGATGCTTATGATGTGATCAACCCTACCCTCTCCAATGCAGTAAAACGCAGCGGAACCCGTTCTACCATCACCACCCTGCTCAACTGGAAGATCAAGAAATGGAATATTATGCCTGGTATCTCGTATCAAACACTCGATATAGATAACGAATTCGCCAAAAACCCATCGATCAAACAGAGTTTCAACTATGTACTGCCTGCTCTTAATATCAATGTTAAAGAGTGGTCCTTCAGTTACAATGTAAACGTAAAAGAACCCCAGGCCACCGATTTGCAGCCCGTAGTCGACAACACCAATACCTTATATCAGCAGTTGGGCAACCCTTCCCTCAAGCCTACACAATCACACAACCTCAACTTATACTACAACAAGTACGACACTAAAAGGAACATGAACTATAATGTTTATTTCAACGGAAGCATCAGCGATAATGCCGTGATCAGAGAGCGCATGATTGACAATAAAGGCGTTCAAATTAGCCGCCCCATCAACCTAGATGGCGTATGGCGCCTCTCTTCCAGTGTGGGCGTAAGTAAACAGTTTAAGTTCAAAAGCAATTGGCAACTTTCTTTAAGAGGTAATTTCTTTGGAGAGTACAATCAGAACATAGTGATCGTAAATAATAACCGCAGTGAAGTAAAGAACTGGCGTTTGCAACCAGGATCTTACATCGCCTTTAATTTCAAAGACAAATTGGAGATCAACCAGCGCTATTCTATTAGCTGGAGCAAAAGCCAGTATACTGACGGAATTTATCCCAACCTGGAAGTAATCACCCATTACGCCAGTACGGAAGTAGTGGTACGTTTACCCAAACATTTTGTATGGGAAAGTTCTATCGACTACAGCTATAATCCCCAAACAGCACTAGGCGTTCGGAAAAGTAACCTGCGCTGGAATGGAGGTGTCAACTACCTGTTTCTCAAAGACGATAAAGGGCAACTTAAATTATCTGTATATGATCTCTTAAACCAGAATATCAGTGTAAACCGGGTAGCCCGCGAAAACTATATCCAGGATAATCAAACCACCGTTCTGCGTCGGTATTTCCTGCTCACCTTTACGTATAATATCCGCAATTTCGAGCACCTGCACCACAGAAAGTGGGAGGCAGGAATAATTTGTTTATGTTCTAACAGATGGTTTTCTTTTGTGACTACAAGGGGTTGAACTAACTGATCAGCCCTTTTATTGCCTACAGCAACAATACACACATGTTATTTTTTGGGCAAATGAGCAATCAGTTCTACTTCCAGCCTGGCATCATGCATATAAAGCCGGTTTACCTGCATCCAGGTAGCAGCCGGAAAATCACCTTTGTAAAAAACTTTACGAGCCTGGTTATATTGCTTCATCGCTTCTATATCCGTAGTATACAAGTTTTCCTTCACCACATTCTGAAAAGTAGCGCCATAGTGTTGCAGCGTTTTTCCAACCTTTCATATAACTGTTTAATACCTTCGGGAGTTACATTTCTGGCTACAGTGCCTGATATATAGATCACGTTATCTATTTTCACAGCCTGCGCATACCCGGCTGTTGTATCCTGGGTTCCATTCCCCCAATTGAATTTCTCTTTTTAATATTGTTCTCCTGCCCTTTAACGCTGGCAGAAACCAAAAGCAGTAGCAAGCAACACAGGTGGATTGCCTGACTGGTTGTTTTTTTCATATACAAGTTTTTGAGATTACCAATGTAGAAGGCCCCCTCCAGCTAGCTAAAACTTCTCCATCACCCCCAGGCCAAACAGTGCAAAGTCATATTTAGCCGGATCGTTTTTATCCAACTTCCTTAAATAGTTCGTAAGCTCAAGTGCAGCCAACCAATCCACAGGTGCCCGTTCCAACAACTTAAAACGTCTTGCGACCCGGGCTACATGCAAATCTATGGGGCATACCAATTGAGCCATACTTATTGCAGACCAAATGCCAAAATCAACGCCCCGGTTGTCACGACGCACCATCCAACGGAGATACATATTAAGCCGTTTACAGGAAGAATTTTTTCGGGTGAAGCAATATGCTTGCGGGTACGGTTGGGTATATGTTCGAGAGAAAAAAATAATGATAAAAACCTATCAGCGCCTGTTCAATCGTTTCATCCCCTGTCAACATCCATTGCGTAAAAGCCGTTTCCAACGAAGGATGCTTTGAGTAATGATGTTGCAGGAAACTGATAAAATACAAGAGATCAGTCGTATTGAATGTGCGGTGCTTAAATCCTTCCAGCCTGCGCAGATCCTCCTCCGTATGATGCAACACAAAATCATGCGGCGCATTGTCCATTAACACCAGCAACTCTTTCGACTTCTTGATGATGGTAGTCCGGTTGCCCCAGGCAAAAATGGCTGCAAACAATCCGGCAATTTCAATATCCTGCTTTTTACTAAAGAGATGGGGAATACAGATCGGATCAGCCTTGATAAAATCAGGCTGGTTGTATTCACTAGCTTTTTTATTAAAGAATTCCGACAGGTCCTTAGGTTTCCCACTCATGCTGCAAATATCTGTTATTGTCCGCTCCTGCTTATTTTCCTTTATCCAGCGCCATTTTAGCGGCAAGGGCCGTAAGCACACTGGCCATAAACCATTTTTGAACCCTTACCCATTGCGGTTTGCTGGCAAACCATACGGCCGCCTTTGCAGCAGATAGCACAATTAGGAAGTTAACCGTAAAGCTGATCAACATCTGCGTAACACCAAGTGTTAGACTTTGTGTAAGCACATGACCATAGGCCGGTTTAATGAACTGCGGGAAAAGCGATAGATAGAATACCGCCACTTTGGGATTGAGCACATTCGTCAAAAGCCCATGCGGAACAGTTTGGCCGTACTGTCATCAGGCAGGTCCTTTTTCGCTTCAAAAACACCTTTGCTGCCTGGTTTAATGGCCTGCCAGGCCAAATAAAGCAGGTACAACACCCCATGGTCTTAAGAATGGTATAAGCATAAGGAACAGCAAACAATATGGCCGTAAGCCCAAAAGACACCAATATAATGTGGAATAAAAATCCACATACTACACCTGCCAGGGATATAAGGCCCGCTTTGCGCCCCTGCGTAATGGAACGTGAAATAAGGTAGATCATATTAGGGCCAGGGCTGATTACCAATACCAATGCCGCCAGGGCAAAGAGCAACAGTTCATTAATAGGTATCATAGTATAAGTTTTAGCTACCAATGGCCTGCTCCAGATCCAATACCAGGTCTTCCAGATCTTCAATGCCTACACTCAGGCGGATCAAAGAATCACTCAGGCCATTTTTGATCCTTTCTTCCCTGGGTATCGAGGCATGCGTCATAGAAGCGGGATGATTAATAAGCGACTCTACTCCACCCAGGCTTTCTGCCAGGGAAAATATTTTGGTCGATGACAATACTTTCATCGCTTTTTCCACGCTATCATCTTTCAGCGTAAAGCTCATCATACCGCCAAAGCCACGCATTTGCTTTTTAGCAACCGCATAGCCGGGATGATCTTCAAAGCCACACCAGTATACCTTACCTACTTTTGGATGCTGCCGCAGAAAAGCGGCAATCTTTTCGCCATTCTCGCAATGACGTTGCATACGAACATGCAAAGTTTTGATCCCCCTCAATACCAGGAAACAATCCATAGGGCCGGGTACTGCTCCGCAGCTTTTTTGAATAAAATACAATTGCTCACGCAAGCCCGCGTCATTCATCACCAGCCCACCCTGTATTACATCACTATGCCCACCCAGGTATTTTGTTGAAGAGTGCATTACAATATCTGCTCCAAAGTCTAACGGGTTTTGCAGATATGGTGAAGCAAATGTGTTGTCAACACACACTAGTATTTGATGCTGTTTAGCCAAAGCTGTTACCGCTCCTATATCTGTAATATTCATTAATGGATTGGTAGGCGTTTCCGTCCAGATAAGTTTCGTGCTCGGCGTAATAGCCGCGGCAATAGCCGAAATATCAGTCATATCAACATAACGAAAACGGATACCAAACTTTTCAAACACCTTTGTAAACAAGCGATAAGTACCTCCATACAGGTCATTGCCCGATATGACTTCATCACCTGGGGCTAACAATTTCAACACGGCATCCGTAGCTGCAACACCGCTGCTAAAAGCCAGGCCATACTTGCCATTTTCTATAATAGCCAACGCTTCTTCCAGCGCTTTACGCGTAGGGTTTTGTGAGCGGGCATATTCAAACCCTTTATTCTTTCCAGGTGCTTCCTGTACATAAGTAGATGTTTGGTAGATGGGCGTCATAATCGCACCCGTAGAAGGATCAGGTTCGGCTCCGGCATGTATAAACTTCGTTGCTGGCTTCATAATTTCTTAATATTAGTAAATGTACGATACAAAGATGCAGAATTATCCCTTACTGATACCAATACCTTTTCCCTCTCCATGAATAACTCTTAAAACTTCTCCTGATTATCCACTTACAATTCCGGATTTCCAGTTTAACAGAAGCTTAACCTTAAACCAAAAATAAGGTGTAACATTCCTGAAACCCTGTACAGCACTGCATTTCACCCAATCCAGCACACCTTACAAAACCACCCAATGTGCGAAATCCTTCGTATTGCTTATCATGAACCTTCCGCCCTTACCAATTGGCTTGCTTTCTATATGTTCTTCCTATTACATTTGAGTCGTAATTCATCATTACATAGTTCACCTAATAAAAAGTATAGCCATGAAAAAGTATTAATGATCATTTGCACAGCTCTTTTAGGAGCCGCTGCTTACGCTTTCGATCCCAATGAAAAGGTTCTGAAATCTTTCCGAGAAACATTTACCCAGGCCGAAGAGGTAAAATGGGATGAGACAGAAAACTATTTCACCGTTTCCTTTGTGAGTGCAGGTATTCGCTCCAAAGTAAATTATGACAAAGAAGGGAATATGTTGAGCTCTTTACGCTACTATTCACCCCAATTGCTGCCTTTGAATATCTTCAACAAACTCAAAAAAGAGAACCCTAAAAAGAACCTCTTTGGTGTTACAGAAGTTACTTCCGGTAATGAGGTTACCTATTACGTAAAAATGGAAGACGGCAAACATTGGTTTACCCTGAAAGTAGACGAATCAGGTAATACACAACTTTTTGAGAAATACAAGAAAGGTTAGCCGGGAGGCCGGGCGGGTTTCAGCCATTCCCTAGTCTATCGTAGTAACGTTCCGGCCACCAGGTATCTCCAATCGAAGTTTTCAGCCGCATGGGTTTCCTGCGGCTGAATTTTTTTATCCAGTACAGATCGTTTCAGCACCCTTTTTTCTACCAGCACTTGCTGCGCCTCCCGGATATAAGCCACCAGTCGTTTATCCTGCATCCACAAGGCCTGCGGTGGCTCAAAACCCACCTTTTCCTTGCGCCATACAATGGGAGATGGTAGTAAGGGCTCCATGCTTTTACGCAACACCCATTTGCTAAATCCATTCCGTATTTTAAACCCCGGCGGCAACGAAAAATAAAGCCTACCAGCTCATGGTTCAGAAATGGAAGCCGCACCTCTCGTCCATGCGCCATGGAATTGCGGTCGGCATATTGCAATAACTCTTCCAGTCCATTCAGGAAGGTATTATAATAAAGCACCCCATTTAAACTGGGTACATGCGGTACGGCATAATGCGACATACCAAAGGCGTCAATAAATTCCGGACTTAGGTCCTTCTGCTTTCGTTGTTGCCGGCTTCGTTGTTTTATCAGCCAGGATTCGGCAAAATGAGGTAACCTGGCCGCGAGCTTATCCTTCCAGCCCCATCCTTCTCCCTGACCTGCCCCAGCCGCCAGTTCCTTACGCAGCAAGGCCTTGTTTTGCCGGTATAACTCCCGCCAATACCAGGGATAATATTTGCTGTAGCCTCCCAGTATTTCATCAGCCCCCTGCCCATCCAGCAACACCGTTACACCCTTCCTTTTCGCCAGTTCAAATACCTTGTACTGCGTTACAATACTGGCCGATTGGAATGGTTCTTCTTGATGGTAGCAGATACGCTCAAAATCTTCGATCAGGCTATCTGCATCCGGCTGAACCTGGTGATTGTGAACGCCAAAATGGCCCGCCGTTAAGGCGATTTGTGCCGATTCATCACGCGCAAAACCAGGAAAAACAGCCGAGAAAGTTTGCATGACCCCAGGCCTTTCAGCAGCCCGGTGAATGCAAGCCAATACCGAAGCGCTATCCAGCCCCCACTTAGAGAAGTTCCTACCGGTACATCACTCCGCAACCGACGGTTAACCGATATGGACAAAAAGGAACCCAATTGCTCAATGGCCGCTTTTTCATCAACTGGCCGGCTGGGTTGTGTAATATCAATATCCCAATAACTATGTTGCGACAGCGTTGTTTTGCGGGCATCATACAACAAATAACAACGGGCTGCCAGCTTTTGGATCCCCTCATAAAACGTTTCGCTGGCATTTTGAGGGTTCTGTATATAGCCGAGCGTAATATAGTTGAACAGCATCCTCTCGTTCATCTTCTTCTCTACACCCGCAGCCCACAAGCCTTTCATCTCACTGGAAAATAAGAGCTGCTCTTTATCCCTATAATAGTAGAAAGGTTTTTCTCCAAAGCGGTCACGGGCCGCAAACAGCATTTGCTCCTTTTCATCCCAGATTGCAAAGGCAAACATGCCATCAAACTGTTGCAAACAATCAACGCCCCAGGCATCATAGCAAGCCAGGATCACTTCTGTATCTGACTGTGACCTGAATTGATAACCCTTATGTTGTAGTATTTCTTTTAACTCCCGGTAGTTGTAGAGCTCTCCATTAAATACAATGGTATAGCGCCCCAGGTAATGCATGGGTTGTCCTGCCTCGTCACTTAGGTCGATGATCGATAACCGGCGATGCCCCAAGGTCAGGCAACCACCCGGCGCAATCAATGAGCTGCTCCGTCGGGACCACGATGTGCCAGCGCATCCGTCATGCGTTTAATACGCGCTACCGAAGCCTGAGCCGGGCTGGCTCCTATTATTCCGGCAATTCCACACATAGAGGCCTAAGATACAACACTTAAAAGGTAAAAGGCAATTTAGCCCGGACGCTGTCCCATTCCATGATCAGCTCAGCGCCTTCACCCAATTTTTCAAACTCCATGGTGAATACTTCAAAGGGGTAATTCGTTCTATTGATAGGAATAGTAAACTTATGAACGTCTTTGACAGAATCTATTTTAAGGCCCCAGGTAAAAAGGTCACTGTTTAATATGAGCGTCCACTTATCTGCATAGGGAATACAATAAAGTACATATCGCCCTTTCTGCACCTTTTGCTTGTCAATCATTACGTCTTTAAAAACTCTATTTCCGTAGCTTCATTAGCACCCAGCCGCCAGGTATGCCCATATTTAAGAACATCCCCAAAAATAGCCCGTCCACTCTTTTGGGGCCGGCTATAGATCACCCGGGCCACCAATGGCTCCTTTGCATTGCCCGACATTTTAAGCTTGGGATAATCCACCGGAAAATAAGCCATATCCATGGGAGATTTATCAACCCCCAATGGCACTTGCTTGTCGGTGGGTGTGCCAATGGCCGGATTAATAGTAACCTGGTTACTGCCCGAAGATGACTTTTGCTCACATGCCCATAACAAACCGCATAAGCCAATCAGAATAAAAGCCGTGGTATTTACTGGATCTGTGCATATATGAATAAAATAACAATAGATCAGTTAGGCTGAAAACTAAAAGGAACCTGTGCTTTTACATTGTCCCACATAATGGCTAGGCAAAGACCACTACTGTCCTTCTCAAATTGCATCGTAAAAGCTTCGGCCGATTCCGGAACCTTTTGCGTTGGTACATCCACCCTCAACACATCCTTTTAAAATCATACTGAAATGCTCCCCAACTATCTGTTTCCTTATTGAAAATGATCGTCCATTTATCCTGGTAAGGGATCGCATACATCGTATAGCGCCCTTTTTAGTTTCGTATCTGTACCACACTTTACGTCCCTGTACAATTCTATTTCTGTAGCTTCATTGGCACCAAGCCGCCAAATTTGCCCATACTCTACCAGCTCTCCAAACACAGAACGCCCGTTCTTTAGCGGCCGACTATAAATAACCCGCGCCATTAAAGGCTCACTCACCTTATTCTGAATCTTCAAAACCGGGTAATTGACCGGATAATACGCCATATCCATGGGCGACTTATCAATTCCCGACAATTTCAACTGGGCCAGGGAGCTTGAGGCCCAAAATATTAGCAGCAAAAACAGGAGCTTCACTTCCTTCATATCCTTCATTCTTTAAGCGGCAAAAATAACAGATTACGATGGAACCTAATGGTTTTTAAAGGATAACCGGAAGCTACACATCACCTGTTTGGGTAATCTGCTGCCGACTAACCAAACCGGCAAACTAATATACGAATAGGACCTGCCGGCCGGCTGCTACCCCCATTCAAAATGATTAAAAACAGATTAAACTATTTTTTATTATCCAGGCTCTCCAGCGTGGTAAACGCAAAAGCTTTTAAGGCAGGGAAAAACGAGCATAACACGCCTGCAAAGCATCGTAATTGTCCTCAAAGAGTTGGAAAGCAGTGCGGCTTTCAGTAAGGTAGGCCGACCTGCGCACCAATCCCTGAAAACTGTTCGCAATTCCCTGGTGCTCCCGATAGCCATATAACCAGTTCTGTTCTTTCATATAAGGATACATAGCTCGAAAGGGAGCCGGGAAAAGGGGTACAAATTGGTCCAATGCCTGGTACACTTCCTGAGAAAATTCATACAACCTATTGCCCGTAAATTGGGCTGTATCATTGGCCAGAAAATGATCATACGCTACATCTACAAAGGCCCCACTGTACAACCGGTATTGAGGCCTGAAGATCTCTTTGGCGATAGCCGTTTCAACATGCTCATCGGTAAACTGGTCAATAGCTCTGTGCAAAACAATGCCCTTATGCACGCTGGCCGGATAATCAAATTGCTTTTTGCCTTTAACAAAATCGCTGATAAGATTCCCTGCCAGTACGGCTGGAATATTAAATGAGAGGTATGCATGCGCCAGATAATTCACAAAGCCTGTGTATTGAATCAATTACGATACAATTTACAGTATTTTAACAGGCTTTCAGAATCAAAAGGTTTCTTAAAAGAGTTAAAATTTTGTGATGAATGGTAAACCATTTTATCTCATTGAAAAGCCATCATTTCCATCACATCTTCGTGTGATAAAGCATCCCCTCTTTTGGTGAATCATGTGATCCCGTAAACAACAGTTATTTCCTTAACATTGACTTAACTTATTCTTGAATGATGTTTTATCTATCGCCGGAAACCCTTACCCAGTAAATGTTTCATCATTCCACCGCTTCATTAGAACACTAACATTCAACAACAATCCTTAACCTGCTTTAACATTGGCCACCACTAATCACTATTCACTTGACACGAACTAACGGCAACACTATTTTTGTGCTGGCTTAATCAAAGCCATTAGTCATTAAACCAATAATAAAGTAAAGTCATGAAAAAATTTTTGTTGCACTGTTGATGTTGATCAGTGTATTTAGTTATGCAATTACTCCTGGTAATGGAGAAAAAGTAAGCCCTCAATTACAAGCTGCCCTGGAAAAAGAATTTACCGGCGCACAGTACATAGTTTGGCAATCCTTAAAAGAGCATTCGTTGTACCATGCCAAGTTTGTATATAATAATGAACAGGTCAATGCATTCTTCGAAGAAGATGGTAAACTCCTGGCTATGGGCCGTTATATTACAACAGCCGCCCTACCCATGGCCATTCTCAAAAGCCTCCATAATAATTACGATGGGTACCAATTGCAGGACGCCATTGAGTACAGTAAGGCTGGCGAAACCAGCTATGTAGTAAGCCTGGAAAATGAAAAACACGGGTAGTATTGGAAGCTTATAGTAGTGGCAACCTATACCTTTTTAAAAAAAAAAAAAGAATTTATCCGCTAAGTTGTAACATTTGAAAAAAACCTGCGTCGTATATAGTGTAGGAAATTTGAAAGAGAGGCGACGGAAAAACAATCAACATAATTCACATAAAATATTTACTATGAAAAAGATGATGTTAGTATGGGCCTTAATGTTAACAGTAGGTATCAGTTCCTCCTTTGCCCATTTCGCCGAAACAGTTAGCCAGGAAGTAATCAATGCCTTTAAGAAAGACTTTTCCGGAGCCCAGGATGTAAGCTGGGAAAGCAACAAAGATTTCGCCAAGGCTACTTTCAAACTGAACGACCAGGTAATGTTCGCTTATTATTCTAAAGAAGGTGACCTTACAGCCGTAACCCGTAATATCATCTCTGCCCAGTTGCCTATCAATTTACTGGCCGACCTGAAGAAAACTTATGGCCAATATTGGATCACCGACCTGTTTGAAATGGCATCCAATAACACCACAAGTTATTACATCACACTCCAGAATGGCGATCAAAACCTGATATTAAAATCAAATGGATCAGCCGGATGGGAAGTGTTCAAGAAAGAAAAGAAAACAGTGATATAAAACAGTTTAAGTTGGTTTTAGTTGGAAAGAGAGAGGTGGGTTGCCATAGGCAGCTCACCTTTTGTTTATTTATACTAACTTTGCCGCCACAAAAATTCTGAATTATCATGGCTAAAGGACCTGTTTCCCAGTTTATCCAACATCACTACCGTCACTTCAACGCTGCAGCACTGATCGATGCAGCCAAAGGATATGAAACGCACCTCCTCGAAGGTGGCAAAATGATGGTTACCCTGGCAGGCGCCATGAGTACGGCAGAACTGGGTATTTCCCTGGCCGAAATGATCCGCCAGGATAAAATACAGATCATATCCTGTACAGGTGCCAACCTCGAAGAAGATGTTATGAACCTGGTGGCCCATAACAGTTATAAGCGCGTACCCAATTACCGCGACCTGACTCCCCAGGACGAGTGGGACCTGCTGGAAAATCATTACAACCGTGTTACAGATACCTGTATTCCAGAAGAAGAGGCCTTCCGTCGCTTACAAAAACACCTGGTAAAAGTGTGGAATGATGCCGAAGCCAAAGGCGAACGTTATTTCCCCACGAATTCTTATACCAGGTAGTACTCAGCGGTGTGTTAAAAGAACATTATGAAATTGATCCCAAAGACAGCTGGATCGTAGCTGCTGCCGAAAAGAACATCCCCATCATCGTTCCAGGTTGGGAAGACAGTACCACCGGTAATATCTTCGCCAGCTACGTGATCAAAGGCCAATTGAAAGCAACCACCGTTAAAAATGGTATTGAGTATATGGTATTCCTGGCCGACTGGTATCGCCAGAACAGCGGCGGCAAAGGTGTTGGCTTTTTCCAGATCGGTGGAGGCATCGCCGGCGATTTCCCCATTTGCGTAGTGCCCATGATGTACCAGGATTTAGAATGGCATGATGTTCCTTTCTGGAGCTACTTCTGTCAGATCTCCGACTCTACCACTTCTTATGGCTCCTATTCAGGTGCAGTACCCAACGAAAAGATCACCTGGGGCAAACTGGATATCAATACCCCCAAGTTCATTGTAGAAAGCGATGCTACCATTGTAGCGCCGCTGATCTTTGCCTACCTCCTGGGTTGGTAATACTTTAATAAAAGATATATAAAGCAAATGCCTCAGCTTGTAGTGACTACAAACTGAGGCATTTTCAATTTATCGAATTACCTAATTATCAAATTAACTGCAGGCTATCTTATCTACCCTGGTTTGGTGGCGCCCACCCTCAAAAGCCGTATTGATAAAAATACCGACCATTTGTTTGGCGTATTCCAAGGCTACAAATCGGGCGGGAATGCAGATAATATTAGCATCATTATGCTGGCGGATCAACTGCGCTACATCCGTTTGGAAAGCCAGCCCTGCCCGGATACCCTGGTGTTTATTGGCCGTTATACATACCCCATTGGCACTACCACAAAGCAAAATACCAAAAGCCGTTTCCCCTTTCTCCACGCTTTCAGCTACTGGGTGCGCATAATCGGGGTAATCCACCGATTTATTCTCATATACCCCCATATCACTTACCTGGTACCCTTTTTCATTGAGCCATTTTACCAAGGCTACCCGGTATTCAAAACCTGCATGGTCACTGCCAATAGCAATTGGCTTAGAGAGGTCGAAAGAAGATAACATACTTAACTTATTGAAATTTAATACGCTTAGAATTACCAGTCCCTCTTAGCTTTTTCCTGCTCCCGCTTATATACCCGTTTGGAAATCAAAACACTGAACTCATACAGTATGGCCAGTGGAATGAAAACGATCATTTGGCTCATCCAGTCTGGTGAAGGAGTAATAATAGCCGCAATTACCAGGATCGCTACATACGCATACTTCCGGTAAGTTTTCAGGAAATTAGGAGTGATAAGCCCTATCCGCGTTAAAACATACGACACCACCGGCAATTGGAAAGCCAGTGCCGAACCTATAATAATATCAACCAGGTTCTCCATATAGTCCGACAACGTAGGCCGCGCTACCAGGATCGCCTTGGTACCAATCGTATAATTGGCCAGAAAACTAAAAGTGAAAGGGGCCAGCAGAAAATACCCAAAACATATCCCCAGGAAAAAGAAGATGGAAACAAAAAAGATCGCCCCCGGGTACTTTTCAACTCCTTGGGACTCAGGGCTGGTTTTACGAAACGCCAGAATTCCCAGAATATATAGGGGAAAGCAAATATAAAACCACCAACAAAAGCAATCGTGATACTGCTCATGAAAGAGGCGCCGAAAGTAGTTGTCTGCAACTCTGCTACTTTAGGGGGTGGCAGGCACAGCGAGTCGCCAGCACCTACCCATTGGCTGAATTTACAAAGCGCTGAATATGTGTAAAAATTAGCCTGCAGTGGTCCCGCTATAATGGTATCAAATATCCAATCAATGTAGATAAACACTACAATAGCACCAATAAGAATGGCCAGCACAGATCGCATGATATGCCACCGCAATTCTTCCAGGTGATCTATAAAGGTCATCTCCGGATTGTCTGCCTTCCTTTTGTTAAAAACGATAACGCCATTGACTAATACTGGTATAATAAAATCTTGGTAAAAGCGGGGCAAATGTACGTGTTATCACGTTGGATTGGTCAAGAAAGCTTGTTAATATGAAGTGATTGAGTAGATTACTGGTTGCCAGTCAGCTACAACGGTCATTTCAGTATCTTTAACCGTACCGTCTCGATTCGGGTATCACTCACACTCATGACGTCAAATTCATAATCCCCAATGATAATACGCTCCCTAAGCTTGGGGATCGTTTCATGCTGCTGAATGATAAAACCAGAGAGGGTCTCCGAATCCTGGTCGGGAAACTCAAGCCCATATTTTTCCTTTAAATAATCCAGTTCCAGCCTGCCGCTCAAAATAAACTCGTCTTCAGAAACCCTTTTATCCTCAAACTCCTCTACATCAAATTCATCCTTGATTTCCCCAAAGATCTCCTCCAGCAGGTCTTCCATGGTAACAATGCCAGCTGTACCACCAAATTCGTCCACCACCCAGGCAATACTCTTCCGCTCTTTGCTGAACTTCGTGATCAAGTCCGTGGCGCTCATACTTTCCGGAATAGCCGGAATAGGCAATAACATGTCTTTTATAGTGGCTGGCCCTTTAAAAAGCCCCAGCTGGTGCACATAGCCCAGGATATGGTCAATATCCCCATCATATACAACCAATTTACTCAGCTTCGTATCTACAAATGTTTTGCGCACCTCTTCCACAGTCGTTTTAATATCTACCGCCTCTATCTCTTTCCGCGGTACCAAACATTCCCGCACCTTAACCTTTGGCAAGGAAAGTGCATTTTCAAACAACTCCGCCTTCAGGTCCTGGCTTTGGTTATGATGCTCATTGTTCTGTGTATTGAACTGCTCCAGGTCGGCCCGGGAAAAAGGAGGCTTCTTTTTATCAATGCGCATATCAAAAATGATATTGAGCACAAATACCGAGATCTTTACCGCCGTTACACTGGCCCAATTAAACAACTGGTCACATAACCCCAGCAATCCCGTACGGGCAGCAAAAGACAATAAACTATCAGCCTTTGCCCGGAATATCGCCTTGGGGATAAACTCACCCAGAATTATGATCAGTAACCAGGAAAGCACGATCTCCAGAAACATTCGCAACGGCACCAGGTAAGCCATCACATAACTGTCGAACCGCTTCCAGGGAATCGCCATATTCCAACTGGCACTTCCCAGCAGTACCGCTACTACCAGGAAAAAATTAAACCCAACAATATTAACGCCAATAAAACGAGAGGGATTCTCGAAAAGACTACTCAATAACAAACTGCTGCTGGAGCCCTGTTTTTCTTCAGCTCAATATTCAACCGGTTAGCGGATGTGAACGCCACTTCGATACCCGAAAAATAAGCGACGAACAAGATCGCTAACACAATGGCTATTATGACAACTAAACTCATACTTGGGATACGAATTTATAAAAAGAACGATGGATTACATAACTTATTGAGAAAGATTACTATTTTAAGGCCAGAAAATCCCGCACAATACCCATTGCTTCTTCCCGTGCCTTTTTCAGCTCGGCATTGATCACAATATGGTGAAAATGATGCTTGAAGGAGATCTCATAAGAGGCTTTGTTGACCCGCGCCTGCAGGCTCTCGGCCGTTTCGGTACCCCGCGATTCGAGGCGCCGCTTTAGTTCATCTACGGAAGGAGGTTCTATAAAAACAGACAGGGTTGTATTGGGGTATTGCTGCTGTACATGAATGGCTCCTTTTACGTCAATATCCAGCACCGGTACCTGGTGGTTACCCCATATCCGGCTTAATTCCGACTTCAAAGTACCATAATATTTGCCCTCATATACCATTTCCCACTCCACAAACTGCTGGTTGCGAATCTTTTCCTGGAAATCCTCCACACCCATAAAATAGTAGTCCACACCATCTTTTTCATTACCACGCGCCCCTCGGGTAGCCGCAGATACAGAAAAAGCCAATTGAGGAAAATGCGCCAACAAATGCCGGGTGATCGATGTCTTGCCGGCACCAGAGGGTGCAGTAATTATTAATATTTTATTGCCTGGATTAAAGGGCATAGCGTAAAATAAAGCTGCAAAGAAAGCCAAAAATCGGAAAGAGAGTCAGGAAGTCAACAAAGTCCGAAAGTCAGCAAGCAAGGCAGGGCCGCTCAGTGGTGTTTACGGGCTTTTCCGTTTCCCAGGTTAACTGACTAACCCTCTTCTCAACTTTCTGTCTTCCGGACTTTCCCACCTTCCGCCCCTCAAGCTATATTTTCAGCCTGGCAAACACCTCCTCCCGGTACGAAGCCCCAATGGGGATATCCCAGTCACCTATCTTGATATAATTGCCTTCAATAAAGACAATTTTATTCCCCCGATGATATAACTTTTATGCACCCGTATGAACCAACCTGCCGGCAATTCCTCCTGCAGGCTTTTTAATGTATCATGTACCAGGTAATGCCCTTGTGTCGTAACCACTTTCACATAATCGTCCAATGCCTCGATATACAGAATATCCGCAAAGTTTACCTTATACACCTTCTTATCGGCCTTAATAAAGATGGACGTGGCGGCAGCTGTATCCCCAGGAGTCTTTCGTTCCAACTTTTCCATTGCTTTATTAATGGCTTTGAGAAATCGTTCCAGGGAAAAAGGCTTCACCAGGTAATCCACCGCGTTCAACTCAAACCCTTCAACAGCAAATTCGGGATAGGCAGTTGTAAAGATTACCAACGGAGGCTGCGAAAGACTTTTAATAAAACTGATTCCCGACAACCGGGGCAAATTAATATCCAGGAATACAATAGCAGCATCTTGCCGAGCCAGCCATTTCTGTGCTTCCAGGGCATCCCCACAAATACCAGCAAGCTCCAGCAGGGGGTGACCGGCAATGTATTTTTCAGCACATTCTGCGCCAGCGGTTCATCTTCTACCACCAGGCATTTATACAAGTTACTCATACCTGCAATTCAAGTGTAACAATAAAGTCTTCGGCCGTTTCCCGCGTCATTAAAACATGTCTGTCCGGGTATAACAATTCCAACCTGCGCCGTACATTTTCAAGGCCCACTCCTTTATAACCTGTATTTGCCACTTCATCTACCTTTCCGCGTGTATTCTGCACCTCAAATTGGAGTTTATTTGGCAATACCTGCAATAATAGGTTGATATGAACCCTCCCTGTATTTCCCTTGGCTCCATGCTTAAACGCGTTTTCCAGGAAAGTTATTAATAAGAGCGGAGCTATACGCTGATCCCTGATCTCTCCTTCCACCCTTTTTCCAGCTGCAACTTTTCGTTGGAACGGATTTCCTGTAAGGCAATATAATCTTCCATTACCTGCCATTCTTTTTCCAGCGGCACCAGGTCATCACCTGATTCATACAGAAAATAACGCATCAAGTGCGAAAGCTGCAATACAGTTTGTGGCAAACGATCGTCTTTATCCAGCGACAGCGAATAAATACCATTCAGCGTATTAAAAAGAAATGAGGATTTACCTGCGCTTTCAATGCCTTCAACTCTATCTGCACCTTCTCCGTTTCCATTTGCAGCAAACGGTGTTGCAAATCGTTCACCACAAACCATGACCGCGACAATTTCAACAACGAAGTAATAGCAAGGTACACCACAAAAAAGCCCCACTTCCCAAACCGTAAAATAGGATATGAAAAAGTAATTGGGCAGCAGGTATTTCGACCAGTCCTGGAAAAACTATAATTCAACCAACTAAACAGTACAACCAATAAAATAACCCCTACCATATACAAGCGCCAATAACGATAATTGGCCAGGCGTGGAAGCAGCCCTCCCAGATTAATATAAACCACAGGAATAATCGTGGCATGGAACAGCCCTGTATAAATAAGATCTATCCTTTCGGTCCTCACTCCCGTTTTAAATAACTGCACAAATACCACGAAAGACAGCACCCAGAAAACCAGGTGCTGCATTAACCGGAAAAAGGATGATAGAACCAGCGACGTTTGTTTACCATCATACCATTATCATTTTCTGGTTAAAACGGTTGTACCCGCCTCACTATACAACCTTTCATCAGGGCCATACTTTTCCAGGAATTGCCTCAGTTCAAAAGAAGAAGCAGTGAGCAGAAAAGTATCAAAACCACGGTCTTTTTCATGCTTCAACCGTATCCTTCCATTGATTACCTGCTCTTTGATAAATGAACCGTTTAGGTAGTTAATAGACAATTTGCCATCCTTTGTAAAATCGATCCTGGCAATATTGAAAACAGGCAGGTAATAGTTGGAAAATTCAAAGCCACTATCATTTGCTCCGTCCTTAGCTCCCAACGGCAAGATATCCATGTATAGCTGGCCATTGATACGGGTAAGCATTCCCAGCATAATATAGGCTATGTTATGTTGTTTAATCGTTACCGCATAAGTTTTTGAGTAGAAACTGACTTCCTTGTCGTTTTCGCCTAAAGGCAACTTCCTTTCATTACTACCATCTTCTTTAAGGATCTTGCTATTAGGCAATCTTTCAATCACTACTTCTTCCTCGCCAGCTGTCCATGTACCCGTGATACGTTGGTCGGCAACGATGGTTTCATAAGTAGTAACCGGTTGAAGACTGTTAATACCCGATACTTGTATCAATCCCGGGTGCAGGAAACTACTGATCAGCAAAAATATCTTTACCATATAATTGGTTTAGGTGTTATTGTATTTTAGTAAAAGTCTTATTGTCCTGGAAGGCTTCATCTACATCCCCATACTTAGCCACATACTGTTGCAACTCCTCCGTTGGGGCAGTAATAACATAAGAGCCATCTATCTTCTTCTCATGCCGGATACGTATCTGCTTCTGTTCAATCAGCTTCTGAAGATAGCTGTCGGCAAACTGCCCGATCTTTATGCTATTCCCGTATTCACCTGATAGCAAACGGAAAAAACTGTGCATCCTTACATAAGATGATTTGTAAAATGCAGCATACTTCTTTTGCATTTTTGTTTCTATCGGATAGTAATCCAGGTACTGATGTTTTCCAATACGTGCCAGAAATACATAATATTTCCTCTTTTCCTCTTTCGATTCCCGCCCCATTACCGTAAGTACATACGCCTTGAGGCCAACCCTTTTATCTCTTCCGGAAACCTTTCAAAACTTTCAGCCGTTCCCTGTTGAAAAGTGTAAACCTCATCAATCCCATCCGCCTGCCACGAACCCACCAGCTTGGGGTCAAATTCCAGGTCCTTTTCCGTAAAAGCGGGTGCACCGCCGAAAGGCAACCACTCAGCATAATGATGGCAACCAATACCGTTACCGTTAATAACTTTTTCATGACATATAATTTTATAAGTCAAAACTACCTACCCTTGCATGGGCGGTAAAACCATTTCGGTAAACATATTAAATGGAGCGGTGAAAATTAAGAGAGGGCTTCAGACTTCTATATTCCTTCAACTAATCGGTACAAATTAAACTTGCCATCCCGCAGCTGTTCCAATATCGTTTGCTGCAAAAGGTCTTTCCGGACATCTTTCATGCGCTTTTGCTGCACCAAGTAATAAGCCCTTTCTGTCAACAGCCAGGCTTTTTCGTATCGTCATTTTCCTCTTGTAGTAATATATTAATAGCGGCATACAATTCAGCAATACCCTGTTTTTGGGATGCCACCGTTTTAAATACCGGCACTTCTCGCTGGTGATTATTAAATGCTGGCGCCAGCATTAATCGTAGGTTTTTACGAATTGGTTCGCATCCGGCCTGTCCGCTTTATTGACCACAAAAATATCAGCGATCTCCATCAGCCCCGCTTTCATTGTTTGTACTTCATCTCCTGCCTCTGGCACCATTACCACCACTGTTACATCTGCCAGCCCGGCAATTTCAATCTCACTCTGGCCAACCCCCACCGTTTCTACAATTATATAGTCAAAGTCCGCTGCCTTCAGCAGTTCAGTGATCTCTATGATCTTAGGATGCAACCCTCCCAGCGAACCCCGGGTAGCTAAGGAGCGGATAAACACATTCGGATCATTGTACCATTCACTCATCCGTATCCTGTCGCCAAGCAAAGCACCCAGGTTAAAGGGCGATGAAGGGTCAACACACAATACCCCTACTTTCTTCCCATCCTTACTCACCGTACCGATCAAGGCGTCAACCAACGTACTTTTTCCGGCTCCCGGCGGCCCTGTTATACCAATGATCTTTGTATCGTGAAGGACTGGAAGCGATAACAACAACTCTTCATAACCCGCTGCCTCATTTTCCACAAGCGAAATACCCCTGGCAATTTCTTTTACAGCCTGCTGCCGTATGCCCCGTAACAATTGCTCCCAGTTCGTATTTGCCTGCCTACCCATCATTTATCTTTTCAGTAACGAATAGTTTTTAAATCCCCAATCTGCTCCCCGCCCAGCAAGGACTCTTCCACAGCCGTCAATAACCGGTACTTTACCCGGTCATGCTTTTGTTCCATGCCCTGGGGCGGTTTAATACCTATCTGGTCGGCCCAATCAAACTTTTTAATAAAATCTTTCATTACTACAGGATGCGTTTCCCTGAATGGTCGTAATCGAGCCCTTGTTCCATAATCAAATATTTCCTCCTGACTTTCAAATATCTCTCCGGCCCTCACTTCACCATGTATATCAGCAGCAAAAGACTTTCTTCGCTTCTGCATCAGTCGTGGCGGCCTTACCCAGCCATAGTGATATACCATCGCATCCACACTGGCCACTTTTAACTTAAATGTATTTTGCTTCTGGAAATAATTCTTCCCGTCAAAATCAGGAATACGCCTGAACGATTGCGCATCCTTCCAGGAATGAATAGTGGGGTCATTACGAATGATACGGATCTCTTTGGGATACCAGGAATGCGAAACCATATACCGCGAATAATTCCCCCAAAATGCCGGTATTTGAAAAGCAACCCCTCCACCTCTCTATCTTCCAGCAATTCCTCACATCGCGCCCTGATCAACGGCAAATATTTCTCATGGATCACTTCGTCACTTTGCAGGTAAAACAACCAGTCGCCCTTACAGGCATTTTTTGCTACATCTGTTTGTTGCGCATATACACTAGCATGGGTATACGTCTGGAGGTCCCACTCCGTATGTACGATCCGGATCTTTTCAGATTTAATTTGTTGTATTTCCGCTAAGGTATGGTCATCAGCATCCCCTTTCCCAAGCGCTATAACAAATTCATCCACGATCGGTAAAATGGATTCAATGGATTCCTTTACCGGATAATAGAGCTTCGTGGCATTTCGTACAAAACTAAATCCGCTGATCGTCATGAAATAATAACATTTAAAATGTATCTCAACTAATCTTAAAAATTACCTACCACTGAATAATTGAACTAATAACCTTGCAACTCCATTGCCTATTGACCATTGACTATTGAGGATTCACTTTTGTCTCACTACGTTGATATTCCAGCAATTTGGCATATTTAGCAAAGGTTTGGTACGATACCGACCTGGCAATCATCAACCCCGCAATTCCATCCATAAAGCCCCTCCTGATAATATAACCCGATAAAAAGGCAGCTGCCGGGCTCAACAGCAGCTTCAGCACCGAAGACTTTTTACCCTGCTCATACATCGCTTTGGCCTGTATACTGGTAAATTTATTGAGCTGCGCAATATGTTCGGAAAAAGTATAATAAGAATAATGTAAAATATCCCCCTAACCGCCCCGTCCGGGCACCGGCGCCCAATACTATTTTGTCATGCGGGTTTACCCCACCCCAGCGGGCTTTTTGTCGGTTAAACAGGCGCAATTTTCTGTCCGGGTACCAGGTCCCATGCCTGATCCATTTCCCACAATAATTCGAGCAGCGGCTCATAATATAACCGTCTGCAGCAACACCTTCCTGTTTCACCCGTAAAATAGCCCCTTTTAGCACTTCATCGATAGCCTCATCTGCATCCAAAGACAATACTAGGTCATGAGATGCCTGGTCCAGGGCGAAATTTTTCTGTTCTATATAACCCAAAAATGCCTGTTCTATAAAACGCACCCCAAACTCATTGCATATCCTTTTCGTTCCGTCCGTACTCAAAGAATCCACCACTATTACCTCATCAGCCACAGACTGAACACTTTCCAGGCATCTCTTTATATTTTTTTCCTCGTTAAACGTAATAATTACAACCGATAAAAATGACATGCATGTCTTTTTACAAAAATCATAAAAATAGGCATTTCAAACTGCCGATTTGTGCTTTTTAACGCTGATCGATTTCGTTACTTTGTAACATGACTAATTTCATTCCCATCTTCCCATTGGGCATTGTAGTTTTCCCGGGCGAAAAAGTACACCTCCATATTTTTGAACCCAGGTATAAACAGCTGATCACAGAATCTTTTGAAAGTAAAAAACCCTTTGGGATACCTACGGTGGTAAACAATCGTTTACAGGAAATGGGCACCCTCGTGCAGCTTACCGATATTGTGCAAACCTACGACAATGGTGAAATGGATGTCAAAACACAAGGACTAAAAGTGTTTCGCGTGCTGGAGGTGATCAAAACCGTCCCCGACAAACTCTATAGCGGCGCCATCGTTAACTATCCCGACAATGATGAAGATGCCGGCAATCGCCTACTCATGCAAAAAGTTATTGCCGGTGTTAAAGAATTGCACCGCATGCTCAACATAAGCAAAGATTTCAAAAAACCTGAAGAACTGTTACAAACATACGACGTAGGCCACCATGCCGGCCTTTCCCTCGAAGAAGAATATGAACTCCTGGGACTCTTGAAAGAATTGCAGCGCCAGGAATATATTAAGCGCCACCTCCAAAAAGTATTACCCATGCTCATGGAAATGGAACAACTGAAAGAAAAAGTAAAACTCAATGGCCATTTTCGCAACCTTTCGGCTTTCGATCTGGATATCGATATCTAATCGCCCTCCAATCTACAGCCTTCCTGATGCAGGCGACTTATTTCAAAATTCCGGCGTCAGGACCCGGCCTTCCGGACCCGCCTTTCGCACTTTCCGGCTTCCGGTCTTCCCGACTTTCCGACTTTCTTCCGTATCCTTGCATTCCATATGTCCCAAACAACGCTTTGCTTTGATTTCGGCAATACCAGGCTCAAATGTGCCGTATTTGAAGGGGATACCCTGAAAGACCTGCTGGTATTGGAAAACGACCAGGATGATACCATCCAACAGCTGATACAGCAATATCGGCCATCGAGATCCATCCTGTCTTCCGTAATCAACCACAATCCCGGTATGGAAACCATGTTGAAAGCCGCTACCCGTTTCCATAAACTCGATCATCAGTCCAAACTTCCCGTCACCACCCCCGTAGGTAAACCCGAAGATATTGGGGCCGACCGCCTGGCCATGGTATCAGCCGCCGTTCACCTCTTTCCCGGGAATAATAACCTGGTTATTGGCTTAGGCACCGCTGTCACCTATAATTTTGTCAATAAATTCCATGAATTTATCGGAGGCGCCATCTCACCCGGCATGGAAATGCGGTTTAAATCCCTGAATACCTTCACCGCAAAACTCCCCTTGGTCAAAAAAGACTGGAATCTATCCCTCATTGGCTACGATACCCGTACCAACATCCTGAGTGGAGTTATCCTTGGAATGGCAAAAGAAATCGACGGAATAATAGAATTTTATGATGAAAAATACAAGAACTTTAACGTCCTCTTAACCGGGGTGATACACCCTTTTTTGTCTATCATCTGAAAAACAAGATATTTGCAGACCCTAATTTAATCTATAAAGGCCTTTATGCCATTAGTGAGCACAACAATGTATAAGAAAATCAATCTGTTAGGAATAGTCTGCTTATGTTGGCTCTCCTTTGCACAGGCACAAACCGAAAACTCACCTTACTCGCGATATGGACTGGGTGATGTAGTTCCCGGCCAAAATATCCTCAATCGCGGTATGGGAGGCGTATCTGCAGCTTACTACGATTTTAATACCGTCAATTTTATCAATCCCGCCTCCTATGGCCGTTTGCAGGCTACCACCCTCGACTTGGGAGTAGAATATGTAAACAGGACTTTACGCGCCAATAATCCGGCCCGGAAATTCTCGTCCTACAGCCCCAATATTTCTTACGTTCAGCTGGCTTTCCCCTAAAAAAAGGCGGTGGATGGGGATTAAACCTCGGACTCCGACCCCTTACACGCATCAATTACAAGATTGGACAGGGAGAACGCCTTTACCTAGGTACTCCCGGCGACACTTTTGATGTGAGCACCCTGTATGAAGGTAATGGCGGTGCCTATGAAGCCCATATCGGAACAGGCGTAGCCATCACCAAAGATCTTACCGTGGGCGTGAATATTGGCTATGTGTTTGGTACTAAAGACTATAGCACCCGAAAAGCCATCCTCGATACCCTGGCTTATTTCTATAAATCCAACCACGAAACCAAAAGCAATTACGGTGGCCTATTGGTCAACGCAGGTGTGCAATATACCGCCCGGCTGAATAAAGAACATTGGCTTCGCTTTGGCGCCTATGGCAACGTCCAGGCTAAATTTAATGGCCACCAGGATATAATCCGCGAAACTTTTGAATACAATACCAATAGTGGTGCACCCCAAAGTATTGACTCCGTATACCGCCAAAACGATATTGCAGGTAATGTAACTTATCCCGTTTCCTTTGGCGGCGGTGTTCTCTTCGACCGCTTGGGCAAATGGCAGATTGGCGTAGACTATGCCCAACAAAAATGGAGTAATTACCGCTTTTTTGGTGAAAAAGACAAAGTACAGGACGCCTGGCAAATGAAGATTGGCGGGCAACTTACCCCTTCTGGTGGTAAATCCTATTGGAACTTTGTAAGCTACCGCGCCGGCTTTGCATTCGGAAAGGATTATATCCGCGTCGATCAGGAACTACCCACCTGGACCCTTTCGGCAGGCATAGGCCTCCCCATGCGCAAACCCGCCTATACCAACCAATTTTCCGTTATCAATGCCGTTTTCGAATTTGGCCGCCGCGGCGACAATACCAGCCTCGTACGCGAAAGCTTTTTCCGTGTAGGTATTGGATTATCTTTAAGCGATATTTGGTTCCAGAAGTATAAGTACGATTAATACATGCAAAGGCATTCTTTACCATATTTCCTTCGTACAGCAGCCCTTCTCCTGGGCTGCTGTTTTGTTCTGGCAGCTTGCGAGAATGACCAACGGGACGTAGATAACCTGTTTTCAACAAAGGTTACACTCGAAGAAGCCAAACAAATAGAAAGCTACTTCAGTGAAAAGGCATTGTAAAAGCCAAACTCACCGCCCCCTTTATGCTTCGCAGAACCACCGATTCAGCCTATATGGAATTCCCCAAAACCCTCCATGTAGATTTTTACGACACTACCTCCCGCATTGAAAGCATCCTCGATGCCCGGTATGCCAAATACTTTGTAAACGAACGTAAAGTATTGCTCCGCGATAGCGTGGTCGTCATCAGCATGGTCAACGGCGACACCTTGCGCACCTCCGAACTTTGGTGGGATCAGAATAAACAGGAATTTTATACCAATGTGCCTACCCGCATTCACCAACGCACCCAAACCCTTCACGCCGGCGCAGGATTAAAAGCAGCCCAAAACCTCACCTGGAAAGAGTTCTACCAGGCCACCGGCCGTTTTCTGACCTCCGACTCCACGTTCATACAATAATCCCCCGCCTCCCTATTCCGGATTCTGGTCCCTGGATGCTATCTCCAGTATTTCGTATTCCGTATTTTTGATCCCTCAAATCATCTTCTATGGAATATCGTAAACTAGGTCGTTCAGGCCTGGAACTAAGCGTACTATCCTTTGGCAGTTGGGTTACCTTTCACAAACAGGTAGACGACAACATTGCCGACGAATTGATGGGCATTGCCTATGACAATGGGATTAATTTCTTCGACAATGCCGAAGTATATGCCCTTGGCGAAAGCGAGAAGATGATGGGCCGCATTCTCAAAAAAGAAACAATGGGATCGTACCTCCTATGTATTGTCCTCCAAAGCATTTTTGGATGGCGGGGAAAAACAAATCGGCCCAACCAAACCGGTCTTAGCCGCAAACACCTCTTTGAAGCTTGCCACGAAGCCTTGCAAAGACTGCAGGTAGATTACCTGGACCTGTTTTTCTGCCACCGTCCCGACCCTACCGTCCCCATTGAAGAGGTGGTTTGGACCATGCACAACTTGATACAACAAGGTAAAATTCTCTATTGGGGTACCAGCCAATGGAGCGCAGCCGAAATTATGGAAGCCCACCGCGTAGCACAACAGTATTGCCTCATAGGCCCCACCATGGAACAGCCACAATACAATATGTTCGAGCGTTTCAGGATGGAACAGGATTATACCCCCGTTTTTCGGCAGGTGGGGCTGGGCACCACTATCTGGAGCCCCCTCGCTTCAGGCTTACTCACCGGCAAATACAATGAAGGCATTCCCGATGGTTCACGGATGGCCATTGCCGGGTTTGACTGGTTAAAAGACCGCTGGTTGCAGGACGACAAATTAAAAAAGTAAAAAAACTGGCCGAGCTGGCTAAGAAAATAGAGGTTCCACTCGCCACCCTGGCCATCGCCTGGACCGTTAAAAACCCCCACGTTACCACAGCCATCCTGGGCGCCACCAAAAATGAACAACTCACCGAAAACCTCAAAGCCCTGGATATTTTACCCAAACTCACCGATGACTTGATGCAGAAAATCGAAAAATACTCCAAAACAAGCCATTCCTGGAGCTTTCCTGATGCCCAAAAATAGTCCTGTTCCTAACCATCATAAACCCGCTTTTAGGCGGTTTTTTTCGTATCTTATATATAGCGCTTGTCTTGTTATCTGAATACCAAAGTCGCGGTACTTTAACCCCCAACGCCAACACTCCTTCCGGTGCCACTTTCCTACAAAATATTGGGCACCCTTATCGAGACCTTATTGAGACCTTATAGAGACTTTATAGAGACCCTCCCCCTTCCCATCCGTATTCCATAGACACCAGCGCCTCTTCTCCCCTTTCCCGGCTTCCCGTAACTGGTATCCTCGACAAACGGGATCTGGGAAATATCATCCCCCAGCCCCAGGCTATTGCCATGCCCTGGCAACCGGTTACTGGCAACCGGCTCCCGGTACCTGCTCCCAGAGCCACTCCTCCTTCGTACCTTGGGCCAGAAAAATAGTTGAACTTTCTTTCCAACCTTTTTACAGTACCTCCCTCTTATTATCAGAACGGCATTGGAAAAAATAGCACACATACTAACGGCAATAGTGAGAAAAGCAAGCCAGGGCGATGATGAAGCCCGGACCTTACTCTATGAACAATTTGCGCAGAAAATGTTCAGTATTTGTGTACGGATGACTGGTACCCGCCCCGATGCCGAAGATATTTTACAGGAGTCTTTCATTACCGCATTCAAAAGTTTACACCAGCTAAGGGAACAACACTTGTTTGAACCCTGGCTACGCCGGATCATCGTTAACGAATGTATACGCCATGTAAAAAAAAAGCATACGCTGGCAACCTGTAGAAGAAGAGTATATGAGTGATCCCCATGCCGAAGGTGACAATTGGTTGCAAGGCATCAGTTTTGAACAAATTCACCAGGAGATCAAAGGCCTGCCGGGCGGCTGCCGGGAAGTTTTCAACCTCTATGTCATTGAAAACTACTCCCACCAGCAAATTGCCGAAGCCCTTGAAATAACCTTGTCTACTTCCAAAAGCCAGTATCACCGGGCCCGGCAACTCTTAAAAGAAAGGTTACTAAAACAATTGGTACGTCATGGATGAATTTAAAAATACCTCTTTGATCACCGCGATGAGCTGGATACTGAAAAGCCTCCACGCCCGCAAGTCTGGAAGCATATTCAGCGCGAAACGAAAGTGGCTAAAAACCCGTTGTTTCTTTAATGGCCAAATGGATAGCTGCCGCCGTTATCCTGGCTGCCATATCCATATTGATCTACCAGTTACAACGCTCGGCAAAACCCGAAATGGCAGTCAGACCACCCGCCAACACCAATAATAACAGTAAAAGCCCGGAGCCGGCTGGCCGGGTGGATTCATCTACTGGTACTGCATTCAACCCGGCAAATGACGAGTCCATACAGGAACAGCCCAGCAAAAAAATATACCCCCTAAAACTTATGTCAGGACTGTCCCCAGGTTGGCCAAAAAGGAAGAAAATAATAAACATGCCAAACCCATATCCCCTTTAAAAGCCATAGAAGACAACTACACTACTATAATAAACTATCAGGTAAAAAAACTGGAAAACACGCCCATCTATACCGAAAGCCCAGGCTATTTCCATGTCTTTAAAAAACAATGGCTCGACCTGGAAGGAGAGGAGAAAAAAGTTAAACAGGATGTACGTCTCTATGGCCTGAATGACAATGTAGTAGACAAACTCATTCAGCTTTACCAACAAAAACTTTGGCTCCTGAAAGAGCTTCAATCAGAGATTAATAAAATGAACACCCGGGCCAAACATTACCCGGACATTCAAAGAACCAACCCCGCCTTTTTAAAATTGTAAAAACAAAAGCATGAATAACAAGAAACTTTTTCCGGCCCTTCTGTTGGCAGGCACCTTCTTCATGGCTGGCACCGCCAATACCCAGGCCCAGCAAACCCTTACCAAAGAGATCAGTCAGGAAGTACCCTCCCAAAAGGTTCCCTTATCCGCATCGTCACCGCATCCCGTAAAGTAGCCATCAAAAGCTGGGATCAGTCTAAGGTCAAAGTAACAATGGAATTAGTCTATGACACAGCTGGTGGTCGCAAAAACAAAACCGATGCAGAGTGGTTTGAAGAGTATGGTATTAACATTAAACCCTTTAGCAACCGCGTGGATATCCTCACTGGCTCTTTAACACTCAAATTAAGTAAGACCAACGGCGGCACCTATTTCAATGATGTATATGTCAATGCACAACACAATACCCATAGGACCAAAACAGCTACACCTGCCCAAAGCATCGGTGGCTACCAGGGTGGGCTGCAAGAAGTAACCGTAAAAGGTTTTTCATCTAAAGCTTCCGCAACAGTACGCACTATGACCATTTTGGTACCCACTGGTTGTAAGCTCGACATTGAAAACAAGTATGGTGATGTAGTCATTGGTATGAACGTGGATGAAGCCAAGCTCGAAATAAACAACGGTACCCTCGATGCCCAGGATATCAAAGACCTCAAACTAACCGGTAATTACTGTAATGCCAACCTGGGTAATATCGACAAAGCCGAAGTAGAATTCACCAATGGCACTTTCCGGGCCCAAAACATCAATGACCTGGACATGGACTCCAAATCATCTACCATTGAATATGAAAAAGGCAGCTACCTATACATACGCAGCCAGGCAGATAGTTACACTATTGACGCCATTGACAAAGTTGACGGCCGAAAAGTATATGGCAGTATAAAAATCGATCAACTAAACAATAGCTTTGACCTCGAAGGAAACAATGTAGATATTAAGTTCCGCAACATTGGCCCCGAAGTATCACTCATTAAGATCAACAACAAATATGGCGACGTGCGACTACCCGTAAAGAACCTGAAGAACTATTATGTAGACTTCATCGGGAACTACTCCACCGTATTTGCACCCTTTCAAAAAGAGGTAATAAAGGAAGAAGAAGAAAAAAGAAGAAAAGAAGGATGCCGATGGCACAACAAACTCCAAATTGCAGGAAGTCACTGTAGCAGGTTATGGTCCCGGATTTAAAAGCAGAACCACCGGAGTTGGTGAAGTAGCCCCACGCCATTTTACCAGCAGCGTAGGAGATACTAAAGGCAAACATACACGTATTGAACTTACCTGCCATTCCTGCACTGTTGACTTCAAGTAATATTCACTAGCTTTTTCGCCATAACCCGACTCTATAGCCACATCGGAGCGGCTACCAACCGCTCCCCTTTTGCCCCATCCTTTTAAAAGTATAGCCATGATTTTTACAAAGAATGCTTTGTACCGGGTATTGCTATGCCTTCCCTTCCCAGCTTTTGCTCAAACAACAGAGGCACGCGAAAAACTATTGGCAGACACAATGCCGCTCAATGCACAGGCAAATTCACCCGGGTTGACCGCAACATTCGATAAGCTCATTGCATCCGAATCCAATAGCGCTGAACCCGGGGGCGTAATACTGGTAGCAAAAAAGGACAGGTAATCTATCGCAAGGCATTTGGTATGGCCAATATGGAATTGGAGGTGTCCATGAAAGAGAATATGGTCTTTCACATTGGTTCTTTAACCAAACAGTTTACCGCCGTAGCCATTTTACAACTTGTGGAACAAGGCAAAATTTCACTGCAAGATGACATCAGAAAATACCTGCCCAATTACCAGGTATTGACTGATACAGTTACTATTGAGCATTTATTAACCCATACTTCGGGCATGGCCTCCGAGCCAGACCCAAAAGCAAAAAATAAAACACCTGATGAACTGGTGGATGGCTACAAAAACCAACCCATTGAATTTTCTGCCGGCACCCGGTGGAACTACAATAATGCCAATTATTACCTCCTGGGGTTTATTGTAGAAAAACTATCGGGCAAGCCCTATGCCCAATACCTGAAGGAAAATATCTTTACACCGGCAGGCATGAACAATACTTGCTTCTGCACCCTTGATACCGTCATCAGGAATAAGGCATCAGGCTATATTAATGGTAGAATTGGCATCGTAAACGACAGGATCAGCAGCATGAATACCCTCTATTCTTCCGGTGGTATTCAATCAACCGCCGAAGACATGTTTCGGTGGAATCAGGCCATCAAAGCAAACATATTGCTGAAGAAAGAAACGATGAACCGGGCATTTACCCCCTTTAAACTGAAAAATGGTCAGGACAGTCCTTATGGTTATGGTTGGCATATTCAAGATATCCAGGGCAGCCGCTCTTATAGGCATGGGGGAGCCGTAAGCGGATTCGTTTCAGAAGAACTTTACCTGCCTGACGAAGACGCATTTGTAATAGCACTTTTTAATTCACATTCCAGAATACCTATCGGGGTCCTTAGTCGGTTAATGGCCGCCATGGCCATCGAAAAACCTTACAGCTTTAAGGAGATTACACTCGACAACAAGCTGCTGAAAACCTATGCCGGCGTATACAACAATGTCAACAATGAATTGATCATTATCACAGAGGTTGGTAATCAACTTTATTTCCAACGCCCTGGAGGCATCAGGTATACCATCAATGCCTCGGCTAAGGACAATTTCTTTTTTGATAAAGATTATCTATGTGTTGACTTTCTACGCGATTCAGTCGGCAATCTTCATAAGTTAGGCTTGGGCAAAGTAGGCATTGGCACTTATTATTGGTCCAAAACCAATCAAACCATTCCCACAATGCTGCCCGCCAGATTACCTGATAGCCTGATGCAACAATATGTAGGAAAGTACGTCTTTTCCTCTGGTGATACCCTTACCATAATCAAAGAAGGTCTTGGCCTTGTGATACAACCAAATGGAAGCGAAAAACTCACTACCTACCCTGAAACCGAACAACTGTTCTCTGCCTTAAAAAGGATAACAAAGTTGAATTTAAAAGAAATAGATCGGGACTCTTTGATAAACTTATCTGGTTCGAGGGTAAGGTCAAGACCGAGGCCAAAAGAATTCCTTAGGCGCTTTCGTCAAGCAATTGCGCCAATTGATCAAGATTACAGCAAATCCATTGTCCAACTATATAATTTAGCTATATAAAACAGCACAAGCTCCAAAGCCTGGCATTGATCCATCGCGGAATAGTTCTACCCCCTAACGCATCAAACTTTAAAGTATAGCCATGAATTTTACAAAGCAAACTTTGTACAGGACATTCCTGTGCCTGATCGTTGCGTCTCTTACCAGCACCGTATGGGCGCAAAAACAAATTACTATCAAAGGCACTGTACAGGATAGCGCACAAACCAAAGCCTTACCATTTGCTACTGTTGGATTGTACCATATCAACAACCAGCAAAAGCCCCTGCGCAATATTTTTACCGATAACAAGGGCCGTTTTGAATTCACTAAAGTAGATACCGGCCAGTACATCATCTACGCTTCCAACAGCGGCTTTGCCGAAAAAGCATCCTTACCATTCAAGGTTACCGGCGACACAGCCCTCCTTGAGATACCCACCATTCAATTAGGTGCCTCCAGCCAAAACTTGGCCGCCGTTACCGTAACCGCTCGCCGTCCACTCATTGAACATTCAGAAGATAAACTCATATACAATGCCGAAGCTGATCCCTCCAATGCAGGACAAATGGCTACCGATGTTTTACGTAAAACCCCTTTCCTGTCTGTAGATGGCGAAGGCAACGTACAACTCAACGGCCAGAGTAATTACAAAGTATTACTCAACGGAAAAGAAACCGCCATGTTTTCCAAAAACGTGAAAGAGGCCCTGCAGTCATTCCCTGCCAACCTAATTAAAAGTATTGAGGTGATCACTACGCCTTCTGCCAAATACGATGGCGAAGGTGTTGGCGGCATCATTAACATCATCACAAAGAAAAAAGTGGTAGGCTACAATGGCAATATAGGTGTTTTCCAAAACACCATTGGCAATACAAGTCTCAATGCCAATGCCAGCTTCAAATATGGCAAATTGGGTTTCAGCGGTTATTATGGCCTCAACAGAGTCGATGGGTTCAAAACCAGGGGCGCATCAGAAACTGAATCTTACAATCCCATAGCATTTTACAAACGTATTTCATCCAACCAACGAAAAACAATAACTTCTATAACTATGGCAATATGGAACTAAGCCTGGATATCGACAGCCTGAATACCCTAAGCTCCTATATTGCGATGAATAGTGGAAATTCAAAGAATAGAAACGAGCGTTATTTCGACCTCGTTTCTCCCGATAAAGCAGATACTTCCAGAACCCTGTTCAACGATGACTTTACTTTCAGATATCCCGCATGGAATTGGGGTACCGATTTTATTCACAAATTTCGTCGCAATGCCGAACAGGAACTTACCTTCAAAATGTTTCACGATTATAGCAAAGATAAAAACTTACAGAAAAGCGATCAGTACAGCCCCGGCAGTAATCGTGCAATCATCAACCACAACAATTCTATTAATAGACAAAGCACCTGGCAACTTGATTACCTACACCCTTTCAAAAACAAAATGAAGTTGGAAAGCGGCCTTAAACTCATTACCCGCAATGCATCTGCTATTTACGAGAGCCAATACCGTTATTCACCCAATGATAAATATTCCATCGACAGCACCAATTCCGATAACTTTATTTACCGGCAATACGTTTACAGCGCCTATACTACCCTTCGCTTTACACTCAAAAAATACAACTTCCGCATTGGTGGTCGTATAGAGCGCACTGTTATCGATGGTGATTTCGTGAAATCAAAACCACTGTAGAACAAGACTACCTTACCTTCATGCCTTCCTTCTTCGTATCCCGCAAATTTGCCAATATTTATACCCTATCCTTGTCGTACACCAAACGCCTCTCCCGTCCCTATATCTGGGATCTTAATCCTTTTGTCAACAATACCGACTCGCTCAACCTCAACTTTGGTAACCCACACCTGAATCCTGAGATATACCACTCTTTTGAGTTGGGTATTACCGTACTTAAAGGAAAACAAATATCAACATTAAACTTTCAGAAAACTTCAGCAATAGCCAGATAGCCCGGTATTCCTTCTTCAATGACCAAACAGGTGTTACCTCCTATACCAGCGCCAATATTGGCAGCTATTCATCTACCGGCCTCAGTGGTAACCTCACCGTTTCAGTAACGCCCAAATGGAGGATTAACAGCAACCTTGGATTACGTTATGACTTCGTAAAAAACCGCCTCAACGCTGCTCAAAAGAACCATGGCCTGGGTGGCTGGGGAAGCTTAAGTACCAATGTGGATATTACCAAAAAAATTGCCGCTTTCTTTAATACCAACTTCTATAAACCACCGGCACAGCTACAAGGGTATTATGGCGTAAACTATTGGTACAGCTTTGGAGGAAACCTGAAATTCCTGAAAGATAAATTCACCCTGACCATCAACATCAACAATATTTTCCACAAGGACTTAGAGTGGAAAAGTGTACTAAGCGATAAAAATTTCCGCACGAGCACCTGGAATTACAGACCAGGTAGATCAGCAAGCATCGGCTTGCGCTGGAACTTTGGCAAACTCACTGAAAATGTATCACGCAAACGGGGTGTCAACAATGATGACTTGAAAGCCAATAGCAACTAACGTCGTTTTTCTCATAGCCGTTTAATCCGGTTTCTAGTTCCGGATAGGTTTTAAACAAGGCCGGGTATCTACCCGGCCTTCTTGTTATTGATCAATAATTCAGCGTACATAGCTATTAATGCAACCGCACATACATACCCAATTGGCCACCACGATTTCTATTGGTGACAATATTGTTCTTCGATACATCGTTTAATCCAGCCATATAGCGGGCATAAAAACCAAACCGTTGGATAGCAGCCATACCTACACCCAGGTTGATACCAAAATCAGCTTTACAATGGGCTGCATCCAACTCCAAATCGTTTTACCTCCTTTCGACTTTGCCGAAGCAAAAAAGCTGGTTTGTAAAATAGCTTCCACAATAAGCAAACGCCTGTCACTTCACTACCATAACATTGACTTATTGAAATTATTTACAGGCGGTACTGTAATCCTCTGCCAATTTCACAAATCCCTTATCCGTCTTCAAATCATATCCCGTCTTTTCAAGCGTAGCAACTACCGTAGGGCAATCTTTAAAATACTCCTTCATCATTTCCGGTTTGTTCTTATTCCACTCTTTTCCCTGATTGGCCAATTCAGCCTCACCAAGTCTTGCAAACAATACAGCATTCGTGGGCTCCGCGCCATAAGTATCCTTATACAGTTTAATCTTATTACTACTGTAAATAACTTCCAGCATGTATTCACGCGTCCGCAACAAGTCCATACTTAATGAACCAGCTTGCGCCATATTGGGTTTGAATTTATGACTTTCAAATACACGTTGATTAAAACAAAGTGTTTTGACTTCTCCCTATTTAAAAGTCTTGCGTACCGTCTTCCCTTTCTCATTGGTATACTCAAAATTACTTTATTGGAACCATCCAAGTCAATCATTGTTCCATGATACTTCTTAATGATATGCTTCCCTTTAAGTGTATCTCCCTTTTCCAAAACCAACCAGCCATCATTGCTTTTTTCTGTTCCCCCAAATACCGACTTCACATCACCCGAGGTAGAATCGGGTCTTATCTTAGGAGCATTGACACTGTTGTAATAAGCAACCGTTTCCACCTGGTAGGGTTTACGATCGTTATACTCTAGCCTCATGCCTAAAAACTTGTTACCATTCTCGAACAGGAAATCCAACGATTGCCGTAGCTTAACCTATCATAGGTCAGGTAATACAAGAAGGCCAGCGTATACTGACCCGCTATCTTAATATCCTTGGTATCATATCCCTTAGGAAACTCCTGGTTAATAAAAGTGGTTACCTCACTTTCATAAGGTATAATAAACTCCTTATATTCTGTCACTGCTTTTTATTCAGATCAGCCACCAGACGGCTATTTAATGAATCGAAGAACACCAGTTCAGGGTACTTCTTGCGGGCACGGTATACACTGGGCAACGTAATAGTGCGGGTTTTGAAAGCATTCATATACGTATCCTACGCACGAGTAGCCAACCGCTGGATCGCCTGAAACAACAAAGTATAGTTCACCACCGACGCCTGATTGCCTAGCTCATTGGTAAATGAATTTTTGATTAGTTTGCTCACATCCTGCTGGACCTGCTCAGAAATGTCAATATCCTTCATCATGTATACTTCCTTCTTGCCATTCACAACCGCCACGCGCGCTTTACCCGTCAGGCTATACGTGTTAGTACCAAAACTCCCGGCACTAATTAAGGAAGAAGAAAAATTGTTCACAATGATCACATAGGAAAGATCAGGTATGTCGCTTAGCTGCGATTCAAGCCCCACCTTTGTTAATTCCTGACTGATGCTAACCCGGAAAGAATCAATATTGGTACCTGTTTGATTTCCCTTATCCCTGTTAGAAATGCCGCTTTTGCCCTTCATCGGAAATAAGTTATTGGCCAAATTAGGGTCGATATCCGTCAAATACACCATACTCTTATATTCACTGTACCGCTGGTCCTGAGCATACCGGTAAATGGACACGGAAAATTCGGGGTACTGAACTGTCTGGGAATAAGATAAAAATGAAATAGAAAGGCAAAAACATAGCAAGAGCAGGGTGTAGCTCTGTTTCATAGAATTCAGATTTTATATAAAATAAAACCTAAAATATAGCCTTTCTCCAATTCTTGCAAGCACCCCTCCTGCCAATTTCAATTACCTTCCTCCATTACTCTTACCCTCATATATGATTGATTAATAACTAAGTCCCTCCTTGCTGCCGCCCGGATAACAAATTAATAACAAAGAATGCCAATTAAACGATTGTTTAATTTAAACGTTTGTTTAGTTTTGTGCCTGAATAAAGCATTGCCATATGAGTTCAGTAGAAAAAACAGACAAACGGGAGCATATCCTGTTGGTGGCAGAAGAGCTATTTGCAGTTAAGGGGTTTGACGGTACTTCGGTAAGAGATATAGCCAACCAGGCTGCCGTAAACCTGGCAATGATTTCCTACTACTTCGGTTCCAAAGAGAATTTGCTGAAGGAGCTGATTGAATACCGGTTTAGTTATACAGTATCCTTATTAGAAGAAAAAGTAACGACCAGTTACAAAGCCCCTGGGAAAAGATAGAATGGATCATTGATTTTTATGTGGAACGCATTATTAATAACCGGCGCTTTCACAGCATTATGAGCCAGGAGTACAACACTGCCCGGTCGCATGAGATCAAGGAACTTATTACCAGCATTAAAATGCAAAACCTGGAGCGGATCAAAAGATCATTACCGATGGGCAGCGCAAACAGGTATTCCGCAAGATCGATGTTGAAATGACCCTGGCCACAATGATGGGCACCATCACCCAGGTTATTAATTCAAAAATGTGTATTGTGCTTTATTGCGCATTGATACACAAAATGAAGAAGAATACCAGCAGAAGATCACACATAGATTAAAAACACACCTTAAAGAATTATTTCACGCACACCTTGTAGGTAAATAGTAAACGTAGTATAGTTATGGAAAATCAACCAACCACACAAACTCCCCTAAAAAGAAGTCCCCTGTCCGGTTTCTTATTATAGGAATTATTGTAGCACTAGTCAGTTATTTTGGTTATAACAAAATAATCTATGCCTTACGACATGAAAGCACCGACAATGCACAGGTAGAAACACAACTCATCCCTGTTTTACCAAGAGTGGCCGGCTATGTAAAAAGTATAGCAGTAAAAGATTATGATTCTGTAAAAACAGGCCAGTTGCTGGTAGAACTGGATGATGCCGAACTGCAAAGTCAATTACTTCAACTCGAAGCCGATTACCAGGCAGCCCAGGCCGATCTAAGCAATGCCAAAGCAGCGCTGAATAATGCCCTGGTTTCACTCCGGGTAAATAAAGGCGATATTGATATCAACCAGGTAAAACTGGAGAAGGCCCAAAAGATTATACCCGCAATAAAAACCTCTTTGCCGAATCGGCCGTTACCCAAAAACAATTGGACGACGCTCGTTATGATTATGAAACATTGTCAAAAGAACTCGACAATAGCCACAATGACCTGGCCAGTGCCGAAAGCCGTATCAGCGTATTACAAGCTGCCGTACAAAAGGCAGCTGCTAATATTGAGGTAAGAAAGGCCCAGATCGATCAACAAAAGTTGAAATTATCCTATACCAGGATCTATGCCCCCAAGCTGGTAAGATCGGTAAAAAGAATATATCCGAAGGCCAATATGTACAAGCGGGCGCACCATTATTTACAATAGTAAATGACACCACCTATTGGATTGTCGCCAACTTTAAAGAAAACCAGATCACCCGGCTGCATCCCGGAATGCCCGTTGATATTGAGGTTGACGCATACCCCGATCTGAAATTGAAAGGGTCAGTAGAAAGCCTTAGTGATGCCACGGGAGCACGGTTTGCTTTATTGCCTCCCGATAATGCCAGTGGTAACTTTGTAAAAGTAACACAACGTATACCCGTTAAGATTGCAATTAGCGATATGACCCAATACAAGGAAGTACTGAGAGCAGGTTTGAGTGTGTTTGTAAGCGTTCCACTGAATTAATAAGCAATAGCATAGAATTGCCTTCATCGATTGATGGAGAAAACGATGTTCTTTTAATAGAGAATACCGTAACAGGGATTATTATGCCACACTTAACCATTCACGACTGTCGATTCACGAATAATTAAATTAGTATGTCCAGTCCAAAAGGATTTGCCAAATTCATAATAGTACTCACCACCGTAACGGCCGCCGTTATGGAACTGATAGATACCTCTATCGTGAATGTGGGTTTAAGCGAAATGGCGGGTAGCCTGGGTGTTAACATTGAAGATGTAAGCTGGGTCATTACCGCCTATGCCATAGCCAATGTGATCATCATCCCGATGACCGGTTGGCTGGCCGAATACTTTGGTCGTAAGAATTATTATATCGTATCCATGATCATTTTTACCCTGGCCTCCTATATGTGTGGCCAGTCAACAAGTCTGGTGGAACTGATCATCTGGCGATTTATACAAGGTATTGGAGGCGGTGCTTTATTATCTACCTCACAAGCTATTTTATTCGACGCCTTTAAGCCCGAAGACCGGCCCATGGCGGCCGGCCTCTTTGGAATGGGATTGATATTAGGTCCCACCCTTGGACCTACCGTTGGTGGTTACCTCATAGAACATTATTCATGGCCCTGGATGTTTCTCGTAAACCTGCCCGTGGGTGTTATAGCTACTATTCTAGCCATGGTATTTATTGATAAAAAGGAAGGAGAAGGTAAGAATAAAGCCAAGATGTCTGTAGACTATATGGGCATAGCATTGCTAATGGTAGGCATTGGTTGTTTACAATTTGTACTCGAAAGAGGAGAATCCGAAGATTGGTTTAGCAGCAACGCTATCCGCGTAAGTACGGTGTTGGCAGCGATAGGCGTAATTGGGTTTATTGGATGGGAGTTAAAGACACCTACACCAGTAGTGAACCTGCGGGTAATGAAAAAGCGGAGTTACGCGTTCACTATCGTTTTTACTTTTGTAGCTGGTTTAGGTCTCTTTACTTCCGTATTCGTTTACCCGGTTCTGGCACAGCGCGTACTGGGCTATTCAGCCCTCGAGACAGGCTTATCCCTCCTGCCACCCACCCTGGCCGGCGTGGTCATGATGCCCGTCATAGGCCGCATGATGAGTAAAGGCGTCTCCCCCATCCCCTTCATAGTAATAGGTTTTATCTTATTTGCCATTTACTGTTGGACCAGCGCAGGCGTAAGCCCCGATGTAGGCCGTTGGGCATTCTTTATTCCCTTGCTCATCCGGGCCGTCGGTATTTCAATGTCTCAGTTGCCATTGATCAACCAGGCCGTAGCAGGCTTACCTCCCAAAGATTATGCAGCAGGTATCTCCCTCAACAATATGATCCGTCAAATAGGAGGGGCTTTTGGTATTGCCCTGGCCAACAATTTTATCAGCCAACGTTATGCCCAACACAGGAATGATATGGTTGCCAATACCTATGATGGTGCACCCGCATTGACCGAAAGAGTGAATGCCATATCCAATAATATGTTAGCCCAAACAGGAGGCGACTTAACAACGGCCACCGCCAAAGCCCATAAAATCATTGACCTGGCTGTCGACAAACAGGCCTATTACCTGGCCTATCTCGACACCTTCAGGCTCATTGGGATTTTCTTCTTGCTGGTACTACCCTTAGTAGTATTCCTCCGGGTGAAAAAGAAACCTGTCCTTAATACCAAGGCAGTAAAAGAAGCAATGGAGGCGGCACATTAACCTTTAACCAGTAACAACAATGATGAAGCGAACAAATATAAGTAGTATGAAAAGTTTAATAAGCGGAGCCTTGTTATTGCTGCTGATGCAAACAACATTTGCGCAGGAAACTCCCATTAAAGATGAGCAATTAAATGGATTGATACAATCCGCTATTACTAATTACCCCCGTATCAAAGAACTCGAAGAACAACTTAGGGCCGATGATGTAAAAAAGAGATCATCAAATCCGGGTACCTGCCTACTGTCAATGCAGATATCAACTACCAGTTTATGGCTCCTTCACCTAAAGTAGAGTTTGAAACGCCCGCCGGAAAAAGCTCCCTGGCATTCCAGCCCTACAATAATTATAACGGAGCCATTACCGTTAAGCAGCTCATCTATGATTTTGGAAAAACAAAATTGCAATTGGACAGAAATGAGGCAACACGGGCTTTGAATGTGGAAGGAGTCGACAATACTAAGAATGCCATAGCATATCAGGTAGCTCAGATCTATTACAATATTCAGTTTCTTCAAAAAAGCATACAGGTACAACAGGACCAGATCAACTCCCTGAAAGAAAATGAACGGCTCATACAGGCTAAAATAAAAAATGGCGATGCCCTCGAATATGACTTGCTTACTACTCAGGTACGCACCGCCAATGCCACCAATCGCCTCAATGACCTCCAAACCCAGCTGGGAAAACAATATGTACTCATGCAATGGCTCACCAATATCGATACCAGGGATAAGATTGCAGCCAGCGGCACCAATACCTACCGTGAAGATGCCTTGAACCTGGTGTTAGAGCCCGGCAACTGGAAAGCCGTTAATTCCGACGCCAAACTGATTGAAAAGCAAATTACTGTATTCGAATACGATAAAAAGAAGCCTCCATTAGCTCTAGGCCCAATATTATGGGGTCTGCCAGCGGCGGTGTTCGCAATGGTATTCAACCAGATATAGACCAGTTCCGGTTAAATGGCACGGTCGGGGTAGGCATCGCCATCCCTATCTTGTCATCCGACCGGCCCAAACTGCGGCAGAAATTAACCCAGGTACAAATAGAATCCGCCAAACGGTCCATGCAAACCCTGGAGTCTAATATCCAAAAAGACCTGGCCACTGTACAACAAGATTATAAAGGAATCCAGGAAAAACTAAGCAATACCAATGTCCTGGTCTTACAGGCAGAACGAGCCTATAAGTTGGCCCAGGTACGCTTTAAAGAAGGATTGATTACCAACGTAGAACTACTGGATGCGCAAACCAATGTGGAAAATGCCAAATTACAACTGGTTCAATTGCAATACCAGGCCCAGTTGGATAAGCTGGAAAGCCATAAAGTAGTAGGATCAAGAATATTTTAACATACATTGACCGTTTTGGTCCTTACTGAGAGGGGACCATGTTTTAAAGGTGACGGCTACGCTTCTGCGTGGCCGTTTTTCTTTAATTATTGTGGAAGATTAAGCGTCAAAATATTACACAACCAAACAATTATTAAATTTTTATCATGCATTTTGATATTAAGAAAACTATTTACATGAAAAATACGTTCGTTTATGTAGGTCTGTTTTCTTTTGCAGATCATGGTTTTGAGTGAGGACGGCCGCGCGCCCTTGAGCGTGGCCGTTTTTTTATATGCCCCCTCGCCCCTATTTATTTATTGGAGAACATCATCCGTAAGCCGGCACCCAGGCCGGCCTGTGCCTAAAATAGAAACAGTCCTGAAGAAATTTCAGGACTGTTCAAAAACTTTTGTACGAAACCTTACCAACAAAACTGGGTCATCAATAGGTACAAATTTTACTTCTTTCGTAGGATCTTGGACAACTTGGATTTTGGATTTTAACAATGTTCATTGAGTGATGCAGGACCTTTGATCGTTCTTCGGTTTTTGGATTTTAGGGCGTCCTTCCCGGAGGTTGGACTGGTTTATTTCAAAGGATTTGGCCTGGATATTGGATTCGGTTTTTTGGATATTGGCGTCCTTGTATCAATCAATCAACAATACAAACATAGAGACTAACTCCTTAAGTTGCAATAGGATATTTGCTGCGTTGTAAAATTTCGTTAAATACCGGGATCATCGTAAAAATACCGTCACCCCATTTAGTACAACCACCCTATATTTTTAAAGCTATAATAAACCCGTTATATTTATAGTTGTAATAAAAAGTTGTACATCTAAAAATCGCTTGTTATATGTCGTTTGAAAATAAAACAGTATTAATTACAGGTGGCAGCCGGGGCATAGGAAAAGCGATTGCTTTACGCCTGGCAAAGGAAGGAGCCAATACAGTTATTGTAGGTAAGACCGCCGAACCCCATCCCAAGCTGGAAGGAACCATATTTACTGCAGCTGAAGAAATTGCCAAGGCAGGTCCTGGAAAGGTACTTCCCTTACAAGGTGATATCCGTTTTGAAGAAAGCATCCAACACATTGTAAAAACCACCGTTGATACATTTGGAGGCATTGATATCCTGATCAATAATGCCAGCGCCATTAATTTATCCCCTACCGAGCATACAGAACCCAAACGGTGGGACCTGATGCATGGTATCAATGTAAGGGGCACCTTTTTTATGTGTCAGGCCGCTATTCCACACCTTAAAAAGCCCTTAACCCACACATTTTAAACCTTTCCCCACCACTGAATATGGATCCTGCATGGTTTGCCAAACACCTGGCCTATACCATGAGTAAATATGGGATGAGTATGATCGTGCTGGGACTAGCCGAAGAAATGCGTACCCACCGTATCGGGGTCAATGCGCTATGGCCCAAAACTACCATTGCAACAGCAGCTGTTAAAAACCTGCTCGGAGGAGATTTCCTGATGCAACGCAGTCGTACACCGGATATCGTAGCAGACGCTGCCTTCCATATCCTGCAAAGGCCCTCCTTCGAGAATACCGGCAACTTCTATATTGACGAAGAAATATTAAAAGAGCAGGGTATTACAGATTTTACCCCTTACGCTGTAAACCCTGATCAGAAGCTTATGATGGATTTGTTTATCTAACCATTGAACACCTCCGGCCGCATTTGTGGAAACAACAGTACATCCTGGATACTGGGCTGATTGGTCATGAGCATACATAAACGATCAATGCCAATACCAATACCCGCCGTAGGCGGCATACCGTATTCCAGTGCACGCAGAAAGTCATAATCAATGTACATGGCTTCATCATCACCTCGTTCCATCAACTTTACCTGATCTTCAAACCTGGCGCGCTGATCAATAGGGTCATTGAGCTCACTATAGGCATTGGCTATTTCCTTGCCATTTACCATCAGTTCAAAACGCTCTACCAATCCTGGTTTGCTGCGGTGTTTCTTGGTAAGCGGACTCATTTCAACCGGGTAATCGATGATAAAGGTGGGTTGTACATAGTTGCCTTCACACTTTTCACCAAAAATGGCGTCCACCAGCTTACCCTTACCCATGCTGGCTTCGGGATAAATACCCAATGACTTGCAAGCCGCTCTCAAAGCCGTTTCGTCCATTTCACTCACATCAATACCTGTATGCTCTTTAATAGCATCATAAATACTAACACGTTTAAAAGGAGCTTTAAAATCGATGGTTTTATCACCCACTTGTACCTGCGTGGTACCATGAAGGGCAATAGCTATCTTTTCGATCAATTGCTCGGTGATCTCCATCATCCAGTAATAGTCCTTATAGGCTGTATACCATTCCAGGACAGTAAATTCGGGGTTATGCGTACGATCCATACCCTCATTACGGAAATTGCGGCTGAACTCATACACCCAATCAAATCCACCTACAATCAATCGCTTGAGATACAGTTCATTGGCAATACGAAGGTAGAAAGGCACATCCAAAGCATTGTGATGTGTAATAAAGGGCCGGGCAATAGCCCCACCAGGAATGGATTGTAATACAGGCGTATCAACTTCCAAAGCTCCCTGTGCGTTGAGGTATTCACGAATCGTATTGATCAGCTTGGTGCGCTTCAGAAAAGTATCTTTCACATCCGGGTTCACGATCAGGTCGGCATAACGTTGCCGATAGCGGAATTCTGGATCAGTTACCGCATCAAATGTTTCCCCTTCCTTCTCCTTTACCACTGGCAATGGCTTCAGTGATTTGGTAAGTAAGGTAAACTCCCTCACATGAACCGAAGTTTCGCCGGTTTTGGTAGTAAACACATATCCTTTCACCCCAATAATATCTCCCATGTCCACCAGGTGTTTCCATACTTTATCGTAAAACGACTTGTCTTCGCCGGGAGCAATTTCATCACGCTTGATATACAGTTGAATAGTACCCGTACTGTCCTGTAACTTGGCAAAATTGGCTTTACCCATATCCCTCACATTCATAATACGACCAGCCAAACATACATTGGCAAAATCAGCCTTATTCTCTTCGCCTTTATAGTGCTGTTTGATATTGGCGGCTGTATTGCTAACCGGGTATAATGGAGCCGGGTAAGGTTCAATACCCAGTTGCTCTAATTCCTTCAGTTTCTCTCTCCGGATAATCTCCTGTTCTGATAAATGCATGTAATAAATTTGAAATTTTAGCTACCAATGCGGATGCCTCACCGGTAAAACGGTTGCAAAAATAAGTATTTCGGAGAAGTTGCCGGTATTATTGCACCAGGGCTTGGGGCTATAGGCCCCTTTTGCCTGCCATCAACAATAAACATTAAGCACTATTTTTAGCACATGGAATTTCTGAACGACCAGGTACATATTGAAAACATACCCCGGGTGGAAAACACAATCCTTACCCCTATAGAGCCATCTTATCTCAAAATTTTACGTTGGGAGTGGCTCACCCTAAGCATATTATTGGGTATACTGGTCGCTGTTTTGCTCTATTTCATAAAACCCTGCAGCAGCCCTTGCGTATCGGCCTAATGATTGGCGCTTGGGTACTTATAACGGCTGCCTGGTATTGGTTGCAGGAAAAAGCTTTTAGCAATAAGGCCTACGCCATACGGGAAAAGGATGTCATTTACCGCAGCGGATGGATCATCCAAAGTACCCATACCTGTCCTTTTAACCGCATTCAACACAGCGCAGTAACAATCGGACCTTTCGAAAAAGATTTGGACTGGCTAGCCTCGTGCTGTATACCGCCGGCTCTAACGAAGCCGACCTACGTATACGAGGACTGCAGGAAGCAACTGCCTGGACCTTAAAAGAGTGGATTAACAAAAAGATAGCCGATGAACCCCGTAACGGAGAATAACTGGGGCATTCCCCAAAGACAAGCAAAAGCAGGTTTGGTAATCATAATAGCCAAAGCTACCGTTACCATTCTGAAAACCCTTGGCCCCCTATTATTGGTATTGTTGGTCAAAAACAAGAAAGGTATAGATATGCTTGAGGTCACACTCATGGCCCTGCCGGTTATCATTTTGGTACGTTCACTAATTGGCTACTTCTATTTTCGCTTTTTCATTGCCAATGATGAACTGATCATCCGTAAAGGACTGATCAGCAAAAACCATTACCATCCCCTCCAAAAATACAGGCAGTTCATATTGAACAAAACTTATTACACCAGGTAGCCAAAGTTGCCAAAGTAAAGATTGATACCGCAGGAAGCGAAAAACAGAGGCTGTTATTGATGCCATTGAAGTAGCTAAAGCAGAACAACTAAAAGAATTTCTGCTCCTGGAAAAAGGCAGGTTGCAACCGATGGTACCGCTCAAATCCCTCCACAAAGAGACATCCCTGTCATGCGCTTATCGGTGAGTGATCTCTTTAAATTGGGGCTTTCAGCCAATCATATACAGGCATTTTTCATAGTCCTGGCTTTTAGTGTATCGATGTTACAAAACCTCGAAGAGATCTTTGGTGACCGGGTGATCAGAGCCGTAAAGGATTCTTCTTCTGAAGTTGGTTTATCTGTAATATCGGTATCATTGGTGATAGCTTTTGTGCTTTGCATTTCCGTATTTGTATCCATGATGCGCATACTGTTGAACTATTATGATTTCCAGCTTACAGAATCTGCACAGGGGTTTAAGATTAAAACAGGATTGATCAATACCAGGCAAAACCTTGTTCCCTTTTCCAAAATACAGTACATATCTTGGGATGCCAATTGGATACGCCGCAAAATAGGCTTGTTCAATATGGAGTTTCACCAGGTCATGACCGATGATGAAAACAATAAAAAGCAACGGGTAAAAGTACCCCTTACTCAACCCGCATATATTGAGAAACTATTGGCTCACTATCACAACCTGGTACAGCCATTAGCTCTAGCCAATTATGGCATTCATCGTTCTTATACCTTCCGGCGAACCTTATTAATGGGCATAATACCCGTAATTGTATTGTTATCAATTTTGTTGCTCACCTATTGGAATCCTTGGCTCTTCCTGATCTTATTATGGATACCTATCATTGCATTACAAGCATTTATCTTCCGGCGCAATTTCCGCTTATTTGTAGCCGCCGATGCCTTACAGGTGAACAGTGGAATTTGGGGCAGAAAAACACAAATCATTCGCTGGTATAAAACACAGCAGGTGAATATGGAGCAGTCCATTTATCAACGAAAAAGGGGTTAGCCACACTACATTTATCCACTGCAGGAGGAACCATTACCATACCATACATACCATTAAAATTGGCACGACAAATACAGGATTTTACCTTGTATGAGGTAGAACGTGAATCAAGGGCATGGATGTAGCCCTTTAATTGTTGGCCAGCAATACCTGCCAGGCGGCTATTACATTTCCACTGTCCAATAACTCCTTAGCGTATAGCTGTAATTCTTTTTCCATCTCATCCGGGTTGACGGAATAGTATTGAATAATATTCTTCAACCTGTCGTCATGAAAAGCGGGATCTACTGACGGCATATCATGAACATTGGCCAACTGACCTAAATGATTGCCGGTAAGTATACGGCTGCCGCGAATAGGCATCGGCAAGGCATCCAAACCAATACCCAGTTTAATATTTGGTTTTTCAACTTGAAATAAATTGCTTTCATCCACCCGGCAATACCAATCGCCTCCTAAACGGGCTATATGATGCAACTTTCGCTGATCGATAAACCCTTTTTCATTCAAAATGCTATCATCAATATGCATCACCATTACCTCACAAATAACCAGGTTACCTGCTCCACCCTCCTCTCCTAATACTTTCACTTCCCGTACAAGGCATTCCATTTTCACCTTGCTTTCCTTTACCATGGGCGGGGTAATGGTAGTCGCAGCTTCGGCAGTAAAACCTGTTTTAACAAACTCATTGACTTCTTTGGGAAAATCGCAACTGGCCAGGCTCATTTGCTGTACCATTGCATAATCTACAATATTGATCACCACCTCAGGTACTTCCAGCACATTTTGCAACGTGTGTTTGGTGCTATTGTCTCGTACACGTCGTGAGGGAGAAAAGATAACAATGGGTGGCTGGGTAGAAAAAGGTTAAAGAAGCTAAATGGGCTAAGATTTACCTGCCCATTCTTATCAATTGTACTGGCAAAGCACACCGGTCGGGGAGCAATGGCATGCTGCAGGAAGTTTTGCTTTTGTACCGTTGTTAGTTGTTTAAAATCCAGGATCATAAGACAATGTTTTGTCAACTATAAGCAGTATTCAGAAAACTATATCGCTCAATTATTAACCCTGACTGATCTTCTTCCTTGCCAGTATTGAGAAATCGTCTTCCTCCCTTACAATCGTATTGTTAAGGATACCCAGTCCATCAATTTCCATTTCAACCACATCGCCTTCTTGTAGCCATTGGTCTGTATAATTAGGATTATTGAGTTTGCCGGTTCCATTTAATTCCAAAAAGCAGCCAGTTCCAACTGTGCCACTACCAATCACATCACCTGCAAAAGATTAACTCCATAAGAAGCCCTTTCAATGATCTCGGCAAAAGTCCAGTCCATATCACCCACATTGCCATCACTTACCTGTGTACCATTTACGCGGCATTGCATACGAAGGTTCCAACTTTTGCCTGTATGCCCTTCTTTGGCCGGAATTTCATATTGTTCTAGTTCATCCAGTGTTACCAGCCAGGGGCCAATTACAGTTGAAAAGTCCTTCCCCTTTGCAGGGCCTAGGTTTAATAACATTTCCTCCATTTGCAGGGTACGTGCACTCATATCATTCATGATCATTAATCCTCCGATATATTGATCGGCTTCTTCTGCCCGGATATTGCGTCCCTGTTTGCAAATAACAACCGCCGCTTCCAGTTCAAAGTCCAGCTTTTGAAAATGATCAGGCATGCAGGATATGCTGCCAGGTCCTTGAATAGCAAGGTGATTGGTAAAATAAAAAATGGGGTATTGATCAAATTCCGGGATCATAGGAACCTTTCGGTTGCGACGTGCAGCTGCCACATGCTGCCTGAACGCATAGCCATCTCGGCAGGAGGTAGGAAATGGTACTGGCGCCAATACGGTAGCCGATTCCAGCATAAAGCCTTTCTCCCGGCTTATCCTTCCTTCACGGATCATTATTTCCCCACCCTTCGCCATCGAATAAGCATCTTCCCAGTAATTCAGGAACATACTCATATTGTGAGGCAGGTCCGGGTGCAAGGTTTCCATATCATACAATAAACCATCTACCAGTATTGCCAGGCGATCATGTCCTTCCTGGAGGTAAGAAACCAGTTTCATAGCAGCAAAATTTAGAGGCTGCAATATATGGAAAAAGCCGCGCGGATTGGCGAATGTATAGTTCAGTATGGGAAATCGCAACAAAGGCATTGAATGCCAGCTAGCAGGTTCGTTTAGCGTGGATTCTCTTTCAGCTAACGGTTAGAGTAAAGGGGTTTCGAATAAGATTCGTATTGGGTAGTAAGAGAGAGGGATATAAAATAAGCGAATGGCTAAAAGAGTAAATGAACTTGTTCAAAGGGCATCATTTTTCTTTCTGGATTTGTGCTTTTTACTGGGTGGTTGTTGTAACAAATAAGCAGCTTCTGCCAAAGATTCTAATTTTTCATAGAGAAAGATCAGGTTACTACGTTCACGGCCTTTGGCATAGGTACCATTATCCGAGCCAAGGGCCGTTAATAACCAATCCCAGAGCAATTCTCGTAAATCTTTTAAGTGATAGCATTCAAAAAAATAGTTTAGTACAGCAGTCGGTTCTTGTACTTGTTCCTTGGTAAGGCGGAACAACTGATTGCAGTTTTGTTTTTGTTTGTTAGATGTTTGCATAGCCCATTGTTATTTAATGAAGGAATTGATCATTTATTCTACTGCGAAAGTGTAATGTCTATCCACATGACTAAAAGAATACTATCCATGCCATTTGCCTTGGAACGGTAAATTAAATCTAATAGAAAAACGGAATGCCCGGAATGGATCCGTATAGAACTATAGGATCATTCAGACGCCACCTGTTGTCATACACGTGTTTTTAGGTAGTATCATCTATGCAGCAGCTTGAAGTGTATTGTAATTGCCGGGCAGTTCGTGATTAGGATGATAAATTATTTCTCTGGCCCGGTTAAAGTGTATTTATTTTCTGCTGCACTCAATTTATAAATATTAAATATATTTATAAACACAAATGTATACAATCCCTTTATGCCTGCCAATTTTTTTAGTAAAAAATTTAAAAATCATGGAGCAGTCTTTAAACTTTTTTGGTAAGAATTTGCAATTCCTGCGCAAGGAAAAAAAACTGCGGCAGCATCAAATGTTTGATAGTCTTGGGTTTTCGCGCACAACCTGGTCCAACTATGAGCAATGCAGAACGGCCCCTTCACTGGATGGGTTGATTAGAATATCCAGGTTTTTTGGCGTTAGCTTGGACGAATTGATTGCGGAGGATATTGAACAAAAGTTCGAGGGCAGGAAGTATAAGAAATATGCCTACAATGAAACCATTTCGATGGTAGAAGAGCCCGCAGCCGGATTGGATTATATCAAAAACAGGTTGGATAGACTGGAAAACGAGGTGGGAATTATTAAGAGTTCAAGGGAAGAATCTCCTTTTAAGGTACCTGCTGCTGATCTACGACCTCAGCTTTACAGCGACAACGAAAAAGCGTTTTAAGGACGCTATCCAGGTTTTACCTTCGCAAGGTATGACTGATGAATTCTACATGCAGCAAGCGCTAAAAGAAGCGCAGAAAGCCTATAGTGAAGAAGAAATACCTGTAGGAGCTGTCGTTGTGCTGAATAACAAGATCATTGCACGTGGACACAACCAGGTGGAGCGGCTGAATGACCCTACAGCCCATGCAGAAATAATTGCCCTTACTTCAGCCTTCAATTTCCTGGGTGCTAAGTACCTTCCGGAAGGCACCCTGTATGTTACATTGGAGCCTTGCCTCATGTGTACAGGCGCATTGTATTGGAGCAAGATCAGTAAAGTAGTTTGGGGGCCGATGATGAGAAAAACGGGCACAAACGGATCACAGGTAGTAATTGGCCATTCCACCCAAAAACAGAAGTTACAAAGGGCGTTTTGAAGGAGGAGTGTGCAGAATTAATGAAGCGTTTCTTCAGAGATAAACGCTAAACGGTTTACCGCTATTTATGGAAATTGTTATAGTAAAACCATCTCACCTGGCGTGAAATGGTTTTACTATTAAGGTAGTATTACAACTTGCGCAATTTTACATTCTTAAACCAAACGCCACCTCCATGATCCTGAAGTGCGATATGTCCTTTTTTATCATACCGTACAATTTGGCATCTTTCCATTTACTCTTGGCTTTAAGCGCCTCCCATTCTGGGGTCCATAGATCAAAGTCTACCACTTTTATACCATTTAGCCAATGCTCTACATGGGCGCCATTTACCACGATCCTGGTTTGATTGTATTCACCGGCAGGTTTAGCGGTAAGGCTGGTAGGAGGATGCATGGCATAATCAGATCCACTTTTTGCCAATCTTCCAGTTTGTCAGGATATCCTGCATCATCAATTAATTGATACTCGGGGCCGGTTTCATAGGTGGCCTTATTACTTTCTTCTACCCGATATATTACGCCACTATTAAACCCTTTATTGATCTTCCAATCAAAACTTAGTTCAAAATTGTCAAATTGGTCTGCCGTAATGAAATCTGTACGGTGGGCCAGCTTCCCCTCTTTACAATGTAATTGGCCATCGATGACCTCCCATCCATCTGAGGGCTGGTTTCGGTAAGGCCGCCAGCCATTGGTCGTTTTGCCATCAAATAATAATATCCAGCCGGCTTTCTTTTCGGCAGAAGTCAATGTATTGTCTTTGGCTTGAAGTGGTTTAAAGGCCATAAAACCAATGCTGGAAAGGCCCATAATACAGCAGGCAACAATGAGTTTTGCTTTGGATAAGTACATAATTATGGAATTGAATGAGGATAAAACTGGACAGTAAGTTACTATAAAAATTCAATGCCCAAAACCTTTCCAGCGAGCGCTTCATTCAATAGAACCCTATTAATCCCTGGGCTGACAGTATTTGAATTGGTCAATCAACCAATGACCTGTAAATTTGTTATCCTTTCACGATTAACGGAAAGACTATTAAATAATTTAAAACTTTATAGCTATGGCATTTACATTACCTGCGCTTCCTTATGCACATGAGGCTTTGGAGCCGCATATCGACACATTGACGATGCAAATTCACCACGGAAAGCATCACCAGGCTTATGTTGACAATTTGAACAAAGCTATTGCCGGAACTCCAAATGAAAATAAATCATTGGAAGAGTTGGTGAAAGTTGCGGGTACTATTAGCCCTGCTGTACGCAATAACGGTGGAGGTCACTGGAATCACAGTTTCTTCTGGGAAAGCCTGGCACCCAATGCTGGTGGTACCCCCACTGGCAAGCTGGCCGACGCTATTGCTGCCACTTTTGGTTCTGTTGATGAGTTTAAAGAAAAATTTAATACTGCGGGTGCAACCCGCTTCGGCAGTGGATGGGCCTGGCTCCTTGTAAAAGATGGTAAACTGGAGATATCTTCTACCCCTAATCAGGATAACCCCTGATGGATGTAGCTGAAGTAAAAGGCACCCCCATTCTCGGTGTAGATGTATGGGAACATGCTTACTACCTGAAATACCAAAACAAACGTCCAGACTACCTGAAAGCTTTCTGGAACGCAGTAAACTGGACAAAAGTAGCAGAGCGCTTTGCAGCAGCTTCCAAATAAGCAAATGAAAAAATTTCCGTTACTTAGCAATCCCGGTATTATCACCGGGATTGTTTTTTATCCTACAAACCTTTCAATTGTTAACACATGAAATTATTCTCCCTTCTTACGGTTTGCCTGCCTATCGCCCTGCTTTCCTCCTGTTCAGGTGGCAGCAAAAGTGGAAAAACACTTGTTGTAATATCCAGCGGTAAATTACAGGTAGATAAAACCAAGCCCGAAACCATAGGCTTTGAACCCAGCAATCAGCATAATGAAGAAATTTTATCCTATAGTGGCGATACCAAAGTCACAGTAACCGTAAAAAGCACTACTGGTGATAAAACTTATGAGCTTCCCGACAATGGAATTTACCTCTTGAACCTGAAGAAGGATACCCTGATCGGTAGCATAGTAAATTTTGGATCCAGCGGAATGCCTACCGCCATTAGCACCCAACAACTAGAACATATCATTGACAGTACCCAGCAGCTACTCCTGGGTCAAAATGCCAGCGATGCCAATAAAACCTATTTCCTTACACCAGGTTCTATAAAAAAGTTAGTGCCAATGAAGGCGCCAAAATCCTGGGGCCCTATAATGCTATTCCAGCCAAAGTGGAAGCCGATAAAGATGGCAATGCCCCAGAATTCTATAAGTTTTTCACCAATGCTCAAAAACGTGAGTCATTGGGTGATCTGATTAAGAGATTGCAGAAGTAATTTGATAGTAATACCAGGCACAAGCGATAAGCAAGGAAAGGTTGATTACAATGAGCCTCTTGATCTTTATCCCTTGTGCTTTTTTATTTCCGTTATGGAACAGGGTCATACCCTTTTCCTCCCCAGGGATGACAACGGCTAATACGTTTAATGGCCAGCCACAGCCCTTTAAATGGCCCGTGTTTCTTTAAAGCTTCCGCAGCATAATAAGAGCAAGTAGGTGTAAAACGGCATTTATTAGGTCCCAGGATCGGGGAAATAACCCACTGATAGAATTTAATGAGGGCGAGGAAGGGAAGGCTAAGTAGCTGAAGGAGGAATTTCATTGGCTGCCTTTATAAGACGGTTCAAAATTACGGCGATCTTTTCATTCACTATCAACGAATCCGGCAGCTCTTTGCCAGTATAAATAAGGAAAATAGCAAAAGGTATTCTTTTTTTCCTGCAGCAAGTCCTGAAGAGGTATTTTCTGCACCCGGTAAGCCTCCCTGGTGACTCTTTTGATCCGATTGCGGTCTACTGCATGCTTAAAATTCCTGGTACTTACTCCTACACCGAATTGTGGTAAAATATTATTAGGCTGTAGAGCTGAGGCATGCCGAACAAGGTAATATACACGATAAGGGAATACAGAAAAGCTCCTGCCTTCTTTGAATAGCTGGTCAATAAGCTTACGGCTTTTGAGACGTTCTTGTTTGCCTAATGTGAGCTTTTTCACCATACAAAATAAAATAGCCCTGTATTTTGGCTATCCTTAATACAGGGCTATCAGCTAAATATTTTACAATCCCCAGCATCTGCCAGGAGAGGAAGATGCCAAAGAAGACTATTTCAGCTTTCTCTCATCAGAAACGGTCAGCTTCTTACGACCTTTTGCACGGCGGCTAGCCAGTACTTTGCGACCATTAGCTGTTTGCATACGCTTACGGAAACCATGAACGGTTTTACGACGGCGACGATGAGGTTGGAATGTACGTTTCATATTATCTTACTCTTTTTCACTTTTTTGAAATAAGGATCGGGAGAAGCGATCCGGGTTTCAGTTTCAGGCCTGCGGGTCACCACACCTACAAGTTTGTGAAAGGACGGCAAAGGTAATAAAAGCAGGGCAGATGTGAATAACCTGGGGTTATTAATTTTTCATCCTCCCTAATAAATTGAAAATCTACCTGTTATCATGTTTCACTTACTGATATTTCACAGAAAACGACCCTTCCGTAAGCTGTGCAGAACCCGAACCGACAAACTCTTTGGCTTCAAAATTAAAAGTGCCTTTAATGACTTTGCTAGTAGTGTTATGTTCAGAGATAATCAGTTTACCCGATGTAGCAGACATGGTAACACCACCCTTAATGTAAAGGCCTACTACATCACCAAACTGCACAAAATCATGCGTTCCCACAGCAATGTCGGAAGGTAAGGAGAGACCTACTGTTTGAGAAACATCCAACTCTGTAGCGTTGATCATCAGCTTACCCATTAACACCACGCCCGAAACATTTTTGCCTGTCCAGGCTGTACCATTAATCTTCACCTTGAAATCCGCATCCGCGCCTGTAGTTGGAGGCAGTTCCGTTGTATATTGTAGGTCTTCAAAAACTCCTTCCGTAATTACCACTTGTTTGTCGTCCATTTCACGGAACATCTTAAAACTGAATGTGCCTGAAATGGTCTTATTCGTCTTATCAATTTTTGTAACTACAACTGTGCCACCAGCATCATTGAGGTCCTTTCCTTGATTGGTGGTATATGAGTTCTGATTTATTTCATTTTCATCTGTAAGGGCTGCTCCATAAAGCGATTGTTGATTTAGCTGATAGGTAGCGACGCCCTTATCTTCTAATTGTATCAATATTGATTTCTTATCATTACTGACCCCTGTAATAACTATATAGCCTGCAAAAATTGAGGCCCCCGCAACTTTATCTGCTATCCATTGCTTGCTATCAATCTTCATTTTCAATACTCCCTTTACCGCCGAGCCCCCAACGCAGTTTCGTCACTCACTTCCTTCTGGCAAGAGACAACAGAAGATACCATCAATAAAGCCATCAAAGTGCGTAAAAGCTGTTTCATGATATAAAAAACGTTTATATGAATACGGTCACCCATTAAGGCCCCTGTGCAATTAACCTATTTTATAGGAAAACCTGATAGGCTTGCAATTAAAAATTTACGAATAGGTAAAACTCTTGTGATCATAAAGCCAGGTGTTTTGAACGCAATGGCTCCCCAAAGAAAATACTGGCATGGTTATCAAAGTCCTCGGCCGAATCAGTCGTATAGAAATTGCGCGTACCCAGTCTGCTACAGCGTTGTTCAATTTCCGGATGCCGCTGCAAGTAATCCACCAGGCTATTGGCTACAATTTCACCCTGTGATATAAGGGTTATCCCGCTGGGCAAAAACTGTTGTATTTTATTCTGCAGCAAGGGGTAATGCGTGCAAGCCAACAACAATACATCAATGTCTTTGCCCTTACCAACAATATTTTGCAAGTGTTTCTTTACAAAATAATCAGCCCCGGGACTATTGTGTTCGTTGTTCTCTATCAACGGTACCCAAATAGGACAAGCCTCCTGGAATACATCAATTTCGGGATAGAATTTCTCAATTTCAATGGTATAGGATCCCGACTGAACAGTGCCCGTTGTGGCCAGGATGCCAATCTTTTGCGTTTGGGTAAATTTTCCAATTATTTCGGTAGTTGGCCTTATTACCCCCAGAACCCTGTTACCGGGATTCAGCCTTTCCAGGTCATTTTGCTGGATGGTACGCAATGCTTTGGCAGAAGCCGTATTACAGGCCAATATGACCAGGGGACAACCTTGTTCAAAAAACCATTCCACACATTGTAGCGTATAACGATAGACCGTTTCAAAAGACCGGTTGCCATAGGGAGCACGGGCATTATCACCCAGGTACATATAATCATATTCAGGCAGCTTCCGGAGGATTTCTTTCATGACAGTGAGCCCGCCATATCCAGAATCAAAGATGCCAATGGGTTGTGATGTAGGCATGCGTAAAATTAACTGATTAAGCCTTAAAAGACTAAGGGCTTAGCGAGGTTATTAAACCTTACTAAACCCTCAGAATAACATAAGTTAAGGAGACTACTATGGCTTACCGCCTGTTGTAGGCTTAGGGCCTGTAGGCTGGTTTCCACCAGCAGGAGGCAACTTAATATTCAATTTTTTAGCTACCAGAGGCAGAATATCTTCAGCAGGAGGGGCAACCAGTAAAGCTTCTTTTCGAAAACAAATACATAGCTGTTTTCTTTAGCTACAGCCTGAATAGCATCATAGGCTTTCTTATTAATAGGCTGAATCAGCTCTTGCTGTTTTTGTTGCAGTTGTTGTTGGATACGCTCTTCTTCACCACCTAATTCCTGGCCCATTTTAGTGAGTTCAGTTCTTTTTACCACTTTAACGGCTTCAGTGAGCGTAGCAGAATCCTTATTGAATTTGTCTATAGCGGCGTAGAAAGCATTTTGCTTATCGGTAGCGTTTTGTACCAGTGCGTTACGGTAATCTGTAAGCAGGGAGTCTGCCTTACGGGTTTCAGGCATAATGCTCACCACTTCCTGTGAGCTGATGTATCCGATTTTAGTCTGGGCATTTACCTCACCAGCCACCATCAGGCCCAGGGCAAACAACATACCTGTAAAAACTTTTTCATGCGTTTCATTTTTGTTGTTAAGGCCACCCAAAGCCTAGTAGTTGCTGCTTCAGGTGTACGGTTTGTTTTATTTAAAATTTAAGTTGAAAAATGAGTCTATGAAGTTGTTCCCTGGCTATTGTTTTCACGATTATTTAACACCTAATTCTTTCAATACATCCTCACTCCGGTCCAGTTTAGGGTCGGCAAAGATAACAGTAATTCCTTCACTTTTGTCCAAAATAAAATCGAATGCACGGTTCACTGCTATTTTCTGGATGGCATTGTAAACCTTATCCTGTATGGGTTTTATCAATTCCTGACGCCTTTTAAACAGATCCCCTTCAAAACCAAAGCGTTTGCGCTGCAAATCACGCAACTCTTTTTCCCGAACAAAGAGTTCATCTTCCCTTTTCTTCTTCAATTCTTCACTGAGCATTACCTGTTCAGCATCAAAATCCTTATACATTTTATCCAGTGCAGCTTGCTTATCGTCAATTTCTTTTTGCCATTGAATACTGAACTGATCTAGCTTCTTTTGGGCATCTTTATATTCTGGCATTTTATCGAGAATATACTTAGTATCAACAATACCATACCGTTGTGCAAGCGAAACACAGGTAAAAGCCAGTAAGCAAAAACAGATGAGCATTATTTTTTTCATAGTGCTTTGTTTTTAAAGTTGATAAGATAAAAGGTACAAAAGGTCTATTCAACCGGCAGGCTTCGTAATTCCACAAACTAGCCAGGTTTATAAATATCCCCATATTCCTGAATATCGCAAAAATTCAGGTGCCCAAACTTTGTATAGCGGGATATGGACCTATTCTGGTTCAAAACCAAGCATGAAGGTGAAGCGGGCTGCATCACGCAACTTACCATTGGGCTTCAGACGGTCAAATCCAACACCATAGTCGAAGCCGAGTAACCCGAACATGGGCAGGAAGAAACGCATACCTACCCCGGCACTTCTGCGGAGGCGGAAAGGATTATAGTCTTTATAATCGTACCATCCGTTGGCAGCTTCAAACCATGCCATACCATAGATAGTACTGTTTGGATTGGTTGTGAATGGATAGCGCAATTCCAATGTGTACTTATTAAACATTGTAAAGAACTGGCTGGCATTCTGCTGATCAGGGTTCACCTTGGGGTCAGAGTTCTCATACACCGGATAACCACGGTGTGCAATGATATCATATCCTAAGATATAGTTACCATTGGCAAGGCCGGCATCACCCACCTGGAATCTTTCAAAGGGAGAATAGGCCAACTTATTATTGTATCGGCCCATGAATCCGTACTTGGCAGCAGCACGCAATACGAACTGACGGCTTCTGTCGGAGCCCATGGCTTTACCAATAGGTATAAACCATTCTGCATTGAATCGCCATTTATGGTATTCCGGGAGCTTATAGCTATCCTCGGTAGTAATGCTATTATTAAATAATGAATAAGGTGGAGTAAACTGCAAGCTGGCCAGGAAGTTAGAACCACTGGTGGGGAACATAGGGTTAGGGCCAGCAGAATTACGTTGCAGCGCAACTTTGAAACTTAAGTTATTGGACACACCATTCTTAAAATCCTGAGTGAACAAAGGATAATTATTAAGCTTATACTGAGTATAGCTTACTGAATATACCAAAGTGAAATAGTCATCAGGCCATTTCAATTGCTTACCCAAAGAAACACTCACCCCAAAATTCTTAAGCTTATTGGTATCGCTGAAAAAATAGCGACCACTATTATCAATACCACCAGTACGGAATATACTATTGTATAAACTTACAGTCAGCGAGTTTCTCTTTTTACCTCCCAGCCAGGGCTCAGTAAAAGAGAAGTTATAGGATTGGTAAGCCCGTCCATTAGATTGCACACGCAAGCTAAGTTTCTGACCATCACCCGTAGGTAATGGATCCCAGGCTTCTTTGCGGAAAATATTCCGGATAGAGAAATTATTAAAGGATACACCAAGGGTTCCCGTTAAACCGATACCACCGCCCCAGCCGGCGCTCAATTCCAACTGGTCTGAAGATTTTTCTTCCAGCGTATAATGGATATCCACCGTACCATCTTCCTGATTGGGAACCGGGTTAATACCAATTTTCTCCTGGTTGAAAAAGCCCAATTGTGCAATCTCACGATTGGAACGGATCAGGTCTTGACGACTGAATTTATCACCAGGCAGGGTACGTATTTCACGGCGAATTACGTGCTCTTTGGTTTTCTCATTACCCGAAATAGTAATGTTCTTAATGGTAGCCTGCGGCCCCTCCATCATACGGATCTCGAAATCGATGGTATCATTATATACCGCCGTTTCAACTGGATCGGCCTTAAAGAACAGGTAACCGTCATCAAGGTATAAACTACTGATATCGCCACCTTCGGGTGAAGCTTGTTTACCCAGTTTACTATTGAGGATCTCCAGGTTATAAGTATCACCTTTCTTAATGCCCATTAAGAAGTTAAGAATAGAATCAGAGTATTTGGTATTCCCCTTCCAGGCGATGTTACCAAAATAATAGCGGTGGCCTTCATCTATTTTTAATCCCACCCTTAAATTACCTTTCTTATTATAGGTTTGAGGCTTGGCTTCCACAATGGCATCCCGATAACCGAGTGAGTTATAGTATGCCAATATATTATCCATATCCTCTTCAAACTTCTTCTCGTTGAATTTGGCAGAGCTGAATAGCTTGAAACGGAAATAAGGATCCAGGAAATCCTTGGTTTTACTCAAAGAGAGGAAACCACCTTCTTTCAGGTAATCTTTGAATGTAGTATGTTTCTGACCAGCCGTATCCGCGGAATCTTTAGAAGGGAACAAGGTGAGTTTGCTCATTTCCTTGGTACCTTTCATCTTCTTCTTGAGCTTGAGGTCAGTCACACTGCTATTCCCATCAAAACTAATATTGTCAATCCGGACCTTATGTCCTTTTTGGATATAGAAGTTAAGGATGACCGAGTTGGGTAATGCGGGATCTACAGCTTCCTCGATACGAACCGAAGCACTTTGGTATCCTTTCTCTGTATAGTAAGTTTGAATAAGTTGCTCTGCGCTAATCTTGGTATTCTCTGTTACTACCCGTCCAATTACGAGGTTAAGTTTATTACGCAGGTCTTCTTCTTCTGATTTGCGAGTATTTCTAAAGAAGTATTTTGATAAGGCTGGACGCTCGGTTACCTGGATTTCGAGATAGAGGTTGGTTCCCTCCAGGCGGGTAAAGTAGATCTGTACGTTGGAGAAAAGTCGTTGATTCCAGAGGTTCGTGATGGCTTTACTGAATTGGTCGCCACCAGGAAGATTCACCTTATCACCCACATTTATCCCGGCAATGGAAATGAGCAGCTGCTCATCATATCTTTTAGTACCTGTAACCTTAATACCCGCAATAGTATATTCCTTGGGGTTCCTTGCATGCATGATCGCTTCCAACTCGGGATCAATGGAGGTAGGGATAGTATCGGTTTTTTCCTGGGCAAACGCTGAACTTACAGAAAAGGTCACCAAAGCCAGTAGAATAGCGGAAAAAGTAAACGTACGCTGCATTCCGGGTTGTTTAAGCTGGGGCAAATTAAAGGGATTTACTTAAGATTAACTTAAAAGTGTTTGTTAAAAGAAATGCGGTCGGTGTGATTTGTTGGGATTTTACGACAAACTTATTGGCTAAGGGGTTCCTGCTGCAGCTGATCTCCAGTTTTTCCAAAACGCCTTTCCCTGCGCTGGAAGTCAATAATGGCCTCATAAAGGTTCTCCTTACGAAAATCAGGCCAGCGTACATTAGTGAAATACAGTTCTGCATAAGCCAATTGGTAAAGTAAGAAATTGCTGATACGGTACTCACCACTGGTGCGAACCATGAGTTCCGGGTCGGGGAAATTGCTGGTGGTTAAGTATTTCTGTAAGGTGTCCTGTGTAATCGTATCGGGGTCCACTTTCCCTGCTTTTACATCTCCCGCAATCTGTTTAACAGCCTGTACCAATTCCCAGCGGCTGCTATAGCTAAGGGCCATAATGAGATTGAGGCCTGTATTACGGCTGGTGATCTCCAATGATTCATTCAACTCCTTTTGAGCATAGGCAGGCAGCATGTTCATGTCGCCAATAACATGGAGTTTAATATTGTTCTTATTCAGGGTCTCCGTCTCATTCCTGATAGTATCTACCAATAACTCCATGAGCCCACTGACCTCATATTCCGGACGATCCCAGTTTTCGGTCGAGAATGCATACAGCGTAAGGTATCCAACGCCCAGTTCTGCACAACCTTCCACGATATCGCGCACGCTTTCCACACCATGAAAATGGCCATATAAGCGATCCTGACCTTTTTCCTGTGCCCAGCGCCCGTTACCATCCATGATGATAGCAATATGATGGGGAAGCCGCTCCAAGTTAATTTGCTCCTTAAGGCTCTGCATTACCTTATTTTTTTGAGGTGCACGAAGGTACAAAAAGATTAGGTGGGATGCTTTTTTGCAGGTTATTAATATTGTGGGGTAAACGGGATACAGCCCTTCCGATAAAGGTTTTACCCGATAGCTTCCCAATTTAGTATCATTTGAGGCTCCCTCTTTTTCTGGCTTTTAATCGCCCCAAACAGGCGGCTCTAGGTTTTCTATGGAACCATTGGAGGCTTTTGGCAGGAAATAGGCGCCTGCTGTAGAAAAAACAAACCGGCCCTGGAGGAGCCGGTCTGGACTATTTTAGTGAAATTTCGATTAATTGGCGGTCGGGCAACGATAAGAGGTCAGGTTGAAGGAAAAAGTCAGCTCAGCTAATACGTATTGATCCTTCTGTTTGGCAAAACCACGCTGGCGGCCTGCCAAGCCGATACGCTCGGGACTGGTTTCATATGACCGGTCCTGCAACAGGGCTGCCTGCGATAATGAATTATCCGGTAGTTTGGCAAAATTATCGAGGCCCACATATGTTTTGCTCACATCGTCCAAATAATCCGTGGTGGTAAACCTGTAAACAACTTCCAAACCTATATTCATACGGTCATTGAGTGCGTATTTTATGCCTACACCCAAGGGAAGGCAGATAGCCATGGTATTGTAAGGTTTCCGATCTTCATACCCGGGAATATTAAGCCCCTGACCTTCAGTGCCTAAGGGACGCAAAAACACTTTCTGCCCATTCAGATAAGCATAAGGATCATAACTAAATACCCCTACACCCATGGTCACATAGGGTGTGAAAGAGTGGTAAGGATCGCCCGGCACAAATTTGAAGAAGTTAAAATCTCCTTGCAATGCCAGTTCAAAAATATTGCTATTAAAGCTCAGGTTCCTTTTACGCTGGTATTCATTATGGGTATTGTACACATCCGAATAGCCCAATTGTGCAAAGTGGGCGGCCACCCTTAATCCGATATAATTGCCAAATTGCTTGCGAAAGAATGCGCCAACTGCCAGCTTGGGCCGATTGAACTTAGCCCTGGTATTAAGGTCGCCAAAATAATGAGCAGCTCCGACTGAAATGCCAAATTCACCTTCCTGCCGGATTGCTTCCCATTGTGCAGAAGCAGGTTCTACTAATGATACACCAAGGATCAGGAATATTACAACAGCCAGTTTGTTCATATCCGCAATATAATAATTAATGTATTTGAGTCTAACGTAATGCTGGGGCTTTTTCTTTCAATGGAAATGTTAATTCCGGGTATCAAGTCCCCAGGAAAGCTTGTTACGAAGCGTTTGCAGGAAGTTATTTTCATTCAACCTTACAAGACTTAACGTAAAGGCTTCACGCTGAACAGCCAACTGAACTTTTTATCTACGATCTCCTTACGCGAATCGAGCGCACAAATAAAATGGTCGGCCCGGCCCTCCACTTCAAATGAAATAATATTATCATCTCCAACTACAATCGGCCGCACATTCAAATTGTGGGGCGCTACGGGCGTGATCACAAAGCTGGCCGATTCCGGGAATACCACCGGGCCATTACAACTCAAAGAATAACCGGTTGACCCAGTTGGAGTCGCTACGATCACCCCATCAGCCCAATAAGTATTCAAAAATTCTCCATTGAGATAGGTATGGATCTTGATCATTGGTGAAGTGTCGGTCTTATGAATGGCAAACTCATTGAGCCCATAAGGCACATCCCCAAAAAGTGGTTTATTGGCATCCAGGTGAATCAGTGACCTTTTATCAATAACAATGGTCCTTTTTACGAGCGATTGTACCGCCGTAGATAACTCTGTACGGCCAATACTGGCCAAAAACCCAGTCGACCGAAATTGATTCCCAGTACCGGAATATTTTTATTGCGCACCAGGGTTACCGTATCCAACAAGGTACCGTCTCCACCAAGACTAATTAAAAAGTCGATGTTAGCAGTAAGATCATTGGAATCCCTGAAAACCGAGATCTTGTCGGGAAACCTAAAGGAAGACCGGATGGTTTCATAAAATGGCTCGTAAATAACAAGCTCCATGTTTTCTTTGCCCAGTTCATCGAACAGCTGTTGGACTTCTCCTTTCTGATCGTAATCGATTACCCGGCTATAGATGGCTACTTTCATAATAAAAACAAGAATACGGAGTACGGGATTCGGTTGATGGAATCAGGCATCCGGATACAGCACCAAAGATACAGGATATGGGATACAGGAATATTGGATAAGGGAATGATCGGGCAACGATCAGAAATCGTTTTTGACGTGCAAAAATAATCCGTTTTGTCCTAATTGGTTAAAGCTATAATCAAACCGGAGTATAAAATCATAGAAGGTAACAATATCCAAACCAAAGCCCCGGTATATAACATACGATTGGTGAGGGAGTTATTGGTAAAATTTTTATTATATGCGTAGCCCATATCTCCAAAAGTACGGGCATAGATCCGGAAGGGTATCCTGTCGTGTGAGCGCGATTTTAGATGCGTCTTTATATTGAAACGCACCAACTCACGCCGCAGGGAGCTACGGGTCAAAATGCCCCCTACCCCATCTATTACATATCTTTCCAGGCCCCTTAGGAACATATCGCTATAACCAAACATACGGTGATTAGTATAAGGCTGGTCAAAGGGAACTCGCAATACTCCATTAGCCTGGAGCGCATAATAGGTTTTTTTAGCAAGCTGCCAGCCTTTATTGATCTTTGCATTGATCTGCCACATGTTCATATCCTTATTAATGCCCCTTTTCAGTATACCCGCTTCTGCTACCCAACCTGTAAGGGGAAAATGGACATAGTCTACATTTACATATTTGATATTGTACGACAGTTCGGGGTAAGTAACCGCACTGCTATGGGCGGTATAATATTTAGGGTTAAGGCCCAGCAGTTGGCTGTCCACCTGCTCCCTGATAACCGATAACCGAACAGCATGAAATGTACGCAACCCCGGCCTGTATGTATATTCGATCTTGCCCTCCCAGCGCTTAATTCCGTCCGTAAGTGAATCCGTAAACATCTGCTGGTTATTCACGGTAGTATAGTTGATCTCCTTGTTGAAAGAATAGGAAAATCCTATCCCATAGCCATGTCGAAGCGTTTTATCAGCATAGGGCTGATCGTATTGAATTCAAATTTCTTGGTGTAACCGGTCAGTAACCAAAACCTGAGCTTATCGTTGCGGCCGGTGAAATTATATTGAGTAAACTTCACGCCATAATTAAGCCTGTTAATTCCATACCCCTGCCTGGACCATTCCGACAGGTTGCGGTCAACCGGCTTAACATAAGGAATTGGAAAAGTATACCAGCGCTCCTTTACCTGAATAAGGATGTCTACTTCATAACCACGAAAAGACTTGAGCGCCACAACTACTTCATTGAAAAGGCCGGTATTGAATAGTTGCCTGCGGAAACCTCAAATCCCGATACCAATTCGGGAAGATAAATGGAATCGCCGGTTTTGAAAGGCAATTCCCGGGCAATGATATAGGGCTTAGTACGTTTATTTCCTTCAACGTAAATAATACCTACTACAAAAGGGGAAGTATGAGGTTCCTCCACTGCCGGAGCCGCACTTTTGACCACTACCTGAGTATCAGTTGTCAATGGTTGCGCCAGGAGCAGGGTATTTCCCAACAACAGGATTGCTATTACAGCATAATATTTCTTTGGTATCCGCATGCAGGGCAAACTGTTGCAAGTATCATATTTAAAAATGGATGAATACAGACGAAGATAATAGAATCCTGCTATTTGTGTTAAATACTGAGGTAATTCATTAAATGGTCATAATTACTGCGTAATTCATTTTCGTACTGCTCTTCGCCAAAATAGTATTTTATCTGGTATTCGTACCGCTGAAAGGTGGCTATAATATCGGAGATCTCGAACTTATTGATTTTGAGCACTACAAAGAAAGAACCTGTGCCAGCGTCCCAATGGGTATTGAGTTGAGTAATCTGAGCATCATTGGTTTCAACGAGTTTACTGACCTCGGAGAAGGAAAAACTGCGTTGTTCCATTTCCAGCACAATGATGCCACCGGGCTCATTGGCGCCGGTTACTTTGCCAAGCTGCTTCAGTAAGTCAGTGGCAGTAATAACACCGGCAAAAACATTTTCCGGTTCTACCACGGGTATGATGGAAAGACTATGGTCATTAACAGCCTGTATAGCTTCCATAAAATAGGTACTGGCGCGTACAGCGGCCTTGGAAAACCGCGCTTCCAGGGATTGAAGCGTCAGGTTTTCATCCACATTCATCAGGTCGTCTTCCGAAACAAGTCCCAGGTACTTATCATCGGCTACTACAGCCAGTTGCATTACATGGAACTCTGCCATCAGCTCAAGTGCCTGAAACACCGAATCTTTTAGATTCAGTGTAGGTATAGTTGCAGATATTAGTTCTTTGTTTAGCACTGATCAGGATTTAACCTGTGAATTTTGTTGATGAAATATTAGGGCATCCACGCCAGAAATAAAACACTTCCTGCTATAGGCAATACGCACGACCCTTTCTAAGCGAGCAGTCGTTGTTGGTGGTTACCCCTTCGGGAAAAAAAAAAACTGTGGGTGTACTTACTTATATTAGACGATAAAAATCAGGCTACCGCTGCCGGCTCATTCAATTTTGTCAAAAATTTATGCAGTATCCGGTTAAATTCATCGGGCACTTCCATCATTGGCGCATGCCCGCACTTGTCAATAAAGTGCAATTCGCTGTTGGGGATCAGTTTTTGAAATTCCCTTGCAACAAAAGGAGGGGTTACAGCATCGTTATTCCCCATATTAATAACGTAGGTTGTTTGATTTGATTGAGTTCTTCCCAAGATTATTCCGGATGGCGCTTTTGGCCAGGGCGATGACTTTAATCGCTTTGAGGCGATTATTTACAGTTTCATATACATCATCCACTATTTCCTTAGTGGCTACCTGGGGTCGTAAAAGGTTACTTCTGCTTTCTTTTTAATATATTCATAATCCCCTCTTTTGGGATATGTATCTCCCATTCCATTCTCAAACAGGCCCGAACTACCAGTAAGTATGAGTGATTTGATCCTTTCAGGATGCTTTAATACATATAATATGCCTACATGCCCACCCAGGGAATTTCCGAGCAGGTGTACATTTTTGTAATCCCGGAACTCCAGGAACCTATGTACAAACTTTTGTAAGCCACCTACTGAAGTATGTAGCAGGTCAAGGTCAAGCAAAGGAAGGGTAGGCACCACTACTTTGTAATGATGCTTGAAATAATCTATCAAGTTATTGAAGTTGCTCAACGCACCGAACAAACCGTGTAACAAAATCAACGGTTCACCCTCACCTTCTTCAATAAATTTGAACTTATCCACTTGTTTGATCTCGTAATTCATCTGTTAAATCAGTTCAGTTCAGTCAATTATTCGCTAAAATAAACGTTTTTACCGCAAATATCACATCCCGGGCTTTCAGCGATGCAATTTTACTGTAAACTACTGATTATTTTGCGGTTTACAGGTTCACCAATATCATTGGCAGAACTATTTTACTTGTTGCTGTGCAATATGCGCAAAAAAATCTTCCAATTCTGTGAACATATCTTTAAACCAGGGAATTAACCTGCCCAATGTATCTATAACCATGGGGCCCAAGGGCTGTATCTTGGAATAAGTGACCGATTGGACAATGGTACTTTCATTTAATAGTTTAAGCTGCGCAGCATAAAACAATAGTATACTGAATGCAAGCGTATACACTATTATATATAACAACATACCCCCAAGGCGGTTCACCCACCCCATCAAAGTTACTTCTAATGACGCCTCAATCAGGTTGGCCCCCATCGGATAAGGAGAATAACTCCTATCAAAACAATGGCAAAAGAAAGAAAGGGCAACCATTGAACAGACACCATGGTAGAATCTTTGAGCCAGGCGGCTACTACGGTCGACAGCTTCATAGCGGCGGCAATACCCACAATAATAGCAATAACAGAAAAGACCGCAATGATAAGCCCGCGCCGCCAGCCCTTGACAACAGCCAACAACATTAATACGCCAAAAAGTATATCAATGATCATTATTTAGCCAACAATTCCTTTACAGCGGCACTGATAGCCTTTCCATCGGCTTTTCCGCCAATTGTTTGGTAGCAGCCCCCATTACTTTCCCCATATCAGCTGCAGAAGTAGCACCCACTTCAGTAATAATCTTCATCAGGAGCGCTTTTAGCTCCTCCGGGTCCATTGCTTGGGCAGGAATTTCTCGATTATCTCGATCTCTTCCTGCTCTTTCTGAGCCAGATCAACCCGGTTTTGCTGCTGAAATATTTCAAGCGAATCTTTGCGTTGCTTTACCAACTTCTGCAACAGTTTGATCTCCTCGTCTTCCTTCAATTCACCATTGGCTCCTTCTGATGTTTTGGCCAACAAAATGGCCGCTTTAATTGCCCGGAGGCTGCGAAGGGCCTTTTCATCCTTGGCCAGCATAGCTGCTTTGAGATCGACCGTGATTTGTTGTTCTAATGCCATAACAAATAATTTAAGCCTTATTTTCCTTTAATTGGATATCCTGGAATTTAGTATAAAAATTCTTGGCAAATGTCTTGATCTCATTGACCAATTCCATTTGATGGGTTGCCCGTTCAAAAGAATCGGCCATTGTCATCAGGGTTTGGTAATAAAAGTCGGCCATTTCATCCACCATCATTTCTTTCGTCCAAAGATCCATACGGAGGGCTGATTTATCGGCACCATCCCAAAAGGACAGCATCAAAGCTTTGGCCGCACGGGCATTATCGGCAGTACTGGCAGTTGCACTCCAAGTGATTTGTTCGGGCACATTCTTATCATCCAACGCCACATCGATCGTTATAGTGGATTTCTTCATGTTTTATTGAGTATCAATTTTTATAAAAAGAAAGGCAAAAATACGTCGAATAATGGTTTTTGCCGAACAAAAGACTGTTAAGCCCCCAGTTGGCTGATCGCTATTTCAGACCAACAACAGATTTTAACCTATAAAACCACCTCCTAATCTCATCGAAAAGAGGCTGAAAAGGCCTTTTCGTTTTATAAACTTACTTCGTTACTTTTGTAAGATGTTTAACACTTTAGGTGAAATGGAGTACAATACTACCAGGAACCATCTGATCTATAAGGAGTATGGCCGTCATATTCAGAAGATGATTGAATACTTGCTCAGCCTGGAGGACCGTGAAGCCCGCCAGCGGAATGCGTATGCTGTGATAGAACTGATGGGTTTCCTGAATCCGCACTTGAAAAACGTGGAAGATTTCCGCCATAAATTGTGGGATCACTTATTCCTTATTTCAGACTTCAAGCTGGATGTGGAATCTCCCTATCCCATACCTACCCGCGAAACCTTGAAGGCAAGGCCCAAGCCGCTGCCCTATCCCAAACGATACCCCAAATTCAGCCACCTGGGTAAAAACCTGGAGTTGGTGATCAATAAAGCACTGAAGGAAGAAAATCCTGATAAGCGTCAGGGATTTGCCAATGCAGTGGCTTACTACATGAAGCTGGCCTATAACAACTGGCACAAAGAGACCGTTCATGATGATGCCATACAAAGTGAGCTGACCAATCTTACAGATGGTCAGTTGACATTTACCAATACCCCTATGTTCGTCAGCACCGCCCCAATGAAGGCCGTGACCGCGATGGCAGAGGTGGTGGTGGCTATGGTGATTACCGCAATAAACGCAACCAGAAGTTCCAGCATCAGGGACGTGGCGGTGGCGGAGGTGGCCGTAACGACCGCAATGATCGCAACGACCGGAACGATCGCAACGATCGTGGCGGAAATAACAACAAGTTTAAGAAACGATATAAGTAAAGTGTCTTAATACTTTAATTTATTGAAAAGTTGACCGGGAGGCTGGTCAACTTTTTTATTTTGCATTCCTTTTAATCACTCACCTTTCAATCTCCAGCCAACCTATGCTTTCCTTTGAAGTTAACGGCGGTAAAAACTACAGGGCGAAATCATCCCTCAGGGCGCCAAAAATGAAGCCTTACAAATTATCAGCGCCGTATTGCTCACACCCGAAAAAGTAACCATCACCAATATTCCCGATATCCTGGACGTAAACCTCCTGATTGAGCTATTGGGTGAAATGAATGTAAAGGTGGAACGGCCTCAACGGGATACCTGTATTTTTCAGGCAGACAATGTGAATATTGATTACCTGCGCAGTGAGGACTACCGCAAGAAAAGTGGCCGCCTGCGAGGCTCTGTGATGCTGGCCGGCCCTTTGCTGGCACGTTTCCGCAAAGCTTTTATTCCAAAACCCGGGGCGATAAAATTGGTCGCCGCAGGTTGGATACCCATATCATAGGTTTTGAAAAACTGGGTGCTACCTTCAATTATGAGTCGGGCGACGGCTTCTTTCACCTGGAAGCACCCAACCTGAAAGGCACGTACTTACTCCTCGATGAGCCTTCTGTAACAGGTACTGCTAATATTGCAATGGCAGCAGTGATGGCAAAAGGCACCACCACCATCTATAATGCAGCTTGCGAACCTTACTTACAGCAATTGTGTAAAATGCTTGTTCGCATGGGCGCCAGGATCAGCGGCATAGGAAGTAACCTGCTGGTAATAGAAGGCGTAGGTTATTTAGGCGGTACCGAACATCGCATGTTGCCCGATATGATCGAGATCGGTTCTTTTATAGGACTGGCAGCTATGACACAAAGTGATATTACCATCAAAAATGTTAGCCTCGATAACCTGGGTGTAATTCCCGACAAATTCAAACAGCTGGGTATCCAGATGAATTTTGTGGGTGATGATATCCATATACCGGCACAGGACATGTATGAAGTGCAAACCTTCTTAGATGGTTCTGTATTGACCATTTATGACCATCCCTGGCCAGGGTTTACCCCCGACCTGATCAGTATCGTACTGGTTGTAGCCACCCAGGCAAAAGGCAGTGTGCTCATTCATCAAAAGATGTTTGAAAGCCGCTTGTTCTTTGTAGACAAACTGATTGACATGGGCGCACAGATCATTCTTTGCGACCCACACCGGGCAGCAGTTATTGGCCTGGGGCGTGAACAAAACCTTCGGGGTATTACCATGAGCAGCCCGGATATCCGGGCAGGCGTTTCACTACTTATCGCCGCACTAAGTGCCGATGGACGTAGTATCATCCAAAATATTGACCAAATAGACCGTGGCTATCAACACATCGATGAACGCTTGAGAAAACTGGGCGCAGATATTAGGCGGATCTCTTAACAGTTGATCAGCTACAGCCATTTTGTCTGCTTTAGCTAATTATTCAGCAAACTACCTGAGTCATAGGTAAAGCAAGGTTAAGACAAGGGTAAGGCTACCTTCAGCAATGCGACATAATGGCATTATATAAGTAAAAAGTCCGGAAGAACGTTACTACGCTGTAACCGTCTTCCGGACTTTCGGTTGTTACACACTTCCCAATTACTCTATATCACAGCCAATAGGAGCACCAGGAGGCATTTCCTTGTGTACCGTAGGCTTGGCCTTTTCAGGCGCTTTCATACGCTCCAGCGCATAGGCCAGATGGGCTGCATAATCAGCATCCTTACTGGTTTTTTGCTGAGCCTGAATGTAAGTTTTTAGCTCGTTGAGCGCTTTTTGTGTTACTGCCCTTGTTTGAAAGCGGTATTGTCATCTATTGAAACGGCCAATAAGTAAGTCAATATTAGTTGCTCCGTTTGCAGCTGGATCAGTTTTTCCATCCCATTCTTTCTTCCCGCCTTCCATGTTTTATTGATCAACGTATTGATCATTTCTGCTACACCTAGTCCCTCCTGCTGTACTTCATACTGTATCATGCGGTTCAGCCTTTCGGTATTGAACAGAAAGGACAAAGGAAAATCAGTCGCTGTTTCAGCAGGTGATAAAGCATCGAACGCCAGTCCAGTGCGCTTTTTAAACAATTCCCTGGTAAAACCATACCCAGCGGGACGAGGAGGTATCAACTTCACAACATTATCCGGAATGCGTAAAAATGCCGGGTCCAGGCAGTCAATAACTGCATTCAAGGCTTTCAGTTGCTCGGCTTTCGTTACAGGCCGTGTAACAGTTTGTCCATCGCCGCGTAAGGCATAGGTATAATACATGCCGCCCACCACCTTGGTAGCCGCTTCGGCCTGGTAACGGTGAAACAGGTAAACGGGTACCAGTACATCTTCCAGCATGGCCATTGGCTGACCAGTACGGATGCTTTTTCACCAAACTGCGCCAAGGCCTTGGCCCTGATCTTCATTACATCTTTCAACTCTGTGGTGGCATCCGTTCCATTGTCCCACAAATGTGCTTGCGGGTGTAGCCCTCCAGGGGCACGCGCATCACGATCGGCAATGTATTGCAGTCCTTTTGAGCGGCCTCCCTTAATATTTTATCGAGGCTGCCCGAAACATCTGCTCCTTGTGCAAAATCCTGGTAACCCCAGGTAATGGCCGCCTTATCCCAGGCGCCTATCTTCTGGTCATAGGCATTGGAGAGGTCAATTTCACCGCCTGCTGTGAGGCGAACTTGTGGGTGGGGATAGTCCATCACACTGGCGCGGTCGCTAACGCTCGAAGCATAATTATGCATCAGTCCAATCGTATGCCCTACTTCATGGGCCGATAGCTGCCTTAACCTGGCCAGCGCCATCTTCATCATCTTGTCATCGGCAGGGATGCCATTTTCATATGGCGCCAGTAAACCTTGTGCTATTAAATAATCCTGCCTTACCCGTAAAGAACCCAGTGTTACATGCCCTTTGATGATCTCGCCCGTACGGGGATCGGTCACGGAGTTGCCATACGACCATCCACGGGTAGCACGATGCACCCAATTGATCACGTTATAACGCACATCCATCGGGTCGGCGCTATCGGGTAATAATTTCACCTGGAAAGCATTGCGGTACCCAGCGGCTTCAAAAGCCTGATTCCACCAGGAGGCGCCTTCCAGTAAGGCACTACGTACAGGTTCGGGTGTACCATTATCGAGGTAATAGATAATGGGTTTTACAGGATCGCTAATGGCGGCTGCAGGGTCCTTCTTCTTTAGCCGGTGACGGCACACATAATATTGTTCAATAGGCGACGATACAGGTGTACTATAGTTAAAGAAGGAAACCCCGAAGTAGCCAGAACGGGGATCGAATAACCTTGGCTGAAATTCATTATCGGGCAGCTGTACAAAGAATGATGGATACGCAGGGTCACCGCATCGGGAGATGGGGTGACCGCACCTACATAATTACCGGTTTCCCCATCATTGTTTACGAGGGTAATCGTGGCTTCTATCTCAGTATTGTTGGGAAAGTTTTTGGTGCGGGGCAAATAAATAGCCGATCTGTTCTTATCAAAGGAATAGTTGCCCTGTTTGGAACCTTTCAACCGGCTGCCCACGCGTACAGCGTCGCGCAACACAAAATCAGTGGCATCTACCAATACGTGCCCATTACTCTCGGCTTCGGCCGTAAAACCCCAAATGGCCGACTGTGCAAAAGACTGCTCCACCGCCCGCCGTTCGGCCACATCATTGGTAACAGCCCTGAAATCGTAGTTGGGTACGATCATCAGTACTTTGCGGCCTACTTTAGAAAACTTAACGATCCGGGTGGCGTCGAGCAAACCCCTGTCCAATCAATATCGTTTGATCCCAGGCCAGCAGGCAGGGAGGTAACGTAGATTATCTCGGAATCCAGCTTATTGATATCAAGCCAGATCTTACCCGTATTTTCATCCCAATAAAAATCAAGGTATCCGGGGTATTTTTTCAGGCCATTGGTCTTTTCTTCAATGGTAGGTAGTTTCTGTGCAGTAGTACTAATGGAAAGCAATAGCAAACAAAGGAGCCAGGTATATTTCATTGCAAGCAGGTTTTGATGCAACAAGATAAGGAAAATGATATGCTATTATTTCCGGGAAACTATGCTACGCGGTTACTTTTCCACCAGCGGTATCCTACATAGCCCATAATGGCCAATGGAGTAAAAGCGAGGTAGACAATACCGGTATTCAGGGCTTTGGCAGGACGTTCGCCCAATTGAGAAGCGGTTTTTGTACAGATGGAGCACTGTGCCGAAAGTTCCAGGGAGGCGATCAGTAATATTATCAATAGCGGTAATATCAGGCGGCACTTTTTCATAGTCTGAAATGTGACTACAAAAGTACACCCAAAAGAGGAACTGAACAAGTACGAGAAGAAAGCCCCCAGCAGGGCACACAATAAAAAAATCCGCTTCCTTGAACCGGGAGAGCGGATTTAACCTTCCAACGACCCTGAAAAAAACACGCTTTTAAAGGCTATGGTTATATATAGAAACCGGAGGCCTGTTTATCACTATTGATGGATTCAAAGCTACTGGCGCCAGCCTGCCTCACCAATCCCAATTGAGTAACCGGTGGTTTTATTGAGTAAGTGGATCGATCTGCCGAAGTTCATGTAGTTTATTCAGACTTGCTCATTTAAGGTGGGTCCCTCTGCCGCCCGGCAGATGCGGCGCTGCAGAGCGGCTCACCTTTCCGTATGGTCAAAGGCCTCCTTAAACTGTATAATCATGTTGTACCACGAAAAGCCCCGCCAGGTGGCGGGGCTCTCTGTATTGAAAATCAGTTTATCTTATTACTTCTTGTCTTTTTTGAATGTTTCCCAACCGGCAGAACCAAAAGACTTTAGTACTACTGTTTGATCTCCATTCTGTACAGTTACATAGTAAGAAGTAGAGTTATCGGATGCCATTTCGAACAGGTCGCTGATCCAGTAACCGGAATAATTTCTCTTCAGGTCACTCATGAGGTTGATCGGCAATTGCGAAGAAACGATATTCCTCATTACAGCCAGCAGATTACCATCTTCGGCATAATAAGCAAACATTACCTGATCATTCATCTTAAAGGTGGCTTTGGAAATCTCTTTTGATTTTTCCCAGCTTACATCCTGTGCTGAAGCGAAATCTTTCTTAAATGAACTAATTACTTGTTCGTTTACATTTTCAAGCTTGTTGGCAAAAGTGCTACTAAGACCTACAGTCAGTAACAATACCCAGGTTAAAATACTCTTTTTCATTTTTAATGTTTTTTTGTTTTTATGGCTACTTTGTTTGTTCAAGTGTTGCGCTATACTTGTTGCATCACACTATATAAGACGCACCCTTTTTTCAAATGTTACAACCTTTACAAACTTCTTTTACTCTTATATTTTCTTTAACAATTGCATCTTACTATGAAAGAACTAAGAGTTATGTACCAGATTGCGCCGCAAAGTTAGTGAGTATTTTTTCCTGTGCAAGCTGTCTTTGAGTGAACGGTACTGTTCTTTGAATGAAATGCGTGTTTACTACTACAAAATGTCCATGAACGGTAAAATTGAGGCTGGAAGGGGATTACAGCGGTTAAAAGTTTACCGCTTTGATATTCAACGGGATAAATTAAGAGGCGATTTAGTTGTATCAAAAGCGTACAGTTGATACACGTGTAATTACGCATACACTAACCGTAATTCCTGTTTGCGCTAAATAATAATTAATTAATGTACTTGCTTTTTCAGCAACTTACCATTACCCAACAGGGTACCCAAACACCTTAGCTGCCAATCAGAATTTAGAGAACAACTCCATAAACTCCTGCCTTCTTGAGCGGGAAATACTAATGGTCGCGCCATCATCCATTACTACATAGCCGCCTTCACCACGCACAAACTTTTTGATATGATTCAGGTTAATAAGGAATGAGTTGTGTACCCTGAAGAAATCGGGACCAGCCAATGCTTCATCTATATCCTTCAACACTTTCGATACCATAATTTTCTTGCCCCCTGCCAGTACAATGTTGGTATAGTTGCTTTCGGCTTCGCAATAAATAATATCCTGTGTTGATACAAAGATCATCCCATCATTGGTGGTAAGGGCAATACGCGGAATGGTATTCTTGCTTACATCCTTAACATGCTGTAATAGCAGATCGATCTGTTCGCGGGTTGGGATAGATTTCTTTTCTTCCAGTCTGCGTATTGTTTCTTTCAGATCATCAGGATCAATGGGTTTTAACAGGTAGTTCAGTGCACTATAACGAAATGCTTTAATAGCAAATTTATCATACGCAGTAGTAAACACTACATCAAAGCTCAGCCTGTCAAACTGCTCCAGCATATCGAATCCATTCATACGCGGCATTTCAATATCAAGAAATACTACATCCGGCCTATGCCGGTTAATAGCTTCCAGGCCCTGCTCGGCACTGGTACACATAGCATCAATGGTTACCTGTGGACAATAGGTCTTCAGTAACCATTCCAACATTTCAATGCAGTTATTTTCATCATCTACAATTACACAGCGTATCATATTCTTTCAATTTTGTGTTAATCAATAGGGTGTATTGCTAAGGGTATATATTATACCGGGATCTTCAAAACTACTTTGGTGCCGGCCGGTAGGCCATCGCGAACCAGGTCAATAATAGTAATGCTGGCATTGGGCGAAGTATGCTTATTCAACAGCGAGATCCTGTCTTCCGTAAGCTTCATTCCCAGCGACTTTTTGGTAGTAGCCGATTTACTTTTATATTCTTTTGCCTTATCCCTGCCTACCCCATCGTCTTCTATTGTACATTGCAACATACTCTCATCAACCATACTTAAGTGGATATCCAGGTGACCTGCAGTTTCTTTATGCAGCAGCCCATGCCAGATAGCGTTTTCCACATAAGGTTGTATGATCAGCGGGGGCACTTCCATAATATCCACATATACTTCTTTGTCAATTGCAATGTTATAAGTGAACTTATTGTTGAAACGCAGCGACTCCATTTCGATATATATCCTAAGCGCCTCCAACTCATTTGCCAACAATACATTCTTACTATTTGAATTATCCAGGATAAGCCGGATCAGTTTGGAGAAACGGGTAAGGTACAGGGAGGCGGTGGCGTGATCGCTTTTAACGATATACCGGTTAATCGAATTAAGACAATTAAAGATGAAGTGCGGATTCATCTGCGCACGTAATGCCTTCATTTCTATCTCGGCAATCTTCTGGTTGTATTCAGATTTTATTTTCTCTTTTTCCCTTACCTGCTTTAACCGCATCCAGTACAGGGCATGTATGATCAGCCCCAGGAAAATGATCATGACAGTAATAAACCACCAACGTTGCCAAAAAGGGGGTACAATATAAAGCGCCAGTTCATTATTGGCAGCCACCCAGTTTAGGTGATCAATACTGGCCTTAACATGAAACGCATAGTTGCCCGCAGGCAGGGAAGGATAACGGGCTTCACGCACATCAATGCCAGCATGCCACTCTTTGTCATAGCCCTCTAGCTTGTACTGATATTCAATATTCTTTGACCCATTCAGGTTGATCGCCGTAAAATGGAGGGTAATATCGTTCTTACTATAGGGTAAGGCAAAATAACGGTTGCCACCAAAATATTGTATACTGTCATTCGTATCCATGGCATACACACTCACTTGCAAAAGGGAAGGTGTAACCACCAGATCATCGGGAAAGAAAGCATTGACACCGCTTTCAGAACCCCATAGCATTTCCCCATGGCTGGTCATCATGGCAGTATTGGGCTTGAAACCATCAATACTTAATCCAGAATTCTCTTCGTAATGCGTAAGTTGCTTTGTACGCGGATCAAATTTTACCAGTGATTTGTTGTTGGCGATCCAAATATTCCCGGCCTCATCCTTCAACAATGCTTCACATCGTTCATAACGCAGGCCGTTCTTCCGGTTGTACGTTTGTAGTTTGTCGTCCTGTGAAATGATCGTAAAGCCATGGGCAGTAGCTGCGTAAATATTCCCTTCAATATCCTCCGTAAAACCATACACAATTTCACCTGCCAGGCCCTCCTGTGTACCAAAATGCAGCAGCTTTTGCGCTTGTGGGTCATAGCAATAAACACCCGTTCCATGAGTAGCCATCCAGATACGGTGATCTTTATCTTCAAACAAACCGATCACCAATTTACCACTCAACTCCTTTAATACTGGGTGGTTGGCATAACTGGTAGTTTTCCGGGTAGCGGGGTTAATGGAATAGACTCCCGTACCCGTGCCTACCCAAATAGAACCATCGGTTAGTGCGGTCAGCTCATAGATATAGGGGTTGCTACCGCTTTGTCCAGAGAGGTATCGGGCCTGATCTTTACAAAACGTCCAGTGGCTTCATCAAAATAACACAGGCCATCACCGGCGGCACTTAGCCACAAGCGCCCTGACCGGTCTTTACACAGTGCCCTTATTTCCGAAGGACGTATACCATCGGCGGTTTGTACATAATAGTGGTAAAAAACGATTGGTTTGTTTCTTTATTCCACCTGATCAAACCATTATTTGCGCCCAGCCAAAAGCAACCCTTACCCGCGTCAACAATACGGGTGATGTAATTATCGTAAAGGTTACCCTTACCATCACTGAATATGCGTGTATGAACGGCAGGCCGGTTAAATATATTGGCCATGTTTACACCCGATGCCTGTGTGCCCACTATGATCTCCCCTTTTTGCCGGCAAAGGAGCGATAAGTATTGTTGGCCGAAATGGTGGCGGTATTCAAAGGATCATGTGTATGCCGGGTGATATTTCCATTTTTGTCTATTATGACCAGGCCGGCAAAATCAGTAGCTACCAGCAGGTCGCCATTGGCAGCGCGGCGTACTTCTGTAAGAGAAGTATTGATGGTTTTACCGCCCAGTTCATTCACCAGTTGGTAATCGGCTATTTTTTTCCCGGAGGCAGTACTCACCAGCGTCACCCGGCCCGTTTTAAGACCCACTGCAATGGAAGTATCCGTAGCAGGGCAGGCGCTTAAAGGAAATGAAAAAGATTGCTGGAATATGATCTGTCTTTTCTTATAGTCCAGTATGGTTACCAGTGAATCAACAATGAAAATGATCTTATCCTGCGCCAGCGGTTCTGCATCAAAAAAGCACCATGGGTAATGGTGCCAGGTACCCAATCCAGGGTCTTCCATTTCATGACAGTACTGTCAAAATAATATTGGCCTTTGCCTGTATGCAATACAATGCCAAAGGCGGCCGTTTCAAAAATGGTAGGGCAACGGAATTTCGTTATGGAATCCTTTAAGGTTACGCGGTGAAGCACCCGGTGTTCATCTATCCAGGAAGCACCGGAAAAAGTACCCATCCAGGTGCGGTTATGACTGTCATTGACCAGGTGCAGCACCACATCGGAAGCCATTTCAGGATACTTCTCCTTTACAAAAGAAGTAACGGAATAGCCGTCATAAACATTCAATCCATCATTGGTGCCTATCCACAGAAAGCCGTTTTTGTCAATGGTTATAGAAAGTGTATTGTTGCCGGTAAGGCCATTGGAAGTATTGAGGCGTGAAAAATTGATTACCTGGGCCCCGGAAGTAGGAGCCAATAATAAAAGGATAAAGCCTGCTATAGTAAGCCTGGACAAATAAACAAATTGAAATAAAATATAATAAACAATCCTGAATCAAAGTAAATCTACCAAACAAACCACGCTTGCGCAATTGTGAGTGAGCAACTGACCAGTTTTATGAGTAGGTAGTAGTTAGCTACTTGTCATTAACCATTGATCTTCAGCCATTGGTCAGAAAGTACCGGGTCACTGGTTTAAATAGCTAGACTACAGTAAAAACGACCACCTGCTCAATAGCATTCCAATTATCGGTAATTGTGTGGTATTTTGCCACTACGGTTTAGGCAATTATTAAAATCCAGGCACAGCTTTGACAACTCAATATCTGATAATAGCTATGCTGCTGGCCATCATCCTTGTTTTGATATGGCTATTATTGAAGCAGCGAAAATCCAGTCAATCCGATGACCTGGAAATTGAACGTACTATTAATTATTTCGCCACCTCCCTGTTTGGCAAAAATACCATTGAAGAAATACTCTGGGATGTTACCAAGAACTGTATTTCGCACCTCAATTTTGAAGACTGTGTCATTTACCTGGTAGATGAAGATCGCAAGGTATTGGTGCAGAAAGCTGCCTATGGACCTAAAAACCCACGCGATTATGAAATTCATGACCCCATTGAAATACCACTGGGAAAAGGAATTGTTGGTACAGTAGCCGTGAGTGGCATGCCCGAGATCATTGCAGATACAACTACCGATCCCAGGTATATTGTTGACGATGACCTGCGTTATTCCGAAATAACAGTGCCTATTATATACCAGGGAAAAGTGTTGGGCATTATTGATGCCGAACACCATGAAAAGAATTTCTTCCAATCCAAGCACCTATTCATCCTCAATACAATTGCTTCCCTTTGCGCCAATAAGATCATCCGTTCACAGGTGGAAGTTGCCTACCAGGCGGCGGCCATCAGGCTGCATGAAAATAACCGGAAGATAGCCGAAAACAGGCTGGCGGTATTACGCCTGCAAATGAATCCCCATTTTGTTTTCAATAGCCTCAACTCCATCGGCAACTTCATACTCAAGAATGAGCCCATGAAAGCATCGGGCTACCTCACCAAGTTTTCCAAGCTCATCCGGTTGATCTTTGACAGTGCACAATCGGAATGGGTATCATTGGAACAGGAAATCAAATCGCTGGAGCTGTATATAGAGTTGGAGCAATTGCGTTTCAATAACAAGTTTGATGTGATCATTAATGTAAGTGAGGAAATTAATCGGGGTACAGTGATGGTGCCGCCCTTATTGTTGCAACCCTTTGTAGAAAATGCCATCTGGCATGGGTTAATGCCCAAAGAAGGCGAGCGGGGTGAACTATACCTGCATTACTGGTTGCACCAGGATAAACTGTGCATGAGTATTGAAGACAATGGCATTGGCCGGGCAGCATCCATCAAATCAAGAACAGGGCGTATTGCCACCTTACAAAAACAGGGTATCAAACTTACTGATGAACGCATTCAAATCATCAATGAAATTTATCATGCGCAGGTGCAGGCCATCATAAAAGACCTGATCGATGAGCAGGGTGATCCCGTAGGTACCCGGGTGATCGTTTCGCTGGACCTCAAGAACTTCTGAGGGTTCCATTTCCACCGGCCGGGCAGCACAAAAAAAGAGCTACCCTTTCAGATAGCTCTTGTATGATAAGTTGATAACCGTATTGCTTAAACAGCTTCCGTCTTCATAGACTTAGACACCTTGCTTCTTTCATTTTCATCCAGAATTACTTTACGCATACGGATGAAATTGGGCGTTACTTCGATACACTCGTCTTGCTGAATATACTCCATACATTCTTCCAGTGTCATCAAAGTTTTAGGTGCAATGCGGGAAGCATCATCACTACCACTGGCGCGGTGGTTGGTGAGCTTCTTACCTTCCGTAGCGTTTACGATCAGGTCGCCGGGCTTGATGTTCTCGGCAATGATCTGACCAGCATATACTTCTTCACCTGGATCTACAAAGAAAGTACCCCTGTCCTGTAATTTATCAATAGAGTAAGCGGTAGTTTTTCAGTGCTCTTGGCTATCAGTACACCATTGTTACGGCCGGGGATCTGACCTTTCCAGGGCTTGTAGGCTATAAAGCGGTGCGCCATCACAGCTTCACCAGTTGTAGCGGTAAGCATTTGTGTACGCAAACCGATCAAACCACGGGAAGGTATTTCAAACTCCAGGTGTTGCATTTCACCCTTGGTTTCCATCACGTGCATTTCACCTTTACGACGGGTAACCAGGTCAATTACTTTGGAAGCAAATTCCTGGGGCACATCGACTACCAGGCTCTCGTATGGTTCGGACCTTACACCGTCAACATCTTTTACAATTACCTGGGGCTGACCCACGGTTAATTCATATCCTTCGCGGCGCATGGTTTCGATGAGGATACCTAAGTGCAGGATACCGCGACCATATACCAGGAAGCTATCGCCACCACCTTCAGCTTCTTTTACACGGAGGGCGAGGTTCTTTTCTGTTTCCTTCATCAGGCGATCACGCAGGTGACGGCTGGTAACAAACTTACCATCCTTTCCATAGAAAGGAGAGTTGTTGATAGAAAACAGCATGTTCATAGTAGGCTCATCCACACTGATCACCGGTAATGCTTCGGGATTCTCTGCATCTGCAATGGTATCGCCAATGTTGAAATCTTCGATACCTACTACAGCGCAAAGGTCACCAGCAACAACTTCAGTTACTCTTTTCTTACCCATGCCTTCAAACACATACAGTTCCTTTACCCTCGACTTCTTGATCACACCGCCCGCCTGCATCAAAGCAATGGGTTGGTTTTCTTTCAACACGCCACGGGCTACTTTTCCTACGGCGATACGGCCAAGGAAAGAAGAATAGTCCAGTGAAGTGATCTGCATTTGTACAGGCCCTTCATTTACTTTGGGGGCTGGTACATATTTGAGGATACCATCCAGCAAAGGATTGATATTGTCGATCTGTGTAAGAGAATCGTTGAACCAACCGTTTTTCCAGAACCATAGAAGGTAGGGAAATCCAGTTGCTCTTCCGTAGCATCGAGGTTGAAGAACAGCTCAAATACGGCGTCATGAACTTCATCAGGACGGCAGTTGGGCTTATCTACTTTATTGATGATTACAATGGGCTTCAGGTTCAGTTGCAATGCTTTTTGCAATACAAAGCGTGTTTGGGGCATGGGGCCTTCAAAAGCATCTACCAGGAGGCAAACACCGTCGGCCATTTTCAATACGCGCTCTACCTCACCGCCAAAGTCGGCGTGACCAGGGGTATCGATCACATTGATCTTAACATCCTTATAAGTTACTGAGGCATTCTTACTGAAGATGGTAATACCTCTTTCGCGTTCCAGGTCATTACTGTCCATGATCAGCTCACCAGTATCCTGGTTATCACGGAATACCTTGGTAGCGTGTAAGATCTTATCAACCAGGGTGGTCTTACCGTGGTCTACGTGGGCGATAATCGCTATATTTCTGATTTCCATAATTAACTTATTAATAAGTTGACTCACTGACAAGCAAGCGATTAGCTATTATGCAGGTTTTCAACGGGCAAAAAGAGGCGCAAAAGTACGCTAATTCGGCGGGCAGGACAAGGAATTAGGGAAACTTATTATTTTGGTAATCATTTCTTCCTATAGCGGTTCAAAGCCAGTCATTATGCATGATTTACAGCAATTTTAGCACCTCCCATGCGCCCCGGTTCCCCCTGATTCCCCGAATGCAGTAATTGGGTGTTTTGCAGTAATTTAACGTACAAATTTACCGCATGCGCAAATCGAAATGGTGGCTTATTACGCTATTGGTCATTGTAATTGTGTATTTAATGGGACCTAAGCCGGCCGGCCCTGCTTACCTGGCTACTATGCCAATAGTTCCTTCACAAGCGGCTTCACTGCAGGAATATATTCGGGCCCAGGAAGCCACCCACCAGTTAAAGCCCGATAATGAGGCCCGCATTGTTTGGGCCAATGACTCCACCAAAACCAAAACGGAATACAGCCTCGTTTACCTGCATGGCTTTTCCGCTTCCCAGGCCGAGGGCGATCCCGTTCACCGGGATATCGCCAAACAGTTTGGCTGCAACCTGTATTTATCGCGCCTGGCCGAACATGGTATTGATACACCCGAAGCCCTGGTGCATCTAACTTCCGATAAATACTGGGAAAGCGCTAAGGAGGCCTTGGCCATTGGACAGGAACTAGGCAATAAGGTAATTCTTGTAGGCACCTCCACCGGCGGTACCTTGGCCCTGAAACTGGCTGCCGAATATCCACAAGTGTATGCGCTGGTATTGTTATCACCCAATATTGCCATCAATGATCCCAATGCCTGGATGCTGAATAATCCCTGGGGCTTGCAAATTGCCCGGCTGGTAAAAGGTTCTAAATACAATGAATCCGACGATACCAGGCCTGTATACCGGCAATACTGGAATACACCTTACCGGCTGGAAGCTGCCGTGAACCTGGAAGAACTGCTGGAAACCTCTATGTTTAAAGCCACTTTTGAAAAGGTAAAACAGCCTGCCCTGCTGCTTTATTACTACAAGGATGAGGTACACCAGGACAGTGTAGTAAAAGTAAAAGCTGAACTGAAAATGTTTGACGAACTGGGCACGCCTGCCGCCCAAAAGAAGGCAGTAGCCATGCCCAATACAGGCAATCACGTATTAGGCTCCTGGATCAAATCGAAAGATGTGGAAGGGGTGAAAAGGGAAATCGCCGGCTTTATGCAACAAACACTGGGTATAAAACCAGTAAGTAATCAATGATCATTTCTTATGCTTATTTCTCCGGTGGGTGACATAGGCCGCTTCGGTCAGCTTTTCGAGTTGTTCATATAAAAAGACGAGGTTACTGCGGGCGCTTCCCGTTTCGTGCCAGCTTATATTGTTGGAAAGGGCCGAACAAAGCAAATCCCATAACTCTTTCCGTACATCACATAGGTGAAAGCTGTCGAAGAATTCGTCGAAAACCAAGACAGGATTCTTTATTTCTTCCTCGTTTAATTTCACCAGGCGGTTGGCCTTTTCATATACCTCCATTAATCACTTTCGAGACATTCACCTGCGGCGTCATATTTAGCAACGCAATTAATTTCTACAAGTCTGTTTAGCCGGATGGTGCAAAAAACATCCCTTCGAATACAATAGCTTAATACTTCCAGGTGGGATACAATGCCTCCATTATAAGGTCATCGATCTAAAAAAAGCTTGTTTCATTTAAGTCAAACCCGGACAAAAGACGGACCAAACAGGGACCATTCCCCTGTTTAACCCGTGTTTGCGGATAGTTTAACTCAAATACATATTGTTTATTTTTATCAATTGAATATATTTAGTATATAATCTATTACTATGGGTAAACTAATCTTAGGTATCAATGGCCCCATACAGGGCAAAGTAGGTACTATCGTAGGCTCTTCCTGGAAAGGTATCCCGTAAATAAAAGGGCCTTATAAAAACGTACGGCGAGGGTGAGTAAGAAAGAAAAAGCCAATCGCAGCAAATTCGGTATGGCGCAGTATTGGTTAAAACCAATATTGGATTTTGTGCGACAGGGATTCAAAGGTTATAGCCCAACCGTAGAGGGATTTGTGGCTGCCAAGTCATGGCTGTTGAAAAATGCTTTTGAAGGAACAGGCGCCACCCTTAGCATTAATCCTGCATTGGTAAAGGTGAGCCATGGTGAACTGCCCTTATCCGGCAATATTACTGCGGAGAAAAATGGGACAGATGAGTTGTTATTTAGCTGGGATACGGAGCCAGTAGAAGGAGGCAGCCCTTATGACCAGGTAATGATGCTGGCTTATGACCCCAAACATGAGGTTGCCTATTCCAACATTACAGGCCAGTTTAGGAACACCGGGTCCGATACATTGAAGATCCATAAGACCCCGGGAAGAACCTACCATTTGTACCTGGCTTTTACAGCTGCCGACAGAACCAGTCAGTCGGATAGTGTATACCTGGGTACAATGACAAGCTAATACAGTGTAGTTTTACCTCTTTTGCTATCCCAGATCCTTGTCAAACTTGTTTGTTGTTCGCTAGCAAAAAAACTACTTTTTACCCCCTGCGCCACTGAATACGCTTATCATTTCAATCAGGGCATTCGTTCGGTTTGCAATAGTTTCATTTCCGGTGCAATCTTCTTTTCCTTAACTTGTTCATCTAAAATGCCTTACAATATGATACGTTCCAGGATCACCGGTATTGGTATGTATGTGCCGGAAAAGATTGTGACCAACCAGGACCTTACCAAATACATGGAAACGAATGATGAGTGGATACAGGAAAGAACCGGTATCAAGGAACGGCGATATGCACACCGCACCGGCGAAACCACCACTACCATGGGCGTGGAAGCCGCCAAAATAGCCATTGAGCGGGCGGGTATCACCCCGCAGGATATCGACTTTATTGTATTTGCCACCCTTAGTCCGGATTATTACTTCCCGGGTTGCGGGGTACTGGTACAAAGAGCCATGAAAATGAAAGAGATCGGCGCCCTGGACGTCAGGAACCAGTGCAGTGGGTTCATTTATGCGCTCAGCGTAGCTGATCAGTTTATCAGGGAGGTATGTATAAAAATGTGCTGGTGATAGGCAGTGAGAAACATTCTTTCGGACTCGACTTCAGCACCAGGGGGCGCAATGTAAGTGTGATCTTTGGCGATGGAGCAGGGGCGATTGTACTACAACCCACACAAAATGACCACCAGGGAATTTTAAGCACGCACTTACACAGTGATGGCGAAAGTGCCGAGATACTGGCCATGTACAATCCGGGTACACATGCCAATCATTGGCTGGATCAACCATTGGCCGATTTCAATGAAGCCGAAATAGCCGATATGTTCATGAGTCATGCCATGATCGATAAAGCGCAGAACTTCCCTTTTATGGATGGGCCTTCGGTTTTCAAAAAAGCAGTGGTCAAATTTCCAGAAGTGATCATGGAGGCGCTCTCCGCCAATGGTTACCAACCTGCCGATCTGAAGATGCTGATCCCTCACCAGGCCAACCTGCGAATAGCGCAGTTTGTACAACAAAAATTAGGGTTATCAGATGACCAGGTTTATAACAATATCCAAAAGTACGGCAATACTACCGCGGCCTCCGTTCCCTGGCCTTGTGTGAAGCCTGGCAGGATGGGAAGATCAAAGAAGGCGACCTGGTGTGCCTGGCTGCTTTTGGCAGCGGCTTTACCTGGGCCTCCGCTTTATTGAAATGGTAGATCAGCAGTAACCCCTCCAATAGTTAATACTTCTTTTATTACCTGTTGAACGGAAACTCATTGATCCAATTGAAGCCCCGGCTTACCAACCTAAAATTATTAAGGTCAAATTTCTTCATCCGGATGATCAGCGAATCACCATTCCAACGGCCTTTCATTTCCAGGAAGTCTTTTTCGGGCCAGGAGTAGGTGAAAGCCGATTTGTGGGTGGTATCGCCATAATTGTACATCATGATCTTTTTCGCCACCGTGTCCGGTTCAAAAGCCAGTCGCTCGGTACTATCATTGATCATTTTGATAGCAGCATTGCCCTGGTAGTTGGTCACCAGTTTATTCCATCGGGTAGCATCGGTTTTTAGAGGAGGGACGGTATCAGTATTCCTGATAAAAGTCTTTACATCATAAATACCATAGAGGGGCGGCTTGGGTGCTGCATCGCCATATTGACTCAAAGCACTGTAGCTGCCATAAATGGTCATGACCAGGGTATAACCTACCAATAAAGTTTTGAATGAAAGCAGGGAAATGCGCAACCATTTCTTGCGGATGGGTGGCGTGGCTGTAATGCTCGCTTCGGTAGGCTTATTGAGGATAAAGAAATTGATGAGCCTGCTCATGTCTTTTCCAAGCAGGAAAATACACATGACCACCACCGCTGTAGACAGCAGTTTCACGGGAATATCAAAACTGTAATTCATGGCCATCACATTGCCCATAACCAGAATGGTAACAATGGCCCCGGCAATAGCAGTACGTCGGAAAAGGAGCAATACCCCGCCCAATACCTCAGCAAATCCGGTGAAGTAATTGTATCCCTTGGAATAACCCATAAAGGTCCAGGCCAGGCCCATGGGTGATGAATCGCCATAAGGCTGTATCAACCTATTGAGTGAAGGGGAAGGGAATTGCAGCTTAAACACCTTTACAAAACCATAAGTTAGCATAGTAAAGGCTGCATAATAGCGAACCATTACAGTAAGCCAGTAATAAAGCTGGTTATAATTGGCACAATGGCGATCAAGTACCGACCAGAGAAGACAACCTACAAGTGCCAGGATGAAAATAAATAGTATGACTACTTAATCATAAGTAGTATCACCACTTCCATTGGTAAATACCGTAATGTCGTACGACAGGTGCAGGATATGCTTACCTATCCAGGGAATCAGTTTGTGAAAGGGTTCTATATATATATTCCAAATAAGGTATCAATACCCGGAAATACACCATTGGGATTAAAGAAAATATACAATACAAAAAACAGGAAGAAAAAGCGGAAGGCTAGTTTTTGGCCAAGGCTCCATGTAAAGTAATTGATTGGTTGGGCCATAGAGGAAGGTTGGTTTAATACTGAAAATAATTTTTTTATAGACAAGTAGCTTAAATCTTACGGGATTTTACATGCGCGGTAAAGGAAGCTGCGGGCTGTGAGCGACTGGCTACGAGCTGCACGATTTAACCTACGAGCTGCAACGCTTTTGGCTTTTACCGGGAGAGCGGAGGGTTCCTATTGCCATGAGGCAGGCAATAGGAGATTGCCGGTTAATTGGTGAAAGCGCTCTACACAATAAAAAACTGTCTAACAATTTTGCTTTCTTCCTATAGTTTCCCATAATTTATTGGAATTTTGCCCCCGCATGTCAAGAAAGATCATTTATCTTATCAATCCCATTTCCGGCACCCGGGGCAAAGATTCACTCAGGGACCTGATTGCCCGGCGTACTACTGCTGCTGGTATCCCTTTTGAAATAATGGATACTGACATTGCCGCAAAATACTATGCTGTACGCAAAAAGATAATAGCCGAAAGTGTTACGGACGTAGTCGTTTGTGGGGGTGATGGCTCGGTCAACCAGGTGGTACATGCCCTCTCAGATTTGGATGTTCAGTTTGGGATCATCCCCATGGGGTCGGGCAATGGACTGGCCCTGGCCGCCGGTATTCCCAAAGCCAGTGAAAAGCCATGGACGTTGTTTTTACAGGAAAAGCCCGGCTCACCGATGCATTCATGGTCAATAAACAATTTGCCTGTATGTTGTGCGGCCTGGGTTTTGACGCCCAGGTAGCCCACCAATTTGCTAAACAACCCAAACGCGGACTGGCCACCTATGCCTCCCTAACTACCCGCAATTTCTTTTCAGCAGGATCTTATCTTTTCAAGATCGAAGCCAATAAACTAACCTTCACCACCGATGCGTTTTTTGTGAGCATCGCCAACAGTAACCAGTTTGGCAATAATTTTACCATTGCCCCCAAGGCTGTATTATCGGATGGATTACTGGATGTTGTGATCGTTAAGAAAATTGCCAAGCCTTTGCTATTATTATCGGTGATGAGGCAGGTATTGGCGGGCAAATTGCGCCGCATTGAAAACTCACTCCGCTCGCCAGTGATCTATTTTCAAACCGAAGAACTCAATATATCGAATGTGGGCAATGCGCCCATGCATATTGATGGAGAGCCACGCGATACGCCTTCCAAACTGCACATCAAAGTGCTGCCAGAATACTTTAAGTTGATTCATGCTCAGTAGCCAATGAGGCTACAAGGCATTGAAGCAACGAGGAAATGCGGTTTACCAATAACACTAATTTTAGCAAATGATACAAATGGAGGTAGGTATACCGGGATATTATTTGGCCGGTGGATTTAACCTGGGCTTTAATAATTCTTTGAAGAACTCAAATGCCTGCTGATTATTAGCACTGAAAAGCGCCTCATTAATGTCCAGTTTCTCACTCCGGGTGAGGTGAAAATTCAAAGCGGCCCTGGCATCTTCTTTCTTGGGCAGGTACTGAAAGGATAGCTTATAAAAATGTTTCCCCAATATTTGCTGTGATAGGCAAAGCAGGTCATTTTGGGAGTATTCCTGCATTTTGTACCAGTTGTGCTGTAATAACAGTACTGGTTTTGTAGCTATTTCGGTAATATTCTTCGACTCAAAAGGCTCCCACCCCGCAATCTTCCTGTCACGTATTTGAATCAATACGACCCCGCTGGTGTTCTCCCGTATCCAATCCTGGAATACTTGTAAGTAACGGATGGTGGTTTCAAGTCCATAATTATCACGCAGGCCTGCATCCATTACATCAATAACCGGGTTGGTAGGCAGCCATACATTGGGCAATACATAGGGGAAAGTAGCATTCATGCGTAAAGCAGTGAGCAGGCGCAGGCTCATGGGATCTTGACCGGGAAACAGGGATTGGTAATCGACCGCATCGGTTTCGATTTCGGCCAGTTTATTGGTATCATACACGGGCTTCATTAAATAGCTCATGGGCTGGGTACTAATGAGCATTTTGCGACTATCCTGTGTTATGACAGAACTGAACAGCATGAGTGGGGTACGGGCGTTTACTTCATCCTCTACCAGGTCCTTCAACTGCTTATTCAGCAGGCCATGGGTATTTTCATTGAGCTTTTGTTCAAAGGCATAGCCCCTGTCCTTAACATATTCATAGCCGTTTACTTTGAACTTCTGGGCAGGAGATGCCAGGTCCCGGGCCACAAAAGAGGTAAACAGGGCATTCAGCAGGTCACCCGAAATATCATCCACGTATTTATCGTCCTGCAGGCGTATGTTTTTACCAAGGGCTTTCTCGCGGCTTAGCTCGCGGAAATAAGCGGCTCCCAGCATACCCCGGAAGCACCTGTAATAAAGGCAGTCTTCTTCATCAGTTCACCATTGCTCAGGCTATCCAGGCATTGCATCACGTTCATGGTAAACGTGGCGCTGCGGTTACCGCCGCCGCTGGTATTGATGATGAACATAACGGGCTTTTTGCTATCCTGCCGGGCTTTCCAGCGTTCCAGGATACGGATCATCGATTCTTTATCCTGTTGTACTTTTTCGGGTGCACAAAGTTCAAATAAATGTTCGCGGGTATAAGCCGGGCGTTCCTGCTTATTGGCATAGTTAAGCCCATAAGCTTTATTGGTGGGATCAATAATATTATGCTGGTACAGGAGGTTGAGCCCAAAGAATAACAGCACGAGCATGGGAATGCTCCAGCTTTGCATGAAATAGGTGAATGCACCGGATACCGCAATCAGGATGGCAAAAACAAGGTGATGCCCGAAGCAGCAGGCAATTGAAATAAAGGATCATCGAGGCAAAACCCCAACATAATAAGAAAGATGAAGGCTACGATGATGGACAATACAGCGGCAAAGTGATGGCGACTGAAAATAGTCTCTACAAACTCACGGCTATAATGCGATACATCCCGTACCTTCTTTAAAGTAAATAGGGAATTAAGGTACCATTCCACTTTTACCAACCGGCTTTGCGTTAAGCGGTCATCCCCTTTTCTGAACTGTGCCTTGAACAACTGGGGATTGCTGATCACAGGGGTTAGGCGGCGGATAATGGTTTTATCGGCTCTGAAGAAATAGAAAAAGAGATGGCAATAATAAGGATCAGTCCACCCAGGAATCCCGCCACCAATAAGGTGATCTCACTTGTCATCATTAGCTCTTTAGCACCGGCAAACTGTACCGCTTTCCTAAAATAAAACGACAGAAACAAGAGGGGGATGATGCCATTGTTGATGCAATATTTTAAGAATGGATTGGAAGTAGTGGCCAGGAAACGGAAATGGCGGCTGAAGAGAATAAAGGTGGTAATATTCCAGCTCATGATAAAGATGCCAATAGCCACACCCACAAAAGCTGCGCTAAGGGCATTTACCGTTCCCATGTATTCAGGCGCCAGGTATAAGGAATCGGCCCCGAAGCTTTTCATAAAAGTACCATTCACGGTACTGAAAAGCACCAGCCAGAAGACCAGCAGCACCTGGAATTTTTTAAAGTGCAGCAGAAAAAGCTGGATGGGGAAAGAACGATATAATCCGCGTAGAAAGATTTTCATGCTGCAAGGATACTTTTCATGCTCAATTTACTATCAAAAACGAAAAGATATCAGTTTGATTATCCGGCAGCCGCCAATCGTTTGGGAAGTAAGTACAACATAGCCACAAAACTCAATAATAATAGCATACCTACTACCTGATGCAATTGGGCCATCCACTCGAATAATCCCCATTTTTGGGGCACAATACCGGGACTGGTCAATACAGATACTATTCCCAATATTACCTGCAACAATACCAGGATAAGCGGAAGCCGCCGGGCCTTGCTGAATACGGGACTTGCCGGATGAATGCGGAAGGCCTTGAGGGTATATATTACCACAAGTACCAATAGCAAATAAGCCAAACCACGGTGAATAAAATGGATGGTGATCTTATTTTCGAAGAAGTTCAATAAAAAGGGTGATTCGCGAAACAGGCTGGGTGGTATTAAATCTCCATTAATATCCGGCCAGGTAGAGGCAGCCAGGGCTGCTTTATGACCGGCCATCAGGGCACCAAAGATCAATTGAAGGAATATGAGACCGATGATCCACCAGGTCCATTTGCGTAAAGCAGGGACTACCTTGCGTTCCGTTTGGGGTACCCGTAATTGGAGGGCAAACCAGAAAGCGTAGCATATAAGGGCCATGGCGAAAATAAAATGCAGCGCCAGCCGGGTAGGTTTCACATAAATGGCATCACCGGTAAGGCCACTGGCTACCATGATCCAGCCAATAGCACCTTGAAAGGCGCCAAAGAAGAATAGGAACAGCAAAGGCTGCTGCATTTCCCGCTTTAGGTATTTTTGGACATCAGGTATACGAAACCAACGATGAACACCACACCGATCAGGCGGGCCCAAAAGCGGTGAAACCATTCCCAGAAGAAGATGAACTTGAAATCACCGATGGTGAAATCGGAATTAAGCAGCAGGTATTGAGGGGTTTGCCGGTATTTGTCAAATTCCTGTGCCCATTGCTGGTCATTGAGCGGAGGCAAAGTACCAGTCACCACATTCCATTCGGTAATGGATAGTCCCGATCCGGTTAAACGGGTAATACCTCCCAATATGACCTGCACCAGCAGCATAAATACACCGATCAAGATCCAGTTAGACACATAGCGCCGGGGCTTTGCATCTATAGCAGCCTGCATGTCAACTTGAATAGCTGTAAGTTTTGAATCAGGCGCCGGGTATTGGGAGTTTGTATCCATAGCGCCCGCAAAGGTACAGGATAACAGGAGATGATGGACTCAGGGAGTTTTTTGTTTGGTAATAGTCTTGAAAGCAGCAATGGGCCCGAAGGGTCCATATTTGTGTTGTTGTTCAGAAAAGGTATCACTGAAGGGTCCAAAGGGGTGATCAATAGGTTTGGTGCCGATCTGCGGCCAATCACCGGTAAAGCGTTTAGCGGGCCGGGCTTGCGCGTTAATAAAAGCAGCCACATCCCAGGCTTCTTCATCAGTGAGCACCGGCTTATGATGGTAAGCCTCTTCATAAGGCATATTGTCTCTTACATAACCTGCCAACCTGGAGAGCCGGTAAATACCTGCACCCGTATTGTAGCTGCAGGCTCCCCACAAGGGGGATACCGGTAACCAAAACCCAGTGAATCGGGCATGCCCCGGCCATTGCTTCCATGACAGCGCTGGCAATATTGTTCATATACTCCTTTACCAAGGGCACTATCCGCAGGACGGTCCAGGTAGGGCAGGCTGCTGATGCCAACTCCCAGGGGTTTCTTATTGCCCGGCACTTTACTCCCCACCCATTTAATATAAGCAACCATGGCTTTGAGCTCATGGCTATTGCTGTCCAGGTGTTTTCCATTCAGGCCGCGCTGCAGGCAATCATTGACCCGTTTTTCTACCGACTCCACCGAACCGCTGCGTTCACGATAGCGGGGATAGGTAGTAGCTACGGCGCTGTAATTATTGCCCCAGGGCCGGGTACCGGCATCGAGGTGGCAATTTTGACAATTCATCCCATTGGAAATGGCCTGTACTTCCCCCGAGGGCCCAGATACCGGGCTGTGTTGGCTATTAATGACCGGCCATAACGGATCAATTCTCCTTCTGCAGTAACAGGAATGGAGGCTGTATCGGGCGCTTCCCAGGGCCATTCGGGCATAGCGGTTGACACCGGTTTATTATCCTCCTGGCCAGGTATGTTTGTTTTGATCAACATTACCCAGATAAAAGCCACCACGCCTGCCAGCAGGAATCCCAACTGCATCTTACGTGGCATAAAAAGGTTAAGGAGTGGAGCTTATCCGGCAAAGCAATAAGAGCACCCATGCTCCTGCGCCCTGTTCACTGCCCACACACCGGAAGGCATGGGTTGAATATTGGGCAATAGACCTGCCACCCACTCTTTCTTTACTTGAGCTGCATCCTGGTTCGTTTTGCCGGCAACGGCTGCACTATAAACCGTCATGGCCGCATCACACACGCAGAACATGACGCCACTGTCCTGCAATTCATTAATGCCAATGGAGATGGGTCCAAATCCAGGTACTTTAAAAGCACCAGGCTGGGGCTTCCAGAAGGGATTGCGTGTGGCTGGTTGTTTGGTTGCCGGATCATCGGCTTTAAACAATTCTCCGAAATTGTACTTGGCCCACAATCCATCTTCCATAGCATAGGGGATGGCATCATGACGAAGTATTACCACTACACTGCAATCTTTTTCGGGGTACCGGTAGCAGCATTGGTGAGCATAAATACGCGTGGCCACGCAAAAGGGAAGATCTCATGCGGCCTGGTAGCATCAAATACAATACGGTGCTTGCCCTTGATCTTATTAAACCAGGCATCTGCATCAGCCAGTTCTTTTGGTGTAAATGAAGGAGATGCTACCAGTCCTAAAGGAGTAGCCAATGTTGTTACTCCCAATGCAGCAGCACCGGTAGCCAGCGTACCTAAAAACCCACGGCGGGAGGATGTGTTCAGTTCATTGTTTTGCATAACAGAATATTTTTAATGAGCAATGCAAAATTCATTACACCATCGAGGTTATACAATCCCCAAAAGTGTAACAGTATATCCCCAAAGACGGGAACTTCGATTAATGGTTAATGATTGAACCAGTAACGAACGGTGTTGTTAAGGCGAATGCTCAAATGGATGGATACGAGAATGATAGCGGATTTTGTAATGTCAAGTGACGTAAGGTTATTCGTCAGCTCACTACTGTGTAAGAGAAAGATGGCCAGGCGTAACAGATCCCTTGTATAAGACGGTATAAATCCTATCCTAAATTTACTGAATTAACAGGAGTACCTCCGTAATATTTCTGCATCGCAATAGCAGATAGGCCCCTTGTGGGCAACGAACGGGTATGCTCCTGAAAGCCCACTCTAATGAGTGGCTGCAAAACAGTTAAGAAAAGAATAGTTCGTGGCTTAGGACAATAATGGCAATGGCAAAAACAAACCAGCCAAAGCCTTTTTTTGAGTGAACTGCCAGGTATGCGGTCAGACAAGGCAGTACCGATGAAAATACCCCCGATGGCTATGGCAGTAAAGCTTAGCAGTTGCGCCCAATTAATGGTATACTGGGCCATGGTGCTAAAAAGCCGAAGAGAGAACTGAAAGTCATAATAGTGAGGGAAGAGCCCACAGCTGTTTTCATGGGCAGTTTGCCAAAGAGTACCAGGGCGGGGATGATGAGAAATCCACCACCAGCGCCCAGCAGTCCGGTGACAACACCTACCCCTGCACCTTGGAGGAAAAGCGGCAACATTTTGCGGGGCTGGTCTTGTGCAGGTACCGCGGATAGTTCGGTCCTTGCGGCTGAACGGATCATGGATAGAGAAGTGAGTAACATGAGAAGCCCGAATAAAAGCATGAGGAATACAGCCTTCGTAACTACCAGCGGACCGATGGTGAAAAAGTAATCGGGCAATAAAGGAACCAGGTGGTGGCGTGCAATAAAGACAGACAACATAGAGGCGCTGCCAAATACAAAAACTACGGGCACATCGACCAACTGTCTTTTAAATGCTTTTACCGACCCCACCAGGCTGCAGCAACCCACTACAAATAATGAATACATGGTGGCCAGAATAGGATCGACCTTGAGCAGGTATACCAATACAGGCACGGTGATAATAGACCCGCCACCGCCTACCAGGCCCAGTGAAAGACCAATTAAAACAGCTATTATGTAGCCTGCTATTTCCATAAAAAGTGCGGAAAGGTAAGGTTAGTTTATGAAGTAGCCCATCCCCTTTTCTGTGACAATGTGGGTAAAATGGAATAGGCAGGTGACCGGTTATTCTTTCGTTGCCTTATTTTTGGCCAAAGTTTATCCGTTGCTCAAACCTTTTCACCAGGAAATATTGCTAGAAGCCGGCTGTGATGAAGCAGGCCGGGGGTGCCTCGCAGGGCCAGTATTTGCCGCCGCCGTTATATTGCCAAAGGACTTCCATCATCCCTTGTTGAATGACTCCAAACAGGTAACAGAAGAGCACCGGTATACTTTGCGACCCATCATTGAGCAATATGCGGTGAGCTATGCGGTAGGGATCGTAGACCATGAAGAAATTGATGCCATCAACATATTGAAAGCATCATTTAAGGCTATGCACCTGGCCATTGACAAATTAACTACACCACCGCAATTGCTGCTGATCGATGGCAACCGCTTTACACCCTACCCTGCCATCCAACATGAATGCATCATTAAAGGTGATGGCATTTATGCTTCAATAGCCGCAGCCAGCATACTGGCCAAAACTTACCGGGATGATTATATGCTGCAATTGCATGACCAGTTTCCCCACTACAAATGGAACTCCAATAAAGGGTATCCAACCCTGCAGCACCGCAATGCCATAGAAGAGCATGGCATGAGCCCCTACCACCGCAAGTCATTCCAATGCCTGCCTTCGCAGTTGGAGCTGGATTTATAGTTTTTATAACATTTACGGGTATCCTTTCCTTTAAACCCAGGCTTCCGGCAATAGTCTTAGTACTGTGGATTTATTTGTTGCACTAAAAACTACAGTATGAAAACGAAATTGATCCTTGGACTCGTGCTTTTATTGGGCCTTTCTATAGGCGCCGATGCACAGACTTTGCGGGGCAAAGACCGTGGGCAGCATCAACGTATTGAGCAAGGCAGGCGGAGTGGTGAACTGACCAGGGGGAGAAGCCCGTCGCTTATCACATCAGCAACGTCACCTACACAATCAATATCACCGGTACCAGAGGCATGATTGTTATATCAGCAGGGCAGAAAGAAAGCACCTGCGCTACGAACAACGCCGGTCCGACCATCGCATATACCGGTATAAACACAATGACCACAAAAGGTTTAACTAAACGTTTTTGTTAACGATGAATGGTTGCTCAGAGAGTCCCTGCATTAATGGCGGGGATTCTTTTTGTGAGATGTGAAAGGTGAGACGGGAGTGGTCAGTTTAACATTTCACTTCTCACGTTTCACGATTAAAGCATTTCCGGGAAGAAACTGGCCACCCTTTCCGGCCACTCGTTTTTCAGGATGCTGAAATAAATAGTGTCACGCCGGCGATTGGAGTGCATCTGCATGTGACTACGCAATACGCCTTCGGGTATCATCCCCACTTTTAGAAGAGCAGACTTGGCGCGCTCATTCAGGTTATCAGTTTTGATTTCCACCCTTTCCATTTTCATAACACCAAAAGCATAGCTTAGGAGTGCAAACTTGGCTTGCTTATTTACCCCCATACCAATGAAATCAGGTCCCAGCCAGCTGGAACCAATTTCCAGGCGTTTATCAAAAAAGGAGATATTGAGATAGCTGGTACTGCCACATACCTCACGCGTATCCTTGTCAATGATCACAAAAGGCATTCTTTTACCTAGCTCCCGCTCCTGCAGCAGATCGGAAATCCAATTGCGCAAGGCCTGAGCATCATCCAGCTCCTGCACAAAGTATTTCCAGGTATCCTTGGATTGAGCCAGGGGGTAAAGAGCGTCAAAATCGCTGGGTTGTAATAAGCGGAGTAAAACACGGGGAGTTTCCAGTTCAAAAGAGTCGGGGAAAAACGCTGGTATTCAGTTAATGCAGCAGTCATAGATGGAGGCTATTAGGGGGCGAATATACAGCCAATTATTCAGCCACCCATTCTCCGGCGCCCTGCCGTACAATAACCGGCTCATCGCCGGTACAGTCTATCACGGTAGATGGCACCATGCCCCCAATCCCCCATCAACTACAATATCAACCAGTTTTTCAAAATTTGCATACATCAGTTCGGGATCGGTATACTCTTCTACCATATCACCGGGGAGGGTTGTACTCAGGATGGGGTGGCCCAGTTCTTTTACGATCGCCCGGGCAATATTGTTATCGGGAACCCGGATACCAATGGTGTCTTTTTTGCTTTTGAGGATCTTGGGAACCTCTTTGCTAGCCGGTAAAATAAATGTGTAAGGGCCCGGTAAATAGCTTTTAAGCATGCGGTACAAGGGCGTGGAAATGCTTTTGGTATATTGACTAAGATCGCTAAGGTCGTAACAAATGAATGATAACTGGGCCTTCTGGGGTTTACCTGCTTAATGCGGCATATACGTTCAATGGCCTTTTGCTGGTAGATATCGCAACCCAGGCCATAAATAGTATCGGTTGGATAAATGATCACCTCTCCTTTGGACAAACCCGATACAATGGTATGAATATTACGGGGCTGTGGATTGTCGGGGTGAAGGTGTAGCAGCATGAAGTAAAATTATAGTTAAATGTCAATAAATCGTAAAAATGGACACCAGGGATGTTAAAACCCAACATTCCAGGTTCATAGTTGTCACATAATCAATAAATTCGGGTAGCCATTGTAGCATAAATAGATTTAATATTAAATTAGCGATAAATTTTGTCCATGCGTTTACAACCTGTTGACAGAATAGATTCCATCAGTGGGGAAGCATTTCAGCAGCACTATTATAAACCCATGAAGCCGGTAGTAATCAATAACCTGGCAAAAGACTGGCCTGCCTATTCAAAATGGGATTGGGCTTATTTCAAGGAAATGGTAGGCAATACGCGGGTAGGTTTGTACAACAATGTAAAAAGCGATGCCTATACCCCCATCAATACGGCCGATGATTACAAGACCTTTGGTGAATACATTGATATGATCAGCCAGGGGCCAGCAGGCTGGCGGATATTTTTATTCAATATTTTTGACCATGCCCCGCAATTGACACAGGATTTTACCTGGCCCGAACACCTGATGAAAGGTTTTGTCAAGAAGTTCCCCATGCTGTTTACGGGCGGCGCTACGAGTATTACCCATATGCATTTCGACATCGATATGTCGCACATCCTGCATACCCAGTTTGCCGGTAGAAAGAAAGTATTATTGTTTCCTTTTGAAGAACAACATAAGTTATACCGCAAACCTTTTGAGGTACTTAGCCTGGCCGATTTTTCGCATTACAATGAAAATGGCAAACCTGATTATCAAAAGTTCCCCGCTTTAAAGCTGGCGGAAGGTTATGAAGTAATACTTGATCACGGCGACACCTTATTTATGCCGGCCGGTTATTGGCATCATATGGAATACCTCGACAGTGGATTTGCCATGAGTTTAAGAGCTTTACAATCTTCCTTTACGGGTAAGTTGCAGGGCGCCTGGAATTTATTTGGTATGCGCAGTATTGATACCCTGATGAAGAAGACTGCCCCTCAATGGTGGTATGGTTATAAAAAAGAGAAGGTATTCAAAGCTGCAGAAAAAGAAATGGGCCTTCAATCCCTGGCTCAATAATACATAGGGCAGGTCATTTTACATATGCCAAACAAACATCCATGTTAAGTAAAAGACTTTCAAGCCATAATTGATCTTTCTTAATAAATGGCTGTAAAAGCGACCCTCATTAAAAATTCTTGAAGAAAATATTGATATTTTAGAAAACAGTCTTTACTTTTACCCTGCTTATGTGCTGAACCACTATTCACACCCGCAAAGCACCTGAAATCTCCAATCTCCTCATTCCAACCATCCAATTTCCAGTTAGTTATACTAATTTCCGGTTCTATCGAAAAGAAAGCACGAATGAAAATTCGTACAATATAGTGTTTCCGCTACCCTTGTAAATGTATTACCTCTGTCACGTTGTTTACGACCCTGTGCGTTTTGGCAACTGAAAATATCGTTGTCGGTGCCAAAACCAACTGCTTAAACTCCACAGTTGTAGCAGTAAAATTGAAAGTGAAGTAACTCAAAGTGCTTACTACCTACTATACTGAGCCGCTTTATGTTCCTTTCACTGATCGACAAATAATCCAATTCAAGATCAACTTTGGATCCTTTAAACTGAATTTATATATAAATAATATATAGTTACCTTCTTTCTTTTTGTGGTTTCAGAGGTAAGCACAGGCCGGCGATTTCCATCGCTGGCTCTTTTTATCATTGATTGCGCAGGTTATTATGGATTACACAGATTTTGTGAAGTTCCTGGTAGGTAGCAAACAACTAAAAGCCCATAGATCATGATTCAGACAGTTTAGGCAATGGTCCAGGTTTCATTCCCCCGTAGCAGTTTATCCAGGTTTCCCTTCCCCTTGATTTGATCACCTCCTGTAATTGCAATTCCAGCATATCTTCATAACAAGGACGATCTGTTTCATAAAAAACACCAAAAGGGCGGGGTAAATGGCCCTCTATCCGGGGATCATCAAACATACGCACCAACACCTGGGCTTTGTAGAAATCATGGTCATCATGTACCCACAGGTCATCAGGGCTTGCCCCTTCGCCCAGCTCCACTATTACTGGCTTAAAGCCATCGAGTTTAATGCCCTTGTTTTTTTGGGCGCCAAAAATGAGTGGTTTCCCCTGCTCTAAAAACAAGGTATTATCGGGCTTGGTTGCTTTTTCGGTGAAAGACTCAAAAGCGCCGTCATTGAATATATTACAGTTCTGGTAGATCTCCAGGAAGGACGAGCCCTTGTGTTTATGGCTCCGGATCAACGATTCCTGTAAGTGTTTGGGATCACGATCCATCGTACGGGCAATAAAAGTAGCGTCAGCGCCCATAGCCAGAGCCAGGGGATTGAAAGGATGGTCTATGCTGCCATAAGGAGTCGACTTGGTCACTTTCTGTTCTTCGGAAGTAGGAGAATATTGTCCCTTGGTAAGCCCATATATCTGGTTATTGAACAGCATTACATTCACATCGAAATTACGACGCAGCAGGTGAATGGTATGATTACCGCCAATACTTAATCCATCGCCATCACCGGTTACGATCCATACACTCAATTCGGGCCGGGCAGCTTTTAAGCCACTGGCCACTGCAGTAGCCCGCCCATGGATAGAATGCATACCATAGGTGTTCATATAATAAGGGAACCGGCTGCTACAGCCGATACCGGAAATGATCACAATATTCTCTTTGGGAATACCAAGTCCCGGCATGATCTTCTGTACCTGTGCCAGGATAGAGTAATCACCACAGCCGGGACACCAGCGAACTTCCTGATCGGTGGAAAAGTCTTTGGCCGTTAATGCGGGGGCAGATATGGCTTCGCTCATATTCTAAAGTTACAAAAAAGCTGTGACCTTTGAGCTGCGAGCTGTGAGCTAAAAACCCTGGCTATCGCATTGCGGCTCAATGGCCGGCAATCAATTCTTCCCAATATTCGGCTGCCCGGCGGGTATGGGGAATAACGATGGTGCCCCCTACAATATTGGCTACGGCAAACACCTCATACATTTCTTCTGTATTGACTCCTTGTTCATGGCATTTACCCAAGTGGTATTTGATACAGTCGTCACAACGTAAAACCATACTGGCTGCCAATCCCAACAATTCCTTGGTTTTTACATCCAGGGCGCCTGCCTCATAAGTATTGGTATCCAGGTTCCATAAGCGCTTCATCACCAGGTTATTTTTACCCAGTATTACTTCATTCATCTTTGTACGGTACTCATTGAATTCATTGACCAATTGGCTCATAACGTATTATTTATTGATCAAAAGTAGCAAAGCTTTCACTCATCATTTACCAATCGGGCAAACGATGATGAATTCATATATTCACTCATTAAAATCCCTGACATGATCAAAATACGTTATACCAGTATCCTTTTCCTACTCAGTACCCTGACTACCCAGGCCCAGCAAGGCAATGAGCCTGTTAAAGTAACAGATATGCTGAAGATAAAGTCGTTGGGCGGTGTTACGCTTAGCCGAGATGGCAGTAAGGCTGCCTTCAGTGTAACCACGATTGAGCCCGACGGGGAGAGTAAAACAGATTACAAATACACCAACCAACTCTGGATGGTGGCCACAGATGGTAGTACCACACCCCGTGCGCTAACTTCCAAAGAAAATGCTTCCCAGGCCACCTGGAGTCCCGATGGCAGGCAACTGGCTTTTGTACGGACAGCAGATGGTAAGGCACAGATTTTCCTGTTGTCGTTGGATGGCGGCGAAGCCATCCAGCTCACCAAATTCAAATATGGCGCCTCCTCCCCTTCCTGGAGCCCCGATGGCAAGCAGCTCCTATTTGCAACCAGTGTACCGCTAAAAGAGTTGTTGAAAGATACCGACCTCAATCCAGGTAAATTGACTCCCCAATGGCCAGCTGAAAAACCTGGCTTTGACAAAAATGAACAGCTACAAAGCTCTAGCGCAAAAGCAGATCCCGATGGTTCACTCGAAGAAGTGCGGGCCTACCTCGAAAATAATGCGGCCGACCGCAAAGCGAGGGTATTTAATAAATTGAACTTCCTGGACGAGATGAATGTGTCGTCCGACATGAGCTTCAACCACTATTTTGTGGTCAATGCCGTGCCTGGCGCTACGCCAGTGGCCATTACACGGGGATTCTATCGCTTTAACGGCGCCAGTTTTACCCCCGATGGCAAACAGGTAATCATGGCGGGTGATGTTGATTCACTGCAACACCCCGACCGGTCGCTGGAAAGCCAGCTCTTTTGGTCAACACCAATGGTTCCAATTTCCGGATGTTATTGGGCGAAGAGGGCAAAGTGTACAGCAGCCCGCGCCTTTCTCCTTCCGGTAAATGGCTGGCCTTTCAATATGGCAATACATCCTTTGTAAGCATCCCCACACTGGCCATCATGCCGGTGAATGGCACAGTAAAAGACATTATTGATATTCCCTTTGATCGTAGCAAAGGAGCGGTTACCTGGAGTGCCGATGAAAAGTACTTGTACCTTACGGCCCAAAGTAATGGCGGAGCGCCACTTTACCGGGTGGATGTAAAAACCAAAAGGTGGATCAGTTAACTGACTATAACAGCGGCATTAGCAGCTTTGATCTGGTGAATAATAAATTGGTATTTGTAAAAACAGCTGTTGCCAATCCTTTTGAATTATTCCTGGCAGATGCTTCGGCCCAGAATGCCAAACAGATCAGTCATTTCAATGATTGGGTACAAAGTAAGAAACTGTCATTCCCCGAAAAGAAAACCTTTACCAACAGCAAAGGCATGACAGTTGAATACTGGATCATGAAGCCCACCAATTATGAGGCTGGTAAAAAGTATCCGGTGGTATTGGAGATACATGGAGGCCCTTCGGCTATGTGGGGGCCGGGTGAAAGCAGTATGTGGCATGAGTTCCAGTACTTCTGCAGCAAAGGGTATGGAGTAGTGTATTGCAATCCACGGGGCAGCGGCGGATATGGTCTTGATTTTCTGCGGGGTAATATCAATGATTGGGGAGCCGGGCCCAGCAGCGATGTACTAACGGCCCTGGATAAAGCTGTTGCTGAAGGATGGGTCGATACTTCAAAGCTCACCATTACTGGTGGATCTTATGCGGGATACCTTACAGCCTGGATCATCGCCCATGACAAACGATTTAAAGCCGCCTGTTCACAGCGAGGCGTTTATGACCTGGCCACCTTCTTTGGTGAGGGCAACGCGTGGCGATTGGTGCCCAATTATTTTGGTGGTTACCCCTGGCAGCCCGAAACCAAAGCTATCCTGGAAAGGGAATCGCCCATTACCTATGTACAACAAATCACCACCCCTTATATTATTTTCCATGGTGAAAATGACCGGCGTACCGGCTTTGTTCAAAGTGAAATGCTGTACCATAGCCTGAAAGCATTGGACAGGCCCGTGGAATATGTACGGCATCCCAATGCTACGCATGAAATTACCCGCAGTGGCGACAACCGGCAGCGCATTGACCAGCTTTTACGTACCTGGGAATTTTTTGAACGTTGGATCAAATAAAAACTTACTTCAGAATATTTCAACTTGAATATTTGTTCATTTAACGGCCTATAGAGCAGCATGCAGGAAGAGGCTGGTTATTTTACCCGACTACTGGTAGTTTTAGTAAAATAACCAGCTTTTTTATGCAACAAGGAATCACCTTGATCTCTTTGACGGCAATCTTGTTATTGATGGCTGTAGCCTGCTCTGATAAGGACCCCGGACCCGTTCCCTGCGAAATAGCCGGCACCGACCGGTTTGTTGTGCTGCTAAAGGAAGTTAACGTCAGGAACACAGCAACCCCGTTTTACCACTTCACCTATAATGATTCAGGATATGTTACCAGGTTATCCTATCATGAGGACATGTATGTGTACGAATATTTTTATAAAAGTGGCCGCATTGATAGCGTAACCAGCAGTTCCACCGATGCAAAATATTTCCTGTACCGATATACGAACCAGCGTGTGAGCAGTGTGCAGCAATACGACAACGCTGGATTAAAGATCACCATTTCCATTCGATACGATGACCGTGGACGGGTGACACATATGGACTGGCAACCAGTGAATAATGGGCCTGATGAAAAACATACCGTTTTAACCTATTACGATGATGGCAATGTAAAACGCGTGGAGAGTTCCTACCCTGCGACAGCCCAGGTAAGCATTAGCGATTTTGAGGCGTATGACAACAAGAAGTGTGTTGACGGCTTTGCTGTTTCCAGGGACTTCCTTGAGCACGTGATCTTATTGCCACAGGTACGGTTCCAACTCAATAACCCTACACGTACTAAGTCTGTCAATGGTCCATTTGTCCGGGAAGCCCAATTCAATTATGTATACCATGGCAACCTGCCTATAGAACGGCATTCCGTTACCAGGGTAACAGCTGGGCCGACGGCCGGAGATAGCTATACGGGATTTACTTCGTTTACTTATTATTGATCCTATTGTATGGCACCACCTCCCGCCAGTTTGATCGTTTCCAATTGCTGGCGCTGTTCCTGTTTATACTGATCAAATACAGAAAGGGATGACTGAGAAATGGGTTCGGCCGAAGGGAATTTTTGACGCAAGGGGTCAACCTGCTGATTGTTTTTCCAGAAGCGGTAACAAACATGGGGACCGGTGGCCAGTCCGGTACTGCCTACATAACCAATCACCTGCCCCTGCCTTATATGCTGGCCTCTTTTAGCCGCTCTGCGGCTCATATGGAGGTATTGGGTAGTATAGGTATTGTTGTGACGGATCTTGACATAATTTCCATTAAAACGAGAGAATGCTGATTCTATAACAACACCGCTGCCGGTAGCAATAATGGGCGTACCGGTATGGGCTGCATAATCGGTGCCCAGGTGGGCTTTCCATCGTTTTTGTACAGGGTGAAAGCGGCGCATGGTAAAGCGGGAAGTAATATGACTGAATTTTAATGGCGCCTTCAGGAAAAACCGGCGCAGGGTTTTGCCCTGTTCATCATAATATTCACCAGGTTGGGCACTGTCGGACTGAAAGTAAAAGGCATAAAAAGGCTCCCCATCGTGAGAGAATACAGCCGAGCGGATAGCGCCCAATTCAACCGGTTCTTCTTTTATGTATTGTTGTTCATACACGACTTTGAACCAATCGCCCTCATGAATAGAATAAAAGTCAATGGACCAGGCATAGATATCGGCCAGTTTCATAGCCAGGCCGGGGTCAGCGCCTGCTTTTTTGAAGGTTTCATAAAGTGAACCTTCAATCTTACCGGAAGCAGTAAGTGTACGGGTGGTAACAGTTCTTTTGCCAGTGTAAATGCTGATGGAATCGCGCAGGTCGTACACCACATAATCGATAGCATTGGGCTGGTATACAAAATACTGGGCTTTCTGCAGACTATCCTTGGTGCAGAATACAGTGTATTGATTGCCTGCCCGGATATTGCGAATATCAAAAACACCTTTTGATTTGATGGCCAATTGGGCAATGGTGCCATTATCTACCTGGTACAGTTCTAATATATTGGCCAGGAACTCATTGCGCTCTATGGTCTTTTCTATTACAGTAAAGGAGTCTACCGGCAACCCGAATTTTCTTTGTGAAACCGGGGGTGTACTGTTGGCAACCTTCGACAAGGAATCAGTTGACTTGTTGCTGGCTGGGGCCTTGACATCACCACAGCGGATAAGTAACACGGTGAGCATTGCTACCAATGAATAACAGGTCCAGCAGGGGTGGCGTCTTTGCATCTTGGTTGTTGTACGCGGTTAAAAATGGCTGATTCCTTTTTATCAGTCGCCCTGCTGCGTCCGTATGCTTTTCTTCAACAATCAACAAAGACAATAGCGAGGCTCAAAAACGATCATCTAAGGGCAATAACGCAAGGTTAGGGCTTTTCTTATATTTACCAAAAACTCAAAGATTAAAATTCTGTGAAAGAATATCTACCAGATCACATCCCGGCTAAAGGGCATGAGGGATAGCTCCATGAGTTTGAGGTGCTGGCGTGCAAAAGGAATACCAATAATGGTGATAAAGAGCAGGAAGGCAAATACCAGGTGAACGAACGCCGTATACAAGCCACCGCAAAGCAGCCAGATGATATTGCAGAATAGGGAGAGACAGCCAGTACCACCGCCCTGTTTGGGCACTATCTTTTGCCAAAAGGCCAAAGTACTACCCCGGCCAGTTTAAAACACTGGAAGCCCCAGGGGATGCCCACAATGGTAAGACATAATACCAGACCGCCGAAGAGATAGCCCAGGGCCGACCAAAAGCCGCCAAGAACAAGCCAGATGAGGTTTCCTATTAAATTCATGTTTGCACTTAAGAGGTTAGGTTCTAAATCGTCCTGCTTGCAGAATCAATACCCGTGCAAAGTAAAATTATAATAGCCAGTAGCCAATACTAAACCGGTTATACGCAGCGGAATACCGGTAAAGCCGGGATTTAAAACGGTAAAAGGACTTCCCTTTTTAGGAGTAGGAAGCCTGGGGAATAAAAAAGCCCCTCGTAATAAACGAAGGGCTTCCATGTATTGTAACAGTAGCGTATTAATAACGGTTGCTGTTGCTGCGAGAGAAAGAACGACGATCGTTTCCACCACTACGCTCTTCACGGGGACGAGCTTCAGTAACCTTGATAGCACGGCCTTCTACGATACCACCATCCAGTTCAGCGATTGCTTTACGGGCAGCTTCATCATCAGGCATTTCTACAAAACCGAATCCACGGCTCTTGTTGGTGAATTTGTCGGTAATTACTTTGGCAGAAGAAACTTCGCCATAGTCAGCAAAAAAATCTTGCAGGTCTTCATCGGTAACGTTGAAACTCAAATTTGAAACATAAATGTTCATAACAATAAACTGATTAAATTTTATAATGATCTGAGAAAAAGCAGCGTAAAGAAAGACTAACTAACTATTAGCAGAAATGCGTAGCAGACTACATCGTTCACTTACTAAATGCTAAACCTCAAATTTGACGGCGCAAATATACAACGTTTTTACTTCAAAATGTATGGCCGATAATAATCCTTTGTTAATACAAGTAGCTCGTTAAGCTGTCGTCAAATGTCAGAGAATTGTAAATTTTTTCACCGGGGATGAAGCCCCTTTCCCTATATTCAACCACTAAAAGCTTTCTTATTATGCTGTTTAACAAGAAGATGACTGTATTGTTTATGTTAGTGATCTTAGTACTGGCGGGCATCGCGGCCAGTAAGCCGCCCAAGGGTACACACAAAAACCTCAAGGTATTACCTAAGAATATCAGTCATGATGACCTGGACAAAATAATGGACGAATGGAAGGCAGCACTGGGGTACGTTGCGGTTTTTGTCATGCCCCCGCAAAGATGATCCTAAGAAAATGGACTTTGCCAGTGACGAGAAACCTGAGAAGGAAATAGCCCGTAACATGTTCCGGATGACAGCTAAGCTCAACAAAAATACTTCCATTACAAACAAGGGGATACAAGTGCCGTAGCGCCTCTCAGCTGCATGACCTGCCATCATGGCAAGGAACATCCTGAAAGTGCAGGTCCAGCCAAAAAAATAGCCTTATTAACTCATTTAATAAAGCCCACTTAGCCTGTACGCAAGCGGGCTTTTGTATTTTTTTCAGTTCCCGGATAATACAACACATAAAATAGCCAACAGTTCTTTTTTTGTTACCAGCCTCACTACCTAATTTTGTCACTCATATTAAAATTATGGCTGCACAACAATTCGACTTTGGAATGATCGGCCTCGGCGTAATGGGCAGGAACCTGTTACTTAACCTGGCAGATCACGGATTTAAAGTAATCGGATTTGATAAAGACAATCAGAAAACAACGGCTTTTGAGGCCGCCGCTACCCCTGGTACCACGGTTAAAGGTGTGGTAACCCTGGAAGAAATGGTGAACCAGCTGTCGACTCCCCGCCGGATCATGATGCTGGTACCAGCCGGTAAACCGGTGGATGATGTGATCGAAAGTCTGTTGCCCCTGGTGCAAAAAGGGGATATCATCATTGATGGCGGTAATTCACATTATACAGATACTTTACGCCGGGTTACCTATTTGAAAGATAAAGGCCTGCACTTTGTAGGTATGGGCGTTTCCGGTGGTGAGCAGGGTGCCCGCACAGGCCCCAGCATCATGCCCGGAGGCGATCAGGAAGCCTATCCGCATGTACAACCCATGCTGGAAGCCATTGCAGCCAAGGTAAATGGCGAACCCTGTGTAGCCCATTTGGGTAAAGGCGCTGCCGGTCACTATGTAAAAATGGTGCACAATGGAATTGAGTATGCCATTATGCAACTGATCAGTGAATGTTATGACCTACTACATCGTGGAGCGGGCCTTACCAATGATGAATTGCACCAGGTATTTGATAGCTGGAATAAGAGCGACCTGCAATCGTTCCTGGTAGAGATCACCGCCGATATCTTCCTGCAACAGGATGATAAAAGCAATCAACGCCTTATCGACGTAATACTTGACAAAGCGGGCGCTAAAGGAACAGGTAAGTGGACTTCCCAGGACGCCATGGAAATCGGCGTTCCCATTCCTACCATCGACATGTCGGTTACTATGCGCAATATTTCTTCCCTGAAAGAAGAAAGGGTAAAAGCTGCCGCCCTCTATACAACACAAGCTGGCACCATCAGCCCCCCAAGGAAGCCTTTATACAGCAAGTGCACGATGCATTATTCTTTGGTATATTGATCAGTTATACGCAGGGGCTGGCGCTGTTACACAAAGCTTCTACCGAACTGGATATGCAGATCCCCATGCAAAAGGTAGTGAGCGTATGGCGCGGTGGCTGTATTATCCGCTCTTCCCTGCTCGACCTCTTCACCAAGATCTATACACAGAACCCACAGCTGGAAAATTTGTTATTGAATGAGCAGATTGCCCGGTTGCTGCAAGGCAAAGAACAAAACCTGCGTGCGGTAGCAGCCACAGCTATTCAAAATAAATTTGCTGCTGGTTGCCTGTTATCGTCATTAAGCTATTTCGATGCCTATTGCAGCAGTCAATTGCCTATCAACCTTGTCCAGGCACAACGCGATTACTTTGGTGCACATACTTATCAAAGAATTGATCAACCTGGAACATTTCATACGATCTGGAATAAATAGTAAGAAAGCCCGGAAGTCGGAAAAGCCAGAAAGTATGGCCTTATTGACCAGTACGCTATAGCCTGAACGATTTGCCGGTTTTCGGATTCAAACTAACAGTTATGCAAAATCATAAACGTCCACCCGCATCGTTGCTGTTCATCTTCGGAGGCAGCGGCGATCTGAATCACCGCAAATTATCTCCTGCCTTATACAACTTGTTTATTGATAATTGGATGCCCGACAAGTTCAGCATTGTGGGTATCGGCCGGAGGCCATTCAAGAACGAAGATTACCGCAAGCATTTATTGGATGGTATTCAACAGTTTTCCCGCCGCAAAGGAGAGCAAAATGGCAAATGGAGCACCTTCTCTCAAAATGTATCCTACCTGCAAATGGATGCATCCAATGAAGCTGATTATCAGAAGATCGCCGACATTGTAAAAGAGAAGGAGCAGGAGTTTGGTGAGCACCCCAATGTGATATTCTACATGGCCGTAGCCCCCAACTGGTGCCCGATATTGCCAGCAAACTGGGGCCATTAAATATCTGTCATGATACCAAGTGCACCCGCATCGTGGTAGAAAAGCCTTTGGCCATGACCTGAAGAGTGCTCATGAGCTCAATGAATTGCTGTCGAGCATGTTTGATGAAAAACAGATCTACCGCATAGACCATTACCTCGGTAAAGAAACGGTACAAAATATCCTGGCCCTTCGTTTCGCCAACGCTTTGTTTGAGCCTATCTGGAACAGGAACTATATAGAGCATGTACAGATCACCGCAGCAGAAACAGTAGGCGTGGAAGGTCGTGGAGATTATTATGAAAGTTCAGGCGCACTGCGCGATATGGTACAAAACCATATCCTGCAACTGATGTGTATGATCGCTATGGAAGCACCTGTTTCCTTTGAAGCAGATGAGATCCGCAACAAAAAGGTGGATGTATTGAATGCCATTCGCCGTATCACTAATGAGGATGTTCATGCACACGCTGTACGCGGTCAATATTCCGAAGGCTGGATGAAGGGAAAGAATGTGCCCGGCTATCGCCAGGAAAAGAATGTAGCACCCAATTCGCCGGTTGATACTTTCGCAGCCGTTAAATTCTACATCGATAACTGGCGCTGGCAGGATGTGCCCTTCTATGTACGTACGGGTAAACGTATGCACCAGAAGTCGACCATCATCACCGTACAATTCCGTCCGGCCCCGTATTATGCATTTCCTCCGGAAGCAGCAGATACCTGGCGCCCCAATAGGCTCACCATCAGTATTCAACCGGAAATGGACATCCGTTTGCGTTTCCAGGCCAAACGCCCCGGCCAGTCGATGACACTGAATCCCGTAGATATGATCTTTAGTTATAAAGATGCGTATGAGGAAGAAGAACCAGAAGCATACGAAACTTTACTACTGGACGTAATGGAAGGCAACGCAACTTTGTTCATGCGTTCGGACCAGGTAGAAGCAGCCTGGAAGATCATAATGCCAATCCTGGAAACCTGGGAAGCCAGACCACCGGTAGATTTCCCCAATTATGCGCCAGACAACTGGGGTCCTGAAGATGCAGAAGCATTGATTGCCCGCGATGGACGGAACTGGGTTAACCTGCCCATTCAGAAACAAGCCAGTGGGAAATCAGAGGTAGGTACCAAGTAACCTAGCGACTATTTATTGATCAATCAATATTACGCATGCAGCTTCATATTCAAAAGATAGTACCGCTGTGAGCCAGGAGCTGGCGGAATGGATCACCCGTACGATCGAGAGTACCTTACAAACAAAAGACCGTTTTACCTGGGTAGTTACAGGTGGCAACTCACCCAAGCTATTGTATGAGCTGCTGGCTACTACTCCCTACAGGGGAAGGATCGACTGGAAAAAGCTGCATATTTTTTGGGGTGACGAACGGGCCGTTCCTTATGCCGATAGCCGCAATAATGCACGGATGACCTTTGAGCAGTTGCTGAATCATGTACCAGTAGTAAAAGAACAGGTGCATGTCATGAAAACGGATATTACACCGGAAGAATCAGCGGCTGATTATGAACAAATATTACATCATTATTTCCCAGCCGAAGGCACCACCTTCGACCTGGTGTTGAATGGAATGGGTGATGATGGTCATACCTTATCCCTGTTTCCGCATACAGCCGTTATTCATGAAACAACAGCCTGGGTAAAGGCATTCTACCTGGCACCACAGGAAATGTACCGCATTACGCTTACGGCTCCCGTGGTAAACCGGGCTGCCAGGGTAGCTTTCCTCGCTTTTGGAGCTAATAAAAACCATGCGCTACAAGAAGTGTTGAAAGGAGCACGCAATGTAGATCAGTATCCTTCACAGATCATACAACCGGCCTCCGGTGAGCTGCATTGGTTTGTAGATGAGGCTGCTGCTGCGGGAGTACAATAACGATCAGATCTTAATGTATACAAAAAGGCCGGTAAGCACAGATGAACTTACCGGCCTTTTAATTTTATTTCAGGCTATTTAAAGATATCATTGATGAGCGCATTGGTCAATTTTCTATCCCCCTTAGTCCAGATGGTATTGGGTGGAGGAAATTCATGGAGGTTATGACCGCCCTGGTTTTCAAAATCAAATACGGCATGGCAATTTGCATTGATCACCAAAGCACATTTCAGCCAATCCCTCGACCAGATTATCTTCAGGTTCCAGGGCTTGTCTGCTCCTGTTACCTCTTCAACATTATAAATATGCAGAGCATCCAATATGCGCTGCTCGCCAGTATTGGGCGTCAATTCAAGGGCATAGAAATAGCCGGTATCCGTATCATCCTCAAAAACAACTGCATAATTGTTCTCGCTGGACTTACTTTCCAGAAATACCTCCTCTCCTGGCGTAAATGCCTTTTCAATTAATAAGTATCCTTTCATTGTACATCAACTGAATCATATACTACTACCTTATTCCATACGGAAGAACATTCTTCTACAAACTTTAAGTGGACGGGGTCTGTTTGGTAACTGGCCTGATCGGCATCATTATCAAACATAAGGCACCAGGAAATAGCATAGCTGCTGTCAATCACTTCCCGGCTGGTATTGGCTGGCTGGCCAATATGGAACCATTTGATCGTTTTCACGGTCGACAGCTTTTTCAGACCGGCTATTAGTTTTGCCCGATCTTCCTTGCTATTGGGATTCTTGAGCCAGAAATATACGTGATGGATAAACTTATGTTCGGCCATGGGGCTGGTATTATTTTCCGCTAAAGTAATCAATCCGCCGGCAACAGCAGCTTTACCGGTATTGGCAATAAATTCACGACGGCTAGTGCTCATATTAAAACAATTTGCTTTTTACTTCCTGTTCGCTCTGACCCAATCCCTTATCCCTTTATAGATCTTCTTAGCTACTGCTTTATGAAATGCCGGGTCCTTGATCCTGCGTTCATCCGCTTCATTGCTCAGAAAAGCAATTTCTACGAGGCAATTGGGGTATTCGGTAGGGCCACTCAAAGCGAAATTGAAGTTGCCAATATTTCCGTAATTATCCAAACCCAGTTCCAGCATCCTGTTCAGGATTTTCTGGGTAAGGGGGCGAAAACCAATATAACGGTAATAGGTGCTGGTGCCTTTGGCGGCAGGATTGCCGGCCGAATTGAGGTGCAGGCTAATGAGCAGGTTGGGGTCCTGCTGACGCAAAGCCAGGGTGCGATCGGGCATACTGATGTCTACATCCGCTGTTCGTGTCATATATACATTTACTCCTCTGCGAGTCAGGTACTTTTGCAGGGCTTCTGCAAACTGCAGGGTATATACTTTTTCATAAACTTTCGTGGTTACCCCTGCAGCACCTGCATTGCTACCGCCATGGCCAGCATCTACAGCAATGACCAGGTTTCTCATGCGCATCTTTTCCGGCTGCCGTTTGATACGAATGATCAATCGCTTACCACTGCTGTCGTAGGATATATAATGGCCCCAGTGCTGACGATGTTTTAATTCGATGAATACCCTCAATACATCATCCTCTACCTGCTCATACCAGGCATTCTTAATTTCCTTCACCGATTTGAGTTGGGTGATCCAGTTGGTATTTGAAGTGGCACCAAAAATATCTACTACCAGCCGCGAAGGGTTAATTTGTTGTACACTGCGGTATGGCAGGCGCTCTTCCATGCCCACAGCTGCAATATCATGCGTAGCATTACCATACACGCGCCAGCTGCCAGATAGATAATACGGCTTTGTATGAGCTGCCGTATCAGGCTTTACATTGGCTTTGGCCACATAAGCGGTATGGAAACGGGACAGTTGCACTTTGTAATCTGTTCCGGAGGAGTCAACTACTTTAAGTACTACATTGCTATCCAGGTAAGTCATCTTAGCTCCACCCAGCCGATCATCCCCAATCCATATTCCAGGCAGGGAAGTTGACCGGTTGTCTTTACATAAAAGAAGCTGGAGGTACTATCCTGAGCTTGGACATTCAACAAGGCGAGGAACAGGCAGGCGACTGATACAGTTCGTTTCATAAGGCAAAATACATAGCAAAGCGATAACAAATTCATTTGCAGCAAATTGCTGGCAATGCATGAATTATTTGAAATATTTGTGCTGGTTTCTTCCTGCACGAATCGGCAAACGAATAAAAAAGGTGGCAAAGCTGCCACCTATATCAATGATATAATAATCAACTTATCAATACTACAATGGATATTTATTGTCCTTGATGAGTTGATCAGCAATTCTACGGCGTGCATCTTTGCTGTTAAATACATCGACCTTGGTAAAGCGTTTAATCCCCAATAACATCATCCGTTGCTCATCGCCTTCTGCAAAAGCATTGATAGCATCCTTACCGTATTTATTGATCTTATCAGCTGCATCATACAAGTAGGTACGCATAATATCCAGTTCAAACTGGCATGCAGCTTCTCCTTTACGATCTACCAGTTTAATGGCTCTTAGTAAGGCACTTTCTGCATTAAAGGTTTCCAGGGCCATATCAGCGATATGCATCAATATCTCTTGCTCGCTTTCAATTTTCATCATCAGCTTTTGCACAGCAGCGCCGGCAGTCATTAGGATGGCTTTTTTAAAATTGGCGATGGCTTTCTTTTCTTTGGCAAAAGCCTCTTCTTCACCACTGCCAAATTCAGGAATGCTCATCAACTCTTTCTGCACAGCCATAGCAGGCCCCATCAGATCCAGGCGACCCTTCATAGCACGCTTTAGTACCATGTCAACCGTAAGCAGGCGATTAATTTCGTTGGTACCTTCATAGATGCGGTTAATGCGGCTGTCACGATAGGCTTTTGAAATAATATATTCGTCGCTGAATCCATTACCGCCATGTATCTGTACCCCTTCATCTACTACAAAATCAAGCATTTCACTACCAAATACTTTCAGTATGGCGCACTCAATAGCATATTCTTCAGCAGCGCCCAATAAGGATTCATTGAAAGGTTTACCGGCTGCCAGCAACTCTTGTTCCTTCTCGTCGATCCATTTGGAAGTGCGGTATAAAGCACTTTCTGCCACCCACATTTTGATGGCCATTTCGGCCACCTTGTGTTTAATGGCGCCAAAATTGGCAATGGCCATCTTAAACTGCTCACGTGTGGTAGCATATTGAATACTGGTATTGGCAGCTCTTTTAGCACCACCCAGGGCGGCAGCACAAAGCTTCAATCGTCCTATGTTCAGGATATTAAAAGCGATGATATGCCCCTTACCTATTTCTCCTAATACGTTTTCAACAGGTACCTTACAATCCTGGAAATACAACTGAACGGTAGAAGAACCCTTAATACCCATTTTGTGTTCTTCTTGTCCCTGCGTAAATCCTTCAAACCCTCTCTCTACAATAAAGCCTGTGAACTTATCGCCATCAACTTTGGCAAATACTGTATATACATCTGCAAAACCACCATTGGTGATCCAGCATTTCTGCCCATTCAGCAAGTAATGTTTGCCATCTGCACTCAATTTAGCTGTTGTTTTAGCGCCCAGGGCATCACTGCCACTATCTGGCTCGGTAAGCCCATACGCACCTTTCCATTCGCCGGTGGACAGCTTGGTAATGTATTTTTCCTTCTGTGCCTCTGTACCAAAATATAAAATGGGTAAAGTGCCGATACCGGTATGAGCAGCAACCGCCACAGAGAAAGAAAAGCCTCCGCCCAATCCTTCATTGACGAGGGTAGAGGTAATAAAATCCTTACCCAGCCCGCCATAGGCTTCCGGAATGGAAGCACCCAGCAATCCCTGCTCACCAGCTTTAGCCACCAGGGATGGCATCAATCCTGGCTCCAGCTTGTCAATCCTGTCAAGCACTGGTAATATTTCGGCATCCAGGAAAGAGGTACACATGTCTTTTACCATCTGCTGCTCTTCATTAAAGTCCTCCGGGATAAACGTATCAAAAGCAGAACTTTCTTTGATCAGCCATTCGCCGCCTTTCAAACTCGTTTTTGTTGTGTTGCGCTGCTCATAAAATAATGTTTTTATAGTGAAAGTCCATCGTGAAAAGCACCGCTACTTTATACTATCGCACAGCGGCGCGGTATATCTTTATTTTAGGTTATCATAGACGATCTGCAATACTTCTTTACAGATATCAATCCGTTCGGGCGGAACTCCTTGCAGGGCTTCATTCAATGTTTCTTCGGCCAACCCCATGCTTTGTTCTTGCAGTTTTTGTGCCTGCTTGGTAAGGAAGATCAGGTTCATACGGCGGTCAGCGTCCGAAGAAACCCTTTTTACCAGTTGCAATTTTTCCAGGTTGTCTACCAATCGGGTAATACTGGGCTTATCACGAAAAGTGGCATTGCATAACTCCTGCTGACTGATACCATCCTGCTTCCACAAGTGATACAATACGCTCCACTGTTCAATGGTTACATTCAGCTCAGCAATATTGAATTTCTTCTGCAAACTCCGGGCAATAGCAGTAGATGCTTTACCTGTAATAAAGCTATAGAGCTCTCCTTTTCTGAATTGGTTGTTTGACATATAGTTGTTTATACAACTATCCAAACTTACATAATTTCCCTTCCTGAACAAGTTTTTGGGGCAAATAATTCTTAAGAGAAAACCCTTCTAAAACATTGTTACTCACATACCAAAAAAAACAGGTGTGTAGGACATAGATCAAATTCGTGCCTAAAACGGGTAGTTCGTTGGATTGACATCACTCCAGGGTTAACAAAATCAGTAGATTCGCTTTCCACCCACTGTTGATCGTACCCTTTTTGCTACAACTCTGTGTAACCACTCCATAGCCCGAAAACCGTCATAGATGAAATACATTTATCTCGCACTTTTGTGCGTTTCTGCATGCACTTCCGGCTTTGCACAACAAATGCGGATGGTGGCTATGGGATCTTCCACTACCGGTGGCACCGGTGCTTATCCTGCGGATAGCTCCTGGGTTAGGCGCTTTAGTAATTATTATAAAAACCATCTAAACCTGGCAGACACAGTGTATAATTTGGGTTGGGGCGGCGCCAGCTCTTATAAGGGCATGCCCAGCAGTTACATACCCCCGCCCAACCGGCAGGGGCCCGATCCCGGTTACAATGTTACCCGGGCTGTAAACCAGCTGTCCAGCCTGCCTACACCATCCAATGGGGTGGTGATCGTAAATTATCCTACCAATGGTTACGACACTTTAAGCATTGCAGAGGTGTTGAATTGCCTGCAGATCATTTACGATTCAGCCACAAGGCTTGGCAACAAATGTTTTGTTACCACCACACAGCCCAGGGAGGTGGTAGCTTCAATACCCCGGCAGTGAAATACAGGCTGGCCATTCTGAAAGATTCGATCATTAACCGGTTTGGAATAATGAATACCATCAACTTTTATGATGACCTTTACAACCCAGCCGACTCACTGATCCTCCCAGCCTATAAGTCGGGAGCCGATGATATACATTTTAACAATGCGGGCCACCGCATATTGTTTGAAAGGGTAAAAGCAAAGAATGTATTTAGTGCGATCCTGCCAATCAAACTACAGGCATTTACCGCCACCCTGCAGGATAGTAAAGTTGCGCTTAAATGGACAGCAATCCACGATGCTACCAATAGCTACTTTATTGTACAAAGAAGTGCTGATGGAAAAGAATTTGAAACATTACAGCAATTGCCTGTTAATGAACTGGTGGGCGGGTCCAGGTATGCATTTACAGATGCAACGCCACTACCAGGCACCAGTTTTTACCGGCTGATCATTCAGGAAAGAGACAGGAGCCATTATTCAAAAACGGTAACCATTAAAAATACCCTGTCGGCCCTCGTGATCAAAAAACTGTACCCCATCCCTGTCAATAAAGTATTGCAGCTGGAGCTGATTGCTGAAACTGCACAGGCCCTTACCATTGAAATGGTCAGCAATAGCGGCATCCCCATACAGCGAACCATACGCCAGGTTAACCGTGGCTCCAATTATTTAAGCCTCCCCACCACACAACTGGCGAGCGGTATGTATTTTCTACGTATTAGTAGTGCAGGCAATAACCCCCTTATCCGGGCATTCAGTAAATAGAGCGCTATTGCATTAGCAAGCCTTTCAATTATAACAATGCCTTGCTTACTGATAAAGTTGTAGTTTTATTGCAGTCTGTTATATGCAAACTGCTTCAATCAATTACCGGTCTTCACAAATCAATTACAGCTATAGCGGTAGCGGTGAAAAGCTGCTGGTATGCCTGCATGGCTATGGCGAATCGGAAAAGACCTATCATTTCCTGGAACCCCACCTGCCCGCAGGGTATCGCCTACTAGCCATCGACCTGCCTTTCATGGCGGCACGCAATGGAACGAGGGATTGAACTTCACTACCGATGACCTGCATTCCATCATTAACCATATTTGTAAGCTGCATACGGGTTATACCGGCCGGCTAACGCTTGCCGGTTTTAGCATGGGCGGCCGGGTAGCCCTGGGCCTGATGGAAAAAATACCCGCACAAATCGACAAAGTAATTTTGCTGGCACCTGATGGATTGAAAGTGAATATTTGGTACCGGCTGGCTACCCGTACGGTGATAGGAAATCGATTTTTCCGATTTACCATGCGTCATCCCCAATGGTTTATGCTGTTGCTAAAGATTGGAAATAGGATAGGCATGATCAACCAAAGTGTTTTAAAATTCACCCGGTATTATATCAATGACAAGCAGGTAAGGGAAGACCTTTACAATCGTTGGACCTGTATGCGCTATATCAGGCCCCATCTCCCCACAATAAAAAGTCGATTGTGCAATATGCTATACCCTTTCGTTTGGTGTATGGTCAATATGACCGTATTATACGATATGAGCGGGGAGAAAAATTCCGTATCGGTATTGAATCTTTCTGTACGTTGCGTATAATTCCAACTGGTCACCAATTGTTACAGGAAAAGAATGTGGGGGTGATCCTTGAATTATTACAATCTTAAATCCGTTCATTCAATTTCGGCTGCATGCCAATATTCCTCTTCATATTTTTCCTGTTGATGGTGGGATATGCCATCCTCATCAATTTTTATCACCGGGCATGGAACCGGTTGCCAGCTTTCAATTTGCCAAACACACCTTCTCATACATTTATTTCTGTGATCATTGCCGCACGTAATGAGGAGCAGAACCTGCCTGATTTGATGGAATCACTGGTTAATCAAGCTTACCCCAAAAGCTTGTATGAAGTAATTATTGTTGATGATCATTCTACAGATAATACGGCCACCTTTTTGCGCGCCAATACCTATGCCGGTCTCTCACTAACAGTACTTAGCTTAGCTGATTATATAATTGAGCGGGAAGCTACCCGTTCTTATAAGAAAAAGGCTATAGAAACAGGTATTGGTGTAGCAAAGGGCAGCCTGATTGTAACCACCGATGCCGATTGCCATTTTGGTGAACACTGGTTGGAAAGCATGGCAGCTTTTTATGAATCCACCCAGGCAAAGTTCATTGCAGCACCAGTAAAAATAATTGCCCGCCCTACCCTGTTGGGCATTTTCCAGTCGCTTGATTTTATCACCCTGCAAGGGATTACCGGGGCTTCTGTATCACGGCGTTTTCATTCTATGTGCAATGGCGCAAACCTGGCTTATGAAAAAGGCATTTGAGGAAGTAAATGGCTTTGAAGGCATTGATAACATTCCTTCGGGCGACGATATGCTGTTGATGCATAAGATCTACCGGAAATATCCTGACAAGGTATTTTACCTCAAGTCAAAAGAGGCTATTGTATCTACCGGTCCTGCTGCCAGTTGGAAGGCATTTTTCACCAACGCATCCGTTGGGCCAGTAAGGCAGATAGTTATGATGATAAGCGCATTTTTTTGACGTTGTTACTGGTGTACCTGGTCAATATTTGTTTTCTGGTAGCTGCTGTAGCCGCCTGTTGGGAAAATATATGGTTGTTCTTCTGCCTCATCCTGCTATTGGCCAAGGTTCTCATCGAATTTCCTTTTGTGCATGCGTCAGCCATTTTCTTTAACCAAGGCTCCCTCATGAAGTATTTTCCATTTTTGCAGCCAATACATATTCTATATACTATTATTGCAGGATGGCTGGGCAAGTTTGGCCATTACGAATGGAAGGGGAGGGTAATCAGGAAGCAATCATAAGTTTACAAAACTCTATTATCACCAATGGCTACTGCCACAACACGTTCTACCTGGCGGCGACTGAAAGGAATAAAGGCGCTTTATTTGGTATGGTGGTCATTGTACTCTCTTTGTTGGTGGCCTTATTGGCTTATATATTGGCGCCCGATGGCACCCCAATGCCAACCGGATGATCGTGGAAATTGGCGGTCAAAAGCCAGGTTATACACAACAGTTCCTCTTGCTACCTAAAGAACGCAGTGTTGAAAAGGCTTCTTTTTTGCCCGTCTTATTGGCGGCCAGGAAGACCGGAATCAGTACCTGCCCATTAGCAGCTATACCACTACCGCCGACAGCCTGATTATTCAGCAATTTATTGATGAGGGAATCACAGAGCGTGTAGCCTTCGCCAACAACAAGAACGATTATAAGATCATAACCCAAACATTCTACCTGGGAACCGATAAATATGGTCGTGATATCCTAAGCAGGTTACTGGTAGGTGTACGTGTAAGCCTAAGTGTGGGGTTGGTTACCGTATTGATATCACTAAGCATTGGTGTGTTACTGGGCGCACTGGCCGGTTATTTCAGGGGATGGGTGGATGATGCCATTATGTGGTTCATCAATGTTATCTGGAGCATCCCTACTTTATTGCTGGTATTTGCCATCACCCTCATGTTGGGCAAAGGATTCTGGCAGGTGTTTATTGCCATTGGGTTGACCATGTGGGTCAATGTGGCCCGTATCATCCGGGGGCAGGTATTGAGTGTGCGTGAAATGGAATATGTAGAAGCTGCAAGAGCGCTGGGTTATTCACATCCACGCATCATTGTGCGCCATGTATTGCCCAATGTTATGGGTCCCGTAATGGTAGTAGCAGCGTCGAATTTCGCATCGGCCATTGTAATAGAAGCAGGACTTAGCTTCCTGGGGGTGGGGGTTCAACCACCGCAACCTAGCTGGGGCCTGATGATCAAGGAGAATTATAACTTCATCATAACGCATAATCCCATGCTGGCATTGGCGCCTGGATTTGCCATCATGTTACTGGTATTAGCATTCAATATGCTGGGCAATGGATTGCGGGATGCCTTACAGGTAAAAGCCTAAAGGGCTACATGTAGCCAGGACCGGTAACCAGACGCAAGTAACAGGGTATCAACATTATTTCCTCGAATAGCGGTAACTACCAGTCCACTTGTTGGAAGCACAACTTTTTGAAGTAATGGTGATCTTTACTATGCTGGGGGTAGTAGAGGGCGTATTGGTAATACTAAAATTACTGATCGCCGTTTTTACATCCGGCAAGGTTTGCGTGAAAAGGGAGTTCCACCTGATTCAGCGCCTGCAGTTATTTCAATAGTAACACCGTCTGTAGGCAGGTTGGCTGTAATATTGACTTGCAGTGGGAAATTCGGTCCAGGTCCGGCAGGCTCTGTACTGCCATTAGCGGGCGTAGTAGATACCTGTAAAGCAGATTCAGAGCAATTATCATTACCTCCTCCTTTTTGCCGCAGGAAGACAGGGTGGCCAGGAAAAACAAAACAGTAAGGCTTAACAGTACGAACTTTTTCATGTTGCATTGGGGATTATGTACGTAACCTGTTCTAAAGCTAATATTTAATTGGCTCATTTGGAACACCAATTTTATTGTTGTTCAGCCCTAGTTTTATCAGGCCATTACCTGCACATTCCGGTTAAAACTTTCTTCCAGTGAGATAAAAGTTTCGGTACGTTCAATCCCTTTGATCTTCTGTAGTTCATCATGTAATACAAACCGCAATTGATTAATATCACGGCAAATGATCTCCGCAAACATGCTATAATTGCCGGTCGTATAATTCAACCGGGTGATTTCGGGTATCTTCTGCAATTCTTTGGCTACGGAATCATAGAGAGAGCTTTTTCAAGATATATGCCAATAAAGGCAATCACATCATAGCCCATTTGCTTCAGGTCAACGTTTAATTTTGTACCTTTCACTACTCCGGCTTCCTGTAGTTTTTTGATCCGCACATGGATGGTGCCTCCTGATACAAACAGCTTCTTACCAAGATCTGCATAAGATATCTCAGCATTATCCATCATTTCGTGAATGATCTGCAAATCGAGTTTATCAAGATTCAATTTAGCTCCCATTTAGCAATCGTTTTTTTGTAAATTATCAAACAATGGTACAAATATTTGTATAATCTCGAAACTTTCAAAATTTTTATTGAATAATTCTCAACGAACAGGCATATTTCTTTAATATTGCACTGTAATCGTTCTTTAAATATCAGTACATACTGTGGAGTGATGGAACTTTGGCAGACATGCCCCTTGTCTCGGGGGTGGGGATAACAGGATAAACGTAGTGTAATGCCGTCCTTCGGGATGACTGGGGTTGACCACCACAGATTGCGCTTCAGCTAACTGCCCCGTGGAGGTTCGAATCCTCCCTCTACAGCAGAGCAAGCAACACATAAACCCTTTCGGATTCTTCCGGGAGGGTTTCATTTTTTATGCACTTCTCTGTTTTTCATCCTTTTCCAGCTCCATTGCCTTCCTTCCATTTCCTTATTAATTAATAGTATTTGCTATTCCTGCCAACTGCATACCCTGTATCACCAATGAATTCGGGCATTGTCCATATTCTCTTATAACCAGGCAAGAGAGAGCCAATACACTAGCGACAACAATAACAACGATTTAGATTAATATTCCATACCTCCTTGGGCGCCTCTGCGGCCGGCACAACCCGTTGAAAGAATAACCCTTCTTTTCAGCAGTTTTTTTTGATTTCGCTACTTTTGCGACCTATGGGTCATAAAAGTTAATACGTTTTGCAGAGATGAGCACTTTTCCTAATGTGCTGCAGTACCCCGAAAACATGCCAGGCCACTGGAAGGATTTTTTCCATAACGACAATCCCATTGTACTGGAGCTGGCCTGCGGCAAGGGCGAGTATGCTCTAGGGCTGGGCAGGTTATTCCCTGATAAGAACTTCCTGGGAATAGACCTGAAGGGCAATCGTATCTGGGCAGGAGCGAAGAAAGCCTTGCAGGAAAATCTAACCAATGTAGGTTTTCTGCGTACGCAGATTGACCAGATTGCCAGCTATTTTGCCCCTGGCGAGGTAGCAGAGATCTGGATCACTTTTCCCGATCCCCAGCTGCGTACCGGTAAGGCCAAAAGAGATTAACACACCCTAAATTCTTGCGCCTGTACCAACAAATACTGCAACCAGGGGGTTATATTAACCTGAAAACCGATTCGCCCAGTTTGTACCGGTTTACTAAATGGGTGATCGATTTACATGAGCTGCCCCTGGTGCAGGATATGGATGACGTATACACACAGGAAACCCTTAGCGAATCACTTAGGATCAAAACCCATTATGAGGGCCTGGATATAGCGCAAAGCAACCGCATCCATTATTTACAATTTGGCCTGCCCGGCACGCCATTGCCCGATAAGAATGAGGCACTAAAAGAATTATTACTTGAAGAAGGAACTGATAGAAGGAGTTGATTATTATTACAATGAACAGGGATACGTGGTATTAACTGCCCGCTATCACCTGGAAAGAGGGCATTGCTGTGGCAATGGCTGTCTGCATTGTCCCTTTGATTATATCCAGGTTCCCGAACCGCGCCGCAGTGAATTGCTCACCAAAAGAATAAATAATGGCTACACGCAAAACGGTCAGTAAGCCAACAAAAGAGAAGCTGGCCTCCCTTACTCCAACAGGACGTAAGGAAACGTTCTTTGAGTTGGTATATGAAGTTGCCCGCCAGGTTCCGCGGGGCCGTGTTACCTCCTATGGAGCCATTGCCGCCTGCCTGGGCGCTAAATCCTCCTCCCGTATGGTGGGGTGGGCTATGCATGGCGCCGATAGAGTAAAACCCAAAATTCCCGCTCACCGCGTAGTTAACCGCAATGGTATGCTGAGCGGTAAGCACCATTTTGCTACGCCTACCCGCATGAAGGAACTGCTCGAAAAAGAAGGGATTAAAGTGAAGAAAGATACCGTGGTCAACTTCAAGGAGCTTTTCTGGGACCCTGCAGAAGAATTGATTTGAGACCGGAAGCTCAAAATAAAGGGCATTACATACGGAAACGGTCAATTAATTCTTTCCTTCCAGTTGCTCAACCTCTTTACTGGTTAAGTTCAATAATACAATGATATTGGCCTTACGAGGCATAAACAGCAGGAGCAACAACACATGAAACCCTGCCAGGGCTATGAATGCATAATTGCCCGTCATAAAAAAACAAACTACCGCCAGCAGTCCCGGCGCTTCGATCATAGCCCACCACATAATACATGCATTACGATAAGCATTCATTCTTGCTTCACCTGCTTCCGTACTGTTACGGGCCGCCATCATCTTTCGTTTGAAAAGGTTAAATCCCAGCAGCAATAAAGTAACCGTCACCACTACTGCTACTACCTGTAAAGTTCTTTCCATCGATGGATCGATGGCTTTCAAGCGGCCGGTTTGAAAAAGCAGGAGAATGCCTGCTGAAAAAACGCCAGTCCGGCCATGATACCAAGGTGCAGTATTTTCAATGCTTTAAACGCATCCTGTTGCATGGAATAACATTTACCTCAATATACTCAATAATAAGGACTGATCAGCAGGTATACCAATACACCGGTAAAAGCTACATAGAACCATACAGGCCAGGTAATACGGGCCAGCTTACGGTGTTGTGGCCATTCGGCTACCAGGGCGCGGTAAGCTGTGAAAAGAATAAAAGGCAAGATGATACCTGCCAGGGGTATATGGGTGATAAGAATGATATAATAAAACGTACGCAAACCACCTGCCTGGGCTTTCTCGGCGTCGGTCACAATACCATTGTGATCAAGATCGCCAAACCGTGTATCCCCTGCAAAAAGGTGATGGCAGATATAAGATACCAGGAAAAGTACCGAAAGGATTATGGCAGTCATCATGATCTTCTTATGCAGCAGGAGCTTCCGGCGTTTGGCAGCTATCAGGCCGGCTACCAGCAATACCGTCACGATTGAGTTGACAATTGCATTGAATGTCGCAAATGCATGTACATCGAATCCGGGGTCTACATCCAGCTTAAACCGGCTAAGTAATACTACAGCGGCAAACACAACAAAAGAAACGATGCCGATGAACCACCAGGCTTTCTTATCATTTTTTTAATACAGGCGCTAGCATACTATTATGATTTGGTATTTTTCCCTGTCCGGCGTACAATCCATATAAATACAGCCAATGCTGCTAAACCCAGCAGGAAGATGGGCCAAAGAGAAAGTATTTGAGCCAGTACGGGCGAAGGTTTGTGCTTATCCTTTTCCAACATCAGAAGCGTAAGATCTTCGGCCAATTTGGCCAGGGCCACTGTATCCAGCCCATTATAATACCCCTGATGATGCCATTCTTATCAATCAGCACAAACTTCTCTGTATGTATAAATAAGGAATCAACAGTGCCGCCATCCTGTGCTGGCAGTTTGATCTCATGCAAAGCGAAGTCATAAATCTCCTTCTTGGGACCTGTCAGCATCCACCAAACATCATGGTTGACGCCATACCGGTCGGCATATTTCTTGAGTACTGGTACAGAATCTCTTTCAGGATCAACGCTGAACGACAGGAATTGTACAAATGTAGTATCGATTCGCTTGGTAACATCTTTCAGCTTCAGGCTTTGCTGTAAGCTTTTCATGTTACGCGTAAGCGTAGGACAAATAGAAGGGCAACGGGTGAAAAAGAAGTCGGCAATAATAATGCGGCCACTTAAGTCGTCCAGGTTTACTTTATTACCCAACTGATTGGTGAATGAGCCATTGGCCAATTTATACCATACTGTATCTGATACTTGCTTGCCATTAATAACCGTATCGGTGGTATACTCGGGATAATACTTGGGGGCATGTGAATGACATCCCGGCTGAGCGATTTTACAAGAAAATAACTGGCTACCGGCAGCAGGATGGCAATACACAAGGCTAACAATGCTTTCTGGCTCACGTTATTTTGTTTTGCTGCGCAAAGTTACCACACGAAACAATGCAATACTGGTTTTGGGCAGGAAAAGGCCAATAAATATAAAATCCCGCCCGATATCGCTACCAGGCGGGATTGATTCAGTTATAGAAGCACCTGTAACAGGTGTTTAGTGAACAGTCTCAGGCTTTTGCGTTTCGCCACCATGTTCTCCATGACCGGCCTTTTTCTCCATTGGAGTAGTTGTACTCTCCTTGTGGTGGGGGTCATAGTTATTACGGAGGTTTTGTAGGAATTACCATCCCATAGGAAAGCTGCAATAAACCAGATGAATAGCAGGGCCGGTACTGCAATGGTCATGATCATATTTTTGATCTCATGACGTAAGTGCATGAACTCGGCTATGATATAGAAAGCTTTGGCAGCCGTAAAGATGATGTACAGGATATTGAACATCAATTTCAGGGAATGAAAGTGAGGTGCGATGAACATACCTACGACCAACTCCAGACAAGTAATGATCAACAGGATCCAGAATGTTCTCCAGATGGCCTTGGTATCAAAATCATGTTTCTCCCCGTGTCCGTGCTCTGCATTATGTGGTGTTTCAAATTTTTCCATAATAATATGTATTGCGATTGGCGTTTGATCAAATCAAAATTAGAACAGGTAGAAACAGGTGAATACGAATACCCAAACCAGGTCTACAAAGTGCCAGTACAAACCAGCTTTCTCAATCATCAGGTAATGGCCTCTGCGGTCAAATACCCCTTTGTAAGTCATAATGAACATGATAATGTTGATAATAACTCCGGAGAATACGTGGAACCCGTGGAAACCAGTGATGGTAAAGAAGAAGTTGGAAAAGTTGGTAGAAGATTCTGAACCGCCGAAATTAGGGAAAGGATTCCTACCCCACCAGGCGCCTTGGTCGTGCAAGTGATGCCACTCCCATGCCTGGCAACCGAGGAAGGCAATACCGCCAATAATGGTCCAGAATAACCATTTTAAGACTTCTTTACGGTTATTTTGATGGCCGGCGCCTACCGCCAATACCATGGTTACCGAACTCATGATCAGGATAAAGGTCATTACACTCACAAATACCAGAGGAAGGTGTGCGTGACCGGCAAACGGGAAAGAGGAGAACACTACGTTAGGGTCAGGCCAGCCATTGCTGGAGAACCGTACGGTGCCATACGAGATCAGGAACGCGCCAAAAGTAAAGGCATCGCTCATCAGAAAATACCACATCATCAGCTTGCCATATTCCACATTGAAGGGACTTCTTCCACCACCCCACCAATTTTGTTTCGCTGGTACTGCTTGTGCCATGTGTTGCTATTAATTTATACTCAAAAAATATTTTCTATTCTATATATTCTCAACAGATAATCAATACTGTCTTTAGACCTCTATCCCACTATTACCCTTTCACCAAAAAGAAAACGAACAGGTATATCCACAGCAGGTCTACAAAATGCCAATAAGTACTTACCACTTCTACAGGTACTACATTATAACTCCTGATCCGGGCGCTGAATGCCTTAAAGAACATGATCAACAGGGCAATGGCGCCTCCCAATACGTGAACGGCATGCAAGCCAAAAATAATGTACAGAAACTGACCTGCCCCTGATCCACCTTCTAATTTAACGCCTGAATGGAACAGCTTATAAAATCCAATGATCTGCATGGCAATGAATACCAAACCCAGTACGGCTGTAACCGTTAAGAGGCTACGGTATTGTTGCATGTTACGCTCCTTAAACGATTTAAGGGCTATCTGCATCGTAAGGCTGCTGAGGAGCATTACCCCGGTTGAATAATAAAACATACTGGGCACTACCACCGTAGTCCATCCCGGCTGTTCGCCTTTTACTATATAGGCACTGGTGAGCCCGGCAAACATCATAATGATGCTGCCAATAGCAAGCCACAAGGTAAACTTGTGGGGGTGAATTTTTGTTGACGCGGACTCACAATATTCATTCTAAATCAGTTCAATGTTAAAATCTATTACACAAAATCAATCTTACTATATGTCAAAATCGCTGACTTATCTTTTTACTTATAACTTATCTGCTAATAGTGCCAGTAACACAATGGGCAAATAAATATAACTGGAGAACATTACCCGTCTGGCGGCTTTTACTTCCATTTCACGGTACAGGCGTATACTTTGCCAGGTCATCAGGATATTAGCTACCAACACGATCCAGAAGCTCACCATACCACTCATACCCGTTAAATAGGGCAAGGTTCCTACCGGTATCAATACCAGCGAGTAGATGATGGACTGGATAGCCGAATATTTTCCAGGACCTTCTACAGAAGGCATCAATTTAAATCCTGCCTTGCTATAGTCCTGGTGTGCAATCCAGGCAATGGCCCAGAAATGCGGGAATTGCCAAAAGAACTGGATGGCAAACAATACCCAGCCGCCGGCACTCAGATCATCTTGCCCGGCAGCCCAGCCAATCAAACAAGGCAAACCACCCGGTACTGCTCCCAGCAATACAGCTACAGCACTTACCTTTTTAAAGGGGTGTACATAAAGGCATAGATGAACCAGCTTACCAAAGCTACAACTGCTGATAACAGGTTAAAGAAATAACCTAATATGAGTAATCCTGCAACCAGGGTAATAATGGCAAAGGCCCATCCTTCTGTTACACTCATTCTGCCAGATGCAACAGGCCGTTTGGCTGTACGTTTCATCAGGGCATCAGTGTCCCGCTCTACCACCTGGTTCACTGCATTGGCACTGCCGGTTACCAGCATGCCACCCAAAAAGAGCCAAATGATCATTGCCCAATCGTATACTACTACTTTTGGAGCCAGCAGGTAACTAATTACAGCAGAAAACACTACCATGAAGCTGAGGCTGAATTTAATCAGCATCATATAGTCACGCACCTTGCCGAATATTGTAAAAGAACTATTGTGCTTCACGGTTTCCTCCTGCATCTATATTTTCATTTAGTGAGTTGTGAGTGGTCAGTGGTGGGTAGATGTCCAACTAACCAGTTTAATTCAACCATTTACACCTCACATCAATCATTTTCTTCGATCCGTGTTCTCCTAATGCTTACTCTCATTGGGGCCAACAGGCTCCGTTTGAGGATGAAATCACGGCCATCCTTACTGTAATCATAAGCCCAGCGGTGAACTTCAGGTATTTCACCAGGCCAGTTACCATGTCCGGGCCTGATAGGTGCGGTCCATTCCAGGGTAGTAGCACCCCAGGGGTTCTGCACTGTTACCTTTCTACCCTTGAAAATAGAGTAGAAGAAGTTGAATATGAACATCAGCTGTACGGCAAATACGATCATTGCCACAGTAGAGATGAATTTATTGAGTTCAGCAAAATGCTTGAATGATTCCCAGCCCGAATAATCCAGGTAGCGGCGGGGCATACCAGCCAAACCTTCATAGTGCATAGGCCAGAAGATAAGGTAGGCGCCAACCAGGGTTACCCAGAAGTGGATATAGGCCATGGTATTATTCATAAAGCGACCATACATTTTGGGGAACCAGTGGTAAACACCGGCAAACATGCCAAAGAAGGCAGATACACCCATTACAATATGGAAGTGTGCAATTACAAAGTAAGTATCATGCAGGTGGATATCCAGGGTAGAGTTACCGAGGAAGATACCTGTAAGACCACCGGAAATGAACAGGCTCACGAAGCCCAGGGCGAACATCATACCGGGAGTAAACTTAATATTGGCTTTCCAGATGGTGGTGAGCCAGTTGAACACTTTGATAGCCGAAGGAACGGCAATCAACAGGGTGAGTAATACAAATACCGATCCGAGGAATGGATTCAACCCAGTTACGAACATGTGGTGCGCCCATACCAGGAAGGCCAGGATGGTGATCGCAAACATGGAACCCACCATAGCCATATAACCAAAGATCGGTTTGCGGGCGTTGATAGATATGATCTCAGAAGCCATACCCATCGCAGGCAACAGGATAATGTATACCTCGGGGTGACCCAGGAACCAGAATAAGTGTTGATACAAGATGGCGCTACCACCCTCATTGGGTAAGGCCTGCTTGGTTGCCGTTATATAAATATCAGACAAGTAGAAGCTGGTACCACCATGACGATCAAATAACAGGAGAATGAAACCAGATAACAGTACAGGGAATGACAATACACCCAATACAGCGGTAAAGAACAGGGCCCAAATAGTAAGGGGAAGCCTGGTCATCGACATACCCTTGGTACGCATGTTCAATACGGTAGAAATATAGTTCAGACCACCCAGCAGCGAAGATATTACGAACATAGCCATCGCTGTGATCCAGAGGTCCATACCTGTTTTAGATCCGGGAGAAGCATCGCCCAGGGCACTCAGGGGGTAAGCTGTCCAGCCGCCACTGAAAGGTCCTGTTTGAATGAAGAGCGAAGAAAGCATTACCACGCTACCACCAAAGAAGAACCAGTATGACAGCATGTTCATGAAAGGCGACGCCATATCACGCGCGCCTACCTGCAGGGGAATGAGGAAGTTGGCGAAAGTACCGCTCAAACCACCAGTCAATACGAAGAACACCAGTACGGTACCATGCATGGTAACCAGGGCATAGTAGTTCTCGGCAGATATCTTTCCACCTTTAGCCCAACGGCCAAGGATATCTTCCAGCCAGGGGAAAGCCTGGTCGGGATAACCCAGTTGCAAACGGAATAACACAGACATCAGACCACCGAGGATACCCCATATCATACCCGTAATCAGGAACTGTTTGGCGATCATTTTATGATCCTGGCTGAATACGTATTTAGTGATAAAGGTTTCTTTATGATGGTGTACATGATGCTCATCGTGATGCACCTCATGCGTAGTGACTACCTCAGAATGCCCGTGCAATGCTTCGTTGCTCATGATATATTATTTAATAGACGATGTTAATGCTTTTACGATTCTCCACTTCCGGCTGGTTACGGATGCTTGGCTACTGTTTTAAGGGTATCTTTTGCACTTTTAGCTGTGCTATCGGCAACTACGGGTTTCGGTGCTTCAGGAGCAGGGAATGCAGTTGCATAAGCAGGCTTCATTTTGGCCTTCCACAGAATAAACTCTTCAGGAGTTACCACTTTAATAACACCCCTCATTGAATAGTGCCCATTTCCGCACATTTGATCACAAGAGATCTCATATTCAAATTTTGGGTTCTTGGTTTTCTCTCTCATTTCCTCTGTAGTAAGCAGGGGGTGAACCACATGGTAGTAGGTGTACCGGGTACCGCATCCATTTTCAGGCGGAAGTGGGGTAAACCAACGTCATGGATCACATCACGTGAATTGATGATCAGTTTTACAGGTACCCCTTTAACGAGGTACATGGCGGCGTTATCTACAATGTCGTCAAAACCAGCAGGATCAGCTTTCAGTTTAGCTTCACCAACGGGGTTATTATTCTTGTCTTTCTTAATGATAGTAGTATCGGTCCATAGTAAACCCAATTGGTTACCGGCTGCTTCATCAATATTGCGGTAGTACTTCTTACCGAATGTATTGTCCTTACCTGGGTAACGGTAGATCCAACCAAACTGCTTACCAGTAATTTCCACTTCCATGGCATTGGACGGAGCGTCACCGGTCATTTTGAACCAATAGAACAAACCAAAGCCTACCAGTACGCAAAGCGCAATAGCCGGAACAGTAGTCCATAATACTTCCAGCTTATTATTATGCGGATAATAGAAAGCTTGTCTTTTTCACTGTGCTGGTATTTGAAAGCAAACCAGAACAACAATACCTGTGTGATTACAAATACAATCCCGGTAATGGCAATGGTAATCATCAACATATTGTCAATATTCTTACCATGTTCAGAGGCAGCAGGGTAAGGCATCAGGGTTTTAGGGTAGAGTATTTTATTACACCACCATACGCCCACTAATCCCAATACCAGGAACACGACCATCAAAAATGCATTGATCTTGTTGTTTTGCTCGAAAGCCTTCTTCTCTCCTTTCAGCACAGATACGTACTCACTGGCCTTGGCAATCTGAAAGGTGATCAGAAAGCCCAGGATGAGAATCGCTAACAGAAGTATTCCAGTAGTTGTCATGATCAATCAATAAATTTAATTCAGACCTATCAAAGTTTAAATGCTATTGAACAACACACACGCTTAAGTTAATTACGTGTGGTGTATGATACTTTCTTTAATGAACGGATGGTTCCTGGCCACCAATGGGTACTTGCTCATGGCATTTCCTGCCGAATTCATAATGATGCCCACAAAACCGGCTCCAATACCAAAGTCGAGCAACAACATGCCTACATTCACATGCTCTGGATCAATACTGGCAAATACCATCTGGTAGAAATCGAGCCAGTGACCTATAATGATCACTACTGCCATAAATACCATGGTGGTATAGTTCCTCTTTGACCCCTTGCGCATCAGGATGAACAGGGGAGCCAGGAAGTTAATAATAAAGCTGAACCAGAAAATACCACTGTATGCACCGCCTTTATGCTCTTGTGCAGATATCCTGGATTTAAAGTATACCGTTTCTTCAGGAATGTTGGCATACCAGATCAGCATGTATTGAGAGAACCACAGGTATGTCCAGAAGATAGAAAAGGCGAACATGAATTTACCCAGGTCATGCAGGTGCTCCTGGTTGGTGTATTCCAGGTGACCCTGGTTTTCATATAGATCACAAACAAGGCGATCAGCGCCATACCCGATACAAAGGTGCTGGCAAAAGTGTACCAGCTATACATGGTAGAATACCAGTGTGCATCAATGCTCATGAGCCAGAACCAGGGAATAGTAGACATTACTGTCAAACCAAACCAGGCAATGAACAAAGAAGCCCAAACGGTGTTCTTAAAAATATACTTGCGACCTGATTCAACATCAGGCAAAGGATTGTTATCCAGTGAGCGGGACAGTTGACGCATTTTGCGGCCCAATGCATACCATAGTACAATGGTCAATACAGTCCAGATGGAATAGAAAGGCACATTCAAAAGCCTTTTTGCCTTCCAGGATTGGATCACCATCCGGATGAAGCCAATGGTAGATATGCGTTCCGGGAATAAAAACGAGGCAAAGCGTTACAATGCCGGTAATGATACCAATAGGCGCTACTGCGGTTGAAATGGCTTCACTAACCCTTCTGAACGACATTTGCCAGCCGCCCATTGCCAGGGTGGTAGCACAAATAAAGAACATAGATGCATTTACTACCAGCAGGAAGAAAGCACTGTTCTGCAACAGGGCGCCCCAAAATAATTGAGGATGTTCACCTCTTCCATAAGCGATAAATGCAATGATCAGTGACAATACGCCTACTCCCATCAAAGCTGTTGACCAGGTCTTATATCGCTTGGGTATTTCAAAAATTCTCTTGAAGCCATTATCAACTATTTATATTTTCAGTATCTCGTATCAGTTATTTTTTTGCAGTAGTATCAGCAGCCGCACTGGTTGTACTACCACCTTTTGCTTCGGCCTGTTTAGTCTTGATGTACTGGATCACCATCCACCTTTGGGTGGTGCTCAACTGGGAAGCATAGCTACCCATTTGGCCCTTTCCATAAGTAACAGAATAAAACATCTGCCCGGATGGCATGTTCTCATATTGAGGATTGCCGATCAGCTTGGCCGGTGCAGCTATATAGGGACCATCCGTACCATCACTTCTTTTATGCAATACGCCATTACCATCCAATGCTTTACCGTGGCAAATACCGCAGTTAACCAGGTATAAGCGCTCTGCCTCTGTAAACTGTGCTGGGCTCAGGTTAGCTAAAGGATTGGCAATTTGTTTTGACAATGCGTAATTGGTAGTATCCCCTGTCTTGTCCTGTGTTAAAGGGAAAGGAAGCAACTCACCTCTTTTAATGGTACCGGGCACAGGCATAGCAGTGTAATTAATGCCTTGCACATGGAAGGTATCCAGGGAGGAATAAGTTTCTATGGCACGGCTATAGGCCATATCGGGCATATATACACGACCAGGGGTTCTCCGCACATCACTGCAACTCCAGACTACCAGGGCTACTAAAACAACTATGATTGATAATTTTTTCATCGTACTGAATATTCAGAGATTATGCTATAACAGATTCCGTTTTGTCTTTAAAAAGTTCTCTTTCCTTGTCATAACGACCTAACCACCAGCCTGTTTCGGCACGTTGTACATTTACTTCCGTGGCGCCCAGACCAGTCAGGAAATTACTAGTCTCGCCATCACTGGTTTTATCAGTGCATTCGATCACCATTACAAACTTATCGTCTGTAGCATGCAAATGGAAATGGTGCTTCTTTACAAAAGGAGCCATTTGGCATAAATAACAAAAGGTCAATACCATCCCTACAGCGGCACACAATACCGTGAACTCAAAGCAAATGGGAACCCAAGCTGGCAAGGCCAGGTGGGGTTTACCACCAATGTTGAGCGGCCAGTCTTTGGTAAAGATCCAGGCAATGCTGCTCAAAGCAATGGTTGTACCGGTAATACCATAAATGAACCCGGCAGTGTGAAGGCTGGTATCCCGAAGGCCCATAGCAGTATCCAATCCATGGATAGGCATGGGGGTATAAACATCATGTAGCTTATAACCGGCTTTGCGTACGCTTTTGACTGCTTTAAACAGTACATCCTCCTCCTCAAAGCAACCCACTACAAATTTTTTAACCGCCATATAAGAATTTTAATATTACTGATTTCTTAATACCTGGTTTTTACTTTTTATCTTCTCCTCGCATCTACCCTTCAATGTCCTACATCGCACTCAGGAAGTCAAACAACCTGTTTTTAGTGATGCGCATGTTGTGTTTCATGATAATACTCCTCCACATCTTTACTTTCTACATCCACCATTTTCTGCTTATAGCTTTCACCTGATCTTTTCAGGATATGTTTGATTTCCGCTATCGCGATAACCGGGAAGAATTTGGAGAACAGGAAGTAACAGGTGAAGAACAACCCGAATGTTCCCATATAGAAACCAACTTCCCAGATGGTGGGGCGGTAGTAAGTAGCCCAGCTACTGGGAATATAATCCCGGTAGATAGAGGTTACGATGATCACAAAACGCTCGAACCACATACCGATATTAACGATCACCGACATAAAGAAGGTAACTACGATATTCCTTCTCATTTTGCGGAACCAGAAGATCTGCGGAGAGATCACGTTACAGCCCATCATCAGCCAGTAGCTCCAGCCATAGGGGCTAAACAGGTTCAACCTATTTTGGAAGAAAGCCCAGTTTTCATATTTGTTAATACCATACCAGGAGATAAACAACTCTGTCAGGTAAGCGATACCTACTATAGAACCGGTCAATACAATTACCTTGTTCATCACCTCAATGTGCTCCATGGTGATATAATCTTCCAGCTTCAGCACCTTACGGGTTACCAGCAATAGGGTTTGTACCATTGCGAAACCTGAGAAGATCGCACCCGCCACGAAATAGGGGGAAGATGGTAGTATGCCATCCCGGGATAACGGAAGTGGCGAAGTCGAAGGATACAATGGTGTGTACCGACAATACCAGGGGCGTACTCAAACCGGCCAGTACCAGTGATAAACTTTCATGACGCTGCCAGTGTTTGGTAGAACCCGTCCAGCCAAAAGAAAGTACACCATACATATGTTTTCTCCACTTCAATTTGGCACGGTCACGGATGGTAGCCAGGTCAGGCAACAAACCAGAATACCAGAATAACAGTGATACGGTGAAGTAAGTAGAGATCGCAAATACGTCCCATAACAGGGGCGAGTTAAAGTTTACCCACAGCGGTCCACGGGTATTGGGGTAAGGCATTACAAAGAAGGCCATCCACACACGACCCATGTGCCAGATCGGGAACTGGCCCGCGCACATTACCGCAAAGATGGTCATGGCTTCTGCCGCACGGTTTACACCTGTACGCCATCCCTGACGGAAAAGCAAGAGGATCGCAGAGATCAGGGTTCCGGCGTGACCGATACCTACCCACCATACGAAGTTGGTGATATCCCAACCCCATCCGATGGTTTTATTCAGGTTCCACTGGCCCACCCCATAAGTTACTTCACGGTAGATGGAATACACCCCGAATAATAACAGGATAACGGAGATAATGAAGCCAATCCACCACGCACGCGTTGGGGGCGCCTCAATAGGACGTACTATATCTTCCGTAACCTGGTGATAAGTCTTTGTGCCATCCACCAATGGGGCTCTAACTAACGATTCGTACTTTGATGCCATGTTTATTAGCTTTTAGCTATCAGCTTTTAGGCTTTAGCTGAAAATTTTAGTTTTTAGACCTTTCCTTATCAACGCTTCAATACTAACTTCCTTAATGATGGCCGGCAGCTTCTTTCTTCTCTTCACCATGCGCTGCAGATGCCGCTGCCAGTTCAACCTTCTCACCACTCAATACACCGTGATTGCTGATCTCATCAGTATTACGCACTTTAGCGAGGTAATTGATGTTGGGCAGTACGTGAATTTGCTCCAGTGCATGGAACAGGCGCAACTTGTTTTGCTGACGAACCTGGCTGATCTCACTGTTCGGATTGTTGGCATTACCAAACACAATGGCATCGGCAGCACAAGCTTGTTGACAAGCTGTTTTCACATCTTCATCTTCCAGCGGACGGCCGGCTTTCTTAGCCTTCAACTTACCTTCCTGCAAACGCTGTACGCAGAAGGAACATTTTTCAATAACACCACGGCTACGAACGGTTACATCCGGATTCAATACCATGCGGGTAAGATCATCATTCATCATCAATACCACATCATCCAGTTTGCCTTCTTCTACCAACGGACGTTGGTTATCGGCAAAGCTATCAGCACCCATATAATCGGCCCAGTTAAAGCGACGTACTTTGAACGGACAGTTATTGGCGCAATACCTTGTACCGATACAACGGTTGTAGGTCATCTGGTTCAACCCTTCTGAACTGTGGTTGGTAGCAGCTACCGGACACACGTTTTCGCAAGGCGCATTATCGCAATGCTGACAAAGCATTGGCTGGAATACGGTTTGGATGCTTTCCGGATCTTCAGGATTGCCGCTAAAGTAACGGTCAATACGCAACCAGTGCATATCGTGGTAACGCATTACTTCACGCTTACCTACTACCGGAATATTGTTTTCAGCGTTACAAGCTACTACGCAAGCGCCGCAACCATAACAACTGTTAAGATCAATGCTCATGCCCCATTTGATACCAGGACGATCATAAGCAGGATAAAGCGTTCCTTCCTTCTCATAATCATTGATACCACCCCAGGGTTCTAATTCCTTAGCCCTTTCATTATAAATTACTTTGGGATCGTGTTGGAATTCTTTCAGGGTTACTTCTTTCAGTACTTCCTGACGGCCTTCGTAGCTATTGTGCGTTTGCACCATCGCTACTTTATATTTCTCACTGGTTTTGGCAACTGTTACATCAGTCGCAGTCCATTCGATGGTAGCGCCATTATAGCTCGTCAAAGGATATGCATTGGCACCCAATGAAGTACCATCCATAGTAATAACTGATCTACCGATTTCTTTAGCCCTTCCATAACCTACCGCAATGGCAATGGTATTGGATTGCATACCAGGTATTACGATTACCGGCAGGGTTACTTCTTTATTACCCACTTTTACCTTGATAACAGGTTTTGCAGGTTCGATCTCATATTTATCAGCTTCCCAACGATCATTCAGGTTGATGCCATATTCCTTAGCCAGCTGCGGAGAGGTAATGGCATAGTTGTCCCAGCTTACACGGGTAATAGGATCAGGCATTTCCAGCAACCAGGGGTTATTACCTTGTTTGCCATCACCCAGGGCTACTTTTTGGTATACTACCAGTTCAACAGGGCCTGATTTTTCAGGGCCGATGCAGTAGAGATAGCTTGTGCTACCGCACTGCCAGTAAACACAGGAGCAGCTGCAGTACCGGCGCCTTCGATCACACCATCCTGCAGGGCCTTGGTATACAACTCATGGCTGCCCAGACGGTTGGTCCAGTAATTTTTGAAGAACACATCATAAGCAGCAGTTGCATTGCCAGCCCATTTCAGGAGTGAATCCTGAAAAGGCCTTGTCTGGAACAAGGGATTGATGGTTGGCTGCATCATGCTGAATAAACCTGCTTTAGGTTCAGCATCACCCCAGCTCTCCAGGAAGTGGGGAGCGGGTAAAATGTATTTACATTCCTTCGTGGTTTCATCCTGCCTGTCGTTGAACGATACAGACAGTTTTACACGCTGAAGGGCTTTTTAAATCTTTCGCCATCGAAATATTCATAGGCGGGGTTCACACCGTATACCAGCAGGGCGCCTACGCGGCCAGCTTCCATATCGGCAGTAAGGGTAGCCATTTCACTGTCAAGCCCTTGGTGTGAAAGAATGGGTAAAGACCAGTTGATGGTAGAACCATAAGCGCCGATCGCTTCGTTGATAGCATTTACAATGATCTGAATGCTGGGGTTATTGCTGCTGCTCACTACCAAGGCCTTGCCTTTGTTGGCAGCCAGGTCTTTCGCAGCTTTTTCGATACCCACTTTCAGCTTATCGCTAACACCTGCAACAGCTTGTCCGTTTACAGCGCTCAACAAAGCAGCCGCAACTACACCGGTTTCTGAAGGACGGTGGGTAAACCGCTCATCAGCATTGGCGCCAGTCATACTCATCATGCTTTCAAACTGGTAGTGCTTGCTTAAAGTGGGGTTCTTTTCGTTGATCTTCCGGCCGGCAGTATAACCACGTTGAAATTCAACGGGGCTCAACCAGGTACCGAGGAAATCGGCACCGATGCTAACGATCACGTTGGCATTTTCAAACTGGTACGAAGGGATGGCTTTTACACCATGCGTAGCTTCGTTGGCCAGGATGAGGCCGCTATAAGAAACTGCATCATACTGAACATGGCGGCTACCGGGGTATTTGGCCAGGAATTCAGTAATGAGTTGTTTAGTAGTGGGAGAAGTAATAGTACTGGTCAGTACTACTACAGGAGCACTACCCAGTACAGCCAGCCCATCCGTGATCATTTTGTCGATCGCTGCATAGTCAGCGGCAGAGCCGTTGGCCATGGGATGTTTGATCCGGGCTGTGTCATACAGGTCCAGTACGGAAGCCTGTACACGGGAGGTGGTAGCTCCTTTGTGAAGGATGATAAAGTATTACCTTCTATTTTGATCGGACGTCCGTCACGAACTTTGGCTATTACCGGGATGGCCTCACCGCCACTTACATAAGTGGTAGCATAATAGTCGGCTACACCGGGGATGAGATCCGCTGGCCTGTTTACATAAGGGATGGCCTTACGAACAGGAGTTTCGCAACTGGCAGCTGCCATAGCAGCAGCAGTACTGAAACCAAGATATTTTAAGAAATCTCTGCGGGATGCGGAAGCATTGGCTAAGCCGCTATCAGCTTGTTGAGACGGCAATGGTTCGGGGAATTCATCTTTGGCCAACTGCTGATGGGCTTCACTGTTTTTGAGCTCTGTAAAACTCTGCCAGTACTTTTTTTAGCCATTTATATTAATTTGAGAATTAGGCAATTTGATAATTTGATAATGGGGTCGCTGGTTGTTTTAAGTGCGGACATCATTTCAAACTGTGAATCTATTTGTGCTTTTAAAAACCTGGCGCCACTAGGGCATTTTCAAATTTTCAAATCAGCACATTTGCATATTAATAGTGACATTTCTGACACTCCAGACCACCGATATCGGCCACCGTTACACTGTCTCTTGTACCGGCCTTGATCTCATTGTGGTACTTCTCGTAAATGCTATAGAATTTATTTCCTTCGCCTTTATCGTTGTTGAAATTCACTTTTGTTTCGCGGTGACAGTTTACACACCAGCTCATGCTTAATTCGGCAAACTGCTTTACTTCGTGCATGTTGGTAATTTCACCATGGCAGGTTTGACACTGTACCTTACCGGCATTTACGTGCTGCGAGTGGTTGAAGTATACGTGGTCGGGCAGGTTGTGGATCCTGGTCCACTCAATGGCTTTGCCTTTACCGGTATATTGTTTTTAGCGGGATCATAACCGGCAGCTGCATAGATCTTCTTGATCTCTTCAGTACCATTTACTTCGGTGCCGTCTTCTTTGAAGATGGGTGCACCGGTATATTCATTGATGGTGAGGTGACAGTTCATACATACATTCACAGAAGGAATGGTAGCCGATTTGCCTTCCATGGCACTGCCGTGGCAATACAAACAGTTGATCTGGTTGGTACCGGCGTGTACCTTATGCGAATAGTAGATAGGCTGTTCGGGCTGATAGTCTTTCTGACGGCCCAGGCCAATCGCGCCTTTGGCAAAGAAGAAACCAGCCACCACAAACATAAAGAGGGTGAAAATGGTGATGTATGTTTTATTGCGGTAGAAAGGAATGGGCTCACTGCCGGGAATGCCATCCTTATCATCAGCCAGTTTTTTGAGGTTGCTGTTTACCTGCAGCATTACAAAGGCTACCACGGCCAGGATTAGGGTCAATACACCATACAGGATGGCGTTATCGTTTTCTCCCATTTTGCCATCAGGTGCGCCGCCGCCGCCAGGGCCACCAGTTGGGGGCGTTTTATACTCCCTGATATACTTGAGGATAGCATCAATTTCACCATCGGTCATGGAAGGGAAAACGTTCATGGGAACCTTGCCCCACTTATTATACAAATCGTTAAAGTATTTATCGCCCGAAGCGAGCACTTTGGGGTTGTTCCTGATCCAATCGTGTAAGATCTTTTTGTCCTTTACGCGGTCTTCAATTCCTTTGAGCGCGGGTCCGGTCATGTCTTTTACCACATTGTGACACTGGGCGCAATAGGTATCAAATAATTGTTTCCCATCCTGCGCTGCCATCTTGTTTCCGAACGACAATACAACGATCAATAATGCACTGAGAAGAGTTCTTTTGACAATTGGTCTATGGTCAATCATATCAGTTGAATATGATGAGATTATGTGGAAAAATTTCCTGAATTGGCTGCAAAAATAAGTCAGGATTTCAACAAAATATCAACATGTTTAAAATTTTTTTAACGTAGACTGGGCGCGGGTTTCAGCCCATTTATAGTATCATGTTTCATTCTGTCATGACATTTATGTCATGTTTTTGTCACCCGCTTTTGGGAATGAGGAAATGAGAAACTTACCAGGAACACATGAGGTTTAAAGATCATATAGTGATTTTAGAGGCTAAGAAAGATTTTGCAATCACTATAAACGACAGATGTCCAGTCTTTTATTGTAGCTGTGAAGAAATAATCCGGTCGGCTCTTATTCGTTTTCGTTTGTGTAGACCGTAGAGAAGGTGCGGCAACATTCAGGCAGGCTTGCCTGGGTATCCACTACATGTTCACTGCACATTCACTACATATTGCACTGGCCCCCTCTGTAGACTCCTGTTTTAGGCGCTTCCAGTGCAATTCGGAGGCAAGCCCTGGTGGGATGTCAGGCCATGTTCTGTGAATCACCCTGCTCTCCCACCCCCGAACCCCCAAAACGGGAGACTGTCTGTCAGTAGTGCCCATTGATCGATACATCCAATTTATCTGGCTATAAGTGTTTTATCTGTGACCAAATTACCGCACTTTTGCGTGCATGTTTGAAAAGCTCCAACAGAAATGGAAGGTGAATGGATGGCGTTTGCTGCTCATCCTCATCACTTTTGCATTGGGAGGCAGCCTTTGCGGCTACCTGGGGCGTCAATTACTGGGGTTATTCCAGATCGAATCAGCCATTATACGCATACCGCTCTATATCGTCCTGGTAACCATCCTCTGGCCTTTTGTGTGATCCTCCTTAGCATTCCCTTTGGCCAGTTTACCTTCTTCAGGAATTATCTGAAGAAAATGGGGAGAAGGATAACAGGAAAGAATACAGGAGACAGCATACAGCATACAGAATACAGAATACAGCTTACTTTGAAATCAGCAGACGACAACTCACAACAACCGGTAACTGGCAATCACCCGCCAGCCACCAGGATCGCTCTTTTTGCCTCGGGTGCGGGCTCCAATGCACAAAAGATCATTGATTATTTCCGGAACAGCCAGGCCGTTACCATCGCCCTGGTAGTGTGCAATAAACCGGGAGCCGGGGTAATTCATATTGCCGAAAAAGAACATATCCCTGTTCTCCTGATCGAAAAAGAAACGTTCTTCAGGGGCAATGGCTACCTTGATGCTTTGCAGGCGGCTGGCATTGATTTTATTGTATTAGCCGGGTTCCTGTGGAAGGTACCAGCCACCCTTACAGCGGCTTATCCCAATAAAATTGTCAATATCCATCCTGCCCTTTTACCACGCTATGGTGGCAAAGGCATGTATGGTATGCATGTTCATGAAGCTGTTATTGCCGCCGGTGATGCTGAAAGTGGCATCACCATTCATTTTGTTGACAATGTATACGATAACGGCGCTATCCTATTCCAGGCCACCTGCGCTATCAATCCGGGCGATACCCCGGCCGATCTGGCCCAAAAGGTACACCAGTTGGAACATGCCCATTATCCCCGCATCATTGAACAAGTGATCCGGGATCTGCAAAATCAACGTTAAATTGGGAGTGCGTAGTGCTTGTATGTCACAATCTTACCGTAATATCACAACCTTAATTTTACCCGTTTGTTCCGACCGGCACTAATCATATTATGCATGTTGCTGCTCACAGCAGCCACAAAAACGGCTATTGGTCAGATCCGGGTAAGCGGGCGGGTATTTGACATGTCACAGTCAAACCCCATGCAGGCAGTGAGTGTAATGAGTAATTCCGGGGCAGGCACCATTACCGATTCCCTGGGCCGTTATTCCCTTCTGGTGCCCGAAACTGATTCCATCTGGTTTTCTTACCTGGGTAAGCCCACTCCCAAGTATGCCGTACAAAGTATCCGGAATATCCAGCTTTTGAAGTGGCCCTGCATGTAAACGTGACGGAATTAAAACAGGTCATGGTCAAGCTGCCCAATTATAAACTGGACTCTATCCAGAACCGCCTTGACTATGCCAAGGCATTTAATTTTCAGAAACCCGGCATCGGCATATCCACCGGTCCTGTTTCTTCGGGTTCTGCCCCGGCTGGTGTAGGATTAGACATTAACGAATTCATCAATATCTTCCGCTTCCGGCGCAACCGCAATATGCTGGCCTTCCAGGAAAGACTGTTGCGCGAAGAACAGGATAAATACATCGACCACCGCTTTAGTCGGGCGCTGGTTATCAGGCTCACGAAATTAAAAGGGCGTGATCTGGACTCTTTCATGATGCAATACCGGCCCCCACTCTACCTGGTGCAAAATGCCACGGAATATGAATTCCAATCGTACATCAAGAAGAGCTACGAAAAATTCCACAAGCTGCAACTGATCATGGGCGAATTGAAGAAGGAGGAATAATTCCTATCTTGAAGTCCTATTCAATTTACCCAGCAAATGAAAAAAATTGGTGTGGCTCCTTGCCTGTTTCATCACATCCGGCATCGTCTTATCACAAACCAATCCCACTCCGGTAATCATTAAACCGGCCCTCACGCCGGCAGCCGCGGGTTTTTCGGCAGAAAGACTGCAACGGATTGATCAAACTTTGCAGGAGTATGTAGACAAAGGACGCATGAATGGCGCCGTAGCCCTGATCATCCGCCATGGTAAGATCGCCTATTATAAAAGTGTAGGTTATGATAAGGATGTAAATACGCCACTGAAGAAAGATGCCATTTTCCGCATAGCTTCCCAAACAAAAGCCATTACGAGTGTAGCTGTGATGATGTTATTTGAAGAAGGGAAGTTTATGCTGGATGACCCGATTTCCAATTATATACCGGAATTTAAGAAGCCTACTGTACTGGACAAATTCAATAAAGCCGACTCTACTTATACTACATTGCCCGCCAAAAGAGAGATCACCATTCGTGATCTGCTCACACATACTTCAGGCCTCGGGTATGCACAGATCGGCTCACCCGAAGCCAATGCCATTTATGCCAAAGCCGGGATAGTAGGCGGTATAGGCGTAGGCAAAATTGTATTGGCCGATAAAATGAAGATATTGGGCCGGTTGCCCCTCTTCCACCAGCCGGGAGAAAAGTTCACGTATGGCCTTAGTACTGATGTATTGGGCTACCTGGTAGAAGTGGTCTCTGGCATGAGCCTGGATGTTTTTTTGCGCAAACGCATCTTTGATCCGCTGGGCATGAAGGATACCTGGTTTTACCTGCCCAAAGAAAAATACAACCGACTGGCCATGTTGTATACTGATGATACAGCCAGCAAAATAGTAGTACCCATGCCCGAACGAATTGGTCTTAATGGCCAATTTGCCCGTGATTATCCTGCTACGGAAGGCACTTATTTCTCCGGGGCGGCGGATTGTCGTCTAGCATTTATGATTATGCCATCTTCCTCCAAATGCTGCTCAATGGCGGCACTTATAATGGTAAGCGCATCCTTAGCCGCAACAGTGTACGCATGATGACCATGAACCAAATAGGTGATATTTCACGAGGGCCTAACAAATTTGGTCTGGGCTTTGGCATCACCACCGAAAAAGGAAGTGCCGTATTGCCTACCCAGGAAGGTACCTTTGAATGGGGCGGTATGTTTGCCACCAGCTATTGGGTCGACCCCAAAGAAAAACTGGTAGCCCTGCTCTATAGAAATGTGTACCCTACCAAATGGGGTAATTTGAGTAATTTGTACAAGGTGCTGGTATACCAGGCCATCAACGATTAAAACCATTTAAACCTTGCTTGCTGCTTATGGACCCCCTGCACAATGAATTAAAAAGAGTTTCAGCTCGAACGGATGATCCTTTTAGCGATGCGGTATTTGCCATTGCTATTACGCTTTTGGTTATCGAAATAAAAGTACCCGAGCTGGAACAGGAGCATTTAACAGAAGGAGCATTATTGAAAAGCCTGGAGCACCTTTTCCCTAAAATTATAGGTTTTTTGATCAGCTTTTTCCTGATTGGTAATTACTGGATGGTGCATCACCGCCTGTTTGGATTTGTTATCGACTACAACAGAAAGTTGTTGTGGATGAACCTGCTTTTTTATTGTCTATCGTACTGATGCCTTTTAGTACAGGTATCTTTGGTGAATATTCTACACAACAAGGCCTTTACCTGAAAACGCCGTTGATCATTTATGTGCTCAACATTTGCTTCATCGGTTTCATGTTGTACAGGCTATGGAATTATATCAGCAACCCGGCCAATAAACTAGCCGAACATTTACCACATCCCGTACTAGTGAGGGTTGCCAAAACGCGGGCATTGCTTGTGCCGGCCATTTTTTTACTCAGCATACCGGTTGCATTTATTGATCCGCCTTTCATTTCCAGGTATGTATTTTTGCTGGTATTCCCCATTATGCGGATCATTCAAAAGGGCAGAGAAAAACTAAAGCTTCAAACACAATCATAAAATTCTTGCTATGCGCAAAACCATTATCCCCCGCTTAAGTTTGTTGGCAGTATTGCTGGCCTGTACCTGCTACAGCTATTCACAAGCCAGTACGGTGCCCGCTTTTATCACCGACAGCCTTGATACTTATGTCGAAAGAGCCCTGAAAGAATGGCAAATACCCGGGGTAGCGGTTTGTGTAGTTAAAGATGGCAAGGTGGTTGTAATGAAAGGTTATGGCGTACAGGAAGTAGGCACCAATAATAAAGTAGATACGAATACCTTGTTCATGATCGGTTCCAATTCCAAAGCCTTTACCGGTACGGCCATGGCCATGCTAGATGCTGATAAGAAATTGTCGCTGGACGACCATGTACAGAAATGGCTGCCCGATTTCAAATTATACGATCCCTGGGTGGCTAAGGAAGCCAGTATCCGCGACCTGCTTTGCCACCGCCTGGGCTTTGAAACCTTCCAGGGCGATTTTATGTACTTCGATTCCGACCTGACCTTACAAGAGGTACGGGAGAAGTTTGGCAAAGTGAAGCCTGAATACAGTTTCCGCAGCAAATGGGGCTATACCAATGCTGCTTTCATGACAGTTGGTGAGATCATTCCCAAAGCCACGGGTAAAACCTGGGCTCAATTCCTGGAAGAGCGCATCTTCACGCCACTGGATATGAAAAACACCCTGGCCCTGTCGAAAGACATAGGCAAGGCCACCAATAATGCTGCCGCACATACGGTAGATAAAAGCATCCTGAAAAAGATACCCTATGGCAATATTGATAATATGGCGCCCGCAGGCAGTATCAGTTCATCGGTAAGCGATATGAGCCATTGGCTGTTGATGCTGCTGAACAATGGTAAATACCAGGACAGGCAAGTTGTAGCTACCAGCGCCATTGGCCAAACCCGCCTGCCCCATTCTATTTTAGGCAATGGGGGCCACCTGTATACCAAAGCACATTTTGCTTTGTATGGACTAGGCTGGTTCCTGGAAGAATACAGTGGACGTAAATTTGTAGGACATACAGGTGGTGTCAATGGATTTGTGACCAGTGTGGCCATGCTGCCCGAAGAAAAGCTGGGCATTCTTGTATTCACCAATACCGATGCCAATAATTTCTATGAAGCGCTGCGCTATGAAATTATGGATGCCTACCTGGGATTGCCCTACCGTAATTACAGCAAGGTATACCTGGGCTTTAGCAAGGCACAGGAAAAGGAAACGGCCGACTGGCTCAAAAAGAAACAAGATACCATTGCCACCAATCCGTTACCAGGCCTGGCGCTTACTGCCTACGCTGGCGATTATACCCATACCGTATATGGCAAAATGAGTATCAAGTCTGAAAATGGTAAACTGGTAGCTCGTTTTGAACACCATCCCGGCCGTTATGCCACCCTGGAGCCACTGGGCACCAACCGCTTCCTGGCCACTTTCAACGAAGCGCTGTATGGCATCAAAGAATGGCCTTTTACGGTTGACAAAGGCAAGGTGAAATCGGTAACGGTAACCGTGGCCGACTTTGTGGAGTTTACACCGTATGAGTTTTATAAAAAGTAAAAAAATACCTTCGCATCAAGGCGGCGTAGGTTACTGTAAAAAAACAACACAGCCAACACTACGTTTAAAACAAAGAATATGGATCAACTTAATTTGGGTATTGGTACCAGGTTACAGCATACGCATTATGGCCCTGGTGTAATTGTAGGCATCCGCTTTGCTACCTACCTCATCTCCTTCATCAATCATGGCATTAAAGAGGTAGATAAAAATGATACGAACCTGGATGAGATCATACCCGAAAATGTAACGGAGGAAATAGAAACGCATTCCGAAGTAGAAAAGTCATTGCTCAAGATATTGCGCCTCTGGGGTGGCTTTTCGGAGATCGTTCCGCTGGGTGATCGCTGGAAGGGGGCACGATGTTGTTACAGCCGGCCGATAAAACACAAAAACCCAAAGACGTTCCTATTGAGGCATTCTTTCATAAGATCGTAATGCTGCGTGATCGTCTGCGAGTACTGGAGCAGCAGATCAATGCACACAAGCAATTGAGCGATGAAGACAAGGTAAACCTGCAACAATATATTACACGTATTTATGGTTCCCTCACTACGTTCAATGTATTGTTCAGAAACAAAGAACAATGGTTTGTAGGTGATAAAGGGGCTAAAGAGGATTAATTCGTTGCATTACATGAAATACATACTCTTGCTGTTTCTGCTTCCAATACGATTACGGGCACAGTTCAGTGCTGGCCAAATCCGAACCTGGCAGCAGCAGGCGCAGCGCGTTACCATCATCCGCGATAATTGGGGTGTACCGCATATTTATGGAAAGAAGGATGCCGACTGTGCATTTGAGTCATGTATACCCAGTGCGAAGACAATTTCCGTCAACTGGAAGAAACCTTCATTAACGCGTTGGGGCGTTCGGCCGAAGTGTATGGAGAAAGCCGCCTGCAGGGCGATGTAAGTACGGTGTTATTTGAATGTGTGAAAAAGCAAAAGCCGATTATGTGCGGGCCTCCCCTAATAAAAGCCTTTGCAACAGTGCCGCGGCAGGTATCAATTATTACCTGTACAAACATCCTGATACGGTACGCCGTTTATTACAGCACTATGAACCCTGGTTCTTCTTAATACCGGGCACGGATAACCCGGCCGGGCATGGCATTACGGCTGCCGAAGTAAGAAGCTATAACAATACCCTGTTGCCCCGCAAGCCCGGCGAAGGAGCAGATACCGGCACGGAAGAAAGGGAGAATGGTTCCAATACCATGGCTATTGCTCCTTCCAAATCGGCCAGCGGCCATAGCATGTTACTGATCAATCCGCATGTAAATTTCTTTGGCAATGGACAGCGGTATGAATGTCACCTGGTCAGCGAACAGGGATTGAATGTATCGGGCTTTGCCATCTTTGGCAATTTCTATATCTGGAGTGGGTTCAATGCCTACAGTGGCTGGGCGCATACCAATTCGGGCGTTGACTTTACGGATGTATACCTGGAAATGTTTGATAAGCCCGGCGATAGCGCTTTCTATCGCTATGGCAGTGGATACCGGACAGCTACCACCTGGTACGATACGGTGTATTACAAAACAGCAACGGGTATGCAAAGCAAAATAGTACGCCTGCGCAAAACCCATCATGGGCCCATCGTAGCCAAAAGAGATTCTTTCCTGGTAAGCATTAAGAATGTTACCGCCGCGCAATCCAGTTATATTGAGCAGTGCTGGCAAATGTGCCGCTCAACCAACCTGCAACAGTTTACCACAGCCATGAATAGAAGAGCGCTGGGTTATCCCAATACCATGTATGCCGATAACAAAGGCAATACGGCTTACTGGCATGGTAATGCAGTACCCAAACGCAATAACCGGTTCGACTGGCGTTACCCGGTGGATGGCAGCAATCCCGCTACAGAATGGCAGGGACTGCACGGGCTGAAAGAGATTGCGCAGGTGATCAATCCTTCTTCGGGATGGATACAGAATTGCAATTCCACGCCCTATATGGCTGCCGGAACCAGCAGCCCCCGCCAGGCCGATTATCCTGCCTACATGGCCTATGATAAACATATTTTCAGGGCGGTAGAAGCTGTGCGTTTACTATCGGCACCCGGCAAAATATCATTCCCCGGTTTTGAAAAACTGGTGGTGAGCAATCACCTGCCCATGATGGCCAGCTGGCTTCCGCAAATACTACATGCTTATGATAGTATGGCCGCCACTACAACAGCCTTAAAAGTAAAGCTGGGTGTAGTAGCCGACACATTACGCCGCTGGAATTACCGCTATGCGCTCAATAGCCAGGCCACCAGCCTGGCTGTGCTATGGTATATGCAATACGATGCCTGGAACAGGAACCAGCCCCGGCAATCAGCTGCCGATGATAATGCCACGGATCTTATGGGCAACCAGTTGCCCATGAGTGGAGCAGTAGCCGTTGACCTATTAAGTAAAGCAGCAGAAACATTAACTACGCGCTTTGGTACACCCTCATTAACTGGGGCGAGATTAACCGGTTGCAGCGGGTGGAAGGATCGCCTGAAAGGTTTGACGACAACCAACCCAGCTGGCCCGTAGCCGCAGTGCCCAGTCCATTGGGTTCCCTCTTTGCTTTTGGCAATGGACAAAACCGTGGGCAACAAAAGTTTTATGGCACCCGGGGCAATACTTATACGGCCATTGTAGAATTTGGGCCCCGCATCAAAGCCCGCTCCATTATGTATTTTGGTCAAAGCGCAAACCCTGCTTCTCCACACTACCTTGACCAGGCGCCTTTGTATGCAGCAGGCAAATTTAAAGAGGCCTGGTTCTATAAAGAAGAGGTGCAAAAACATGCCGAAAGGACCTACCACCCCGGAGAATAAACAATTCGTACCGCTTAGTAGAAATAATTCCCCAGCAACGGAGCTAATCAACTGTCCTTGTGTTGGCATAGGCTTTTATACCTGTTGGTATAAAAACATACAATCATGGACAAGCTTGAACTTAAGGGAATGTGGAATGTATTGAAAGGTAAGGTAAAAGCAAGCCTATGCCGACCTCACTGATGACGACCTGAAATATGAAGAAGGAAAGGACGATGAATTATTAGGACGCCTGCAACAAAAAACAGGGAAAACAAAAGATGAATTGATAAAATGGTTGAAGTCGCTGGGCTAATATTCATTCCATCTATACATGCGAAAGGGGGTCTTTAACAAGGCTCCCTTTCGCCTTCAATATTAATGACAACCTTCCAAAAAGAATGACACCTTTCCCTTACTGCAAAAACAAAAGGTATCACCCAGTCCAGTAAAGGTGAGGCCTCCAGCAGCGTTGCATAGCAGCGCGGCAGGGTGGCCCGCCTTTTGTCAGCCAGGCATATTCGTTGGCTGCTTATTTATATTGCTTATAGAACCGGTTCTGAAAAAGCTCCAGTGAATCATAGGCTTTTTCTTCGCAAAGAAATCCCCAGCCATCGGATAGGCCTTGTACAATTGTTCTTTTGTAGCATGCAGGCGATATGGCAGGTAATAGGTGCCCTGCAAGGCTAGTGCCTCATCAATCAGTCGCCGTGTTAATCCTTGCATCGCTTCTTCGGCCTCGGGGTCATGGCCTGGTTGTACAACATCACAAAACCAAATACTTCTTCACGGGCATATTTCATAAAACAATCCTCATCTTTTTCCACATTGCGCAAAGTAATATTCAGCAGGTCTACCTTGTATTTGGGAATTATGCCTTTGATGACCTCAATAAACCTTGTCACCGAATCCCTGGGAATAAAATATTCATGCAGGATATCGGTATACCCTGGTGTGGTATTCTGAAATACTTCCACACTTTCATTGATCAGTTGGTTACGGGGAAACTTTTTGCCCGATACCAGGCGGGCGCCCCATTTCTCGGCCCGCCACCGCAGGTTCTTACCATAATCGCTATTGGCCGAGCCCCTGAATACTGCCCGGCGAATACCGGTGTACCCTGTTTCTTTCAGCGGCTCCATGGCAGCCGTACTATCGACGCTAAATACCGACAGGATAGCTTCTTCCATAAAATGCGCAGGATTGATATTGACGCGGCCATATACCATGCCCACCTGTGCATTGCCATCGGCCAGCTCTCCAAACTTTTTAATATAATCGCTGCTCTTTATTACATACTGCTGTAGCCGGTACATTTTATTGGGAACTACCCGCAGTTGTACGTCCAGGATGATCCCGAACAATCCATAGCCGCCCAATACCAGCGAAAAGAGTTCCGTGTTTTCCAGGCGGCTGCAGGTAAGGATGGCGCCACTGGCATTGATCAACCGGAAAGATTCAACGGTAGCTGCAATGGGTGGCGCATTGGGTTGCCAGCCATGGCAATTCACACTGATGGAACCGCCTACCGAAAATGAATTGTTGGATTGCATCACGGCTACGGAACGACCATGCTGATGGAGGTAAGGAATGATCTGCGACCACAGGGCTCCCGCACCTACCGTCAGCAGGTTGTGCACACTATCCAGCTCCATGGTATTAAAGCTTTTCATGTCTATCACCATGCCATAGGTTGTAATCGTATGGCCTCCCATGGAATGTTGTGCACCGGCAATGGATATCTTTTTGCCAGCCGCTGCAGCTTGTTTTACTAATTGCGAAAGTTGCGCTTCGGCTTCTTTTCGGCTGGTAGCTACTTTAACCACCGTATCCACCCGTGTTGCACTCAGTTTACCTGCGTCATTGGCATAACCCTGCCGGGCATTGCTTACCGGTTTGGGGTCTTTATACCACGTATAAAGGATAAAGCCGGTGGGCCGGGCAATCAGGATGAGGATTACCAGTAAAATGAAAAGCAGTATCCGTTTAAGGGTAAATCTTCTTTTCATACAAGGAGTTATTAATATTTCAATGCCGTTCAGTTAAACTTGCTTCTCCTTTAAGGTGAGTCACTCTGCCGTCCGGCAGGCCCAGCGCTGTAGAGTGGCCCACCTTTTTCCTGGCAAAAATTTCCCTACCTACCGACATTGATCAATGTTATCTCAATGTATTGAATTCTACCGTTATTTTATAGCCGCCCGCAGTACTTCCAGGGCTTTTTCCATTTGTGCATCCCTTTTTAACATAATCTTCTACCGTTCGCTTTACTTCTATATCGGGTTTTACGCCATAACCTACAAATTCCCGTCCATCAGAGTACGTATCACGCTTGGTGCAGACCCTGGCTGAACCACCACCCGGCAAATCAAACATAAGGGGCTGACCTGTGCTGCCGTAGGTTCTTTCACCAATTACTGTAGCCCGCCCCTTCAGGTCATCCAATGCAATTAAAAAATCCTCCGCAGCCGAAGCTGTGTTATTGCCAATCAATACCACCAGGGGCACAGTGAGTTTTTATCAGAACCGCCGTTGTAATAAGAAGAGGTATCGCTCGTATACCAATATTTGCCCCTGGATACATCGTATGTCTTTTGTATCCATGCCTTATTATAGGGATTCTCCCTCAGCTGCTTTTCCAATTCATCATCCTTAATAAAACTACCCCAGGCTTTGAATGATGCAATATGGTTACGCGTGCGCCAGATGGACCCCTTAATATATTTCTGGTCAGTAAAGTATTTGAGGATGGCCACGCCGGTACCGCTATTGCCACCGCCATTATTACGCAGGTCAATGATCACTGCTTTGGCTGCATACAGGTCTGGCAGGCGTTGTTTGAAATCATATACCACACTGTCATCGCCAAACGTATCGAACTGCAGGTAAGCAATGCCTTGTGGTAATTGCTCAAAGCGGAAACGCTTCCAGGGGTATTGGGCAGCGGATAAGCCCATTTGGACCGGCTGCCTTGAAGATGGGTGGTATGTACAATGGTTTTACCGGCAGGGGTTTTAATGGTCAGGTGAAACAACCTGTTGGTATCTGCATTAGAAAACAGCTGACTGACAGCATCATTCCAAAGCTGGTGGATAGCAGAGGCCGAAATACCGGGAATGATCTCCTTTTCCAGGTAAGTGATCACCGGTACGCCATTCACCTTGATCACTTCCGATCCAAGGGGAATAGCTACGGAGTCCTTTTTGGGCACATTGGTAATGACCACTTTGCCATCGAGCCAGGAAAATACCAATGGCAGGTACATGGTGCCGCCCTTTATTAGATTATCGGGAGAATATACGTTGGTATGGCCATCCTTTAGCAAAGCACAGAACCGCCTCATCACCCGGTAATAATCCCAGGTATTTTTAGTGGTCAATACCTGGGGAATGAATGCCTGATAAGCACTGTCCCAGTTGATATTGGCTTTGTCAAAATAGGCAAAATTATAGGCTGCTTCTTTCCAAAAAACGGAGAGACCGTACAGTTTATCGGCATCAGTGATATTGGCTACAGTATCTATTTGTGCAGTAGTCCTGCCGGCAATTGCCATAAACAGGAAGAAAAGGGTCTTTTTCATAATATATAGAACGTTTGAAAGGGTGGTATGTTACAAAAACAAAAAGCTGGCGCCGCAAGCGATTGTTTCTGCCCCGGTCAACACAATTAGCAGCGCGTAATTGTAAAGTGTTGCCTACATTTAAAGCTGCTTATACGCATCACATGAAAAATTATTACTACCCAGCCTGTTGCTCCTTTGCCATTGTGGCCTGTTTGCTCAATCTGCCAGGCAATTGCATTTCAAAGCCATACTGGTCGATACACACAATGACATCCTTACCACGGCCATTGATGATAAAGTATCTTTTGATCAGGCATTGAAAGGAAAACCCATTCGGATCTGGCTCGTTTTAAGGAGGGTGGCGTAGACGTAGAAATTTTCTCGGTATGGAGTGATGGCTCCTATGGACCGGGCAAGGGGTTTAAACATGCCAACCGGCAAATAGATACGCTGTATGCAGTGATCAAACGCAATCCCGATAAAATAGCGCTGGTTACTACCCCCGCCCAACTCATGAAGGCGGTAAAAGAACAAAAGCTGGCCGCCATGATCGGTGTAGAAGGCGGGCATATGATCGAGGACCGGCTCGATTACCTTGAAAGCCTGTTCAAACGCGGCGTGCGTTATATGACGCTCACCTGGAACAACTCTACTTCCTGGGCTACTTCGGCCATGGATGAAACACCCGGCTCACGCCAGCAATTTGGTGCCGACGATGCTACACAGGATATGAAGGATAGAAAGAAAGGGCTCAATGACCTTGGTAAGCAAATTGTGCGGCGCATGAATGAGCTGGGTATGATGGTAGACCTAAGTCATGTTGGGGAACAAACATTTTGGGATGCCATCAATACCAGCACCAAACCCATATTGGTATCGCATAGCTGCGTGTATAGTATCTGCCCGGTATTTCGCAACCTGAAAGACGACCAGATAAAAGCGGTGGCAAAGAATGGTGGGGTGATACACCTCAATTTCTTCTCCGGCTTTTTAGACAGTGGCTTCGTGACCAGGAACCGCGCTTTTTCGCAAAAGCACAAAGCCGAAAGGGATTCTATCCGCGCCACGGTAACCGATCCTTATTTTGCCGATAATTACTTATTCCAGAAATATGCTGATGAAGTAAAAAGCCTGCGGCCTCCACTCTCCCTGCTGATCGATCACCTGGATTATATCGTTAAGCTGGTAGGCGTGGATTATGTGGGCCTGGGATCAGACTTTGATGGCATCAATTCATCACCTCAACAATTGGATGATGTAACCAGTTTTCCGCTCATTACCGAAGAGCTGGTGAAACGGGGTTATAACGAGAAAGCCATCCGTAAAATACTGGGCGAAAACTTCATCCGGGTATTCAAGGCCAATACGGTTAAATAACAGAAAAGGCAAGCATGCACAAACTATTATTATTCCTGTTGATAAGTGTACAAGTAACTGCACAGGATGTTTCAAAGGCTACTATCAGCCGGTGGGAGCAACAGGCAAAACAGGTAACCATTATTCGTGATAATTGGGGTATACCGCATATCTATGGAAAATCGGATGCTGATGCTGTATTTGGGTTGATGTATGCGCAATGTGAAGATGATTTTAAACGGGTAGAAAGTAATTATATTGATATCCTGGGACGTACCGCAGAAGTAAGCGGCATCAATGCTATTTACAATGACCTGTTTTCCAAACTGGTCATTGATTCGGCAGGGGCCATCACCGATTATAAGAAAAGTCCCGCCTGGCTAAAAAGCTATTAAATGCTTATGCCGATGGCATGAATTATTACCTGTATAAACATCCGGAAGCTAAGCCGGCGCTGCTTCACCGTTTTGAACCCTGGTATCCACTAATGTGGACGGATGGCAGTATTGCAGCCATCAATACCGGGGTGTTACTACCGGCGAGCTACAGCGATTTTATACGGGCGATAATAGGACAGCAGTGGCCGAAGTGGCTAGCAGTGCGGAAGATATACATACGGGCTCCAATGGATTTGCCATTGCCCCGGCGCTGTCGGCATCGGGCAAACCGTTGTTGTACATCAACCCCCATGTTACTTTTACTTCCGGCCCGAAGTACACATGGTGAGTGAGGAAGGCTTGAATGCCTATGGGGCTGTAACCTGGGGGCAGTTTTTTGTATACCAGGGCTTCAATGAGCATTGTGGTTGGATGCATACCTCGGGTTATGCCGATGTGGCCGATATGTATGCCGAGCAGGTGGTGAAGCAGGGAGATGCTTTGTTTTACAAGTACGACAATAAGCTACGCCCCATCAAACAACAAACTTACACGCTGCCCTATAAGGACGGCAATGGTATGAACAGCAAACAGGTGACCACTTATTCCACGCACCATGGACCGGTAATGGCCAAACGGGATGGGAAATGGATCAGCGTGCGGGCGGTAAACCGCGATATGAATGGGCTGATACAGGCCTGGCGACGCACCAAGAGTACCAATTTTGCCGCTTTTAAAAGAATATGGAATTGCTGGCCAACGCTTCCAACAATACGGTATATGCGGATGACAAAGGCAATATTGCTTACTGGCATGGCAATTTCATTCCCCGCCGCGATACCAGTTTCGACTGGTCTAAGCCGGTGGATGGCACTATAAAAGCCACGGAATGGAAAGGCATGCACAAACTGGATGAAACGATTCATTTATTCAACCCTGCCAGTGGATGGATACAGAACTGTAATTCCACCCCTTTCACCTCTTCGGGCAGCAGCAGTCCGCGTAAAACAGATTACCCTTTCTATATGGCTACGGAACCGGAAAACTTCCGGGGCATCAATGCCGTGAAAGTATTGAGTAAAGAAAAGAGTTATACCATCGATAAGCTCATCGCTGCCGGTTATGATACCTACCTGGCTGCTTTTGAAGAGTTGGTGCCTGCTGTAGTAAAAGCCTATAACAGCCTGTCGCCATCCGATTCATTGCATACCTTACTGGCCGAGCCCGTGGCCATGCTCACCAAGTGGGACCTGCATTCGGCCGAAAACTCCATTGCCACTACCCTGGCCATTGAGTGGGCGCAAAAATTACAAGGTGCTATTAACCTGGCCAATGCCCCCGACTTTGTGGCACGGGTAGCGGTATTTGCCAAAACAGCTGCACCTGCCGATCTGTTGAAACCCCTGGCTGCCACGATACGCGACCTGCAAGGCCGCTTCAGCGCCTGGGCCATTCCCTGGGGTACCATCAACCGTTACCAGCGTTTAACCGGGCAATTGCAGGAAAGCTATGACGATAACAAGCCCAGTATTCCATCGGGCTTTGCGGCCTCTACCTGGGGTTGTCTGCCCTCTTATGTAAGCCGCACCATGCCCGGCACCAAAAACGATATGGGTACAATGGCAATAGCTTTATCTGTGCCGTTGAGTTTGGCAAAACAGTGAAGGCAAAGTCACTATTGGCAGGCGGTAATAGCAGTGATCCCAACTCACCTCATTTTGCCGATCAGGCTGATAGGTATACCAAAGGACAGTTTAAAGACGTACTGTTCTATAAAGCCGATGTGTTGAAACATGCAGAGAAGACCTATCACCCGGGGCAATAGGGCATCGGAGGCAGTGATGAAAAGGCGGGGTGAACCTTTTACCAACCCTGTGTCATCCTTGTACCATCCATGTGTCAAAGGGGGTAGTTCTCCAATGAAAGACACATGTCTGACACATGGTTCACATAAGGCTTACGAAAGGCTTGCACAGGTTTCGCATTCAAAATCAGTCCATTATGCATAAGTCTTGGATTTCCCTCTTTATGCTGTTGCTACTGACCGCCGCAGCCACACCACAAACTCCAAAACGGGCGCGGGATTATGGAATTCCTTTTGCCGGTAAACCTGGCCCTTACAATGCCATTACAGATGTAGACAGTGTAACGGTGGGCATGGTGACCCTTAAAAGCGGTGAAGGCAAATTGGAAGTGGGCAAAGGACCCGTCCGCACTGGCGTTACGGCCATATTGCCCTGGGGTAAAACCTTCAGGCCTGTATTTGCTTCCCAGTTCTCCCTCAACGGCAATGGTGAAATGACCGGTTATCACTGGATAAAAGAATCCGGCTTTCTGGAAACGCCCATCCTTATTACCAATACACATAGTGTGGGTGTGGTGCGTGATGGGGTAATAGGCTGGCAACAGCGTCATAAGTATTATAGCGCCGCATGGCGCGATGTATGGTTTTCCCTGCCAGTAGTAGCCGAAACCTATGATGGCATGCTGAATGATATTAATGGGTTTCATGTTACCAAAGAACATACCTGGCAATCATTGGACAATGCTGTTACGGGCCGGGTACAGGAAGGCGCCGTTGGTGGCGGCACAGGCATGGTGGCCCTGGGCTTTAAAGGAGGTACGGGCACCGCATCGCGGGTATTACCCCAACAACAAGGCGGTTTTACGGTAGGTGTATTGGTACAGGCCAATTTTGGCGGCCGCCGTCAATTAACGATTAGCGGGTATAATATCGGCAGGGACCTGCTGGATACGCTCAATATACAAATAGCCGGTATATCCCCTGCCGAAAGGAAAGAAGACCTGGGTTCCATCATTGTTGTAGTAGCTACCAATGCACCTTTATTACCGCACCAGGTAAACCGCTTACTACAGCGAGTACCCATTGGCATTGGTAAAACGGGTGGAATAGGGGGTAATTCATCCGGCGATATTTTTATCGGCTTCTCCACTGCCAACCCGCAGGCATTCAGCCGTACCGAAAAAGTGAATGTAACCATGCTGTCAAACGACCAGATAGACCCGCTATTGGAAGCGGTGATACAAGCCACGGAAGAAGCCATTATCAATGCCTTATTTGCCGCCGAAACCACTACGGGTATCAATAACAACACGGTACCCGCCTTGCCCAAAGAAAAAGTAGTACGGATCTTAAAAGAAAAAGGAATTATTAAATAGTACAGCATTCCGCCCACCACAACAACCCATCCATGATGATTAAAAATTTCTTATTCCTGATTGTATGCCTCCCTGCTGTTGTAACGGCACAACAATCGGCAGATATCCTTATCCGCAATGGCAAACTGATCGACGGCACCGGCAATTCCTGGTTCTATGGCGATGTGGCGGTGAAGAACGGGAAGATCATTGCCATTGGTAAACTGACCAACTATACTGCTACCAAAGTAATTGATGCTAAAAAGCTCATTGTAGCGCCCGGCTTTATTGATGTGCATGGACATATTGAAGGGGGCATTTTTGAGCAGCCTACGGCTGATAACTATATTTATGACGGAGTAACTACGGTTGTGACCGGCAATTGCGGCGGCTCGGCGCCCAACCTGAAGCGTTTCCTTCTGCGCATTGACAGTCTACATCCTTCTATCAATGTAGCCACCCTGGTGGGTCATAATACTGTTCGCGAGCAGGTGATGAAACGTGATAACCGTCTTCCTTCCGCCGCCGAACAACGCAAAATGGATAGCCTGGTAGAATGGGCCATGAAAGATGGAGCGGTGGGCTTATCTACAGGTCTTATCTATATACCCGGCGCTTTTGCCAATACGGCCGAAGTAGTAAGCCTGGCCAAAGCAGCAGGGCGATACAATGGCATATATGCCTCGCATATCCGCAATGAAGAAAACAATGCGGTGGAAGCCATTAATGAAGCCATCCAGGTGGGCAAGGAAGCCAATGTGCCTGTACAGATCTCCCATTTCAAGATCGGTGGCCGCGGCAACTGGGGTAAAAGCCATATCACCCTGGGGCTGGTGCAACAGGCGCGTAAAGAAGGTTGGGATGTTACCATCGATCAGTACCCTTATACCGCCAGCAGTACCAACCTGGGCGTTAGATTGCCCGAATGGGCGCTGGCGGGAGGGCAGGATTCCATCAAAACACGTTTGCACAATCCCACGATAAGGGCGCAGATCAAAAAAGAAATGCTGGAACAGTTGCACCGCTATAAGTTCAAAAACTACAGTTATGCGGTAGTAGCCAGTTATGCACCCGATAGCAACTACAATGGCAAAAGCATAACGGAGATCAATAAACTCATGGGCCGCAAAGCAAAGGCCAGCTATGAAGCCGAAACGATCATGGACATGGTAGAGAAAGGCGGCGCCCAGATGGTGTACCATAGCATGAATGAAGAAGATGTAAAATACATCATGCAATATCCCTTTTGCATGGCAGGCGCCGATGCAGGTGTGCCCATACCGGGCAAAGGCATACCCCATCCCCGGGGTTATGGCACCAATGCCCGCATATTGGGCCGCTATGTACGGGAAGCCAAAGTAATGTCGCTGGAAGAAGCCATTCGCCGCATGACCTCCCTGGCCGCACAGAAGTTTCAACTTAAAGACCGTGGCCTGCTAAAGGAAGGTATGGCAGCCGATATGGTGATCTTCGATGAAAATGAAGTGACTGACAAAGCCACTTTTGAACAGCCGCACCAATATTCGGTAGGATTCCAGTACATAGTGGTCAATGGAAAACTGGTAGTGGAAGATGGGAAACATACTCAGGTGCGGAGTGGAATAGCTTTGTACGGGCCAGCAAAATTGTAGGTTGTTACAACGATATAGGGTGAGCCACTTTTGCCCGGCTACCAGGCCTTGCTAAAGTGACCCACCCTTTGTTTAGCCCCTGTTGTGTAAAGCATGAGGGCCTTATACCGCCACCGCCCTACCATTAGCCTGAGAAAATCCCTGGATTAACTATGGAGCCAGGTTTCTATAGCAGCTCTATAAAAGCTCTATAGTTGCGCTATATCATTTGGGTCATTTTAGCCCTTTAGCGAATGCTCACCTGCTTCATTTCTTCGCGGCCAAAGAATACGGGGAAGTACATCATTTCGGCCTTGGCCGGATTGAGGTGGTAACGCCCGGTAAAACGTGGCAACAGGGATACGTTAAAGATGTATTCCCCTTTGCGAAGGCTGCTGCAAAAGATGCTCACCTTGTTCTTGAAATATTCCCGGTGTACTTCATTGTTAACCCAGGACTGATTTTTGTCCTTATACGAACAGCCTGCCGGAATAGGAATTTCCACCATTACATAATCAGCATCCGCTTTTACAGTGACCCGTACTTTTAAGGTAACCACTTCACCACCTTTCAGGATACTTATGGACTGCCCGTTGCGCTCAAATCCGGATTGCACTTCAAAGTCACCTGCCACTTTCTTAGGAGCTGGATTCCAGCTTTGTTGGTAGGCCGTGAAATATACCGGCATCCCCTTTTGTTTGGAAATGGTGAGTTTTTCACTGGCAGGAAAAGTAGCGCTATACGGAAAGGTATTGACCAGGTTGGATTGATTGCCCTTAACGGTAAAGGAAGCAGGCTGCAAAGGTTCTTCCATATTCAGCAGATCGGGCAGGATGGTTTCCAGGATGAGTGCCGATTCATAAGTATTACGCCAACGGCCATCCTTGCGTTTCTCCAGGAAATAATAACGGATCTTCTTTAATAATAGCTCCTGGTTCCCTGCTTTTTGCAGTAGCCGGTACATGGCCAGTGTATTCTGAATGGTATTATTGAAGATATGGTATTGGTATTTTTCATCACCCCAGTATACATTGCCAAATAGAGTGTGGTTCTGTTTGGTAATAAAGGTGTCGAGCAATACCGGGAAGCCCGCAGCTTGTTTCAACTGAAGTACCTGCAGCTTTTCATACAGGCTTCCACCCAGTACCCTTTTATCCAACGTGTCGATGTATTTCTTATAATCTACTTTGGAAGCCAGGTTTTGTAATAAGCGAACCGATACGATTTGGTCGGGTAGACTGTACTGGTCAAACCGGAACACCAGGAAATCAATGATGGCCTGCTTGTTCAGGTTCACCATATATCCCTGCTGCTCGGCCATTAGCAGGGCTTCCACTACATGCATGGATATCCACAACATGGGCTCATTGTTACTCCACCAGCCTCACAGTATACCTTGCGACTTACTTTGGTTAAGCCTGGTGATCAGCTCCCGGATATTCTTTTCTTCCTTAAACTCCTTTTAAAGATAGCCGTAAACTTTCTTCTTCAGTAACAGGGCTTTGAGTTTGGAAGCAACCTGCTCATTGCACAGTTATTCATACTGGCGCAGGGATTCTATTTCATCCAGCAATACAGGTAATATGGAAGTCTCCGCATAGAGGGTCAGGTTGCCCAGTCCGGCTTCCGGTTGAATGGTAAAGCTGGTATCAGCCTCCAGTGTGGCAAAGAAACCTTTGGTTTCCTGTACCCCTTGTTTGAAAATAGGAATGCTTCTTTCCTCGCCATCAAAATAACCGTCTCCTTTCTGTATGGTGTATTTGAAGCGGAGGAATCCCCCTGGGCAATCACTACCTTAAAGCTATCTATATAAGCATTGCGCAATCCAATCGTAGCCTCTTGCACCAGGACGCCGTTCACGCTAAAGCTGCGGCGTACTGTAATGCTGTCCACCCCATAATTCATGGTTTTACCAATCACCTGTACCGAATCGCCGGCTACCGCAAACTGTGGCAGGACAATGGCCCCACTCAATGCTTTGAAAGCGCGGACTGATTGCTCTGCAAAGCCGGTTCTCTTTTTACTTCCCATGGCAATTACAAAACTGCGCCAGTTGGTAATATCATCCGGGTAGGTGGCGGTAAAAGAAGTTTTACCCTGTCCATCTGTACGCAGGGAGGGCTGCCAGTAAGCATCATCCCTGAAGTTGCGGCGTAAGGTATTGCCGGGCAGGGGCACTGCTGTTTCTCCATTGACGGCTGCATTTGCCGCAGCCTGCCTGGTCGTTGTTATAACGATCACCCCATTGGCAGCCTGTTGGCCGAAAAGGGCTTCCGCTTCCGAGGATTTCAATACACTGATATCGGCTATGAGATTCTTATCAATGGCATTCCAATCGCCATTATAGGGCAAGCCATCCACTAGCACCAGGGGCAGGTTATCGCTTCCATCCGATGAGGCGCCCCGGATCAAAATACCAGCTGCTTTACCTTGCAGTGCTTGATCCATTGATGCCGAAACGACCGAACCAGTCAGGCTCATTTTCCGTTGGGTGCCGTATCCTACTACCACTACTTCACTTAATGATTGTTCAGCAGCTATTAATTTTATATCATAACTGCTTCCATCAGTTATTTTCCGTGATACGGTATTGTAGCCTATATAGGCAATTTCAAGGGTAGCTCTTTCCGGCACACGCAATTCAAAATACCCATCGGGCCGGGTGGATGTGCCAACCCGGGCGCCTTTTACCATAATACTTACACCCGCCAGCGGTTCCCCCGTCTTATGATCAGTAACCTTTCCAAAGATCAACCGAGAATACACGGAAAGGTCCAGGTACGAATCATTGAAGGTATGCTTGATCAAATCCAGGTCTTCCGTTTGGTACACACTCCGCCAGCTCGATTCCCGGTTATTGATGATGGCCGATATCCGCGTACTGGTACTGTCTTTGGCACGTGGCAGGATGGTTCCGGCATCATAATAATTAATACCAGCCTGTTTGATCCGAATACTGTCTTTAATAAAATACTGATCGTCTCTAAGCAAAAACATCAGCCGGTACATGCCTGGTTGTACATAGCCCAGGTCGCGCGCATTGCCCCGGTAGATGCGGGCGAAATCAGGATCGTCATAACGAAACAGGATCACGGAGGTAGTAAAGTGAGGCTGTCCCTGGCCATCGACAGGCGATCCTATGCACAACTGGCCATTGCCATTTTTATTAAGCGGTTGATTCCGGAACAGGTCTTCCGAAGCATTGCGGTGATCGAGGTAATCCTGCCATAGGCTGTCGATATCCCTGGCCGTAAGCACATAGTCTTTAAAATAAGGGCGCCGGCTCTCCTGTGAGAGGTGCGACCTGAATGCATACTTCCCGTATGGCAATTGCTTTTGCTTGATCAGGCCCTGGGATATATTAAAGAGATAATTGCCCTCTGATACAAAGGACTGGGTGTATCCGTGCATCCTATGCAAATAAGCCATAACAGGCGATAGCGGGCCCACCAATAAATAATTATCAGTATATGCCGGCCTACCAGCAAGTGCGGCAGTTAAAGTAATCCGGTCAGGCTTTTTCCAGTTGAAAGGTTTACCACTGAAATAAGGCGGGTCCTGTTGTTGGCCTGTCGGCAGGTTCAATACTATGTAACGATTATGCTGTTCGATGGTAACCGGTTTTGCACCAAAATTATTTTCCATCAGTATCATGTACTTACTCCATAGGTCCTTCTCGTCGCTGGTAAGTGTATCGGGCATGTTTCGCTGGCGGATGGCCCAATTGAGGTATCGGCATTGATGGCAAAAATGTTTTCTTGCCGGGGACAGCCCAGATACTATCCAGGTAAATAAGGCGGTCATGCGTTCTTATCCGCAGGGCATGTTTACCGGGCCTTACTTCAAAACTATATTGCGGTAGCTGTTGTGCCTGACTAAAGAAGCGCGGCTCCTCATCAATGTACAAAAGATGCACGGGTTGCAATTCGCCATCCAGTACCACAAAGGGCGCTATTTGGGTAGTGTTGTGCCGGGCAGCTTCTGTATTGGGGTAAATAGTATTGGGGTACAGGAAACGATAATACTCAATACTATCCAGTCCCATTTCCCGGCTCCACAGCTTCCAGTTCAGTTGCACACTACCCGTATCAAGGTCACGTACACCGGGGTAGAATTGATTGTACCGTTTTCTTTGTTTATACGTTTTTCCCAGGTAAGGTATATTGGGTGCGCGGGCATTATTGAATTTCTTCGTGTAAGCATAAGCCGTTATATCAGCATCCTGTACCGGCCGGCCGGCTGCATCCGTTACGTCAATATCCACGGTTACCTGTTGACCAGGGTATACCTGCGCAGGCTGGTTCACCTGTATCGTTAAAGCCTTTTCCTGGAAAGGAATGGTATAGTTCTCCTGCCGGGATTCATTGCCGTAGATGTATTGCAGCGAAACAAAATAATGCCGATCAGTACGGGAGCATTCCACAAACAATAAACTATCACCATAGCCCCGCCGGATCAATTTATTACCGGCAAAAATGGCATACCAAAAGGAAAGCTGCTTTGGGTTAATGACCTGTATGATCACCGAATCGCGGGTACGGAGTGAGCGACAGCTAATCATATTGCTTTCCTGTTCGGGCCTGAATATTTCCAGCAAGCTGTCTGCCGCTACTTCATACCGGGCAACAAAAGGGTCAATGTGTATGGACAAGGGAAGCTGCACCAGTTGATTGGTGATGGTATCATCCTTTCCGGAGAAGGAATACAACCTGGCTTGGGCACCATTGGTTTTACCGGCTTCGGACAAAGTAATGTGCAGGCTATCATTTTGCTGATCAAACTGTAACTGCCGGCTAACATTATCAAAATGCTGTTGTAGGGTAACTACCCGCTGCTCGTTATTACTGTTGAGGAAGGTGCAGGTAATTTCATAGTCAAAGGAGGCCGCCGGGAAGATACTGTCGGGTAGCGCGATCTTTGTTTCTCCCATGCTTTCCATGGCTTGTGCGTGCCGCCACAGCGTATCGGGTAAAAAGGTTTCCGGATGAGAGAAGGTGATGGCACCATTCGGAAATGACCTCACCAACAGTTCAACCCGGCCATCCATAATAGCCATATCATTTTCATCCGTAGCCTTGCAGTATACAGCCACCATATGGCCGCGCGTATGTGTTTTCTTATCAGTGCGGGCATGGAAGGTAACCGAGGCCAGTTCGTATTCCTCATAAAAAAAGCTGCCGCGCATCAATACGGTGCGTTTGGCTGCATATTCATCCTCACTCAAATCGCCCTCGTATTCATCCAGGTTGTATTTACGGCTGCTCAATTCTTCCAGTGTTAGTTGGTGTTGCTGGTCGAGGGTAAGATCGAGGCTATCATTCAAAACAAAGCTGTATTCATAACCACCGGGCCGGTAAGGTTGAATGGTGGCGATGATGCTATCTATGTCAAACCGACGATCCGTTAAGCGCAACAATAAAGGCCGGTTTATAGGCTTACCCGACTGAGTGGTAATCCAGGCTTTGAGCTTTACCGTATCGCCCGGCTTGTAAATTGGCTTACTGAAAACCATAAAGCCTTTAAACTTCTTTTCATAGACAGTGGCACCACCCTGGAAACTCGGGTAACGATAGTAATGACGATTGCCTTTCAGGAGCCGCCTGATAGGTTGAATAACATACCCTAGTGGAAATGAGTAGGAGAGTTTGCGCCAGAAGCTGGCGTTTTGCTGTTGCTTTTCAAGCGGATAAAAATGAAGGACGCCCTGGTGTGAAACAGTAATGAGCTTAGCTTTTCTCTTTTTAGTTAATCGAAATGCCTCGTACGCTTCGTCATAGCGCATTTTTCTTTTATCTGCCAATATCTGTACATCCCTGATCTGCTGGCCTTTTTATCATGTACCGCAATGAGCAGGTCACGGTTATTATTGAGCAATTTGATCTGCAGGTCATCAATTGTCTTTAATTCTCCTTCCAGCCTGTTGCTACTTACCTGTACAAACAAGTAATTGCCGGCCCTTAATGTAGGTACGCCTCCCCATCCGTAACAAAAGAATCCACTGGTGTATGCAGGTATTTATCGGTCAGCTTGTCCATCTTCGAGCCATATAACAACTGGGTTTCTTCGGCCGATATGCGGTATATATAAGTATGCACACTACTTTTCCTGCTGCCCGAAAGATCGTGCTGGGCGTGCGCGGCAAGCGAAAAAGAAGCTATCCACAAGAGTACAGTTATCCTTCTCATGCAGCAGGGGGTTTGAGAAGTAGATGCAGAGAGTAGGAATATTACATACTTATTTCTTTATGCAATAAAAAAGGCAAAAGCTTTAATGCTTCTGCCCTTCCAAATAAGTGTGCGTATTTTAATACAGCAGGGTCGTTTATTATTTTTTCAAAAGAGTAGTATAAACCCAAAGGTAGCAGCCACCTGGCCAATCCAAAAAGGAACATCCACTTAACAAGATCAGTTCTTGAATTTGCCTGTTCTTCTTTGGTAGAGAATTTAGTATCCATGTATTCCTTCAGATACTCAAATTTGATATCCATGTGTTCCTTCAATGTCTGCATATCTTTATGAATAATATCCACTGTATGCGCATGTTTAGCATTACTTCTTTCCTTATACACGTCTTCAATTGCCTCTACTGCTTTCTGTGCCTCACTTTCAGGCAACTTAAAAACTCTTCCTGAAAATGTCATACAACCTTATATTAACTGTACTCATAAGCGGTTTTTCGATGGCGATATTTTTAGTGGCCATTGCCATGAATACAAATATAGGCAATTATTTTAATTTGTCAAAAAAGACCTGATTTTAACAGTACTTAAGAAAAATCCCGTTAGTCAGGCAGGCTTGGAATCACAGTAATAATTAGCAATTAATAATCAGTAATCAACGATAATAAGGCATATGGGTATCGGAGAATTTTTTGTCGGCCTGCGCCCAGCCATTTAGTACAGCGGTACGCCTGTTGTTAATATCATTGTTGATCTTATTGAAAGCACCTACCGCATTGTTCATTTCATTAACGCCCTTATTGTACGCATCCACATCTTCCTTGGTGCGGCTATTGGCGGGCTTGGCATCAAATGATTTCTTGATCTTCTCAAAGTTTTCCTGTTTGAGGTAGAAGTCGGTAAGCTTGGGCACATCGGTTTCACTCATGCCTTTATAATACTTAAGCACTTCGCGGCAGGCATTGGCCAGGGTTGGATCGCCATTAAACATTTTGAGGGTATCCAGCGCTTTCAATCCTTCGTTGGCATAGCTGGCCAGGGCACTGCGCGCCTGTTCAATATCGTTCACCTTTTTATTGTTCATGGCTTCTACCATCTTCCCATCCTGCCAGTTGCTTTTAAAGAAGGTAAGGAATACATCGTTGGTATATTGATTGAGCTTAGCCGCCACGTCCATCTTCTCCCCTAGCTCACTTTTCTGGTTAATGATCTGTACTTTATATTTTGCTGCAAAATCATTATTTGCTTTCTCCAGGTTGGCTGCGGCTTCATTAAGTTTTTCACTTACTTTTTCCTGCAATAACAGGTAAGCCTGCATTTCATCAAATGACTGCTCGGCCAATTCCTCCATATTCACAATCTTCTTATAGTCTTCATCAAAAAATGCGGTAACACATTTGAATATAATCAATGCTGCCCTTACGCAGTGAGTTATCGCCTTTGTACATGGGCAGGTCGGTAGTTTTATACCGGCTCTGCGTAATGCTTTCCAATACCTGCAGGCGTAGCTTTTCTACTTTGCGGGCACGCCTTCCATGGGCAGCCGCACTGAGGTATTGCATGTATTTGGCATCCATATCGCCGCGGGCCTTGCTGATAGCAGTCATGTATTCGCCTGGATTGTCCAGGTTTTGCGCTTGTGATGATTGATAAATAAAACCAAAGCAGAAAAAGAGGGCCAGTAGCAAAAGCCGGTTACGTGTCATGTTAAGGGGGTTTGCATAAATGTAAAAATGTTACTGATCCGGGAAACAGGTAGGCCCGGTTTTCCAGCTAAACAAGTAGCAGAAGGGCTGCTTTATTTGATCCCGGCCAATAGTTGCCAGGCAATCTTAATATAAGGATCGGCTAGTATATTTTCTTTCCGGGCTTCATTTACTTCCCGCAGGTCACGATCTGCCTGCAGCCTTTGCCGGGCATAAGCATGGTTGTCTACTGTAAACCCGGCACCGCTTTCCTTACCTGGCACTGGCGCTTCTGCACTACCCTGTTGAAGCGTTGTTTTGTGTGCCTGCCAGGCTTCTTCCAGTTGAAGCGATGCATCCTGCAGAACAGCCTTCTTTTTCTCCTGGTCAATATAGGCCTGTAGTTCCTTAAAATAAAGGGATGTATCCAATACCTGTTTGGCAATGCTGGCAGCACTGGCCACCGGTAAAGCCGCCAGGGGTTTATAATACTTATTGCCTTCAATGGCAACAGGGCGCAACACATTTCTTTCATTGGCCTCTTTCTCCGATAGCGCATCGGCCATATCGGGCAAAACGATATGCGGTAGTACCCCTGGGCCTGGGCTGTGGCGCCAGTAAGACGGTACAGACAAGAGGTGGTGAGTTTGATATAACTATCCGAAGCTGCCTTGCCATTATAGGATTCCCGGTCGATGGTGGTATCCAATGGCAGTACCTCCTGAGCCGTAGCCTTACCATAAGAAGTGGCGCCAACAATCAACGCCCGGTTATAATCTTGTAAGGAAGCCGCCAGCATTTCAGAAGCCGAGGCGCTAAAACCATTAATGAGTACCAACAAAGGCCCATCATATACTGTACCCCGGTTAATATCCTTGAGTGTCGTTACTTTGGGATCGCGTGATTTGATCTGCGCTACCGGGCCGGCATCAATAAAAATGCCCGCCAGTTCAAGCGCTTCCTGCAGGGAGCCGCCACCATTGTACCGCAGATCGAGGATAAGACCACTGATGTTTTCCTTCTTCAGTTTAATGATCTCACGGCCCACATCATTGGCGCAGCCATTGACACCCTGCTCGTCTTCCCAATCCAAATAGAATGCAGGGAGCGATATATAACCAATGTTTTTACTGCCCTTGAGCACAAAGCCTTTCACTTTGTCTTCCTCATCATCCGTCAGTTGTTTTTGCTTACTCAACGTAACCTGCCGGGTAGAACCATCGGCCTTTTTAACCGTCAGCACCGTTTTACCGCTGCCTGCAGCCGACAGCACCTGGTTGATTGCGGCGGCACCTGCTGTCGAAACATCCACCGCTGGCTTATTGTCGGTTTGAACACTTTGTAACTTATCCCCTTCATTGAGCTGGCCACTTTGAAAGGCCGGGCTACCGGGTTTTAGTGCAGCTATTTGGGCATTGCCATCCTTATCCTCATCGAGGGTTAAGCCGAACTCCAATTGTTTTTTACCCAGGTGGCCTTCAAATGACTCCTTGGTAGCGGGAGGAAAATAAGCGGTATGGGGATCATAACAGGCGGCCAGCGAGGAGCACCAAAGGTTGGCCATGGCCGTTTCAATACCAAGGGGATTTTGAAGGGTACGTTTAATGGAACGTTTAAAAGAAGTCAGTGCTTTCTTGCGCAGGATGGGTTCCAGGCTGTCTACAAACTTTTGGTGGGGTCCTTAGCCGGATTGGTAATGGCCGCATAATCTACCAGGGCATCCAATACCGCCCCTTTCATCAGTTTATACAACTTGGTGCGCATAGCGGCTACAGTGGCCGGATGGGTGGTATCTTCTGCAATCGTGCGTTTTTCTTTGAGGGAGAAGTTAAAAGATGTTTTGCAAATATTATCGGCCATCGTATCTGCCTGCTGTAAGCGCAGTTTATAAGTAGTGATCAGCAATTGCAGAAAAGCAGTTTGGCGGGTCTTCACTTCATCATCCAGCTTCAATTGCCAGGGTGCCAGGCGGGCCAGGTCTTCCTGCGTAAAGAAGAGACGCTGCTCATCCAGTGATTCCAGCAAAACAGTATACAGGTTGATGGAAAGGGCATCGTCCAGCGGACGGGGCTGCACATGAAACTTATTGGCCATGCGGCTGATCAGGAAGGCATCTTTGGCCGCCTTGGGTAAGGGCTGTGCCAGGGCCGCAGTTGCACCAATAAAACAGAGGCTAAAGAGGAATAGGGTGTTGCGCATATGGCAAGGGACGGGGCTTGTTCAGTAAATGGGGTTATCAATAATTGATCAACTTCCTGATGTATTCATCCAATCTTGCTTTGGCCAGGAAATTGTTTTCCAGTTCAATATTAAAAGGTACGGGGGTATCCAGTGAAGCGCAACGCATGACCGGGGCATCCAGCAGGTCAAAACAATATTCACCAATCCAGGCAGCCAGTTCACCGCCAATACCGCCTACCAGGGTATCTTCATGCAGGATCAACACTTTGCCGGTACGGGCCACAGCCTGGCGAATAGCAGCATAATCCAGGGGCAATAGCGTACGCAGATCGAGGATATGGAAAGAAATATAGCTATGCGACTGGGCATATTCTGTAGCCCAATGTACACCGCTGCCATAGGTAATAATGGCTATGTCTACTCCTTCCTGTACCACCCGCGCTTTGCCGATCTCAATTTCGTAATAGTCCAACGGTACGGCGCCACTTATACTACGGTACAGAGCCTTGTGCTCAAAGAACATCACCGGGTTGGGATCATTGAGCGCTGCGATCAACAAACCTTTGGCATCTATGGGTGTGGAGGGATACACCACTTTAAGGCCAGGCGTATGTACAAACCAGGCTTCATTGCTTTGGGAATGAAAAGGCCCGGCACCTACGCCCCCACCTGTCGGCATGCGGATCACCACATCGGCCGGTTGTCCCCAGCGATAATGGATCTTGGCCAGGTTATTAATGATCTGGTTAAAACCCACGGTAACAAAATCGGCAAACTGCATTTCCATCATGCTCTTAAACCCTTCGAGGCTAAGACCCAGAGCGCTGCCCACAATAGCACTTTCACAAAGCGGCGTATTACGTACCCGCTCCTTGCCAAATTCCTGTACAAAACCTTCGGTGATCTTAAAAGCACCGCCATATTCAGCAATGTCCTGTCCCATAAGTACCAGGTTGGGGTGTTGCTGCATGGACTGGTGTAAGCCTTCTTTGATGGCATCTATAAGGCGTAGCTCGGTAGCAGGAAGTTCGATATCCAGCATCAGTTGCGAGTTATCAACCACCTGTACGGTATTTACGCTTGCCGGCCGCAAGGCATACACATCATCCAGCTCGTTTTCAGCATCCACCACCAGGGAGCTGCATTAAAACCTATCGAGAGCTCTACTTCAATGTATTCTTTAATATCCTGCTTAATAACGTTTAACTGTTCTTCGTCCAACACTCCTTCAGTCAGTAGGAATTGTTCAAAGTTTTTAATGGGGTCTTTCATTTCCCATACTTCAAACAAATAGGGAGGTACGTATTTGGTGCCACTGGCTTCTTCGTGACCGCGCATGCGGAAAGTAGCGCATTCAACGAGGTAAGGCTTTTGTTTTTCCAGGCAATAATCGCGCACCCCTTTGATGGTATCATATACAGAAAGAATATTATTTCCATCTATCCTGATGCCTTCCATGCCATATCCTTTGGCCCGCTCCACCAGGTGTTCACAACGGTATTGTTCCGATACCGGCGTACTGAGCCCGTATCCATTGTTCTCAATGAGAAAGATCACCGGCAGGTCCCATACGGCGGCGGTATTGAGTGCTTCGTGGAAATCGCCTTCACTGGTGCCACCCTCGCCTGTAAAAGCCAGGGCCACTTTATTTTCCTTGCGCAGCTTATGGGCCAGGGCCACGCCATCGGCAATGGCCAATTGGGGGCCCAGGTGTGAGATCATACCACAAATATGATGTTCGCGGTTACCGAAATGAAAGCTCCTTTCCCGTCCCTTGCTATAACCATCCTGACTTCCCTGCCATTGCATAAGCAATTTACTCAATGGCATATTGCGCGCGGTAAATACCCCCAGGTTGCGATGCAGGGGCATGATCCATTCATCCTGCTCCAGGGCCAGGGCAGCACCCACCGCAATGGCTTCCTGTCCAATACCACTAAACCATTTGGATATTTTTCCCTGCCGTAAAAGCACCAGCATTTTCTCTTCTGTGAGCCGGGAAGCAACAGGCTTTTATAAAAATGGACCAACGTTTCGTTGGAAAGGTCTTTACGGTTAAATTGCATACTCAAAGATATAGATCGTAACGAAGCCAGGAAAGGGGATATTATTATCTGTAAATTAATCAACGGAATTACTCTACCTCACGCCGGTTCTCCTTATACAATACCGAAGTGATTATAGACAGCAGGAGGCTAAACAATAAAGCCCACCAGAAGCCGTCCACCCGGAAGCCTTTTACAAATTCGGCGGTGAGCAATATAATGGCCGCATTGATCACAAAGAGGAAGAGGCCAAAGGTGAAGAGCGTAATGGGCAAGGTGAGTAAGATGAGAATGGGTTTTACAATGGCATTTAGTATGGCCAGTACGATGGCAAAGATAATGGCCGCCCAAAAGATTCAATGTGTACCCCTTTAAGGATATACGACAAGCCAAAAGCAATAATAGAGGTAACGATGATGCGCATGATAAAATTCATAGCCATGAGTTTTCGTACCGGAATAAGCCCTTGCAGGCAATAGCTACTGAAGTTAGCATTTATTCTTTACAGTGCAGGTATGGTTCGGGAACCGCCCCCTGTGCAGCAATCACCCTAAACAAAAGGGGCTGACCCAAAAGGTCAGTTTGTTTAAAGAAGTAAGGGTTGACCCCAAAAAGGTCAGCCCTTACTTTTTAGAGTAAGGGCTGTTTTGTAATTTTAAGTTACCACACTCAAAAATTACAATGGCTAAAGTAAAGACTTCCGTAATATTTAAGCAATACAATCAGCAACAATCTTTATTGCTACCCCCTTCTCTGGAAGAATTAATTGGCGAAAAGCACCTTGTCCGGGTAGTCAACGAAGTTGTAGAGTCTATGGATATCAGTGACTTAATTAATCTGTACAAAGGCGGCGGCACTAGTTCCTACCATCCCCGGATGCTGCTGAAAGTGTTATTATATGCCTACAGCGTCAAGATCTACACTGGCCGTAAAATAGCCAAAGCACTCGGCCAGGATATACATTTTATGTGGCTCAGTGGTATGAGCCGGCCTGACTTCCGGACAATCAATAATTTCCGTAGCAGCAAGGCCAAAGAAGTCATAGAGATCCTGTTTAAGGAAATGCTGGAATTCCTGGTAGCCCACCAATACATAAAACTGGAGAACTATTTCTGTGATGGCACGACCTTACGGGCCGATGCCAATCAACACAAAATGGTATGGAAGAAGAATGCAGAACGCTATGGCGCAAAGAATATAGAAAACTGCCGGTCGTTGTTTAAGCAGATCGATGAGTTGAACAGGCAGGAAGAAACAACTTACGGTACAGCAGACCTGGAAGAGCATGGAAAGGCGTCCTTTATTACACGGGAAGCCATTGCAGAGAAAGTAGCTGAATTGAATGATACGATCCGTACAACTACAGCCAAAAGAAAGCGTCGCAAGGCAATGACACTGAAAAAGAAGCTAAAGGAGGCTGAACATAAAATAGACAAGTATAACAACCAGATCACCAAAGCAGGCAAGCGCAGTGGCTACAACAAAACAGACCCTGATGCCAGCGCCATGATGATGAAAAACAAAGTGGAGGTTCTCCCTGCCTACAATATAATGGCTGGCAGTGAAGAGCAGTTCATTACCGGTATCAGTGTTCACCAGACAACCAATGATGGTGTTTGCTTTGAAGGTCACCTGCAGCAGATAGAGCAACAACAGCCCTGCAAACCGGACAGGATCATCGCTGACAGCATCTTTGGTACAGAACAGAATTACGAATTGTTGCAGAAAAATGAGATAGAGAATTATATGAAGTTCCCACTTTATCATAAGGAACAAACAAAGGGGTACCAGAAAAACCTTTTTCTAAAGGAGAACTTCTCCTATGACCCTGTAACCGACAGTTACGGATGTCCCAATGATGAGCTGCTTGTTTTTAAAGGCAAACATCAGAAGACGCATAAAAGAACCGGTTACAAGTCTGAAGTGAGACTATATGAGTGTAACAATTGTGCTGGCTGTCCCTTATACCAACAATGCTGCAAATCCACCAAAGGGTACAACCGGAAGATAGAGGTGAATGAAAAGCTTGAAGCCTATAAGCAACAGGCCCGGGAGAATCTTCACACAGAACTGGGACAGGCATTAAAAAAGCGACGCGGTACAGAGATCGAAAGTTGCTTTGGCGACATTAAGCACAATATGGGCTTCCGTCGCTTCCACCTGCGTGGCCTGCGCAAAGTAAAAACAGAGATTGCGCTGGTAGCCATGGCCCATAACCTTCGAAAGGTATATCTCAATGGTGCCAAAAAGGCTTCCTGACTGCAAAAACAGGCTCTCAAGGGTAGCTTTACTCCCTGATCTTCTACACAAGCTCATAAATACCCGAAAAACTTACTGCCATAAAAATTATATAGCCCGACAGGGCGGGCCATATAATTTTCTTCTTTTGGCGGGTATTGACCTTTAGGTCAGCCCCCAACAAAATGATCTTGTTAAATAACTACCAGCTCATAAAACTGATCAGGCTGCAGGTATTTGTTCGACAGGTCTTGTATTTCCTGGGCAGTTACCGTTCTGATCGTTTGCAAGCTATTATAGAAATAATTTTCATCTATATTATTAAGAACCAGGTTTTCCAGCGCCCAATTACCTGGAAGGGGCCATCCAGATCACCCAGTATGGAGCCAATCATATAGTTGCGGGTCATCAGCAGTTCTTCTTCATCTACTGGTTCCTCCCGCATTAGCTCCATTTCATTGTACACCTCGGTAATGGTGGCCTCGCTCACATCCCTGCCTGCTTCGGTGCTGATCAACCAACCACTATCATTGATATAGTTGAGCAGGTAACTGTAAATGCCATAGGTATATCCTTTGTCTTCCCGGATATTGCCCATAAGCCTGGAACCAAAAAAGCCGCCAAAGAGGGTATTCAACACCAGGGTTTTTTGAAAGTCGGGGTGATGCCTGTTGGGGAATGGCCTGGCAATACGGATGGCAGCCTGTACACCATTAGGATCGTTGATAATATGTTTTTTCTTCTCGGGAGCAGGCTCCAATATATGTTGCACCTTGCTTAATTCCTGGCGGTGCGATTGAAGGGGTAAGGAACCAAAATGCTTTTCCAGTTGCGATAGCAGGTCGGCAGGCAATTTACCAGCGGCAAAGATCACACAACGGCCATTGCGATAGTATTTATTGTAGTAGGCTACAATGTCTTCCCGCTGAAGCGTATCATAATCTTCTGCATTGTTGTATTTACCGTAAGGATGCTTTTCTCCAAACAGGTAAGCATCGATCAACCGGCCTGCCACAAACTCACATTTCTGCAAGCTTACTTGTAAACGTTGTTTGGCATTCTGTTTATAAATGGTGAGTTCTTCGGCTGGGAAAACGGCATCTGTTATCAGTTCTGCCACGGTAGGCAGCAGCTCATTGGTATGTTTGTTCAGACAGTGAAGGGTAATCTCCGACGTTTCATTGTAACAGGAGCGGCTAACGTAGGCCCCATAGTATTCAAAATGTTCATTGATGTCAAAAGCCGACTTCTTAGAGGTACCATTCTTAAGTAAGAAATTGGTAGCTGCTGCCAGCGCTTTTGAATCCTCATACCAGTTGCCGGCATAAAATACCCAATTTACCATGAGGGTTTCTTCACTGCCCATATCAACCGTATATACCTCGATGCCATTGGAAAGCGTATGCTTCTGACAGCCCGGCAAGGCAATCTTGAAGTCAACAGGCTCTTTTATTTCCGGCGCAATAGTTCTATTTAGCATTGTTAAATAAGATCACTAATTGTTGTAAAATCTTTTTTGTTCCAAGGGCGAATCACTCTGCCTAAGGTGGTTCCTCTTCCAAGGGTGGGTCGCTCTCCAGGAGCGGCTCACCCTCAAGTGCAGCCCCACTTTACCTTTAGTTATTACTGTAATAACACAGGGTATTGGAGTTATTTTCATCGAATATCTTCCGGCTGTATTGCAGGATATCTTCGCGCGTCACCGCAAAATACTTCTCGCGGTCGGTATTGAACAGGCTGGCATCACCCAGCAATTCATAAAAGGCCAGGTTATTCGTACGCGTCATTACACTCATGTCCTCAAAAGCAATGGCCGACTCGGTTTTATTCTTGACCTTGGTAAGCTCTTTTTCGCTGATCCCTTCCTGCTTCAATTTTTCCAATTCTTCATTCACCGCTTTTTCAGCGTCTTCCATCTTCACCCCTTTTACCAGTTTGCCTTCAATGGCCAGTAACCCCTTGTCTACAGAACCAAAATGGTAGCATTCAATATGGCTGAAGAGTTTCTTTTCTTTTACCAAAGATTGGAATAAGCGCGATGATCCGCCGCCGCCCAAAACTTCCGTGATCAGATCGGCTACATAGTACCCATGATCCATCCGGCTGTCCATATGCCAGCACTTATACAATGCATCAATCGGCACATCGGCCTTTACTTCCATACGGCGGGGCGCTGTTTGCGGCAGCTCATCAGAATGGAACGAACATATTTTTCCCCAGCCGGAATATCGCCAAACCATTTCTCCACCAAGGCTTTTACTTCAGCCGTTTTCACATTACCCCCTACTACCAGGATGCCATTCACCGGACGGTAGTGCTTGAAGAAAAATTGCTTTACATCTTCCAGTGTAGCATTTTCAATATGCGACAGGTCTTTACCAATCGTCATCCACCGGTAAGGGTGGGTGGGATAAGCCATTTCACGGATCTTGAACCATACATCACCATAAGGCTTATTGATATAATGCTCTTTGAATTCTTCCGATACTACCTTACGTTGTACTTCCAGGCTTTTTCATCAAAAGCCAGCGATAGCAACCGGTCACTTTCCAGCCAAAGCGCTGTTTCCAGGTTCTCGGCAGGCAGCTGTACATAATAATTCGTCACATCATTGGTTGTATACGCATTGTTCTCTCCACCCGCCATTTGTAAAGGCGTCTCAAAATCTTCAATATTGATGGAGCCGCCAAACATCAGGTGTTCAAACAAATGCGCAAAACCTGTTTTACCTGGATCTTCATCCCGGGCGCCTACATCGTACATAATATTCACCACCACCATGGGAGTAGCAGCATCTTCATGTACTACTACGCGCAGCCCATTGGACAAAGTAAACTTCTCAAATTGTATCATGGATTATTTCTTTCTTTTTACTCACAGATTAAACTGATCATCATAGGCTTAGGACTCAACCAGCCCATTACATGATTAACTGCAGCCGCTGTGAGGGGGACAGCAAATTAACGACAAGTTGGGGTATAATGTTTAAAACAGCCTAAGATTGACCCGAAAAACAGGTAATTGGCTTATTATTAGCCATTTAGCCCTGCCCAATAGCGGCGCTATCTTCCTGTCAGGATATTTTTGACCTTGAGTGTAAGTACAATGGGGCCTCCTTCGCGGAGCACCAGTATCTTGAGTTTTTCACCCGGCGTTTGCATCAGGTTTTTGTAGGTCTGTATATTCTTGCTGAAATTGTTCTGTACGGCTACGATCAGGTCATCCGGCTTAAAACCGGCCTGTTCGGCTGGTGACCCAGGCATCACATCCACTACCAGGATCTCGCCTTCTACCACATACATGCCCAGACCAGTATAGGCATAATCAAACACATCTTTGAAATGCGAATTGGGCAACATGTGAATTTCCGACTTTTCATAATTAATGATCAGGTTAAACCTGCGGAGCAGGTCATTCCCGATAAGGCCGCCAAGGGAAGGATACTGGATCACATTGTACTCATCGTCGAAAATATAGGTGGGCACATTCCTGAACTTATAGGGCCCCAGGCGCAATTGCTTTACAACTCCCTGTTTCATGGGCGCCTTACCTCCCAGCCCTTCGGCCTGCGTAGCATACCATTTACGCCGCTTGCTTACAATAGCGCTGTCGTTTACAAAATCCGAAGTCATCAATAGGCACATACCTGCACCGGTATCAAAATAAAACCGGGCTAAGAGGTCACGGGCATCTTTGACCTCGGAAGTAAGGATGGGTATAAATTGCAATTGGGGCTTCAGTAAATAGCCGCCGCGCGGATATTTGATCGAACCTTTGGTGTAAATATGGATCTTGGAGCTGTCATAGTTCACTTTTACGATATATCGCGATAAAACGCTGTAGCCAATGATCCCATCAATTTTCTCGCCATAAGCGCTGGTGAGGATATCATAATCATTGATGTGAAAATTAAGGCTGTCTACGGTAAGGCCCGGCAGGCGGAGGGTTTGATTGTAGGAAAAGCGTACGGTCATACTGCCGGCAATACCCGTATGGTACGGTCGCTGGGTACCGACTGGATCTTGATTTGGGCAGCCGTAGTAGAATCGATCGAGATCCCCCACTGCCTGTATCCAGTATAAAGTTTAGTGAATCCGGAAAATTGCTCAATTTGGCTTTCAGGGTAATAATACCCCCGTGAGCATCTTGAAACCAAAGCTGGTAATATGTTTGGCAGGATCAGGCGCAAATACTTCCTGCGCGGGCAGCAAGTGATGGGCTAAGGTTAGCAGTAGCAGTGTAGTAATGGAACGCAATCGCATAGGCTATTTTACTAATTTTCCCGGGTACGCTATGGATTTGTCTGCCAATGACCGGTTTTGATGGACAAACGACATTTACCGGTATTGCTTAATTAAGTTAGTTGATTTATAGGAAGAAACGACTATTCGGATAAAAAATAGTAGTTAGCAGTAAAACCTTGTGTTTAGTATTTTTGTTGCTTAATGAGTGTTATGAAAACAGATGATCTCTACGCGAAAGCCCTGCAGTTTGAATTCCTGAGTATTGAGGAAGGCATGCAATTATTTGAGGAAGCCCCCTTACCGAACTCATGTATGTGGCCAATGAAATGAGGAAAAAGCAGGTTCCCTACAATAAAGTGACCTGGCAAATTGACCGGAACGTTAATACGACCAATGTTTGCACCGCCAATTGTAAATTCTGCAATTTCTACCGCATTCCGGGCCATGCAGAAGCCTATATTACTGATATCGATACCTATAAAAAGAAAATAGAACAAACCTTCCGTTGGGGAGGCGATCAGTTGTTGCTCCAGGGCGGCCACCACCCCAAACTGGGTTTACAATTCTATGTAGACCTGTTTCGTGAGCTCAAAACCATGTATCCTACCCTGAAACTGCATACCCTGGGACCTCCCGAGGTAGCCCATATCACCAAACTGGAAAAATCAACCCACCGCGAGGTATTGACAGCCTTGAAAGAAGCGGGTATGGACAGCCTGCCCGGTGCAGGCGCCGAAATACTGGTAGACCGGGTACGCCGTCTTATTTCCAAAGGAAAATGCGGCTCCCAGGAATGGCTCGATATTATGCACGAAGCGCATAAACTGGATATCACCACCTCGGCTACCATGATGTTTGGCCATGTAGAAACCCTGCGGGAACGTTTCGAGCACCTGGTGAAACTTAGGGAAGTGCAAAGCCGCAAGCCGGAAACCGCCAAAGGCTTCCTGGCCTTTATCCCCTGGACCTTCCAGGATGTAGATACCCTGCTTACCCGTATCCGGGGTGTTCATAACCTAACCACCGCCGACGAATATATCCGCATGATCGCCATTAGCCGCATCATGCTGCCCAATGTAAAAAACATCCAGGCCTCCTGGCTTACGGTAGGCAAGCAAACGGCCCAGATCTGCCTGCATGGCGGCGCCAACGACTTTGGCAGCATTATGCTGGAAGAAAATGTGGTCAGTGCCGCCGGCGCCCCCATCGGTTCACCTATAAAAGCATTCAACTGGCCATCCGCGAAGCCGGCTTTGAGCCCCAGCTCCGCAACCAGCAATATGAATTCCGCGAAATGCCCGCTGTTATCGAAGAGCAGGTGATTGATTATTGATTCCATTACTCGCTGATCAGGCCGAAAACCTTCGGCAAAATCTATCCACCAGTACAAGACCTGACGGGACAGGATATTTATCCCCCTTCGTTGAAGGAAGGGGAAAGAATATTCATCACGCCGGCATGGCCGGTAGTAAGTCGGTTTATGGCTAGTAAACAACCGATACATATTTAAAATAAACAATATGCAAGCAGGGGCCAAACAGGTGCTTTGTCCGTCTTTTGTCCGAGTTTGGTCCCTGTTTGGTCCGTCTTTGGTCCCTGTTTAGGCCTAGGCCGGCCCGATTAAAAATGGTCCTTGCCAGCGTTGAATTAAGGGATCGCCCTGTGCCTGCGAGGGGGGTGGATCACGCTTCACCCAGATCTCCTTCAGTCGCCAACCTTCACGCCATATAGCGGGATGACGTTTATTTCAAAACGGCTGGCTTTGTTGTAGTTTAAGGAAGCCTGAAGGGTGCCGAAGGTTGACCTTGCTCATTTATTATTATTTATCTTTATACAGGTTAAGGCAATGTAGTGGCAAAAACCAATCACCATGACTACCCGCTTATTGTATGGTATCTTCCTGCTATTCCTGCTTGCCTGTGGCTCGGGCAACAAACTTTCCAATCGCTATACCTACGAGGATAAAACCGTTTTTGAACTGATTGAAAGGCTCAATAAGAATGCCCAGGATAAGCAAGCAGCCGACATGCTGCCGGCAGCTTATGACTCGGCCCTCGAAAAGCGCAAGGAGATCATTACTGCCAATAAGAACAGCGGCCACCTGGGCGACCGCTGGATGGAAATAGCCAAAGAGCGGGAAGTATTGCTGCAAATGTACCAGGCTATTAAGGGCTCCCCGGCCGCCAGTCAGGCATTGCCCAATGTAAAAGACCCTTCGCCCGCCATTGTCAGCGCCAAAGAAAAAGCCGCCACGGAATACTACAACCAGGGCCTGGAATACATGAATTACAACAACCGTCAATATGCCCAGCAGGCCTACGACTATTTCAGCAAGGCCAATAATGCCGTACCCGGTTTTAAGGATGTAAACAATTTACTGAGGCAGGCCGAAGAGAAAAGCATGATCCGCGTGGTGGTCAACCCCGTTCAATACGACCGTTATGGATACAATTATTGGGGATTCACGAACGACTGGCTGCAGCAACAAATGGTGCGCGACCTGAATAACGGGTCTTTTCAGCATGTGCGTTTCTTTACCGATTGGGAAGCAAGGGCGCAGCGTATACGGGCCGACCGGGTAGTGGACCTCAACTTCACCAGTATCTTTATTGGACAGCTCTCTTCCAACAACTACACCATCCAACGTTCGACGCAAATACAAACAGGCAGTACCAAAAGCAATCCCCACAACCTGTATATACTACTGTTTATGCAACAGTGTATGTAAGCCGGCGCCTGCTGCAAAGCAATGCCACACTGGAATGCCGCATTTATGACTGGGCTACCGGACGCAATATCCTGTATGACAATTTCCCGGATAACTATATCTGGCGGCAGGAAAGAGCTACCTATAAAGGCGATCAACGGGCCCTAACAGCGGCCGATTGGGCCATGATCAATAACCGGTTTGATGACCGGCCTCCTACCCGCAACCAGATTGCCGACCGCCTGATACGCAACTGTTACAATATGCTATTGAATCGCATCCAAAGTGGGGTCAGTTTCTGATAACACCGTCATTTAATCCGGTTTATACCAGTTATTTTACGGTAATTCACCCCTTTCATTAAAAATAAGCATGCCTGTATTCAATAGAAACCATTGTTTTGCAGTTATTTATTGGTCGAATATCCCATTTAAACCATGAAGAATCCGTTCCGTAAGCTGGTACGTATTGCAATTGTGCTGTTGGCAACAGTATTGTTGTTCAACTTCACGGGTTATTACCTGATCTATTTGCGGAGCCAGGAAAACGAACAATTGGTACAGGTGAGCCGTGTAGCCAATGAACAACGCAGCCTTAGTCAGATCATCAGCAAGGATATTGTACTGATCACCCGCCCCAAACTAACCCCAGAGGAAATAAAAGAACTACGCCTGGAATTGCAGGCATCGATAGATACCTTCATCGTCAACAATGATTTTCTCCAGGGTAAAGTCAACACACTCCCCCACCAGCGCCAATTTGAGATCAAACGCCTGCATACCAATGCCCAGATCCACCTGAAGGATATGGTAACCCTTAGCCGGGAAGTACTAAAAACCGATACGGCTCAATTAGCTGCCAATAGCCCGGCATTCAGACGCGATATCTTACAACAAGAAAAGAAATACAGCCCCTGATAGAAAGACTGGCCCATCAATACTCTAACATTATTGCAGAGAAAATGAGCGAGGCGGCTACCATCAATACGGGCAAGTTCATTTCTCTCATCATCGCCTTTGTATGCCTCGTATTCCTGGTACTGGAACCCCTGTTCCGCAATAGCCAACGGAATTATGAACAATTGCAGTTGGCCAAAAATGAACTGCAGAAGGAGAAAACCTATTTCTCCTCCATCCTCAATTCGCAAACCAATTATGTGATCCGGATTGATAATGATGGAAACTTTGCTTATGCCAATCCTCAATTCCTGCAAGCCTTTGGCTACCAGGAAAAGTTCCTGATGGGCGAGCCTTATTACAATACGATCTATCCCAAGGACCTGTACCGCTGCCAGCAAATGGCCGAAGAATGTTGGAAAAACCCTGGCAAAGTACAGAAGCTGCTGATCCGTAAACCCATCCAGCAAACGAAAATATTCCAATGGACAGAATGGGAGTTCATTGCCCTGCAAAATGAAAAGGGAGTACTCGAAATACAGGGTATTGGTGTCAATGTTACCGACAAGGTAATGGCCGAACAATTGAAAGAAGAGGCCATCCGCACCTCCTCTTATGCTATGACCTATGCCCGGATGGGTAGCTGGAAGCTCGACTTCTTTTCGCAGGAAATGACCATGAGTAAGGAGTTCACCAGCCTACTGGAACATGATGAACAGGAAGAGATCACCATGACGTTCGAGCAATTCATGCAGGAATATGTAGTACCCGAAGACCATAACCAGGTGATCCGGGAGCTCACCAACTCCATCCACAACAAGTATAACCATGATTATGAAACCAATTTCAGCTGCCGCATCATTACGCGGAAAAGTAATATCCGCCACCTGTACATCAGGGGCAAAATGGTGGATGCTACCAGTGGATTTGGTATAGCACAGGACATCACTACCCAAAAAGCAGCCGAACAGGCCTTGCAGGATAGTGAGCAACAGTTTCGCCTGCTGGCCGAGCACTCGGAAGATATCATTACTGTGAACCAGCTCAATGGGGTACTGCTCTATGCTTCTCCTTCCATGCAAAAAACACTGGGATTTTTACCGGAAGAAATGCAGGGCCGTTCTGTCATGGATTATATTCATCCGGATGACCAGTACAAATTTCTCAAACAAGATGATAAGCCAGCGCTGACAGACCTCGAAAACCTGACCCTTCGTTATCGGATGCGCACCAATACGGACGATTATATTTGGCTGGAGAGCATCATCAAACCGGTGCGGGAAATGGGTACGGTAACCAGGCTTATCTGCACATCCCGGAATATTACAGAGCGTAAAAAGCGGAAGTAGAACGGGAGCAGTTACTGGCCGAAGTAAAGCAATCGGAGGAACTTTTACGTACGGTGATCAATTCAACGCCCGACTGGATATTTATCAAAGACCTGGGCCATCGCTTCTTGTTGGTAAACCAGGCCTTTGCCGATTCCATGCACCGGATGCCACAGGAATTTATTGGTAAAGACGATCTGGAGATAGGATTTCCCGATGAAATAGTGAATGGTGATGTAGAGAATAATATACGCGGTTTCTGGAATGATGATAATGAAGTAGTCAAAACAGGAAAAGCAAAGTTCATACAGGAAGAACCCTCCTCTATTAATGGGAAGGCCCAGGTAATGACCACGGTGAAAGTGCCTTTGCGCGATCCGGACGGCGCCGTATGGGGCGTACTGGGTTTTGCGCACAATATCACCGAACAGAAAAATCAGAAGATCGTTTACTACACAAAGACCTGCTATTGCAGGCCATGGCCGAAGCCACGCACCAGCTGATCAGTAATAATCACCTGGAAGAAGCGATTGGCGAAGCCATCCAGCTACTGGGTATAAAACTGCAGGTAAACTCAGTAAACGTATACAAGAACGATTATAATTTCCAGGAAGCTAAATGGTATTCCGATCAGTTACTGCATTGGGATAGCGCCTCGGGCGAATTGGTACACAAAGACCCCGCTTATCAACGGCTGGTCATGGATGAGGAAGCATCCATTTTCAAAACCCTGAAAAAGAAGAGTTGTACTGCGGTTATGTGAAAGATATTGAAGAAGAAGCGGGCCGGGCCTATTTTGAGAAGATGCAGGTAAAGGCAGTAGCCATTGTACCCATATTCACCTTGCACCAGTTTTGGGGTATCGTAGGGTTTAGTGATAAAGAAGAGCGTGATTGGACCATTCCCGAATTCTCCATCCTGCAATCCTTTGCCGCCACCCTGGCAGCCGCTATTGAACGCAAACAAATGGAACAAGAGCTGGTACAGGCCAAAGATATTGCCGAACAGGCCAGCCGGGCAAAAAGTGAGTTCATGGCTAATATGAGCCATGAATTGCGTACCCCATGAATGGCATCATTGGATTTACAGACCTGGTATTGACTACCGATCTGCAACGCACGCAAAGAGACTACCTGGGCAATGTAAAGAAGTCGGCCAATGGCCTCCTGGATATCATCAATGATATCCTTGACTTCTCAAACTAGAAGCCGGTAAGCTACAAATTGAACATATCCCCTTCCGCCTGGATGAATTGGTAGAAGAAACAGTAGATATCTTAATGGTGAAGGCATTTGAGAAAAGCCTGGAACTGATCTGTTATATTGATCCCGAACTACCTGTTCAGTTTGGCGGCGATCCCGTTCGCATCAGGCAGGTATTGGTGAATCTGCTGGGCAATGCCATCAAGTTTACCCCACAGGGTGAAATACTTATATCATTGGTTAAAGCAGGCGGTATTTATCAAAAGAATGGCAAGCCTTACCTGGACGTAGAACTTTCGGTACGCGATACGGGTATTGGCATTTCACCCAAAAAGCTGCGTAAAATATTTGAGAGCTTTACACAGGCCGATTCATCTACTACCCGCAAATATGGCGGTACCGGTTTGGGATTGACCATTTCAAAAAGCCTGGCCGAACTGATGCATGGTAACCTCACCGTGAATAGTGAACTGGGCCGTGGTAGCACTTTTACCCTGCACCTGGCACTGGAAGTAATGAAAGAACATACTCAGATTGCCGCTGAACATAAACCACCGCTGCGGAAAGTATTGGTAGTAGACGACAATGCTACCAATCGCTGGCTGATGCAGGATATCTTCCGTTACTTCAATATCCCCTGTGAAATAGCAGGCAGCGGCCGCGAAGCGCTCATGATACTGGATCGCTTACAAAAAACAGAAGAGCCTTTAGACCTCATCATCACGGATCACCACATGCCCGAAATGGATGGCATGCAGTTGGTAAAAGCCTTGCAACTGGAATCGGCCGGTTATACGCAACCTACTATCCTGATGCTGTCATCCCTCGAAAGAAACCTGTTCCAACATGAAGCCGATAAACTGGGTATCCGCCAATTGCTCACTAAGCCGGTAAAAATGTATGAGCTCTATGCCATGCTAAGCGCTATGTTTATGCCCGGACATGAAACCATTAAAACCGATCTGTCGGTCAATAATGTTGCTCATATTACAGAAGCAGCTTCGATCATGGTGGTAGAAGATGATCCCATCAATATGCTGCTGATCTCTGAAGTATTGCGGAAAATGGGTTTTGACATCATCCGGGCCAATAATGGCAAAGAGGCATTGGAAATATTACCCCATCATGATCCTGTACTTATTTTCATGGATGTGAATATGCCCGAAATGGATGGCTATACCACTACCCGTTTCATCCGGGCCATGGACGAACCATTTAAACAAATTCCCATCATAGCCCTTACAGCCGATGCCATGCAAGGCGACCGCGAAAAATGCCTGGCAGCCGGAATGGATGATTATATTTCCAAACCCTTCCGCATAGAAGAGATTGTAGGCGTACTCAAAAACAGAACTTTACTGGTTTAATTCCACTCCTTCAATCCTGTATTAACGTCTATCGTCCCGATGACTACTGGAGCCTTCTTCCAGACTTTCGGACTTTCTGTCTCCTGGCTTTCCCAATACAACTTTTACCAGCAAATCATCGTCTTGGGATTAATTAATATTAAACCGAATGAACAAAACCATTTCCCAACCGAATTTATTAATATGTATCCTCATGGATCTTATTGGTTATGCATCCTATGCCCTCCCGGGGTTGGGTGAGTTGGGAGATATCGTTTGGGCTCCCATTTCTGCTATTATTTTCTACCGGCTATTTGGTGGCTGGAAAGGCGCTTTTGGCGGACTGTTCAATTTTGTTGAGGAAATGCTACCCGGCCTCGACTTCATTCCCAGCTTTACCATAATGTGGATATGGCAGCGGGGGAAGCGGACGGTGAATCGTGAATCGACAATCGTGAATAGGGGTAATTTGTCGGCCTGAGCCAGTCGAAGACGACCTGGATAAACAACTCCTTATTTTATCATGCAATAATAAATCGATACCCAATTCCTTTAATGGTAATGATGGCCAGGCTGTCATCTTCTTTCAGGTAACCACGTAATTTGGCGATGTATACATCCAGATTGCGCGAGTTAAAAAGGAGTCATTTCCCCACAACAAAGTAAGGATGTCTTTACGGTCAATGATCTTATCCCGGTTTTCGTATAATAACTTGAGTAATTCACTTTCCCGGAAGGACAGCTTACGCTCTTCTTTTCCCACCATCAGCGTTTGACGGGTAAGATGAAACTGGAACTTCCCCATCTTTACTTCATCTTGATTTACAGAGGAAGGACGGCTATTGTACCGGTACCGCAAGGCATTATCAATACGTACTATCAACTCCTCCATGCTGAATGGTTTGCGGATATAATCATTACCCCCTGTTGAAAAGCCTTTTACCAGGTCGTCTGTTTGTGTTTTGGCGGTAAGAAAAATGATGGGCACCTTTTCATCAATGGCCCTTATTTCACCCGCAATGGTAAAGCCATCCTTATTGGGCAACATTACATCCAGTATGCATACTTCCGGGTTAATGCGTTTGAAGGCTTGTAATACATCGGCCCCGTCACTTTCCATCACTACTTCAAAGCCACGGCTTTCCAGGCTTTCCTTAACGATCTTGCCGAGAAATAACTCATCCTCTACATACAGTATTTTGGTTTTGCTCATGCCGTTTTGGGAAGTTTAGTCGTGAAGCGGGTACCGATGCCAGGCTGGCTTTCCACATTGATCTCCCTTTATGGCGATCCATAATATAGGCTACATAACTAAGCCCCAGCCCATATCCTTTCACATTGTGCGTATCGCCGGTGGGTACACGGAAAAACTTATCGAAGATCTTTTTCTGGTATTCTGCCGATATGCCAATGCCATTGTCTGTAATACTCATTTCTATATGATTGGGCAGCGATGCCAGGTCGATCTGAATGGTAAGGTGCGCTTTACTGTATTTAAGTGCATTGTCCAGCAAATTAAAAATAACGCTGGTTATATGCATCCTGTCGGCCTGGATAATAAAATCATCCCCATGCACCTGTAAGCTCACCTTGGCTTTGTATTTCTCAAACTGCAGGCGCATAGAAGCCACCACTTCTTCCACCAACTCTTTAAAATCGAATGGTTCCCCATTCAATTCGATCTGCTGCTTTTCAAACATAGACAGCTTTAATACCTTATCAACCAACAAGGACAATCTTTGTAATTCATTGGCCGAGATATCGAGGTATTCTGCCGTACGCTGTGGATCGTGCAGGGCATTGAAATTACGGAGTGCCTCAATGGCCACACTTACCGTGGCAATAGGGGTTTTTAGTTCATGCGTTATATTGCTGATAAAATCATTCTTCAGACGTGTAAGTCTTCGATGCCGGCGCAGGTTGCGGTACATCAACACAAACGAAAACACCGTAAGGCCCACCAGTAACAGGGACACCAGTATTTGCGGCACCAGTTTTTAAGCACCCAGGGCACGGTATTTTCCAAATCCAACATGAGTGTATAGGGATGGGTAAATCCAAGGGTTACCCGGTTGTCAAACTCAGGTCGTCTGGAGGCCCCATCTCTTCCGGCTCCATTGCCTGAATACGCAGGATGGTAAAAGGAATATTAATTTGCTCCCTGTCCATTACGCTGGTGTAACGGGTAGTAACCTCTGCAACCTTGACAGAGTCCTGTGGAAAATCCACGCCTTTTAATAACTGGATGATCCGTTGGCTTGGACGTGCCATTTGTATCCTGGGCATCACCTCCATAGAGTCCATCCTGCCATGCAGGGTATCCATACGGGTACGCCGGAAGGTATTATTCATGGAAAGGATCACTGAACCAATCCGTTGTTTGCGAATCGGCGTATCCGGAAAAGTAATGGTTTCAAATGCGGCATTAACCCCTCTGTCGTGGGGAGCGATACGAATCTTTACATTGGTATCCAGCTTCAACTTTTCGATCTGACAACGCTGCACTGTTTCCCGGAACAATACATTGGTACGGATATGCAGGTTCTGCACCTCATCCCGGTAATTTTTACGCAACCAATATCCCTGGAATAACACAATGGCCAGGATGGCCAGTAGCATTAATATTACCGAGATAGATGAAACTGATATTTTTGATTGACGTACCGGCATGGAATACAAAAGTAGGTGATTGCCTTATGAAGAATAAGCCGTTTTAACCTTAATTAACATTAAACCAAGGTGCATTAACCTGCCCTGCAGCTACACCTCGGTAGCTTTGGTACAAAATCAAACAAGTTATGAAAAAAATATGGATAGGCTGTCTGGCTTTGATTTGCCTACAAACTGCCAGCGCCCAGCAAACCCAGGGAAAAGTTACTTATGAACGTACTATCGAGATGCAAATAAGGTTTTCCGGGATGGATGAAGCGATGGCCCAACAGATACCTAAAACCAGGACCGATAAGATAGAAGTATTATTTGCTAATAACCAATCACTCCGCCGGCAATTACCTCCTGAAGAAACTGATGAGCAAGCCTTTCAAAGCGCCGTAGGTGAGGGCGGCGGCGGCAGGCAGTTCCGCATGGTGATGGCGGGAGGTGACGATATAACCTTTACCAACCACAACAATAGTACTTATATAGAGCAAAGAGAACTGGGTGCCAAAAATTCCTCATCGCCGATAGCATCCGCAAGCTCAACTGGAAACTAACCGGTGAAACCCGTACCATTTTAGGGTATACCTGTCAGCAAGCAATTGCTCAGCGTATAGGCGTAAGAGCACAAACCAGTATGGTAAATGGAGAAGTGAAACGCGAAGAAGTGCCCGACACCTCCAATATTACCGCCTGGTTCACCCTTGCTATACCCGTAGCCGTCAGCCCTGAATTTCAGGGGCAATTACCTGGTTTGATCCTGGCCATAGATATCAATAATGGTCGAACTGTTTATAAGGCCATAGAAGTTTCGCCCAAAGTAGACCTGGCTATCCTTAAAGAACCTAAAGACGGAAAGAAAATAACTCCTAAAGAATTTGCAGATGAAAGGACCAAGTTGATGAAAGACATGCAACGCAATGGTCCTGGCAGAACCATCCGAATTTCCAACTAAGTAGGAATAATGCGTTTTCTCTGGCAACAATAAAACAAGATTGCTGCATGTGCGTTTGCATCAATAACAGGGCCGAACTTTTGTTCTGGCCCTCTACCTTCTTTCTAGCAGCACTACCATCAGGAAGCAGCCGGTAACTCTTTGGGCCAATGTTTCGTTGCCGCATGCTCCAGGGTTGGCTCACGATATTCATCAGGAGCAAGGATGGGCAACCCATAAATAATAGGATACTGGCGGTTACAATGTTGGCATTGCAGCATTCCTTCAATGATATTACCTGCCGTATCTTTCAGGTAAATAGTTACCTGAAGGTCTTGCTTATCCATCGGGCACGCGAGCTTATTCAGTAGATTGGGTGTCATATTGTTTTTGTATTGCTTGATAAATAGCCTGTTTATAGTTCAAGGTTTGTAGTAAGGGATCAGTTGAATCGGTAATGCCGGACACTACCGCTATCCCATCCATGCCCGTAGGGGACAAGCCCACAATGGACTCGGATGTTATGCCACCTGCCAGAAAAATAGGCATACGTGTCATCCTGCGAGCCGTCTGTACCGATTCCGGTTTCACCAACTCACAACTATTGGCTGTAGTAGAAGGAAACATAGAACAGAAGGACAGGTAATCCAACCCCTTGTCAATAGCCCATTGTACTTTTTGCAGGTCATTGCCACAGGTTATACCACACAGAAAGGGGCGCCCCAGCTCTTGCCTCCATTGCTCTATATTCGTAGGCGCTTCATCAAAATGAATACCATCCGCCTGTGAATGTTGCAATAGTTTCCAGTCTTCATGAACAAGTACCGGCACTCCATAGGCATAGGCTGCTTCACAAATATGGTTGATGAATTTTATTTTGCGCTGGCGGGTATACCAATGGTTCCATACCTGGATAATATCCACCCCTCCGGCAATTGCTTGCTGAACAACTGGCAATACCCTATCTAATCCCCTGGCCGGATCAATAATCAGGTATAGCCCTCCGCTAATTGTTTTCATAGGTTTCATCACTTATTTCCATCCTCGTTTTAAAGCATTATAAAAGGCGGCCCAATAAGGATCGGTAGCAGGATGGTTCAATGCCATAGGTTCATCATCCCCATATATAAACATCCCTTTTTCTTGGGCTGTGAGGTAACCTACTACCACAGCCTTTATTCCTCCGGCCTCCAAACGCTGCATTACTTCCTGTTGTTGATCCGGACTTGCTGCAATGATCATCGACCCGGCGCCCACCGAAAAGAAAGGATCAATACCAAACAATTGGCATATGGCTTCCTGTGCTTCTCCACCGGGTAGTTGGTCCGCTGCTATCCAAACTCCGCAGCCCGCGGCCGTAGCCAGTTCATAGATGGCCCCCAATACGCCACCTTCTGTAACATCGTGCATCGCTGTCACCTGTTTACCGGGATTGCCCATTGCCGCTGTTAGCCCTGCAGGCAAACAACTGGTTTTGTAAAACATTTCACCAGCAGCATGATAACATTCTACTCCACAGTTATTCTTAACCGTTTGTGGAAAGCTAAGCGCCAGGATAGCACTGGCCAGCATAGCAGCTTCTTGTGTAACGATGATCACATCACCCGGTTGTGCATACTTGCTTACCAAAAATGTATTGGAAGGGGCAATTGCTATCATAGTACCGCCTCCGGCCAGGGTGGATTTCTGGCCTTCTGCTACACCCGTATGCCCACCCGTAATGGCAACACCTATGTCTTTACAAAAACGGTGAATGTATTGCCAGTATACTTCAAATTGCGCCCCCGTGGTTTGTCCCGGCAGGTTAAATACCAGTTGCGCATACATCGGCGCAATGCCCGTAGTAGCCATATCATTGGCCATCAGATGAACCGATAGCCAGGCCGATTCCTGCAAACCCAAGGTAGGTATTAAGGAGAGTGGGTCGCTGGTCAATGCCATGTCCATGCCATTGGGCATATTGATGATGCTCACATCAACCCCGTATTGCGGTCCCGTTCTTACCTCTCTTCTTTGCGCACCACAATACGGATAAATGGTTTGATTAAAAAGGCATCTTGTATTTTGCCACTATCTGTAAGACTATTCATTACAGGTCATTGAATTTTACATGCAGACCAAAGAAGTCGCCATAGGGCACGCCCCATTTCTGTACCGGAAACCATTGGGGAAGGCCCGTACAGGTCCACTCAATGCTGTAATCCCGGCCTTTCAATGCTTCGTGCATGAGGCGCATCAGTTGGGCTGGTGTATAAAAAGTGGCCGTTAAGTAGAAAGGGTTTTTGCCAAATAATTCCTGTACCCGCCTGCGCACTACCTTGGGCGAGTTGCGGTTCATCATACCAAATACGATCCCATACCGCCCTACGCGGGCGGCCTCCTGAATGACCTGTATCGGATTGCGGTAGTATTCAAAAGTGGTGATAAAGGCAAGCGCGTCAAAACTATGATCCTTGAAAGGCATATGGTGCGAGTCGGCAAGTACCAGGTTGCCATCAAACAAGTGTACGCCCTGGCCAAGCATGAAGGGCGAAATATCACCACCCGTGGCCTCAATGCCAATCGTATGCCACCAACGTGTAAAGCGGGTAGTGCCGCATCCAAACTCCAGCAGTGTAGCCACCCGGCTGTCTTTTTTAATCAGTCCGCCGATGACTTTCTTTTGCCATACCTCGGCCCTTTTATAACGCCCCTCATACCATTGCTCATAAGTATCTGTATGCTCCCGGTTGAAAAACCATTCTTTCCGGCCCTGCCAGTTGCGCAGGTTGTTCGTTAATTGCTGAATTTCCATGGTATCCTATTTTAGTAAAAAACAAAAGGCCACATTTCCATGCGCAGGAAATGTGGCTTACTATATTTTAATAAAATATTCGTTGGGCCCATTTGCATTTCCTCCGCTGGCATTAACCAGATCAGGTTCCCGGGTATCATCTCAGCCTTTTATTAAAGGCACCCCGATGCATTGATGTATGCCAAAAGTATTATTGTTTCGCTACATAACAAAATACTGCTCCTTCCATACAGCAAGTGCCAGGCCCCAATAGGTTGCCCGGCACGACTGTTACACTACTACTTTCGTGGATATATACTATCTTCCTATGATCCGCATTCCGCCAGCTGGCGTGGCTGGCCCAAGGCCCATTTTACTGAGGCTATACGTGAAGCTGAGCAGGAAATAACGTTGCAAAGTTTTGACCCGGCTGTCATCAATATAGTTCTGGTTACTGGTACGGCTGATATTCACATTCTCATTGAGCAGGTCAAAGGCTGTCAACTTGAGTTCACCCCGGTTATAACGCAGGAATTGTTTACTGATCGAAGCATTCCACAATGGCACCCGCAGGTTAAAACCTTCCGCCAGCCGGTTATTGATCGTGTACGTAAACTCCGTATTGAAGTAGAAGCTCTTGGGCAATTGCCAGTTCACATCGGCTCCATAATTCTGTGAAAAGTAAGTGGTATTCAAGTTGCTTTGCAGGGAATAGGCACTCTTGTTATAGCTGACACCCGCATTGAGCGAAAGATCAAACTTATCGGTAGGGCTCATATCGAGCAGTACGGAAGGGCCAAGGGTTAATGTTTTAATGGTATTACCCGATCCATTAATAAACTGCTTCCCTTTATCGTACCCAACATTCGAGGAAATATTTACTGTGCCTTTCAAGAACCGTACAGGCAACCCCAGGCTCACCGAACCATTCACACTGTAAACCCCATCTACATTCACCGGGCGTGTGCGTTTGATACCCAACGCATCGATGGTGTCGTAATTCACGATCTTATTATTGGTTTGCCGTACAGTAAAGAAGGCAAATAAGTTTTTATTCCTGAATGGATTGACCGACATGAAATTGAGCGTCGCCGAATGTGAATACTCCTGTTTCAGGTCCGGATTACCATCCTTGATATTGAGCGGATTGCTGATATCGGGCACCGGCGACAATTGCGACATACTGGGCTGGTTGGTGCTGGCAGCGTAATTTATCTGCAGGTTCTTGAACTTGGTGAAGTTATACTGGAAGCGGGCACTGGGCAGTATATTGTAAAGGTTTGATTAATCAGGCTGTCTTTGGTACCTGCAATGATACTTCCTTCCAGCTCGGCCTTTTGCCAGTTGGCCCCAACCGCAAAATTCCATTTCTTAAACTGACTGCGCCACCGAACTCCCGCATTGGTATAACCATAGGTATTCTCATAATGATTGGAAAGATCTTTATTAATAGCATCATGTTTGCCACTCGCTTTATTATAATCCCAGGTTGTTTTTCGGAACTGCTTTTGCTAAGGCTATTGCCTACACTAAGCTCCAACAACGAATTTTTAGTAATGGGCTCAGTATACACAGCCCGCACATTATAGCTACGCAGGTCGTTACTTGAACTGTTGCGCTGATCGATGGAGTCCGTTCTAAACAAGCTGCCATTGGGATTATAGAACTTGTTGACCGATAACTGTGTACCGTCCCCGTCGCTGGCATTGAGGTTGGTTTGCAGACTTAACGAGAATGTACGGCCCCGGGTACGGAACCTTTTGCGGAATAAGATGTCATTCCTGAAATTATATCCATCGCTCGAAGTTTGGCTATTGCTGAAACCCTGGTTGGCCAGGATACCATTTTGATTATGCGTGCTGTAGTCACTAACACTGCTATTTTCAGTTTGCTGGTATCCCAGCGAAGGGGATATTTTTATGGAGTGGAAGCTATCCAGTTTTATATCGGCACTTAGGTTCAGTTTATGGCTGTTATTGATATTATCACTCAGGCTGTTTGACTGCCGCTTGATCGTTGACCCATCCGGCAGGAAATAATCCTGTTGAGATTGTTTTTCGATCTTGGGATTGTACCGGTTATAAAAATAATTGCTGGTAAAGTCGGTTTTGGTGCCAATGATATCGTTGAAGTTAATACCTCCCCCAAATAGTGCGGATGCTGTTATTGTTATTACCGCCGGCAAATCCACCTAAGGAAGCGTCATTACTTGAAATGGTGACCGCCCCCACTTTGCCGCACGGCATTACCGCCACCCGAAAAACTAAGCATATCCATAAAGGAAAACCCTTCCGCATTGGTATTATTACCCATGCCAATTACAGATAACTGCCGGGCGCCTTTAAATGAGTTCAGGTTGAACTTTCCTTCATACCGGTCTGCTGTACCGCCACCCACAGAGGCTTTGCCAAACAATCCTTTCTTTTTGTCTTTTTCAGTTTGAGGTTGATCGTCTTTTCACTGTTGCCGTCATCAAAACCTGTAAGTTGGGCAGCATCACTGGTTTTATCATATACCTGTACTTTGTCCACCGCATCCGAGGGCAGGTTTTTGGTAGCGAGTTTAGGATCGGTGCCAAAAACTCCTTGCCATCTACCAGTACCCGCTTTACCTCCTGACCCTGGGCTTTCACCGTACCATCTTTGGCGACCTCAATACCGGGCATTTTCTTCAACAACTGTTCTACATTGGCATTCGGCGGCGTTTTAAAGGAGCCGGCATTGTATTGTACCGTATCGCCGATCAGCGTTACCGGTGGCGCCTCGGCTGTCACTACTACTTCATTGAGCATCTGCGCCGCATCCCGCATGATCACAGTACCTAAATCTTTGTTTTTATTGGCATCGTCTATGGCAAAGGATTTACTGCTACCATGGTAATTTACATGCGTGATCAATAGCCGGTATTCGCCATTGCCCAACCCCGCTATTTCAAAACGCCCCTTGCTATCCGTCATCGTAAACGTTACCAATGAGGAATCCTTTTTCTGTAATACCGTAATGGTAGCGGAAGCTACCGGTTGTTTGGCGATGCTATCATACAACAACCCCTTGAGTGAGCCATTCTTTTGTCCCTGCATGGCCAGGGTACAAAGGCTGATGACAATAAGCAGGTAGATCTTTTTCATGCCGGTTCTATTTTCGGAGTTTATTTGACTACGAAAATATTAGTACCTGCTATCAAAGCAGGTTAACCAGCCTTGCTTTAATGTTAATGAAGGTTAATAAATGGAAATCAAGTTGGGAAGTCTGCGAGTCCGAAAGTCCGTAAGCAAAACTCCTATCTTTCGGACTTTCCGACTTCCGGTCTACAGACTAGTTTACAGCTACATCATATTGCCGTTCCTGGTCATATACCGTGAGGATGATCTTCCATTCTGTGGTATACTGGAGCGCCAGTTCTACCTTCAGTTGCTGTACCGTTTCGGGGGCCGATAATAATTCAAAGCGCACAACAGTCGGCTTTTTTCACCGACAGGCGCTTCATATTTACCGTTGAGGATAAAGGGTTTTTCTCCTTCTATTTTAATGATCGTATTGCTGATCTGGTTGTAGAGTTCCCGGAAGCTGGCTTTGGCCTGTTCAAATTCGGCCGACCGTGCTAATTCGCAACTCCAGCTATACTGATCCCTGGGCGTGGCTGTATATTGGGTAACGATGCAATTCACCGCCCCGGCAATTTCCACCCTCGACTTATAATCTACCGCCCGGGTATGTTCCGAAAGGCGGTCACCCTTGATATTTTTGAAATGGTTGGGATAATCCTCAATCACCTTTTGCAGTGCTGCAGTTGTTTTGGTACTGAATACCCCCTGCGCCTGGAGCGAGGCGCTGCAGGCAGCAAACCACAAGAGCAGGAATATTTTTTTCATAGAGCGGATTTATGGTCGAAAAATAGGCATTCCCAACCGTCCCTGAAATAGGAAATCTACTTTTTAGGCCTCTACACAATAAAATAACAAACGGCGCGTTGAGTGTAGGTTAAACCTAAACTTTTGTCCCTAAATCCACTATTCCATGCAAAAATACGATGTATTATGACACACACCGGGCCAAGATCTGTAAAGACATCTATCGCCCCTCTTCCAACCTTTTCCGGGTCTTCAAAAGCCTATTGACCGTCCTGATGATCGGAAAATCGCCCATCAGCACCCCACTTACCAAATACCGTTTACACCAACGCTAATTGAATTAACTAACTTTAGGATGCCTCCTGCCCCAAAAAAGACAGCCCATCCCGTAGCATGAACGCTTTCAGCACTTACCTCTGAAACCACAATCTGTAAGTGCTGGGCCCCTGTGTACAACGGGGGCTATTTTTAGGTGATGCCAGGCTTAACCTGGCCGCTCGTTGCCTTAATGCCTTGCTGCCTACTTCCTAAATAACTGGCCTCCTTGCGGAGGCCAGTTATGCTTTATGAAGGGCGGGGGGATTGAACTAGTTTAATTGCGCATACGGAATTGACGGGGCGCACCACCCGGGCCACCTTCACCACGTCCTTGCTGATTGGGAGCGCCTGCGCGGTTAAGATTGTACGTAAAGGTGAGCATGAAATAACGCTTCAGCACCAGGGAACGGGTATCTCTGATATTCAATCCATCCACCGTACGGGTAATGCTTTGGTTCTGATTCAGCAGGTCGTTCACAGAGAGTTTGATTTCTCCATTCTTCTTTTTAAATACCTGCAAGGCCAGGCTTGTATTCCACAAGGGGATGTTTTGATCAAAACCTGCACCACGGCCACTATATATATTATAATCAAAATCGGAAGAATATACAAAGTGTTTCAGGAAGGTATAGCTCAGGTCAAGCCCATAGGTCTGAGTATAATATTTCTGCTCTGGCGTACCTTTTAAATTGCCTGAATAACTGATGTTATTGTAAGTAATGCTTCCATTAAGGCCCACATTCAGCCCCTTGTAATCAATATTGATGCTGGCTGTTTGAGTAATGGCTAGGGTATTGGTGAAATAAGATTGGCTCGATTGGATACCTGCGGTACGGTTGTAAGAAGCATTGTTGTTAAAGTTCAGGCTGCTTCCCTTCAGCTTGCCCTTTAGTGGCAAACCCAAGGTAATAAAGGAAGAGGCGCTGAAAGAACCATTCAGGTTTACCGGTACAATGTATTGTGCGCCGGGCGTGCTGTTGTACTTCTTGAATTTATCCGGCACTGTATCCACATTGTTTACAATCTTGTTGCTGGTATTATTGAAATTCAGGTTGGCCGAAAATAACCTGAATGTCGATACATTGAAAGAGCTATAGTTGATGTTCACGAAATTATTGTACTCCTGCTTCAGGAATGGGTTACCATTGGTAACAGAGAATTGGTTCGAGAAATCAGGGGCATCCTGCAATTGCGTAACGCTGGGTTGATTGGTTCTTCCCATATAAGAGATACGCAGGTTCTTGGTACGCGTAAAGGTGAAGTTCAGCCGGGCAATGGGTTGGAAATTAAAAAAGCTTTGATTTACCGTAGTATCCTTGAGGTAAGCGGCCTTACCGTACGATTGGTAAGATCTGAAAACTCAACAGCACCACCTACCTGGAAATTGTATTTGGTAGTTTGTATCCTGAAATTGGCTCCCGCACGGTGTTTAATATTATCATTCTCAAAATAGTTTGTCTGCGCCAGGTTCTTAATACTGTATTGCTTTCCTGTGCTATCATAATTATAAGCTACCCTATCCGAGGTATTGTGCGTATTGGTATACGCATAGTTCAATTCAATGATCTTATTGTGCCCGATAGGTTCCGTATAAGAAGTGCTGATTACGCTGGTGGAACTTTTGGTAGTGGCATCGCTGATAAAGTCCTGCGTGGAATCCTGGATCAGTTTGCCGCTAAAGTCATAAGACCGGATGGGAGAATAGGTCTTTCCTTCTGTTTCACTATTATTGATACTGTTGTTCAGCCCCAATGTAAAAGTACGGCCTGGCTTATGGAACTTCCTACGGTAAAGCAGGTTATTGTTAATATTATATCCATTGCGCTCACTGTAGTTCTGTGTCAGGATCGTATTGGCCAGGTAAGTACCGGCATTCTTGGGAGAATAACGGTAGATCGTATCCACCGAGTTATTATAGGTTTCTGCACGCTGAATGGTAGCTGTAGGCGTATACAAGATCGAGTTCATGGAGTCGATGGCTGCCTCGATACGCAAACTGAAACGGTGATTTTGATTTTTGGTATCCGTAGCTACTGCCTCACTTTGTACAGCAGAAGAGTCTTTCATGAACCGGCTGAGGTCGCTGGTTTGCTGTATCGTTTGCTCCGCATGGTTATTGGTGTTGGAATAGAAATAAGATCCTTGTACGTCAACCTTTGAAGACCACTTGTCTGTATAGTTGATACCACCCGAAAAAGCCTTGGTAATACCACCGCTGGCGCCACTGCTCAATACGCCGAAGCCCATGCCTCCACGACCACCGCCACCCCCGCCAAATCCACCACCACCAAAACCACCACCGCCGAAGCCGCCACCGCCAAATCCACCGCCACCACGGCCGCCGCCGCCGCCACCGGAGATATCAAAGAAACTAAAGCTTTGCTTATTGATATTATTAGCAGCACCCAGGATAGAAATACGGCGATCACCATTAAAACGGCTGAAATTGAAACTTCCGTCATACCGGAAATCTTTTCCTTCTTCACTATAACCACCACCCAAGATGGCCCTTCCAAAATAACCTTTCTTCTTGTCTTTCTTTAACTTGATATTGATCGTCTTGGAACGGCTGCCATCATCAATACGCGTAAACTTAGCCTGATCACTCATATCATCAAATACCTGTACCGACTCAATCATATCTGCCGTAATATTCTTAGTGGCCAGTTTTGGATCACTACCAAAAACTCCTTACCATCTACATATACTTTTTGTACATCTTCCCCTGTGCTTTTACATTTCCATCCTTATCGATCTGTACACCCGGTACTTTCTTTAACAGGTCTTCCGCCGAAGCATTGGGCTTGGTTTTAAAGGCACTGGCCTTGATCTCGATCGTATCTTTCTTCACCTGAATGGGGGTGCTTCTACCACAACCTCATCCAGCATCGTCGATTTTTTATCCATGTATACCGTAGCCAGGTCAACAAGTGGTTGATCAGCCTTGATCGTTATCCTTTTATTAAATGGTTGATAACCCTGGTAGGTAATTGAAAGTCGGAAGGTGCCCGTATCAAGGTTCTTGATCTCAAACTCACCCTTGGCATTCGAGATGGTGTAAGCCACTACGGAAGAGTCTTTGATAGCCAATATAGTAATGGTGGCTTCGGAAAGTACTTCCTTATAAGTAGAATCAGTAAGCTTACCTTTTACACTCCCTTCTGGGCCGTGGCGGCAAATCCCAATCCCGTTAGTAAAATCAAGAGGGTCAATATCTTGCTCATGCAGGTTGTATATAAAAGTTCGAAATATAAAAGTTAGACGCTACAGTTTTGTTAAACTTGTGTGCATAACCTGGCATAAATTAAAAAAGGCTTACCCGATTTTAATCTGCAATTGACGGGCCATCAAAATGACCCGGTGAGTGGGGGAACTTTTTTACTATCTAGCCGGTTGGATATGTTTATCAAATATCAACCAGGGAGCCTTAAAAAGGATAATGTTGGGGTAAATAGGTTACATGGTCAACAATGGCAACCCAAGCCTTGCTCGATGCCTTGTTGCCTTCAATTAATATAGAAAATAAACAATATTCATCAACTGAACAGGTATTCCACATCTTCCCTGGTAAGGCTCTTCACAAAACCTTCATCGTCCGTAATGAGGTCCTTCGCCAGTAAGCGCTTCCTGTCTTGTAATTGCAATATTTTATCCTCAATGGTATCCTTACAGATCATGCGATAAGCAAAGATGTTTTTCGTTTGACCAATGCGGTGCGTACGGTCAATAGCCTGTTGTTCTACAGCAGGGTTCCACCAGGGGTCAACAATATATACATAGTCGGCAGCCGTCAGGTTCAAACCCACACCACCCGCTTTGAGTGAAATGAGAAACACCCGGCAGTTCTTATCATTCTGGAATCGTTGGATGGCTTTTTCCCGGTCAATAGCCGAGGTGCTTCCATCAAAGTATTCATAATCTACTTCCAGTTCCTTCAGCTTTTCCCTGATCAGTCCCAGCATACCCAGGAATTGCGAGAACACCAGCGCTTTGTGGTCACTGATATTTTCTGTGATCTCGCGGCCCAGCTCTTCCAGTTTAATAGAATGGTTGGGAAACTTCTCCGTTTCGTTCAGGATAGCTGGCGAATCACATATCTGCCGCAGTTTCATCAAGCCCTGTAAGATGGTGAGCTGTGAACGTTGTATACCCTGCTGTTCAATGGTGCCCAGGATCTTATCCCGGAAGTCATTGCGATAAGCATCATAAATATTACGTTGCTCGTCGTCCATTTCACAGTAAAGGATCGTTTCTGTTTTATCGGGCAGGTCCTGGCCACCTGCTCTTTGGTACGGCGCAGGATGAATGGAAACAACAATTTGCGCAAATGGTCTTTACGGTCCGGTTCTCCAAACTTATCAATAGGGATGGCAAACTCCTGCCGGAAGAACTCAATACTACCCAGCATACCGGGGTTGAGGAAGTTCATCTGCGCAAAGATGTCGAACGTATTGTTCTGCAATGGCGTACCACTAAGGCAGATACGGTGCTTGGAATTAAGCAAGCAGGCCGCCCGGGTTACCTTACTGGCAGGGTTCTTAATGGCTTGCGATTCATCCAATATCACATAATCAAATGGAATGTCCACCAGCAATTTAATATCACTGCGCAGGGTGCCATACGTGGTAATCATCACTTCTGCATGGGCAAACTGCTCTTTATTGCGTGTACGTTCACCTCCGTGATGAATATAATAAGTAAGTTCAGGGGTGAACTTCTTGATTTCATTTTCCCAGTTAAACATCAGCGTGGTTGGACAAACTACCAACGCCCGCAGTTTACCATGGTGCTTACGGTAGTAATGCATGTACGACAGGGCCTGTACGGTTTTACCCAAACCCATGTCATCAGCCAGGATACCTCCCCAACCGATCTCGGCCAGGTAATTGAGCCAGTGAAATCCATGCTCCTGGTAGGGACGCAAAATATGCGCCAGGTGTTCCGGAACAGGTATTTCCTTGATCTTATTGAAACCTTTTAACTGATCATATTTCTCTTCCAGTTTCAATACCAATTCTTCTTCACTGCGTCCATCATACAACTCATCAATAACACTCATATGGTATTTGGAAAGACGCAATTGGTTTTGCTTGCCTTCCCCTACCCTGAACAGCAAAGAGTATTTCTTGATCCACTCCTCCGGCAGGATACCGAGTGTACCATCATTCAATTGTACAAACTGCTGACGGTTGGCCAATGCTTTTTTACATCCGCTACCGTTACCTTTTGCTCACCAAACAGGATGTCCACGCGGGCATCAAACCAATCCGTATTGCTGCTGATATGGATCTTAGTTTGGGGTTTGGCTGTATTGAAACGGAAATTCTTTAGCGCATCAAATCCAAACACCGGCACTTTCATTTCCTTCATGGCATCCACAAACAAGAAGAACCAGTTGTTCTTGAGCACATCATTGCCTTTAAGCGCCAGTTGCTGGCCGCCTTCCGGACGAATGAAATTGGAGTGCAACGCCTCCAGCTTTAAAATAAATTGCTGCTCCTTTTCTTTATCGCGGTGCACAATCAATACCTTGTCGCCATCCGGAATGATCAGTTCATTTTTACCACCGGGTTTTGTTTCAAAACCCTTATAGGAAAAGATGGGTTGGAAAATAAGGTAATCGCCCTTCTCTTGTAAGATGATGCGTTTTTCCGGATCGCCTTCCTTGATCTCACTAACGAGAGCAGGATCAAATTCCACATGGTACTCTTTGGTAAGCGGCAATACCAGCTGGCGCAATTGTTCGGCCCACTGTGATTTGGGCACTGTGAGCTTTCCTTTTCCATGAAAACGGGTAACCAGGTTTACTTCTTCAGCCGTATTCCAAAGAAACAGGTTATCCTGGTAAAAGAACAACAGGCTACTGTTGAGTGCATTCTCCGTTATGGGCACATGCTGACCATTCAGCTTTACCCAGCATTCAATGTCATATTGATTTTTACCTACTACTACTTTAAAATAAGGGCTGATATGATCTGTTACTACCCCTACCGTATGCAGGTTCTCCGTTTTAAAAGGCTTTTTTTCCATTGAGGTAAAATACAAACGGGCTGGCCGCAATGTCGGAGAACATTTTTTTGAGCTTGGGATGCAGGTATTCTACCATGAGCGCCTTGGTCTCTTCGGGCAAGTCGTCTTCTTCATGGTGAATGATGTTTTCCCAGATACCACTGAACGGAGAGTTGCGGTTGAGGTATTTGGTAATCTCTCCCTCCTGCATTTTTCTCAGGGGTGCAATGAGGTGTTTATCATTATCGTTGTAAACTTCTACATTGATGAACTTGGAGAGGTCCAGCTTTTCTACCTTCCCCACATAGGCCGTCACCTCTTCATTCGATTCGCCGGTAATACCATCCACTGAAAAGCCGGGATAGCCTTTTTGGTTAAAGTTGAATACAATACCCAGGCGCTGGGCCGGGCTTTCTAGTTTTTCTGCAGTCGCATCCAATACATTGGCGCCCTGCTGCTGAGGCAATTCGGCTTCCGCTACCGGCAATGGTTTGGATGTGGGCCGGGAAGAGGCCGATGGGGTAATACGTTTAATGCTGGTATCCAGTACGCGTAAGAATGGCTTGCCTTCCTTATACGTAAACTCAAACTTACCTTCCAGGTTATCACTCAGGGTATATCCATAGGCTTCCAGCAGCTTGTTCTTTTCCTTATCCCAGTTGCGGATGGTATCGAAGTAGAAAGGGCCATAGCTATTCAACAGCTGGAGAAATACAATAACCTTGGGTAAACACAGCGGGTGCAGCCGGTCTTCGTATTCACAACTGGTATCAAAATTTCGCTCTTCATTTTTCCGCACCACCACCTTCCAGTCTTTGTCTTCAATATTGATCGTGGCCTTTACCACCTCATCCTTAGCATATTCAATATCAGCTCTTTGTGTGCGAAGGTATTTCTCGGCATTTGCATAACTTTCGGGTGAGCAAAGCAGGCGCAGCGTTTTAAGGTCAATGATCTTCATTTTCACTACCGTATGCCGCTGGTCGTAATCAGCAGCCTCGGCCTTCAGCATGTTTTTATCCAGCATCTCCTGCAGCTGAATAAGAGCAGCAGCTTCGTGGCGACAAATATCGCCCAGGTTATAGGGACAGGCGCAACGCACGGACAACGTGCGTGGATCCTTGAATTTCTGGATATTAACTTTATAATAGGTCGAATAACTATCGTCTTTCACACGAAACACAACAGAGTCTGTCAACTCATCATAATCCACCAGTTCAACGTAACCGATAGCATGTATTTTTTTACCGCGACGGATTACTTCATCTGTTCCATTGGTATAGACGTACTTTATGAGATGGGGTAGTGCCATGCTGTGACTTGTAATTTACGGTTACCCGGGTCTAAAAACGGTCTCTTGTGGGTTGCCCATTGCTTTTGAACATCCTTTTTTAAATCCGCCCTGTATCCGGTCTTACCCTCTCCCGTTCAGGAAAGGGCAATCTGCAAAAGTAAAGGAAAAAAAAGACGAGCTTAAAAAGGGCTGGATCAATTATTAATACCAAAATCATGTTTTTAATTCCCCCTTCCTTTTCGGGCACCCTTTATCCCTGCCAATCAACAGGATAGCCGGTACCGTCTGTTTATGAAAACAGGAATTTCTAAATAAAATTCCCCTAACATTTATTGGTATGGCCTTTGTCAGCTATACCTTTGTCATCGCTCACTCTCCGATAAAAAAGCTATATATGACGAAGACCCGAACCTTGCGTTTGTTTCTTGCCTTTTTCCTGTTCGCTTCTCCCCTGTTTGCCCAAAAGATCAAAAAAGCCGATAAAGCCGCTATTGCCAGCCTCCAGGCCCATATTAGCTACCTGTCCGATGATAAGTTGGAAGGCCGCAGGGCAGGCACCAATGGCGAAAAACTGGCAGGAGAGTACATCAGCAGCCAGTTTCAACAGGCCGGTCTTCAACCCAAAGGAGATGACAATACCTGGTTCCAGGCTTTTGAGATCAATGACGGCAAACAGATCGCCTCAACCACCTTTTTCTTCATCAATAACCATGAATTGAAGGTAAATGAGGAGTTTTTCCCCTCGCCGGCAGCCCCAATGGCAGCCTGGAGGAAGCCGTTTCCATTGCCCTGCCAGAAAAGGGCGTTCCCTGGTTCTATGACCTGAAAGAACTGCTGGAAGAAAACAAAGACAATCCCCATTTCGACCTCCTCACTGCCATCCGGACCAAAGCCGTGAAAGTAGCCGATAAAGGCGCTAATGCCCTCATCATCTACAATAGCTCTTCCATCAACGACGCCCTGAAATTTGACGGCAAAGACCGCGCAGAGCCTTCACGTATTCCCATTGTATACATCAAAGACAGGATAAAGAAAGAACACCTGAAAGATGAGTCCGCCACCTATGATGTAAAGATCAGGGTGGCCATCACCGATAAAAAACGTACCGGTCGTAACGTTGCTGGTTATATTGATAACGGTGCCCCCACTACCATCGTACTGGGCGCGCATTATGACCACCTGGGTTATGGAGAAGACAACAACTCTATGCTGCGTACCGGTGAAAAGCTCATCCACAATGGGGCCGACGATAACGCCAGTGGTACCGCCGCCCTTATAGAACTGGCCAAACTGCTGAAAATATCCAAAAGTAAAAGCAACAACTATTTACTGATCGCTTTCTCGGCAGAGGAATTGGGCCTTAATGGGTCTAAATTCTATACCGAACACCCAACCATTGATCTTTCGCAGGTGAGCTATATGATCAACATGGACATGGTGGGCCGGCTGAACGATTCCAGTAAAACCCTGACTGTTGGCGGTTATGGTACTTCTCCTTTCTGGGGCGAAGCTTTTGCCAGGTTGAATACCAAAAAACAACCCCTTACCCTGAAGTTTGACAGCAGCGGTACAGGGCCCAGCGATCATACTTCTTTTTACCGCAAGGATATTCCCGTACTTTTCTTTTTCACGGGCTTGCATAGTGACTACCACCGTCCTTCCGATGATTTTGACAAGATCAACTATGCCGGTGAGTGGGAGATCATAAAACTCATAGAGAGCATTGTACAGGCTGCTAATACCAAGGGCAAACTGGCATTTACCAAAACCCGCGAGGTACAAACGTCTACCTCAACCCGCTTTAGTGTTACCATGGGTATCATGCCCGATTATACTTTTACGGGCAGTGGGGTAAGGGTAGATGGCGTAACGGACAACCGCCCGGCCAGCAAGGCAGGTATCAAAACCGGTGATGTAATTGTACAACTGGGCGATTTTTCCACTACCTCCATGGAAGGTTATATGCAGGCACTCTCTAAATTCAAAAAAGGCAATAAAGCCAAAGTGAAGTATAAACGTGGAGAGGAGATCAAAGAAGCAGAAGTGGAGTTTTAAAACGCCCATTCACCACTAGCCATTCAACATGAAGCTCAAGCTTGACTTAGATGACCTGGCTGACGATTTTTCGATAATACCCGCCTCATAGGTATTGTGGCGCCGGTAAAGAACTACCAGTTCTGCTGGCAGCTTAACCAGCTATTGCGCTTTGATTTCCGCCTCAACAATGATATTGAGATACAACTGTTCAAAAAACACCGGAATTACTATTTTTCTATTTTCGAATACCGCGAACCCAACAGCTCCCTGGTACATTATTTATACAATAACCAATTCGACGGGGAATACCTCTTACCCGAATTCCGGCACCTCGATTTTTATGGTTATTAAAAGGTGATCTGGTGGCCGATGAATTCCTGCAAAACCTCATGACCGCCATCAGAAGCATTGGCTCTGTACAATTAGTAACAGAACTAACAAATGAGAAGATCCGCAATAAAGGACATTTGATATTTTGAGCTGCGAGTCATGGGCTTTGTATCTTGTATCTACCAGGCCCGCCATCAACCTGTAGCTATCAGTATACATTAATTATAAACTATCTTTTATGTGGAAAGAAGAAAACAATACCCTGTATCGCAAGTTCCAGTTCAAAAATTTTTCCGAAGCCTTTGCCTTTATGACCCGTGTGGCCATAGAAGCCGAAAAAAATGGACCATCATCCCAAATGGACCAATGTATACAATACGGTGGAAATATGGCTTAATACCCACGATGCAGGCGATGTGGTAACGGATAAAGACCATAAGCTGTCGAAAAAGATCGATGCACTTACCACTGGCTCTTGATCCCATCCCCCTACCTGCTTAAATCTTAGGGATTCATTAAGCATTCAATAAGTATCTTGGTTTTCCAAAACCTGATACCATGAACCTGCTGCAAAAAATGCTGCACAGCGGTACCCTGTGTCTGATTACCGGTTTTTCCCTGCATGCCCAATCTATAGAAGAGCAGTTGGTAAAACCCGTAGTACGTTGTGAAGACGTAAGGTTGAATGCCTTACAGGTTATTCCCCATATGTACCGCCAGGGGCCTATTGATTCTGTGATCAGGGCTATTTCTTTCTGGGAAGGCGTTTGCGGTCCTACCGAAGAGATCCAGCGGATCAAGATCCTGGTGGCCATCCGGAACCGTCATTTTTCAGAGTTATTATACGACAGCACCATCGTGCTTTTTATTGACCGGTTTAAGTTCATCAAGGACCTGGAACCGGGCGGCCTACCCTACGAGTACCGGCGCGATTCTGTATCCCATACCCGGCTGGTAGGGTACAATGCCTTTACCAAAGAATTGGCCCGTACTTTATTACCGCAAACCGATACGACCAGCCTGGAAAATTACTTTTGTCGCCTCTATGCCGATTCGGGCAATACCGCAGCCATTCTGGACAAACCTGGCTTTGCAAAAACATCCCTCAAAGGTTATTACCGCAGGAACGATGACCGCATACGACAACGGCCAAGGGGCATATAGCCCTGCATACCGGCCTATGGATCCCAACAGGTGCTGCTACTTTATTGGGCAATCACCCTTATATAGGTTTGGAGCTGGGCACCCGTACTATTAAGAACCGGTTTATCCTGGTATTATCTTTCAAGTTTGTCGATTCAAAAACCCTTACCAGATCAAGCGGAAAGACCAGTTGTATGAAACGAAGGACTTTTTTGGCGGCTATATCGGGTTGGACTATGGCAGAAAAATATTTGGGAATGATATACACGTATTTGAACTGACAGCAGGCGGTGGCCTTGATGGCTTTGATGTATACCATACTTCCGATGAGGACAAACGGGATCAAATGAAACCACTTTCTATTCTCACCTACAATTTCAATGGCGGTATTCAATACAGCTTATTCTATAATAAACGGAGGGATGCTTTTTTGGGTATACAGGCCAAATACAATGTTACCGATTATCGTAACAAAGGAGGCACCAACCTGCAAGGCAACCCTATTACAGTTGGGCTGGTATGGGGAGTAGCTAGTAGAAGACGTTATTATCCTTACCGCGACCTACAGTATTAAATATAACTGACCAACGATCGGGTTATTGACTCACCAATTACACGCAATCAATATAAGCAGGGCGCCAATAATAATGGCCACGCAGTATGCAATCAATAACCGTATTCTTTTTCGCCTGTACCTGATTTTAGCCATAATCGTTTAGCAGCCTTTGGGTAAGCAAAGAAACAATTTGCCAATCCTTAAACTATCGCATGATCATGTGGTTTTAACTATTAAAACCAGGTTAAAGGAAAGTCTGTTCAGCCGGATTGTTGTACCTTGAAATGAACAGAATTAGGCCCATGAAATATTTACTTTATACCTGCATGGCCACCTTGCTGGTCATTGTATCCTGCAAAGACGAACCTAAGAAAGAACCACAGGCCGTTACTACACCGCTGGAAGACTCTATAACGGAAGTACTGGACACCGTGCTGTCGGCCGAAACTGTTCAGTCATTCAGCACTTCCGGCTTTTCTGATTATGCTACCAAACAGGTTACGGGCTTCAATTGGAACAAGTTCAGGATGGTCAGCGCCTGGAAAGAAGATTCCATGCTCACAAGCCCTTTCAAACCCGAAAAAGGCTATTATACCAATTATGGCCCCTTTCTAAAGTATTCTCCCGATAGCACCCAGTTCGTTGACCTGGACAGCTACAATATCGATATCAAAAAAGACGGCAAGGGCCGATTTACCGGAAATGAACTGGGGCCCGATTTTGAAGTTAGCCTGGTAGATGTGGATGATAATACCCGTACGCGATTGGTGTTCCTCGGGCCCGGTGGGTCAATAGAAGATGCATTGTGGCTCGACAATAATACGCTGGTGCTGATGGGTGTGCAAGACAATGAGAAAAACGGTAAAACGCCCACGCTTTGGCGGTTTCATGTACCTACCAAAACCTTCTACATTTATGAAATACCCGATACTACTATGGCCGGCCCTCTGATGGGCTATTGGAAAAAGGAGCGATTAAAGAATGTGATCATCCAGTAGTAAAAGGCAAAAAGTTTTAAAAGCAGCCGGTAGGTGGCCTTTTAAAGAGACACTGGCCAGCAAAGCTTACAACTAAGAAGGCCCTGCAAATAAGCAGGGCCTTCTTTATTATTTTTTATGATGTCCATTTTTTGAGCAGGTGGGTGGTGATGACCCGGCCTTCTTTGGCCCGTTCAGCCGTTCATACTAGCCAAAAACTCCTGGTTATCCTTGGTACCACGCATACGGCGCAACAGTTCGTGCATCGCTTCTTCCGTGTTCATATCGGTGAGATATACGCGGAGCAGGTTCATACGTTGCAACACCTCTTTTTCCAGCAACAGATCGTCACGGCGGGTAGAAGAAGCTACCAGGTCAATGGCCGGGAAGATCCTTCTGTTGGCCAGGCGGCGATCCAGTTGCAATTCCATATTACCAGTACCCTTGAACTCTTCAAAGATCACCTCATCCATTTTTGAACCGGTATCAATGAGGGCAGTAGCCAATATGGTTAAAGAGCCGCCGTTCTCAATTTTACGGGCAGCACCAAAGAATTGCTTGGGTTTCTGCATCGCATTGGCTTCCACACCACCCGAAAGCACTTTACCCGAAGCGGGAGCTACGGTATTGTGCGCACGGGCAAGACGGGTAATAGAATCCAGCAATATCACAACATCATGGCCACACTCTACCAGGCGTTTGGCCTTTTGTAAAGCGATGGTAGATACTTTTACGTGTTTTTCGGCAGGTTCATCGAAAGTAGAAGCAATAACTTCCGCTTTCACGCTGCGTTCCATATCTGTAACCTCTTCCGGACGCTCGTCCACCAGCACTACCATGAGGTAACATTCCGGGTGGTTGGCAGCAATGGCATTGGCCACTTCTTTCAACAATACCGTTTTACCCGTTTTAGGTTGTGCCACGATCAATCCACGCTGTCCCTTACCAATAGGTGTGAACAGGTCCATGATGCGTGTACTATACGCATTGGGTGCCGTGAATATATTTAGCTTCTCGAAAGGGAATAAAGGCGTGAGATAATCAAAAGGAACACGGTCACGCACATCTTCCGGCGCTTTACCATTGATGGTTTCCACCTTCAGTAAAGCAAAGTATTTTTCACCTTCCTTGGGAGGACGTACAGCACCATATACCGTATCGCCTGTTTTTAACCCAAACAGTTTGATCTGTGAGGGTGATACATAAATATCATCGGGAGAAGAAAGGTAATTGTAATCAGATGAGCGTAGGAAACCATAGCCATCAGGCATCATTTCCAATACCCCTTCGGCCAGGATAACACCGTCAAACTCAATGTTGAAGGCTGTTTCACGATGACGGGGGTATGATTTATGTTGTTGGTCCTGATTGCCGCCATTGAGCTGCTTTCTTCCTGAGGTCCTTCATCTTCCTGGCTCAATACATTGCCCGACTGTTGTTGGTTGGGCTGCATTGACCTTTCATCATCTTCCTCATCGTCATCGTCATCGTCATCAGGTTGTCCTGTTACCTGGGGCAGGTCCAGTACTGGTTGTTCGTCTTCCGATTTTTACGCGCACCCTTTTTCGCGATCACTACTTTTCGGCTGCTTTCTTCTTAGGCGCTTCTTTCTTAACTTCTTTTTATTCTTCTCTTCGCCAGTGCTCATAACATCTGCTTCTTCTGTAGCATTGGCGGTAGTTGTTTTAATAATTCGTTTGCGTTTGCCTTTATCTTCAGTTGCAGCACTCTTTTCGTCGCTGGCCAGGACGGCCTGTTTGTCGAGGATTTTGTAGATGAGACCCTGCTTGTCGAGCTTTTTGGAATTGGGGATTTTTAGCTGCTCTGCAATATCAAGCAGTTCGGGAACGAGCATGTCGTTCAGTTGGAGAATATCATACATAACAAAACTTGAAAGTTTAACACTTGATCAGAAGACCAATCTTTGTGTGTGTGTTGAAAAAAATCTTTTGAAATGAGTTTAAATTGAGTTGGAATGCACAAAAACTGATGAGTTAGCAGAGTTCAGGTATGACTTATCAGTCCTATTCCGGCACAATAATACGTCAAATTTATAAAAAGTACAAAAATTTTGCCCCTGGGGATAAGGGTTTCCAGTTATAAACGATCAAAAAAGGGTCAAATTTACATTAACTTTCAACACCCTGATACCGCTTGAGTTATAAGGCAAAAGCCCGGTTTTGATACCACTGTCAAAGCATTGTTCCGGAAACAATGGTCCATCATTATTAACGTTTGGAATGCACAACAAGTTTACCATCTTCATAAAAGGCAGCACATTGGCTATATCAGGCGTTAAACAATAGCGAATATCCTTCTCCAATCCAAAGCTCGTAAGTCGGTTGTAATGAGAGGCCTGTTTATCGCGCATAAAACCATATAAGTCCTTTTTCGCTTGTTCATACATCGTTTCTGCCATTTGAGAGGAATCGCAGTTAATGCTAAAATGTTCCTTCACCCGGTTGATCACTGCACCCGCAAACAGGGTATCCTCAATATTAACACGGTCTTTCCAGGCAGCACAACCCAATACAACAGGCAATTGCTGCTCAACAATGTAATCACATACGGCCGATAAATTGGGAAATGAACCCGTTACGATCTGTCCCGCACCTCTTTCAAGCGCCATGTGCAGTAGCTTGGTGCCATTTGTAGTTGTAAGCACCAGCGTTTTTGAACGAATAAATGCTTCTGGATATTCAAATGGTGAATTACCATATTCCAACCCTTCTGCAATTTGCCCATCGCGCTCTCCTGCAGTAATAGAATCAATCCTTTTGCCCAGTTCTATGCAACGTGCTACACTATCCACTGGTATCACACACTTAGCGCCGTTATACAATGCGGTGGTAATAGTGGAAGTTGCTCTCAAAACATCAATGATCACCACTACCGCGTTGTTGAGGTCGTACAAGTGCAATAAGGCAGGGGATAAGGAAGTATACAGCGTAGGTTTATTGTTGCTCATGCCAGGAATAACTGTTTAAAATTGGCTGCAATGTTAAGTTAAAAGTCGGAAAGACCGAAAGTCGGGAAGTCCGAAAAACAGAAAGTTTAACAGATCAAAAGGCCGGATGATTGCGAGAAAGGCAAAACATTCACAAGCAAAACAATTAGTTGCATGACATACCGTACTATTTCCGGATTCACGGTCTTCCGGACTTTCGGACGCTTATTTCAGCAATACAAACTTCCATTTGTCACTTTCCGCATATTCCCGGATCACTTTATTACGCTGATCCAGTAAGCTTTCCATATACCTTCGGAGGTAAAGTGCATCAACAATTTTGCCCAGGCAGCCATAAGGCGATTCAAAGGTGAAAATATCAATGGCCAGTGTACCATTTTCAATCGCCTTGAAATGATGTTCATGTTTCATGCTTTTGAAGGCGCCATCAACCATTTCATCTGTAAAGGAATAAGGCCGCTGCATGGCAGTGATCCTCACTTTCATGATCCGCGTTTTGCACAAGTGCTTCGCCTTCCAGGTCACCGTTTCATCCAACCCTATCAACCCCATCGTAGTACCCGCCACCGCTTGTTCGCCAGTATGCGCCATTGCTTTTATGCAGATCAATACTACGGCTAAGATCGAATACCCTTTCTACAGGGGCGGCAATAAAGGTGGTAAGGTGGATAGTGGGCATGGGCTATGATTTGCTGAGGAGCTTAATAAATAGCAAGATTTAAGCCAGAAAGAAAGCCACGGACTGCAAGCTGTGAGCCGGTTGCTTCGCGTGAAATAAACCGCGCAGCCGCAAAACCCTCAAAATGCAACGAGCTGCAAACCTGGAGACATCGAAGAAAACGTCCCAAGGCTCGCAGCTCGAAGCTTATAGCTCAAAGCTTGTCTTCTATACAAACGGGAACTTTACCACTTTGGCTTGCAATAGCTTATCCCGCACTTTAATGTATATGATGTTATCCAGCTGCGCATAAGCCGTTTCCACATATCCCATACCCACAGCCTTGCCCAGGCTGGGCGCTTGTGTGCCCGAAGTTACTTTGCCAATGTCTTTCCTTCCGCATCCGCAATGATATAATCATGACGGGGAATGCCTTTATCGATCATTTCAAATCCTATCAGTTTGCGCGTCACTCCGGCTTTCTTCTGTTGCTCGAAGATCTCTTTAGACGTAAAATCTTTGGTGAGCTTGGTGATCCAACCCAGGCCCGCTTCCAGCGGAGAGGTGGTATCATCAATGTCATTGCCGTATAAGCAAAAGCCCATTTCCAGGCGTAATGTATCACGCGCACCCAGGCCAATGGGTTTCAAACCCTGAGGACCGCCGGTGGCAAAGATGGCATCCCATACCTTATGAGCCGCACCATCCTTATCCTCAAAATAGATCTCTACCCCACCCGCTCCGGTATATCCGGTAGCGCTTACCACTACATTGTCTACACCGGCAAACTTACCTTTCGTAAACGTGTAGTACTTCAGGTTAAGGATGTCCATATCAGTAAGCATCTGCATCATCTTAGTGGCATTGGGTCCCTGTATGGCCAACAGGCAGGTTTTGTCGCTTACATTGTGCATCTCAACATTGTCTGTATTGAACTGGCTGATCCAATTCCAATCTTTTTCAATATTGGAAGCATTCACCACCAACATATACACCTTGTTTTCTTCAATACAATAAACCAGCAAATCATCTACAATACCGCCTTCTTTATTGGGCAGGCAGCTGTATTGCGCTTTACCCGCAGTGAGTTTGGAAGCATCATTGGAAGTAACCCGTTGGATAAGATCCAACGCCTTGTCTCCTTTCAGAATGAACTCACCCATATGACTTACGTCGAATACGCCGGCATTGGTACGTACCGCAGCATGTTCATCATTGATACCACTATACGAAATCGGCATGTTATACCCGGCAAACGCTGCCATTTTAGCGCCGAGGGCAATGTGTTTTTGAGTGAAAGGAGTATTCTTCATTTGGTTATTTTGAGCCGCAAAAATAAAGGTTGCCGCCAAGGTCGCCAATAAAAGAGCAAAGGCATATAAGGAAGGTTGATTTAATGGAAAGCCGGAGCCACGCAGGCGGCATGACTGGACCCACAAATAAGAAATACCCGTTCCTGCCGGCCTATCAACTCCTTAACGGCCGCTACCAGTTGACGGTTGCGCAAGTCATTGGAATAAGCCATCATATCTGCCAGGTAGCCCGGTAGCGCCGTTTCGTCGGAGGTTTCCCGCCAGTCTTTACTCGCCGGAAAGTACTTTCTCCAGTACCGGTCCACATCCGCCACCGTTTTGAAATTCCCCTCCTGACCCACAAACTTGGCACGCGGTAAATATTCCTGTATAAACTGCTCGGGTGAAGCCGGCTTCCCAAATCGTAGGTTACTGAAATAGGGATTCAGGACCTGCGCCAGCGCCACCTGCTCTCCACTGAATTTTGATTGCAATTGCGCAGCCATTACCTCTTTGGATAGGTCCCAGTTGAACAGTGGCACCCCGTCTCCCTTAGCCAATTCACTTACTTTTCCTCCCTCTCCCAGCTCTTTCACCGGATTCATCAGCTTTGGCAACAAAAATCCCAGTCGCCCTTCCACCAACGCAATCGTGGGCTTAAATGCTTTCCACTTCTCTTCTATCAACTTAATATCCGCATGTTGCGGATCACGCGTATGCGCCGTCCCCATGATCACAAAATTTTTGCCCTCGATCACATAGGGCCGCGGATGATCCGAGATCGACTCATACTGATTAAAAGGAGTAATTGAGTCCCGGACTGTCATTACATTGCTTACGGTATAGTACTTCGGCGATTTCCACGCCAGGAAGTACACCGCTCCCAATAATACCATTATGATCACCAATAGCCAGGCGGCTATTTTGAAGACCTTTTTCATGTTGACTAATTTAAACGGTTAATGATTTGCTTGTATGCATAGCAGGTCCCATAACAATTGAGGGTAATTGTCGCGCAAGAATAGAACTGCTGTAAAGGGTGGGAATTAAAACTATAGGAGGGTAGAAAAAAGAGGGGCCGTAGTGTAACCGGCCCCGTTGTTCCAACTTCAACCAGGTCCCGGATAGAAAATCCCAGACCAAACTTATTAAAAGAGTCTTGTCAATGCTGAGACAGGACCACTTACTTCTGCAATCATGCGGCTGCCGGTGTGCCCTGTTGAGGTCTCATCACCATCCGCTTCCGCATTGGGATCCGGCGCCTGTACTACTTTCTTGATCTTGGGTTCTTTCTTTATTGTGGTATCAGTTTCCTGATTCCGGCGGTACCGGTACTCACTACCCGTATCTGTTTTGATCTCCCCTTCCATTTGTATTTCCTGGTCGCCGTCTTTGATCTTCAATTTGAATTTGCCGCTTTTCAGCTCAAACTGATCATACTTATCTACCCGTTGCAAACCATCATCGGGCGTCATGATCATTTCACGGTCACTTTGCCAGCCATAACTATTATCCCATTCATTGTCATTATTCCATCCGCGGCGACGATTGTACTGCAGGCTGAACCATTCATAATCTTCCACTTTGCGGTCAATCTGGATACGTTTTCCTACCGGTACTTCTACAATCACCAGCACCTGTTGATTCCTGAATTTTTCAAAGCGGCTGATCGCAAATCCTTTGGGCAATACCAGTAAACTGTCTTGTTGATCAATATTAAAATTGATGCGGTTGGCAAGATCCCTGGCTACATCAGGATCGGCACCACGGCTAAGTCTTACGCGGTAAACATGATAATTGGCATCCTTACTTTTCCTGATATTTACCCTGATCGTATTGAGCATCACGGTGTCCGGATTGATAGCATAGAAAGGCCAGTCTTCCCAGGAAATGCCAAACCAGTCCCCACCATAAAAGTGGTTGTAGTTGCTCGATACATCGATGATCATTTTGCCATTGGCAGGCTGGTTTATGCTCACCTGGTTTTCAACCGGCTGAACCGATCTGAACTCGCGGGTGATAATACCTCCCAGTATAAGGGCACATATCAGACCTACAAACCATAAAGTACCAAATACATAACCCAGGTAATGATTGCGTGAGCGAACGCCCATGATACGGCGTATGAGCCAGGTGATCAGCGCAACCAGCGGTATGCCCAGGAAAAGGATCAGTGTAGCCCAGGCCAGCACGTTCTGTCCAAAACCATCCAGCACAAAGTCTTTTACAGGAAACATGGTGAAACCACCGAATATGATCCCTACAAAAACGCCGAACAAGGTTATTACAATAATGGCTGCAATAAACATGAAGAACGCTTTAAACAATACCCCGATCACATGCCCAATGCCGCTACCGGCACTACGGGCAATGGGCGCCGCTTCGTTTGAAAAGGTTTTGGCCCTTGCACCAGCAGTCTGACCAAACTCTTTTGCTCTTTCACCAAATTGTTGTGCAGATTCTTTGACCTCTTTACCCCATCTTTCAGCCTTGGTTTTGAAACCTTCCAGGTCTTCTTTCACAGTGTCACGAATGGAGTTGAGGTCTACCTTCTCCCCCGCATTTCCAATTTTTCAGTAGAAGTAACGGCTATAGGAACAGTAATCCAAAGGATGATATAGGCAAAGAACAAAGTACTACCCAATGAACCGGTGATCACTTTGGGGCCCCACCAGAAATCCCAGTCATGGCTCCACCATATATTATTGAAAACGCCCGATACCAATCCAATGATCAAAGGCAGCGCAAATATCAATCGAGGTACCCAGGCGCCTACATTGAGGTAGGCTGCAAGCCCACCACACACACCCGAAATCACTTTATCATCCGCACTACGGTACAAGCGTTTGGTAATATTGGTTTCGATCGACTGTGATGGAATGATCACCCACAACAGGATGTACACCCAAAACAGGGGGGCAAAAAGCACCACGAAAAGAATACGCATGATTACCGGATCTATTCCGAAATAGTTGGCAAGGCCGCTGGCCACACCACCTACAATCTTATCATCAGCGTTCCGGTACAACCGGCCACGACCGCTCCTGCTTTGGCTACCTTGATTATAAGTACCCGCACCAGGTTGGCTTTGCGTATTTTGCTGATTTTGTGAAGGCCCTCCTCCATTGGTTTCAGTTCCACTGGCGGCAGCCTCGGCTTCAAAATCTTCGGGACGGCCCATACTGGCTATTACTGCATTCACATCATCATCTGTAATACAGGTAGCGCCCTTTTGATGCGTTCCGAAAACAGTTCAGCAATACGGCTTTCAATATCATTGATAATCTCGTCACGGCCCTCTTCATTGGCAAAGTACCTTCGTAAACTATCGATGTACTGCTTCAGCAGGTCGAAAGCGGTCTCCTCGATGGGGATCACCCGGCCTTGAAAGTTTATGTTGATTACTTTTTTCATTGTTCGTCAAGTTTGTCGGTGGTTGAAGTGTTAGTTGGTATGTTGGAGGAATCGGATCCGAATGATACACTGCCGGCGGTTGAGACCAGCGATTCTTTTTACTGGTAAGACTGTTTACTGCGTTGGCCAGTTCATTCCAGGTGGCTTCCAGTTCTTTGTAAAACTCTTCGCCCTTGGGGGTCAGCGAAAAGTATTTGCGCGGCGGCCCCGAATTGCTTTCTACCCAGCGATAGGTGAGCATATCCGAATTTTTAAGGCGCGTTAATAAGGGGTAGAGTGTGCCTTCCAATATCTGCAAGTTACAACCCCGCATTTCGTCCACAATATCACTCGGGTAAGCTTCCCCCGGCGAATGATGGAAAGAATGCAGAACTCCAGGATCCCCTTCCGCATCTGGCTCTGTGTGTTCTCTATATTCATACGATGCTACTGTTTTTAAAACTGGCGGCAGGAGCTTCATGGCTATATTTTCCTGATTGCTTTGAATGGCTATACTTTGTTTTTAACTCCTTGCCGCCAGTCGTGGTGATCATTTAACAGTATAAAACTATGGAAAAAAATAGTACTATGCAACACAAAGTACCTACCGTGAAAAGGTAATCTTCATAAACTGCTAATAAGTTTTGCCGCAAATACAGGCTGGATAAGCCTTTAGGCCTACTTTAAGGGGTTTCAATAAATTTTATGAGATTGGATGAACGGTCATTTATTCTGCATGAGTGGCGAGACTGTTTCACCCGATTTTATGCTTGGCTCGAATTTTTCAAAGCTCACCCTTCAATAGACAGGCAATAAAATGCCCTATGGCCTCTTTTGAGGGGACAAAATTGCCTGATTTACATGTTGTTATGACAATCAAGGAGTTTTAACGCAGTGTGCAGATATTCTGTACTTGTAGTTTGCCATTTCCTTCTGCTACTACATTAATGGTTTGTGTCGCTGCCCCGGAAACGGTAACCTGCAATACATTTACACCCCGGCTAAGGGGAATGCGCAGGTAGGAGATGGTGTGAGGAAGGCTTTGCCAGTTGCGTGTATCAGCCTTTTCGGAGGCAAAGTTGAATACCTGGATGGCCAGGGCGATAGCTTCCTTGGTATCCTTATTCTTATCATCACTTTTGGGCCTGGCGGCTGCTTCGGCCAGTTTTTTAATGGCCAGTCGACTAAGGGCCAGCGACATTTCTTTGAGGAAACGCTCTTTTAAAGTAGCAAAAGCGATCGTATTGATGTTTTCGGCCGGTTCAAATTGATAATTGACGTGATTGAGCGATACCGTGGCACTACGGAAAAACAGCGGCTGCTCCTGGTATCTGGGAAAAGCCACCCGCAATGACCGCAGATCATCCAGTTTCAGGTCTTCCTTGCGGTAATTGGTACTGGCAAAATCGAAGGGAATATTGAATGAGCCGGCGGGGTCTACAAAGGCAAAATTGCCAAATCCATCTTTGGTGAGGGCAAAAAGAAATCCTGTTGTTGCTTAACCGGCGCCAGGCCATTCTCCCAAAACAATACCAACTCTCCACCTTCCGGTGGCGCTGCAGCTATATATTTTGTTTTCAACAATCTTTCATACCGCTGTACCTCATCCTTGAAGCCCATAAGGTCAGCAGTGCGCAGCAAGTCTTTTGTTAACTGCGCAGGCAAGGGCGTACCATAATACTGGTTATTGTTCTTTAGGTAAATGTCCACTGCATTGCGGTAGGAAATGAAAGCATTGTTGATATCCCTACCTTGCTCATAGATGATACCTTGCAACATGAGTGAAAAAGCGTCATCCGCATAACGATTTTCCCGTTTGCTTTTGTCCTGCTGTTCATAACTGCGCAGGGAGATGCGGCGTGCTTCCACAATGGCTTCATCGGGCTGACCTAGGTAGAGATAATTGAGCGCCTTATAATAATGGATCAGGTATTTCTCAAAATCCTCCCCCTTATACGTTTGCATCATGGGATTGAGCAGGGTACCCAATGCTACATCACCGGCGGTAGTGCGTACATCTTCGATGAAAATATCAGCCTCGTTAAAATAATGATTGCTGCTGTCGTATTGCTTCAGCAAATGCGTTATTTTCCCTTTCTCCAGCAGGTACAGCAGGCGGTTACGTTTGGCTTTGATCAGTTTGATCTTTTCCAAATTAGCATCTGCCGCCTTATAATTACCCTCCCTTACCTGGGCATAGTAATTCCCAATGCGGGTATTGTAAGTAGCGCAGGAAAATAAAAAGAGCATCAGCGATAGAACAGCCAATGCTCTTACCATATAGTTAAATGATAATGCCATGCCGGTAGGATCTGCCATTCACCTGTTTAAATTCGGACAAAGATCAATTGGTCACGTATTTGGCAATCTTCTTATCGCCAATCCAAACCATTTCATTAGTCTGAATATTAGTCAGCTCCAGGTTGATCTGGTAGTATACTACTTTCTTTCTTTTTGTGAATCCACGATTGAATTGATAGAACCCTGCAAGATGAAATCGGCACCTTGCTCCAAACCGAATTTCTTCATGCTGGAAGTAGAAGCATTCGTTTGCTGGTCGGCCTTTTCAGCACGCAGCTCTTCCCGCTTCTTACCACCCTGTACCAGGCGTACGCGGCCAGAACGGATGAAAGATTGTTCTACATCTTTTACAAAAGTTTCCGCATCAATATGCTCGGTGCTTTTGTTGGTTACAAAACCAACGATCACAACCGGTTTTTGTCCTTTATGACCTTCCTGGTAGTCACCTACCCACTTATCTTTCAGGATATCATCGATCATTTTTTCAGCTGTCAGACGGGAGTCCGTATTATTCCAGCGCCCGCTGAGGTCGATCTGCTCACCCGGGTCAATGCGTGTTACTTTTCTAGAACAGGATACAGTGATAGCGCTTACAGCTACAATAGCTGTAACAATCCATACGAGTCTTTTCATATTGAGCTATTTATAAAAGATGGTTTGATGATCGTGATACGTGATGAGGCATTGTGATTAGGGGGTTACCGGCACCACCAAGCTATGGAAGCTGCGAGGGGTAAGGTATTCCAAAAGTAGTTACCCCAACCTGTACCACCCCAGGGGCGGTTATTATAATTGTAGGGATAACTATAGTTATTGTAATACCCATTATACCAACCACTGTTGCGCGCTCTTTCCATACGGAGTTCGCGACGCCAGGCTTTCCGGTTGGCACGCAGTTCTCTTTTATCTTCGAGGTAATCAATGGCTTTATACGTATCCTGCACAGTAGTGCCATGCCAGCTATTGATCGAGTCGGCCATTTGCATGTAGCGTGCCTGACTTACCATAAAACTGGGGTTTTGATCGGGGCCAAATTTTGTGCAGTACCGGTAATAACGGCTGCAACAAGCAAGGAAGCGGTAAGTAAAATACTTTTCATAGTCTTAGCTTTTAAGAGTAACCGTTTGACAATACAAAGCTAATCAGCGATGCGTTAAGCGTGCGTTAAATAAGGCAATTCCTGATGCAAGATAGTGTTAAACATCAGTTTACACATATGACAGGATAAGAATGAGTAGAGAGAATAAAGGATACAGTCTTAGGTATTTAACAGGTAAGGCAACAAGGTCGTAATAGGGGTACTTATCTTGGGAAAATGCAACAACATGAATACGAATGAATTGCAAATGCCACCAAAACAATGGGGCAAACCCACCTAAGTTAATTACTATAATAGGTCCTATTTCTTCAGTCCTATTTCCCGCAAGCGCTCATCCAGGTATTCGCCGGCAGTAGCATCCGGATAGGCTTTGGGATGGCTGGCATCAATACAGCTGGCGAGGCTGGCCAGGCTCATTTCGCCCTTGGGATGCAGGAAGAAGGGTATGGAGAAACGGGAAGTATGCCACATTTCGCGGGGCGGGTTCACCACCCGGTGTGTGGTACTTTTCAGTTTATTGTTGGTAAGCCTTTGCAGCATATCGCCCACATTCACCACAATTTGCTCGGGCAGGGAAGTAACACCCACCCACTCATTTTGCTTGGTGAGGATCTGCAAACCATCGGCCGAAGCGCCTACCAGCAACGTAATGAGGTTAATGTCCTCATGCTGTTCGGCCCTGATGGCCGACTTAGGCTCCTGCGTAATGGGCGGATAGTGAATGGCCCGTAGTATGGAATTACCATTGTGAATATGCGTATCAAAATAATGTTCATCCAGGTTCAGGTAAATGGCAATCGCCTGTAACAGGGCCTTCCCCGACTTTTCGAAAGCCCGGTAAGCTTTCTCAAAAGTGGCATTAAATGCTGCTACATCTTTCACTTGCACATTATCCGGGTATTCACTTTTACCGGATCACTGTCCTCTACAATTTGCCCATATTGGAAAAACTCCTTCAGATCGGGTGCATCACTCCCTTTCGCATGCTCCTTACCAAAGGATGTATAGCCCCGCTGGCCAGCCAGACCAGGCACTTCATATTGCCGCTTGGTATCGGAAGGCAGGGCGAAAAATTGTTGTACATACTTATACAGGTCGGCAATCAAATCATCGGCTATGCCATGATTTTTAACCGCTACAAAACCTACATCTTCATAGGCCTTGCCCAATTGGTTTACAAAAGCCTGCTTCAGTTGCGGATCGCCGGAAGTAAAATCTGCGAGGTTGACCACGGGTATTGCCATACAATAAGTTTAATGATTGAAATCTACATTTAGTTCTATAAAATTAAAGCATTTTTAGTCCCAATAGACTATTTTGGGCCCTTGCTATCATTTTGCCTCCTTACCGGGTAAACAGACAGGTATAGCCAATAAAACATGCCAATACTTATGCTTAAACGGGTAAAAGAATATTTATCAACGCCATGGGCATCCGTTCTTTGCATTCTTGTAGCTGTATTTGTCAAGCTCTGTTTACTGAAAGTATTTTTATTGATCGGGACCGATAAGTTAGGTCAAACAGTCATGACCTATAATTTCTTGCAGGGGTATGGTTTTAGTGTGAACTCATCAGCCATAGAAGACTTAGGAACCGTTATACATGTACCCGACAATGGCTGGCCCCCTGGTTATAACCTCCTGTTCCTTTTCTTTAATCAGCTTACAGGGAAAAACTATGTACAGGCCTCCTTTCTCATCGATTGCTTAGCCACCCTCCTATTCTTCTGGTACTGCCGAAAAACCTTGCTCTTGATCAGGTTTCCGGCATGGCTTACCAACCTGTTCCTGCTATTCCAAGGCTTTTTATTAACAGCTACCTGGAATATTCTCCGCCTACCGACTTCCTGTCGCTCGCATTTTTAGTGGGTGCTATCTACTATTTATTGAGGACTATTGATACAACTACGGTATCATTCAAATCAGTGATCCCATTGTCTGTTTTCCTACTGTGTGCATCATTTACCAGGTATCAAAATATACCCGTTGCCTCATTGCTGCTGGTTGTTTTGATCATTGTAGGATGTATTCAACAACGGAAAAGCTGGTGGGTAAGCGGAGTGATAGCCCTTTCCATTTTCTGTCTGTGTTGCGGAGGATATCTTTTGTACCAGCAATTACATACCGGACAGGCCTATTACCTCGTACAAGGCAAAAAAGGCATCTTCTTATCCAACCTCATTTTGATGGAGCCTTTTATCGTTTCGGGAACTATCAATTCAAAATTCTACGGCTTACAACTTAGCAATCTATTCGGGGTTGAATACACAACCATCGTCTCCATCATCCGTTGGTTGGGATTGATACTTGCTATCGTCTTTACAATAGTGGTTAGCGGGTACCTGATCAAAAAACGAAGCAGGGTCAATAATACGCAAGATGGCTTTTTTCTCTTTGGGTTTATAGGCTATATAAGCACCATTGGCTTGTTGGCCCTTTTATCGCTCATCCATGATAAATACATAGGCCCGCCCGTGTTTAACTGGACCTATGTGCAAGATGCCAGGTACTTTGCCTTTCCTGCTTTCTTTGTACAAGTATGCCTATGGTGGTACTTATTTGCACGCCCTCAAAACAACAAGCCCCTCTTGATGCGCTGGTTAAAAACAGGGGTTGTTCTATTGATGGTCCTTGAACTATTACACAGTATGTATTTGCTGGCGAAAAAATGTTCTCCTGAATTAGTGAACTTCCGGGATACAGAAAGTGAACGGCCCGAACAGGCATATATCATCCGGTTTATTCAAGAGATGCAAATGAAAGACCCAGGCAGGCAAGTAGTGGTGATGTCGTTTGAAAAAGAGCCCGGTACCTGGCCAATTTATATGGGGCATCGGCCATGCTTAGGCCACCAGCCCTGAATGATAGACTGCCTGCCAGTAGCAAGCCCGCTGTATTGTTGGCGGTGATACCTGAAAATGAACTATTTTTATTTCATTCTTTCGTACAACAACCAGGCGTAAAACGACTTACACAAATCAAAAAATACAGCTTTTACACGTACTATGTTGAGCCCACTTCCGGGAATAACCAATAGCAAAATCATTATTATTCCTGTATATAATGATGCAAGCACCCTCCGGAAGGTAGTGGAAGAACTGTTATTACAAAGTCACTACACAATTATTGTAGTCGATGATGGCTCTGCTGTTCCCGTCAGCAACTGTCTAACCGGCTTGCCCTTCATTTATTTACGCCACCGGGTAAACCTGGGTCAGGGAGCCGCCTTACAAACAGGTTTTACCTATGCGCTTCAATTGCAGCCCGATATCATTATTACTTTCGATGCAGATGGGCAACATATTGCCAGCGATATTCCGCTGTTAATACAACCCATTCTCAACAAGGAAGCCGATGTGGTATTGGGTTCCCGGTTTTGGGGCCACAACGATAACCCGATCCCGTTTTCAAGGAATATGATATTAAAAGGTGCCCGGCTGATCAACTATTTATTATGTGGTATTTTATTAAGCGATGCCCACAATGGGTTGCGGGCATTCAGCAGTGCAGCCCTGGGAAAAGTGACCATCACCGAAAACCGGATGGCCCATGCTTCAGAAATTCTATTCGAGATCAAACGCCACAAGCTGCGTTATAAAGAGGTACCCGTAAATATTTATTATACGGATTACTCTCGTCAAAAAGGGCAATCAGCGGTTGACAGTATTAAAGTGTTATTTGATTTAATTTTACATAAACTCTTCTTATGAGCGGTATTCAATTGGTACTGTTAACGGGCCTGGCATTTATTAGCCTGTACTTTATAATCCGGCAAAAGAGAAGAATTTTAGACATTGTATTACTGGCCATCATGATCATTGGTGCAGCCACTTTTATTCTTTGGCCCGAACTCACCAATATAGTGGCCGCCAGGTTTGGCGTAGGTCGTGGAGCCGACCTGGTCTTTTACATCTGTATCCTGATCTTCTGGTTTGTCGTATTAAAACTATATGCCCATATACGCAGGCTCGAACAAATGCTCACCCAGATCATCCGGGAAGATGCCTTGAACAAAGCCAAGGATATAACCAACAAACCTTGACTACATGAGCATCGAGCGAATTTATCCGGATGAGATCCAATCCAATGAAACAACGGGCGAAGAATCCCTTCAATTGCACCTGGAAAGATACCAGTATGCCGGTTCGCATTTACTTCCTGGCTCGGTGGCTGATATTGCCTGCGGGGCAGGCTATGGCAGCTATTTGCTGGCAACAGCATTTGCCGATAAGGTGAAAGAGATCATTGCCGCCGATATTGATGATGCCTGCATACAATATGCCCGAACAAGATATGCCCATCCCAATATCCGGTTTGTGACTACCGATGCCTTCAGCTTTGAACCGGGCATGGCATTAAACAATATTGTTTCACTCGAAACCATTGAACACCTTAGCGATCCCGCAGCTTTTGTACAACAGGTGTCCCGGCACCTGATGACAGGCGGGCGATTCATTGCCTCTGCTCCAGTCACCCCTTCCATGGATGCCAACCCATACCATCTGCACGATTTTACAATCAACTCGTTTAAGAAGATCTTTCTGGATGCAGGATTGACAGCAGTAAATACTTTTATTCAAACACAGCGATACAATCCACTACCCTTATTACAACGAAGGGAAAACGAAGCCAGGACCTAAGAAGAAATATAGGGCGTTATTACCTGGAGCATCCCGGTAAATTCCTTTTAAGATTGTCTTCCTTATTCAAGGACGGATTCACCAACAAATATGCGGTAGTGGTATTTGAAAAGTTATAAGCCTCCGTTCTTTTCCTGTATCAATTTTTCTCTTCTTCAGTGATGTTCATCAGTGCATACGTGGGAACCATATTGATGGCTGCTTCATCCAGCGCATTCACCAGACCCTGATAGGTAGATGCTTCAGTTGGCTTTATCATTAGTGTGAGGTCTTTCCGATATCCCGGTTTAAACCTGTCCATGGCCGCTTGCTTATCGCGGATCACCTGGCCCATACCATCCTTTACGGAAAAGGTAGTAATGCCCCAGGCGCCCCCTTTCAAGGCGTTGTCCAAATTGCCATGATAATAAAACACCTTGTTACCACTTAAGGGAAGCATTGTTAAGGCCGAGCTTTCGCCAACGTTGGGAGGGTCTTTAATTACTTTGGTATCATCTGGCATAATGAGCCTGGTAGCCTTGGGCTCCGACATGGTAGTCGTAAAAATAAAGAAAGTGATCAGCAGAAAGCCCAGGTCTACCATGGGAGTCAGGTCTACACGGGTGGATAGTTTTTACTGCGGCGCACACCGGGTTTGTCACCGGTGGTGGCGGTACTTATTTCAGCCATAAAGTTGTATTTATATTGAGACGCAAGGAGAATCAAAATCCATAAATGAAGTGGGGAAGGCAGCGAGGACGGCAAAAGAAAAAGCCGTCTTGCGACGGCTCTCTGTATTAATCTTTGAAATCCTTACAATCAGCGTAGTCTGCGATTAGAACTCGGCACTCTTCGGAGTCCGTGGGAAGGCAATTACATCGCGGATATTGGCCATACCTGTTACAAACAATACCATGCGCTCAAAGCCCAGTCCAAAACCCGAGTGGGGCACTGTACCAAAACGGCGCGTATCCAGAAACCACCACATTTCATCGGCAGGGATATGCATTTCTTCCATTCTCTTGGTGAGCTTGTCCAGGCGTTCTTCCCGCTGTGAACCACCCACAATTTCACCAATACCCGGTGCCAGGATATCCATCGCGGCCACTGTTTTGCCATCCTCATTCTCCCGCATGTAGAAGGATTTAATATCCTTGGGATAGTTGGTAACAATCACCGGTTTCTTAAAATGCTTTTCCACCAGGTAGCGCTCATGCTCACTTTGCATATCCACCCCCACTTCACCTCATATTGGAATTTCTTCTTTTTATAGGCGGGTGAGCTGAGCAATATGTCAATGGCTTCTGTATAAGTAATGCGCTCAAAACTATTATTCAGTACAAACTCCAGCTTTTCTATCAGCCCCATTTCACTGCGCTTATCCTGCGGCAGCGACTTTTCTTCTTCGGCCAGCCTTTGCGCCAGGAAGTCCAGGTCTTCCCGGTTATTCTCCATCGCAAATCTGATCAGGTATTTAATAAATTCCTCGGCCAGGTTCATATTGTCTTCCAGGTCATAGAAAGCCATTTCAGGTTCTATCATCCAAAACTCGGCCAGGTGACGCGCTGTATTGCTATTCTCGGCCCTGAAAGTAGGTCCGAAGGTATAGATCTCACTGAAAGCCATGGCAGCCAGTTCGCCTTCCAGCTGCCCACTCACGGTCAGGTTGGTAGAACGGCCAAAGAAATCCTCCTTGAAGTTGATGCTGCCATCTTCATTCTTCGGCGGATTGTCCATGGGCAGGGTGGTTACCCGAAACATTTCACCGGCGCCTTCTGCATCACTGGCCGTAACAATGGGCGTATGCATGTACACAAATCCTTTCTCATGAAAGAATTGATGAATGGCAAAAGCCAGCGCATGGCGTACCCGGAATACCGCTCCAAATGTATTGGTGCGGAAACGCAGGTGGGCAATTTCACGCAAGAACTCCAGGCTGTGCTTTTTGGGTTGCAAAGGATACTTTTCGGCATCACTATCACCCAATATTTCTATAGTAGTCGCTTTTACTTCCACTTTCTGACCTTTGCCCTGCGAGGGAACTACCGTTCCTGTTACTTTAAGTGAAGCACTGGTTGTAATACGTTTCAGGGTAGCTTCATCCAGCATACCCAGTTCAACAACGATCTGCAGATTATTATTGGTGGAACCATCATTCAACGCTATAAATTGATTGTTGCGGAAAGTGCGCACCCAACCCATTACTATTACTTCCTGGCCCGTTTCTTCCGAGGCCAACAGTTCCTTGATCTTTACCCGTTTGTTGAACATGTTGTTAAGCTTAAGTACTATTATTTGTCTGCATTTTGCAGGACGGCAAAGATAAGGATTGGGCAAGCAATGTTTTTATCTGATACCTTTGGCGGGCTGTAATTTCATGTGAATTTTGCAAATCTTACAAAATCCCGGTATAGTCAATGAAAATAGCTTTCTTCTCCACGCAGCCTTACGACCGTCATTATTTCACTCAGTTCAATACCGGGCAGGAGCTGGTATTTTTGAAGCGCCGCTGAATGAACAAACAGTAAACCTCGCTGCAGGTTTTACGGCCATTTGTGCTTTTGTGAATGATGTATTATCGGCACCCGTTATTGAACAACTGGCGGCACAGGGGGTGCAGTTGATTGCCTTGCGCTGTGCAGGTTACAACCATGTAGACCTGGCAGCAGCCAAAAGCCATAACATTCCTGTGGTACGGGTACCCGCCTATTCGCCCTATGCCGTAGCAGAACATGCCGTAGCCATGATCCTTACCCTCAACCGAAAAACCCACAAGGCCTATAACCGCGTACGGGAAGGCAATTTTTCACTGGCCGGTCTCACAGGTTTCGACCTGCATGGAAAAACAGTAGGTGTTATTGGAACCGGCCAGATCGGAGCAATATTTGCCGGCATTATGCAGGGTTTTGGCTGCCGGGTATTGGCCTTCGACCTCATAGCCAATAAAACCTTAGAAGCCAAAGGCGTGGAATACCTGCCCCTGATCAAACTATTGCCCCAATGTGATATTATTTCCCTCCATTGCCCGCTGAATGAGCAAACCAAACATATTATCAATGCGCAAACCCTGGGCATGATGAAACAACAGGTCATGCTGATCAATACCAGCCGGGGCGGCCTGATCGATACCCAGGCAGCTATCGACGCCTTGAAAAGCGGCCAACTGGGCTACCTGGGCATTGATGTATATGAGCAAGAAGAGAAATTGTTCTTACACAACCTTTCCGAAGAGATCATTCAGGATGATGCCATTATGCGCCTTATGAGCTTCCCCAATGTGTTGGTAACCGCCCACCAGGGCTTCTTTACCGATGAGGCGCTTTCGCAAATTGCCCAAACGACCTTGCAGAGCATCCAGGCTTTTGAAGACAGTAAACCATTGATAAACAAAGTTGTTTAATAAGCGGAGCAGTGTGGCGGGGAAGGAAGGCAGTAGAAAAAGCAGCCCGGCAAACAAGGAAAACGAGGGAGTCGATTGAATAGACCCTTTAAGTTCTAATAAATTCATAAATAAGGACTACGGTCGCCTTTTTTACTCAATTCGTAAAGCCGCTCCCATTCATTTCGGTAATTTCGCGGCCTTGTACCCCGCCTAAAGTGGGATGGCTATATTTTTATCATGAGGGATAAGATTCAAATTGCATTGGTAGGCAACCCCAACAGTGGCAAAAGCTCACTGTTCAATGCCCTGACCGGGATGAACCAGAAAGTGGGCAACTTTCCCGGTGTTACGATAGATAAAAATCCGGTAATACTGCCATTTCCGAAACAATGACAGCTACCATTATCGACCTGCCCGGCACTTATAGCCTCTATCCCCGCCGGGAAGACGAGTGGGTGGCCTACCGGGTTCTGATGCAGCAGGATAAAGAGGTCAACCCTCAAATGGTGGTGTTGATAGCCGATGCCAGCAACCTGAAACGTAACCTCCTGTTCGCCTCGCAGATCATCGACCTCAAAATACCGGTGGTCATTGGCCTTACTATGATGGACCTGGCCAAGCAAAAAGGCATCAAGATCGATGTAGCCGAACTGGAAAGGGAACTCGGCGTTCCCATCATTCCAATCAACCCCCGAAAGAACAAAGGTATCCCGCAACTGAAGAAGGCAATTGAGCAAACTGCCCAAAATCTTTATAAGACACCCATACGCGATTTCATCAACAATGAGGCCCTGGCGCCCGATGCGGTAAAAGAGGTTAAAGAAGTGGTGGCCGACCTAAGCGATTACCGGGCCATCCATTATCTGATCAACCATGAATCTTTTGTCCTGAACAATGACCTGCAGGAGAAAATAGAATCCATCGAAGCTGTCCATAAATTCAACCATACGAAAACCCAGGCCGAAGAGATCCTGCAGCGGTACCAACGCATTGGCACCATACTGAAGCAGTCGGTATCAGAACCCTCCCCCTGCAGAAAACCTTGTTCACTGAAAAGCTGGACGATATTCTGTTGCACCGCCGCTGGGGTTATTTCATCTTATTGGCGGTATTGTTCCTCTTATTCCAATGTGTGTTCTGGCTGGCCGAATATCCCATGACAGCCATTGAATGGACCTTTGCCGGGTTGAGCGGCTTCTTTAGCCGCTTGCTGCCCGAAGCCTGGTGGAGCGACCTGTTCATTAATGGGTTGATCGCTGGTATTGGCGGCATCGTCGTCTTCATCCCGCAAATCATGATCCTATTTGGACTGATCACCATCCTGGAAGACACGGGTTATTTGGCCAGGATCAGCTTCCTCACGGATAAACTGATGCGCAAGGTGGGCCTCAATGGTAAAAGTGTAATGCCCATGATCAGCGGTTTTGCCTGTGCTGTACCCGCCATCATGAGCGCCAGGAATATTGAGAACAAAAAGGAAAGGTTACTCACCATATTTGTAACCCCCTTATGAGCTGCAGCGCCCGCCTGCCTGTATATACCATTCTGATCGGACTGGTCATTCCCAAACAAATGTTGTGGGGATTCATTGGGGTGCAGGGTTTGGTGATGATGAGTTTGTACCTGCTGGGACTGGTCATGGCGCTGATAACCGCCTATGTTGCCAAGTGGTTTATCAAGATCCAGGAAAAGAGCTTTTTCATATTGGAGCTGCCTACCTACCGGGCGCCGCGCTGGAAGAATGTAGTGGTCACCATGGTCAGCAAAGCAAAGATCTTTGTGGTTGATGCAGGTAAAGTGATCATCGTGATCAGCCTTATTTTATGGGCCCTTAGTTCTTATGGTCCCAAAGAACGCATGGCTGCTGTGCATACAAAATATGAACAGCTGACTCAGCAAAACCCCGACAAAGCGGATGAGTTGGAACGCGAAAAAGGAACGGACCTCCTGGAAAACTCCTATGCCGGCATACTGGGTAAAAGCATTGAACCGGCTATTGCCCCACTGGGTTATGATTGGAAGATTGGCATTGCGCTCATCACTTCTTTTGCCGCCCGGGAAGTATTCGTGGGCACCATGGCCACCCTGTATAGTGTGGAAGGTGGCGCGGATGCCGATGAATCTACCCTTACTGAAAAACTCAACGCTGCCACCCGCTCGGATGGAAGTAAAGTATATACCCTGGCCACCGGCCTCTCGCTCATGATATTTTATGTTTTTGCCATGCAATGTATGAGCACCCTGGCCATCGTAAAAGAGAAACCCGCAGTTGGAAATGGCCCACGCTCCAATTACTGTATATGACTGGATTGGCTTATGTGATGAGCCTGCTGGCCTTTCAACTGTTTAAATAATCGACCGGTTGGTATGTCTACTGGTTGAAAGGGTGAAAGACAGGGGAATTAGTTCATATGAATAATCTCCCTACAGGGTTTGAGCCATATCAATATACGGGCGACGATTGCTGGTAAGGCAACAAACAATCCGGCCCCACGTTAATAGCCTATCTAAATCCCCTCCCTATGAAAAAGATACTATTTATCTTTTTGCATCCGCCTGTGTATTAACGACTAATGCACAAACACCTGTTTCCTGGTACCACTATGCCGAAGAATTCTATTTTGTAAAAGAGGTACCAACGACTTCCTTACATGGCAAAAATTTCCGGTATGAGATTGCCGTCAAAGCCGATCCTTCCGACACGCTTTCCAAAGTACGTATCCACGGTATTGGAGTAGGCAAGGGCCAGGATGATTTCCTGAACAGTAATTTCACCGTAGAAACCCGCACCGAACAGGAATGGACCATTTACACCGTTATCGGCACAGTACAGCCCGAAGCCAAAAAGTTATGGTTTTACGCCTCGGTAAATGGCAATGGTAGCTTCTATTTCGACGACCTTAGTTTTTATATTCAAGAAGAGCCCGGTAAGTGGCGCCAGCTATCGCTTTTCAATGCTTCTTTTGAGGAAAAGCAAACTGATATTTTTGCCGGTTATTACGTAAGCAAGCGAAGATCGCCCAACTTACAAACCATGCTTAGCAAGGAAGCTGTCAAAACGGGACAAAAATCGCTGCTGGTAAAAACAAGAGGCGCTGCGCCTGTTGTCAGTTCAGCCATGACCGAATAAAACGGATCTCTAACGATTATTGCATACATCAATCCTCAACTATCAATAAAGAAAGAGGGTACCTTCAAAAGTAGTTTTTACCCGGAGGTTCCCTTTTTATATGTATACCTGTTACAGGATACATTTTTTATTCAACGACCTTGATATTACATTGCCTTAAAAATTCCCTGCCAGGGTCTTCTGTTCAGTAGTAACTTTGTTTTATCCATCCGTTATCTGCGCGTTTTTATTTGGGTGGAAAAATCATACCTGATGTGGGACCAAGAAATCTTAGCCAATAAGCTCGGCCTCAATGCTGGCAGACTCCAGGAATTATTATCTGTTTCCACTGTCATGCATTACCCAAAAAACCAGCTACTCCTGGAAAGCGGTACTACCTGTCATAAACTGGGATATATCATAGACGGATCGCTGAGAACCTATTGCATCAATGCCAAGGGTGAAGAAATCAGTTTCCTTTTACAAGTCAATGGAGATTTCTTCGGTGACTATGAAAGTTACCTAACCGGGAGAAAATCGAATTTTATCATCAAAGCTACTTTAGATACAGAAGTGATCTGGTTTGAGAAAAAAGGGATGGAAGCACTAATCCTTGCCGACCAGTTCTGGCTGTTGTTCAGTAAAACAGTGGCAGATATCTGTTTCCTGGAAGCCAAACGCAGGATTGAAGACCTGCTGTTTTATACGCCCGAAGAACGGTATTGTAACCTGTTGAATAGATCGCCGGAAATTATACAGAAAATTCCTCAAAAGTTTATTTCCAGCTACCTCGGCATTACCTCACAGTCATTAAGCCGCATTAGAAAAGGTTGATTAATTAACTTAAGTGAACGTTTATGCCTCCTGCCCTGGTGAACTTTGCCCTATAACAATTACATATGAAAGTTGCAATTATTGGAGGCGGCATTGGCGGCTTAACCACCGCTTTAGCGTTCAAACAGGCAAATATCCCATTCAAGGTATATGAAAGCGCCCCGGAATTAAAACCTGTAGGGGCAGGGATCATTATCGCCAACAATGCCATGCAGGTATTCAGGTATTTCGGCATAGCTGAAGCTATTGCTGCCAATGGCAATAGAATATCCACCATGAACATTACCAAACCAGGTTTGGAAATATTATCCTCTGGGAATCTGGGCCATTTCGAAAAAAATATAGCTTGTCCAATATCGCCATTCATAGAGCATGTTTGCACAAAATACTCGTCAATAGCATTGGCAAAGAAAACATCAGCCTTCATAAAAAGCTACGGTCCATATCCCGTGAAAAAAACTGCTTTGTATTGACTTTTGAAGATGGAACCATCGAAAAGCATGAATACCTGGTTGGCGCCGATGGCATCCACTCCATCGTACGGCGTGAATTATTCCATGAAAACGAATTGAGGGAGGCAGGCCAGCTCTGCTGGAGAGGCGTAACCCGGTTTGATTTACAGACCGCATATCACCATGCTGTAAATGAAGCCTGGGGAAAGGGGAAAAGATTTGGCTTTGTGCGCCTCAACGATCAAATGGTGTATTGGTATTTCCTGATAAAGGATAAATATGCCAACAAGAATACGGACATCCTGCCTTTGCTACAGGATTTTAATCCTGTTATCCCTCAAATAGTACAAGCAACTCCCCGGGAAAGTTGGTTCATTAGTCCCATTGTCGACCTGAAACCTATCAGAAAATGGAATATTCCCCAAGCCTGTTTGGTGGGAGATGCGGCGCATGCCACCACCCCCAACCTGGGACAAGGCGCCTGTCAGGCCATTGAAGATGCGTATGTAATAGGAAAGCTTTTACAACAACATACTATTGAAAAGGCTTTAAATAGCTATCCCGGGTTGAGAATGGAAAAGGCCAACTATATCGTAAAAGCAAGCTGGCAAATTGGCAACCTGGCGCACCTGGAAAATAACTTCTCCATTTGGATCAGGAATGGTATCCTAAAAGCAATGCCCGCCAGCATCAATAATAAACAACTCGAAAAAATATTTGCCTTGACCGCTGTTTGACCGGGTAACACCCAGGAAGCCGCCCACCTAACCCAGCCAGGTTTTACAATGTAAGAAGGGATGCCTCATAATTACTGAGACATCCCTCGTTTTCTACCATGTAAACCAAAATGAAAAGTAAGCACCCGTCCAATATTCTATTAGCTGGTAGCCTGTTCCAGGCGGCGACGCAGGTCAGGATACATTCTCCGCATCAACGTATTCAGGATCTCTTCTTTAGAAGGCCCGAAATTGCTGTTGCGGTTACGCACCAGTAACCAGTCATTATTATCCAATGCCCTTGAGTCGCCGGTATAGGTGGCATAACTATCATCCCAGCTTAGGTTCTGCGTAAGCAAGCCCTGGTCAACATTTTTGTTGTTCACAAGATCACTTACCCGGTAATCAAGCGCTCCATTCACCGTAAAGGTGCGGCGGGTAATGTGCAGGGTAGCATATACCGTTTTGTATACAGGCTTACCGGCGGTATCTTTTCCAATTTCAATACTGCGCGATATGTTGCGGTTAAATTGATAGGGTACAGAGCCATTGGCATCAATATTCCTCCATCGTACATCCACTGCCCAATCGGCATCAATGTGTTCACGATCAGCATCACGGTCGGTATAAAAACGGGCCGGTACAATGTTGGCATTACGTCCACCCAACTCACGTACCAGTGATTCCTGGTAGTCTTCCGGGCGGTAACGGAATCCCGTATTACCCCAGGTATTAAAGAAGAGGTTATCATCTTCTATACGGTTTACCACTACATTGACCACACTTTTTTCATACGATTGGACGATCAGTTCTTTGGCATCCTTATAGCCATTAACATAGTAATTGGCTTTGCGGAAAGCCTCATTGGCCTGCAAACTTTGTTCACGGCTGTTGGCAGCCAGCAGGTTATTTCCTTTATTGTAAAAATAACCGGCAGCTTCCTCCCTGATATCCTGCAACTCCTGCAAATAGCTTTTAGGCTGCACCAGTTTCAACAGGGCAGGTACCGACTGGGCGCTGGTATACATTTGTTGTAAAGCATTGTATTCACCGAGCATTTTATCCCAGCGCTTCTCGTCCGTACTGCTCTTGAAAACAGCTACGGCCTGTTCGTGCCTTTCTACTGATAAAGTATACAATTCCTTCAGGTCATTTTGCACCTTGATATTATCAGGGTGCTTCACCAGTTCATTCACGGCTTTATACAAAGGCTTATCCTCCGTAAAGGAAGCCTGGAATTTTGAGGCCCCGCAAGAGGCTAACAATACCACGGCCAACGACATAGAAGTTATCAGGTGTTTCATAAATCATATCTCCTTCTCTACTATGACCATAAAAGGGCAGAAAAGATTGTTAGGGAATCTTAAAAGAGCTACAAGCTTTGATTCAGGGGCAGCGGGCATAGACAAGTCATTGGTAGACAGCTACAACCGTTGGTAGAAAAGAGCCAGCCTGGTTAGCCGGAATAAAGTAGTTTGGAGCTAATCAAAACCAGCTTATGAAAAAGATCTTATTGATTGGCCTGATTGTCCTACTGGGTCATGTCAGCTATGCTTATACCAACTCACCTGCATTAGACAGCGTACCGGCACAGGAAAAAGATGTCAAATCCATTGACGCCATCCTCACGGCACTATATGATGTGATCTCGGGCCCTGCCGGACAAACGCGTAATTGGGATCGCATGCGCACCTTATTCCTGCCCGAAGGAAGGCTGGTGGCTACCGGTATCCGCCCCGATGGCACCACTGGAAAACGGGTCATGAGTGTGGAAGACTACATTAAGTCCTCTGGCCCTTACCTGGAGAAAATGGGTTTTTTGAAAGTGAGATCAGTCGCAAGACAGATCAGTTTGGCTGCGTAGCACAGGTATTCAGTACCTATGAGTCAAAGAAAACACTGGCCGATGAAAAACCCTTTATGCGTGGTATCAACAGCATCCAGCTATGGCATGATGGCAATCGCTGGTGGGTGCTCAGCGTATTCTGGCAACCCGAAACACCACAGCTATCCATCCCGGAGCAATACCTCAAAAAAGTAGAAGGCGTCATACATTCTAAATAAACCATATACAAAGACAGGTTAAACAGGCATGGAGCCTCTCTTTTATCCGTCCTTTGTCCGTCTTTTGTCCGAGTTTGGTCCCTGTTTTGTCCGAGTTTGGTCCGTCTTTGGTCCCTGTTTAATCCCTGTCAGTCCCAAACAAGGATATACCGAATGTTTCGGTCTCCCCGATCCGGAAGCTTTTGAAGTGAGTGGGGATGTTGACTACTTACAGCTTAACGCCCAACTCCTGTAATTCTTTTTTGAACTGCGCCGGGGACTGAAAGTGGATGGTATGTAACCCCAGCTCTTTGGCTGGATGCAGGTTGCGCAAATTGTCATCTGTATACACAGCCCTGGAAGGATCAATATTAAACCGGCTAAGGAGGGTTTGATAAATAGGCAGGAAAGGCTTGCGGGTCTTTTCATCGCCCGATACCACAATGCCTTCAAACCAATGCAGGAACTCGTAGTGCTTTAAAGCAATGGGAAAGGTTTCGGCACTCCAATTGGTCAAGGCATATAAGCGATAAGCTGTTTTGTATTTCAGGTGGTGCAGAATGTCTACCGTTTCCTGTATAGGGCCTCCCAACATTTCCTCCCAGCGGTCATAAAAGGCGCGGATAGGGGCTTCATGCTCCGGAAATTGTTTTACCAATAGCTCCGTACCTTCTGCGAGGGGCCGGCCAGCATCCTGCTCCTCATTCCAATCGCTGGTTGTAATGTGCTGAAAGAACCAGCGCATTTCCTCTTCTTTGTCAAAGATGGTCTTGTATACGTACTCAGGATTCCAATCTACCAATACACCGCCCAGGTCAAAAACAATGGTATCTATCCGGCTCATGCTTTTTTGAATTGTGCCGCGAAAATAATTTATCTGCAGCAGCAGGTATGCGGATCAACTGTTAATTCTTCCTCCCCCTCATTACACCCCCACTTTATGGCTACGCCGCTCCATCATGACCGTCGTTCTCCAGATGCCATCTAATTGAGCAATCCGCTCCCGGTAGCCGATGTACCGGAAACCACATTGCTCATGCAAGTGGATACTGGCCCTGTTTTCTTCATGGATCACACTTAGGAGTGACCAGGTATTATTTGCTTCACTTTCGGCAATCAACGCCATCAACAGGATGCGGCCAATGCCTTTGCGCTGGTGGGCCGTAGCCACATAAACACTAACTTCTGCCACGCCCTGATAACATTCGCGCGAAGAAACCGGGGCCAGGGCGGCCCAGCCAGTGATCTCGCCCTCTTCTATCGCAACAATACGTGAATGAGGCAGGTATTTAGTATCAAATACAGCCCATTCGGGTACCGAAGTTTCAAAGGTGGCCATCCCGGAAAGAATGCCCTGGCGGTAGATCTCGAGTAAAATAGGCGCCTGATCGGCCAACATGGGTTGAATGGTGATCATAACCCGAAAATAAATATCCGGCCACTAATTAAGGCAAAAACCAGCATTAATTTGATGTCCTTTATCAGCCTGGAGCGTATATAAAAGATTAGCTATAAGGACAATAACCTGCAGGAAATACGGTAAGCACAAGGGGATTTGCTGATTTTAAAGAAAAGTTAACATTGCTTTTGATTATCCCTATATTCGCACGGCCTAAAAGAAAAAAGGTCCACTGTAGAAACAGCTGACCTCTAACGATTGCTTGCCATATGAAAAAGGTAATAAATTCTATCTCTTTTTGTATGGGTGAACGTATTTTTGCTCAATTTCACCCCGGCCTCTAACTCACTTGCCTGCGATAATCAAAACCTCATCTTGTTCTTTGCTACAACAAAAATAAGATGAGGTTTCACTTAATTCAAAACATCTTATGAGGGATTTGATTATGCCAACGGGGTGATGCTTGTGCAAAACCCTTGCTGGTATTGTGTTTCAGGAAAATTTCATGATGATGGCCAACAGATTAACAGATACCTTATTCCAGTTAGTTCATTCTTTGGAGAAGTCGGAGAAAAGACATTTTAAACTCTATATAAAGAGAAGCTCAGGCAATGAAGACCTGAAAATCATACAGTTATTTGATGCGTTGGATAAATTGAATGAGTATGATGAAAAACTGCTGCTGAAAAAGTTACCCTCTATTCAGAAACCACAACTGAATAATCTTAAAACGCATCTTTACAAACAGTTGTTAGCAAGCTTGCGCCTGCTAAAGACAGCAGAGAATGTAGATCTCCAATTAACCGAACAACTGGATTATGCCCGCATACTATATACAAAGGGATTAAAGATCCAATCACTCAAGATACTGGAGCGTGTAAAGGATATTGCCCGTACCAATCAGAAGTTTAACTTCCTGGCACAAGTGATTTCCCTGGAGAAGAAAATTGAAACCCTCCACATTACCCGCAGCTCGCAGGAAAAGACCGACCAGCTGGCCGCAGAAGCCCTGGAGATCAGTGGTCATATTGATCGGGTAACGCGTTTGTCCAACCTGGCGCTGCAGCTTTACCGTTGGTATATCAAGAATGGACACGTACGCAATGAAAAAGATGAAGCTGGTATCCGGGAGTTCTTGCATAAAAACCTGCCCCCAATGATGAGATCACCGGCTTTTATGAGAAGCTATACCTCTACCAAAGTTATTGCTGGTATGCCTTTGTACGACAGGATTTCCTGATGTATTACCGCTATAGCCAGAAATGGATCGACCTCTTTGATGCCGATCCATTTATGATCACCGTAGAGACCGGGCACTACATCAAAGGCATGCACAACCTGCTTAACGCCCATTTCGACCTGCGTAATTTCGAAAAGTTCCAGATCACCCTCAACAAATTTGAAGAATACGCTAAAACACCCGTAGCCAATCTGCACGATAACTTCAGGACGCATACTTCCATTTATATCAACAGCGCCAAGCTGAACTGGATCCTTATGCGGGGTACCTTTAAGGAAGGATTGGCCGAAGTACCCCAAATTGAAAAAGACCTGGAAGATTATGCATTATACGTAGATGGGCATCGTATCATGGTGTTCACTTATAAAATAGCCACCCTTCATTTTGGTAACGGGGATTATAACAAGTCGATCGACTACCTGCAAAAGATCATCAATGGCAATACCGAGATCCGTAACGACCTGCAGTGTTATGCCCGCCTATTGCACCTGATGGCGCACTATGAACTGGGGAATTATGAACTGATGGAGTCATTGACAAAATCAGTGTACCGGTTTATGGCCAAGATGGAAAACCTCACGGTAGTGGAAGAAGAGATGTTCCGCTTTTTGCGTCACTCTTTTGGTGTGTCACCCCGCCAGTTAAAGCCCGAACTGGAAAAATTCCTGGAAAAGATCAAACACCTGGAGAAGAACCGGTATGAAACACGTGCTTTTGCCTACCTGGATGTTATTTCCTGGGTAGAAAGCAAGGTATCGGGCAAACCGATGAGTGAGATCATCTACAACAAATACCTAAAACGCCGCAGGCGGCGCTATGCAGGGTTAAAGGAAGCGGGGGCGTAAGTCGGCATCATATTTTACGCAGGCGTTCTACAGCTTGCTCAAGCGTAGATTCTTTTTGGCAAAGCAAAACCGGATCACTTTATTGTCTTTACCTGACTGGTAAAATGCCGACACCGGAATGGGGGCAATACCATACTCCTTGGTAATGCGGATAGCGAAGTTCTTATCACTTTCTTCACTGATCCGGTCATATTGATAACATTGGAAATAACTGCCATAGCTGGGCAATGGCGTAAAACGGGTTTCTTTCATGAGCCCGCTAAAATAATCACGCTTTTGCTGCATCTCGGGCGAAAGCCGCAGGTAGGAATTCTTATCCTTCAGAAAAGTAGCCAATGCTACCTGTGAAGGAGTATGACAACTAAAGCAGTTGAACTGATGTATTTTCCTGAACTCCCTGGTAAAATCAGCAGGAGCCACGCAATAGCCCAGCTTCCAACCGGTGCAGTGGTATACCTTCCCAAATGAAAAACATACAAAACTGCGCTGCAACAGGTCAGGATAACGCAAAATGCTTTGATGGGGTATCTGATCAAAGATCAGGTGCTCATATACTTCATCCGAAAGGATTAGGATATTGGTATCTTTTACCATGGCACGTAATTGCTGTATATCATCTTCCCGCAATACGGCCCCGGTAGGATTATGGGGGTATTGAGCATGATCATACGGGTACGGGGCGTTATCTTGCTACGTACTTCATTCCAGTCGATCCGGTAATCCGGAAATTGCAGGTCGATCAATACAGGAACAGCTCCATTCACCGTGATATTCGGGATATAACTATCATAAGCCGGCTCAAAAACAATGACCTCATCACCAGGCTGCAATACAGCGGTTAAAGCCGTATAAATAGCATAGGTGCCGCCAGGGGTGATCGTGATCTCCGTATCGGGATTGACGGTGGTATTATACAGGAGCTGTATTTTTCTGCTATCGATTCCCGCAAGGGCATCCAACCCGGCATGGGTGCATATTGGTTGTAGCCCTCCTGCATAGCTTTATTAACCAAGGCCATCAATGCCTCGGGCATCGGGTAATCGGGAAATCCCTGTCCCAGGTTCACCGCTTTGAATTCCGTGGCCAGCGCACTCATCACCGTGAAAATGGTGGTGCCTACATCGGGTAACTTAGATTGTATATGCAAGTTGACAATTTGAAATGGGTAATGATAATCCCAAAATTATAAGGAATTTGGCCACAATCCTTCCTCTATTGTCGTAAATTGATTGTATGACAATAACAGCCATTAATCCAGCATCCGTTCCCGCACCGGATGGTAATTACAGCCAAGGCTTGCTGTTGAAAGGGGGCGGGGATTATCTTTTTATCAGCGGGCAGATCCCGGAAAAGGCAGACGGCACCATACCGGACGATTTTACAGGCCAGTGCGAAACAGTATGGCAAAATATCCATGGGCTGTTAACAGCAGCAGGCATGGGCTTTAAGAACATTCTTAAAGTAACTACCTACCTAACCAATAAAAGCCAGATAGCCGAAAACAGCCGCATCAGGCAATTGTATTTAGAGGGTCATCAACCCGCCCTTACGGTAATAATTGCCGAAACCCTCGATGCCCGCTGGATGCTGGAAATAGAAGTAATAGCAGTAGCCCCCTGATCTATCCGGCAAGGATGGCAGTAGCCTCTATTTCAATCAGGTATTCCGGTTCTATTAGACCCTTTATCTCGATCATGGAGGTGCAGGGTTTAATAGTACTAAAATATTCGCCATGGGCTTTGCCGTATTCTTCCCAACGGGAAATATCGGTTACAAACATCCGGGTACGCACCACATCTTTGAGTGATGCACCGGCCTGCTGCAAAACCTTTTCAATTTTACCGATCACAAAGTGGGCTTGTTTATAAGCATCACCCTTGCCAACAAGCTGGTTGTTTTCATCCACAGCAACTGTTCCTGTGACTTCAATGGTGTTGCCGATCTTAACGGCCCGGCTATAGCCTACAATATCCTCCCATTTGGCGCCGGAAGAGATATTAATACGATTTGACATGATTATGGTTTTAAGTTATTTGATCTCTATAAGGTCAGGATCGATCAGGCTTTCCCCATTAAAGCGTAGGTAGATCTGGGCTACCGTCACCACATCCTTCTGACAGTAGGTAGCAATACGCTCCAGGTTGTTTTCCCGCCAGTATACGTCTCCTACCATTTTGCCGTCAATATCATCTTTAGGGGTGGGGATGCCAAGCGTACGCGCCAGGAGGTTGAGGGAAGTAAAGCTTTTATAATCGCCAAACTTCCATAGCTCCATGGTATCCAGGTGGGCTATTTCCCAGGGCTTTTTACCGCTGAGTTGCAAGAGGGGGGGAATGTTCAGTCCGTTAATTATAAGGCGCCGGCACAAGTAGGGGAAATCGAACTCTTTGCCATTATGAGCACATAGGTATTTTTGATTGTCGACCGCCCATCGCCGAAGCATCTCGGTAAATTGGATCAGCAGTTCCTTTTCATCATGACCGTAGAAGGATTTTAGTACCAGCTTCTTTGATTCGCCATTGCCGTGAATGATACCGCAGCTGATACAAATGATCTTACCAAATTCAGCATAAATAGCTGCCCGGTTATAGACCGATGCAATGGTTTCTTCTTCTTTATTGCGTATCAGGAAAGCGGCCTTCAGACCCCACAACTCTCTCCATTCTTCAGGCACATCTTCAAAAGTAGCATACTGAGAAACCGTCTCAATATCGAGGAATAGAATATTGCTTAAAGCGGTAAGCATAACAGTAAATGTGCAAATTTGTCAATTTACCAATTGCGAATGTCGGGCAAAAGGTAAAGAAAACTATTGAAGTTCCAGTTCCCAAATTGCCAAACTCCCCGCTGGGGCTGCTCGATTACCGTTATGAAAGTAGGAATTACAAGAATTTATCGCCCTTATTTCTTTTTACTTCGGCTACATATTCCTTGATCTCCTGCTCTTTGTCTTTCTTGCAGATCAGGAGTACATCTTTGGTGTCTACCACAATAAAATCTTCCAATCCCTGCAACAACACCAATCGGTCATTCTTGGCATGAACCATATTATTATGGGCATCAAATACCATTACCTGGTCGCCAGCCACGGCATTGCCGAGATAGTCTTTTTCCAGGTTTTCATAAGCGCTGTTCCAGGTACCGAGATCACTCCAGCCAAAGGAAGAAGGGATGAGGTATACATTGTCGGCCTTTTCCATGATACCAAAGTCAATGGAAATATTGGTACAAAGGGGATAGATATTATTGAGGGCTGCTATTTCCTGCGTGGTATTGAACTTCTCCTTTTCGGCAGCAAATACATCATACATTTCGGGCAGGTATTTCTCAAAAGCCGAAATGATGTTCTTAACCTGCCAAACGAAAATACCCGCATTCCAAAGGAACTCACCGGTGGCGAGGAACATTTTAGCCTGCTCGAGGTTGGGTTTTTCCGTAAAGGTCTTCACCTTGTACACATTATCCGATACGGCATGTTGTTCATATTGGATATACCCGTACCCCGTATTGGGATAGGTGGGTTTAATACCCAGGGTAATAAAGGCATTGTGTTTATTCACAAAGCTCAATGCTTCGAGGCATACCTTGTTAAAAGCAATAGGATCGAGGATGAGGTGGTCGGAAGGCGCCACAATCAACGATGCCTGCGGGTCCATCTGCTGCAGCTTGAACGAGATATACGCAATACAGGGAGCTGTATTTTTCCGGGACGGTTCACCCAGTATATTCTGCAAAGGCAGTTCGGGCAACTGGTGTTTTACAATATTGATATACTCGTTGGAAGTAACAACGAAAATATTCTCTTTGGGAATGAATGCGGCAAAGCGTTCATAGGTCGACTGGATAAGCGTTTTACCCACATTGAGGATATCCAGGAATTGCTTGGGATAGTTGGTACGGCTCATGGGCCAAAACCGGCTGCCGATACCACCTGCCATAATTGCCACGTAATGATGTTTAGAGCCGCTCATTGCAGGAATTTGTGATTTTGTCATAGTTCAATTCTAAATAAGTCCTTCTCTTACGAGATCATGCAAATGTATAAAGCCAAGGTAGGTAGAACCTGCGGTTACTACCAGTTGGGTAATATCATATTGACGCAAGAGGTCCAATGCTTCAACAGCCAATGCATCTGCTTCGACCGTTTTAGGATGCTTCGTCATTATGTCTGCTGCTTTTATATCGTCCAACTGTAGGGTAATACTTTTCTCCAGCATGCGGCGCAGGTCACCGTCCGTAATAACGCCAAGTAGTTGTTTATTCGTATCTACTACGGCTGTAGCGCCCAATCTTTTTTAGAGATCTCTACAATGACCTGCTTCAAGGTAGCTGTGGAAAGCACCTGGGGGCTTTCATTGTTTACATACAGATCCGATACACGGAGGTATAATTTTTTACCGAGTGTACCTCCGGGATGAAAGCGGGCAAAGTCATCTGTACCAAACCCTTTTAATTCCATCAGCACTACCGCCAGCGCATCGCCCATGACCAATTGCGCTGTAGTACTGGAAGTAGGCGCCAGGTTATTGGGACAAGCTTCTTGCGAAACGGTTGTATTCAATACTATATTGGCTTGTTTAGCCAGGTAAGCATCCATATTCCCTACCATGGCGATGAGGGTATTGCCAAAATTCCGGACCAGGGGTACCAATACTTTGATTTCTGGGCTTTCTCCACTTTTACTGATGATAAGCACGATATCTTCCTGTTGGATCATTCCCAGATCACCATGTATCGCATCCGCAGCATGTAGAAAAATAGCCGGTGTACCGGTGGAATTAAGTGTAGCTACGATCTTTTGAGCAATGATGGCACTCTTGCCAATTCCACTCACCACCAGCCGCCCCTTATTTTCATAAATGGCACGGACAGCCTTTTCAAAATCATCATTGATCATAGGCTTGAGGGAAGCCACCGCTTCGGCCTCCCGGATGATGGTCCTGGTTGCAACTGATTTAATATCAATGGTAGATACTACAGACATAATTTATAAATGACAAACCTACTTGAAAATTGTTGGCTCACAAAACCAGTAGTCCAACCGATAAAGCAGGCTGTTGCCGGTAATTAACAGGCTCTAACCGATAAAGGGTAAAACTAGCCGCTTGTAAAACAACTAAAATTCAGTAATTTAAATGATTTACAGTGTGATAAGCGGGAAAAAACATGACTTATTGATTATATCATATTTGTTAAACCCTGCGTTATTGATTGGCGAACGCTCAAAATGAGTTAAATTCGCCACCCTTTGAAACAACCTTGGTTCCTTATAAGTGGAACAGCATCTAACCAACGCTAACTACCGATCTGACGACCTGGCCAAACATGAGATTCTACTATACCATCCGTCCATAACGGATGTATCCGGTATATCCGACGAGCTACCATTAACATTAAAACCTTACATTCTATGCATATTTATGTCACTTATTGTGTGAAGGAAACTATTTGAGCATGGGAACAACAACCAAGAAAACGGCATCGAAGACAGAAAAAGCATCTAAAAACGGCGCTGTTAAAAAGAATGGGACTACTAAGTCCAATGGGACTATCACCAGTTCTTACCTGCAAGAAGCATTGCAGGAGTATTTTGGCTTCAATGGATTTAAAGGTAACCAGGAAGCTATTATAAAAAGTCTATTAAGCGGCAAGGACACTTTTGTTATCAAACCTACCGGTGGCGGCAAAAGTTTATGCTACCAGTTGCCGGCCATTATCAGCGAGGGTGTGGCTATTATTGTAAGCCCCTTGATCGCTTTGATGAAAAACCAGGTAGACCTGGTGCGCAGCTACAGCAGCAAAGATGATGTAGCCCACTTTCTCAACTCTACTTTAAGCAAAAAAGAAATCAGAGAAGTTCAGGATGACCTGACGAGCGGACGAACCAAGATGCTCTATGTAGCGCCTGAAACGCTTACCAAACAAGAGAACCTGGAGTTTTTGCTGAACTCAAAATATCCTTTTTGCAGTTGATGAGGCCCACTGTATTTCGGAGTGGGGTCATGATTTCCGCCCGGAATACCGGAGACTGCGGGAGATGATGACACAGATCAACCCGGACATTCCGGTGATCGCGCTTACGGCCACGGCCACTCCCAAGGTACAGAGCGACATCATCAAGAACCTCGATTTGCGCGAACCCGCCATTTATATATCTTCTTTCAACCGGCCGAATCTCTATTACGAGATCCAGCCCAAGATCAAGAAAGACACGACGATCAAAAACATTGTACGCTTCATCGTTCAGATGAAGGGTAGAAGTGGCATCATTTATACATTGAACCGCAAGACCACGGAAGAGCTGGCCGATATGCTGATGGCCAACGGTATCAAGGCTGTGGCGTATCATGCGGGATTGGATAGCAAACTGCGGGCAGAGCGGCAGGACCTGTTTCTGAATGAGGATGTACAGGTAATTGTAGCTACTATCGCATTTGGTATGGGTATCGACAAACCGGATATCCGTTTTGTGATCCATTATAATATTCCGAAAAGTATTGAGAACTATTACCAGGAAACCGGCCGCGCCGGCCGCGATGGGCTGGAAGGAAAATGTATCCTCTATTATTCTCATAAAGACGTAGCCAAACTGGAGCACCTCATGCGCGACAAGCCATTGAGCGAACGCGAGGTGGGCGCCCAGCTTATCAACGAAACAGTAGCCTATGCCGAAAGTGGCGTTTGCCGCCGGAAGGTATTGATGAGCTATTTTGGAGAGGAATATACCGATAAGAATTGCGGAGAATGTGATAACTGCTTACATCCGAAAGAAGAAGTAGAAGCCAAGGACAATGCCGTGAAGGTATTGAAAACCGTAAGGGCACTGGATGAGCGCTTTGCCACAGATTATACCGTCAACATTATAATAGGTCGCCTCACGCCCAATATCAGCATGTTCCGCCATGAAGGCATTGCAGAGTTTGGTATTGGAAAAGATGAGCCCGATCATTATTGAGCACATTGATCCGCCAGTTGCTGCTGGCTGGTTTCTTAAGCAAAGAGATCGAGGATTATGGTGTACTGAAGATTACCAAGGCTGGTGAGGCTTTTGTCAAAAAACCCAAGTCATTCAAGATCATCCCGAATAACCTCTATGAAGAGGCCAATGCAGATGATGATGAAGGCGCCGAAAGCCCTAGCGGTACTGCAGCTACCGATGAGAAGCTGTTTGAAATGCTGAAGGAGCTTAGGCAAAAAGAAGCGAAGAAAAAAGGATTACCTCCTTTTGTGATCTTCCTGGAAACCTCCCTGCAGGATATGGCGACCCTGTATCCTACCAACAGCCAGGAGTTGGAAAAATGTTCGGGAGTGAGTAAGGGCAAGGCTTTGCGCTATGGAAAGCCGTTTATTGAAATGATTTCCACGTACGTAGCCGACAACAATATAGAAAGGCCGGATGATTTTGTGATGAAGAGCGTGGTGAACAAAAGTGGTAATAAGGTATATATTATACAGCAAACCGATAAAAAAATACCCCTGGAAACCATTGCCAAAAACAAAAGTTGGCGGATGGATGAGATGCTGGAAGAAATGGAAACCATTGCCGCCAGCGGAACCAAGCTGAACCTGGATTATGCCATTGATGAAATGCTGGATGACCATGAGCAGGAAGAAATTCTGGAGTATTTCAAAGGTTGCGAAACATCTTCCCTACAGGTGGCCCTGGAAGAGTTGAGTGATGGCAACTATACCTGGGAGCAGTTGAAGATCATGCGTATTAAATTCCTGGCCCAATACGGTATGTAATACCGGATAATGCCAGGCATTTATTATTTCTTACTTTTTACTTATTTATAATAGAAGTTGTGGCTACCTTGCCGCAACTTTTTATGCTATGAATCCACATATCGACAAACTAAAGACGGCCATCGAGCCAGTAAGACAGCAAATCGTTCACCACCCCTTATATAGTACCATCACTTCCCTGGACGATCTACGCATTTTTACCCAATTCCATGTGTTTGCTGTATGGGATTTTATGAGTTTGCTCAAGGGTTTGCAGCAACAACTTACCTGTGTACAGTATCCCTGGGTGCCGGTGGGCCATGCCAATACACGCTACCTGATCAATGAGATTGTGACGGGCGAAGAAAGCGATGTAGATGAGCAGGGCAGGCGATGCAGCCATTATGAGTTGTACTGCCGGGCTATGGAGCAATTGGGTGCTTCTACTAGTGACATGCAGGCATTAATTACCCTGGTACAACAAGGAGTGCAGGTACAGACGGCCCTGAAACAATTGAAGTTGCCGGCGGCCATACAGCAATTTGTACAATTCACCTTTGATACCCTCGATCAGCAGGATGCGGCAATCACCGCTGCCGTTTTTACTTTTGGCCGGGAGGATCTGATACCGGATATGTTTTATAGCCTGGTGAAGGACCTGGAGTTGAAGTTTCCGGGGCAGTTGTCCATTTTTAAATATTACCTGGAGCGTCATATAGAGGTGGATGGCGATCACCATAGTCTGCTGGCCATGGAAATGGTGCAGGAATTGTGTGGCGGGAGCCTCCATGCCTGGGATAAAGCGACGAAGGCGGCACGCCGGGCATTGGAATTGAGGAAGTTATTATGGGATGGGGCCTATGAAAATATCTTGGCAACAAAAGAACTAAAATCAATAATTAATTTTTTGATTTACACAGATTTGCTATTTTTGCAGCCCCTAATTAAACAAACGGATTTTGGTCCGGAAGTTTGAGAAAGGAAAAGGAGGTGCGGTAGCTCAGTCGGTAGAGCAAAGGACTGAAAATCCTTGTGTCGGCGGTTCGATCCCGCCCCACACCACCAAAAGAATCAAGCGATTATAGCGAAAGTTGTAGTCGCTTTTTTCGTGTTGGTACAACCCAGGTACAACAAATGACAGTTTGCATGGCCTTATGGCCCATCAAGGTGGCTCATTGTTATAATGATTGAATATCCGGTGTCCAACATATCAAGGGTACAACAAATACTTCTTACGCATCACCTTATACTTACTCAACCCGGGTTCCCAACTGGCCCGGATCTCTTCTTCCGATTTACCATCAATGATCTGTTGACGGAAAAGACCGGAACCAATCTGTATTTCAATAGAGTTCATTTCACGGCTAAGCTTGGTATCAAAAAACTTTTCTTTATGAGGATGAGCCTTATATAGCTCCATGATCCATTGCAGGTTGATCTTTTACTTTTACGCAGGAGGCCCACATCATACTTGCGCAGGTCAATGCCATAGCAAACCTGGTCCATGAACAGCGGAGTTGCTGACATGCCTTTAATACTGGTAGGCGTGTAAGAGAATTCATATATACCTTTTAATTCCGGGCTACCAAAAACGGTAAAAGGAAATAAAGTCCCTCTGCCATGATTGAGGTAAGTGGCTTCAAACATGCAGACAGAAGGATACAGCATAATAGATTGCTGCGTGTTCAGGTTCGGAGAGGGCTTAACAGGTAGCACATATTCCATATCGTGGTTATAATTCGCAACCGGTATTACCTTGATCTTGCATTTTACTTTATTGGTCAGCCAGCCTTCCCCATTGGCCATACGCGCAAATTCACCAACCGTCAATCCGTGAGACATAGGAATGGGAAACATGCCAATACCCGATCTATACTTCATATCCAGTATGGGGCCATCAACCAGGTATCCATTTGGATTGGGCCTGTCGAGGATCAACATTTCTTTTCCGCTTTCATAGCAGGCGTCCATCAATCGAACCAGGGCATTGATATTTGTATAGAACCGGCAACCAACATCCTGGAGGTCATAGATCAGAACATCTACATCGGCGAGGTCTTGTTTACTCGGCTTGTTCTTTGCTCCATACAAAGAAATGATCGGAATACCTGTAGCAGCATCTGTTTCATCATTTACTTCTACTCCGGCACCCGCATTGCCTCTGAATCCATGCTCAGGGCCGAACACTTTAACAATCTTTACACCGAGCGATTGGAGACTATCAACCAGGTGTGTTTTTCCAATAACAGAAGTTAAATTGGCCATGATCGCCACCCTTTGCCTTTCAGGTAGGGGAGGTATTTATTAACCTGTTCCGCGCCGGTAAGAATTGGTTTCTTATTAGCGGGCTGGCTTTGCAAAGAAGTTACGGAAAGCAAAATAAGACTAATGATGAGTAACAGGCGCATACTGAAAAGCTTTTGGGATAGATTTCTTTTAGGGAATCCTGGTTAACCAAACCAATTAAACGAGGAAGTTAGGTATTAAGTTTCGTTTTAGAGCCAGCAGAAAAACGCATACCATTGTAAAACAATTAAATAATCCCTTGTGTCGGCGGTTCGATCCCGTCCTTACACCACTTCAGAAAGTCACAGCTATGTGGCCTTTTTATGCCAATTATCCCGCCGATAGCCATCTTTTGCCCTTTGTGCGGAATTGTACAATTTTCCATTCTCCCAAGGCAGTTATTTTGTCAAAAACAAGTGTATGCAAAAATTATTCTTTCCTTGTGGCTGCTGGCTATGGGTTGCATTAGCCAGGCTCAATCTAAAAGGATCAGCAATTGGAGGAGGCCCGAAAAGCGATCATCGCCAGCAACGCCATTTATTCCGACCTGGCCAATAAAGGTGATGGATCCATCTTGACCAGATACACAGAGGACGCCTGCCTCCTACCGCCCAATGCACCTACCGTTTGCGGCAGGGACAATATCCTGAACTTCTTCAAAAACGGGCCAAAAGTGCATAGCAAGTTTATCATCCAGCATATTTACGGAGATGGGAACGACTTTGTGACAGAAGAAAGCAATTATGAATTGTATGATCTTAACCATAAAAAAATTGGATGAGGGTAAGGTAATGGTGATCTGGAAAAAGACCAAAGATGGTTGGAAAATGCACCGCGATATGTTTAGCAGCAGTCGTACACCTAAACAGTAAATGTTCTTGATAGGCATCTTCCCGGAATGCTTATCATTCCTCAAAACCTATATTTACTACCTGCTGAAACTCCTCTCCATTGGTCAATAACGAAGCTCTTGCCTCAAAAGGTGTGATGCCGGTGAACTTTGTAAATTCCTTTATAAAATGAGATTGGTCATAGTATCCACAGTCATAGGCAATGGATGTTAACTTACGTCCGGATGAAAGGACCAGGTCGAGGCTTTTATTAAATCTATATACGGAGAAAAAGGCGCGGGGTGTTATGCCCACCAGGTCTACAAAGAATTTTTCCATATATCTTTCTGAAAGCCCGTAACCGGATGACAAGGCCTTACTGTCGTATTTATCCCCCATCAGGCAAATGTGTTTGCAGATCTGCCCGATAAGGGTAGCCTTCCTATATTGTTTTTCATTCTTCAGGAGCTTTCCCATCAGGAAGCAATCCAGCATAGCAATCTTTTGTTCAAGCGAAACGGCCTCCAGCATACTATAGTAAACATCACTGATCTCCCTCGAAAATATTCCGTAGGCATCGGTAGCATAATTGGTAAGCTCCGACATGGAATCAGTAAAGAACAGTGAACTGGCAAATGGATAGATCCTGGCAATCAATACCGACGTGCCTTTTGTAACCGAAAGCCTGGACGGCAAGGTAAGATGCCCGAGCACTTCCACCCCGGCAGTCTTCTTCTCCGGCCATCGATGAGCGTAGTGGCGCTCCCTCCGAAACATTCATTACCAGGTCAACATAACCACTGGGGTAAAACACTTCATCTATCAAGTCCCCGTTGATAGTGATCAAAGTATAATTCTTGACATAAGGCTTTAATATTTCAGAGGGAGCAAATTGCATCCTGGCTACATTTCTTCGAATTTACAAAATACGGCAGTGACTCGGCTACCGCTCCTCCATTGATCAGGAATCCTGTTTTCTTCGGGTCTCGTTATTATCTAATTCGTACCTCGTTCGGGATTCGTTCGGGGCCCTCTTAGGCAAGTGCGCTTTAACTCCGAATTTGGTCTTGACTTGGTACCTCTTTGGTACCTTAGTAATACCTCACAGATAGGTCCTTGTGGCAGTAGGGAAATTGTTAAAATGTGAATGTTTTTGACTTTATTTAATAGTATCTGCGCAAACTTCACGGTTTGCAATTCCACCCTGTTGCGCATCCGGGCCATCGTATTACCTTTAAGGAAATTCCTTGTGCCAGCAATTTGATCCTCCCCCTACACCATGAACGAAAACTCATAGTTGCTTTTATTGGGTACATTGTAAGTGCATTAATACTATTTATTATGTCCGAAAGGAGGCCGCTATTTCAAAGCGAAAAATTCCGGTCGTACCTGCTGTGTTAGCTGCCATTGAAAAATATTTGCATACCCACAATTTGGGCAATAGAGGTGTTGAAGACGGAGATAAACGAAAACAGCTTGTCGGAGTACTGGGAGAAGTTTTAGTTATCGAGCAGCTGACTGGCATACCCGTGAATTTGGAGGAACGCCCATCAGGTTTTGATGGAGGTTACGATTTTGAACTTAATGGCTATCGCATCGATGTTAAAACCATGGAACGAAAGAGTTTTGTGCGGGCAGAGTTCGTGAATAATTTTTATATCATGCAGGAAGCCTATGATGCGGACATCATCGTTTTTTGCAGCTATCACAAACCGGCCAGTATCCTGGAGATCTGTGGCTGGATCTTCAAAAAGATCTTCCAAGGTTAGGCATCTTCTATAAAAGAGGAACGAAACGCGTCAGGACAGACGGCAGCTCTTTCGAGTTTCGACAGGATAATTATGAAGTGCAAAATAAGGATCTCGAGCCTATCCACACGCTGCTAAAGCTGTGAGATAAATTAGATTTTAAGATATCGATCCCTGAAACTGTCCATAGTATATCTTTCGCCGTTGGTCACTACACACCAATATATCCATCCATTCAAGCTTATTTTCTCTATGTGCCGGGCTGCACCACTTAAATAATCAAACACTTTTTCTTTTCCGCTATGAAAATGGTGATGGAACCATCGCTATTTAATATTCCATGGACATTTGATTTGCACAAACCAGCTCTCATTTTTAATGTCACATTGGTTTTTTGAAGAGAAGGATCTGCCATACTGTATTTAGTATAGTGTCAATGTGTAAATCCTAATTCAAATCTAAAAAAATTTGTCTGCATACACGACAGGATAATCTGGGTTCCAAGCCTCGTGCTTATATTTGAAATCAATTGATTCCTTTAAACAGAGGTATCAAGGCTAAAAATTTTAGGAATCAGTTCCACTAATATATCTTCGTACTATTAATTCCGCTTTGTGTTTTGGAAGCCTTATTGTTTTTCGCCGTTTGGGGCAAGAAATACAAAGAATAATAAATTCATATTACTCTTTACATGAAGTACCAGGGAGGCAAAATATATCAAGGCGACTGCCTTAAAGTAATGAAGAAGATTGATCCTCAATCTGTTGACATGATCTTGTGTGACCTCCCTTATGGAACCACACAGAACAAGTGGGATAGTGTTATTCCCTCGATCAATTATGGAAAGAATATAAGCGTGTGATCAAACCCAAGGGCGTTATCGCCCTTTCCTCGCAAGGCGTTTTTACCGCACGGCTTATTTTGAGTAACGAAGAATGGTTTCGTTACAAATTCGTCTGGATTAAAAGCAAGCCTACCAATTTCCTGAATGCGAAAAAACAACCGTTAAGGCAACACGAGGACATTTGTATTTTTATGGCAGCCAGCCCAATTATACACCCGTTATGTCGCCCGGAGAGCCGTATAATAAAGGCGTGCGCAAAGCTCAATATACCGGCAGCTACGGTGATTTTAAGCCGGTTCAGGTAAAAAGCGATGGCGAAAGATATCCAACCGATACGCTGTACTGTAAAACTGCAGAAAGTGAAACCGGTGGCCGTGTATGGCATCCTACACAAAAACCCGTTGCGTTGGGTCGCTATCTAATCCGGATGTTTACCAATGAAGGCGATGCTGTTTTGGACAACGCATTCGGAAGCGGAAGTTTCCTGGTGTCGGCAGCTTTGGAACAACGACGTTTTATCGGCATTGAAAAAAATGAAGAAGTTCATCTCTTTAAAGAGGCACAAATTGATTATATCGAAGTAGCCAAACAAAGGCTGTCAGAAGTAGAACAAGCATTCAAATCTAAACAAGAAGTACCCCCTATTTTCCGAACTACAGCCTTCCGCCAAAGTGGGACAATCAAACCGGCGGGGCATGGTGGATGTGAATGCGTTAATTTCCGCGGATTCTAATTCAGCAATATGAGTAAATCTTCCCCGCCTACAATGAACGATCGTGGGCAATCGATTTGATCGGATATATTAAAAGCATTGTTGCTCAAAATAATAGATCTATCAAAGACGCGGGGGAGAGCAAACGGTGATGTCAGAAGGTAAGCGTCTTTTTCCCGATGTCCTTCTGTTTGGCGATCGTTCAACGGCCCGTATCTTACAAGGCTAGGAGCTCAAAATGCCAGATGCGGGCATGGCAGATGTTGAGTTCAGGACCAACGCGGAGGCCAAAGCTCGTGCGCTTGGTCTCGACAGCTTTCTTCTGTGGAATGTATCTCATGCCCATTTGTATACCCGCGATTCATCCGATGTGTTTAACTGCGATAAACAATGGGATGATCTTAAAGACATTACAACTCGCACCGGCGTTACAACCAACAGACAAAGATGGCAGCAGCTGGCAACGGAAATAATCGGTTATCTCAATGACCTGTTCGATAGAGGTTCGTTAAAGGGAAGGCCATTCATAGAAGCCTACCGTTCCGGTGGTATTACAGCGCTCGTCATGGAAAATGCCGGCGAAGTAACAGAAGCACTTACCGCTGCTGTCCGGCGTGATGCCATGTTAAGAAATGAGATGACCTTATGGTGGAATCGCTACGGAGCAGAATACGCTTCGGGTTCAATAGAGCAGGTTCTCGCCCAGGTTATCCTTTCAAACTGGATTGGAAAAATTCTTTTCGCCCATATTCTACGCGAAAAAGACAATAGAGCACAGCGAATCGCTTCTATTGAGCTGATACTACGCCAGAACAAGCCTTGAGCCTTTTCGGGCAATTGTCGGAGGAATGTAACTTCTGGACTATTTTTTCAGATAGTTTAGGGTTGAAGGTCCTTCCGCAAAGAGCCTGGGAACATCTCAAACAATTTAACCAACTACTTTCCGACCTCAGACTTGGCTCTGTTGATCAGGCCCAGCTTTCGGGAATATTGGAAGCTACTGTTGAAATAGCCATACGAAAGCTTCGGGGTCAATATCCAACACCCATTGAGTTGGCAAGGCTATTGGTTCACTTATGTGTTCGCAACCTGGACACAGACAGGCTGCTGGATCCTTGTTGCGGGAGTGGCACGATTGCCCGCGCCGCCCTGGAACAGAAACTTGCTGCCGGTATTGATGGAGCACAGGCTGCAAATACAATATATGCTTCGGATCAGGATCCACAGGCCGTTCAAATTGCCACCTTTGCATTGGCCAATCCAAGCCTGATGCACGTACCATTGCGCATATTTAAGCACGATGCATTCGCTCTTACACCAGATTTGGCAGTAGAATACCGGAATCCATCCAATGGCGCTTTATTTTCCGAACGGCTCGGAAGCTTTCAGGCTATTACCAGCAATTTACCTTTTGTTGCCCAAGCCGGGCGTCAGCAATATGCCAATGCTTTACAAGCCGTTTACTCTACCATGTTCGCAGGAAAGGATTTTACAGGCCGTGCTGATATTGCCGCCTACCTCCCTTTCGCATTAAGCCCGCTTTTGGCTACAGGTGGACGCCTTGGTATTATCATTACCAACGCATGGCTGGGCACAGATTGGGGTGACGATTTTTATATTCAGTTGGCTCATTATTACGACTTGAAATGCGTCATCACATCTGGCGCTAAAAGGTGGTTTAGAAATAGTGAGGTGGTGACCAATATCCTGATCATGGCTAAAAAGGCAAGCCCCGAGCAGGCTAGTGGCGACATCAAATTTATTGTACTGACTCGTCCGCTGGAGGAAATGCCCAATAATGAAGCAGCTAATCTGGTGGCTGCGCAAATTGATTTAGGCCAGACAGTAAATGACACATTGACGATCAGGGCTGTTAGCCAGGTCGATATGACTTCATTTCGCCGGTTGGGGTTAGGCGGTAATGCGCAATTTGTAAACTGTGATTGGATACTCCGGCTTCCATTGGTCCCACTCAGCCGTCTTTTGAAGTCAGACGTGGAGAACGCAGGGGAATGAATGATTTGTTTTATCCAAAGGCAGGGCATGGAATTGAAGCGGAATATATTAGGCCCCTGGCCAAAAGCCCCACCGAATTCACTCGCCTTAGTATGACGCCGTCAAGGGATGCTTTTTCCTGTTCGCGGTCAGAAGAAGAATTGGAAACCCTCGGACATACCGGGGCGCTTAACTGGATAAGGCAATTTAAAACGCAAGACACCATTAATAAGTTATCCAGAAACAACCTCCGCTGGTACGAAATGAATACGGATAGCCTCGCCGACCTCGTTATGTTTATCAATTATGGCGATCGTCTTTTTGTAGGTCGCGTAAATCCTCCCTCCTTCGCAGATCAACGATTGGTGCTGCTCAGGCCACATGAGGTTATTGACATAGAGCTTCATCATGCGTTATTAAATAGTGCCATAACCATGTTCATCCTTGAAGGCTTAGGATTTGGCAGGGGTCTTGGTGCACTTGACCTTAATAAAGACCGTATCGAAGAATACATGCATATACTGGATGCAAGCCGACTTAACGAAGATGGTATTAATAATATAAAAGCAGCCTTCGCCCTAATGACGCAGCGCGATATTTTGCCGGTGCCCAATGAATTAAAAAAGGCTGACAGGATTGCCTTTGACGATGCGGTTATTGAGGCCTTTGGTCTGCCTATTTCCAGGGTAGCTATTTACGACTCGCTCCTTTCCCTGGTTAAAATTAGAGGTAATGCCCTGGCATGAGCAGGTTAGATACTTGTAGTGCCAAAAGGTTTAGGCACAACCAAGCACAAAAACATTGATTCCTTTTGAGCACCCGCGCCCATGAAAAGTGTGAGCCGTTGAAAAATGGTAACTTTCCTATATACAAAACAAGGAGGTTACTATGGTAAAGTCAACAATTGAGTTTGACCAGGTAGTAGCTGCAGGCTGCGGTCTGGACGTTCATAAGAACAGTGTGGTAGCCAGTATTGGAGGTCAAGGGATAGTGGAAGAAACCCGAAGTTTTGAGACTTTTACTGCTTCTTTAGAGCAGTTGCGCCATTGGTTAAAGCAAACTGGTATTACCCACGTAGCCATGGAGAGCACCAGTGTTTACTGGAAGCCTGTCTATAATATCCTGGAAGAAGACTTCGAGATCCTGCTGGTTAACGCCCGGCATGTAAAAATGTGCCTGGCCGCAAAACGGACAAGGCCGATAGCCGTTGGCTGACCAAATTATTGCTCAGTGGATTATTGAGCGGCAGCTTCATTCCACCTTCAGACATAAGAGAAATGCGAGACTTGTTCCGCTATAAAAAGAAACTCACCGGTCAGATTGCTGCCGAGAAGAACCGCCTTCAAAAGATACTGGAAGACGCTAACATCAAGCTCGGCAGTGTCATCAGTGATGTGTTTGGCAAAAGTGGGTCAGCTGTGATCGATGCCATCATTGGCGGCCAAACAGATCCTGCTGTTTTGACCTCCCTGGCCCTTGGTCGGGTAAAAGCATCCAAAGACACCTTGCATAAATCCCTGCAGGGGCGTATCACTGCTCATCATCGCTTCATGCTCAAGACAATCAAAAAGTCTATAGCCCAAATACAGGCAGTTATCGCAGACGTTGACCAGGCGATCGACGAACATCTGCAAAGTCACCAACTGTCTGTTGATCTGCTGCAAACCATACCAGGAGTTGGGAAAGATAGTGCCGCTACTATCATTAGTGAAATTGGTGACAATATGGAGGCTTTCCCATCTTCACATCACCTTGCATCGTGGGCTGGTATTAGTCCTGGCAATAATGAAAGTGCTGGTAAAAAAAAGCGGCCGAATAACAAAAGGCAACCCCCAACTCAAAACCGTTCTAGTAGAATGTGCCTGGGCTGCTACACATTGCAAGGGCGAGGGAAAGGACTACCTACGTAACAAATATTATAGCCTCGCGGTACGAATAGGCGCTAAAAAGGCGCTCATCGCTATAGGGCATAAGATCCTGTGTGCAGTCTGGCATATGATTAAAGACAAGCAACCTTTTACACAACCCGATCCAATTGTATTACAACAAAAAATAAAAACCAAACAGCTTAATGCATATCTGCAGAAGATCAAACAACTCGGATATGAAGCTGTATTGCAACCTTAAAGGCCGAGGCTTTACTGGTATATAAACCGGCACAAAAACTGGCTTCACCTATCAAGCATCCGCAGCTGTGCCTCAGAGCACGTAGAAAAAAATTTGATCCCTTGATAGGTTGATAAGGAACTTCTTGAAGGCTTTTCAGAAAAAAGCCCCGGAGACCCGGGGCTTACTATTTAAAACGTAGGGATACTCAATTCTACCAACGGTTATTCCTGTTGTAATTACCGCCGCCGCCGCCACCTTTGTAGCCGCCGCCACCGCCACCAGAGCGGTTGTTTTCTTTAGGCCTGGCTTCGGTAACCCGGATAGCACGACCTTCAACTGTAGCTTGGTCCAGTTCTGCAATAGCTTTTGGGCTGCTGCATCATCAGGCATTTCTACAAAACCAAAACCGCGTGAGCGGCCTGTTTCTCTGTCATTGATTACTTTGGCAGAGGAAACTTCTCCATAGGGTGCAAAGAATTCTTTTAAGTCTTCATCCTGAACGTTGAAGCTTAAATTTGATACATAAATGTTCATACTAACTAAAAATTAAAATTTAACAATTATCTGAGAAGGCAAGAAGTAAAGACTAACTAAAATGCGGTTTGCTATACAGCGGCATAATGTAACGATACTGACTGCGAGGCTCAAAATTGACAGGGCGAAGGTACGAATATTTATAACACCAGCCTATTTTACCCAGGAATAAGCACTTTTGTTACTATTATTTTATCATTACTCAAACACGACAGGCGCTCCCGCAGCCCAAAAAAAGGGAAAGTCGGTATATAAATCCAGATTTCTCAATAAATTGCCTCATGCATTTTAATTTATTTGATACCGCAGTTTACAGCAAAAGACGGCAGACCCTCCTGCAAAATATGGGTTCCGGCCTAATTGTCTTGATGGGCAATGAAGAAAGTAGCATGAATTATAAGGACAATTGGTACCAATTCAGGCAGGACAGCACCTTTCTCTATTATTTTGGCCTGGATGTGCCCGGACTGGCAGCTATAATTGATACCGAAAGTGGTGAGATCGGGATCTTTGGCAACGAATTAAGCATAGATGACATTGTTTGGACCGGCCCGCTCCCCTCGGTAAAAGAGATGGCAGTTGCTGTAGGTGTCTCACAAACAGCTCCTTATAACGATATTGTCACCCGTATACAAAAGGCGCTTTCCACCAAACGTACTGTTCATTTATTACCCCCTACCGTCCTGAAAACAAGATCAAATTGGCCCAATGGCTGCAGGTTCCTGTACAGGACGTTGACAATCAAGTTTCTCTGAAATTGGTCAAAGCCGTGATCAGCCAACGGGTGATCAAGGAAGCAGTGGAAGTAGCTGAAATAGAAAAAGCGGTTACCATCAGTGGCGATATGCATCTGGCGGGCATCCAATATGCCCGGCCGGGCATGAAGGAATATGAAGTGGCCGCCAAAGTACAGGAAGCGGCCTATGCGGCAGGCGGACGCCTCTCCTACACCATTATATGTACCGTAAACGGCGAAACCCTTCATAATCACTATTATGGTAATACCATCCAGGAAGGGCAGATCTTACTCCTCGATGCCGGTGCCGAAAATGACCTGCATTATGCAGGCGACCTGACCCGCACTTTTCCGGTAGGCAAAAAATTCACCCCCAACAGAAAGAGGTCTATAATATTGTTCTGAACTCGATGGATTATGCCATCAGCCTCCTGAAACCAGGGATCCGTTTTCGGGATGTGCATGCCGGCGCTTGTGAAAAACTGGTAGAGGGGCTCACCGCCATGGGTATCATGAAAGGCAATGCAGCAGAAGCCGTAGCTGCAGGTGCCCATACCCTGTTCTTTCAATGTGGATTGGGTCATATGATGGGCATGGATGTACATGATATGGAAGACCTGGGAGAGCAATATGTGGGCTACTCAGATGACCTGCAAAAAAGTAAGGAGTTTGGCTGGAAATCATTGAGGCTGGGCCGTGCCGTAGAACCAGGATATGTTGTTACGATTGAACCGGGCATTTACGTGATCCCTACCCTGATCGATCAGTGGGCGGCAGCAAAGAAACACACCAATTTTATCAACTACAAAGCCCTGGAATCCTTCCGCAATTTCAGCGGCATCCGGATAGAAGATAATTTCCTGGTTACAGCAGACGGTAACCGTAAGTTGGGCAAATACTTGCCTAAGACTGCTGAAGAGATTGAAGCATTACGAGGTTAATGTCTTATATACTCCTTCAAATAATTATTCCTTTGCCCGCAGGTATTGGGAAGGCCAGTCTACCTGGCCACCCAGTTCCCAGGCGGCATGAATAGGAAAATAAGGGTCGCGCAGCGACTGCCGGGCAATGATGATCATATCTGCCTGGCCATTGGCCAGCACTTCTTCGGCCTGGTGGGCTGTTGTGATCATACCAACTGCACCCGTTAATATAGAAGCTTCCTTTTTGATGAGTTCGGCAAAACGAACCTGGTAGCCAGGACCCACGGGAATGGTAACACCAGGCGCCAGTCCGCCGCTGGAACAATCAATAAGGTCAACGCCTTTCCTTTTAAGTATCGCTGCCAGCCTCGCAGCGTCCCACTCATTCCATCCGCCTTCCGCCCAATCGGTAGCAGAAATACGAACCAATAAAGGTAAGCTGGCAGGCCACTCCCTTTGTACCCCTTCTATTATTTGCAATAAGAAACGAATGCGATTATCAAAGCTACCGCCATATTCATCTGTTCGATGATTACTGAGTGGCGACAAAAATTCATGAATAAGATACCCATGGGCGGCATGCAGTTCCAACACCTGGTAGCCAGCCTGCAATGCCCGGGCAGCAGCTACCGTAAAATCATGGATCACTTTTTCAATTCCTGTCCCATCCAGTGCAACGGGAGCTTCATCTGCAGGCCTGAAGGGAATGGCAGAAGGTGCTACCGTTTGCCAGCCTCCACCTCTGAGGGAAATTTGTTTGCCGCCTTTCCACGGACTTTGTGAGCTGGCCTTACGTCCGGCATGAGCCAGCTGAATACCTGGCAGGGCCCCTTGCTGGAGAAGGAAGTTGGTGATTGCCTTCAACTTGTCCAGGTGTTCCGTTTTCCAGATGCCCAGGTCATCAGGACTAATCCGCCCTTCAGGCGATACCGCCGTGGCTTCCTGGATGATGAGTGCAGCACCGCCTACGGCCCGGCTGCCCAGGTGAACAAGGTGCCAATCGGTAGCAAACCCATCCACAGAAGAATATTGACACATGGGTGAGATCACAATACGATTACGGAAAACCGTTTCCTTTATAGTAAGGGGAGTGAATAGCATTGGCATCCTTATATAATTTATTATTACGATACCAAAGATATTGCACAATCGCGTTTGTCGCAGTAGCGGGCTGATTATATAAAAAACCCCTTCCGCACTGGGCAGAAGAGGTTATCGCTGGAGTTAAGGATTAGGGTTTATGATTATTGGTATTCGTAAGTAAGTTTTATTTCACCATCATTGGACGTAAGTGGATAACCACTTGCGTCATAGGTATAGGCTGTGGTGGTGGTATGGTCCATGTCTGTGCCTGGGAAATCGTAGAGCGCTGTGATCAACTCATTCTTTGAAATAAAGATCAGTGAATAACCCGCCTCATCCAGTACATATTTGGAAAGTTGGGGAAAGGGTGACTTTTTGGTGCCAAACACGAAAGTAGCTTTGTAAGGAAATGAACTTCCCTGTGCAGATTCTACCTTAGACAGGTTGCCATTGGCATAAGTAAAATCCATGATCAGTTCTTCATCAAATAATTTCATGTGGCGTTTGAGCCTGGTTACCTGACCATTTGAAACGGTAAAAGTAAGTTCGCTCTCATCGGTCAGTTCCTCGGGTTCACTACCATGGAGCTCCCAGGTTTTCAGCAGGCCCGATACCGGTACGCCATTGGTATAAGTATACGTGTACACATTCCTGAAGCCATCTTCTTTTGCTTCAATTTTTGTGAGGTTGCCATTTCCATCATAGGTAAAAGTGGTAGATTCCTTACCATCGGCACTGGCAAAACTGGTAAGCCTTTTTGCATTATCATAGGTAAAGTTGTAAACAGTAGTAACACCGCCTTCTACTTCTGTCATTTTCTTAAGGAGCTTCGTTGACGGATTACCACCCCGCCATTGTTATCACCGCCGTTATCTTTATCCTTTTTGCAGGATGTGAACACCAATGCAGACAATATGCCTGCCAGTAAGAATACTTTTTCATTACTCTTTTTTTTGTTTTAAATGGTTATACTTCGCCGGACCCTTGCCCTTGAAGCAAATGGAGTGCAATATTAACCGGTGATGAAACAATCTCAGTAGTAGAAAGGAATGAGTTGTAGTAAATAAGCGATCAATTGTTGAAATTGATAACAATGTTAAATACTCCCTCCAGGAAACCAGCTATAACGAGCATGAAAAAAAGGCCCTTAGGGGCCTTTCTATTCATTGTATTGTTTGTAGTGATGCCTATTCTGAGCGCAAGCTTTTACCGGATTGGCAATGGCTGCTCTGATGGCCTGGAAACTTACGGTGAACAAAGCAATTACTAATGCCAGTAAGCCGGCCAAAGCAAAGATCCACCAGGCAAGGTCAATGCGGTAAACGAATGATTGCAGCCATTTATCCATTGCCCACCAGCCAATGGGAGTGGCAATAACAAAAGAGATGGCCACTAACTTAACGAAATCGTTGGATAGCAATTGAACAAGTCCTGGCACACTGGCGCCCAATACTTTTCGTACTGCAATTTCTTTCATGCGCTGTTCGGCACTGAAAGCAGCCAACCCAAATAAGCCCAGACAGGAGATCAGGATAGCAATGCCTGTAAAGGAATTGATGATATTGGATAAAGTAATTTCTGTTTGATATTGTTTTTGTACCTGGTTGTCCAAAAAAGTATAATCAAAAGGAACTGCGGGAAAATCCTTCTTCCAGATGGTCTCTATTTTTGATAATAAAGTCTTGTAATCCTTACTCGTAGCATTCACCATAATATTGCCGGCATTGCGGCTGCCAGGATTATAGATCAGCATAAATGGACTGACAGCCTCATGCAGAGATTGGTAGTTGAAATCTTTCATTACACCGGCAATTTCATAGCCCCTATTCGCATCCTCTGTATACAATTTTGTACCAGGAGCTTTTTCAATCGTAAGCCCTAATCGCTTGGCCAATGTTTGATTGATAATCACCTTTCCGGAGTCATACAATCGGAAATCTCTGCCACTGAGCAAATGAATGCCCATGGCTTTTACAAAAGACTCGTCGGTGCTCACATTCTCCTGGTTTACCGAAGTAGTAAGATTTCCACCTGCCAGAAATACGCCCCAATTGAAGTAGGTAGCCTGACCGGGAATACCCGTTGTTTTAGTCACCGCTTTAATGTCCGACAACTGCTGCAAATCGTCCATAAAGGATTGCATCTTGCCCTTGGTCTCTTCAGTATGAAACGTGAAAACCAACTTCTGACTGGCATTGAATCCCAGGTCCCTGTTTTTGATATAGTTCAGCTGGTTAAAAATTACCAGGATGCCTATTATCAGAATGATCGACAAAGAAAACTGAAACACCACCAGGGTGCGCCGTATACCGGCCGCAGAGATCTGGCTCTTAAAATTGCCTTTGATAACCTTAATGGCATCAAAAGCAGATAGGTAAAAGGCAGGATAACTGCCCGCCAATAATCCCGTTACCAATATGATTGCGACCAATGCCAGCCATACTTTATAATGACGCAAAAAGTCAATGGTAATATCAGCTTCTGTAAGCTGGTTAAGCCAGGGCAGGGCCAGGATCAATAAAGGCAACGCAATCAGTACACCGATCAGGGAAAGAGAAAACGATTCACTGAGGAACTGCATGATCAGGCTTTTCCTGCCGGCGCCTATTACCTTTCTCACGCCTACCTCTTTGGCTCTTTTGGAGGCACGGGCTGTTGAAAGGTTCATGAAGTTGATACAGGCAATAACCTGGATAAGGATGGCTATCAATAATAAGATAGAAAGGAAGGAACTGCTAACTACTTTTCCTGCTTCCACTTCATAGCCGCTGGTCGTATGAACAGTTGCAATAGGTTGCAGGAATTGACGTTTTTCCATGCCTCTCGCTTTCAGATCGGCCTGTGCATATTTATTCAGGAAGGCAGGAAATTTGGCTTCGAGTGCGGCTGCACTGGCTCCTGGCTTTAATTTGAGGTAGGAGTAAGTAAAGTTATTTCCCGTCCAAACATTATTGTTACGAAAGCCTTCTCCATAACCATTGAGCGAGAGGAAGAAAGCTGCGTGAATATGTGATTTGCCCAGGCTTTCATCTATAACACCGGTTACTTTCAAAGACTCTTTTCCCCAGGCATTATCCAGTTCTATTATTTTGCCCATGGGATCTTCCGTACCAAATAATTTATCGGCCAGTGGTTTTCCCAATACAATAGAGAAAGGATGTTCCATTGCCTTGGCAGGTGAGCCGCTGATAAAATGATAAGAAAAGACATCAAAAAAGGTTGAATCTACCAGAAAGGTTTCCTTTTCATAAAAGGACTTGTCTTTGTACCGGAGCAAATGCTGACTTACACCAAGCGTGGGTATTACCCGTGTAAATTGCGCTACTTCCGGAAAATCGTTCTTGAGGGCAGGAGCAATGGGTGGCGAAGCCGTGGCCATGTTATGTTTATCGCCGGTCAGCAACAGGGAGGTCGTCAGCCGATAAATATCCTTTCCATCCCGGTGGTGTTTATCATAACTATACTGGTCTGCCACATACAACACAATATACAAGCAGCACAGGGTGCCAATGGCAAGCCCGATAATGTTGATAAAACTGAATGTTTTGTTTTTCAGCAGCAACCGGACGGTTGTTTTAAGATAGTTTCTAAGCATGATGCAGGCAGGTTTGAATGAATGTGTTGTAATGGCAGGTAAACCCTCAGAAAAATGCCAGAGTTGGAAACCGTTGATTGTGAAGAGGGTATCTGTAATAATGCTACGAATTTGTTCGTTTTGATACAGTTTGTGTGCGCTTACAGGCATTTATATTCCCTTCCCTTAACACCTCTTTTTTTGCTAATGTTTTGCAAACGTTACCTACTTTGATAAACTCCTAACAGCTTTCATCGTCTAACCAATGTAACTTGATAATAATAACAAAACCCACGCGGGGAATTTATTCAACGCAAATTGCCTCTTTATGAAATCATTCTTTACCTTTTTATGCGTGCTGGGCGGTACTTTACTGTCTGGCTTTTCTGTCTCTGCACAGGACGCATGGCCCAAAACCGTCACCACCCCACAAGGTGCGGTCATCAAACTGTACCAGTGGCAGCCGGAATCCTATTCCGGTAATACCTTGCAGGCCAAAGCTGCTATTTCAGTATTGGAAAGCGGCAAAACAGATCCCGTTTTCGGGATGGCCTGGATAAAAGCAAGTACCAGCAACAATGGCAACCGGGTGCAGGTGGAAAAAGCCCAGGTGGAGAATATTAAACTGCCCGGCGATGTAGATGATAATAAGCTGGATGATTATGCAGAAGCGCTGGAACAACAGATCGGACAAGGAAATATCAGTTTTGCACAAACCGACCTGCAATCCTCCCTCGACCTGAACAACCAACAAACACAGCTTTCGCAGCAGATAAGTAATACGCCTCCCAAAGTTTTGTACAGCAATACCCCTTCCATATTGGTATTGATCGATGGTACTCCCAAATTACAACGCAACAGCGATTGGGGCGTAGATGCCGTTGTGAACACCCCCTTTACCATTATTAAAAATAATGATGGCAGATTTTATCTCTATGGAGGCAAACATTGGTATACAGCTACAGCTGCCACTGGTCCTTATGCATTAACGACCCAGGTGTCACAAAACCTGAACAGCATTGCCCAACAGGTAAATGATGCCAATAAGGACAATGGAACAGAAAAGGAAACGGACGAGAACACCATGTATAAGATAGTAGTAAGTACAGAGCCGGCTGAGCTGATCCAAAGCAATGGTGAAGCCAATTTTGCCCCCGTGTCAGGCACTGAATTACTCTATGTGTCCAATTCGGAAGATGATATTTTCATGGATGTATCCTCTCAACAATATTATGTACTCATCTCTGGCCGCTGGTATAAATCAAAAACATTGAGTGGTCAATGGCAATATGTGGCCTCAGATAAATTACCACAGGACTTCGCCCGTATACCAGAAGGCTCGGCAAAAGATAATGTATTGGCCAGCATAGCCGGTACCCAGGCTTCGCAGGAAGCATTACAGGAAGCGGAGATCCCGCAAACGGCTAAGGTTGACCGGCAACAGGCAAAAGCAGATGTAGTATACGATGGCGATCCCCAGTTTGAAGATATTGATGGTACGGATATGGATTATGCGGTGAATACGTCTGCTTCCGTGATCCGTTGGAGAAACCGCTACTACTCCGTCGACAATGGTGTTTGGTTTGAATCCTACAGCGCCATGGGACCTTGGTCGGTTGCTGTAGTAAGACCTTCGGTGATTGCCCTGATCCCTCCACGCTATCCTGTATACCACATGAAATATGTGTACATCTATGATGTAACACCCGATTATGTATGGATGGGTTACACCCCTGGCTACCTCAACACCTATATTTACGGGCCTACCATCGTTTATGGCACGGGTTACTATTACCGGCCCTGGTATGGCCATTACTATTACCCGCGTCCTTATACCTGGGGTTCAACATCCGCTACAATCCCTGGATTGGCTGGGGTTTTGGTTTCAACTACAATAATGGATGGTTCCATGCCAGCATAGGTGTTGGCCGCCCCTGGGGTTATGGCTATGGTGGCTGGTGGGGCCCCCGTGTTTATCGCCCTTCTTATTGCTATGCCCCTTACCGCAGTCATGGCGGCTATTACAGCGGCGGTTTCTATGGCAATGGGTACCGCAGCAGGCCCAACGTGAACATTGTACAGATCAATCGCACAAATAATATTTATAATTACCGTGGCGGCCGTGGCGTGGTAACCCGCGATAATCAACGTTATAATCCCAATAACCGGGGCCGTGAATTCAACCGGCAAGGTTATGCCAACAGGAATTACAACAACGCTAATAATGGGCGCAGTGGCAGGTATGACAATGTCACTCGTCCCGGCGACAATGGCCGGTTCAACAACAGACCCGGAGTAAGTGATGGCAACCGCGACAATGGGCGGCTTGGTAATAACAACGGCCAGCGTAATCGTGATAATGATAATGGCATTCAACGACCAAACCGGGGATGGAGGCCCAACGATAATGACAGAGGTGGTAATAATGGCAGCCGGCCTGGCGTAATTACAGAACCCCGCAATCGGGAAAGAACCATACGTGACAATAATGGCACACGCGACGACGGCCGGTGGAACCGGAATAAGAATCCGGCACCCGTTAATCGTGAGCCCAGGGTATACCAACCCCAGCCCAGGAATAATGACGGCAACCGTGAATGGAACAGACCAGGCGGTGGCGGAGAAAGGAATCCCGGCGTAGTAAGGCCACAACAGCCCCAGTACCAACCCCGTCAACGGGAAGCAGCTCCTCAGCAAAGAACTTACGAGCACAGGGATAATGGGGGCAGTAATCGTGGGGGTGGAAATAGTGGTGGTGGCCGCCCATCCAGAGGTGGTGAAGGCGGTGGCGGAGTTGAAAGGCCGGGCAGAAGAGGCTAATGTAAATTTTCTTCCTCACTATATAAGCAATCCCCGCCTGACAGGTGGGGATTATTGGTTTTATAAAAGCCTGTTACATCCCACGTTAACATTAATTTTTCATAGGAAGGCGCTTTGCCATTTTGGTTTGGCACAGTGTTGGTATTTACTGTATCGAAGACGAATTAATCACGCTTAAACTTTTTATCATGAAAGCAAAACATATTCTGGTAGGGATGATTGCTGCTGCTGCAGTAGGCGCATTGGTGGGCACATTGTTTGCTCCGGATAAAGGAACAGAGACAAGGAAAAAAATTAAGGATACAGCTGATGACCTGGTAGATAAAGTAAAGAAAGGCTTTCTCAAGAATAGCGCTACCGGTGAAATGGAAGTGAGTTAAGCCAAGCGGGTACAATTACTCAACATATATCAGTTCTTATTTATCGTACAGAAACTGTCTTACAAGTCAATAGGAAAGTGCCGGAATAGCATTTCGGACGCAAGCAGGAAATGGTTTTAGCGAAAATCACCATTCCAATCTGAAGAGACTTTTAAGACAGTTTCTTATTTTATGTCCTGCCACCATTGTAGCAAGAAATCCCCATCAATAATACCCCCTCACCAATAATTTCTTCGAGGACACTATTCGGCCCGCTGGCGAAATAAAGCTAACAACATAAGTGCCTGGTATGGGGAGGTACATTTCAATGATATTCCTTTCCTTAACCAACTCTTCTTTCAATTTTCTGCCCACTACGTCCCAGGTAACAATCGTTTTGATAGAAGCGGCTATGCCAATGCCCACAAAGAATTTACCCGTACTGGGATTGGGCCATAACAATAGTTGATTATCCGGCGTTCTGCCTACCGGCACTATATTAGAAAAGGTTTGCCGTCCACTGAAATCTACCAGCATTAACCGGTAATAGGTAATGCCTGTATAACTATTGGGATCGTTTAGTGAATAATTCAGGAAGTCGAGGCTGTTCCCATTGGGGGCCAGCGAAACCAGGGTATCGATATTGATAAAATTGGTTTGATTGCTAAACCTTCTTTGAACAACGAAATAGTTGTTGTTGATCTCGGGTTTGGTAGTCCAGAAAACATGCACATTACTTTGATCGATCCGGTTACCGCTAAGCCACACCTGGGTTCTATTGATACCGCGATCGCCCTTACCTACAAACTTGGTATAATAGGTTGCACTGGGCATATTGTTGACCAAGGTTCTTTGATTAAGGCCACTATTCAAAAGCACACTACCCGTAGTTAAACTGCCTGGTAAGGGTGTAATAAGGGAGCAGCCGTATCCCAAACACCATTCATAAACTGGGAGATATAACTCAATTGCCTGCCTGCATTAAAAATAAGCCCTTCCTGATCTGTTAAATGCTGCAATAATATTTCTACCTCCCCATATTGGGTTGCAGGCGTTTTCCTTTTTCCCATGTTTTGTTAACAGATTCCGCCACCAGGTTGGTACCATTGATCGCCATACTTTTTACACTATCAAATACCGTCACATAAAAATCATCCCCGGTAATTGATCTATTCCTGATGGCTGCCGGGGTATATTGATGGGCATGGCTGCCCAGAGGGAAAACCACGAGGTCATCAGCAGCACGGATATTTTCCCGCACCAGCAAACCTGTTTGTCAGAGTTCAAATATATGATCATCCCATCAGGTGGAGTAAGTGGATTGATGGCAACCGTATCTGCCAGGTGTGGCAACAGCAAACCCTGCCTGGTAGTTTCCAGCTCCAGGATCGATGATTTTTGAATAGTGGTGGGGTTGTCGCCAACTTTTAACTGCGCATGTGCAGCAATTCCTGTTCGGATATGACCAGTAATAACAAGGATTTCTTGTGAATAAGCGTAAGCAATGGTTTCATAAGAAACAGTTTTACAGGTATTGAATGTTGTTATAGTTGTTGAGGTTGACCGGACAGCAAACGTAAAACAAAAACATATCGGCTTTACTAATATTTAATGGTTTTCATGGATTAAGTTTAACAAGTTTTATCTACTAAAGCTGATTAGTACCCGAAAAAGGCCGAAACAGGGACAATAATGCCCGTATACAGCCAATTGGTAACTTTAACCCTACCGCCCTGCCTGACCCGATCCGGGCATATTAAGTACCGAATTCAGTAAATAGCCTGTAATTTTGCCCCCTTATTTAAAGCTGATGATTACGATCTATTATTGTTACGATGCCTATTGTGGATGGTGTTATGGGTTTAGTCCTGTAATCAAGCGAATTGCAGAGGAGTATAAGGATAGAGTCTCTTTTGAAGTGCTGTCGGGCGGTATGATCATCTCTGATGCCCCGGCCGGTGAGCGCTATGGCAGGCTATATTAAACAAGCCTATAAAGTAGTGGAAGAGCGGACGGGTATACAATTCGGTTCCGATTTTCTTTGGCATATCAATAACCCCGATGATAGTGACTGGTTTCCCAATTCCGAAAAACCGGCCATTGCCTTATGTGTGTTCAAAGACTATTATCCCGACAGGCAGGTGGATTTTGCTGCCGATCTTCAATATGCACTGAATTATGAAGGAAGGGATCTATGCGATGATGAAGCCTACCGGCACCTGCTGGAAAAATACCAACTACCGGCTGAGGAGTTTTATGCATCCCTGCATAGTGAGGCGTATAAGGAGAAGGCCTATTATGAATTTGCGCTGTGCAAACAGCTACAGGTAACTGGGTTTCCGGCCGTGTTGTTGCAGGCATCCGAATCAAAGTTCTATTTGCTGGCCAGGGGTTTACAGAATACAGGGACCTAAAAACCCGGATCGACAACGTATTGCAGGAATTAGCGCCTACCGCCTGAATAAATACCAAGGGTAGTTTCTAAAGGATTGTTAAGTTTGACCATTGGTTCTTCTAAGGGTAATGGATCACCTAGCTTACCCTACTCAAAACCCCGACATGCAAAAACTATCCTTTGTAATTTCTTTATTGATTAGCACAGCCACGGCCTGTGCCCAATCGGGCCCGGGAATGGACTTTGAACAATACAACCCCGTTTCAACCCTGGTAGTGCCCGAACATCCATTATCGAGGGCAAAATTCCCTTTATTGATGTACACAACCATCAAAATAGCATGCGGGCAAATGACCTCAACGTCTTGTTACGGGATATGGATAAACTGAATTTGCAGGTAATGGTCAACCTGAGTGGCGGCAATGGCGGCAGCCTGCAAAGCATGACCAGCTCCGTCCGCTCCACCGCCCCCAAGCGATTCATTGTATTTGCCAATATTAGTTTCAGTGGCATTGGGGAGCCAGGGTGGACCGAACGCACAGTGCAGCAATTAGAAGAAGACGTAAAGAATGGCGCCAATGGCTTGAAAATATTCAAAAACCTGGGCTTTTCAGTAAAAGACAATACGGGGAAACGGGTGACGGTGGATGATCCGCGCCTGGATGCCATTTGGGCAAAATGCGGCACCCTGAAAATACCTGTACTCATCCATACTGCTGATCCCAAACCATTTTGGGATGAGCAGGACGACAAGAATGAACGCTGGCTGGAACTGGCCACCCACCCGGGCCGGAAAAGAAGTGATACCAATCCCGCCTCCTGGGAAACCCTGATCGAAGAACAGCACCGGATGTTTAATAAGCATCCCAAAACCACCTTTATTGCGGCGCACTTTGGCTGGTATCCCAATGACCTCAACAAGCTGGGAAAACTGTTGAACGAAATGCCCAATGTAGTGGTGGAATTTGGAGCCGTCATTGCCGAACTGGGGCGCCAGCCCAAGGCAGCCCGTAAATTCTTTGAACAATACCAGGACAGGATCTTATTTGGTAAAGACAGTTGGGTGCCTGAAGAATATGCCACCTACTTCCGGGTTTTGGAAACTGAAGATGAATACTTCCCCTATCATAAAAAGTACCATGCTTTCTGGCGCATGTATGGCATGGGATTACCTGATCCTATCCTGAAGAAAGTATACTACAAAAATGCGTTGCGGATCATTCCCAATATTGACAAGTCAGGCTTTCCCGATTAATGGTTAACCATTGGCAGACGGTGAATAGCTTATGGAAAGGTTTCAGTTCCAACAGTTCATCCTGAAAATTTCCGGTATCGTCGTTTTTGAGGGCATCCGTTTTGAGGCGGGCAGGCAATTTGTTTACCTTTCTCAAAACACATTTAATTATGAAAAGGCTAACCGTCATTTTCTGCTCAACGATTGTACTGGCTACCATTGGTTGTAATGATGCTGGTACCGGCACCGGTACCAAAAGCGATACAACTACTGCAGCCAAGGATACCACCACTACCGCCGAAACTCCTGCCCCGCCACCTGATTCTGCGGCTATGATGAAAGCCTGGACTGAATATATGACACCAGGCGAACCACACAAGGTAATGGCTTCGCAGAATGGTAAGTGGGAAGGAAAAATTACCATGTGGATGGCGCCAGGAGCACCGCCTTCTGAAAGCAAAGGCACCTGTGTAAATCAAATGATCATGGGAGGCCGTTACCAGGAAGGAAAATTTGCCGGCGATTTTAATGGAATGCCTTTCGAAGGAAGGAGCATTATGGGTTATGACAATACCAGGAAGGTTTTCATCAGCACCTGGATCGATAATATGGGTACAGGGGTAATGACAACTGAAGGTCCTTGGGACCCCGCCACCAAAACAATTTCACTGACTGGTAAAATGATCGACCCAATGACCGGGAAAGAGTGCCAGGTGCGTGAGGTCATGACTTTGATTGATGACAAGAGCTCAAAAATGGAAATGTACAATACACCGGCAGGCCAGAAGGAATTTAAGAGCATGGAGATCCTCTATACCAAAAAATAATGATTAACAAATAAGCTGCCCGCCCAGGTGTATAACCTGGCGGGCAGTTTTTTTATGGCTATACCTGCGATTTCCACTTAACGCCAGGCTCCGATAATGGCCCCATCAACACCAGGGCCACAATACAATAGCCTCCATTGATTAAAATGTACCGGGTGGTTTTGAGCTCAAACAATGCAACTACAGCAATACTGCAAAACACCCAGATACCGGTCAAAAAACCCGCCTGTGCGCCCCAGGATATATTGACTACAGGGGCGCTTGGACAGGGAACTTGGGGTTCGGTAAGAAACATCGCCAAATTCACGGCCATGATCAAACAAAGCACAAAGGCCCAGCCAAATATCCTGGCTTTATTGCCTTTTTGTACCGCTTCCATGCTCAACTTGTTTTCTTTCATCCAGGCTTTTCCAAACAGGGCGGGAGAATACCATACCCCTCCTAATACGAAGGCCGAAATACCGGCCACCAGCACGGCCAGCCAGTTAATTGAGTTCATGTCCATTTGATTACACTTTAAGGGATTAAATAGATTATGATTAATCGAATCTATTTCACTAATTTTTGGGCACCAACGAAAAGCGAACCGGCATGGAAAAAGAGGCGATGAAACCCAATAGCCCGGCGACGAAAACTCCTATCGTAAGCCAGGTGAACGATATCGGCTTCCGGCTGATCCTGATACCATTTTTGGTATTGCCATTCCACTCGCCACCAGGATGGTAGATCATAGTGCATTTTCTAATGGAGCCATCAAACTCAGCTATGCCTATACCATTGGGTTATCTTTCCTGATCTGGGAAGGAAACCGGTACTTGCTTTTCACCTTACGCAGTTATTTTAACTGGTTTAACCATCCCATCCGAAAACTGGTAGTACTCATCTTTTCCGTGTCTTTTTATACCATTCCTGTCAGCGTATTGTTGTTGATAGGGTGGTATCATCTTTTCAAAGCAGGAGCAGTCAATTGGAATACCCTTACCGAGGCGACCCTCATCATTATGATCTGTGTGGTTTTCATTGTACACGTTTATGAAACATTTTTCCTGGTCAAAGAATCAGAAAATGAGATCTTGAAGAATGCCCAATTGGCCAGGGCAAAGGTGGAAGCCGAATTAGAAGCACTAAAGAACCAGATTGATCCGCATTTTATTTTCAATTCCCTCAACACCCTTTCCCACCTGATAGAAGTAAAGCCCCATAGGGCAAGACAGTTTAATGATAACCTGGCTGATGTATATCGATATATCTTACAAAATAAACGGCGGGAACTGGTATTGCTGCGGGAAGAGGTTCAATTCTTAAACGATTATTTTTCCTTGCTGGTCATCCGGTTTGAAAATGCTGTGCAAATGAATCTCTCCCTCTCCGATAATCAGCTGGATCAATTTCTTATTCCTCCCATTTCATTACAGGTTTTAGTAGAAAATGCGATCAAACACAATGAGTTTTCAGATACATCGCCCCTTGTAGTTAGTATTGATCTGCAACAGGAAACCCTGGTGATCCATAACCAGGTGCATAAAAATTATTGCGCAAATCTTCCTCCCGGATCGGTTTGAATAACCTGGCCGAAAGGTATAAGCTCACTACTGGCAAAGAGATACTGGTTGATGCTACCGATCATGATTTTACCGTTTCCTTACCCGTATTAAAAATTGGCTGATATGCAAGTATTGATCATCGAAGACGAAAAACCTGCCGCCGAAAAATTATTAAAAGCCTTAGAGGCTTGCGATCCGGCAATCCAGGTATTGCATGTATTGGGCAGCATACAAAAAGCGATCGACTGGTTGGAAGAACATCCGGCGCCTGCATTGATCTTTATGGACATTGAGCTAAGCGACGGATTGTCGTTCAGGATCTTTGAAAAACAACGATCAATTGCCCCGTCATTTTTACCACTGCCTACGATGAATACTGGCAGGAAGCCTTTGAGCACAATAGCATTGATTATCTCTTAAAACCCATCAAACAAGTAAAGCTTGAAGCTGCCTTGAAAAAATATGAGAAGTTGAAGCAACACTTTGCTGCCAATTATCAAAGCCTGGTGAACTGGCAGCAAAAACCTACAGATAACGGACATAAAAACGCTTCCTGGTTAAACGCGGATCAGACTACATCAGCATTAAAACAGAGGACATTGCTTATTTCTACGCAACCCACAAACTCGTTTGCATGGTGGATAATAAAGGACAGAAGTTTATCCTCGACCAGTCATTAAGTGATATTGAAGTGCAGCTGGACAGTACCCTTTTTACCGGGTAAACCGTAAATACCTTATCAACATGAGCGCCATCAAGCGCATCAAAACCTATCCCAAAAGTAAGTTGCTGTTGGAGGTCGAACCATCACTCCAGGAGGAGATCGTAATCAGCCAGGAAAATGTTACGGCTTTTAAACAATGGATGGGTCAATAATAAAAAAACCTGGTCCGGTTTACCTACCGAGACCAGGGCCATGATAATAATATAGGGGTCGGTCAATTAGTTGTTACCACCGCCGCCGCCTTGCCTGCGTTGAGGCCGTAAAGAAGGCTCAATCTCATCTTTCCATTTTTTAAATTGACCTTCATCAAATATCTTTTTCAGTTCATCATCCCTATCTGTTGCCATCTTCTGACTCTTTTCACGCATCGCATCACGGTCGGGCTGGCCGCCGCCGGCACGCATGTCTTCCATCATTTTTCCCGGGTTCTGAAATATTTCATAAAAGTGCTGTCAGATTTAGTCGTTTGGTCGGGCGTAAGTTTCAAAGCTACCAGCTTTTCTTTTACAGCCTTGAGTTGTTCTTCAGGAGTACGGCGCTGAAAACCGCCACCACCACCCTGGGCATTGGCCGAATAAATGCCGGTTATGGCTACAGTTATCAATAGGAAGATTGCTTTTTTCATTGCAATAATTGTTTATGTGATGTAATATTGACTGTTATAAGTTGGAAGGCATTGGGAGGGAAAACATGCGGAAATCTTAATAAATTTAACCGGTGGTTAACAAGATGGCCCAGGGTTCAACAGGCTTATGCAACCGGGAGCCCGGATTAATAAAATAATCCGAAATAAAATAGATCGGCAAGATTTGGAACAGGGTTTGCCGAAATCCGTTTATCTTGCATATCCTTTAAAATTTCAGCCCGATATGGAATATGGAAAATAATAGCGGTAACAGGGTTACCGGGATTGTACGAGTTAGTAAGCAGTAAAAGCGATGGTGCTATTGTCCGTTCACTGGATGATAAGTCAACCCGATTTGTGTCTAGCCGGGTACATAATTTCTCACATTTAGAAAGTATTGAGATATATACCGTGCGTGATAATGTGAACCTGGCAAATATTTTCCAGGCCATGCAAAGCAGTGGGGAAAAGCATCCGGATGGTAAAGACAATGGCGCCCTTAAAAAGTACTTTGAGAAAGTATACCCCGACCTCGACTTTGAGCGGGTGTATGCCAGCGACATGAAGAAAATGGTAAAATGGCTGGGCGTTCTTGAAGCTAACAACGTGGAAATCAAGCTACGGGAGTTCTCCGAAGAACCTGCCGAGGAAGCTGTAGCAGAAGAAAAGACCGCCGAACCGGTGGCAGAAGAACCCAAAGCACCAGCTAAGAAAGCCGCTGCTAAAGCTGCCCCTAAAAGGAAAAAGCAGTAGAAGAAGCAGCGGATGAACCAGCTGAAAAGCCTAAGAAAAAAAGCTGCTCCGAAGGCTAAAAAGGCCGGGGAAGGCGGAGAAGAGCCGGCTAAAAAGAAAGCCGCTCCCAAAAAGTCTAAGGACTAGTTTTTACTATATTACATAACCTAAGCTACAACCTGCCGGAACCTGTTTTTCTGCCGGGGGTTGTAGCTTTAGTATTTAAACAATGATCTATGAATTTTAGCGCAGATATTAAGAAACTACCCCGTCATTTTTTACCCGCCGATTTTGTGGTAACCGATTGGGATACCCTGGAACCCTGGTTTAAAGATTTGCTCGAACGGCCAATCGGGAATTATGAGGACCTGGAAAAATGGCTGATCGATATGAGTGAGCTGGAAGCCGTGGTAAGTGAAGATGCCTGCTGGCGGCAAATTAAAATGACCTGTGATACGGAAAACAAATCCCTCGAAGAAGCCTTTGTGTTTTTTGTTACTGCTTTGCAGCCTCAAATACAACTGTATGCGGATAAACTAAACCGTAAACTGGTAGAGTGTCCTTATACAGAGCAATTGGACAAACAAAAATACTTTACTTACCTGCGCGGTGTCAGGAAGAACATTGAGCTATTCCGGGAAAAGAATATTCCGCTACAATCCGAATTAAGCGTGTTGCAACAACAATATGCTGTGATCTCTGGCAAAATGACGATAGAGGTAAACGGCCAGGAATATACCCTGCAACAAGCCGCCAAATTACTGGAAAGCCCGGATCGCGCCCTGCGGGAGACTGTTTACCGTAAAGTAAATGACAGGCGCATACAGGACAAGGAAGCCTTAAATGAGTTATTTACCAAGCTGATTGAAAAACGCCACCAGGTAGCAAATAATGCTGGTTTTTATAACTACCGCGATTATAAGTTCAAAGAGCTGGGACGCTTTGATTATACCAAAGAAGATTGTTATCAGTTTCATGAAGCAGTAAAGCAACATGTGCTTCCGTTGGTAAATGCCATTTACCAGCGAAAGAAAGAAAAACTTGGACTTGATACCTTAAAGCCCTGGGACCTGGAAGCCCAGCCGGCAGGTATTAAGCCATTAACTCCCTTCAAAACAGGAGATGAACTATTACAGAAAAGCATACAATGCTTTGAAGCGGTGAGGCCATTTTTGCAGATTGCCTGCGAAAAATGAATGAGATGAAACGGTTTGATCTGGACAGCCGGAAAGGGAAAGCCCCAGGGGATATAACTGTCCGCTCGCTGAAACAGGCGCTCCTTTCATTTTCATGAATGCAGCTGGCCAAATGAGCGATGTTACAACCATGGTACATGAAGGCGGGCATGCCGTCCATTCCTTCCTGGCACATCCCCTGGAACTAAGTTCGTTCAAAGAATACCCGATGGAGATCGCTGAAGTAGCCAGTATGGCTATGGAGCTTTTTAGCATGGATGCCTGGGAAGTGTTTTTTGATAATGAAGAAGACTTGCTTAGAGCCAAGGAACATCAGCTGGAACGTGTAATTACGATCTTTCCATGGATTGCTACGATAGATAAATTCCAGCATTGGGTTTATGAAAACCCCGGCCACACAGCAACAGAACGAGCAGAAAGGTGGATGGAGATCTTGAACGAATTTTCGGCTGATGTAATCGATTTCAGCGGGTTAGAAAGCTATCGCACCTATAGCTGGCAACGCCAGTTGCACCTCTTTGAGGTACCATTGTACTATATCGAATATGGTATCGCGCAATTGGGGGCCATTGGGTTGTGGATGCAGTTTAGGCAAGATAAGGAAGCAGCGTTAGACAACTATATGAAGTCTTTAAGTCTGGGCGGTACCAAAACCTTACCGGAATTGTATAAGGCGGCCGGACTTGAATTTAACTTCTCGCCCGAGCGTATCCAGGTATTGATGAAGTTTGTGAAAACTGAAATGGAAAGAATAAAACGTTGAGCAATAGGCGGTAAAAAAATACCCAGTTAGTGGTATATGGTTTATTCATTCTAACAATTATCTTTGTAAGGAATAACTGTCTACGATAGTAGGGCGAGCATTCGCCCGAACATCATAAAATAGCTACTAATCAGAGCCTTAACCAAAAGTCCCGGTGTTTCTACATCGGGGCTTTCTTTATACCCGAATCCGACCAAGCTCCATAGGTCAACCAGTCATCTGAACTTCCTGCTAAAACAGCCCAGTAAAGGATATAAGGAGATTAATAACCCGTTAATTTGATCTACGTCTAATGGCAATCCTTGCAAACCCCTGTTACGACCATTTGGAATTCCTCTGGCTGAAATCCCTCGGGAAGAGCCACCGCAGGGATCATTACACTTTCCAGGCAGGTAGTAGTACCACAGGCACTGCACACAAAATGCACGTGATTGTCATGGTGGTGTCCGCCCGCACATCCTTCTTTACACATGGCATAGCGCACTGAATTATCCACGGTAGGAATACTATGAATAATGCCTTTTTCCAGGAAGGTTTGTAACGTACGGTATACCGTTACGCGATCAAACTTTTCACCGGTTCTTTTTCAATATCACCATGCGCCAGCGCACCGCCATTGGTTGCTAAAAATAATTCCAGTATCCTTTACGACTACCGGTTACGCTTAGCTGGCTGCGCTTTAGGATATTGTCAATCTGTGTATCCATGTTTAACTTTTTTAGCTTTTCTGATAATCGTTAATTTCCAAAAAGGTTATTACTAAATCGTTTTTGAGCAACAGGTTCATCCAACAATCCTTTAATATCTTTTTTAAGCTCTTCCAGTTCTTCTTTCTTCAAACCGTCATAAATTTTTCTTACCTGACCGCCTTTATCAACCAGCGCAAAGAATTGTGTATGCAAAAATTGATCATCAATACTCTGCAGGTTATTCTTTGGATCATCGAGCAAATAACTGTTACGGGCAGTATTGTATAAACTGTCTTTCCGGCCTGTCAAAAACCACCAGTGCTGAGTATCTGCTTTTATAGAATCAGCATATACTTTCAACCGTGCACTGCTATCCGTTTCAGGATCGCAGGTATGAGAAACGATCAGGAATCTCGGTTCATTAAGGAAGGCTTCGTGAATGGAGCGCAGGTTGGTATTCATAATGGGGCAAATGCTTTTGCAGGTAGTAAAAAAATACTCTGCTACATACACCTTACCCGCTAGGTCCCGTTCGGAAACGGTTTTACCATCCTGGTTAACGAATTGGAAAGGAAGAACATAGCTCAAAACCGGCAGCTTTACCTTACCATAGCCAGGTATTACCCGGGTGAGCACAAAATAAAAGCCAATGACGAGAACGATGAAAAACCAATATAAAATACGAATTTTTTACTCATGGATGCAAAGTTAGGAAAACAAGGCATAGGGGTTTTTACAGAACCATAGCTCTTAACGGTAGTATTACCATTTTACAATTTCGTTTGCAACTTAGTTGCATATGGATTTTTCCTTATCTTCGCCGCATGAATTTCAGGTTTAACTGGGATGCCCTCGGAATTGCTACTTCAGTAGCCTGCGCCATTCATTGCGCCATCCTGCCACTATTGCTTACCAGCCTGCCCGTTTTTGGCATTAATATCATCGAGAATGTAATGCTGGAATATGGGATGATCTTTATTGCTTTTGCCATTGGCATGTATTCCCTTTGGCATGGTTACCGCAAGCATCATCATAGTTATTTACCGGCCATTGTGTTTTGCGTAGGCATTATATTATTGATTGCCAAGCAAATATGGCATAATTACCAGCTTTGGCTACTTCCTTTGCCGTTATTTTTATCGTTTCGGCCCATATTATCAACTATCGCGCCTGCCGCATACATGACCATGCCCACGCAGATGATTGCGATCATTAAATCAGGCCGGACCAAAAGCGCGGGGGCGCTTTGTTTTTAGAATTAATTCAACAATTGCTGGTCGGTGTTTGTTATTTTCGTACTATAAAACACTGGGATTTATGATTAAAACAGGCAGTCCGGTTATCAGTATCTATACGGAGATGACCCCAATCCGGAAACCATGAAGTTTGTGGCGAATAAGCTTTTGTATCCGGGCAAAAGCATTGACTTTCCCGATGTAGAGAGCGCCAAGCCTTCTCCGCTAGCTACAGAAATATTCGGTTTTCCTTTATCAGGGCTGTTTTCATTGCCAGCAATTTTGTAACCCTGACCAAGACCTCCGAAACAGAGTGGACCGATGTAATACCTACTATACGTCAATTTTTGAAAGAATATCTGGAAGAGGGAAAAGCGGTTATCAATGAAGAAGAAGTGGCTATTATTGTCCCTCAAAGCAGCAATACCGTATCGGCGGATGATGATGATGTGGTAAAACGGATCAAGGAATTATTAGAAAACTATGTAAAGCCTGCCGTGGAAATGGATGGTGGCGCAATTCAGTTCAAAAGTTATGACGATGGTGTGGTAAACCTGATGTTGCAAGGTTCCTGCAGTGGTTGTCCCTCCTCCATGATCACGCTGAAAGCGGGTATTGAAGGGATGATGAAGCGTATGATACCCGAAGTAAAAGAAGTGGTAGCCGAAGCAGAATAAGCTTTTACCAATCGAATTATATGAGCCCTCTTGTTAAAAGCAGGAGGGTTTTGTATTTTCCAACACTTGGCTTTCTTGCCTGCTTGCACTAAATTACACTTAAACAGCCCGCTTATGCTGGTATTGTACATCGTTTACGGCTTCATTGGCATTGTGGTAATTCTGTTGCTAACAGCTCTTTTTTTTACCCGGCAAATACCATATCGAAAAGTCACTGGTGATCTTAAAGCCGGTGCAAGAGGTCATGTCCAAAGTGGCCGACCTTAATTTCTATGCACGCTGGAATCCCTGGCAAATGATGGAACCTGGTAGTAAGATGACCATTAAAGGCAACCCACAAGCACCAGGACATGAATACTGGTGGAGTGGCAAGAAAATTGGTGAAGGGAGGTTGATTTTGCGTAGCATTGATCAAAAACATGTTCATTTTAGTCTTGAATTTATCAGACCCTGGAAAAGCTTAGCCAATGATAATTGGTTATTTGAAGAATGGGGTAATGGCGAAACAAAAGTAACCTGGCAAAACAATGGAGATCTTCCCTACCCCATGGCGCGGCTCATGGGTCCCTTCTAAATAAGAACCTCAATAAGCAATTTGAAGAAGGGCTACGCAACCTGAAAAAGCTGTGCGAAGGAGCATAATGTTCGGCAGCGTACAAACAATTATCTTGCAGCCCCATTTACATGAGTTTACCAGAAATTGTACAGCAATTGGTGTACGGGATTAAGCACACCTCCCTGCTAGAATACATAGCCGTATTCACAGGAATTGCCAGCGTGTGGTTTGCCCGGATTGAGCATATCTGGGTTTATCCCGTTGGGCTTGTCAGCACCATTATTTATACCTGGCTCAGTTTACAGGCACATTTGCCAGGTGAGGCCAGTGTAAATATTTATTATACGTTAATGAGTATTTATGGCTGGATACTGTGGGCTAAAAAGGATGCCCGGCAACATCATATTGTAGTGATACAACATGCCACCAAAAAGAATGGCTACAGCATTTCTTGTTTTTTGGGGCTTTCTACATCGCCTTATTCAGCGCACTTACCTGGTTACGGTCTATCTTTTCACCCGAGATCATTCCCTGGGCAGATGCCTTTGCTTCCGCTACTGCTTATACGGGCATGTGGCTGATGGCAAAGAAAAAAGTGGAGAGCTGGTATTGGTGGATCGGCACCAATATTGCCTCCATCCCCCTTTACTTTATCAAAGGTTATGTGCTTACCAGCCTGTTTTATTTCATCCTGCTGATGATGGCAGGTTTTGGCTGGGCAGAGTGGAATAAACGGGCAAAGCTGGCAAAACAGACGCCAGCCTATTGATTCAACTGTATATTTGATCATTGTTGACCCATGATAAAAAAAGTGGTAGCAGTAGGGCCTGAATCAACAGGCAAAAGCACCTTGTGTGATCAACTGGCTGGTCATTATGCTACGGCCTGGGTACCCGAGTATGCACGTGAATACCTGTTAAAGCAGGGACCCCAATACAACTATGACGACCTACTGGTCATTGCCCAACGGCAAATAGCCCAGGAGGACCAATATGCGACAACATTAGAGCAGAATAAAAAAGAAACTACTTTATTGTTCGTTGATACAGATTTGTATGTAATGAAGGTTTGGTGTGAATATGTATTTGGCAAATGCCATACCTGGATACTGGACCAGATCGCAACAAGACCATACGACCTTTATTTGTTGTGCGATACTGACCTGCCCTGGACGAAAGATCCATTGCGCGAATATCCCGACCTGGAAAGCAGGTGGGAACTGTATCATATTTATAAAGATCTCATGTTAAACCAGCCCGTTCCGTGGATAAATATTTCAGGCGATTACGAACAACGATTTCAAACAGCTGTTAAAGGGGTAGAAGAATTACTAAAAATAAGTGCATGCCATAGCTTTGCGACTTTCGTTTGTTCGATATGCTTAGTTTTATCAAGAGGAATCATCAACTGCTATTTTATATTGCCTGGTTCCTGGTGAACCTGATCCAGGCTGGCTACACAGAGTTGTTTGATGATGAAGCTTATTACTGGGTATATGCTCAGTTCCCCGACTGGGGTTATTTTGACCACCCTCCACTGATTGCCTTACTGATCAAAGCAGGTTATTCCATCTTCCCCAATGAACTGGGTGTTCGTTTTTTCATTGTATTGCTCAATACCGCTACCATTTTTATCACCCGGCAATTACTTCCTAAAAAGATGACTACCTTTTTTATGCTATTGCCTGTTCCATTGCTATTGTACAGATAGGGGCATTATAGCAGTACCCGATATTCCCTCTTGTTTTTGTGGCCTTGTTTTTCTGGCTCTATCAACGCTTTATTGAGCGAATGACTATTGGTTGGTCAATATTGCTGGGGTTGAGCATCGCGTTGATGCTTTACAGCAAATACCATGGCCTGTTGATTGCGGTAACCACCCTGGCCTCCAATCCAAAATTGTTTACCCGTTACCAAACCTATATTGTAATGGTGATAGCGCTGGTAGCTTTTGCACCCCATCTTTACTGGCAGTACACACGTGGATTTCCATCTGTTCAATACCATTTATTTGAACGTAGTTCCGGCCCTTATGATACCCGCTTTACCATTGAATACCTGGTAGGTCAGCTAGCCCTGGCTGGCCCCTTAATGGGATGGTTATTACTGAAAGCTGCATTCGATTATAAACCCGCCCAGGGCCTGGAGCGGGCTTTAAAATTTTCCCTGATCGGGTTTTATGGGTTTTCCTGCTGAGCAGTTTCAGGGGCCGGATCGAAGCCAACTGGACCGTACCAGCTTTTATTGCATTAATAGTGTTGAGCCACCAATACTTGTCGCGGAATGACGCTTTGCGCACCTGGTTGTACAAGAGCGTTCCTATTACGGTGATCTTTGTGTTGCTGGTGCGGGTTTATATGCTGACGGTAATACCCCGGGCCCAATGGTTTCCGAAAGATGAGTTCCATGAAAATAAAACATGGGTCAAAGCGGTACAGGAAAGAGCGCAAGGCCTGCCGGTAGTATTCATCGGCTCCTATCAAAAAGCTTCAAAATATTGGTTTTATTCCCAACGTCCATCCCTATCAATGAATGATATTGATTACCGCCGAAACAATTACAATTTCTGGCCGTTGGAAGATTCACTGATCGGTAAAAAAGTAATGGTAGTGGGTGTTTATGATAGTGTAACACAGATCGACCCCATTAAAGAACTGGGCAACAAGGCTAGTCACATCTTTAACCCCTATTTCTCTTTCTCTAAAGTAAATATCCGGTATAAAGGAAAACCTGAAATGATCAATAAACAGTTTACAGTGCAGGGGGTTATTGAAACCCCTCCGGGCTACCTGCCTATTTTTCAACAAGCGCCCTTTGATACCGTTTCCATACAATTGGCTTTTGAAAACGAAAATGAGAAGATCCTTTCTTTCCCCACAGGTTTAACCGTGCGGCAAATTAAACAGGCTTGTCAGCCCTTCCGTATACAGGTACCGGTTTCTTTGCCCAGGGGTAAGTATACTTTCCGTTTTGCTATTAGCACTTGCATACCTAAAAGCCGTTCTATGAATAGTACGGGTACTAAGATCATTCATGAATAGGCCGGTGAGCGTGGGTGGTTGGTAAGCTACTGCGTCAGTTTTTGTATGTCTTCATCATCCTGGAGATTGGTCATTTGACGGAGTACCCAGGGATATTTCCAGGCCACGTAGCGGGAAACGGGCTTTACCGTATACTCTTTGGGATTGGGTAAGGAGGCAGCGATCATAGCAGCTTCCTGGCGGGTGAGTTTACGGGCAGGTTTTTTGAAATTGGCCTGGGCAGCAGCTTCAATACCAAAAACACCCTTCCCCATTTCAGCAACATTAAGGTACATTTCCAGGATGCGTTTTTTACCCCAGATCAGTTCGATCATGAAAGTAAAATACACTTCCAGTCCCTTCCGAAACCAGCTACGACCCTGCCATAGAAATACATTTTTGGCTACCTGCTGGCTAATGGTGGAGGCCCCTTTGATACGGTTGGGTCTTTTTCATTGTTCTTCATCGCCTTCTCAATATGCTTCCAGTCAAAACCATTGTGATCGGGAAACAATTGGTCTTCCGAGCAAATAACCGCAAGGCGTGCATAGGGCGACATTTCTTTGATGGACACATAATCCCGTTTTAGGCCATGGCCGCTGATCCAGCTACCCAGTTGAGTAAGCGTGATCGGGGATCCACCCACTTGAGCAGGAGGATATAGAACAACTGGAAAATGAAGAGGAAAATAAAGACTCGTTTCAGGATTCGCCAAATACGAAGACCCAATCCCCTGGTTTTGATGGCCATGCCGGGTTAAATTGCTTGGGTGCAAGATAATCCGAAACCGGGTATTAAAACGACTTTTTAAGATCGGCAGCCTTGATATAAACTACTTTATACTTACCGCCAGCCTTATCTCTTTTAGCCCGCGTGTGCTCCCAAAGATAGCCAGCCACGGCTACAGCAGCTGCCACCCCAAGGGTAACCAGTTTACCATCATCATTGAAAGATTCTTTGCGGTAAATGGTATTTACAGTTTCCAAAATAATATAACCCACACCTGCTACCATCATGATCTTGGGAACCACTATCTGGGCAAACCCTTTTTTTCGGCCGCCCCATTGGTATTTACCGGAATAATTGAACCGGCTGATCTCCCGGTAGTCTATTCCTATGGCAAATCTGACGGTATCCAGTTCGGTGCCAAATTCCGTCCCCCTTAGCCTGGTTTCTTCCTGGCGGATGAATAGTGAGTCATTCCTGATATCCGTAATAAAGCCATTGATGTTATATCCCTGGTGGGTTTGCGCCGAAATAAAAGCACCCGGATAAAAGGTCTTGATGGTGCGGTTATTCCATTTCTTGAGAACAATAAAATCCGATTGCTGAGTGTAAGAAAGCAGTGAACTGAACAATACCGTTATGAGAAGTACAGTTGTTTTCATGTAAGGCCAAGTTACAGCGGTAAGCTAATTAAATGAACTAAGGTTTTGTTAAGACTAACATTGCAAACGGTCAATAGTTGCAATCAGCCCTGGCAATTCCTATATATCCTTGGATAAAAATACGGTGCCATACAATAACGCCATACCAAAACCGACCAGTATTACCCCCGAGACTTTATTAATAACATTGATATTGTGCAGGGTCAGCCTATTGCGGAGTTTCCCGGCCAGTAATACTTTAAAAATGTCAGCTGCAATATTCAAAGCTAAACAAACAGCAAAAATAATAATCCTTTGTTGAAAGCTGAATTTGGCGCCGAGGGCAGTGGCCGTGCCCAGCCAGAAAATAAAAACACTGGGGTTGAGTGTATTGATCAAAAGCCACTGGAAAATATTTTGAGCATATCCCGCTTACGGAAACGAATAATTTTACCCTCCGCGTCTGTACGCAGGGTCACTTTTTTGAAAAAGAGATAAAAGATACCCATGACGACCAGGAAAGCACTGCCAATGTAACCGATGATATTTTTATATTCCAGCAATTCGCTCACCAATGCCGAAAAAGCATTGCTGATAACCACCAGCACAATATCACTTACCCATACACCGGCCACGAAGCTAAACCCACCGGTATGGCCATTGTTCAGGCTTTGTTTGATCACCGTAAAGATCACCGGCCCTACCGACAAAGCAAGGATACACCCCAGCATTAATCCATTGATGATGGCTTCCCACATGCGCTAATAGAAGGTAATGTGAAATTAAAACGACAATTTACAAATAATCAGACGAGTGAAAAAGAACAAGTTACATACCCGGCCTTTTACATATAGGTAAGAAGTATGCTGGTATTGCCCCCAGATCATTAAATAGCACCGGTTTCGAGGAATTTGACCCAGTCCTCATACATTTTGCCCTTCATCACACGGGGAAACTTGTGCTGGCCCCCTATTTTACCTTTGAGACGCATGAATTCCATAAAACTGGATTCCGGAAGTATTTTGAGGTAAACATCTTTGAGTGCGCTATTTCTTTCCACCGCATAATCATCATTCAGGTCTTTCAGCTTTTGGTCTATTTTTCACGTACCAGTTCCGCCTCCACCTTATCATCGCAGGCTATCCACCATTGATGGGCAAAGAAAAGACCATGGGGAACGCCCGCTACCGTAAATTCAGGGATACAGAGGTTCATTTCATCCGCCACCAGTTGCACCGCCTTATTCATATTGTCTACACTCAGGTGCTCACCCACCAAACTTAGGAAGTGCTTGGTACGGCCAGTGATGATTATTTCGCAACGCTCTTTGTCCACAAATCGAACCGTATCTCCAATCAGGTAACGCCAGGCGCCGGCGGTGGTGCTGATGAGGATCGCATAATCCTTCCCTTCTTCCACTTCATGGATCATCAACACTTCTGCATCATCAACAACATTCCCTTCTCCATCAAAATTCTTATCATTAAAAGGTATGAACTCAAAAAGATATGATCGTTGAGCGAAAGGTGCATGCCTTTGGCAAACTGCCTGTCCTGGTAAGCCAAAAAGCCTTCGGAGGCCAGGTAGGTCTCAATATAAGTGAGTGGTTTGGCCACCAGCTTTTCAAATCCTTTTTATAGGGTTCAAAAGACACGCCGCCATGCACAAAGAAAGCCAGGTTGGGCCACATGTCGTGGATACTTTTGAGCTTATACCGCTCAATGATCTTTTCCATGCACATCTGGATCAGGCAGGCACACCCACCACGAAACCAATATCCCAGTTGGGGCTTCTTCTACTATGGCTTCCAGCTTCTGGTTCCAGTCTTTGGTGCGTGCTATCTTTTTCCAGGTTTATAAAAGGGAGAGAACCAGAATGGTACTTTTTAGCAGTAATGCCGCTTAGGTCGCCCGCATAGTAGCCGGGACCTTTTTTGCAGGTCGGTACTGCCACCCAGCATCAGCCAGCCTTTGCCAACACTTTTAGCGGGATATCGTGGTAAGTGCGCAGCGTGAGCAATTGCTTGATCATCACAATGCGGTTGCCCCGCATCAGGTCGTTGGTAATGGGCAGGTATTTACTGGCCGATTCGGAAGTGCCGGAACTAAGGGCAAAGAATTTGATCTTACCGGGCCAGCAAATATCGGGTCGCCCTTCCAGGGTTTTATGCCACCAGGCTTCGTAGATCTTATTGTAATCGTACGTGGGAACCAGTTGCTGGAACTTTTACCGGCATGCTTGCTCAGCAGGATCTCATCGAACCGGTAGGTTTGTCCAAACTCCGTAAAGCGGGCTTTTTCAGCAATTTCCTCAATACCCTAAGCTGTTGCCGACGCGGCGATCGGGCAGGCAAGCGTAAGGCTCTTGCTATAGAAGGGGGTAAGGAAATATCAATTAATGCCATTACATTCTAAGCCGGTTTGGTCAGGCAAATTCAAAATTAAGGGATTAGAGGGAATTGTAATGCTTAAATGACCCGTTCCAGGGTACCAACTGTCAAAAAGTCGGCTATACTTTAACTTTCTGCCTATAAGAAAAGGATTCACCGGGGCGATTAAACGCAAAATCATCCTGATGAGACAGGTTTCTCCATTGCTGATCCTGTTGATAGCCCTATTGGTGAATCAGCAGGTAAAGGCCCAGAAACCGGGTTATGGCAGCATTTCCTTTGACTCGCTGAAGGGAAAACTCCCCTGCCAGTAGACCGGTTTATCAACCTGGTTACTTACGACCATTGGCTAAGCAAATCTCAAAGTGGGGCTTTTGAGGGTGGATGTGGTGGGACCAAAAGTCTTACCATACAATCAGACTCTCCCATGACCGTCAAAAACGTGGCTGCCGGAAAAGTGATTTCCGTTTTCCAATACGATGGCATTTATGCAGTCTTTGCAAATTATGGAAGCCATTATTTCGCTTATTGTAATCTTGATCATGTGTTGGTAAAGACAGGAGATATCATTAAAGCCGGTGAGGCAATAGGCAAAATCTCTACCCCGGGAAGCGAGGGATTGTTTGAACTTGAATTGTTGATGGGTACCCTGAATAGCAATAAACCAATATCTTTAGATCCTTACCCCTGGTTTGCCCGCATCCAATACTTTTAACCCTCATTTCTTTCATTTTATTCTGATTATCATCAAGTTAGGATATATCAATCCACTGTAAAATGAACACATTTTTCGTGGTTTTGAGCCCCAAATGGGTAAAAGCCGGGTCAGTCATCGGTACCATAGGAACCACTGGCAATGCTGCCGGCAAGCCGCTCCACCTGCATTGAATAGGCCCCGGTTTATTACATAATAAAAGATGGTTATATTAAATCTATTTGAAAAGATACCCCGTAGATATCCCGTATATACCCCGATGATACCCCGTAGATACCATGATCTTTGAAAGATAGGAGACATCTATAAGATATAGCCAAATTATTCATACGGAATTCAGTTAACAAGTATGTAAGGTCTATTCCTTTGGTTGGTCAGCACTATTGATTAAAGATGCTATTGCTTCACCTGTAAAATCATTATTATGGCAAAAGTGATCGCCGGGCTTGGCCTCGGAATACAAGGGTCTATTGATGATCTCTCTATTTACAAAATGCGGGGGTCGACCAGCCTATTATCCGCCGGAAGGGTGGTCCCAGTAAGGAAAAAAATTAAAACAGATCCTGATTTGCATAGGGTGCGAAAGGCCATTTCGAATTTGGCGGCCGCGCCAAAGCCGGGAAATGGATCATGCATGCCCTGACTTTTCAAAAGCCGTTGGCCGACCATAATATTGCCGGCAAGCTCAATGCCCTCATGGTTCCGGTGCAGAACCTGGATTCCGAAAGCGATCTTGGCGAACGGGGTGTGCCCTTATCCATGCTGCCCCAAATACTCAATGGTTTTCGTTAAACAAGACCAATACTTTTGATGCAACGGTCCGGTTTCCGGTTGAATATGCATTGAACCGGGAAACGATGACTGCCACGGTTCGGATTCCCGAATTAATGCCGGGCATCAGTTTCTTTGCCCCGGAAAAATACCCCTGGTTTAGTGTGCAGGTTACCTTGGGCGTGGTGCCGGATATTATTTATACTGGTGGATTAAATAAGTATGGTCTTACGCACCCTGGCTATAATCATGTACAAACGCTTCTGAAAAACACAGACTGGTATCCGGTAGCGCAGGGCGCCCCGTCAACCGCCCTGGAGTTGAAGTATACTGACCTTCCGCCGGATGAACATTTTTCGCTGGTATTGGCCATCGGTGTACGATTTGGAACGCAGTATAATGTAAATGATATACGTCAGGCAAAGTATGCGGGTTGTGCAAAAGTGCTGATGGCGGTATGATCAATAAGAACAAAAAAGGCAACTCCGAATTTATACGGGTTGCCCTTTTGTCGCTTAGCTGATCTATTTCCTGATACTATTATTGCTTTGTCCGGGGTTCCTGCCTGGCGGATAATACCTTTACTTCTTCTTTAATAACCTGGTTCTCCTTCCTGATATTTTGTAGCTCCTTATTCATTTCTATCAGGTGCAAGGTCAATTCTTCTATTTTCTCCAGCAGTTTTGCATTCATTTCACCCAGTTCTATTCCTTCTTTTTCTTTTACCTCCTGTGCAGAAGGGATATTGGGCAGGTGGTTATTCTTTTTGATGAATGCCTCCAGGTCGGCAAGGCTCATGAGGTTGTAATCCCTGGTAAACACATAATCGGGCCAGGGGTGACGGTTGTTACCTTAATTTCACGAGCGCCTATTTTTCCTTCTACTGCCAACTTGAATTGCAATCCAGGAGTCGATGTCCCTATACCAACATTACCGTCAGAAGTAATGCGAACAATTTCGTTAATCACACCATGTTTCATAGTAGAAAAGCAAGCTGTCCAATTCCATTATCGACAGTATTCCCGATACCAGTGATACGGGCATGAGGCTGGCACATACCAATGTCTATACTGGCCGAAGTAATAGACGAATTGAATGGCTGGTATACCTTTAATAAGGTGGATGACTCATAAGCAGTGCCGGCCTCCCCTTCTGTTGCACCAATATTTACCAAAGAGGATGGTGAAGTATTGCCAATACCCAACCTTCCATTGGCCTGAAAGGTAAATTTGGGTGACCAGCCACTCCCGTTCCAATGGGTAAATCCGATTGAAAGCTTATCAGCAGCCTCTCCTTCATCCCCTATATTCATCCGCAACTCTGTAGCGTTGCTTGCTACATTATACCTGGCCATCCATATAGGATCGGAATTTCCATGATCATTAAAAATAAGCTGGTTGCCCGCCCCCACTCCGTCCAGTTGTTGCCCAAGCCTAATGTTTCCATAAATAAATGTGTTTCCGTGCACATGCAATTTATCAATAGGATCACTATGTCCTATACCAACATTCCCAGCATCATAATAAATTTTAGAGCCAGTGTTCAACCATTGGGACTGGCCAACGGATTGCTGTACAATCAATAACAAAAAGGGAATAAAACAGGTACTTTTCATGGTCATCAAGTTTAGATTGGTTTTGATAGTATTATTTCTTATTTCGTAATATTTCGTTTTCCTTCTTTAACTCGTCAAATTTTTTATTCAGTTCTATAACATGCAAGGTCAATTCTTCTATTTTTCTCCAGGAGTTTTGCGTTCATTTCACCCAATTCAATTCCCTTCTTTTCCTTTACCTCCTGTGCGGAAGGGATATTAGGCAAGTGATTGTTCTTTTTGATAATTGCCTCCAGGTCAGCAAGGCTCATGAGATTATAATCCCTGCTAAACACATAATCAGGCCAGGGGGTACCATTTTACCATTAACTGCTAAATTATATATACCAGGATCGCTGGTGCCAATGCCTATTTTTCCATCATGCCTGATATTCATAGCTCCCTCTGCAGGTTCAGCAGCGCCTTGCCCTCCTATTCTAAGGATATCGTTTGTTGCTGTTATCCAATAAGCTCTGTTTGAGCCTCCATTTCCCTGTAATACCACATTTGCATTACCATTGGCCGCTCCTCTGAACCAACCACCTACATCACCGGCGGCTGGTACTTCAGCAATAAGGTAACGCGAGCGGGTTATTCCCATTACATCAAGACCATAAGAAGGACTTGTTCCTATACCTACAAATCCACCTGAATAGTAAATGCTGCCAGGTGCTGTACCGTTTTGCCATTGTTGAGCTGAGGCCGTAAAGAACAGGCCCGAAGTCAATACAGAAACGAAGAGTTTTGTTCTCACTAGAATAAAGTTTAAGGTTTGGGAATGATAAGCTGATTAAAAATATTCAAATCCTGCATTCGAAAATGTACAAATCGTTAGCCGTGAAGATTTGGCCCAAAAGCGTGAAGATTTGGACAATATTCGTGCAACGTAGTTCGTCTTACAGCGCATAATATGGAAGTTATTGATCCCAGTAAGCAATAATATGAATCTGTTGGGATTGTGAAGATGCTGGGGGTGGTGTATAGATAGGTTATCATTATTAAATTATTGAATAATACAACATGCAATCTGAAAAAGGACGGCATGTTGTATTATAAGATTATATTTTATTAATGTACAATTACAATTTTACCTGTATGCCTGTTATTATCCAGTACTAAAGTATAAATGTATACGCCAGGTGCCAGTTTTTCAGTATTGACGGTTAGTTTATGAACTCCGCTCTCATAATTTGCATTTTTGGAAATGCCTTTCTCCACCTTTCCTGCCAGATCAGTGATCACTAAAGAAACCTTTGCTGGTTTTTTCAAAACAAACTCAATATTTAATAGATTGTCTGAAGGATTAGGGTAAGTCCTGACGCTTTCCTGAATAGATGTGTTATCTCTCCTGTTATCTGCTGATTCATCTGTTACCGTTCTTGCGATTGTCGTAGATGGTGCTGAAACATTCGTTGTATCCTGGGGTGGCAAGACAGTGCAGGGATTGTTAATAAGCGCTGCTGTAAAATCACTTCCATTGTCAGCTGAGAAACCTGGGTTTAATGTTATTTCATCAGTGGCCCTAAAGGTAACCCAGCTTCCATTTGAAGCAGTGACCGTACCACTGGTTGAAACAGTACTATTACCTAAATGGTTGGCTAATATTTCATTATCAAACGTTTCATTTTGTACAACAAGGTTTTCTGAAGTACTTCTGTAATTCAATATAGCCGGTGCCGTTTCATTCATACGCCTTACATTATCCCTGTCTACCGTGCCCATTGGCCCTGTTCCAAAATTCACATTAGGATTTGAAAAATACTGTACCCGGCAACCGCTGTTATTAAAGGAACATCCGGTTACGTTCGCCGTTGCCATAATCGTCCTTGTAGGTCCAATGATATTATTCTGAATAAATCCTCTTGCATAATTGGGTGATTCAGTATTATTATCATGCCCTGCTCCTTGTAAATGACCGATTTCATGAGCGAAAGTAAACCGGCCGCCTATCAGGTAATCGGTAGTTACCATACAGAAAGCTTCGCTTGCATTGGGCGGATCGTTTGTTGTGGGTTGATCGTATGCCTCGCCAAATAGAGTTGAGCTGCCAATTTGAAAGTCCCCTTTCCGTAAAAGCACCAGCACATCTCCCTTATAAACCTCCCTTAAGGTATGAATACTATTGAGCGGCGAAACCCCAGCCTGAAAGTTACTAACATCGGTTCCTGAAGTATTCACTTCGGTATAACTTGTTCGGGCAATGCGGGCTATTTCCATCCTGAAATTAACCAGGCTTTGCTGATAAGCCAGATTGGCTTCATCTTGCAGCATCTGGGCTGTTTGAGCCAATGTGGTAGTTAGCTCACTTTCTGCAACGGTGGTAATGGCGATTATAACCCTCAGATTACAATTGTTATCATTTGGCAGCGGCGTTGCCAATGTGGAAGATTCAATACCACTCGTGTTGATGGCTTTAGCCGACTGCTTTTGACCGGCGGGTCATATAATAAACAACTCCCCAGGTTATTGGGGCCGTATTCAATCAACATGTGCACATCACCTTCCAGAGGTAACAGCGTATAGGGGTGGTTCCAATATAAAACTTTGAAGCAACCTGATTGCCCATCACGGTAAAAAAATATCCCGGTTTCATCTTCTAATCTTCCAAACCATGAAAAATCGTTACTGGAACGTCTTTCGTAGGTAGTCTGTTTTGCCAAAACATTCTTTGCGCCATGGTTAATCAACAGGCTTCCTTGTTCCAATGCTGACGCATTCAATTTAACCAAAGTGATCTTTGAAACCAGGTGATTTGTTCTTTGAATCTCATATTTTCTTTGGGCTTCCTTGCCCAGGTTGTACACAGCACTTTGGCGTAAGTCAGCATTCGTAGCATCGCTAAAAGATTTTGCTGGGTATATCCCCTTATTCCCCATACTAGGAGTAAAGCGAGTAATATTCTTTTATACATAGGTATATTTTTAACTTGTGAATAAATAAAAGGCCTTCGTTATTCCTTCTTATCGTTCTTTTTAGGTCCTCTATCTCTTTCTTCAGTTCAATAACATATAAGGTGAGCTCTTCTATTTTCTCCAACAGCTTCGCATTCATTTCCCCCAGTTCGATACCGCCATTATGTTTTACTCCTGTGCCGAAGGCATATTGGGCAGATGATTGTTTTTTGATGAAAGTCTCCACATCGCCGACCGCCGTTACATCTGCAATAAAATAACGCGAGTGGGTGACTCCCATTACATCGAGTCCATAAGCAGGGCTGGATGTTCCTATGCCTACAAATCCACCTGAATAGTGAATGCTGCCAGGTGCTGTACCATTTGGCCATTGTTGTGCAGAGACAGTAATGAACAGTCATGAAGTAAATACCTAAGCGAAAAGTTTTTCTCACAACAATAAAGTTTAAGGTTTAGGGATGATTTAGTCGATTAAAACTACTCAAATCCGGTACACGAAAATATACAAACCCTTAACCGTGTCGTTTTAACCAATAAGTGTGCAGATTGGGGTGGTAACCGTGCAAGGCCGTTTGCACTTTTGAGAGGGTAGGAAGGTATTTAAAAGTGGATGTCAGGCAATTGTATGGCCTTGCCGGGTGGTAGCTTCACTGCCTACTGCACTGGCAGTATTATGGCCATGAATTAATGCCTGTTGGCCAGCGGTTATAGATGGAAGATTGTTGATAATAGTAGCAAAAGAATAGGTCTCCCCTTCGCAAAAATGATAGCTCCTGCCTGTTCCTGGTTAATAACAACAGGTATATTGGAGCGTTTTAATAGCGGTCGCATATTTTCTATAGACAATGCATCGCCTATTAAGCTCGCATTTTCATGGTGCGGCAAAGCTGCTGCAGGACTGTTTTTTTCTGTACCAAAACTCCTGAGTTTAATAATGCCTTGCAACAGTTTAATATACCACCAGGCCAATGCCCCTTTATAATGCTTCTGTACAAACTGGATCATGGCGGTATAAAATAATTTTACATATCGGGCATCCCGGCGGGTACTTTCGCCTTTAAAGTGGATAATAGCAGGACTAGATAAGTAATAATTTTGGTATCCGGCCAATTGGATACGGTAGCTCAAATCAATATCCTCGGCGTACATAAAGAATCGTTCATCAAAACCGCCTGTTTTATCCAGTACTTCTTTGCGCACCCACATAAAAGCACCCGAAAGCACATCAACGGGGTGAGTGCCCGATGGTGACAAATGACCCAGGTAATACCGGCCCAACCAGTGCGAACTGGGGAAAAGCCGGGTAAGGCCACTCATTTTACAAAATGATACCCAGGGGTAGGAAATCCCCGTTTTGATTCGGGCAGGTACCGGCCACTCCCATCGATCATGTGTACGCCCAGGGCGCCGGCATCAGGATGGCCATTCATAAATGAAAAGCATTGTTGAAAGCCATCCTCGGGCAGGATGGTATCGGGATTGAGAAAAAGAACATATTTCCCACGGCATTGCCGGAGGGCCTGGTTATTGGCCCGGGCAAACCCTTTATTTTCCACATTGGCTATGAACTGTACAAAAGGAAAACGGGGCTGGAGGTACGCAATACTATCATCTGTAGAGTGATTGTCGACCACAAAAACCTCTGTTTGGGTCGAAAAGCCTTGCCCTGGCAGGCTGGTATCCTGATCCATGGCTTTTTCACGGAACAAAGGCATTGTTCCAGGAAATACTTCACATTATAGTTTACAATAATTACAGATAACAGCATGGCAGGACGAAAATAGGTTTTCCGGGTATTATTTGACCGCCCTAAAATCATTTAGCTGACTCAAATTGATGGATTTGTGATTTGACTGTTTAAAAATATACGGTGGGGCGTATTGTTCATAATTCTATATTTGCTCAAATCTTTAATCAGCTTATGAAGTTCATCGTTTCTTCTTCGGCTTTATTGAAACAGTTACAACAGATTAGCGGCGTTATCAACGCCAATACGGTATTGCCAATTTTAGAGGATTTTTTGTTTGAGATCGATAAGAACAGACTTACCGTGGTTGCCACTGACCTGGAAACGGTAATGAAGGTGCAAATGGACGTGGAAGCCAAGGATTCAGGACGGGTTTGTATTCCCGCCAAGATCCTGATCGACTCCTTAAAGAATATCCCTGATCAGCCACTGACGTTCAATATTGACAAGAATTATAGTGTGGAAATTACCAGCGACAATGGTAAATACAAGGTAATGGGTGAAAATCCGGACAATTTCCCCAAAGAGCCGGTAGCTGATGATACCTCCTCCTTTACATTGAGTTCGGTTGCCTTGGTAACCGCCATCAATAAAACACTGTTTGCAGTAAGTGGCGATGATTTGCGTCCCGCCATGACCGGTGTATATTTTGAAATGGACAAGAAAGGATTGCAGTTTGTAGCAACAGACGCACACCGCCTGGTACGTTACAAACGCAAAGATGTGAGCTGCCCCAAGAACGATTCCCTGATCGTTCCCAAAAAGCCGCTCAACCTGCTCAAAGCAGCCTTGCCTTCCAATGATGATGAACTGACGGTAAGTTACAATAGTAACCACCTGTTTGTAAAACACGGCACCACACAAATGAGTTGCCGGTTGATAGATGCACGTTTTCCGGATTACAAAGTGGTTATTCCTTCCGACAATCCATATAAACTGATCCTTAATAAGGCCGATTTCCAAAGCGCCCTGCGCCGGGTAAGTGTATTCAGTAACAAAAGCACCAACCAGGTGGTTTTGAATATCAGTGGCAGTGAGCTGCAACTGGCGGCACAGGATGTGGATTTCTCTTTTGAGGGTAATGAGCGCATGAAATGCCAGTATGATGGCGAAGACCTGGCCATTGCCTTCAACGCTAAATTCCTGATCGAAATGCTGAATGCCGCCGAAAGTGAAGATGTGGTAGTAGAACTTTCTACCCCTACCAAGGCGGGTATCATTAAGCCTACAGAGCAAGACGATAATGAAGAAATGCTGATGCTGGTAATGCCGCTGATGCTGAACAGCTGATCACAGATTTAAGGATTAAGTGGATTTCGCAGATTAGTGCACCCCGCGGATTAAAACTATATTGAAGCCGGATAAAAATATCCGGCTTTTTCTTTTATCTTTCGTAGACCATTCATTATTCAAAAGACCCCTGTGTTTATTTTGTTGCGTACATACGACAATTATATTCCTGCGAATATGATGCTGCAACGCCTGGAGGAAGAGCATATCCGCGCTTACCTGCAGGACGAACACACGGTTACCATCGATCCCATACTCAGCAATGCTGTTGGCGGTATCAAGCTAATGGTACACCATGAACAACTGCCCAGGGCCCTGGAACTGGTCAATGGTTATGAAACGGTGTACAAACAAGCAGTAGCTTGCCCTAAATGCCAATCACACAACGTGCATTTTGTAACAGACAGCCGCAATCCCATGAACTGGCTTACGGCCATTTTCTCCTGGCTATTTGGCAATTATGCCCTGTCGGTCAAGAACGTATACCGCTGTTTTGATTGTGATTTTGAATTTGAGGAGATGCCTGAAGGAGAGTTGTAATGAAAAAAATATTCAATAACCTACTGTTTATCAATCACTAACCCGCCTGCCAGGGCCACTTGACAAGCCTCTCCCGCTTTCCCGATTTTTAGCGTAAATTACTGGTGAAACGATGAAATGCCTATGGAGTCATTCATGCATTTTTGGGAGCATATTGAAAGCTGGCAAAGAATGGTCATCCTGCTGGGCGGGATGGTTGTTTTCTGGGTATTGGAAGGTTATTACCCCTTGTTTACCTTTTCTTTCAAACGCTATAAACATGCCAGCGTCAACCTACTCTTCCTGCTCACCACCGTTATCCTGAATTTATTATTGGGTACCATCACCATTAAAGTTTGTGATTGGGTAACCACCAATCATATCGGACTGCTGAACTGGCTTAACCTGCCTCTTTGGGGCACGGTATTATTGGGCTTGTTCTTCATGGATTTCTTTGGTCAGTATGCGCCGCACTATGCCATGCACAAGATAAAATGGATGTGGAAGTTTCACATGATCCACCACAGTGACACCAAGGTGGATGTAACCACGGGTACCAGACACCACCCCGGTGAATGGGTTTTTCGTGAGGCATCTACCATTGTAGGCGTCCTGCTACTTGGCTTGCCCATAGGTATGTATTTCCTGTACCGGAGTGTGGCCGCCATCTTTACGCATTTCAATCATGCCAATATCCGTGTTCCATTGTGGTTGGATAAACCCATTAGCTGGATACTGGTATCGCCCAATATGCACAAAGTGCACCATCATTATAAGCGCCCTTATACAGATACGAATTATGCTAATATTTTTTCTTTGTGGGATCGTATCTTTGGCACCTTCGCTTACGAAGATCCCAGAAACTTACAGTACGGATTGGATGTACTGGATGGGAGTACCGATGAAAACCTTCAATATCAACTCCGACTTCCTTTTGACAATACCATCAAGACCGATTATTAACTGACTATTGTTTATTGACAGGCCCTTGTTCTCATAGAACCCGTTAACATGAAAAAAATTGTGTTGTATTGTTTTATTGATGGTATGTTGTATCCCGGTTTTTACACAGACTTTTTCGCTGATGGCGGATAGCATCCGGAAACACCGGGGTGTGCCAGGTCTTGTGTATGCTGTATTTGATGCAGATAAAATATTGGACATAGGAGTATCGGGTGTTCGTGAATTCCGGACAAAAGACAGTATCCGCATCTCCGACCGGTTTTATACAGGCACCAATACTACGCTCTTTACCGCCTACCTGGCAGCCCGGCTTGTAGATGCAGGAAAGCTGCAATGGCATACACCCATCGTTAAAGCCTTGCCCGAAATAAATGGCAAAACGATGAAGCTGTACCATTCGGTTACGTTGCGCCAGCTGCTTGCCCAACGTGCCGGCATACGCCCTTTTACTGAGGCCGATGATTTTAAAAAATATCGCTCATTGGAGTAACTAAAACAGAGCAGCGCAAAGCTTTTGCATTCCAGGTGCTCAAACAGCCACCCTTGCTCATTATCGACAGCAGTCAACCCGTGTATTCATTAGCCGGCACCTCTATTGCGGCTTCTATGCTGGAAAAATAGGTGGCAAAGCCTGGGAGGACCTGATCGGGCAATACATTAGCAAGCCGCTCAATTTAACCATCCGCTTTGGACAGCCCCGTTTAATAGATACTTTGCAGCCCTTTGGGCATGAGGACCTGTCGGGCATTTTGCGACCCGCCTGGGGAACTGCTACACTGACAGCCATTGCCCCGGCAACAGATATCAATATCTCGCTTAAAGATTATATTGTTTTTATACAGGATCTGCTGAAGGCTTTGCAGCATAAAAAGTCAATGATCAGCCCAGCCTCTGTTGTTCAATTATTGTCCGACAAACCCGGTAGCGCCATGGGATGGGAAAATGAGACCTGGAGAAAAATGAGCATCCACTCGTTCCTGGGCAAAAGTGCCTTATTCAGTAATTACACCTTACTCATCAAAGAAAAGAATATCGGCATCATTGTATTATCCAATAGCGGCACCGTAGGTGGCAAATCGGCTGTGCTGAATTTTGGCAGAATGCTGCGGGAATATTATTGTCAATAGGACCGGCAATCGTGAATCAATGTCGTTTAGTTAATGCTCGAAGCATTCGAAATGCAATAAATTAAAAGTTCTTTGACAATTGGTTGTAATTCAATTGTGGGCGTTATTTTTGGGATATAGATTATAGGGGCTGTTTAAACGATCCAACTCCTTTAATCGATTTTCGGGAAAATTGTATTGATGACGTAATTCAAACCATAGAAGATGAGAAATTTGTTGAAAGAAGCCGTTCGAAAGACGGCGGAAATGGATTTTCCCGTAAACGAAAATTACACTTCATAGATCTAATAACATTACTTACGCAAGGACTAAGCCGCTCTATACAACGGGAACTCAATAGCTTCTACCAGAAGATCAAATCAAAGGATTTTAGTATACAACATGTAACCAAGGGTGCTTTTAGCCAAGCACGGGTGAAGTTAAAACCTGAGGCATTTATTGAGTTGAATCAGGTTGGCATCAGATCCTTCTATAAAAACGCGCCTTACCTGACCTGGCGAGGATGGCGATTGTTGAGCATAGATGGCAGTACTATAGTATTGCCTAAACATAAAACAGTAACGGAGGAGTTCGGCATTACCAATTTTGGCCCACAGGCATCCTCACCCCAAAGTGTAGCGAGGATATCGATGCTGTATGATGTATTAAACTTTACCACATTGGATGCCTGTATAGATCGCTATGATGTACCAGAAACAAAACTGGCCCGCAAACATTTAGGGCAGGTAGAATCAGGAAAAGATCTGCTGATCATGGACAGAGGATATCCGAGCTTGGCGTTGCTTTTTGAGTTAAAGATGAAGGGCATCGATTATTGTATTCGAATGCGGGATGATTGGTGGCTGGAGGTGAGGAAGATGTTACATGAAGGGGAAAAGGATAAAGAAGTCACATTTAAATTACCAGCAAATCATAATGACCTGCTCAGTCAATATAACACCAATGACCGGGAAATAAGATGCCGATTAGTAGTGATAGAATTGCCAGATGGAAGCCGGGAAGTGCTTTGTACATCTGTACTGGATAATCAAAAACTTCCATACGAGAACTTTGGGGAATTATATAATTATCGATGGAATATTGAGGAAGGTTATAAACTGTACAAATGCCGGCTTCAATTTGAATCTTTCTCTGGCAAAACTGCCATTGCAGTCAAACAGGACTTTTATGCCAAGGTATTCATGATGTCTATGATGGCAGTGTTAGCCTTCCCACTGGAGGAAAAGCTAAAGCAAGAACAAGCGCAGGGTAGAAGAAAACATCCTCATAAAATAAATCGCACCAATGCCCTGGCTATGGTCAGGAAATTGCCCATAAATTATTCATTGAAAAGATGATCAGGCCTGCATTAGCAGCCTTTGATAAAATATTAAGGGTAACGACCGAAATCATCCGGCCCAAAAGAAAAGCGCCCAGAAAAAACGCACCAAGAAACCTCCTGCTATGAATTACAAACAATTGTAGCTAACTTAACGACATTGAATCGTGAATCGGCAATCTAAGAACGCAAACTATAATATCGCCTTATAGCCGGCCTATGGCTGAAATGGATATTTAGTTACAACTGTTATCTTTACGGTCCGAAAAGAACATTATGACAAAGGTGATAGCAATGATCCCTGCTCGGTATGCGGCTACGCGGTTTCCCGCCAAACTGATGCAGTTATTAAAAGATAAAACGGTAATCCGGCATACCTACGATAATACCGTGGCCACCGGATTATTTGATGAAGTATGGGTAGTAACTGATAGTGATGTGATCTACCAGGAAATCGTGTCGCATGGTGGAAAGGCAAAAATGAGTGTGAAAGAACATGAAAGTGGCAGCGACCGCATTGCGGAGGCTGTGGCTGATATGGAGGTGGATATTGTATTGAATGTACAGGGCGATACGCCTTTCGTGAAACTAAAGCCCCTGGAGCAATTACTACAGTGTTTCAAAGATCCCACGGTACAGGTGGCTTCCATGATGCAGGTATTGCATGAACAGGAGGAGATCGTCGATCCCAACTATGTGAAGGTGGCGGTAGACAGGAATATGAATTCGTTAATGTTCAGCCGCAGTGTGATCCCTTATGCACGCAATAAAGAAATTCCTATTACCTATTATGAACATATTGGTGTGTATGCATTTCGCAAACAGGCATTGCTGAACTTTACCAATTGGCCCATGACGCCACTGGAAGCGGCTGAAAAGGTAGAATGCCTGCGTTACCTTGAATATGGTATTCCCCTGCGCATGATCGTGGTGGATTATATGGGCGTAGAAATTGATACGCCTGAAGACTTGCAAAGAGCAGCCAGGCTGCTGTGACGGCTGCAGTCGAAAGGCTTTTGATACGGCTTTAGGGTGGGTCGGCCTCCAAAGGCAGCTCACCCTGATCTAAGGGTGAGTCATCCTGCCGCGCTGCGATGAAAGGCTGTCCCGCACCAGTGTGGGAGTTCATCTTTGACGACCCATCGAATAGCTGAACCTAACATTACGCTATTATAAACATTGCTTCCTTATGAGTAATCCTATATGGGGTATCGACCTGGGCGGTACCAAGATCGAAGGGGTTATCTTACCATCAGCCAATGATGCACGCCCCCTGCTGCGCACGCGGATCGATACGGAAGCAGGCAAGGGTTATCCGCATATTATTCAGCAGATCAAAAGACTGGTTGACAGGATGCAGCAGGAGTCGGGCCTGCAACCCAGCCGTATTGGATTTGGTACACCGGGTGAGTTGGACCCACGCCTCCAAACGATGAAGAATTGCAATAGTACGGCGCTCAATGGAATGCCCCTGAAGAAAGACCTGGAAGAGGCATTACAGATACCCGTGGTGCTGGCCAATGACGCCAATTGTTTTGCCCTTGCCGAAACACATTGGGGGTAGTAAAACAGCAGGTACCGGAAGCCAAAGTGGTGTTTGGTATTATCATGGGTACCGGCGTAGGCGGGGGTATTGTGATCAATGGGCAGGTATGGAATGGCCGCCACGGTATTGCCGGAGAATGGGGGCATAATTTCCTGGATGAATCAGGTGGTCCTTGTTACTGCGGCAAAACGGGTTGTGTGGAGAAGGTGCTTTCCGGCCCTGGATTACAGGCTTATTATACACAGTTAACGGGGCAGGCTTTTACGCTCAAGCAAATTGTTGCCGCTTATATGGCCGGAAATGACATGGCAGCACAAGCTACCATCAACCGGCTTACCCACTTCTTTGGTAAAGCCATTTCGGTAGTCACCAACCTGCTTGATCCGGATGTTATTGTAGTAGGTGGCGGAGTAGGCAATATAAGTGTCATTTATACAGCCGGGGTTGAATCATTGAAAAACACATATTTAATAATGGGGTGGAAGTACCGGTCTTAATGCCGGCATTGGGCGATAGTGCCGGGGTTTTTGGAGCGGCGGCCCTGGTTGCATTGTAATTATCAGGAATAAAGAATATAGATTTCTGCGCTCATACATAGCCCCTGCTGGTTTTTGCAACAGACCCGGTTACGCAATGGTTTGCGTAATTGCAAATCTTGCATGCTTCGGCTTATTTCAGGGTTAATTTGCAATTTTACTAAAAATTCAGGGCTGTTTTAAACATCTTGCAAAAAACAATTAATTTTATTGCACTCCGTTCCCCTGTGCTAAAACGTTTATTCACAGACATCCTATGACAGGATAATAAACCTTGTCGGCCTCTTCACAATCCAATACAGTTTAATAAATCCAATTAACAATATTTTCCGGTTTATGCGTGTATACCGGAAGTAAATGCGGTTATATTTTCACTCGAAACTCAGCATTTTGGTTTAGGCTCTCCGAAAACGCAGCAGTTAGCTGCGTTTATTTTCTACCTGATCTCCTACGCCACTCCTCCCACAGCCCCGCATTAGGTATTCCCTGATTTTTGTTACTTTCTTTTCTACACTTACCTTCACCATATCAATCCAATACGGTTGATACTCATTTGCATCACCGAACAGAATAGAAAAAAGCATATATGAAATTCAGAAACTTTAAAATGGTGGACTACGTGGTGTATGGCCGCGGTAGTTTTGATCAACTTGATGAAATTCTAGCACCCCGCCGTCAGGGCGAAGCGCCTATGATCTTTTGTGGATCATTTTTTTGAAGGGAAACCACTGGTAAACAGGATCCCTTTACGTGGAAAAGATAAAGTGGTATTTGTGGATGTAACGTATGAACCAAAAACGACCTATGTAGATAAGTTGGCCGCTGAACTAAAGGCCGAATTCGGTACAGTGAGTGGTATCATTGCCATTGGTGGCGGATCCGCCATGGACCTGGGCAAGGCAGTATCGCTAATGATGACCAATCCAGGCTCCTCTGCTGATTACCAGGGATGGGACCTGGTGAAACTGCCTGGTGTATACAAAGCCGGAATCCCTACCCTGAGCGGAACTGGGGCAGAAGTTTCCCGTACTACGGTTTTGACGGGCCCTACCCGCAAATTGGGTATGAACTCTGATTTTACGCCTTTTGATCAGATCGTACTGGACCCCGCATTAACTGCCAATGTCCCCGTTAACCAGCGTTTTTATACAGGTATGGACTGTTATATCCATTGTATTGAAAGCCTGGAAGGCACTTACCTCAATGAATTCAGTAAATCATACGGTGAAAAAGCCCTGGAGCTTTGCCAGCATATTTTCCTGGAAAAAGAACAGTGGGATGATGAATGCGACGATAAACTGATGATGGCATCCTATGCAGGAGGTATGAGTATTGCCTATTCACAAGTGGGTGTGGCGCATGCTGTAAGTTATGGGCTTAGTTACCTGCTGGGCACCAAACACGGTATTGGCAATTGCATTGTAATGAATCACCTGGAAGAATATTACCCTGCCGGCGTAGAAGAGTTTAAACGCATGGTAGATAAGAATAAGATCGATATTCCTGCAGGTATTTGCAAGGGGTTGACGGATGAGCAGTTTGAAACCATGATCAATGTATCGCTGGGCATGAAACCTCTCTGGGAGAATGCACTGGGAAAAGACTGGGAAAAGATCATGACCAGGGAAAAGTTGCGTAAACTATACGAGCGATTGTAAGGCTATTTCCCGCAATTCATCTTATTATTTTGTTATCTAAGGTCAAAAAAGGGCTAGGCAGTACGGTGAGGCTTGGCGGTCATTTTTGATTGCGGTACATTCGTTGAAAGCAATCAAACTTACACCATGAAAAAGTTACTATTTGCCCTTTGCCTCCTGATCACAGCAGGTGTTACTGCACAGGATAAAACAAATCCTGTTATTAAGAAAGGAACTAAATTCTCCTATACCCTGTATACCGGTGGTAATAGCATTCCCTTTGCTGCGGTGGTAGATTCACTGGGTAGTGAGTATGTAAAAATTGCCTGGAACATTGAAGGCATGGGAACAGGGGATGGATCATGAAAAAGAAATCGCTGGAGAACGCCAAAAATGGTTATTGGAGCCAGCCTACAGCGGGAACAGATGAAGAACTGGGTGATGAAACGACCGTATTGATTCTTTCCAAAGCGCAATGGAATGGCTTGCAGCAGGACAAAAAGTTTGTGTACAATGACCAAACGTTCACTGTTAAACAAGGCGACCAGGCAGGATTGAAAGTGGGTGGTAAAACCATCGATGCCATTGCGGTGGAAGGCCCCAACGGAAGCACCCGCCTGTGGATATTGAACAATGCTGGATTTCCAGCACTGATAAAGGTAGAAGGAAATTCACATGGTGTAGATCTTGAGTTAACGAATATAGAATAACTTAGCCTGTTGATCTTTTTTGTACAATGCCCCGTATACCGGGGCATTATTTTTTAGGTATCATTATTATGCTTAATTTTTCAGTGATTATTCGCCTATGAGTCCGCAGAAATATCTCCGTTATCTTGGCTTGCCTTCACTATTTGGTACCCACCGGACCAAAGAAATATTTAACATCAATCCTACCGCGCCCTCGCAAAGGGAGGAAGCCACGGAAATTGTAATCACGGTATATGATTACAATGCCGATTCCATCGAAGAAAGAAAGTTTGATAAGGTACAGGATTGTTTTGCTTTCAGGAATAATAACCGCATCAACTGGATCAATATTGATGGATTGCGGAAAGCAGATGTTGAGGCCGTGAGCAACCAGTTCAGCATTCACCCCCTGCTTATTGAAGACATCCTCAGTATGCACCAACGGCCCAAGATGGATGAGGTGGAAGGCATTTTGTTTTGCTTGCTGAATATGTTGTATTTCAATGAGACTACGAGAACGGTAGAAACAGAACAGGTCAGTATTGCACTAGGAAAGGATTTTGTGATCTCCTTCCAGGAAGATGCCAGCCGGGATGTGTTTGACCCCATCCGCAATAAGCTAAGAATAGGCAATAGCAAGATACGGCAGCGTACGGCCGATTACCTGTTGTACGCCATGTTAGATATCATTGTAGATAATTATTTCCAGGTGATGGAAAAATTGGGCGAACAGGTAGAACTGGTAGAGGAAGAAGTGATCCGCCGCAGTAATACCAAATCCCTGGCGCGTATTAACCAGCTCCGTAAAGAGTTGATCGTACTAAAACGTAATATAGCGCCGGTGCGTGACCTGGTAAATGGGATCATCCGCAGTGAAAGTGATTTACTGGATGACCGGACGACGAAATACTTCAAAGATGTTTACGACCATATTATTCAGGCCTATGATCTGAGTGAGAACTACCGGGATATGATGACCAGTATGCAGGACCTTTATATCAATAATGTAAACCTGAAACTGAATGAGGTGATGAAAGTGATGGCCATCGTTACCTGCTTGTTGGCGCCCGCTACAGTAATAGGCGGTATTTTCGGTATGAACTTCGATCATATTCCTTCCATTCACAATAAGTGGGGTTTCTTTAGTGCAGTAGGTTTGATGTTGCTGATCCCTATCTGGATGTTGTGGGTATTCAGGAAACGCGGGTGGTTTTAGTTGAATATTGTTGTACATTCAATTTCATTGAGTTCAAAACTATTGCTTCCTATAAAAAAGATTTTTATGTCAACCAATCGTCGTCGCTTCTTACAACAACTGGGCGGACTCGCCGCCGGCTTTGGAACTGTATCAGCCGGACTGGCTGCCTGTGGTGATGGAACACCGGCTACAGCAACCACTAAAACAGATAGCTCCACTGCCAGTACGCCTGCCACCGCCGGTAAAATGTTTTTCACTATATCGCTGGCGCAATGGTCGCTGCACAAACCGCTTTTGATAAGCAACTGGATAACCTTGATTTTCCGCTGGTGGCTAAAAGAGATTATGGCATTGAGGTAGTGGAATATGTAAACCAGTTTTTCAAGGACAAAGCGAAAGATGAAAAATACCTGGCCGAATTGTTGAAAAGGTGTACAGACAATGGTGTAAAGAACCACCTCATCATGTGTGACGGGGAAGGCTCTTTGGGTTCACCTGATAACAAAGAAAGATTGAAGGCAGTAGAAAATCACTATAAATGGGTCGATGCGGCCAAATACCTGGGCTGTGCTACCATCCGTGTCAATGCCCATGGCGAAGGCAGCCGGGAAGATGTGCAAAAAGCAGCCATTGATGGCTTGGGCCGCTTAGGTGAATATGGCGCCAAAGCGGGTATCAATGTCATTGTTGAAAACCACGGCGGGTATACTTCCGATGGTAGTTGGCTGGTGGGCGTAATGAAAGGTGTAAATATGCCCAATGTGGGCACTTTGCCCGACTTTGGTAATTTTTGCATAAAGACTGATGGGAAGGGAATGTATGATGGCAAGTGTATTGAAGAGTATGACCGCTATAAAGGCACACAGGAAATGATGCCCTTTGCCAAAGGGGTAAGTGCTAAGTCATACGAGTTTGATGCGCAGGGCAATTGCATAGAAACGGATTACTACAAAATGTTGAAAATAGTAAAGGATGCCGGCTTTACCGGCTACATCGGTATTGAGTTTGAAGGCAGCAAGGGCGATCCTGTAGAAGGCATTAAGAAAACAAAAGCCTTATTGGAAAAAGTGGGGGCTACTTTGTAATTACTGATTATTAATTATTGATTATTCACTACCCGGCTTTTCGGGTATCCCTGTTCTCAATAACTCATTTCATCCAGTTTTACTTTTCCTTTGAAGGTCCAGAAAACAAAGGAAGTATACAGTGCTACCAATGGCGTACCAATCACGGCAATGGTAAGGAGGATCTTCATGGTTTTATAGGAAGAGGCCCCATTATGCACAGTGATGCTATTTGACGGATCAACGGTACTATACAAGAGGTAGGGGTACACCTCTAATGCTACCATGATCAGCAATAAAGCAATGGTGAGGGCCGAGCTGAAAAATGCGTATCGGTATTTTCCTTTTTTGATCTGGCGGGGAATATTGGCAATACTCAATACCATAAGGATAGGTATGATGAAGGCCAGTGGTTTGTCACGGAAAAAATCGCTCAGGTGCGGAATATACAGGAGGGTATACAGGGTAGTGATCACGAAACTAAGTACAAAGAAAATAATGAAGTTGCGGGAAAGGATGCGTAGCCGGGCATAGAGTCGTTTTTCCGTTTTCATGGTCAGGTAAATAGAGCCATGCATCATGAATAGGGCCAGGGTGGTAATGGCTACCATGATGGAAAAAGGATTAAAGAAGGAAAGCCAGTTGCCGGCAAATTCCTGTTGCTTGTTAAGTGGAATACCATAGGCTACATTGCCCAACATCAGGCCCAGTGAAAGAGCAATGGTAATACTGGCTACAGAATAAACGATGTCCCAGGTTTTGCGCCACCACAACATAGGTTCCTTACTTCTGAATTCAATAGCCACGGCGCGGAAAATGATACCGACCAGAAAAACCATGAAAGGAATATAAAAAGCAGAAAAGATGGCAGCATAAGCAATGGGAAATCCGGCAAAGAGCGCGCCGCCGCCAATTACCAGCCACACTTCATTGCCATCCCATACCGGTCCAATGGCATTCAGGGCTATGCGCCGGCTTTGTTCTTTTAAGCAGCAGGTGCAAGGCGCCCGCGCCGAGGTCGAACCCATCAAGGATGGCATACCCACTTATGACAGCTCCAAATACCAGGAACCACCATACATTGTAATCGAGTCCAAGAAATGTTTCCATACTTTACCGGGTTAATGTGCTAATAATGGATTATCACGCTTAGTCCCTTCATCAATATCTTCTTTGGAACCATAGTCCACCGGGCCATGTTGTATTTTACGGTTCAGCAAATAAAGGAACAATACCAGGAGCAGCAAGTATACAACCATGAACATGATGAGTGAAAAAGTACCTGGTTAGCAGTCACGGCTTTGGACAGCGCATCAGATGTTTTGAGCAATCCATATACTACCCAGGGTTGGCGACCCATTTCGGCCGCAAACCAACCGGCCTGGTTAGCGATCTGAGGCAGCAATACCGACCACACAAAGATCCACAGGAGCCATCGCTTATCAAATAATTTATTCCGCCAGTAAAGCCAGGTACCAAAAACGGTTAATGCAATGAGTGAAACGCCGATGCCTACCATGATATGGTAAAACTGAAAAATAGCATTTACCTGCCGGGGGCGTTCATCTTCCGGAAAAGCATTTAACCCCTTGATGGGTTCTTTAAAATTTCCATGCAGTAAAAAGGAAAGGCCGCCAGGTATCCGTATACCTTTTGTTTCCTGAGTTTTATTATTTACATAACCCAGTAGGTACATGTCGCCGGTGGCCAGGGTATCATAGTGGCCTTCGAGGGCGGCTAGTTTGGCCGGCTGGTTTTTAGCTACTCCATCGGCGCTTTTGTGGCCCACAAACAATTGCAGCAGGGAAAAAATGGTGGCGGTGAAAAGGGCTATCTTAAAAGAGGGTTTGGCGAGGTCTAGGTGTTTATTTTTCAGGATATACCAGGCATTCACACTTAACACCAGGAAAGCGCCTGCCAGGAATGCCCCGATCCATACATGGGTTAACCGTTCTACACTGGAGGGATTAAATACCATGGCCCAGAAATCGGTGATCTCGGCACGGGCATTCATCCCTTCTCCAACAATTCGGAAACCCGCCGGGGTTTGTTGCCAGGAATTGGCCACTACGATCCACACAGCCGAGAACATGGAGCCCAGGAATACCATGACGGCGGAGAAAAATGTACTTTAGGCCCTACCCTGTTCCAGCCAAAGATGAGGATACCCAGAAAGCCCGATTCGAGGGCAAAAGCAAAAATACCTTCAGCTGCCAGGGCACTCCCAAAAATATCGCCCACGTATTTGGAATAAGTAGCCCAATTGGTGCCAAACTCAAATTCCATAATAATACCAGTAGCCACGCCAATGCCGAAAATGAGGGCAAAGATCTTTATCCAAAACCGGGTGATCTGTTCATATCGTTTATCGCCTGTTTTCAGGTACATCCCTTCAAAGATTACCAGCAATAAACCAAGACCAATACTTAATGGCGGATAGATGTAATGAAATGCAATGGTGAAAGCAAACTGAATACGGGATAATATTTCTACATCCATGGGTAAGATGTTTAGATTGCTGTATAAAAAGTCCCGCCATAAGGCAGGACATCAATACAATCATTTTTCTTGAAGATGGGAACCGTACTACAGGGCTCGCCATACATAATGCTTTTCGCCACTGGCCGCAATTTCTTCGTGATCTCGAGATAGGCATACTCTCCAATGGGCAAATCTCCACATCCCTTTACCACTACCCGTTGATCGGCATAATCACTGGCCTCAATGGCTGCTATATTTTGTATAAAGATCTGTTGTCTGGCGGTTTGTTCGTTTCCGAAAATGATATCCCTGGCGATGGGCTGCAGGTAAGTGGCAATGAGCATATAGGCCCACATGGGAATGATGGCATCGGCTGTACAGGTTACCGCTACTATTTTATCCTGGTAAATGCTCCAATCGAGCTGTTGCAGGGCGGTCCGGAAATCTTTTTCCTTTACAATGAGTTGCATGAAGAGATGAGGCTTCAGGTCGAATACCAGGATATCCTGTTTGGGATAGTATTCTTCCAGATCCAATGTGATCAGCCCGCTGGCTGTTACCTTATTGACGATCTCATCGCTCATGACAAATCTGTTTCAGGTATATTAACAAAGTTACATGGATTTGGTTGGCGTGGAAAGGAAAAAGACGGGGATTTACCTAAAAGAACCCCGTGCAATGCACAGGGCGCTTTCTGTAATATTATATGTATGAATCGCTTAGTAAAACTTGTAGCGGTTATCAGTTATATCCGCCGACCTTTTCAGGCTTTCAATGATCAGGTAGCTGCTGCGTTGTACTTGTTGAGCAGCTATTTGTTGCTGAATTTTCACATCCAGTCCTGCATTGGCCATTGCAGTGATATTATTGATCTTGATGTAATACACACCAATTTCACCAAAGATGGGATCAGAAACCTTGGCTTGATAGTTCTTATTGAAAGAAGCACCAATAAGTTTGCTTTCGTTGCCCAGGTTGGGGATGTACCCGGCAGAGAATAAAACGCTGTCCAATTGTTGAACAGGTTGATTCACGGCCTTGGTCACTGCATCGAGTGAAGCAGGTGTACCTACTTTTGAGCGATCTGCTCCGCCTTTTGCGGTTGCGTATTTTATACTCTACCAATGGACGCGCTCTTTCAACAGGCATGGTGCCTTTTTCATAGCTGTTTACCAATACGGGTACAATGTATTTATCACCAATAAAGAATGGATGAACAGCTACATCGCCCAGCTTGGCTTCGTTGTATATCCATTTTACCAGATCGCGGCTGGCGCCCAGTCCGGGAATATTGCTTTCCAGGGGCTGGATATCATAAGCGTTGAACTTAGTAAGGTTCTTTTTCTTTATGTTGTCTTCAAATTGTTGCCTGCTTTGGCTTTCAGCTGCAAAAGAAGCAGCTTGTTGTTGAGCAGCATTGGTAGTAGCCTCGCTGGGATAAACAGGCTGAGAAAAATAAGCAATATTATAAGCAGGTGAAGAACCTTTCTGGGAGATGATTTCCACATAGTGGTAACCAAATTCTGTTTTCACCACCCCTTTTGAACCAGCGGGTTTGCCGAAAATAAAATCATTGAAGTTGGCAGTCATACGACCGGTAACTATACCATCATATACACCACCTTGTTCTCTGTTACCATCATCGGAATATTTTGCGCAAAGGCTATCGAAATTAGCGCCCCCACGGATAGCCAGTTCCACACTGTCAACAATACGCTTAGCGGTAGAGTCAAATCGTACAGGTTGCATTTCGCCAGTGCGCTGATCGCGTTGGTGCGTAGATACCAGGATATGACGAACCTTTACGCTATCGGGCCATTGCCTTTCACTCACGATGCGGGCAAGTGTATAGGAATTACCATCGAGGTAAGGTCCATAGATACCACCCACAGGCGTTTTTACAATAGAATCTATATTGGCGATCTTGATCTCTTTGCGGGAGATATTGCTCGCATAATAGGGAGTCTGGCTATTTTCCCTCAGGAAGAAAGCAGGGATATCGCTGGCAGTGGCAAATGAATCGCGCAGGTTTTGTACACGCTCACGAACGGCAGCTGAATCTTCTGAACTGGGTGCAGCGTTAAAAGTACATATTCAATGCCGCGTACTTTTTCTTGTTTGAAACCTTCTTTATGCTCTTCCACAAATTTGCGCACTTCATCATCGGTTACCTTGATGGTAGAATCGGCAATGCTGGTATAAGGCACATTTACATAAGAAATAGAAGAAACCTGGCTATTGTCAGCATTTCTCTTTCGATGAGCCATTTTGGTACATAGTAACTTTTGCCGATCATGCCCACGAACTTTTCGCGGATGCGTTGTTTTTCCAGCGCTGGTACGAATTCGCCCCAGAAATTATTGAATTCGGGTGATTTCTTTTTGAGACCACGGATAGCCTGGTAAGCTGCCTGAGCATCATACTGGCCTGTTTGAGGATTGGTGAATTGCTGACGCAATTGCTGCGGTGGGTTAGCACCATATAATATATCACCCTTTTCTTTATCGCTTATTTCAAAACCGAGTTTAGCCAGTTCTTTATCTAAAACAGCATTTTCTACATATTCATTCCAGAGGCTCTCGCGGATCTGCTGACGGAATTGCTCATCGATGGCTTGACCACTATTGGCATAGTTGGCTTCAGCTTGTTTAAGCCTGTTCTCAAATTCAACAACATCTATTTTGGTGCCATTGATCTTTCCGAGGGTAGTTGATTGTCCACTGAATAATCCTCCCCCTCTTCCACTAAAGGTATCCTGTACGATAAAGGCGATCAGGGCTAAGGCAATCGCTCAATAATGATCCACGCAGCTTTGTCGCGGATGGTCTGAATGATAGACATATAATATTATATTACTCCCGTTGTTTTAAGCGGATGGCAAAAATAGGGTAAAAAAGATTATGAACAAATTGTGGAAAACAGGGTCAAATATGCACCAACACAGCGTTTTATGATGTTGAGTTGTTCTCAATTATTATTACCAGCCATTACCTATTTTACAGCCTGGCAGCAATTGTGTAAGTGCGATAAACGCATGTACAGAAATTGGCATGCTTTAAAATAATGGGTACAGTGAAGGGAAGGTAACAAAAAGGAGAAGCTTAAAAACAAGTGGGGGTTGTGAACGTATTATTTTTGGGATTATTGTCTTTTTCCGGCCTTTTTTCTCGTGAAACCCGCTTGTGGAAACAGTGTCCCCAGGATTTCGTGAATAACCAGCGAAAGCAGTGGATAACCCGGGAATTGGTACTTCAGAAATCGTGGATAGTTGGATCAAAAGTTCTTAACGAGGAGGTCGGCCGGAGAAGGGTGTACAAAAAGGCCAAGTTATTAGACCTCCGTTAACACCCATATTGTGCTGTGGATAGCGTTTATTTATACCGACCCTTTTTAATCCACAGACGTGGAAAAGCGGCTTAGATGTAGAACCAGCGGGAGATTCTGATTGTTAATGAATTGTGGAAAACAGTGGATAAAGCGGTTGTTGTAACTTTACCAAAAATTGTGGAGTAGGTTTTATCCACGAATCCACAGCCGTAATAGTAATAGGTTCTTTATAAAAATAGATAAGTAATAATAAATACTATGGGAGATATACACATAGGAGAAGCAAAAGAGAAGATACTCCAGGCAGGGTTTCTGGACGTTGATGTTGACCCCACGTTGGACTTGTTTGGGGAAATCGAAAGATTGAAAAAGAAAAAATGCGATTGTCCTGGCGCACTACTACCAGGAGCCCGATATTCAGGATGTGGCGGATTATATTGGGGATAGCCTGGGGCTGGCCCAAAAGGCGGAGAAAACGGATGCGGACATCATCGTGTTTGCCGGGGTGCATTTTATGGCGGAGACAGCCAAGATCCTGAATCCGAACAAAAAGGTGCTGCTGCCCGATCTGAAAGCGGGTTGCTCTTTGGCGGATAGTGCACCGCCCGAGTTGTTCCGCCAGTTCAAAGCCAAGCACCCGGACCACCTGGTGATCTCTTACATCAACTGTACGGCCGATATTAAAGCGTTGAGCGATATCATCTGTACTTCCAGTAATGCACAGAAAATTGTGGAAAGTGTGCCTGTGGATCAGCCGATCATCTTTGCGCCCGATAAAAACCTGGGGGCCTACCTGATCAAAAAAGACAGGGCGGGATATGGTTTTGTGGAATGGCGCCTGCATGGTGCACGAGATATTTAGTCTCGAGAAGATCACCAGACTCAAAGTAAGGCACCCTAAAGCCAAGATAATAGCGCACCCGGAGTGTGAGGAGCCAATTCTGCGGATCGCCGATTTTATAGGCTCTACGACGGGATTATTGAAATACTCTCAGGAAGACGATGCGCAGGAATATATCGTAGCTACAGAAACAGGCATTTTGCACCAAATGCAGAAATCTTCGCCTGGGAAAACTTTTATTCCTGCACCACCCGACAATAGTTGCGCTTGCAATGACTGTCCGCACATGAAGCTGAACACACTGGAAAAATTATACCTGTGCATGGAATACGAATTACCAGAGATCAAGATGGATGAAAAATTAAGGGTGGCTGCCAGGAAACCGATAGAACGCATGCTGGAGATCAGCGCAAAATATGGTTTGTAAAATGTGGGGAAAGATTGCAAAGGCTGGATAGAGCTGCTTTTAAAAATGTGGGAAGATTTATGTGTTGTCAGTAGTGAGAGGAATATACACCCTATTTGAAAGGTGCAATAGCTTTTTCAAATCGGCGAATGAGAGAATGATAAATGTATTTAATTATAATTTAGTTTAATATTATGGCAGAGGATCTTTTGCTGTTGAAGGGAACAAAACAAGAGCAATACGAATCTTTGATCCCGCAGGTCAAAGCATTGATTGATGGGGAACCTGACCTGGTAGCGAACCTGGCCAATGTGGTGGCTGCACTGAAAGAACAGTTTGGTTGGTTTTGGGTAGGCTTTTACCTGGTGAAAGAAAATGAATTGGTACTGGCGCCATTTCAAGGACCAGTAGCGTGTACGCGAATCCGTTATGGAAAAGGTGTATGTGGCGGTAGCTGGGAACAAAAGCAAACTTTGATCGTTCCCGATGTAGAACAGTTTCAGGGCATATTGCCTGCAGCAGTTTAGCGAAGTCTGAAATAGTAGTACCCATTATCAGGAATGGAACAGTGATCGGTGTGCTGGATGTTGACAGTTCGGAGTTGAATGAGTTTGATACAACGGATCAACAATTCCTGGAAGAGATCGTAGATGCGATCCAGTTCTAGGATTGGGCGATATAAAGAGAAAGTGAGTCAACAAGTAAGTAGTTGTCTTTAGACAGCATACAGGTTGGTGACTCACTTTTTTAGTATCTGAAGATGCTTAGTTAGCGGCCCATGTAAACCATGAGAATTTGAACATCGCTGGGATTCACACCACTGATCCGGCTGGCTTGTCCCAAAGTACGTGGTCGAATGCGTTTGAATTTTTGCAAGGCTTCATTTGATAAAGCAGCCACTCTTTCATAATCAAAATTCTCCGGTATCATCAAGTCTTCGAGTTGGCTCATACGCTTCACAATCTCTTTCTCTTTTTCTATGTACACATCATACTTTACCTGGATCTCGGCCTGCTCAATAGCGTCGGGTGAAAATCCGGTAAGGGCTGTTTTGATGGTTGGTAAATGTTCCATCATATCCACGAGCGATATATTGGGTCGAAGCAATACTTGTAAGGTCTTTTGTTTATGTGGAAGCGGTGCTGAATTCCTTGCTGTAAGGAATGCGTCTGCTTCAGTAGGATCAAGTGAAATATCTTTCAGAATGGACTTGATCTTTTCGGCTCCGTTCCTTTTTTCGATCACTTTATCCATTCTCTCCTGATCAGCCAAGCCAAGGCGATAACTCAATTCTGTTAACCGCAGATCGGCATTGTCTTGTCTGAGCAAGGTCCTGAATTCAGCACGGGAAGTAAACATGCGGTAAGGTTCTTCTGTACCCTTACTGATCAAATCATCAATGAGTACTCCGATATAGGCATCGCTTCTTTTCAGAATGACTGGTTCCAGTTCCCGTACTTTTTGGTGGGCGTTGATACCGGCCATTAAACCCTGGCAAGCTGCTTCTTCGTATCCAGTGGTTCCATTGATCTGGCCAGCAAAAAGAGGTTGGAAATAAGTTTGGTCTCAAGGGCATGGCTCAACTGGGTAGGTGGGAAATAATCATATTCGATGGCATAACCAGGTCTGAACATCCTGACGTTCTCAAAACCGGGTACCGTTTGCAAAGCTTTGTATTGAACCTCTTCGGGGAGTGAAGTGGAGAAACCATTGACATAGATCTCTACCGTATTCCATCCTTCAGGTTCAATGAATAATTGATGGCGGTCTCTTTCGGCAAAGCGATTGATCTTGTCTTCAATACTTGGGCAATAGCGTGGTCCCACTCCTTCTATGCGGCCGGTGTACATAGGACTGCGATCGAATCCTGTTTTAAGAATATCGTGTACTTGCAGGTTGGTATAAGTGACCCAGCAACTTCTTTGTTCTGTTGGTTTCTGTATGTCTTTGAAAGAAAAGCCTACGATCTCCTCATCTCCTTTTTGTTCTTCCATCTTGGTATAATCCAGACTTCTTCCATCTACCCGGGGAGGTGTTCCGGTTTTTAAGCGATCACTCTCAAAGCCCAGTTCTACCAATTGCTCGGTAATGCCAGTGGCGGCCTTCTCTGCTACCCTACCTCCGCCAAAGCGTTTCTCTCCAATATGGATTACCCCATTGAGAAATGTACCACTGGTAACTACTACTGCCTTGGCTTTTACTTCATGACCAAGACCTGTAATGACTCCGCAAGCACGATTGTCTTTTATGATAATTGAGTTTACCATATCCTGGTAGAAGTCCACATTCTTAGTGTTCTCCAGCATCTCCCTCCAGGTAGCGGCAAATAACATGCGGTCGTTCTGGGAACGAGGGCTCCACATGGCAGGTCCTTTTGACTTATTCAGCATCCTGAATTGGATCATGCTCTTGTCGGAAACAATGCCGGAGTATCCTCCCATAGCATCCACCTCCCTTACAATCTGCCCTTTGGCAATACCCCCATGGCAGGGTTACAACTCATCTGGGCAATGGTCTGCATATTCATGGTCACCAGGAGCACCTTTGATCCAAGGTTGGCTGCTGCTGCTGCCGCTTCACATCCTGCGTGACCGGCACCTACTACTATTACATCGTATTCTGGAAACATAGGGTGCAAAATTACATCAATGCCGGCTGTTTCGGGGATTATCCTGTTCCACGTGGAACGGGGAAGAAGGTACGGAGTTACCTGCCTTAACCCATGTGGAGCTAGTATCATATCCTACTTACCGGAGTATTGTATAATCACCAATAGCGGCTCCCTATGGTCCTTTTTTTTTTAAAGGTGAAGTGTATGAATGGCCCTAGTCTTTTTCATGGCTAGTTTCTCTCTGAATGCCTGGGTAATGTATGTGCCCACCTTGTTCAATAAGATGGAACCCTGCTTTTATCCCCGAAGTACACTAAGGTTTTAGAGCAAGGATGGAAAAGAGGAAGAATAGTATGCTGTTGACTGGTGTTTGTACTTGGTGCGCAGGCGTACTGGGTTGGTTTAATGCTGGGATTTAGAATGAATATAGATGTTCTAAAGAAAAAGTAAATAGGAAGTAAAGAAATAGCGTATCCGTCTTTTGTCCGAGTTTGGTCCCTGTTTAATACTAGTTTTTAGTGAATTTGAAATAAAGAGGAGGATAATAAAAACCACCCTCCAGGTCAACGAGTGTTATAGGAAATAATGGGCTTTGTCGTTGAAAGCTGTTTAGTATCCGCTTAGTGGGCTGGGTTGTACAGTTGGGGTATTTGAAGTAGGATTGAGGGTTACTGCTTAACTGTATCCCTATAATAACCCCTTTAGTGTATAAACTTTGGTTAACCGGAGAAAGGGAACTCCCCTTGCTTAAGAAAAGGGTGGGATTGATAATTATGTAAGTAACTGGTTTAGACGGTCTGTTCCACGTGGAACGAAGGATGCTTGAAATTGTTATGGGAGGGTCATTAAAAGGTCTTTTACTTCCTTGTCGTCCGGGTTTTTAACCAGGGCTTGCTCCAGGTATTTCCGTGCCCTGGGGAAGTCTTTAAGGATAGCATACCCCTTACCTAGTAAAAACGCCGTTTGATTGTACGCCAACCCATGGGCATCAGGACTTACATCCCGGGCTAATTCCAGGTAGGTCAGCAAAGTCTCCACCCCTTCCTGTACCCGGTAATGATTTTGGATAGTAAACTTACCGGCTTCATAATAAGCCCTAATGGGTTTATAGCCATTCCTTAAAGGCTTTTTGGCCAGGATCATGGCTTGCTGAAAGTACTCCCAGGCTTTGGAAGGGTTGTTATTGGTAAGAGAGGCCAACTGGATATAACATTCTATTAGATTGGCCCGGCCCTGGTCGGTTCCCATTTCCTTTGTTGGATGCTTTTAATGGCCGCCTCTGTATAGTCCCTGGCCAAGGTGGTGAGGTTTAACCTACTGGCATAGGATCCGAATTGTAGTAAATACCAGCTTTTCCCCCTGCCATCATGGAAGTAATCCAGTACTTTTGTAGGCCAAGAGTATCCTTATTGGCAATGGCCAGCTGGCAATAACGGTTATAATACACCGGGTTCTTTTTGTGGGGTTATCCCATATACCTGACCCACCCGGTCAATGGTTTCATGGAGTTCTTTTACCACATCAGCAGGATGACCAGCATCCAGGTAAGGATTGTACAACTGGTATAGATGTTCCAGGGCCGATTGAATGGTGAGGGATACTATATTGGAATGGTCTCCTCCAGGGATACTATCATACCTGGCATACATCCGGGTACTGTCGAGCTGCTTTAATTGATCAGTTACTTCCCGGGGATAGGCTGCCCGCCGGGCAAGGTCATGTTCACCCACCGCGGCATAGTAAAAGGTATAGTGCTTATTATACCAATCCCTAAGGGCTGGAGTAAGGGTGAAAGGAGGTTGCTCCGGGGCTATTTTCTCTGGCGCCAACAGCATATAACCATTGAATAGACCTGGTTCATATTGAATAAGGTAATTGCCATAGCTGGCCGCAAACGAATGACCTAAGTAAGAGCGGAAAGAGGCGGTATGGTATTTCTTTTCTACCAGGGGTATAATTTCTTTCTTAAGGCACTCTACCATTTGCCGGCCCGTAGGAGTAAGTTGACCACTGGCATATATAAACCCTATCCTATCCATATTGGCCGATATATTGACCAGGATAGAATGGGGTAAGGTATAATTGGCGCTTTGGAAGTAATCGAGCTGGGCCGCTATATAAGCACCACTCACCATACCATAGTTGAAAGAATAGATAACGGGCAAGGATTGGGTAGTATCTCTATTGGCCGGAATGTAAACAGTGAAAGGGATGGTAGTATTCAGAAAACGGGACTGAATGGAATCTTCCTGCTTTTGTTGGCCATGGCTTACCGAGTTTCCTAATAGGAGGATCAATGCGAATAAATATTTCATCCCTGCAAGTAAAGCCATCGGGACACACTGAAATTGTACTAATTAGCCAAAGGGGTAATTGTCAGTGGAGGGTAGTGAAGTATGAGTGGATAGAATGGCCTTGGGGCCTTCTTTAAAACACTGGTCAGGTATAAAGCCTAAGGCTACTATATACCCACCCTCAAAAGGGCAAGAAGAATGCTCGTGAGATCAGTTAAAACCAGCTCAACTCTTTAGTGAATGGTTATCGTAGACAGTATAAGTTGAGCAAAAGGATGGAATTAGTTGGCTGGGCCTGCTTAATGAGCCAGCACCCTTTTGTATCGGGTAAGGTACTCGTCTTCTTTAGCCCGCATAAGCTTTTCTTCTTTTGCCGTCTTGTCCTTGTAACCACAGAGGTGCAGCGCCCCATGGAAGATAACCCGGTGCAGTTCATCGCGGAAGGTGGTACTGAATTGTTGGGCATTGTCCCTCACCCGGTCAATACTGATGTAGATCTCACCAATAACAGGTGCGGGATGGCTGGAAAGGTTGAAGGTGATAATATCAGTAAAGTAATCATGCTGCAGGTATTGGCGGTTGATCTCCAACAGGTATTGATCAGAACAAAAGATGAAACGCAGGGATTCCAGCTTTACCCCTTCCTTTTAAAGAGCGTACGTAAGAATTCTTTGAGGATGAGTCTGTCTTTCAGGGTAGCTGCTTCCAGGAAATGAAAATCAACCGGTGCTATTGTTTGCATAAGTTTCGAAAATCGTAAGCGTAATAATAGATACAAAGCTACATTTGTTGTTGGATGAACCTGAATAATATAGGACCTGTAAATGATCTATTTCAATGCATCAGGTGTTATTGATACCGGGTTGATAGAATATAAATAAAGCAAAATGAAAAGATTATCAGAGTTAAGGTCTGGCCGCAAAGGAAGAATTATGTCTTTTGAGGATAACGATCTTTTTCTAAAGCTCATGGAAATGGGCTGTGTACCCGGCGAAACAGTTAAAGTAGAACAAATTGCTCCCTGGGCGATCCCATCTCCATCAGCGTAGCTGGCTACAATCTAAGCCTGCGCCTTAACGAAGCAGATAATATCTTTATAGAAGAATTGGTTTAACATCATCACACAAAGCTCATTTTTATTTGACCAGGTATGAAAGTTGGCCTGTATTTCGGTTCCTTTAATCCCATTCATCACGGTCACCTCATTATTGCCCAGCACATGGTGCAGCATACTGACCTGGACCAGGTATGGTTTGTAGTGTCACCCCAGAATCCGCTGAAACCCTCAGCCGGCTTGCTGAACGAATTTCACCGGTTGCATTTTATACAGTTATCCATAGAAGAATCCCATCAATTAAAAGTAACGGATATAGAATTCCGTCTGCCCCGCCCCTCTTATACGGCAGATACGCTTACTTACCTGAGTGAAAAGTACCCGCAACACAGTTTTGCAGTAATCATGGGCAGCGATAGTTTTGAAAACCTGCCCCGCTGGAAAACTACCAGCATATTCTCACCAACTATCCCATCTTCGTGTACAAACGTCCGGGCCATGAAGTTTCCACTACTTACGATAGTGACCGGGTTGTGATCTTAAATGCGCCGCTCCTCGAAATTTCTGCTACCTATATCAGGAGTACCATTAAAGCGGGCAAGTCCATCCGCTACCTGGTGCCGGATAAAGTAGCGGAAGAAATAGAACGGAATGGCTACTATCGATAATCGCAATCACTGATTCCTCAGATATAATCGCTGATTGCACAGATTATAATGGATTTCGCAGAGGAAACATTGACTGTGTAAAGGAGGTAAGCTACACATATATATAACGGTTAGTATAAACGAAATACAGTACGCTCAATAATAATTAACTCATCTTGTTTTCATCCAGCCCCAGCAAGGATTTCAGGGGAAAATTGGTGTTTACACCTTATATTAGTAAACACAAATCAAAACACCCCGTTTGCTATGTTTTACTGCAAGAGTTTTACTGTAAGTCTCCTATTGCTTATACTGATGGGCAGTACAGCTGCACAAACCCGCACAGACAAGAAACTGCAACAAAAAATTACCGAACTGGTACAGGCGCAGGGTGTACGGGGTGTGGTGGGTATTTATGTAAAAACCTGCGAACGGGTAAAGAAGCCTCCTTTCAGCCCGATACCATTTTTCCAACGGCCAGCATAGTAAAAGTGCCCATCCTGGTGGGCATCATGGATAAAATTCAACGGGGCGAATTGCAATATCACCAAGAACTAATATATAAGGACTCCTTACTGTATGCCGGAGAGGATATATTGGGCAGTTTCAAAAGTGGCGAGAAAATAGAGCTTAGCAAAGTGATGATGTTGATGCTGACGATGAGCGATAATACCGCCAGCCTTTGGTTGCAGAGCCTGGCCGGATCGGGCGCCCGCATCAATGGAATCTTGATTCACTTGGTTTACGCGATACCCGGATCAATTCCCGGACACCGGGACGGGAAGAAAACCGGAAGCAATTCGGCTGGGGACAAACCACACCCCGGGAAATGACCATGCTGATGGAAAAGATCTACCGGGGACAGGTGGGCAGCCCGGAGGCCAGTGAGCGGATGTTGCGGGTGCTGGGCAGGAACTACCATGATGTAAACGGGATAGCGCAGGTACCGCCCTATATTTTTGTAGCCTCCAAAACAGGCGAGGTCAACCAATCGCGCAATGAAACGCTGATCGTGATGGCGCCCCATGGTCCCTATGCGTATACGATCAGTACGAAAAACCTGGAAGATCAAAGCTGGACGTCCTCCAATGAAGGCTGGGTATTGTGCCGCAAACTGGCGGCTTTGTTATGGCAATATTATGAGCCGAGGTCAAAGTGGAAAGCCCAATGATCAATGGCTTCTATAAGTTTAGTACCTTTCGTGCTTTGTGTGGTCTGTTTTCATGGTACTGCTACGACATATACCTTTTCTAAGAGCTGTTTTTATTCATAGTATCACAGCGTTTGGTGGCCCACAGGGCCATTTTGGTATGGTGATGAAAACATTTGTGCACCAACGGCACGATGTAACCGAGAAAGAAGTACTGGATTACAACTCCTTTTGCCAATTATTGCCTGGGGCCTCATCTACCCAGGTGCTCACCCTCATCGGGTATAAAAGAGGGGGTATTCCTCTGGCGGTATTGACGCTGCTGATCTGGATCTTCCCAGCCTGTTTTCTCATGGGCCTGTTCTCTTTTGTGCTGCCCTTTTTTGATGCGCGCTCGCAAAGCATGTCCATTTTCAAGTTCATTCAGCCCATGGCGGTGGGGTTCCTGGCTTTCGCGGCGGCGAAATCCTTCAAACTGGCCATTCACAATACCATTACCAGTGTTATCCTGGCAGTAAGCGCCATCGTTACCTTTTTCCTGTTCAAAAGCCCCTGGGTATTTCCCATCCTCATTGTGGCAGGCGGATTTGTGACCAACCTGAGTGATAAACGGATCCCACAAAAAGGCATTCCTCCCAAAAAGATCAAGTGGGGTAATATCTGGTTGTTTGCCATCCTGTTTATTGCGGCGGGTTTGGTGAGTGAGCTGGCACGTACCAACGACTGGCCCAATCGCCGGCCTTTGAACCTGTTTGAAAACACCTATCGTTTCGGGAGTCTGGTTTTTGGCGGCGGACAAGTACTGATTCCCATGATGTATGAGCAATATGTAGAAAGGCCCAAATCGGAACTGGTAATCAGGAAGAATCTTTACAAGAAGGAAAATGTGATCAGTATTGAGCGGGATGATTTTTATACAGGTGCGGGTATTGTGCGCGCCATTCCCGGACCCGTGTTTTCGATCTCCTCTTTCATGGGTGGAATGGCCATGAACGATAAAGGCACTACCTGGCAGGTATTGGGTTGCATCATTGCTTCGCTGGCCATATTTCTGCCCAGCGCCCTACTGGTATTATTCTTTTTCCTATATGGCATAACCTACAGCGCTATGCTGTTGTGTTCCGGGCCCTGGAAGGTATTAATGCCGTGGTGGTGGGTATCATGGTGGCTTCGGTATTTTATATGATGAAGGATATTTCCATCACAGAATTTAAAACGGTGAGTATCCTCAATATTGGAGTGATTGCAGGTACCTGGTTGTTATTGGGATTCACCAAACTCCCTCCCCTGTTATTGTATTCATTTGCCTCTTGCTGGGTTGGCTTTCGGGAATATGGGTAAAAAAATCCCGTCTTGTAAGACGGGACCTGTAAACCACCCTTGAGAAAACTGCCTGATAAAATTTGTACTGTCTATAATTCAAAATAAAGGTGGGCCACCCTGCTGCCCGGCATCCCAGCGCGGCAGGGTGACTCACCTTAAATTGGAATAGGCGTCATGCTGACTGGTAAAATGATCTCCTGTTTCCTGTTCGGCGTACACAGCGCTGCATCCTGTGTAGGTACGGTTGCCGGAGTATTGACGGCTTCCTTTTTCCGGGCTGCATGATCTTATTCAATTCTTCACCGCAGTTTTCCTGAGTCTTCGCTTTCCTGCTTCCGGCTGCTATGACCAGTATGGCAAAGCAACCGAGAAAAGCCACCATCGCTACTACCTGCATCGACTGTTTCATTGTTGGCTATTTTTAATTTGCTTCACAAAACTACTCGGTTAAGGCCCGCGCCGCAATAGCATAAAGATGTGAATGTGCAGGTAGATATTAGCTGTTAGGCATTGGGTTTTAGCGAAGAGGTAACACCTTTGATTTCGTAGACAGGGAAAGGTGTCACCTCTCTAGTAAGGGCGTCACAGCACTTGTCAACCAATCCGTAAAAAGGGATGGGTACTTATAATAGTAAAGCGTGTGTGTAATTAAACGATCTTGTCTTTAAAAGCCTTGGCTACGGCTTCGCTCTTGGAATTGACGTGTAGCTTTTCGTAGATCTTTTGATATGGGAGCGTACGGTATCAATGGAGATGAACATTTCGGAAGCAATCATTTTATAGCTGTACCCATTGACCAGCCATTGCAAAACCTGCTTTTCTCTTTCCGAAAGGTGGTAGTCGCTATTGGTGGTACTATGCACCTGCGAAAACATCTTCAATACCTGGGTTGCGATGGAAGAGCTCATGGGCGCACCACCGGTATGGGCTTCCTGTATATATTCCAATAATTTGGCAGGAGGTGTTTTTTTGAGGAGGTACCCATTGGCGCCATTGCGGACGGCCTCAAACACATTTTTATTGTCGTCGAATACGGTAAGCATGAGGACCTTAACATCCCTATTTACCTGGCGGATCAATTTCAACCCTTCAATGCCATTGGTGCCCGGCATGTCAATATCCATCAGGATCACATCGGGTTTCAGGGCCTCTACCTCGGTAACCACATTGTTGCAGTTCTTGAACGCCCCGATCACTTCAAAACCATCCGAGCCATTTAACAGCATGGCCAAACCTTCTCTCAGTTGGGGATTGTCCTCATATAATATGATATTGATCATCCGGGGTGCCGTTTATGGTACAAAACTAGGTATTTATTTTACCGGGGGCAATCACATAATTATGTCAAAGGCACATCCAGCAATACTTTGGTGCCGGAGCCGGGTTTGGAATCAATGGCCAGGCTGCCATTGAGTGATTGGGCCCTTTTTTTCATGTTGAAAAGGCCATTGCCGCTGTCCACATGATTAATATCAAATCCGATCCCATCATCCATGATCTTCATGATCAATCGTTCTTTCTGGATGGATATATCGATTACGGCATTTTTACATTGTGCATACTTGGCCAGGTTGTTCACTGCTTCTTTGAACAGGAGGAAGAAATCGCGCCGGGCCTCCATGTCCAGTTTCAGGTCCTGCACAGTTTCATCTACCCGGAAAGTGAAATCAATATTGCGGGCTTCCAGAACGCCGGTGGCAAACTCGCGCATACGGGCGGTGATGCGCTGCATACTATCGTTCATGGGATTGATGCTCCATACAATATCATCCATGGCTTCCATCATGCGGCTGCTGTTGTCGCTGATCTTACCCAGGTATTCACTGGTTTTGGCCGTGTCTTTCTCCACTTTCATTTTGGCCATTTCGCTCAGGATATTGATGGTGCTAAGGGTAGAGCCCATATCATCGTGCAAATCGCGGGCAATGCGGGTACGCACTTTTTCCATGCTTAGCAATTGGTTTACCCGCAGGCGATGGATAAAATAAATGAGAGCGGCCACCGCAATGACCACCAGGGAAAGAAACCACCAGGTTCGCCAGAATGGCGGCCGGATATAGATCTTAAGAGTAGTAATATTTTTTGATTCAACACCATCTGCATTTTCACACATGACTTTGAATGTATAATGACCCGGTGGCAGGGAGGTATAATTGGCAAATAATCCTTTATCCGGTCGTAGCCATTCTTTGTTGATACCCTCCAATTGATAGTAATAAACAATCTTATCTCGCTGTAAAAACTCAGTGCGGCAAATTCAATGGTAATGGAATTGTCGGTATGGCTCAGTTCTACCCTATCCAGTTTCATGATGGAATCGGGCGGCAGGTAAGCATTAAATAATTTAAAATCTGTGATGGTCACATCCAATGGTGGTACAGAGCTGGCCGCCTGCCTTGGCTGGAAGAATACAAAATTATGGGCATTGCCAAATACCAGTTGGCCATTGCTGAGGCGGATGCTGGCATTGTATTTAAAGTTGCCGTAAATGATACCATCTTTTGGGCAAACAGGGTAAATACCTTTCGTTTTGATTGTACCGGCAAATGCCATCGGCCAGCCCCACCCATAGATTGTTATCATTGTCCATTTCCAAACTGCTTGCGCTCATAGAAGGCAGGCCCTCATCGGTGGTAATGGGTTGTATGGTTCCCGCTTTTTGATTAAGCAGGTTGAGTGCACCAGAACAAATGAAAAACAAACTGTCATTGTACTGCAGTATATCACCGGCCATATCGGAATAGAGCGATTTGCCAGGGCCCCCTTTTGAATCGTAATGTGCCAGTATTTCACCGGTGCGGGGATCCATTTTATATACACCTTTCATATGGGTGCACAACCAAAGAAACCCCTCCTTATCCACCATCATTTTATAAACAATGGTATTGATGTTTTGCACCTGGCTAAAGCCCTGCATAAAATCCTTTCCATATCCTGCTGCCGGATCCCATTTAACGATATGGCCATATTGCGTGGCCAGCCAAATGGTGCCTTGTTTGTCCTCAGTTATTTGCCGGATGGTTCGTTGTCCAGCCAGGGGTAGTTTGTGAAAGGTGGATTGACGGGTAAGTGGATTGTACAAGATGAAACGTCCTTCCTGACAAGCTATCCACAAGCGGCCGGTTGATTTCTCTTCGTGCAGGTCCCATTGCATGGCATAATTATCATCACCCGCAGGGCTGCCTTTCAACATATCATTCTTTAATGGAAGAAAATTGCTATCACAAGTAATGGCGCCCAATCCCCAGGAAGCAATGATCAGCTCATTGTTATTCCTTTGTAAGAAAGCATTTACCTGCAAGTTCCTGTTGGCATTGCCGGGTAAAGAGCCCTGCAATACAATGCTGTTGAACATTTGCCGGGCCGGATTAAAAATGTATACCCCTTCGTCAGTGCCTATCCAGGTATTTTGTTCGCGGTCCTCATACATACAATACACCATATCGTACTTGATGTCATAGTCGTCCACATAATCATTGCGTATGTATTGGAACTTTTTGGTGAGGGTATCAAACTCCATGAGCAGGCGTTCGCCATAACTCCAGATGGCGCCATTGGATTGCTGGGTGAAGGCATGCAGCTCTTTATACACTGCTGGGTGCACCATCAAGCCCGCCGTATCACTGGTCATCCGGCCAGTAGCTTTATCAACGCAATAGAATTTTTCACTGGCTTTCGGGTTCCAGGTAGTTAGCCAAAACCGCAATTGACGGTCAATGAACATAACCGTTACCGGCTCTTTAAACAGGGGATTGTCGAGGATGGGCTGTTGGCTGGTATTATGTCCATAGTAACTTAATGATTTGGTGCGGAAGTCGTACTGGGCCAGTCCCGAATCGGCGCCCATCCAGTAATGGCCGGTTTGAGGATCTTCCAGCAGTTGCCCGATGCTCCAGCCCCTGGGTGTGCGGATGCGACTTTCGTCTTTGCTGAAGGTATTGGTTTTCCAATCGTAGGCCAGTATGCCGAGGCGGGTGATGATGAGGAAGATATTGCCTTTGCTGTCCATCCACAGGAAGTACTCAGCACGGGGCGGTATTTCGCCGCCGGTTTTGATGATGGCTTTTTATACCGGAAGGTAACCGGATCGAAGATGCCGACCTCCTGTTCCGTCCTCACCCAAAAATGGTGGTTGATATCAGCCGCTATTTGCTTGATGGGCGCGGCGGGCAGGTAATTCTTATCTCCGGCAGGTGGACGGAACATCACGATCTTTCGACCATCATAACGTTGAAGGCCATTGGCTGTGGCCAGCCACATAAAACCTTTCTGGTCCTGGAGAATACTGTGAACATGGTTGGAGGCGAGACCATCTTTTGAAGATAGCCTGGTAAAAACGTATTTGCGGTTTTGGGCCAGCAGGAAAGTTGGCAGGCAAACCAGCAAGATGCTATAGAACTTTATTCTGAACAAGCGGGGGTGTATGTATTACCAAAAGTAATTATCCCTTTTTCTTTTCAACATTTGTTTGGGCAAAACCACACAGATATGTGGTACCGCTAAGTGGTAGGACCTTGCCAAAAAAAGGGGATAAATGGAAGAAAGGGAGCAACCAATTGCGGCACTTGTTAAGATCTGTTAAAAAGCGAACAGGTGTTTGTACAGATTCTCACATCTTCATGCTATTGTTATGTGAACTAACAAATTGCACTTTTGCTATGTCATAATGATTGAGACAGGCAGTTCTGATTAACCGTACGATGAAAATAAATAGACAGCCATGAAAACGAATAAAAGCAATCATCAGCGGCCAATGGGTGAAGGATTAGTTGGTGATTGCTTTTAAAACCTTTAGTCATTAAACTTTTCCTATAAAAATGCTATAACACAGGCAAGCAAGGTGTGCGTTAGATGCTGTGCATTAGTTAAGGTGTCGGTAGAGGGTGGCCGACACCTTATTTTTTTGAATGGGTATACCCAAAACCAGCCTGCTGATGGCCGGGTTATCATAGATCAAAACATAAAATAGTAGTAGTATAAGCAGTAGTTTCGGATGGGCCTTTCCCAGGTGGAGGGGCCTTTTTGTTTTTTATACCTGTGTAAAGCTGTAAATTCACCATTATAAAGCCTTATCCTACAACGATGTTTGCCCGACTTATTGCAATGCGCTATTTTCATTATGGATTTGTTGAACGAAAACAAGATCATGACAACTGCCGAACATCAGCGATTAACCGTCAATACAACTAAAAAAATACCCCTTGAACAATGGGGCCCCTACCTCAGTGAACGCCAGTGGGGAACGGTACGTGAAGATTATAGTATGAACAGCGATGCCTGGAATTACTTCCCTTTTGATCATGCACATTGCCGTGCATACCGCTGGGGAGAAGATGGGCTGGCTGGCATATCCGACTTTTTCCAAAACCTTTGTTTTGGTATATCCCTCTGGAATGGAAAGGACTCGATACTCAAAGAGCGCCTTTTGGATTGGGTAACTATGAAGGCAATCACGGAGAGGATGTAAAAGAGTTGTATTATCACCTGGATAACCTGCCTACGCATTATTATATGCAGTACCTGTACAAGTACCCCCAGCAGGAGTTTCCTACAATATGTTGCGCGAAGAAAGCCGCAATCGTTCCCGCCAAGAGCCAGAATATGAAATACTGGATACGGGTATCTTTGAGCATGACCAATACTTTGATGTGCTGGTTACCTATGCCAAAGAGAATTCAAAAGACATCTTTATCAAGATCGATATCACCAACCGGTATTCCAAAGGGGCAGATATTACCTTGGCGCCCACCTTGTGGTTTTACAATCGCTGGGCTTACGACCAATCGGAAAAGAAACCGCATATTACCCGGCGCGACAAGACCTCGGTAAAAGCCACCCATGGCCGGCTGGGAGCCTATTACCTGTATTATATGCCTGCATCGGATAGCCTGATGACGGAAAATGAAACCAACCTTGAAATTGTATCAGGTCAACCCAATGCTACCCCCTTTACCAAAGATGCTTTTCACAAGGCAATCATTAAAGGGGAAGAGCTGACAGCACTGCGGCAACGCAAAACAGGAACTAAGTTTGCGCCGGTATATAAATACCATATTGAAGCGGGTGCTACGAAGACGACTTATCTACGGCTAAGCAGTAAAATTTTTGACAATCCCTTTGCTACGGGCTTTACCAATATTTTCAATTCGCGCAAGGGAGAAGCTGATGCTTTTTATGATGAAGTGCTGCACGCCACTACCGATCCGGAATGGAAGCGCATACAGCGTCAGGCCCTCTCGGGTATATTGTGGAGTAAACAATACTACCATTATGATGTAGAACGTTGGTTGACGACGAGCGATGGCATTACGGATGTGAACCCCGGTAAAATGCATGGCCGTAATGCGGACTGGAAGCACCTCAAAAACCAGGATATTATTTCGATGCCGGATAAATGGGAGTATCCCTGGTATGCGGCCTGGGACCTGGCTTTTCAATGTATTCCCCTGGCCATGGTAGACCCCTGTTTTGCCAAACACCAGTTGCTGCTCATCATGCGGGAATGGTATATGAAGCCGGATGGACAACTACCAGCTTATGAATGGAATTTTGGCGATGTGAACCCACCTGTACAAGCCTGGGCTGCCTTGCAGGTGTACCGGATAAAAAAACCGGACAGGAAAAGGTGATATTGCTTTTCTCAAACGCATATTCCAGAAACTCATCATCAATTTTACCTGGTGGATCAACCGTAAGGACTCCAATGGTAACAATATGTTTGAAGGGGGCTTTCTTGGACTGGATAATATTGGTGTATTCAACCGCAGTAGCGTACTGCCCGGTACCATGCAACTGGAGCAGGCCGATGGCACCAGCTGGATGGGCATGTATGCCCTCAATATGATGGACATGGCTATGGAAATAGCCATGAAAGATGAGGCGTTTGAAGATACTGCTACGAAGTTCTTTGAACATTTTGTATTGATCGCAGAGGCACTGAATGAACAGGGTATGTGGAATGCAGACGATAAATTCTTTTATGATACCCTGTCAATAGCAGGCTCGGCCCCATTACACCTGCGCGTATATTCAATCGTAGGGCTTACTTCCTTATTTGCTGTATCGGTGATCGAAAAAAGATATTGGATAAACTGGGCGATTTTAAAAAGCGGATCACCTGGTTTGAGAATTACCGCCTGAAGAATGGCCGGTTCTGGCCTAATGAAGAAAGGGCCGGGGGAGAGGAAATTCTCTTATCACTGGTGCCGCGTGAAAAACTGGTGCAGCTGCTGGAACGGCTACTGGATGAATCGCAGTTCTTGTCCGACTATGGTATCCGGGCTTTGTCGAAATACCATGAACAAAACCCCTATGAAGTGACGATCAATGGGGTGGATTATAAAGTGCAGTATGATCCGGGTGATTCTACGTCTGATTTCTTTGGCGGCAATTCCAACTGGCGCGGACCGGTGTGGATGCCTATCAACTATATCATTATCCAATCCATACGTCGCTTTGGTGAATTTTACGGCAATGACCTGCTGGTAGAATGTCCTGTAGGCTCGGGCAACCAAATGAACCTGGTCCAGGTGGCTGATGAATTGACCCTGCGCCTGATCAAATTATTTGATAAAGACGAAAATGGAAAGCGCCCTACTAATGGCAAAGAAAGTTGGTTTTATGAGCGACCAGGCAATGAACACCTCATTCTTTTCTATGAATATTTCCATGGGGATTCTGGAAGTGGCCTGGGGGCTAGTCACCAAACGGGTTGGACGGCCCTGGTAGCCAAGCTGGCGCATATTTTGTGCGACAAACAAAAACCCAACAGCAAAAAAGCACCGGAAGAAGTACAGGATGGTCATCCTGATACTGCTAAAGATACTTTTGCTGTATAACTTTACTGTTATGTCTACACTTACCATTACCACGATACAAACCCATTTGCACTGGGAGGATAAGGCCGCCAACCTGGCCATGCTGGAACAAAAGATCAATGGGTTGCAGCAAAAAACAGAAGTGGTGATCCTGCCCGAAATGTTTAGTACGGGTTTCAGCATGCAACCAGAATTACTGGGCGAAACGATGGAGGGTGAATCCGTGGCCTGGATGAAACGGGTAGCTGCACAAAAAAGGATCATTCTTACCGGCAGCCTCATCATTGAAGAAGAGGGACAATATTATAACCGCCTGGTATGGATGTTGCCCAATGGGCAGTTGGGTTATTACAACAAGCGCCATTTGTTTGCCTATGCAGGCGAACATGAGCATTATACGCCCGGTCATACACGCCTCATTGCTTCGGTGAAAGGTTGGCGCATCAACCTGCAGGTTTGTTATGACTTGCGCTTTCCGGTCTGGGCCAGGCAGGCTGCCCCAATAACGGAAGAAGATGCTGAAAAAATGAACCGGAATATGACCTGCTGGTATATGTAGCCAATTGGCCCGAAAGAAGGAACCATGCCTGGAAAACTTTACTACAGGCAAGGGCCATAGAGAACCAAACTTATGTTGTAGGTGTTAACCGGGTGGGGAAAGATGGAAAGGATATTTACCATAGCGGAGATAGTATGATCGTCGATCCCATGGGTGAGGTTTTATACACCAAAGCACATGAAGAAGATATCCATACAATTACCCTTCAAAAGAAAAGCTGGAAGAGATCAGGCATAAACTGCCCTTCCTGGAAGATGCTGATAATTTTATCATTCAGTCGTAAAAACAATTGTCAGGCTGTCCATCAGAGGTGACACCTTTTCCTTGCTTCGAGTACGAAAGGTGTCACCTCTTTTGGGAACCAACCGCTCGTAGCTCAATAAAAACCTATGTTCCTCGCTTATACCAATGCCCGAATCTTTACCGGTTACTCCACCGAAACCAATAAAGCGGTTTTGGTAAACAATAACCAGATCGTGGATATCCTGCCCGCCAGTGAAATTCCTTCGCACTATCAACAAAAAGACCTGGGCGGTTATAACCTGGCGCCTGCTTTTATTGACCTGCAGATCTATGGCGGTAATGGCAGGTTGTTTTCGCAGGAGATAACCCTGGCTGCGTTACATGCTACCTATGAATATTGTTTGGCAGGAGGCTGTACGCATTTTATGATCACCATGGCCACCAATACCATTGAGAAATTCCTGAAAGGGATGGACGTTGTGAGAAACTATTGGGAGCAGGGCGGAAAAGGATTGTTGGGCCTCCACCTGGAAGGGCCCTATATGAATCCCGTAAAACGGGGGCGCACCTGTTGGACTGCATTAAAAACCTACCCTGCAAGAGGTTTCATTATTACTGGAGCGGGGTAAGGACGTTTTTAAAATGATCACCCTGGCGCCCGAACAATGCGATCCAGCCATTATAGATCTGCTTTTACAACACCAGGTCATCGTATCAGCTGGTCATAGCAATGCTACTTATGTGCAGGCACGGGAAGCTTTTGACCTTGGCATTCCAACAGCTACACACCTGTACAATGCCATGTCGTCCTTACAGCACCGGGAACCCGGGCTGGTAGGAGCCATCTTCGATCACCCTGCTGTGATGAGCAGTATTGTTTGTGATGGGGTGCATGTAGATTATGCGGCGGTGCGGATTGCCAAAGCAGTGATGAAAGAAAGGTTGTTCTTTATTACCGATGCGGTAGCGGAAACCACTACGGGCGAATACCAGCACTTGTTTCAAGGCGACCGCTATGCATTGCCCGATGGCACCTTATCAGGCTCGGCCCTTAGTATGATGCAATGTGTAAAGAATGGCGTGGAGTACGCAGGTATTCCACTGGACGAAGCCTTGCGAATGGCGGCTACCTACCCTGCACAATTGGTACGCGACAGGAAAATGGGACTGCTGGCCAAAGGTTACGAAGCCAATATGGTAGTATTTGATGAAGCCCTGCAAGTACAGCAGGTGATCATTTAATTACTCCATTACGTTAGTTAGTTTTACTACCATGATGGCAATAATGGCGATCATGACCAGTAAAAAGGCCCAGCGGGAGCTTCTTGTTTTCTGGTCAATGTTCTTGCTGCGGCTCAGGTAAAAGAATGTCCAGCCCAGGAGGCACAAGCCGAGTATACCGGCCACACTTACCACAATTTTATTATCGGATGCAAATACAGCAACCATGGAGCCGGCTGCTGCCAGAGAAAGCAATGGCTTGAACTTTTGAATAACAGAAAGAGAGGCCGGCGGCGCTATCACTGGTTTTACCTGATTGAGCAGGGCTTCCAACTCTGCATAATTTTCCACTTGTACCGGAACAATAATGATATCGGCAGGGTCGGCGCCCATGATGGTGAACCCACCTTCCATGCTCTTAATGATTTGTTTTACCTCATGAAAGTAAATGGCGATCTCGGGTGTGTTGTGCATTTGCCGGGTGATCACATTGTCATTGATGGTAAGCGTATAGGTGGCGAATAATTTCTTTTGCCGGTTGACAGACCTGTATATGGAGAACGCCATCATTAGAATGATGAAGGGAATAAAAAAGGCAATATATTACTATCTCCTGCTTTGCCTGCTGAATTGACCTGGGCTATAACGATGCCGGCGATGGCTGCAATGACCATGGTCGGAATTACTCTCATCAGCATTTTTTCCTGACCTCGGCAAAGCCGTTGGGCTTGATCCTGTATTGTTGCATAGTGGTTGTAGGGCTCGTAATTGGGTATAAGTAATAGATCGCTCACGCAAAATACGAAAAGGAAAGAATTGAATACACTTCAGCGCTGTATTAATGGTTGGCCACACCCGCCTTTTGCATAATTAATTTACGCACGGTATCCACCTTGGGGTCAATGCCCTGCCGAATGGTTTCCACTGTGGGCGCCACTTCAATATCGGGGATAATGCCACGGCCTTCTTTTACCAGGTCCTTATTCATTACCAACCTGAAGCGGGGCAAGCGGAAGCGCAGTTTGGTATTGGGAAGCGTAACATCGGGTATCATCCAGGCAGAATTGCCATAAGCACCGCCCCCTGTTTCTTCACCAACGATCTTTACATTTTCCTGGCCTTTCAATACCCCGGCAAATAAAGTAGTAGCAGAAAATGAATTGCCTCCTGTTATGATATAGATATCACCATTAAAGTGATTTTCCTTCTTTGGCTTGAAATAATGCCGTTCAAAATAACCAAAGTGGTACAGGCCGTCCTTGTGCTTGCGCGTGATGGCTTGCATCATCAGCCAGTAAGCCGGCTGCCACTGAATGTATTTGGTATAATGGCTGGTTCGGCGTGGGGTATACAGCGAATCGGCCAGTTTGAACTTTTTATTGGCCAGGTAGCGGGTGAGTTTGGTAGAGATACCCGCATCACCACCGCCATTGGAACGTACATCAATGACCAGGTGTTGAATATGTCGTTTTTTCAATTCCCGGAATGAGCGCCGGAAGAATCCCCTCAACCTATTACCCCTGGCAAAAGTATTGACCGTCATATAGGCCGAGGAAAGGGAGGTATCAATTTGTACACTCCGCACAGCATTGAGCATGGGCGGTTGCGGCGCCTGGCGGGGCGGGCGACCGGCTGGCCGGCCAGTGGGAACACGGTTGGCCGTATCGGCCCGGGGTCATAAATGGGTATAACCGTTTCTCTTTCGGCCCCCGTTTCATCGCGGTAGGTAATCGTAAATTGATCGGTAAGTCCCAGCACATTGCGGTACAGGTTGCCAAAACTGCCCCTGTTACTGATCACCTGGTATTTACCCGTTTGGGTATACCCATCGCCTGAAATATAATTGAAGAAAGTATCTACCAGTTGTGCTGTATTCCATCCGTTAACCCCTGTTACAATGGTGCCGCGCTTTAATACTGCATCCTTGCGGTTAAGGTTGGTAATTACCGTCATCGAATCGGGCCATACCTTCAGGTGGAGGGGGAATACGGGGAGCCGGACAGTATCCAGGTAATCACTGTAGCTTTCGGAGAACTTAACCGTAGTATGGCCGCAGCGGATCTTACTGGTTACATAGGCCAGGACGTTCTTGAACTGCGGCTCGCTCATGGAGTCAGTGATACTGCGGTAACCCCTCTCAAAATAATAATCCATGCTGTCCTTGGGCGTAAACCAATACAGGCTGGGGTGCGACTCCTCCAAAATGCTGCGGAACAAGCGATAATCCCGTTGAAGTTGTGCGGACGTATATTTCTTATCCGGGTTAAATGGTTTCCGGGAAGAAGCACATCCTATGGAGAATATAGCTGCCAGGACCACTATAGAACCGGAAAACCATTTCCTCATGCAAAAACCGTTTAAACTCAGGTATTCTTAAATGCATTCCATCCCTGCGCCGTTATATTGTGCGTACCTCCACCCTTCGTAAGGATCTTGGCGCCCTCTTCGGCATCTGTCATATAACCAATCACACTGATCTGCTCATTAAGAACGAGTTTATCGTATTCAGATTGTGGCAGGGTAAACAGCAATTCATAATCCTCACCGCCGCTTAGGGCGCAGGCTGTAGGGTCAATCTCAAATTTAAAAGCGGCCCGGCGCATTTCTTCGGCAATGGGTATCTTTTCCTCATACAAACGGCAGCCCAGGTTGCTATCCTTACAAATGTGCAGGATCTCCGAGCTAAGGCCATCACTGATATCCATCAAAGAAGTAGGCCGGATATCATTTTGCGCAAAAACTCAATAATGTCCTTTCTGGCTTCTGGCTTCAACAGGCGACCAATTACGTAAGATTCCCCTTCCAGATCGGGCTGAATTTTCGGATTTTCCAGGTAGATCTGCTTTTCCCGCTCCAGGAACAGCAATCCTATATAAGCAGCGCCCAAATCTCCACTGCAACAAAGCAGGTCGCCCTTTTGGGCCGTGCTTCGCTTTACAAACGTATCGGGCGTTACTTCACCAATAGCAGTTACCGATATAATAAAACCTTTTGTGAGGAGCAGGTGTCGCCCCCGATCAGGTCTACCTCATATTTTTCACAGGCGGCATAAACGCCTTCATAAAACTCATCCAGCGCCTCCAGGCTAAACCGGTTGCTAAAACCCAGACTTACCGTGATCTGCGTAGGTGTGGCATTCATGGCATAGATATCACTCAGGTTCACTACCACGCTCTTGTAGCCCAAATGCTTCAGGGGTGTGTAGGCCAGGTCAAAATGCACCCCTTCTATCAACATATCGGTACTGATCACCGTTTGTTTGCCAAAATGGTCAATTACCGCTGCATCATCTCCTACCCCCAAAATGGAAGAGGCATTCTGCAGCTCAATATTTTTAGTCAGGTGCTCAATAAGCCCAAACTCTCCCAGGTCGTTTATTTCAGTCCTTTCACTCATGATGTGATGGCTTTTAGAATTTATACTTTATCGTTGATCCAGCGTAAGATATCATCGTGGATCTTTCCATTAGTGGCCACAATATGTGGTTGATAAGGGGAATAATGATCGCCTTTGAAGTCCGTCACTTTACCACCAGCCTCTTCCACCATCAAAAGCCTGCTGCACTATCCCAGGCCTGTAGTTTGTGTTCATAGAATCCGTCGAACCGGCCTGCCGCCACCCAGCAAAGGTCAATAGCTGCCGAACCCAACCGACGTACAGGAATGCCCTGGCGAATGAAACGGGAAAATACTTCCAGCGGTCCATTGGGTTGATTAATATAGGTATAAGGGAAACCCGTTACCAGGCAGGCCTTCATCAGATCGGGCTCGGCACTCACCTGTATGGGCTGACCATTCAGCGTAGCGCCTTGTCCGCGTTCGGCCAGGTAAAATTCTTTCATGAAAGGATTGTACACAGCACCCAGGATCATGGAGCCCGCTTTTTCAAGTCCGATGGAAATGCAACAGAGTGGAATACCATGCGCATAATTCACCGTACCGTCGATGGGGTCAATGATCCATTTGTATTCGCTGTCCATAACGATCTCTCCCACCTCTTCACTCACGATAAAATGATCGGGAAAATCTTTTTGATGATTTCCAGGATGGCCTTTTCAGAAGCATGGTCGGCTTCGGTGACCAGGTTGTTAACCCCTTCTTTATTGCTGATTTGCAGGTTCTTATTGTTGAAGTAGTGTTGTATCACCTGGGCGCCGGCCTCGGTGGCATTGATAAGCGTTTCTTTTAGCATCCCGCAAAGATAAGGGGGTTCAGACAGACAAATTTCCGCCTGGCGAATACAATAAACTAATTATCATCAGCGAATTGTGAATATGCCACGAAATTAAATACCTTCATTCGCTCAACCATATCCTGCCTGGCGGGACCGGTACAAACACTTACTTATGTTCGATAAACTTTTTGGCTGGGGTAAAAAGAAGGTGGAAGAACCCGCCATTCCCTTTGGACGCTATTCCGACAACAACAAGACGGTAGAAAAAGTAGACTTTTGGACGCAAGCCGATAACCTCTTCAAACAGCAACAGTACCCCGAAAGCGTAGAAGCGTTTTTGGTTACCTGCGGGATGAGGCTGAACAGAATGTGGTACTGGAGCGCAATGGCGCCGAAGGCCGCTTCCATTTATACCAGGGGTCGAAAATTGTGCGGGGAGAATTCAATAATGAACGCCTGATGGCCGAAGTTACCCTGGCCCGGATGGCCCAGCCCAGCGTACCCGTTATGCGCCGCCTGCTGGAAATGAATTTCGGTCTGTATTACAGCCGTTATGCATTGGATGGCGACCGCCTGTGCATGCGCTTCGACACCAATATCAAAGCAGCCAACCCCAATAAGCTCTACTATGGCTTGAAGGAGCTGGCTATCAAGGCCGATAAGTTGGATGACCTGCTGGTGCAGGAATTCACTTCCCTGCAAACCATTGATACGGAACACATCACCGAATTACCCGAGGCCGAAAAAGATGTGCGGTACAGGTTCTTCATGAAATGGATACAGGATACCATTGACTATACGGCCAGCCTGGACGCGGATAAGTTTGCAGGGGCTTTGTCATACATGTTGTTGAACCTGGCATTTCGCATCGACTACATGCTTTGTCCGGAAGGCAAACTGCAACTGGAGCTGGAAAAGGTGGTAGACATCTATTTCCGTAAGGACGAAAAGTCAACCAGCGAACGTAACCAGGGAATGATCGAGGCTTACCGTAAGTTATTGGCAAAACCCAAAGAAGAGGTATACCCTTATTTCTTCCGCTCCAAACATACCTTCTCTATTGTCACGCCACAAAATCATAAAGCCGTTATTGATGCACTCAATGCCGCTGCCAACAATATGATCTGGTACCGGGATAACCAATACCCGCTGGTTGCCAATACCATCCTGGAATATGGACTCTCATTCTGCCAATATTCTTACAGCCTGCCCAAGCCCCTTAGTGATCTTTTCCAATTGTTCATGCAAATAAACCATGCGGATTATTTTGAAGCATTGGGCTTTCCCTCCCGGTATTATGATGCTGCGGAGAATGAATTTGAGGTAGACCTTATCCGTGAGCGTATTGAGGAAATTGTGGCCGGTTGGAAAAACAAATTCACCAAACTGGATTTTAAGCTGAATAACCTGCGTTATGAATCACTGGTGAACTTCAATACCACTTTTAGTGCAGAAATTTCAGTACTCAACTTTGACTAACACTGGCAAAGCATTAACGCCTTTCAATAGGCGCAACCACTTTGTTTTGAAAAACAATATAAATGCCTACACAGGAAGTTATAGAACGGTTTCATCCTGCTATCATACAAATTGCTACCCAATCAGGTTCAGGCACCGGATTCTACTTACGGGAATATGACCTCATCGTAACGAATGACCATGTGGTGCAAGACAATCCCGAAGTGACCATTGCCGGTAAAACTTTTGATAAAGCATTGTCGAGAGTATGGTATACCGACCGCAAGCATGACCTGGCTTTTTGCAACCACCAACGGGTATTGAATTGCCCGCACTGCCGCTAGGTCATTATGAAACCCTTAAAGATGGTGATGAAGTAATTGCTATTGGTCACCCTTTTGGGTTGAACTATACCGCCACGCAAGGGGTTATTTCAAGGTAGACCGTATACGGGAAGGCCTAAAGTTTATACAGATCGATGCGGCCATTAATCCCGGTAACAGTGGTGGCCCATTGGTAAATGAAAAGGGAGAAGTGATTGGCGTAAATTCCTTCATTATCCGTGGTGGCGATAACCTGGGTTTTGCCCTGCCGGTGTATTACCTGCAGGCGGCGCTACAATTGTACGCACCTCATAAAGGAACACCCTCTACCCGTTGTCCCAGTTGCGATACCCTGGTATTACCTGATACCATTGATGCGGAGAAATACTGTCCGGCCTGTGGCACCGAAGTGAAGTTGCCTGAAATGCCTGAAAAAGAGGTGGAGCCCGTAGGCGTGGCCAAAACCATTGAGAATATTCTGAAAGAACTGGGCAAAGATGTAAAGCTGGCCCGGTCAGGCGCCAACCGCTGGGAAGTAAAAGAAGGAAGCGCTAAGATCAAGATCAGTTATAACCCGGAGAATTATTTTATTGCAGGCGATGCCTACCTCTGTCAACTGCCACCCGATGGTACCCGCATCAAACCTTTGTACCAGTTCCTATTGCAGGAGAACTACCGTGTAAACGGATTGGTATTAAGCTGCGCCAGTCAGAATATTATTTTATCCTGCACCATTTACGACCTGGATATTTCAAAGGAACTGGGCGCCGACATGTTCAATACACTTTTAAAAATGCCGATCATTATGATGACCTGCTCAAAACAGAATATGGCTGCGTAGACCGACTGGAAGAAGTATAACGATCCTGTAATAATTTTGTAGCAATGGTCTACCGGAAACAGCTTACTAAAGAACAGGCCCTGCAGAAGGCGAAGCATTATTGTGGCTACCAGGAACGTAGCCACACAGAGGTAAAGGAAAAGCTCTACTCTTTTGGCCTGTATAAGCAAGATGTGGAGCAACTTCTTTCACAACTTATTGAAGAAAATTACCTCAATGAAGAGCGGTTTGCCATCCAGTTTGCCGGTGGGCACTTCCGCATGAAACAATGGGGCCGTGTGAAGATAAAATATGAGCTGAAACAAAAACGTGTCAGTGAATATTGTATCAAGAAAGCCATGAAGGAAATAGATGAAGAGGATTATCTCAAAACCCTTCAGCAACTGGCCGTCAAGAAATGGGACTCCATTAAGGGCGAAGGCGTGAACCACTTCGTCAAACTAAGTAAGACCACGGACTACCTATTACAAAAAGGATATGAACACGAATTGATCAAGCAGGTGATAGCGGGTATTCAAAAGAAAGAGTAATACCTGTCTGTAAACACCCCGCATTCTTTTTTGCTATTAAATTTTCTATTCTACATAGAAGTTTTTAAATTCTGTGATCCTCCCCTTGCGGGACAGTCTTGAATCAATTGATCTTGGAATTTACAGGCTTTTGCTGATCTGTGGGGATTACGTTTTTGGGCGACTAGGCTTCTGATTTTTAAGGTTTTTACGCGCCAAAAATAATTGAGCTAATCTTCGCAACTAAGGGTTCTTCGTTTCCTTAAATGTAGGATTACGACAAAGTTGCGACAATATTTCGCCATAACTGGTTATTATAATTGACTTGCGACAAAAAGGCGATATTTTTGTCGCGACTTTGTCGCAACTATGTCGTTTATGGAAAACAAGAGACCCTCCATAAAACAGGAACTTGATACCATCCTGGCCGTCTTGGGGCAATTCAAGAGCGGAGCTTCGATCGAAGAGGTTAAAACCGCGTCCGGTCTGGACATAGAATTACGCACATTGCAAAGACGGTTGAAGAAATTGCAGGAGCAAGGTCTTATTACGCTGTCGGGCAAAGCTAATGCTGCACGGTATTACCTTGTCCCAATGGAAGAAAGCCAAGAATCAGAGAGAAGAGGGGAAATAATCCCTTATCAAGTGCCGGGCGGAAAGTTCTTGAATTGGTTTCACGCCCGGAACAGCAGCGTCAGTTAATAGGATACAAGCGACATTTTTTTAGAAATATACAAACCCAATATTGATTCTTACTTATCTAATGAGGAAGTAGAAAAATTAGCGCGTATTGGCAAAACTTCAATGCCAGACCAGCCCGCAGGTACATACGCAAAGGAAATCCTCCACCGACTATTAATAGACTTGTCTTGGAACTCCAGCCGTCTTGAAGGTAATACCTATTCATTATTGGATACTGAACGATTGATTTCATTTGGTGAAGCCGCTGATAATAAATCGGCCGTAGAGGCACAGATGATTCTCAATCATAAAGATTCAATTGAGTTTATAGTCCAGGCAGCCGGTGACATAGGATTTAACCGCTATACAATATTAAATCTTCATGCCCTGTTGTCTAACAACTTATTACCGGATCTGGCTGCCTCAGGGAGATTGAGAAGGATGGCAGTAGGTATTCATCAATCAGTATATACACCGCCTGCTATACCACAATTGATTGAAGAAATGTTTGATCTTATGCTGGAAAAGGCTGATCAAATAAAAAGTCCGTTCGAACAGTCTTTTTTTATCATGGTGCATCTACCATATTTGCAGCCATTTGATGATGTCAACAAACGTGTATCCCGACTTGCAGCAAATATTCCATTGAATAAACATAATCTTGCTCCCTTATCCTTTATTGATGTACCCAACGATCTCTATATTAAAGGTATGCTTGGCGTTTATGAATTAAACAGGATCGAATTACTGAAAGATGTATTTCTCTGGGCTTATGAACGATCTGCAGCACGTTATGCCGTTGTTCGACAAACTATTGGAGAGCCTGACCCATTCCGCCTGAAATATCGCGATGCAATCCGGAATATTATTTCTGAAATTGTTTCACAGGCTTTGCCGAAAGTAGATGCTGCCAACATGATTAAGACTAGAGCAGCAGAATTACCTAAAAACGATCAGCCAAAATTCATCGAGGCTGTCGAAACGGAGCTACTGGCTTTGCATGAGGGTAATTTTGCCCGATACTGGATAAGTCCATCCCAGTTTTCCCAGTGGAAATCAGTATGGTCTAAATTTAAGCCATAATTTTTTTCAGCTAAACATAAAAACTTGAAAATGATTATGGTAATTCAGGTCAGCGACATCCATGTCGCCGACCTATCCGGGCTATAGCTCCTTAATATAAATATGCACTTCCTGTGGCGCCGTTTCATCACCCCCAAAATAAGGATACAACTGATAGCCCGATATGCCTGGGGTATTACAGCCCCGCTTCATGTAAACTGCCGGAAATCCATTTTGCTCAAACCTGTATTGGGAAGCTTCAGGACGTATGGTAAGTTCACAGGGTGTGCCGATGGCTATACTACCCAACAACTTACTGCTGCGGATGCTGTTGGCATAGCAGTAAGCATACAATTCAATGGCTTTTCCATTCCACACCCAGCCCACGCGGGCACTGTTCTCCTGATGTTGCGTACCACAATCACTAAAGCCATATAGTTTGTTGATATCCCCATTGTTTTTGGGATCAATAGAAGTATAGATGCTAGAACTGTCAAATAACACCAGGAAATGTAGTTCGGTTTTATTGACCACCTGGTAGCTGTTTTCGGTGGCATAGTGAGCGCCCTTGGGAATGATGTATTCTTTGAATCCTTCTGGTATGTCTGTCTTTTGACAGGCTGCCAGGCCAAGCAGGAGTAGCAGGAGGGCATTGGTTCGAGTGTTCATAGAGCTATTGGATTTGAGTTTAAAACACATACGTAAACAAATCCCACCTGGCTTTCAGTAACAATAAAATAGTAGCTCCGGGCTGTCTTCGCAATAAAAGAAGCATTTATATTTTACAAATAGACCTGGTAAATAAAAAAGAGCGCCTCTTTCGTTTTGAAAGAAACGCTCTCTTTTGTGCACCTGGTTTCACTTACCGCAAGGGAGATCTTTACCGACCTTCCTCTTGATCGTCTTCAGTAGATGAGTACCAGTGGATATTGTTTTCTTATCCTTGCTTTATGCGATTCGTTTTTAAAGTTTTAAAATTAAGTTGAATGAACAGGGTTATCGGTTTTATACTGATGCCAATAACCAACTCCCAAAACCTCGTCATTATCTCCCGGCCCGAAGGCCTTCATCCAGGGTGCTGGTGGCTGGCGTTCACCAACACCTCCATCAAACCTATAAGAGACAACAACCAGTGGCAATAGCCCTCAGCAGATAGCTATAAGCAACAGCCCACCGCTAACCGCTATACCTCAACCGCTAATCGCTATATCCTGACTGCTAACCCCTAAAAGCTAACAGCCTGTATTCAGCGCGTGTTGCACAACACTTACTTCCATCAACCATGCTTCAGGGCCCCTCCACAAGATCGACCGCTTAGGTAACTGTTCCCAACAAACGTACAACTTCCGGATACCCGGTTCCAAATCTTTCTTTGTATATTTTTGACCACTATATACATAAAGAAATAAAAATCAAGCAATTAATTATTAATACGCACAAAAAAACTCCACACAGTAAGTCTGACTGCTATTAGTCAGTGCCCTCACTACGTGGAGTAATCCTAAGTAAGTCCGAAATTTATCGCTTCGCTTTAAACTCCGATCCCTCTTTCCAGCCAGGCACTTGATCACCAAAGGCGATCCGCTTGCCTACTTCAAACAGTAACTTCAGGTCATCCAGCCCGCCTGCCAGCGTCCAGGTGGCGGCATCATATTCATCCGATGGACGGTGATAATGTTTGTTCTGGTATTCTTCGTGTACTTTTTCGCCATACACTTTACCCTTACCCACAATGTCAATACCTCTTTCCGTATAGAGTGCCGGGATGCCTACTTTGGCAAAATTGAAATGGTCCGAACGGTAGTAGTATCCAGCTTCCGGATGGTTTTCAAAAGCCACATAGCGGCCTGCCTTTTCTGCTGCCTCTTTCAAGTAGTCTTCCAGGTCGGATTGACCCTGCCCTACCACAATAATGTCTTTGGCCGACTCAAAAGGACTTAAACCATCCATATTGATATTGGCAAGTGTTTTTGCGGCAGGGTAAATGGGATTTTTGTGCATACCAGGCCGAACCCCACAGCCCTTGTTCCTCGGCTGTTACCGAAAGGAAAAGGATCGTGCGTTCGGGTTTTCAGCAAGCCCCTTGAAAGCACGCGCCAGTTCGATCAATCCGGCAGTGGCGCTGGCATTATCAAAAGCGCCATTGTAAATGGAGTCGCCCGTTTCATCGGGTTTACCAATACCCAGGTGATCCCAATGCGCTGTATAGATAATGTATTCGTCCGGGCGTTTGCTGCCCGTGATCTTACCAATTACATTGTGTGATTTATTATACACCGTTTTCACCTGCATGGTGGTCGACAGCTTCACATTCAACGGCGTTCCTTTGAAGCCCCGCACATCCGCTTTGGCCAATATTGTACTGTCTGTACCGGCAGCTGCCAACAGTTTACTAGCTGTAGGACCCGATACCCAGCCGATCACATCGCACAGCTGTTCCGTTTTACCCCGGTTGTCGAGCCGCAGGCGCGATCCATTCCAGTTATTCTGAACCACCGTAAATGGATAACTGGCCGCTTTTGTATTATGAATGATCAGGCACCCTTTGGCGCCCTGGCGGGCAGCCTCTTCAAACTTATAGGTCCAGCGACCATAATAGGTCATCGTTTTTCCTTTGAATAAGGTGCTGTCGCCACTATTGTACCCGGGATCATTCACCAATACCAGCACCACCTTGCCTTTTACATCCAGGCCGGCATAATCATTCCAATTGTATTCGGGTGCTACTACCCCATACCCGGCAAAAACCAGGTCACTCTTATCCAGCGTGATGGAGGAATCTGTTTTATCCGTCCAGATCACATAATCATCCAATCCTTTGAGCGAAAAATTGCCTTTGGCGCCTTGCACTTGCATCGAAGGCGCGGCAGCAGTGGTGATATTCACCATCGGCACATCCTGGAAATAGCTATCGCCATTACCAGGTTCCAGGCCTGCCTGGGCAAACTGCTCTTTGAGGTAGTTGATCGTTTTGGTTTCCCCTTCTGTAAAGGGCTTACGGCCCTGGTATTCATCCGAGGCCAGTACAGCAATATATTTGTCCAGGCTATCGGCGCTCATAGCCGATTCGCCCCCGGTAATGCCCGTAGCGGTTTTGTTTTCTCCGCACGACACCGCCATCAGCGATGCTGCCAGCGAAAACGGTACAAGATAGGAACGCATGTGTATGGTAGTTTTTATTAAGGGTAAAAGGTAAGACAAAACCAGAATATAAGGTACGCCATTCAACCCATTGGCTACCTCCACCGTTTACAACATTTTAACAAACTACTATCTATTCGGCCAATATGACCTGCCGCATACAGCTAATCCAAAATCGTATCTAAACAGCCAGGATCATTAATATTAAATACACATTAAAACCTGTGCTTACAAGAAAGATTTTGGCACAGAGCGGCACGCTTATTGAAATACCATCACCGTATTTATTACTTAAAAAAATGGAGGTGTTATGAAAACAAGGACAGAAGTCTTCGAACTGACGATAGATGGTAACCCACTTGTAGTAAAGGCTACCCCATACCAAACCCTTTCCACTGAAACACGTTTCAGGGTAAGTATCAATGATAGTCCCGTACATATCTTTGGTTGGGATAAGGGCCTCAATCGTCTTACCGCCATCGACAGCAGCAGTGCTGCCGGTAATATGCCCGATAAAATTGATGAAGCAGTAGGCCGCCAGCTCTATCAGCGCATAGCTGCCTAAAAGTATATACTCAATTACAGAAAAACTATACGCAGGGCCCAGGCCCTGCGTATTTTGTTGTGTGCCGGGCATGTATATCAGCTCTAGGGTGAAAGTCCCGAATACGTGTTACAGTGCATAGTATTAGCCAAGGGCAAGGGTGTCCATCGCGAGGTGGAATCTGAAAGAAGCCGGCGGCAAACGTTCGAGCCTACGAACAGAAATTGCATACAAGGCGGGCTGACATGGGTGATGTTGCAACACAAACAGAAACCCTACACTGTGCAGACTGTCAGAACGTAAATGCAGAGGCTACATGAACGGAAAGCGGATATACTTACCCCGGGAGGTCTGCAGGCGATTCTTCGCTTAGAGCAGAAGTCAGCCGAAGCCGTAGTAGGAAGGAAACGAGCCATCTCCCGTAAAGGGCAAAGACGGAAGACTCACAGCCAAACCGAAGGGCCGAATGTTAGAATGGCGAAAATGAACAAGACGTTTATGATTGAGGCGATTACAATAGAAGAACATTAGAAAACTACCTGTGTGAGGATAAGCCGGAAGCTAAAAGTAAAACACAGGAGGAGTTGAGCCTCATCATGCAACCAATGGGAATAACGCTGGGATGATTTTTTTTTAAGTAATAGTATGCTGGAAGAAATATTAGATATCCGCAATGTACAAAAGCCTTTAAGCAGGTAACTGCCAATAAAGGGGCTGGAGGTATAGATGGTATGCAGACCGATGAACTTCGCGACTACCTGAATACCAACTGGCAAACACTGCGTACTAGTATTTTAGAAGGCACGTACCGCCCCCAGGCAGTGAAGAAAGTAGAAATAGACAAGGAAAACGGAGGCGGTAAAAGGATGTTGGGAATACCTACAGTAATCGACAGGTTAATTACGCAGTCAATAGCCCAGTGGTTGAGTCCGCAGTATGAAGCGGAGTTCTCCAATTATAGCTATGGGTTTAGAGAGAATCGCAGTGCTCATCAGGCAGTGTATCAGGCTCAAACCAGCCTGAACGACGGCAATGAATGGGTAGTAGAGCTGGAGCTGGAGAAGTTTTTCGATCGGGTGAACCACGACCGGTTAATGTCGGCGCTGGCCCAAAAGATAACGGACAAGCGGACACTGAAGCTACTGCGAGCGTACCTGAACTGCGGAATAATGGAGAATGGAGTAGTGATAGAACGCAAAGAAGGCACTCCTCAAGGTTCTCCGTTATCACCGCTGATGAGCAACATTGTTTTAAATGAACTGGACAAAGAGTTAGAGGCAAGAGGCCACCGGTATGTACGATATGCAGATGACTGTAGCATCTATGTGAAAAGTGAAAAGTCAGCGGCTCGAGTGCTGACTACAATCACAGAGTTCATAGAAAAGAAGCTAAAGTTAAAAGTAAACCGCACAAAAAGTAAAGTCAGCCGCCCCAATGACAGTACGCTACTGGGTTTTTCTTTTACCGAAGCGAAAAGGGCTGGCAAATACGTATTGCGCCCAAATCGCTGAGAAAGATTAAAGAAAAGATGAAAGAGCGAACTCAGCGTAAAGCCCCGGTAAAGTGGAAGACAAGATAAAGAAGATGGAGGCGACAATCGTTGGTTGGGTGAACTACTTTAGGATAGCCAAAGCCAAAAGCAGAATGGAGGAACTGGACAGATGGGTAAGAACGCGTCTAAGGATGGGAATATGGAAACAATGGAAAAGACCAAAAACGCGGTGGATTAACCTGAAAAGGCTGGGAATCAATCCTGGGAAAGCCTATGAGTGGTCAAATAGCCGTAGGGGCTATTGCCGCATTGCACACAGTCCAATATTGACAAGGGCATTAAATAATGAATACTTTGTCAGGCATGGATACGTAGGGTTCGCAAACTACTATTACTGGAAAACAACTCACCAAACTAAGTTATTCTGACAAACCGCCGTATACCGGTCGGTACGTACGGTGGTGTGAGAGGTCTGTGAGGGAATTAATCCCTCACAACCTACTCGATTATAGCTGCTGAAGCAAGTTCAATGACCGTTTATTAATTAGCTACCTTCATAAATATTGCCGGCACTTCATCCGCCAACCACACACCATTGGCCGAAAGGTAAAATACATGCCCTGCCGCCTGCATGGCCTGCGCATCAATTTCCAATAGCACTGGTTTCCCATGCCGCCCACCCACGGAAATAGCCGTGGCCGGCTGGGCCGATAAATGCACATGGTGCCTTTTCTGTTTTTTCAATCCATCCCGCAGTACGGCCGACAACAAGTGCGCTGCTGTACCATGATACAATACATCGGGCGGTATGGCTTGCGGCAATTGGAGATCTACCTCCACACTATGTCCCTGGCTGGCCCTGATCATGGTGCCATCTTCATTAAAAGCAAACCGCTTTTTATCATTGTTCTCAACAATAAACTTCAATAGGTCATGATCCAGTAGCTGTTCCTTTTGATTGATCTTGCTGATCAGCTCTTCTACATTGGCCCAACCTCCTTCCTGGAGTGTAAGGCCAATTGTTTCCGGCCGGTGTCGTAATATAAGGCTCAGGGAATTTACTAACCCTGGCGCTCTCTTTGTTCATATAATTACATTGAATGTTCTTTAAAAAATGTTTCTCTGATCACTTCTTTTGCCCGTTCAAATCTTTGCTCCCAGCTTCCACTGATGGTTATATAAGCAATACCCATTTCCTGCAATTGCCTTTCGTGGTAGCCGCTTAGTACATTCCGCTCTGCTTCAGAAAGGCGGGTGCCATCCTGCACATAAGGGCAATCCGTATCCAGGAACAAATGCAGGTCAAACTGATTGGCCGCATCAATCCATGCTGGTACCAGCAAGGGTTGATGGAATAAGTACTGCGCGTACGATTTGGTAATGTTTACATCCGTATCACAGATCAACAGCTTATTGGCCAGCGGCAACCGCTCATTGATGGTAGCGGCATGCAGGGTGGCAATCTTTAGAAGATCATCAAATACCACTTCTTCGGTTGTTTCAATCACCTCCCGTGCCATTTCTGGTACAAAGGCCGTTTCAAAATATTGCCCCAGCTTTTCCGTCAAGGTAGATTTGCCCGTAGACTCCGATCCACTGATACAGATCTTTTTCACAAAATAAGGGCGGGCCGCTTCCGCGATATAAGTCCAATGTTGAAAGGGGTTGCCTAAAATAGCTGAAGCCGACACGGGCACGACTTTTCTTTCCTGGTCAAAACTACTGTGCCGGATACCCAGGTACTCCGCCACATATTCACCATAAGGTTCAGAAGAAATGAATACTGCTATGCCCGGGTAATGATCGCGAATATAGTCCGCCCATAGCGCCGAGATCTCGCGCGACGATACTGAACTATTGGGCAATACCGTTTCATCATAATTGACCAGCGACACCTTTACCCGCTCGTTGTGACGATAAGTGGTATCCAACCAGTGTTTACGCAGCTCCCCGCCGATGGGCTCTTTATCCGATACGCACAACATCACCACCAGCTCCTCACATTGTTGCAAGGCAAATGCTATTAACGCTTCGTGCCCTTTATGCAATGGCATGAACTTACCCAAAACCAATCCTTTCTTTTTCATTTATTTCATCCTATTATTCTGATCGAATCACCCAGCCCCATATTTTCGAGGCAAATGGCTCGCAGCTCGTAGCTCAAAGCTCGCGGCTGTTTAGAACCTCCAACGTACCCCTACATAAAAATTCACCGGCGCCTGGATAAAGTAACCGGGTGCTCCTGAGGCCGTGATCAAACCATTGGTATAATACACCCGGTTGGTAATATTATTCACTACACCAAACAGTGTGAACTTACGCAATTGCCAACTGGCATCCATATTCACAATGAAATAATCGGGCAGCTTCGTCGTGTTGGCATAATCAATATACGATCTTCCCTGGTAGCGGAAGCCAATACCTGCCTGCCAAAACTTTTTGACCAATCGGACTTCCTGGTTGCTGATAAAAGCAGGTGTTAATACCGGCTGCAGGTTTACGCCCCTTCCTTAATACGGTTCATAGAAACCGACGACTGATTCCTGAACTCAATACCGTTGGGCAATCGCCAAACGGCATCCAGTTCGGCACCGCTGCGGTAGCTCAGGGCCGCACTGCTATGGAGGGGTACACCCGTGGGCCCTATCTGTCCATTGAGCGTAATTTCATTGCGGAAGCGCATATAGTACAAATTGGCGCTTACGTACACACTCCGCGTAATGTATTTGGCGCCCAGTTCCTGGTCAATGACCCGTTCGGCCTTTACGGGATTGAACAACAGCTCCCCACTACCATCCCGCATCAGGTCATCATTACCCATCAACAAATCATTACGGGTGGGTTCACGGTGCGTTTGTCCAATGGAATAATAAAACCGGATATTATTGTTCAGGCGGTAGCCGATGCCCAGCGTACTGTTCAGAAAATTCCAGTATTGTCCGGGCATGCCCTCTGTTCCGGTATACGTGAAACTGCTGTAGCGATACTGCACATCGCCTAAAAGTCCCATTGCCCGGCACTTACAATGGCCTTGGTAAATACACTGCTTTCATTGCGGTAGCCGGTATTGACATACAGGTGGCCCACCGTTCTTTCACTACCCGTATGCCTGCGTTCGTACCATTGCGCCTGTACCCCACTATACCATTTAATATTTTTGCCGGCATATGTATGGTAGGAGAATGCGCCCGTAAAATTGGATCGGAAAGCATAGTTGTACAGCTCGGCAGTAACCGGCTGGCCAATAAAGTGATTAAGGTCAAAATCATAATTGCCGTTGAGATAATTGTAAAATACCCCACTGTGCAATTGATGGCGGCTGTTTAACTGCCACTCATGATGCACCTGTACATGCGCCTGCAAAAACGGTCGTATTCCTGCCTGCTATTGGCATTGTACCGTTTGTTCTTCCGTATACTGTCCATTGGTGCGCCGATCCAGGCCAGTTCATTTTTTTGTTCACCGAGAAACGACACCAGGTAAACCTTATGCTTTTTACCCCAATAGCCTGGATTGATAAAAACAGAGCTGGAACTATTGGCCGAATGATTACGGTAGCCATCCGAATGCAGGTGCGATGCACGGGCATATAATCCCATATTGTTTTTAAGTCCGGTATTAACCGAACCATTCAACCGGTAATAGTTGAAAGAGCCATATCCGGCGGAGGCTTGTCCGCCTGTACTGTCTTTAAATCGAACCGACTCAAAATATAAGCTGCCTCCATAGGCTGCCACCCCTTGTTTGGAGTAACCGGCGCCGCGCTGTATCTGTACACCCGATACAGATTCGAGGAAGTCCGGATAATTGGAAAAATAAACACCCTGGTCTTCTGGTTCGTTCAGTGGAACACCATTCAGGCTCATATTGATCCTGGTTTGATCAATACCCCGTATCCGGAAATAAGAATAGCCGGAGGCGCTGCCGGCATCCGTATAATAGGTTACCGAAGGGGTTTGTGACAATAAGGCCGAAGGCTCCTGCCCATAGTTCCTGCGCTCCAGTTCTTTCCGCGAAATATGACTCATCGTAACGGGCGAATGTACCGGAGGGGCAAAGGGCGAAGTGATCACCACTTCTTCCAATAGTTGGCTGGTATCTTTTTCTCCTGGCCATAGGTTGGTTGTAAGGCCAGGACCATGCCTGTAAGCAAGTATAGTTGTCTCATGTGTGGAAAGGGGTAATTATAGTTGGTTAGCTCAACGAAATGAAGAGCATTTCACAAAGATCGATGATATCACTACTGCGTTTAACGCCACTGCGCCAATGTTCAGGGATGAATCCATGTCCGTAAAACAAACCGGCCAGCCCGCCTGTGACGGCAGCAGTAGTATCTGAATCACTACCCAGGTTTACTGCCATCAACACTGCGTCCTTGTAATCGTTGGTTATCATAAAGCAGTACATGGACGCCTTGAGCGTATCCATTACATAACCAGAAGAAGGCATACCGTCAATGGACTGTTGGGTTATATCGGCCGTTAGCAAGGGAGCAAACAGGTCAATTTCCTTTTGAACGATTCCCAGACTGGCAATAAAACGCCCTACTGTTTCAGCAGTGGCGGCATAGGCCTGTTGTTTATCATCTCCTTTCAGCAGGCGCAAGGCAAATTCCAGGTAATAAAAGCAGGCAATGACCGACCGGATATGTCCGTGCGTGATGGATGATACCGATTTGATGACCTGGTAACGCTTTTCAATATCAAACCCTTTGATGTAAAACAGCAAGGGCAGTATACGCATAAGCGAGCCATTACCATTACATTCCTCGTCAAAATCGCCGGCCAGGTCTGGTTGGACACCTTTTTAAGCCGGCTTATTGCCCGGCTCGTAGTCATGCCAATATCAAATACATTCCCGCCTGCTGTCCAGTAGCCACTGTCGTGCCATCTTATAAACCGGTCGCCTATATCTGTCAGGTCATAGCCTTTGCAAAGTGATGCCGCCAGGCAGAAGGTCAATGAGCTGTCATCTGAAAAAGTGCCTGGGGGCTGGCGATGACTTTTATATCCCTCAAAATCAGTCACCGGATTTTGACGCAGAAAGGCCCGGCTTTGAAACTCTGCCGGTACACCCAACGCATCGCCAATGGCCACGCCAAATAAAGCGCCATATACCTGTTCCCTTGTCATGTTTGGTTGTTTAAATCTACTTACAGAAGGTTCTTCCTAAACGGCTCAATGACATCTTCATTATTCGTCTTAATTGCAAATACCACTTTTCTGAACTTCCCTTTGAAGCTACCTTCCAATGCTTCCCGGAACAAAGCCGCTAGGTCTTCCGGCTTATTCCGGAATACGCCACATCCCCAGGCGCCCAGGACCAGCGTTTCGTGGCCATGGTGCGCACAAAGCGCCAGCAGCTTGGCTATCCGTACCCGCATCACCGGAATGATATGGTCTATCTTCGACCGTTCATTGTTCATGATCGCACCGGCATTCACCGCAGGCGAAGTAATAATAGAAGTACACACTACTTCATCCAGCAGGTTACCCCCTTCATCTTTCATGACAGGCACCTCCGGTGAATAGATCATATGATCCGAATACAGGCAGGTTCCCTGTTTACGATGGTAGGAGTAGTAGTCAGGCGTTTTCAGCAAACAGGGATACAATCCCGACGCCCGCGCAAGGCACTCCTCCTGGGCCAGGGCCCGCCGAGGAAACCACCACCGGGATTTTTGGCAGAGGCGAAATTCAGGCACATTACATTGCTTGCGCCTGCAGCTGTCAAACGCCTGGCTGCATCCAGTGTGGTTTCATTGGTCACCTCATAGCTGGTTGCCAATAACTCCTTGTTCTTGAATATATCCAGTAAGTCAGTCAGTTCTTCCGGCGTATACAGCCGGGTATTGTTGATAGCTGCTTGTAAAATTGATTTTATTTCAATCCGATGTCCGGATGTATTTTCATAAAATCCTCGTTCGATAAGCTGTAGCGTATCTTCTGCGATCGCTACACGCGCATTTCGGTTCATACATTTCTTTTAAATAGTAACATCATTTTTCTACTAATTGGTCCCTTGCCTCCATGAGGGCGAAACCCAATAAATTGGCTCCTCTCCATTGCAAGGGATTTTCGGCCCCTTGGTACTTTGCGCCATTCCTATACCCCATATTTTATCAAAAGGACTGGCTTCCACAATTACCTTTTTCCCTGTTCTTAATAAAAACGCTTGCATAGGAGCATGCTGGCTAAACTTATAGTAAGACCCTTCAGTAACTAACGTGTAACCTTCTCCTGGCATACCCCGGCATAAAAACCAGTAATGTATTAGTTTGAATAAATGTCATCAATTTCATAATTGTTTTCCCTGTGCCTATCCCAAACATAAAAGTTCGTTACGGGTATTAAGTTAAAAGGGATGAACAAGGTCACTTTCTGGTCTTCAGAAATTTTTCCACTATAATTACTTTCAGACTCTACAGTAAACCCAACATCATTAATTGCCCTCACATAATATAGAGTTCCCCCTTCTTCGGGATTAAATGTGGAATATATTGCATGACCTACAGCCGGTCTATGATTGGGATTTATTTTTATCCATTCCATATGAGTAATTTTACTTTTTTAGCCGTAAGGCTAAGGGCCTGATAGAAAAACTTAGCTCGCTCAAACATCGATGCTTAAACAGATACACTACCCTGCAATTTATTATAGCAGTAAGTCCAATGAATATTTCATAAGGTTGCTACAGTTTACTAACGCCTCCCTTATTATTAATTGGTTGTAATAACTTTCGTGTCTCCCAGCCCCGCCCGCTCCCTGGCCGCTTCAAAACTTACTTTATTCAGCAGTTCACCATTCTCAAACACCGTTACCAATTGGTCTTCGTATTCAGTGGCCAATTCCCGGCGGATCGTTTGATAACCGCCTGCTGTAAGCACCAGTTTCAGCTGACCAGCTTTTGACTTTTTGAACGACTCCACCAACCGGCCATGTGAGTCGATCTCAATGGGGTGTTTTTGAACGTCTATGGCTTCGCCATTTACTTCGGCATAAGAACATTTGAAGGCAAACTTCTGCGTGTCGCGGTCTACTTTCTGCAACAAAGCGCCACCCATACCCAGTACCAGGTTCTCGGCGCTGATACCATTTATCTTCAGCGCATTGTAAATATGACGGATCGTATCAACCGTAATGCCATCACCCTGTATCACCCGCACCTGGGAAGGCAACACCTTGAATCCTTTATCATTGATGGTATAACCAAACTTGTCGAGCAGGATATCAAATACCTTCAGCAGCGTAAACACGGGGTCGCCACTGTCGGGCCTGATCACCAATACCCCATCCCGGCTCAATACCAGTTCTTTCAATTCAGCCCCCCAATATTCACTGCAGGCCCTGAAAATGTCGTAGGAGTCCGATACGCAGGATACCGTACCTGTAGGAAAAGTGCGCAGGATATGTTTAAAGACTTCCAGCTCACCCTCTTCACCCAGCAGCGTACAGATAGAGTGTTCCGTGGCAGGGATAGACATACCATATACCTGCGTGGCGCCATAATACCGTTTTGCCAACACACTGCCCATGATATTATCACTACCCCTGAAGTTCAACAGGTGCGATGCTCCACCAATACCCGCACTTTCTACCGAGCTCACCCCGCGAAAACCAAAATCGTTCAACACAAAATCAATAGCACCCATGGCACTTTCAGCAGCCGTTTCCTTGAAGTATTCAGTCACGATCTCACGAATGACCCTCGATTGGGTAGCCACGGTACAGGGATACCACACCTGCATCAACAGCGTTTCCAGGAAGTTCGTAAGCCAAAAACATTCGGGGTCGGTATTTTCAATCGTCACCAGCACATTGTTTACTGGTACAACCGTTCCTTCAGGTACCGCTTTGATCCGTACAGGTAATCTACCACCATGTTTTGCTACGATGTAATCAAATTTGCTGCGGTCAAATACATCATTGCGGCCAAATACCTGTTGTAAAAAACCTTCTGCTGCATCGATCTTAGCTGTAGTGATCACTTCTCCTTGCAGGTAATACTGAAGAAAATACTGCAAGCCAAAAAAACAGTGTCGTCAAATTGGCCACCCCGGCTTTCGAGGTAGGAATAGATCTTGGTAGTACCTGGGTAATATAATTTGTGGTGAGAATATTTATAAGCATCAGCAAGCAGTAAAATGTTTTCCTGAGTTTTCATTGCATTCATTTTTTGAGTAAAAGAATAAGGACCTGTTTTATTGTTATTTAACAGGGGTTGGTACAGGTAAATTTTTGACCAGCAAATTGACCAACACATGATGTTCGGCCGTAATGGTTTTTGCATCGATCATTGCTAACAGTTGATCCGTGGCAAACCAGCCAAGTTCAGCCAGGTCATCATTGGCCTTCACTTCACCAGCCATATAATCAGTTTTGTAAAACAACGTCATGATCTTATCTGCTTCATTGCGGTACCGCCAGTCGTCTATACGTACCGAGCCCACATATTGCATCTGGCTGGTAATCACCTCACCACATTCTTCCTGCAATTCCCGTCCTGCGGCATCCTCAAAACAAGCATCCGCAGGATCGGCAAAACCTCCGGGAAACCGCCATTGTGTAGCACCATGCTTTTTACCCAACAGCACTTCAGTACCTTCATTCCTTAGCAAGGCAATATCCACTGTAGTATGAACCGCATCGTACCGGTTGTGATAAGCATAATTGATGCCCATACGGAAGTCTACCGTATCCAGCACCTTGTCGGCATTTTCATCGCGGATCAGCGTGGCTGAATGGCTGCCCAGTTCAGGAAGCGCTACCACAGGCAGGTGACCACTGTAATAAGGAATAAAACAGTCCCGGCTACCATACAATACAAAAGACTCCTGGGGAACGTATTGCGCAACAGGTGATCGAGGTTTTCACTCCATACGCCATCATCCGGATGATCACTCAGCGGCAGGATCAACAGGTCAGGGGCAAACTGTTTCAATAACCTTTCCCGCGTATAAAAGTCGAAAGGATTGCGTTTACTGCCCTTTACAGGCGATACGCCCAATACCACAATGATCTTATTGTGCTGGGGCCTGATCTCATTCAGCAAATACTGATGCCCTTCATGCAGGTAAGGCGTCTGGAAGCGGGCAATTATAACACCGGTAGTCTTCATTTTGCGTCATTTGTACGCAAATATAAATAGCCTAATTGAGATAAGCAAGCTTTTGCGTGAAAAAGACGCAAAATGTTTTAGGGCATGAAATAGAGGAATTAGGGACCCATCATGTGCAAACCGGAGAATAATGAAAATGCCTGTCATTTTAGCAGCAATTGAGCACCTAACACATCCACAGAATGAAGCAGCACAGGAAAGGGATCACCTATAGATCAACCCCATTCCTGCTATAGATCAGCCGCAGCTGGCCCCTGTTTGGGGTAAACCGAAAGTAAACTTGAAGTAAACCGGAAGTAAACTTGAAGTAAAGTGAAAAGGGCAAAACTGGGGGAAAACAAGCAATATTGGGCGTTGGAGCGCCTTTGCTGAAGGAAGGACATAACACTTGGTGAGCTACCATAATCCTGCAATTAAATCAATATTCCATTGGATCAATGCACGATCAAATTTACTGCTATAATGGCAGCATTTACGGAAAATCATTGCATCATGGTTCCATTCTACACCTCAAAGTTCATCCCTTCTTTCTCTAATTGCTGGTACCGCTGCTCATTGAACCGGTACATTTTGCTGGGGCGGCCCTTGCCATCGGGTTTAGCGTATTCATTCGTTTCGTCCAGGATGCCCAGGGCCAGTACTTTGCGCGAAAAGTTGCGCCGGTCAATATCCCTGTCCAGCAAAGCCGTATACAAATGCTCCAGGTCCGCAAAAGAGAATACCTTATCCAACAATTCAAAACCAATCGGCTGGTACCTGATCTTGGCCCGGATGCGTTCAATGGCCACCTGTAAAATAGCGTGGTGATCAAAAGCCAGTTCAGGCAATTGTTTGATGCTGAACCATTGCGCATGCTCAGCGTCCGTACTGGCCTTAAGCTGCTGGAATTGGGCCGACTTCACCAACGCAAAGTAAGCGACCGAAATGATCCGCTGGCGCGGATCGCGGCCCGGATTGCCAAATGTATATAACTGCTCCAGGTAATTGACCGTTATACCCGTTTCTTCCTCCAACTCGCGCCTGACCGCCGTTTCCAGCGACTCATGTTCCAACACAAACCCGCCCGGGATAGCCCAGCTGTTTTGAAAAGGGGGATACTTGCGTTGGATCAGTAGTACTGACACACCCTCCTGCTTGGAGTATCCAAACACGATCGCATCTACTGCTACTTTAATAGGCTTATCGGAAGAAGTCATTCTGATTGCAAGATAGAAATTGAAGGCCGTATAGCCTATCCTATTCTATAACCCCCTTCAAACCCAGAAATTTTGCATACCGCTCCGCCGCAGCATCAACCGCCCGCTGAGTGGTCTGGCTCACCTGGTCAAAATACTCCCTTTCTATATTGACCGTCTTGGCGCCAATTGTTCTTTTCCAGCTACCGGTAACCTGCCCGCCAACCACAATCGTGGAACTGAATTGACCATTGGCCGTCATAGCCAGCCGGTGCAGGTGGTCCTTATCCACCGTGGCACTGCGATCAGTATAACCCAATAACAACTCATCAAACCCCGGCAGCAAATAGGCAGTGGCGTTCTTTTTCAGTGCGGGTAGGCCAGGTGACAAATAATAAGCTTCTCCACCAACGACTACTTTTTCCAGTTTATCCTGTACCATCTCCAGGCCCTTCCTGGCTTCAGTAAGCGTGATACCCGCCCACCACATAAAATCATTTACCGTGGCTGGGCCATGACTCGTAAAATAACGCAAAGCCAGCTCAGCCAATGGCTCGGCTGGTTCATACCTTTTTCCCACCGGTACCCAATCATCCAGCAATACATGCGTAAACTGTTTACCGCGCCGGGGCCCCATACAGATCAATTGTTCCATAGAAGCATGTAGCAACAAATGACCAACGCCATAATTGGAAGCCTTGATACCATTCCTTTGTAAAACATCTGCCAGTTCTTCCCGCGTAAGCGCCTGTCCATCCTGCAAGGCTTTTACCAGTAGCTTATTGCTTTTTTCAATTTAGAAGCATCCAGCGATTCCTGATTCAGGGGCCTGGCATTTTTCGGTGAATGATAGGGGCTACCAATCGCAATAGCCAATGCACATCAGCCGGTGATGCCCAATGCCAGGTGCCCCGCAATGTCCACGTGCGTATAATTTCTTTATTGTCGATCCCTTTTTCAATACCGGCATCAGTAATACCCGGTACCCTAACCCCAATACTCCATTTGGCGCCTGCATAATCCTGTGCCTGCATGGCGCCCATCCAATGTACCAGTTCGCCGGCCGATTGGAAAGCCGGCTGCGAAAGCTGTTGATTCAATAAACGGTATTGGGCAAGGCCCGTTGGTTTCATAAGGCTGTGTAATTTGACTGTTAATATAGGACTGTAAAAGTACTAAGAAGCTACTTTGCTGAAAAAGTTAACAGCCAGTAAACTTTTGTGCGCATAAGATCCACTGCTCTGCCGGCTCCGACCAGCGGTGGCCGTTAATTTTCCGGCGCTGGCAGGTTTCACCTTCAACAGGTAGAACATATAATCAGTGATCGGCGCATCCTTCAATCCCACCTGGTGGCCAATGGTCACTACCTGTCCACGATGGTAAGTACTGTGGTTCAAACAATGCTGGATGATCTCATACCTTGGGCGGCAAATTTCTCCGGCAAAAGCATATTACAATAGCAATCCTGCTGCAAGGCTTCGTCCGTAAGACCTTGTACATAATCATTCAGGTCAGTAGCCTGATTCACCAGGTTTGCCAGCACATTGTCTACACTTTCATCAGTACCCGCTGGAAGCAGGGCAGGCCTTTGTTGCAGGTTGCCCAACCATTCCCGCCCACTTCCCAAATATGCAGTAAAGTGGCCTTAATGCCCGGGAAACTGGAGGCCGCTGTTGCCTCCATTAATAGCGCCGGTTTACTTTTGAGCCAATCCGTCAATCGCGTGATGGCCCATAGGTTATAGGCTGTCATATCCTGTAATTGCGTCAATAAGCTGGCCTGATTAATGGTAGTGTAAAACATAGGTTTCCAATTATGATACAAAGGAACAACCGGGTAGTGACAGCAGTATGTCAGTAGCAAAACCAGCTGTAAAATTTATTTCCGGCACAATTCATCCGCCCAAAACCTCAATTCATGCACAATGCTGCCGGTTTCATTGCATCGTCATTTTTCTTTGCAAATTGGTTCATCATGCCTCACCTGGCTTAAAACCCTTGCTGCATTGATAAAGGTTCGTGATAAGTGGTTTCGCCTGCTCGTTATTATACTTCCCTTCATCCTGGTGCTTTATACCAATGAGGTATGCCTGCGCGCCGATGCAGTAAAGATCCTTCGCACCCTGATCTCATTGGCCTGTATTGTATTGATCTGCGAAGGCAACCGCTTCCTCATCTACCATAGCCGCAAATGGAAAAATCCCTTGTTCAAGGGCCTGGTGCGACAGGTGGTTGTCATTCTTTCCGGCCTTTTATTCACCATGGTTGTCTTGGTGGCCAGTACCTTTCTTCGCCTGGGCTTATCCGGCGAATGGAGCGGCCCGGTTAAGGACACCTCTTTCGTGCGCATCAATAATAGCCAGGTAGCTACCGGCTTATGGGGCTACTCCTTCTTTAATGCCATTTTTATATTTTTCTTCCTCTTCGCCGGTTTTGAAACCCTGTACCACTATGCCCGACTGAGGCATACCCAAAAAGAGAAAGAACAATTGGAAAAAGACAAGTTACGGGCCGAGCTCAACCAGCTGAAAGGCATTGTAAATCCCCACTTCCTGTTCAATAACCTCAATTCCTTGTCATCCCTTATTGGCGAAAACCCCGCCCGGGCCGAATCCTTCCTGGATGAGCTGACCAAAGTATTCCGTTACCTGCTTAGGAATAACCAATCCGAGCTTACCACCCTGGAGTTGGAACTGCAGTTCATTCAATCTTATTATCACCTGCTGCAAACCCGGTACGGCACCGGCATCAGCCTGGATATCCGGATCGACAGAAAATACCATGCTTGGAGACTACCGCCATTGACCCTTCAATTGCTGATTGAAAATGCCGTAAAACACAACCAGCTTCAAAAAGAACATCCCTTACAAATTGAGCTTTCCCCTGCTCCCGGCCATACCCTGATGGTGCGCAATACCATTTTTAAAAGAGAAAGCGTGGTAGAGTCCACCGGCTTTGGACTGCAAAACATCAATGCCCGCTACAAAATGCTCCACCTGCCCGGCGTAACCATTGAAAAGGATGCCCATTATTTTACCGTCATCATTCCCCTCATCCAACCCCAGGCCGATGGTCAGGAACTACCCGAAGATGCCCCCACCACCTGAAATGCATCACCTGCTATCGGGATTTCCCTTACTTTCGCGCCCTTAATACCAATAAATGGCTACTACAAAGATTACAGTGAATAATAATGGCTCCCTTAAAATAGAAGGAGACTTTGAGATCGTTGACAGGAATGGCGATAAATATGACCTGGGTGGGAGGGAGATTATTTCCATCTGCCGTTGCGGTCTCTCACAAAACAAACCCTTTTGTGATGGCGCACACAAAGGCCATTTTGAGCATGAAGCCATCGCTTTTAGCCTGCCTCCCAAAAATAATAAAGACTAAGGGCACTGCCTTGTTGAAGGTGGGCCACCCTGCAGCGCGGCAGGGTGACTCACCTTTCGTCTAAAAGTGCTTGTCGAAGGCCGCTTCCCTCAGTCGCCAGCCTCTGGCTGGTGACGCCTATTTCAAAGCCCCCTCAGTCGCCAGCCTCTGGCTGGTGACGCCTATTTCAAAGCCTCCGGCTTTATGGATGTCATCTAAAGAAGCCCTGGCACAACTTTTATCCTTTCTCCCTAAAAAGTGGCCATGACAGAAAAACTCTCCATCAATGGGAAAGAGATATGGGTGGTGGTAGAACCCCACCTGGTGCCCAGAGAGAACCCCCACATTATTCCTTCCGAATATTTTACCGCCATGTATTATAGGCAAGAGCCAGGTGATGGCATAGCTGGTGAATTGTTTATTGATGGCATCGAACCCCGCCTGTTTGAATCGCCGGTGGCAGCCCTCGAATATGCCCGCGAAATGCTATCTGAACTGATCTGAGCTGTATATTGCGCCATGACCCGCGCAGAAAAGATTGGTTTTAAACAGTCCCTCAAACAGCTGGGCTTGTCTATTATTGAGCAACGAATGGCTGCCAGTAGGCTCTTGATGGAAGATGCCCAGCAGGCTGCCAACCAGGAAGAAAAAGCTCGGCAGGCGATAAATATGAAACTTCCCGCGCCATGGGTCACCTTCAAAAGATATGTATGCCCGTCAATTGGCCGAACAGGCGAAGGAATTAGCGGCATTGAATGCAGTAAATGTTGACCACCTGTATGATGCAGCAGCTACCGGCGCTGTTATACTCTGCGAAAAATGATCTTCTTTCTGGCTGCCGGACTAGGTAAGCAAACCCTGGGCGATAGAACCGTATTTTTCCTTTCTCCACAGGCGCCTCTTGCCCAGCAGCTTCAACACAAAAAGCCAGGCGATCATTTTGTTTTTAATACATTACAGGTTATTATTGCTGACCTGTTTTGACGGCTTGCCCACCCTATCAATTTATTATATGTATCTCATTTTACGGATCATCACCATCATCGTATCTATTGCCTGGTTGGCCGTGGGCGGTTTTTATTGTAGCCGGGTTATTGGATACGCGCAAGGCAGATATGGAAGCCGTAGCCTTGGGTGCTGCCATTTTTATCTTTTACCTGGCCAATTTATACCTGCTCTACCGTAGCTATAAGAAAAACATTACCCTACCCATTGGGTAGCATTCCTGTTAAGCATTTTACCAGCCCTTGCCATCTTTGTTTTAGTGTATATAATCGATGCTGTCGATTCATTCTAAGGCGTTCCTGTATAGATTTTCCTGAACAATACATTCCTGGCTCGCGAAACCGATACTTTCAACTCCATTACTCCCCGCTTCAGGTCGCGGAGAAAATAGACAGGACCAAAAGGGCTATCAAATCCATCCTTATACGTGGGGTTCAAAATAAAGGTCGTAGTGGGCTTTATTTGCAACAACAACTTTCCGTCCTTCCATACAATATGATACATGGCCTCAGCTTCGCGCGAATAATATTGGCCCGCATAACCTTCCAGGTTTTTGGGACTGGTATCTGCCGTGTCCATTTTTTCCAGGTAAATAGTGTTGGAATCGAACCTAGCCGAAATTCCTTTTTACTGCCAAAGTCCAGCCGGTTATTGCCCATCATAAAAATATTGTCGCCAATAGCAGTAAGACTCCCGGTAGGGTACAGCGTACTCAACCTCCCTTCTTTTACATAGATCTTTAACCCTGCCCCATTACGGGGATCACGATACCACCCCGTATAGGCGGCCAGCTTTTCAGGGGCTACGTTTACAGGTGCCGGTCTGGGCAGGGGTGCCGGTTTTCTATTAGGCTGGAATAACCGGCGCACAGCATTCACCACATTCAAGGTATCTCCATCAAAGGCCGAGGTATTGCTAAGCCAGGCAATAGATAAACCCGTTTCCGGAAAATAATCCAGGTTGGCCCGGTAGCTGGCCGTAGCGCCTGAATGAGAAATAGCTTGCCAGCCATTGATGGAGTCTATCACCAGACCAGCCCCATAATTATTTGTTCCTCCACTATTGAGCTTACGCGTGGCTGTTTGATTAGGTAATAAGGAAGGATTACCCAACTTACCGCTTAGGTAATAATGGTTCCAGGCCAGCAGGTCTTCCGCCGTGGTCAGCAATCCGCCATTGCCATAAGCACTTTCATTGGGCATATTCGTAATGAAAGTTTGCCCGCTTCTTGAATAAGCAATGGCCCGGTCTTTAACGATCTTTTTGTAATTAGACCGCCACTCCGTGCGTGTCATGCCTGCCGGCTCAAAAATGTATTGCTTCGTAAAATCCGCCAGCGACAACCCGCTTACACGTTGCACAATTATGGCCAGCAGGTTATAATTGGAATTGCTGTAAATATATTCATCACCAGGCCGGTTATTCAGCGTTTGTTGCAGCGTTACTACGTACAAAGCATACTCATTGGTATAAGCCCGCGAACCTCTCGGCCAACCGGCCAGGTCCATCACACTACCCCAGTCTTTCAATCCACTGGTATGCTGCATCATATGCCGTAGCGTAATTACTTTGCCATAGTCGGGTAATTCAGTAAGGTATTTGCGCACATCGTCCTCCAGCGAAACCTTGCCCTGCTGTTCCAATAACAAAATAGCGGCGGCCGTGAATTGCTTGGACACCGAACCCGCCTCCAGTACCGATTGCATAGTCAAGGGTATATTATGTTCCAGGTCGGCCATGCCCCAGGCTTTTGAAAAGATTACCTGTCCATGCCGACTGATGGCCAGCTCGGCCCCAGGCACATGGTTGTACCGGCTGAATAGCTGCTCAATCCGGGCTACCGTATCAGCCCAGCTTTGGGCAGTTGCTACCAGGCCATTGCCTGTAATGAATAAATACAAAAAGAACTTTTTCATATAAACAGTTGTAGGAAGAAAGTTAATGATCTAAAGCGTAAACAAATGTAAAGCCTTACCCAAATCCCGGCCGGATAGTAAAATTTGCAAACACATTACTCTTTTTTGAACCTAACCGTCATTTAATCGTATATTAAACCAACATGCATATCCTCTGGAAATATCTACATCCACAGCGCTGGCTCGTACTCTTATCACTCGTATTGGCAGCCATTGCCCAGGTATTATCCCTGATCGACCCCATCATATTTGGTAAGATCATTGACGATTATGCCGGACAGATCAACCTGCGCCCCCGCAACCAACTGATTAAAGAAGTCCTTTGGTGGCTGGGCATAGCGATTGCCATAGCCCTGTTGGCCAGGGTCGCCAAAGCCTTTCAGGATTATACCACCCGCCTGGCAGTTCAAAAATTTGGGATGCAGATCTTCAATGACGGCCTTCGCCAAACCCTGCGCCTTTCCTTCAATGAATTTGAAGAACAACGCAGCGGCGAAACCATGGCCATCCTGCAAAAAGTGCGAACAGATACCGAGAAGTTTATCACCTCATTTATCAATACCCTCTTTTCCTCGCTTGTTGGCGTTGGGTTTCTCATTTGGTATGCTGTTACCAAACACTGGGCTTTGATTCCGGTATTTGTAATCGGGGTGCTGGTGTTGGGTTCCCTTACCGGAATGCTGAGCCGTAAAATGAAGGCCCTTCAAAGGTCCATCAACCGCGAAACCAATCGCATGGCCGGCATTATTACCGAATCCCTGCGCAATATCGAACTGGTACGTAGCCTGGGCCTCACCTTCCCGGAGATCAGGCGACTGCGGGAATATACCTTCCGCATTTTTCAGCTCGAAATGGAAAAGACCCGCCAGGTGCGTACCCTGAGTTTTCTGCAGGGCACCGTTTTGAATGTACTGAAGCAATCTATTTTATTCATCCTCCTATGGCTCATCTTTGGCCATCTGCTTAGTACCGGTGAATTGATCAGTATGCAGTTTATTTCCAATGCCATCTTTGGCCCCTTGCAGGATGTGGGCAATATCATCATCTTCTACCGCGAAGCCGAAGCATCCCTCCAGGTATTTGATACCCTCATGAACAAGCCTGTTGAACAAAGGCCACCTGAACCCGTAGCCTTGAACCAATTGAACGACCTGCATTTTGAAAAAGTGGTGTTTCGTCATACAACCGCCAACCAAAACGCCATGGACGGCATCTCGTTTTCCGTACGCACAGGCGATACCATTGCATTTGTGGGTCCCTCTGGCTCCGGAAAGTCCACACTTGTAAAACTGCTGGTAGGACTTTACCGGCCCATGGAGGGCATGATCTATTTCAACGGCATCCCGGCCAACCTGATCCGCTACAATGAACTGCGGCGGCAAATTGGTTTTGTAACCCAGGATACCCAGCTTTTTGCGGGAACCATCCGCGAAAACCTCTTATTCGTGAAGCCCGATGCCACCGACGAAGACATGCTGGAAGCCATGGAAAAAGCCGCAGCCTCCAAACTGGTTACTCGTACCGGGAAAGGCTTGAATACCCTGCTGGGCGAAGGAGGATTGAAGCTGTCCGGCGGAGAAAAACAACGACTGTCCATTGCCCGAGCCCTATTGCGCCATCCCCGCCTGCTTATTTTTGATGAAGCCACCTCGGCATTGGATTCTTTGACCGAAGAGGCCATTACAGAAACCATCCGCACCATATCGGCCAGGCGGCAGCAGATCACCATCCTCATTGCCCACCGCCTCAGTACCATTATGCATGCCGACACCATTTATGTGTTGGAAAAGGACGGATCACCGAGTCCGGCTCTCATGAAGAATTGGTGGAACAAAAAGGCCTCTACTATGCTATGTGGCGCCAACAGATTGGCGAACGCCGGATGGAGGTGCCAGAATAACTCACTGTATCCACTCGCAGCAAAAGACTGCCGATTCAATACCGAGGAGCTAAAAACCTTTTGGCGGGAACAAAGGTGGGTCGCTCTGCCGCCCAGCCAATGCTGCACCGCAGAGCGGCTCACCTTTACACCACAATGAGTCACTGTATTCACTCGTAGCTCGCAGCTCAAAGCTCATAGCTGTATTCCCTTACTTCGCTACTTCGATCTTCCCCTTCTTATTCTACAAAGGTGGGTCGCTCTGCCGCCCAGCCAATGCTGCACCGCAGAGCGGCTCACCTTTACACCACAATGAGTCACTGTATTCACTCGTAGCTCGCAGCTCAAAGCTCATAGCTGTATTCCCTACTTCGCTACCTCTATCTTCACCTTCTTATTCTTGATCTTCTCCGTTTTGATGAGCTGTAAAGTATGCCCCGCCTTCGATTTGCGCACCGCTACAAAGGAAAAGAAATCCTTCACTTCGATCAAGCCAATATCTTCTTTTTTCAATTGACCCTTATTGGCCAGGAAGCCCACAATATCCACTTTGTTCACTTTGTCTTTCTTACCGGCTGCAATGAATAAGGTGGTCCATACTGGTTTTTGGGGCAATTCGGCCGTAGCGGGTAATTCAATCAGTGCTGGGGCCGGACTGATGTAGGGCGGTACATATTCATTGGGCCCTACTACCAGGATGGCCGTACCACTTTTATCCATCCGCCGTGCGGCCATTGCGGTGCGTATAAGATTCCTCCGTATTGGGCAGTTGGTAATGTACAATGTACCGGATATTGGGAATATCCAGTCCCCTGGCCGCCAGGTCAGTAGTGACCAATACATTGGAGCTGCCATTGCGGAACTTACACAACGCGCTGTCGCGCTCCTGTTGTTCCATGGCACCATGATAAAATACGTTGTAAATGCCTTTGTCCCTCAGGAAAACACTAAGTTGGTCTACAAATTCACGCTGGTTACAGAATATGATAGTAGAGCGATTGCCCAGCGCACAGATCAGCCTGAACAACGTGCCTGATTTATCTTTGTCATCACTCTTTACCATTTGTATGGCCAAAGCGGGCGACTTCTCGCCAGTCAGGAAATTGATCTCTACTGGGTTCTTCAGGCCAACGAATGCGGGTACTTCTACCGCTTCCGTAGCCGAAGTGAGTATTCTTTTCTTCAAGGCAGGCAGGGAGCCCACTACAAAAGACATTTCTTCTTCAAAACCTTGCTCCAGCGATTTATCAAACTCATCCAGTACCAGCGTTTCAATATGCGTGGTCGTGATATTGCCGCGGCGAATATGATCGGCCAGCCGGCCAGGCGTACCTACAATCAGCGCAGGCGCTTGTTTCAGGTTGTTCTCCTCTGTTTCACGCAAGTGACCACCATAACAACAAGTGATCTTAAAACCCGTACCCATTTTCTTGAATACCTGCTCAATTTGTAGAGCCAGTTCACGGGAAGGTACAATGATCAATGCTTGGGTTACTCGTTTGTCCCTATCCAATAATTGAGTCACCGGCAACAGGAAGGCCAGCGTTTTGCCAGAACCTGTATCGGAGAGCAATACAACAGAATCAGCATTTTTATTGGCTTCCAGCGAGGTCAGCTGCATATCGTTCAGCGCGTCGATCTGTAAATTGGAAAGCGAGTCCTCAATCGAAAAGAGAGAATTTTGCATCCCGCAAAAGTACGTCAATTCCCGTCGGGGCCAAGTCCGGGCAGATTAATCCCAGATTGTGGAGAACATTAAGTCATCTGGAAACTTATCAGCCTTTCAAGCTTACTGACAGGTCTCCTAAAGCAAATAACCAAAGCTACACAAGGAGAGGAGTTGGCTCGCCAGGCCGCCCGGAGGATCGGGCCTGGTTTGATTTTTTTGGTTCTTTTGCATCAAGGCAAAAGAACAGAAAAAGCCTTTGGGGCTAACCCAAACTACGGTAAAAGTAGGATATGAATAGGCGACCCAGACAAGCGCGCTGACGTACTGTGCCTAACTGGTCAAGCCTTGTTCACCATCCTGTGGAACTTTTCCAGCTCGGTAATATCAGGCGGAGAAAGCGTTTCATTGTTGTTGTACTTTACCTGAAAGAACAGTACCCGCTTGTGTTGGGGATATTTGGCAAGAATAGCTTCAATCATTTGCCCCACCTTTTCATCTTTTTCGTACAAGGGTTTGGGCGGCGGCGGGGCTGATTTATAGCGGGTAGGCTTTTTCATGATCACCGCTTCCAGCGTGGCCAGTTTACCATCCGGAATAGATTCCACTTTAAGCGCTTTCTGGTATAACCCTTCCAGTTGCTTCTTACTTAGCCCGCCCCTTTCTTCGTATTGATGGGCCAGGCTTTTCACAAAAGTAGAATCGGGCCTGGCTGCCAGCATGGCCTCCAGCACATCCTTGATCACATCTACGTCTACCTTCTTTTTCTGTAACATAATTGGAAGCCCGAAAGTAAGAAAAAGCAGGAGCTGCCGGGTCAGAACAACCAGCTACAGGTGAGTAGCGCCAGTCCCAGGCCAAAAACACCGCCAATGGCCGAGGCTACCGCATCCATAAAATCATACACCCCAAGACCCGTAATGAGGGAGAAAAGCTCAAATCCGTAGCTAATAACGATCACAAGTGCCAAAACTGCCACCACTGATAGGGCTATATGATTGGGCATCAGCCACCAGCCCAGTCCCTGCAAAATCGCACCCATGAGGATGCCTGCATAAAAATGTCTCCATTTATCAGGGGCTATGCTTTTGAACAAGAAGTATAATTTTAGGAATGTGCCGGCAAGGCATTCAGTAAAGATCGCCCTTGCCTACCTGTAAGGTAAGTCAAAATATAACCCCACCCATCCTGCCAACACCATAAATCTCAAAAATCCTGGACCAGACATTACTCCATCTCTTCAAAAATTCCCGTTTGTTTATTCTTCCGCACATTGTCCCAGTTGAAAAGCGGCCATTCATAGCTACATATACCCCTGGAGGAAGAGATTGTGCAAAGGCCATGGCGCTGCCCAGGTTAAACAGGCCATCCGAGCTACCAAATTTGATGGGGATCATCGCGCCCGTGAGCACAATCGTTTTGTTTTTAATGCTTTCGGCCAGCACTTTAGCCGTAATGGCCATCGTATCCGTTCCATGCGTAATAATGATCTTGTCTTCTTCACATTGTATACACTGATGAACGATCAGGTCACGATCCTCTTTCGTCATGTCCAAACTGTCAATCATCATCAGCGTCCTGATCACTACCGGTACTTTATTGCGCCCCATTTCCAGCAGGTCATGCATCTGCGTGTCCTTAAAGAACAATTGACCATTCAATTCATTGTATTCTTTATCGAAAGTACCGCCGGTAATAAAAATGCGAATAGGCTGTATGGGCATGTGAAAAGATTTACGTGGACGAAATTAAAGTATTAAAAAATGGGCCGTTTTAGATTTAGAAATTCTACACCTACCCTTCCATTTGCTTCGTGGCTGTTTAAGAAGCTGGTAAATATGTTAAATACTATCTTCCTCTAACCAATTGACCAATAGGGGGTCAGATAAACCCCTTGGTATAATATTTCACCCGCGAACCCCATCTTTTTATAGTTTAGCGTCAGCAAAAATCAACGCATGAAAAACCGCTTTCGCCACCTGGTGACGAGTACTATCCTTTTATTACTTACCCTGGCCACTACAGCCCAGGACACGGCCCGTTTCAGACAAGATAAATCCCCTGGCGGTCGTGCCGATTCCGCGAACCAGCAATCTGATACCAGCCGGCCACGGCGAGGAGGCATGTCATCCCTCTTTGCCGATTCAGCCAAACTCACCAGTAGCGACTACCAGCTGCAGATTGAAAAACCTATGTCATCCTTGATAATATTGAGAACAAAAGCGAACTGGGCCTGGCTGTGCTCAACGTAAAGGAAAGATTGGTAGATGCCGATTCTGTACTGGCTGTATTGAAAGATATTATTCATAATAATAGCAAGGCGTTGAACCTGCGCAACCTGCAGGTATTCCGTAGCCTGCTGCTGAACCTGCAACGGAAGGGAAAGAGCACCGGGAAGTGCTGGATAGTACGGAACGCAAACTGGAAGGATTGCGCAGCAGCATGAAAACCTTGATCACAGATACCGTTTTGCGGCAATTATTCCGCGATTCTGTACTACGCCAGCAGTTTAGCGGGCCCCTGAAGGATATGCGGGAGAACTGGCGATCCAGTACCAGGCACCTTCGGGAAAGCCTGGCCACCATTAACCTCCTTCAAACCCAAAACTCTTCCAACGCCATTACCACTGCCAGACTACTGGAAAATGTAAATACCATGCTGAATACCTCAGCGGCCCGGGTTTTGGAAAAGAATACAACTATTTATGGGAGAAAGACAAAGACAGCCTGTCGGCCAGCGTACGGTCTTCCTTTGGTAAAGTGTATGAAGGGGAACAGAAAGCCCTGCATTATTATTTTAAAGACAGCGGGAATAAACGGTTCTTTCTACTCCTCATTGGCTTCCTCTTTTTATTTGGATCTACCGCAACATACGTGCGCTGAAGCGCCTGCAGGCCATGTCGGCCATTCAGGACCTGGGTTTTGATTACCTGCCCTCCGGTTATATCGTTTCTTCTTTTGTGATCATGTTTAGCATCGCCCCGCTGTTTGATCTACATGCACCGGCCGCCTACATTGAATCCATGCAGTTTTTCTGTTGATCATCCTAACCATTATCTGCTGGAAAAATGGCCACGTAAACTGTTTTGGTATTGGATCGCCATGGCCATTCTGTATATCTGTTTTGCTTTTACCCATCATATTGTAGACCCCGGATTTTGGGAGCGCATGTGGCTTATTTTGTTGAACATCCTTTCCATCGTATTTGGTTTGCTCTTCCTCTCTAAAATGAAAGAGCACCTGCACATGAAGGGCTTTCTGCGCTTTGTGATCATCCTGCACAATGTGATGAATGTGCTCTCCATCCTTTTCAATATCTGGGGGCGCTTTTCCCTCGCGCAGATCTTTGGCAATGCTGCCATCTTTGCCTTTACACAAGCCATTGGCCTGGCCGTTTTCAGTAAGATCGTTATGGAATCCATTTTGTTGCAGATCATGACAAGTCGAGCCAAGCGTGGTATACAAAGCCGGTTTGAATACCAGCATGTACTCAATGGATTTCGCCGGCCCCTGTTATTCCTGGTCGTCATCTTGTGGCTCATCGTATTTACCACCAACCTGAACATCTATACTTCTGTATTGAATGGACTGACCGATGTTTTGCAAAACCCCCGGCATATTGGCAATGCCTACTTTACCATTGAGGCGTCCTCCTTTTCTTTATGATCATATGGATAGCCCACCTGCTGCAAAAGTATGTAGGGTATTTCTTTGGCGATACCGGCACGGATGATGAGATCCATAACAAAGGCCAACGGTCCAGACTACTGATCGCCCGGCTCATCCTGCTTTGCCTGGGGTACCTGCTGGCAGTAGCCGCATCGGGTGTACCCGTAGATAAAATTACCATTGTATTGGGCGCCCTCGGTGTAGGTATTGGTTTGGGGTTACAGAATATCGTGAACAATTTTGTATCCGGTATCATCCTCATTTTCGACCGGCCACTGCAGATAGGCGATTCTGTAGAAGTGGGCGACAAAGCCGGCCGTGTTCGGGAAATCGGTTTGCGCTCCAGTACCTTACTCACACCAGATGGCGCCGAAGTCATCATCCCCAACGGAGACATCCTATCACAACAGATCGTGAACTGGACACATACCAATAACCAGATCAGGCTCGAAATGGAACTTTCGATAAGTGGAAGCAAGGATATGGAAGTAGTATCCTCCGCCATTAAGAATGCCATCCGGGCTTCGCGTTATGCTTTTGAAAACAGGGAACCTCAGATACTCTTTACCAAAGTAAACGAAGATGGGTTCGACCTGAAGGCCTTCTTCTGGTGCGCCGATGTATTCAAGTCCGAAGAAGCCAGGAGCAATGTATTGTTACTGTTGCATGAAAAACTAAATGCCGCGAACCTGCACATCAATTAATAAACAATATTGTTCAATTAAATGGTCATACACTAACCTAGCAGATGTCAGCCTGAGCCTGTCGAAGGCGTCTTTGGGTGGGTCGCTCTCAATAAGCGGCTCACCCTGACATCTTCATCATTGCGGACATTGTTCTACAAAATGATATGACCCCCGGCTGGCATACGGAAAAAGAGCTTTCCTCACGGTTTAGCATCCCCCATTAAATCCATGAAATGATGGTACAGACAAGAAAAATTCGTAGCTTTTCTTAGACGGAAATATTGTTTCACGCTGGATTGCTTACCAATGGAGCCAATATCTATTATTTTGCTGGGAGCATTAGTGCTCGTGTACTTTGTTTGGTACAGGCCCACTTTTTTACTAAAGCCTGTCAGAGAAAGAAAAGAACTCGTAAAAAGTTTGAAGCCGCAATAAACCTGAATCAACAATTGCTTGCCGATGTACAACAGTATGCCGCAAACAATAACTTACTGGATAAACCTTTTATGGAAGAACGTACTTTCCGTCAGAAAATAACTGAATTGGAAACGGCACGCGATGAGTTTTTCAATGAAGAGAATTACCTGGGCCTCCGCGCACGCAATCCCAGGAGCCTTGACCTGCAGCTGATGAGCAAAACCCTCGATGATCAGATAATTTACCACCAGCGTATTCAAAAAGCGTTGGATCGGTACATGGCCGGCCCCGGCATCCAATAAAAACAGCTTCTTCCAATTTTCCTGATTGCTCCCGGGACAATGAGTAAGTGAGCCATAATATGGGTGCGCCCTGCCTGTAATAGGATGGTTATATCGCTATGATATGCCGGAACCATACCAGCGTTAATGAAAAAGGGCCAATCCGAAGATCAGCCCTTATAATAAGCTATTAAAAGTTAGTGTGCTTCAAGCCAGCTCTCGCCTCCACCGATCTCCGCTTCTACAGGTACCTCATTGGGCAATGGCAGCGCGCCGCGCATGCAGTCAAGGATAATCGGTTTAAGCGTTTCTGCCTCTTCACGCGTGGCATCAAAGATCAACTCATCATGCACCTGCAGGATCATCTTTGACTTGAACTTATGCTTCTTAAACGTTTCCTGGATCTTGATCATGGCCAGTTTGATCATATCAGCGGCTGTACCTTGAATGGGCGAGTTGATGGCATTGCGTTCCGCAAAGCCACGAACAGTGAAATTGGCCGAGTTAATATCACGCAGCCAGCGTTTACGGCCCATCAGGGTTTGCACATAACCTGTTTCCCGGGCAAAGTTGATCGTATCATCCATGTACTTCTGGATATTGGCAAATTGCTTTTATACGTATCAATGATCTCTTTCGCTTCTGTACGGCTGATACCCAGGTTGTCGGCCAGGCCAAAAGCACCCTGCCCGTAGATGATGCCAAAATTTACACTCTTGGCTTTGTAGCGCATTTCCTTGGTAACATCCTTTTCTTCCACCCCATAAACTTTAGCGGCCGTAGCCGTGTGAATATCCCGGGCATTTTTGAAGGCATCGCACATGGCTGGATCGCCGGAAATAGCAGCCACAATACGCAGCTCTATCTGCGAGTAATCGGCCGAAAGCAGGATATGGTTGCTATCCCTTGGAATAAAGGCTTTGCGGATCTCTTTGCCTCTTTCCGTTCTTACGGGAATGTTCTGCAGGTTGGGGTTGTTGCTGGACAAGCGGCCTGTAACCGCTACTGCCTGGGCATAGGAAGTATGTACCCGGCCGGTTTTTTTATTGATCATCGTAGGAAGCGCATCCACATAGGTAGATTTCAGCTTCGTCAACTCCCGGAAGGCTAGAATATCTTCTACTATTTTACTTTGATTGGCCAGCTTTAGCAGTACATCTTCACCCGTAGCATATTGACCCGTCTTGGTTTTTTTAGCCTTGGGGTCCAGCTGCAGCTTTTCAAACAATACTTCACCCAATTGTTTAGGCGAGGCCAGGTTGAACTTTAAACCTGCTTGCTGGTATACGTTCTCTTCGGCTTGTTTGGCCTCTTTGTCTAGTTGGACGGAATATTCTTTTAAGAAGTTTTCATCTATCCTGACCCCTTCAAACTCCATATCCGTGAGCACTTTCACCAGCGGATTTTCCACCTCCAGGAAAACTTTCTCAACATCCTTGGTTTTCAGCAGCGGAGCAAAGACCTGCTTTAATTGCAACGTAATATCTGCATCTTCAGCGGCATAGTCTGTTATCTTTTCCAGCGGCACATCCCGCATATTGCCCTGGTTCTTCCCTTTTTGCCAATCAGCTCATCAATATGCACTGGTTCATAACCTAAATACTGTGCACTCATGATGTCCATACTGCGTTTGCCATCCGGTTCGATGACATAATGCGCCAGCATCGTATCAAAAATATTGCCCCTCAATTCATAGCCGTACCATTTAAGCACCAGCATATCATATTTCAGATTCTGTCCTACCCAGGTAACTTCCTTTTTATTGAACAGCTTTTCAAACTGCTTCAGGATGCCCAGCGTGCCTTCCTGGTTGCCAGTTGGTACCGGTACATAATAACCCTCACCAGGCGTATGGGAAAAGCTCATGCCCACCATATCCACATCATTGGCATCAATGCCGGTTGTTTCCGTATCAAAACAAATTTCCGGCTGTTCCAGTAATTCCTTGACCAGGGTTTTAATAGCTGCATCGCCAACAATGGCCAGGTATTTATGCGGCGTATTGTGAATGGTTTTACCAGCTACAATCACTTCCCCGCTTTCCGCCCTATCGGCATCCCCGCCTTCTCCATCCGCCGCGCCTTCTGTTTGCTGTATTCTGTCTTCTGTATTCTTCTTTTTGCTTTCTACCACGTTGCCAAACAGATCTGTTTGTACCCCTTCCGGTGCCGTGGCCTTCCCGGCTATTACAGCAATATCTTCACCCAGTATTCTTTTGGCTACCGTTTTAAATTCCAGGTCGGTAAACACTCCCCGCAGCAGGTCTTTGTTCAATTCCTTCACCCGGAAATCTTCTGCATGAAACGATACCGGTACATCCGTAATGATGGTGGCCAGTTTTTTGGAAAGTATAGCTGCATCTTTTCCATTGCGTACCTTTTCACCCAACGCCCCTTTGATCTTGTCCGCATTGTTCAATACATTCTCCAGCGTACCATATTCTGCCAATAACTTCGCCGCTGTCTTTTCCCCTACTCCGGCAATGCCAGGTATATTATCTACTGCATCGCCCATCAGACCCAGGATATCTATCACCTGGTGCACCTCCTGGATATTCCATTTTTCGCATACTTCCTTGGCGCCTAATATTTCAACATCGCCACCCTGGTAGCCGGGTTTGTAGATCTTGATCTTTTCTTCCACCAATTGACCATAATCCTTATCGGGGTTACCATGTACACTTCAAATCCTTCTTTGGCAGCCTGTTTACTTAAAGTACCAATTACATCATCTGCTTCATAACCATCCAACTCTACGATGGGGATATTGAAGCCACGGATAATACGTTTGATATCGGGAATGGAAGCCTTTAGGTCTTCGGGTGTTTCCTGCCGGTTGGCTTTATAGTCGGCAAACTCCGTATGCCGCTCTGTGGGCGCATGTGTATCAAAAGCCACCGCCATATGAGAAGGCTTCTGATTATTGAGCAGGTCAAGCAAGGTATTGGTAAAACCGAACTGCGCATTCGTGTTCTTACCCTTGAGGTAATGCGTGGATTGCGTATCAGTGCATAGTAAGCACGGAATACCAATGCATAAGCGTCGAGAAGAAATACTTTTGGCTCATGCTGCTAAGTTAACAACAATGGCCACATCCGGGCTTGAAAAATTAACTGTTTCTGCGGGTGTTTTGCGACAAAATCAGGTCGATATATCTCTTTATTAGCTCGTAGCTCAAAGCTTGGGGCTCGCAGCTTTTTCCAGCCCTCACCTCTTCAGTCCCCTGGCGTAAGGTGGGTCGCTCTGCAGCCAAGCAGATGTAGCGCTGAAGAGCGGCTCACCTTCATCAGGAAAGAGGTGACACCTTTCCCTTACCACGAAAACGAAAGGTGTCACCTCTTAGCCCCTGGCGCGAGGTATGTAGCAGAGCTATTGTGGGATTGCGTACTTGTGCCCACGAAGCAAAGGACTGCCGACTGCCGATTCACGATTGCCGTCCTCTCCTCACTTCTTCAGCTCTTCCAGTTTCTTCTGCATGCTAAACATTTCATCTCTTAGCCGGGCCGCTTCCATAAAATCAAGATCACGGGCGGCTTTCTCCATTTCCTTTTTGGTTTTGCCTATGGCTTTCTCCAACTGGGGGATGGTTTGGTAAACCGCCTGTTCTTCTGCTGCCGCATGTACCACCAGCTCCTGATCAGGTGCCATGGCATAAGGATTCTTTGGATCGTATCCCTTTATATCCAGTACCGATGTCTGGGCAAATACCTGTTCTTTCGATTTGACAACAGTGCGTGGTGTAATATGGTGTTCTATGTTGAAAGCTACCTGTTTTTCCCGGCGGCGGGTGGTTTCATCAATGGTACGCTGCATGCTTTCTGTCATCTTATCCGCATAAAAGATCACCAGTCCGTCCACATTCCGGGCTGCACGGCCTGCTGTTTGTGTCAGCGACTTTTCATTACGCAGGAAACCTTCCTTATCAGCATCCAGTATAGCCACTAGCGATACTTCAGGCAGGTCCAGGCCTTCCCTTAAGAGGTTTACCCCTACCAAGACATCTATTTCGCCCAACCTAAGCTGCCGTAGTATCTCTACCCGTTCCAGCGTATCTACTTCACTGTGGATATACTTTGATTTGATATTGATCCGGTGCAGGTATTTATCCATTTCTTCCGCCATCCGTTTGGTAAGCGTGGTTACCAGTACCCGGTCGCCCTTGGTGATCCGCTTGTCTATTTCATCCAGCAGGTCGTCGATCTGGTTTACACTAGGCCGTATCTCAATGGGAGGATCCAGTAAGCCTGTTGGCCTTACTACCTGCTCCACTACGATACCCCCACTTTTCTCCAGCTCATAATCTCCCGGCGTAGCGGATACGTATACCGTTTGATCCACGATCTGCTCAAATTCGTTAAAGTTCAGCGGACGGTTATCCAGCGCCGAGGGAAGGCGGAATCCAAAGTCTACCAGGATCAGCTTACGGCTCCGGTCGCCACCATACATACCACTGATCTGGGGTATCGTCTGGTGACTTTCATCGATCACCGTCAGGAAGTCTTTGGGGAAATAATCCAATAAACAGAAGGGCCTGGTGCCTGGTATCCGGCGATCGAAGAAGCGGGAATAGTTTTCCACCCCATTGCAATAACCCAATTCCCGGATCATTTCCACATCATAATTTACCCGCTCGTTCAGGCGCTGGGCTTCGATGTACTTGCCATTCCTTTTAAAATACTCTACCTGGGCGCTACTTTCATCCTGTATCTCATGTAGAATTTCCTGGATCATGTCTTTGGGAGCCAGGTATAAATTGGCCGGGAAGATGGCAGCATTATCTACTACACCGATCCGTTTGCCCGTATTGATCTCCAATGTTTCAATGCTTTCAATCTCATCGCCAAAGAAGGTAACCCGGTAACCCCAATCCATATAGGGCAGGTTAATGTCCACCGTATCACCCTTTACCCGGAAAGTACCGCGCGTAAAATCTGTTTGGCTTCGCATGTACAGGGCATTTACCAGCCCATGGAGGAACCCTTGCCTGGAAAGTACTTGTCCCTGGTGGATCCGGATGATACCATTCTCAAACTCGGCAGGGTTACCAATACCGTAGATACAGCTTACGCTGGCCACTACTATAATATCGCGGCGTCCGCTCAGCAACTCGGTAGTGGCATGCAACCGTAGTTTGTCCAGTTCTTCATTAATGCTAAGGTCTTTCTCAATATAGGTATCACTTACCGGCAGGTAAGCTTCGGGCTGATAGTAATCGTAATAACTTACAAAATAGCCTACCGCATTTTCAGGGAAGAACTGTTTGAATTCACCATACAGCTGCGCTACCAGGGTTTTGTTATGCGTCAACACCAACGTAGGGCGCTGTACCTGCTGGATCACGTTGGCAATGGTAAAGGTTTTACCACTACCGGTTACCCCCAATAAGGTCTGGTGTTTCTCATCATTCAATATCCCTTCCGTCAATTGCCGGATGGCTTCCGGCTGATCTCCTGCCGGTGAAAATGGTGCGTGTAGTTTAAAAGGCATATAGTTGTTAAAACAGCCTGCAAATTTATGGAAATAGCGGCTGCAGGTAAGTTATCCATTATTTGGATACCGGCGCCGCTGACTTTTTTTTAGGCAAGCTGAATCTATAACAATTATCGGGCGTAGTTGTTTCCAGACTGCAGTAGCCCTTGCTCGGAAATAAAAAGGGCTACTAATCAATAAGTTATGCTCCTGGGTGCCCATTCTTCGGGAAAGATGCAGGCGTAGTTATTTATTCTCGATCCTTCTTTTCAGGTAATCCGTATAATCAGGAAGTGCAGCCGCATAATCCGATTGCATCAGGGGCGATGTGAGTACAAAATCAGCAGTTGACCGGTCGCACGCTACGATGCAATTCCAGGCAATGGCTACCCTAAGCAATGCTTTTACGTCACTGTCGTGCGGCTGAGCCTCCATGGGATCCCAGAAAAAGATCATTACATCGATCTCGCCTACTGCTATCAGGGCTCCTATCTGCTGATCACCCCCAGTGGCCCACTTAGCAGTTTCTTAACGGGCCTGTCCAGCTTTTCCTCCAGCAATTTCCCGGTGGTGCCCGTGGCTATCAATTCGTGTTTGGCCAGTACCACCTTGTTGAATTCTGCCCAATCTATCAGGTCCTTCTTCTTATTATCATGCGCTACCAGCGCAATTCGCTTACGGGCATCTATTCGCCTTGATGTCAACATAGCTTCTGTGTTAAAGTCTGTATTAAAGGTTTTGGGGTGAAAAGGTAACTGGATTTTGAAGAAACTTTAACGCAAAAGAAATAATTTTCAGCGAGATATCGCGTTTTCCACATTCGGGCACAGTAATTGTTAATAACTATTTCCCATTTACTTTTCCATTAAATTCTATGTACAAAGGTTTGCTGATAGGTTTGCTAAGCCTGTGCACACATGTCTGCATGGCACAGGATACTTCGGCAGGGGCCCCTCCTGAAGAAGCGGCTTCTATCGTGCCTGATTCAGCGATCTACCTCAGTGATCTTGTCGCTACCATTAAAGACAATGCCAAGGTGATCCTCAACTGGCGGATGATGAGCGGTAGCCCGGCTGAATTTATTGCGGTGGAACGTAGCAGCAATGGACGTGATTTTGAAACAGTTGCTGTGATCAGGCAAACCGCTGCCGGTGTTTGGTACGAATGGATTGATGATGCGCCTGCCAGGGGGCGAAATTCCTACCGCATTCGTTTTGCTGGCAAGCAAGGCGCTGTTCAGTATTCAAAAACAATTCCGGCCATTATTGCTGGTGATATATCTTTTAGGTTCTATCCCAACCCTGTGGATAGCGTCCTCATTATTCGTTCAGAATTCCTTCTTGATGTGCAGATCGTTGATGCCAACGGTAAAGTACGGATTACCCAAAACAAACTACAGGGATTACAAACCGTGAATGTAGCATCACTCGAAAAGGGAATGTATCTATTGCGTATTAGTAATCTTACTACAGGCCTGGTAAGCCAGGAACGTCTTCTCAAAAACTAACAAACGGTCGGGAATCGGTTAGCCGAACGGGTTTTTACGTGCGTATAGTAAAAACTTAGAAAGTGTTTCTCACTCATTTGGGTATAAAGGCTTCGTTTCTCACTCATAAACTACTTTTTTCATGAGTATTTTTACTATAACCACAAAATGGTATTGCACATGTCAAAATTCACCCTTATTTTTACCTTGGTTTTTCATAGGATATTGGATTTTAAAGCGGGGTTGAATGTCTATTCAGACCCCTTTTTATTTCTACTACTTACCACTCCGTTTGACAGCCAGTCTACCATTCCAGCATTTCCCCCTGATTTACCATAGTATTCATTTTTCCTTCAGGTACCAACAAAGAAAAGGTCCTGAAGAATCAGGACCTTTCATTTACTAACCCCTTAGTATTCACTTACTATAACATAGTTTATGCAGTAGCAGCGGGTGCAGTGCTTTGCATTTCTTTTATTTTTCACGAATCTTCGTTTCAATTTCATTGGCTAACTCTGGATTGTCGCCCAATAACTTCTTCACAGCATCACGACCCTGTCCCAGCTTATCGCCATTATAACTAAACCAGCTACCACTTTTCTGTACTACACTCAATTCAACACCCATATCCAGGATCTCACCAACTTTGGAAATACCCTCACCAAATACGATATCAAATTCTGCTGCACGGAAGGGAGGCGCTACTTTATTTTTTACCACTTTTACTTTTACACGGTTACCAATGGCTTCATCACCATCTTTGATCTGCGCCATACGGCGGATATCCAACCGTACAGAAGCATAGAACTTCAGGGCATTACCACCGGTAGTTGTTTCAGGATTACCAAACATGACCCCGATCTTTTCACGAAGCTGGTTGATAAAGATGCAGATGGTATTTGTTTTATTGATGGTGGCAGTGAGTTTACGCAAAGCCTGTGACATCAGTCTGGCCTGTAATCCCATTTTGCTATCACCCATTTCACCTTCCAGTTCCCCTTTGGGTACCAGGGCGGCTACTGAGTCAATAACTACTACATCCAGTGCACCGGATAAGATCAGGCGATCGGCAATTTCCAGGGCCTGCTCACCATAGTCGGGCTGGGAGATCAGCAGGTTGTCTACATCCACACCCAGTTTTAGTGCATAAGCGCTGTCAAATGCATGCTCCGCATCAATAATGGCGCACATACCGCCTTTTTCTGTGCTTCGGCAATAACATGAATAGCTACAGTTGTTTTACCGGAAGATTCTGGTCCATAGATCTCTACAATTCGGCCTTTGGGAAGACCGCCAACTCCCAGCGCTGAATCCAACCCAATGGAACCTGTTGATATCACTTCCATGGGGTCCGTTGACTTTTCATTCATCATCATCACACTTCCTTTGCCGAAGTCCTTTTCGATCTTGTCAATCGTCAGCTTCAGCGCCTTGAGCTTTTCGTTATTTGCAGACATAATGGGTTATTTTTTGTTATAGTAGTCAAAATTACCGAATGTCAAATGTAGGGGAAATTATATTATCAACACTAATTTTATTAGTATTATTTGGCTAATTATTTTGGGCGCCGCTAAAATTCGTAGTTTAACCGGGTCAGGAACAAGCAACTAGATAAGGATGCAATAAGGAAAGGGGAACTGCCGGTTATTTCCGGTTTCAGCCTGCCTGCCCGACGTACAGGCAATAAAAACCCCGCTACCGGAATGTTCGTAGCGGGGAACTACAGTAGAAAACTACCATAGGGAAATTTTAGAACTAATTCAGGAAAAGGCGATGGCTGAAAACCATTTTCCAAAGGGACTACAAAAGACCTATCCTCCAATACCACTTTGTGGTAATTCTAATCACCTATAATATGAGGGTTTTCTTTTACTCGAAAATCACCCGTTTCAGGTAGAATACTTTTTCATCTACTAGCAACGGTGTTTTGCTGGCGACAGCCACTCCCTTTTGTCCACCGTGCTTCTTTTCACCCCCTCACTGGTCGTAATATCCAATGGTAAGGCCCCATCATAGTTCAATAATTTTATATGCCAGGTGGTGTCGCCTGTTTTGGTTACCTGTATGTCGAGCTTTTGGGTAGTGCGCAAATAAAAATCAAACAATGGCTTCAGGTTGGTACCTGATTCCCGGCTGAAGAATTGCTCCACATCATCTGTGGTGACCAGGTTATCGTAGGTAGTGCGACTATCAGTCGCCATTTTTTTAAGGGTTGGAAAAAGACCTCATCACCCAATACATACCGTAGCGTATGCATAAAAAGGCCCCTTTGCCATAGATATCGCCATGGTAGGCTTCATCGGAATTAATATTCGTACCCAGCACTACCGGTTTTTGGTTCCGTATGCCCCGGGCTGTTCCCTGCATCCGTTTGATATATGCGGCTTCCCCTTCAGCATCCCGTGTATACAAGGCATCTCCAAAACTGCAAATGCCCTCCTGCACCCACATATCGCCCCAATCCTTGCCTGTAACCTTATTGCCCCACCACTCATGACCAAACTCATGGTGCATCAGCCAGTCGAAATCCTGTCCGCCTACATGACTATATTTGAATTTATTGCCATATGCATTCAGGGTCTGATGTTCCATACCCAGGTGGGGCGTTTCAGCTATGGCGATCTTTTCCTTTACCCAGGGGTATTCACCAAAATATTTTTCCTGCATCTTAATGCTGCGTTCAAATATATCCAGGTGGTGCGCCGCTTTGTCTGCATGCTCTTCCAGTACATAAAATTCAATGCGCACCTGGTTACCATTGATCGTGGTGTAGAGCCGGCTTACTACCTTGTATTTTCCTACATTGAACAGGATACTGTAATTATTAATGGTGTAATTTGTTTTCCAGTGAAAGGTGGAACTGTTTTTCTTATACGTTGTCTTTTGCAACAATCCTGGCCCGGCTACCACCAGTCCTTTAGGAACAGTAATGATCAGATCGGCCCCTTCATTGGGCTCATCAGAAGGATGGTCTTTACAGGGGAAAAAGATCTTAGCGCCTTCCATTTGGCAGCTGATGGCTATCCAATCATTGCCCGTTGAATCTTTGGTCCATTGAAAACCGCCATCCCAGGGTGGCCTCACTGCTAGCCTGGGTTTACCTGCATACTGGACCTTGACCGATGTCTTGCCACTGGCAGCAGTAGAAAGGGAAATATCGATCAGGTCATTTTCATGTTTAAAGTCCTGCTCTTTGTTATTCACCCACACCTTGCTCACTTTAAAAGTATTTAACAAGTCAAATAATAATGTGGTAGATGGCTGTGCCAATACAACGTCTATGACAGTATTACCGTCAATGGATTGTTCAATTGGATTAACACTTAATGAAACAGTGTAATGACGTACATCCATATTGGCTTGTTCCGGCTTCAATACGCCGCCGGAAAGAATAGCTTGCGCAAACGCGCTGTGCGTAATCAGTATTAGTAAAGGAACGATCAGCAGTCGCATAAAAGGATTTAAGGGAAGTTAATAATTTTATTGCCATCCTTTCGTTGGTTGATAAGTTTGATATAAAGCAAGTCATTCTTATAAACATATTAGAAATACCTGCCCGATGATTAAAAAAACTTAAAAACTACATAAAATGAAAGCGATAATTAATCGTTGATAGGTATTTTATCAGGAAGCGCTATACCTTTGGGGCCCTTTATCAGGCACGTTAGTTGCATAAGTATAGTCAGATAATTTATGACGTATGATTGCTATATGTGAATGATTGCTAATTATTCAATTAAAAACCAATTTATATGAAGTTCAGACACGTTCTGTTAGTAGCATTAACCCCTGTAGTGCTGTTTTCCTGCGTCAGCACTAAGAAATTTAAAGCAGAACAAACAAGGTACAGTCAATTAAAAGATTCTTTATCCGGTGTGGTTGGCAAATTACAGGGAGACCTGAAATCCTGTGAAGATCAAAAAGCAGAAGAAGCTCGTAAAAAGCAGCCTTGCAAACAGAGATCGACGCCCTCAATAAGCAAATTGCTTACCTGAAAGAAAACAATACACAGGCTTTAAAGCAACTGCAAGACCTTTCTGTGATCTCCAGCTCACAAGCTGAAAGCATCAAGAAGTCAATGGAAAACATGGGCGCCAAGGATTCTTATATCCAAACTTTGCAACAACAAATGGCCCGCAAGGATTCCTTGAACATGGCCCTGGTGATGAACCTGAAAGGCGCTATTGGCAACCTGGATGACAAAGACATCAACATTAAAGTCGATAAAGGTGTAGTATACATCGACATTTCTGATAAGCTGTTATTCAAGAGCGGCAAATTTGATGTAACCACTCAGGCTAAGACCGTGTTGGGTAAAGTAGCCACAGTATTGAAAAATCAACCCGATATTGAGTTCATGGTGGAAGGTCATACCGACAATGTTCCTTACAATGGCGGTGGTCAATTGCTCGACAACTGGGATTTGAGTGTTAAACGTGCAACCTCCGTTGTAAGGATTCTCCAAAACCAATATGGTCTGGATCCTGCTAAGATGTCTGCTGCTGGTCGTGGCGAATACTCTCCGCTGATGCCAAATGATTCTCCTGAGGCCAAAGCGGCTAACCGTCGCACACGTATCGTGATCCTGCCTCAACTGGATCAGTTCTTTAAATTGCTCGAAACAAAGAAATAGGATAATCCTCCTTACATGGGGCTGACCTAAAAGGTCGATACCCCCAAAAGAAGAAAATTATATGGCCCGCCCTGGCGGGCTATATAATTTTTATGGCAGTAAGTTTTTCGGGTATTTATGAGCTTGTGTAGAAGATCAGGGAGTAAAGCTACCCTTGAGAGCCTGTTTTTGCAGTCAGGAAGCCTTTTTGGCACCATTGAGATATACCTTTCGAAGGTTATGGGCCATGGCTACCAGCGCAATCTCTGTTTTTACTTTGCGCAGGCCACGCAGGTGGAAGCGACGGAAGCCCATATTGTGCTTAATGTCGCCAAAGCAACTTTCGATCTCTGTACCGCGTCGCTTTTTTAATGCCTGTCCCAGTTCTGTGTGAAGATTCTCCCGGGCCTGTTGCTTATAGGCTTCAAGCTTTTCATTCACCTCTATCTTCCGGTTGTACCCTTTGGTGGATTTGCAGCATTGTTGGTATAAGGGACAGCCAGCACAATTGTTACACTCATATAGTCTCACTTCAGACTTGTAACCGGTTCTTTTATGCGTCTTCTGATGTTTGCCTTTAAAAACAAGCAGCTCATCATTGGGACATCCGTAACTGTCGGTTACAGGGTCATAGGAGAAGTTCTCCTTTAGAAAAAGGTTTTTCTGGTACCCCTTTGTTTGTTCCTTATGATAAAGTGGGAACTTCATATAATTCTCTATCTCATTTTTCTGCAACAATTCGTAATTCTGTTCTGTACCAAAGATGCTGTCAGCGATGATCCTGTCCGGTTTGCAGGGCTGTTGTTGCTCTATCTGCTGCAGGTGACCTTCAAAGCAAACACCATCATTGGTTGTCTGGTGAACACTGATACCGGTAATGAACTGCTCTTCACTGCCAGCCATTATATTGTAGGCAGGGAGAACCTCCACTTTGTTTTTCATCATCATGGCGCTGGCATCAGGGTCTGTTTTGTTGTAGCCACTGCGCTTGCCTGCTTTGGTGATCTGGTTGTTATACTTGTCTATTTTATGTTCAGCCTCCTTTAGCTTCTTTTTCAGTGTCATTGCCTTGCGACGCTTTCTTTTGGCTGTAGTTGTACGGATCGTATCATTCAATTCAGCTACTTTCTCTGCAATGGCTTCCCGTGTAATAAAGGACGCCTTTCCATGCTCTTCCAGGTCTGCTGTACCGTAAGTTGTTTCTTCCTGCCTGTTCAACTCATCGATCTGCTTAAACAACGACCGGCAGTTTTCTATATTCTTTGCGCCATAGCGTTCTGCATTCTTCTTCCATACCATTTTGTGTTGATTGGCATCGGCCCGTAAGGTCGTGCCATCACAGAAATAGTTCTCCAGTTTTATGTATTGGTGGGCTACCAGGAATTCCAGCATTTCCTTAAACAGGATCTCTATGACTTCTTTGGCCTTGCTGCTACGGAAATTATTGATTGTCCGGAAGTCAGGGCGGCTCATACCACTGAGCCACATAAAATGTATATCCTGGCCGAGTGCTTTGGCTATTTTACGGCCAGTGTAGATCTTGACGCTGTAGGCATATAATAACACTTTCAGCAGCATCCGGGGATGGTAGGAACTAGTGCCGCCGCCTTTGTACAGATTAATTAAGTCGCTGATATCCATAGACTCTACAACTTCGTTGACTACCCGGACAAGGTGCTTTTCGCCAATTAATTCTTCCAGAGAAGGGGGTAGCAATAAAGATTGTTGCTGATTGTATTGCTTAAATATTACGGAAGTCTTTATTTTAGCCATTGTAATTTTTGAGTGTGGTAACTTAAAATTACAAAACAGCCCTACTCTAAAAGTAAGGGCTGACCTTTTGGGGTCAACCCTTACTTCTTTAAACAAACTGACCTTTTGGGTCAGCCCCTATCTCTGTTCCTGCCTTTTCTGGTAGATCTAATGCTGGTACATGAAGCCTGTTTTCCCAGGCATCATGTAGTCAAAATGAACCTTTTATCAATTGGCTCAGCTGTTTAACACTCACTTGTTCCAACGCATGGGGTGTTGCTGGTAATACGCCCAATTGACCGGCGGGTAATTGCTTATATACGTTTACGGTTTCTTCCAGCGTAACCATCTTATCCCGGTCGCCCAGTAATAAAAGGCAGGGTATTGTTATTTGATCATAATCTTCGGGCTTCAAAGGATTGTCTTTGCCCATGTCCAGCAGCATACTTGCCGTATACTCCATGACCAGTTTCCAATCTTGAGGCGCATGACGTTTGTCCAATTGTGCTGCAAAACCAGGTAGCTTTTGGAGAATAGCTTCCGGATCCAACATTTTCACTTCACGGGCGGCACCAGCCTCATCCCAATGGAATTTTGTAGCCAGTGTGATGGTCTTTAGTACTTTACCCGGATGATGCCGGTTAAGGTACATACCTACATAACCCCCATGCTATAACCAAAGAGATAAACAGGCTCGCCGGCAGGCACATAGGCTTCGAGGTAGTGCAATACCTGCAATGCAAACAGTTGAATGGACCAGGCAGACTTCGGTAATGACTCTCCGCCATGACCTCTGAAATTGATCCGGTGCACATAGAAATCATTGGCAAGGCTTTCGCCCAATGGCTCCAGTTGATCCTTGGCGCCAACAGCCCCATGTAGAAGTAGTAAATGTTGCATATCCTAAAGATACAAAGGAGTGGGGGAACACATGCCAGGGTAAGAAAAGAAGAAAGGGTACGGATCAAAAACTATTATTTAATCAGGTTCAGGGCGCTCAGCCAACCGCTCCTTTTGGACGACCAGTCGCTGGAAAACGCCTCAGGCTTTAATCCGCCTTCCAGGTTCTTCAATAACCCGGTGGCATTGGAAATGGTCTTCACTGTATTAGCTGTTTTGATAAGGCCAGCCACATCAAAGCCACCCTTGAACATACTAGGCTTAATGAAACCAGCCAGCGAAGAAATGCTTTTACCCAGGCCTCCCCATCTGTAACCTTGAGGCAGCCCCAACCAGTCGGTTTTTCCGCCGCCAGCCCAACTATCCAACAATGAGGTGGGTTTCAGGGCCCCTGAAAATTGGGTGAGCAAACTTCCAATATTACCTAAGCCGGTTTTGGGAAGCTTTAATTGTGCCTGTCCGGTGAGTGTTCCCAGAGAGGTAATGAGCAATAAAACAAAAAGGCGCTGTTTCATAAAGAAATGTTTTTACCGGCTCCAGTTTAGGCCGGGTTTTGTTTAATGATAATGAGTGATGAATGCTAATACATATTAATGTATAATGATTAACCTGCCTACATCTGTTTAAGTTTTTGCCGTGTATAGTAATGAAAAATTCAGAAAGCTGGGACAACATTTAGTCTCACCCAGCGGCCAAATTCTCCTGATCACATGACCATGTAAAAAACGACAACCATTTTAATGCCTGTTTCCACTGAACGCCTGCCTGCCGCATCCTGTATAGAAGTACTACGAGGACATTCGTTTTATCAGAATATTTGTTTTCAATAATTGCTGATACATGCACAAATTGACCTTAGTGATAGTATGCCTGCTGGCCGTCACCCTAACAAATGCCCAGAACAACCGGGGTGGAAAATTGATCGTACATGTGCTAAGCGAAGCAGCACAAGGCATGGAGAACGCCACCGTTGAATTGTTAAAAGCCAGGGATTCTTCATTGGTAAAAGCGGCCATTACCGATAAGGCCGGCATGGCCGAATTGGAGCCTGTTCAGTTGGGCAGTTATCTCCTCCGGATAACCATGATCAATTATAGTCGCTATTATTCGCACCCACTGACCTTAACGGCCGAGCAGCCTGTACTCCTTCTGCCCGCCATCTCCTTAACACCCGCCAGGGATGCACAAATGAAAGCAGTAACAGTCACTGCCAGGAAGCCATTTATTCAAAAGTTAAGTGATCGTATTGTCGTGAATGTCGACAACAGCATTGTAAATGTTGGCAGTTCAGCCCTCGATATTTTGGAACGTTCGCCCGGTGTATTGATCGATCCCAATGATGTGATCAGCCTCCGTGGCCGCGCAGGAGTGATCATTATGATCGATGGGAAGGTCACCCCATGTCGGGCGCCGACCTGGTTAATATGCTGCGTAGTTTACCTTCCAACAGCATTGAGCGCATTGACATTATTACCAACCCGTCTGCCCGCTATGATGCGGCTGGTAATTCGGGCATCATTGATATCAGGTTGAAAAAGACCAACGCATGGGGGCCAATGGCACTTTTACAGCCGGCTATGGGCAAGGCATTTATCCCAAAGCCAATACCGGGACCACTTTTAATTACCGCAGTAAAAAAGTAAACCTTTTTGGCAGTTACAATTTCGGTTACCGGGAAAGCCTTAGTAACCTGGTGCTAATAAGGGAGTTTTTTAAGAATGGAGCATACGAAGGCGCTTATGACCAGGACAATTTCAGCAAGCAAAGGGTTCATACCAATACAGCCAGGCTGGGCGCCGACTTCTTTCCCAATAAAAAGTCGATCATTGGTTTTGTACTCAATGGAACGCTTACTAATGTTGAGCGTAATAACAATAACCAATCCCTGGTACTGAACAACGTAAAAGAACCCGAGTCGAGGTTTATCACGAACAATACAGAGAAAACCCGCCCCAGGAACCTATTAGGCAATGTCAATTACAAATATACATTCGACAGTACTGGGCGTGAGTTAAGTGCCGATGTGGATTACGGTGTATTCAGGAATAGCAACCTGTCCAGGTTCATTACAGGCTTTTATGCACTGAACGGAGTACCTAACAAACCGGAATACAAACTCAACGGTGATCAAACCGGAAAGATCAGTATTGCAACTGTTAAAGCCGACTACATCCATCCCCTGAAAAAGAATACCCGGCTGGAGACAGGGTTTAAAACCAGTTTTGTAGAAACAGACAATGATGTGGCATTTTACGATGTAAGCACCGGGCAGCCTAAATATGATTCTTCCAAAAGCAACCGGTTCAATTATAAGGAGAACAACAATGCCGTGTACGTAAACATTAATACTGAATTTAAAAAGTTCTCTCTCATGGCCGGCTTGCGTGCCGAGCAAACGAATATGGAAGGTCACCAGGAAGTAAATGATATCCGATTCGACTCGTCGTACCTGCAATTATTCCCCAGCCTCTTCCTGAATTACAAGCTCGGCGCCGAAAAACAATTGGCCTTTCAGTGAGCAGGCGTATTGACCGGCCCAATTATTCGGAGTTGAATCCTTTTCGTTTTTCCTGGATCCGAGTACCTATAGCTCAGGTAACCCTTATTTGAAACCGCAGCTTACCTGGTCATACGAGTTAAGTTATACCGTGAAACAACTCAGCTTTACACTTGCGTATAGTCATACAAAGCAGAACACCACTGTGGTAATCAGGCCCAGTGAGACGGAGGATCGGGTAACGGTGCAGATGCCGGTAAATCTCAACACTTATGATTATTATGGGATTACTATCGCTGCACCGTTCCGTTTTACCAAATGGTGGAATGCGATCAACAATGCCAATTTGTATTATGGGCATTATAATGGCAATCTGGCCAGTACTTCCTTGAATAATGGCGCACCGGCGGCCAATATCAGTACCAACAATACTTTTACTGCCTCCAAAGGATGGAGCTTTGAATTGAATGCCAGTGTAAATACCGGGGGCAATACGGGTTTATGAAATTGGATCCCCAATGGCAAATAACGGCGGGCGTACAAAAGACGGTGATGAATAAAAAGGAACGATCCGCCTTAATATCACCGATATCTTCTGGACCAATGTGCCAAAGGCTGTCATAGAATTCAGTAATTATATTGAACACTGGCATTCAAGGAGGGAAACCAGGGTGGCTAATGTATCCTTCACCTACCGTTTTGGCAAAAACACCGTGGCTGCAGCCCGTAGGAGAACTACCGCTTCGGAAGACGAACGGAGAAGGGCTGGCAACTAAAAAAATCACATCCCATCTGTACGCGGTTTTTTGTGTAAGGTTTGCAACAGTTGCAGGTGGGGTTGCAGGTTTTGAAGCGTGCTTTTTTGTAGAAACTGTTTCAGGTGCTTATAAAAATGACTATGGTCGTAGTAGCCATAAATAGAATAGTGAAAGGTTTCGGGCGAGCTGGCAATATGGGCAGCGGCTTTGCGGATACGCATGATCTGTAAGGCATTTTTGCTGCTGATGCTGGTTGCCCGCTCAAAATAGCGTTGCAGGGTACGCGTAGATATCTTGTATTGATCTGCAAGGGCTTCAATGGTAGTCTTAAAATCATTATCCCTAAAGCATCGGTCAAGGATCTCAGTAACAATGTGAATTTCCTGGAGGGAGCCTGCATGTTCCTGAACAATGGGTTGATAGTAGTTGCTGATGATCCTTACCCTTTCTTTGAAAGAGTTGGTCGCTTTTATGGCGTCAATAAGCGATTGATCGACCAGGTAGCTGAGGGGAAAGATGTACTCCCGGTATTCGGCAAAATTGATCTTCTTTTGAAAAAGGACGGGTGATATTTTAAACTTGATACCAAATAATTGATTCCCTGGCTGATGATAACATTCAATGCTGCGGTGGCGGGGCAGGAATCCATCCGAACGCATATCAAAAAAATGATCAGCTACCTGCATCACGAAAGGGGTACCCAGGTTCACCAGGTAGGTGTAGCCAATATTGGGAAACAGGGCATCGGAAAAACCCTGGGGTAGGCCTGCCATAAATGCCCAAAATCCGTTTCCCACATAAAATCAATGAAATGACTTAATGCAACCGGCGGCGCCGTGCGGTGATAGTGGTTCTCAAAATGAGCTTTATGGAAAAATTCTACATGCTGCACAAAAACATCGTTCCCATAAAACTATCTTAACTACCTGATACGGAAAAACAGGAAAACGATGACCCGCAATAGGACTGTATAGCCGGTTTTAACGAAATTCAATATCCTGGTTATTCAATTCCAGTCGAAAGACCCTTTTATTGGGAAACATGATCAGTAAAACCACCAGGTTAAAAATACCCACCATCAAGAATATCCTGCGGGCTGTCAAGGCAAAAATGATGGCGGTCACAATGCCAATAACAGCATTGATCATCACCCGCTGGTCGTATATTTTTTTATACCGGATCACCTGTTCTTCAAAATTGGCCAGGGTATGGATTGTTTTAAGCTGCTCTTTATGTTTTCGGGTCAACATAAAAGAGGTAATAAGCGCTCCTGCCAGGAATACCCATTTGATGACCTCATTGACCGTTGGATCGTTAATGACACTATACCCCTTTTGGGCCAATACATAAGAAATTACCAGTGGCACAAAAGAAAGGGCAATGGCGGTGATATGTTGTTTCTTAAACGGAGCTACATCAATTATATAAGCACTCATACAGGCGTTTTTACAGGTTAGTGTTAACGGAAAAGCATGAAATTACCAATAAAGCAATTCTATACCGTCTATTTTCTCAATCGGGCCTCTTCCAGGTCCAGCTCCGTTTCTCTTTTCCGGATCAATTCATCAGGAAATTCCTGCAGGCGACTCATTTTGGCCAGTTCGGCCCGCCTTACCTGTACTGCATCCAACAACATTTTACGGTATTTAGGAATGAAAGCTCCTGTCAACTGTGCATTTTCATCCTGTTGTAGCCTGCTATTCGCAATATCTGCCATTCGTTGATAGCGTTCCTTAAGCCGCACGAAAGCTTCAATGCTGCCTGATTCTTCGGCATACGACTTTTCCAGGAGGTCCAGTACTGCCGTGGCCAGCCTTAGGCGGATTGCGTGTTCATGATGCGCTTCGGATTCGGGCGCTTCGATCTTTAACAAACGGATCAACCAGGGAAGGCTTAAACCCTGCAATACCAGCGTAAAGAGAATAACCACAAAGGTGATGAACAGGATGAGGTTGCGATGAGGGAATGCCTGGCCATTGGTGAGCGTGATGGGTACTGCCAGGGCAGATGCCAGCGAAACTACCCCCGCATCCCACTCCATCCCACTATGAAAACCGATTTCCAACCTGGCCGGGATTCTCTTTCCCGTATTTTTTACTCAACATCCGCGGTAGGTAAGCGCCGGGAAATACCCAGATGATGCGAATGATAATGGTGACAACACTAATGCAAACAGCATACTTTATCGCAGTCCATAACGAGGTTTCACCCAATTCCTTGATAATATAAGGCAGTTCCAGTCCGATCATGATGAACACCACCCCATTTAATAGAAACACCAGGGTTTCCCACACACTTACTGCCTGCAGGCGCGTATTGTAGGAAAAACTTCATGTGAACGGAAAGAAAGGAATAATCCACCACTTACAACGGCCAGCACACCTGAAAAATGAAAATGCTCTGCTGCGATGTACATCAGGTAGGGTGTAATTAGGGTAATGGCGGTATCGATACTGGGTGTAGTAGGTAGGAACCGATGAATAAGGTATACGATATGTGCAATGGCCAATCCAATCACAATTCCCATGATGGCTACCAGTAAAAATCAACACCCGCTTTCCACAGTACGAATTCTCCTGTGAAAATGGCCACGAGGGCAAAACGGAATACGATCAAGCTGGATGCATCATTGATAAGGCTCTCACCTTCCAATATGGCAGTGATCCTTTTAGGCACTTTTAATTGTTGTAATACACTGGTAGCTGCAATAGCATCGGGCGGCGAAATAATTCCCCCTAATAAAAACCCATACCGAGGGAAAAGCCTGGAATAATGGCATGTGAAATGAAGGCAATAGCAGTAGCGGTAAAGATCACCAATCCAAATGCCAGGAAACCAATGGGGCGCCTGAAACGCCAGAAATCATTCCAGGAAGTATTCCAGGCGGCAGAATACAATAAGGGGGTAGAAAAATAATAAAAACCAGATCAGGTGCCAGGGTAATAGATGGAATACCGGGAATAAAACCAATACCCAGGCCAGCAATGACCAGCAGGATGGGATAGGAGATCTTCACCTTTTCGCTCAGCATAGTGAGCATAGAAACTACAAAAAGCAAAGAAATAATAAGCAGCAGGCTGTTTTGAAGCATAGAGAACTGTTAATTGGAATAAGTGATTAGGGGCCAATTTAGATTATTTTAATAAATGTAGGCTGCACTCCACCATTACGGGTAACGCTTGTAGAATAAGGGCTACGTTTTTTATCTCAGGCATATTTAGAGAAGAATTAAAACCAAAATGGGTAATGTACTAAGGGTAAGCGTGTTTAAAACAATGGTTTACAAGATTGAATCGTAGTGGCAAAATTATTGAGGTATTTGGAATAGTAATGCTTGTTAATACTTAGACTTCTATGAAAACCTCAGATAGTACTGATCGTACAAACCCAAATCATAACCAGGATTCATTGAGAAATTATTGATGGACGGTTATATGGTTTAGGTTGAGGATGGCATAGTAATTATGTCATCCTTTTTGGGTTTTTATCCCAATGTCGTTTAATCAAGCTTGTCGCTCCTTTATGGTGCGTCACGCTGCCGTCCGGCTGATACGGCGCTGCAGAGTGGCCACCTTTGTAACTGGCAAAAGTTTTCTTAAGGTCTCATGTATAAACGACATTGGTTTTTATCCAACTATAAATAAACTGAACTGGTATGCAAACCTTATGGAGTGGAGGGCTGACTTGCCTGCTGTTGGTAAGCAGCCTCTTTTGGAACAGTCCACAGCTTACAGAACTGAACAGAAGTAACGGGCCAGGCCTGGCTGTGCTGGCAGACGCTGCATTAAACGGAGAGTGGTTTCTGCAACCGGTATTGGCTTCTGATACCGCTGCCGGCCGGTTTCCTTCCATTAAATTCAATGTAGCCAATGGTACTTTTTCGGGCCATACTGGTTGCAACCGGATGAATGGCACTTTTAAACGTACTGACACTAGCCTCACTATCAATGAAAACATCAAGTTAACCAGGATGATATGTACGGGATATAATGAAGCCGCCTTTCTTAAAACGCTCCTGAATACCAACCGCTATAAAAGAGATGCGGAGGTGCTGGTATTGATGTTTGATCAAACAGAATTGTCGCGGTGGACAAGAAAGCCCTACCGGGCGCCCATGAGTAAAGGGACTTAAAGGCAGATCAGACCTCAGTTTTTTGCAGCCCATTACGGTAGTGCATGACGGCCCTTATCTCGCCATAAGAGAAATGGTCACCCAATTTTTCTTTTGCTGGAGTGGCAGACAGGCCACCCGTTTCTTCCAGTGCTTCCAGGATGGGCACTATTTTTATCTTCCTGCACCAGGTCTTTGATATCGATCTCGCCGGTACCAATGAATTGTACCAGGTGGCCTTCAATGGTGCTCATGGCCATTCCTCTTTGGGCAGCAATGGCTGCAATATTTTTCCCGCTTTGAATAATTGCAAACTGATGTGCTTCGTTTCCCCTTTCCTGGGTTTGGCAGTTACTTCAGCAGTTTTTTGAATCGCTTCCACAGCTATCTTTTGTTGGTTTTCCACCAATTGCAACAATTCATCCGGTTCGACGCCCCTGACCAGTCCATCAGCTATTTGCAAAGCCTGGTGCATGGATTGTTTCTTCCTTTGGAACAATAGTTTCAGCTCCAGTAATTCCTTTACATACTTTTTTACCTTCTGCTTCACCTTCACCGCGTCAATATGTTGTTGCAGGGAAGCATCTGAATCATTGAGCTGCTTAAGAAAATAATCCGTAGCGGCCAGTAATCGCTGTTGCAATCCCTTGTATCCATCAATCTCGGCAGTGGTTACCAACTGTTCCAGTTGCCGGGTAAATTTAGCAGCCACTTCCTGTTGGTCCGTAACCTGTGCCAGCATAGCTTTTGCCCGGATGATGGCAGCATTCTTTTCAGGTAACTGCCTTTCTTCATATCCCTCGTAATGCGCTTCCCAGCCGGCCATTAATTTGGTCCAGTCAAAAGACCGCAATATAGACCGGCCGATAAATGCTTTTCTTTCCTGCTGCAATTCCTGTTGCAACTGATCGGCGGCCAGTTCAGCACTGGTGAAAGTGATTACGCGTTTATCCGTATTGATACAATGGGGCTGTATGCGGGAGTACAACACCAGGCCATCCATAGAAGTTAAGCGGCTCAGGGCTACATATACCTGTCCCGGTGCAAAGGACTCTCCTGCATCAATAATGGCTTTTTGAAAAGTAAGTCCCTGACTTTTGTGGATCGTAATGGCCCAGGCGAGCCTGATGGGGTATTGCTTAAAAGTGCCCAATTCCTCTTCATCAATACTATCCTTCTCTTTATTATAACTATACCGGATGTTTTTCCAGGTTTCTTTTTCCAGTTCCAGCTCAATATCTTCTTCAGGAAAGGCTACCGTGATCTTTTCTTTATCAATGGCTTTGATAATAGCCAGTTTTCCATTGAAATAACGCCTGAACTCGCCTTTATCATTTTTAATGAACATGACCTGTGCGCCTACTTTTAATTGTAAGCTCATTTCGGCGGGCAGGGCCTTTTCATTGAAATCACCCTTAATTTCTCCCCGGAACTCAAATATTTCCCCCTCCAACCTGTCCAATTGATATTGGTTGATCTTATCGGCTTTGTAATTGTGGGAGGTGAGGGTAATATAATGATCATCCTCATCCGGAATGAACCCAGGATAATAGTGATGGTGCAATTGCCGCAGATCCTCTTCTGTCGTGGTATTGTTGCGCAGATTATTGAGGATCTGGATAAAAGATGCCTCGTTCTGACGATAGATCTTTTTAACTCCAGGTATACAGGTGGTGCTTGCTTAATGACATGCGCATCGAAGAAAAACGGACTGGCATAATGGTGCTTCAGTATTCCATCCCACTCTTCATTGCCCACAACGGGGGCAACTGGAAAAAGATCGCCAATATACAGTACCTGCACACCCCCAAAAGGCAATAAGGGCTGACGGCGAAAATGACGCAGAATGGCGTCGATAGCATCCAGCATATCGGCCCTTACCATACTTACCTCATCAATCACCAATAATTCCAGCTCACGCAGCAATTCTCTTTTGGCATTGTTGAAGCGGATATTCTTAAATAAGCTGTGCTGATCGGTGATCTCTGCGGAAGAAGCGCCCCACCCTGCCTGCCGGTTGGGAATAAAAGGACCAAAAGGCAATTGGAAAAAGAATGCATGGTTACACCACCCGCATTGATGGCAGCCACGCCGGTAGGAGCTACTACCGCCATTTTCTTAGTACTATTTTGCTGTATATAACGCAGGAAGGTGGTTTTACCGGTGCCTGCTTTACCCGTGAGGAAAAGATGGCGGTTGGTTTGGTTTACAAACCGTACAGCGAGTTGAAAATGTTCATTGGATATATCAGTACCAGACATGCTGGCCGCAAATTAAATAATGTGAACAGAAAAGCCCGCAGCCAATTATCCGCAGGGTGTTCAAAACTATTTGATTTTATAGCCCATGTCCGCAAAATTGGTCAATTAGTCACATCAATATCTCGCCATGATTGTTTAGTAAGTTGTAGGAAAAAGAAAAGCCTCAAAGAGGGGTTGTAAATTTTGACACATTGTATTTATATGATATATTGCAGGTATATGACTGACTCCATTATAAAAGAACAGGTTAAAGTAATTCAACGGGCAACAGAAAACGCCCTTAAATCAAAAGAAAGTGCTTTGAAATTCCTCGTAGACGCAGGAATTATTAAGCAGCCTTCTGATAATTCCATTAAGAGGAGGCTGAAAAATAATATTTGAACAGTGCCCCATCACCATCCATTCAGTGTTGTTGGATTTCATAGCTGCGATAAAGAAGTAGGATTTAAAGTCCTGAACGGCAATGAAGACCTGCTTGGTAGCAGGAATTCCTGGGATTGGCTGGGTGAAGGTGTTTATTTTTGGGAACAAAATCCCGCCAGGGCATTGAGTACGCAGTCGAAAGCGCTCAGCGTAAGCAGTTTAATAAAATTCCCATTAGAACTCCATTTGTTTTAGGAGCAATCATTGATTTGGGCAATTGTTTGAACCTGGTAGAAACGAATTCGCTCCAAATTCTAAGTGAAGCATACCTGGGCTTGAAAAAGTAGTGGAAGAGGCAGATAAAAGAATGCCGGAGAATAAAAAGGAGAATCGGGCATTGGATTGCGCTGTAATACAATATATACACCACTCCTTAAGGAAAGAAAGTAAAGCCCCTTCGATACGATCCGTTGTGCCTTTCCTGAGGGTGAAGAAGCTTATCCTGGCTCTGCCATTACATCCCGCTTGCATATTCAGCTTTGCGTGTTAAATCCGGATTGTATAAAAGGATATTTTTACCGCGTCCTGTTAACCAGTACAATCCATTGCTGTGTGCTTAAAGCCGTGAGCCTAACTGCTCCTAATTAGCGACAAGACAAAATCAGTTTTCCTGCTGCCCCCTAACCTCCAATCTTTCAATAAGTTTTCAACGTTCCCTGCTAATCGGCCGGTATAACGTAAATTGCAGGCTTGATTCATCCGTTCCGGATGACTACTAATCTATTATGCAAGACTACCTAAAAGAGTTGAATGATCGGCAGCGTGAAGCTGTCATACATATCAATGGCCCCTTGATGATTGTGGCCGGCGCCGGCAGTGGCAAAACCAAGGTGCTCACCACCCGCATTGCCCACCTGTTGAACAGCGGTGTGGACGCATTTAATATTCTGGCGCTCACCTTTACCAATAAGGCTGCCAAAGAAATGAAAGAGCGGATTGAGAAGATCCTCGGCAATTCGGAAGCGCGTAACCTGTATGTAGGTACTTTCCACAGCGTATTTGCCCGCATCCTCCGCAGTGAGGCGCACCACCTGGGGTATCCTAATAACTTCACCATTTACGATTCGGATGATGCCAAAAGTGTGGTGAAAACGGTGGTCAATGAAATGAACCTGGACGACAAACTGTATAAACCCTCTACTGTTTATAACCGTATTTCCAGTGCCAAGAATGCCTTGGTAGGACCGGTGGAATATGCCAATGATTATGCTATTCAGCAGGAAGACCTGCGCAGTAACCGGCCTGCCATTGCCCAGATCTATGATGCTTATGTTAAGCGTTGCTTTAAAAATGGCGCCATGGATTTTGACGACCTGCTCCTGAAATTCTATGAACTGCTGAAAGGCTTTCCGGAATCACTCAGCAAGTACCAGCGCAAGTTCAAGTACATCATGATCGATGAGTACCAGGATACCAACCCTGCCCAGTACGAGATCATTAAGCTATTGGGGGCCATGAATGAAAACGTGTGTGTGGTGGGCGATGATGCACAAAGTATCTATAGTTTCCGCGGCGCTACCATTCAAAATATCCTGCAATTCCAGAAAGATTATGATGATGCCAAAGTGGTGATGCTGGAACAGAATTACCGCAGCTCAAAAGCATCCTCAATGTAGCCAATGAGGTGATCAGTAATAACAAAGGACAAATTCTAAATCACTCTGGACGGATAATAAAGAAGGTGAAAAGATCAGACTGGTGCGTACCATGACTGATAATGATGAAGGGAAATATGTGGCCGATACGATACAGGAACAAAAGCTGCGCAACCATTACAATAACAAAGACTTTGCCATCCTGTACCGCACCAATGCACAAAGCCGGGCTTTTGAAGAAGCACTTCGCCGGATGAATATTGCCTATACTATGTTTGGCGGTCAGAGCTTCTATACCCGGAAGGAGATCAAGGACTTTGTTGCTTATCTGCGCATTATTATCAATTCCAAGGACGAGGAGGCGCTGAAGCGTATTATCAACTTCCCGGCCAGGGGAATTGGTAAAACAACGGTTGATAAGGCAGTACTGGCTGCCAACCAGCACGATATTTCCATGTGGGAAGTATTGGAGCGTGCGGCAACTTTTGGTTTTAAGGCCGGTACACTGGAAGCCATTGATAATTTTGTGACGATGATCAAAAGCTTCGCCAGCATGCTTAAGAATAAGAACGCCTACGAAGTGGCGGTGCATGTAGGCAAGCAAACCAATATTGTTAAGGAACTTTTCAATGATAAAAGTACTGAAGGGGTAGCCCGGTATGAGAATATCCAGGAGCTGTTGAACTCCATCAAAGAGTGGGTGGATACGCAACAAACACTTGCCCAGATTGATGAGGAAGGTACCATGCTGGAAACCTCGGACAATGAAGCTGTAGGTTCTGGTGAAATAACCCTGGGCGCCTACCTCCAGCAAATTACGTTGCTGACGGATGCAGACGATAAAGATCCCAATGCCGATACGGTTAAGCTCATGACCATTCACGCCGCCAAAGGGTTGGAGTTTGGTTGTGTATTTGCTGCCGGACTGGAAGAAATGCTTTTCCCTAATGGCCTGGCCGTTAATACCCGGGAGGAATTGGAAGAAGAGCGGCGCTTGTTCTATGTGGTGATTACCCGCGCCAAACAGAAACTTTGGATCACTTACGCCAATACGCGTTATCGCTTTGGATCGCTCGTACAAAATGAACCCAGCCGATTCCTGGAAGAGTTGCCCGAACAATACCTCGACCGCAGTTATGCCGGGGCGGCAGCCTTTAAGAACCAGGGATTTGGTGGGCGTAGCAATACCAGTGCTTTTGACCGCATGAATGGCGGTGGCTGGGGGCAGGTGGCAACAGGAATTCGGCAGCTGATGCTGAAAAGAAGTATGGAGCGCCACCATCCAAAAAACCGGCTGTTCCTTCTTATGTTACACCTAAGCCGCAGAATAAAGCAGTAGACCATGTACCCAGCCCCGACTTTGTAGCCAGCGATACCACCAACTTGCAAGAAGGCCAGCGTGTAGAGCACCAGAAATTTGGCTTTGGTGTTGTTACCAAGATGGAAGGCTCGGCCCACAATCCGGTTGCTACCGTGAAATTTGAAGTTAATGGCGAAAAGAAGATCATGTTGAACTACGCCAAGCTGCGTATTATCCCATAAGAAAGATCTCAACAAATAATGAAAAGCGGGCTGTTCTACAAGGGCAGTCCGCTTTTATCGTAGAGCATCGAAGCAAACGAATAATTAGTAATCAATAATCCTTAAGCCAGCATCTTCAGCACCCCATTACGGTACAGCTTACCAATGGGAATGGCTGCTTTGTCTATTTCAATCAATTCATTGGTATAAGTTCGGATCTTATCAATGGCCACAATAAACGAACGGTGGGTACGTACAAATAACTTGTCAGACAACATCGCTTCTACCGAAGTAATGGATTGCTTGGTAATAAGGGTGCCTGTCATGGTAACGATCTTCACATAATCTTTCATACTTTCAATGTACAGGATATCATGCAGCATTACCTTTTGCATTTTACGGTCGGCCCGGAAATAAACAAAAGAATCACTTCTCTTGTCCTCCTGATTATTGACGGGTGCAATGACTGTTGTCATTTCGATTTGCTGGCTGCCCAAAGGGTAGGCTTTATTGACAGCTTTTAAAAACCGGTCAAACCGCACAGGCTTCAACAGGTAATCCACGATGTCTAGCTCATACCCTTCCAGCGCATATTCAGGATAGGCAGTTGTAAAAATAACCTTGGGAGGGTTCTTCAATGTTTTCAAGAAAGTAGTTCCGTCCAATTGGGGCATCCTGATATCAAGAAAGATCAGGTCAACAGGTTGTTGTTGTAAAGCGATCAGGGCTTGCACCGCATTGGCACATTCACCCGCCAGTTGCAAGGTGGGAACATCCTGCACATAACGTCTTATTACCTCTCTGGCAGGCGGTTCATCATCTACAACGAGGCAACGTATGGTTTTTAATTCAGTCATGATTGGTCAACACAAAAATATGCTCATCTTTTTCCGGACCACCTGTATATTTTCCAACTGTAATGATAAGGTGACTACAAATACCTCCTCCTCCTCCATGATCTTCAGGAGGTGCTTGCCTGGATACAATAATTCCAGGCGTTTACGAACATTCGCAATACCGATGCCATAGTTTCCCTGCTGTTTTGTCTCTTTCGCTTTTCCATTCATCAGTCGCATATCCATGATATTCCCTTGTAGATGTATTTGCAGGTTTAGCCAGGGTTGCTCCAACATATTGCTGGTGCCATGTTTAAAGCAGTTTTCAACCAGGGGCAATAAGATCAGCGGCGTAATATGCAGGTTGCCTGTATTGGCCGGGAGGTCGAGGTGAATATCGAATTGATCGTCGTACCTTATTTTTCCAGCCCGATATAATCCCGGATCATGGTGAGCTCCTTGGACAAAGGCACCAGGGGTTGATTGCATTCATACAGCATGAAACGCAGCATATCTGAAAGGCCCATCACGAGTTGAGAGGCAACTGGGGCCAGGCCCTGGGTATGAGCGTAAATATTGTTGAGGGTATTGAACAAAAAAATGGGGTGAATCTGTGCTTTTAATAATTGTAATTGTGCCTCAGCTTTCTCTTTTGGAGTTGCAGGTTGCGTTGCTCTTTAATGTACCAGTGCTTCATGAGCTTGATGGCTGCAGCCAAACCGCCGATGGTGATGGCTCCACGCAAGCCAGCCAGTAAGCCCATATAAAAACCTGCGGGGCGGAACTTTTGGAGGGTTGTAGGGTTTGGGGTAATAACCAATCGCGAAGGGGATCTATTACATAAAGCGCAATCAGGGAAGAGATAGCCGCTGTTGCCAGAAATAGTACCAATACCCATATTACGGTCATTGCATACTTCCCCTTGAGCAGGTAACGCGGCAATACAAAATACATGAGTGAATAAGCTAGGAACATATGGGCGATCAGATAGATGATCGACTCCACCATGGAATAAGGGATCTTAGCCATGTAGTTCACGCTGATAGTAGAAGGAGTAAACGCATATAAGAACCCCTGGAACAACCACCAGAAAGTCCAGAATACCAAATGCCGTCTTATACGGTAGTACGGCTTGTCGGAAAATATGAAAGGGTATTTGTTCATAACCTCACGCCCATAAAGATACACCAGCTTTGTGCGCCCGGTGGCCCCGCTCCTCCCAATATCGCCGGAAAGCGACCTTTTGTCGACAAACATTTTTAGTCCCTGACTGTTATAATATCCTATGTCTTTGCAATTAAGTGTTTTAGATCAAACCCCCATCCGCCGCGGCAGTAATGCGGTGGAGGCACTGCAGGAATCAATCCAATTGGCTCGCCTGGCCGACCGGCTGGGGTATACCCGCTACTGGCTGTCGGAGCACCACAATTCCGCCACTTTGGCCATGGCTGCCCCGGAAGTGCTGATTGCCCGCCTGGCAGGAGAAACCAATTATATACGTTTTGGTTCGGGGGTATTATGCTACCCAACCACAGCGCTATGAAAGTGGCGGAAAACTTCCGTTTGCTGGAAGCCCTCTACCCCAATCGGATAGATCTGGGGCTGGGCAGGGCGCCGGGAGGAGACCGGATCTCGGCCCAGCTACTGAACCCTCCAATACTTTCGACCCGCAGGAATATATCCGGCAGATCAAAGATTTACAGAATTTTTTGAATGATACGCCCGATGAAGGCAATGCAGCCGGTAAGGTAAAAGCAATACCCATTATTGATACGGCGCCGGAGCTGTGGATGTTGACCTCCAGCGGCGAAAGTGGCTACCTGGCAGCACATGCGGGCATGGCCCTATCCTATGCCCAGTTTATCAATCCTGTTGGCGGAGCTCAGGCAATAGCCAGTTACAGACAGCGTTTCCGCCCTTCGGCACAGCTTGCAGCCCCTAAGGCCAATGTGGGCATCTTTGCTTTTACCTCGGATAGCGAACGTAAAGTGCAGGAGGTACAAGCCGTAATGGACTACCGCCTGTTGAGTTTTGAAAAAGGACAGTACAATGAAATGCCTACTTATGAAATTGCAAAAGCCTATAATTACACACCGGGAGAATGGCAGCGGGTTTTATTCAACCGCGCACGTATGGTAGTTGGCACTCCCGATATGGTAAAAGAAAAATTACGAAGCTGACGAATGAGTTTGATGTAGAGGAAGTGGTAATAGCCACTTTTGCCGAACAGGCTGAAGACAGGTTTCGTAGCTATGAATTGTTCTCCGAAGTATTTGAGCTGGCCGAGCGGCAAACCCGGCAATATGCCTGAGTATAACTAAAATAAAAAGCAGGAACAGGGATTCAATCCCCGTTCCTGCAGTATAATATTATCCCGCCTTCCTCGGAGTGGTATGCATCGTACCACCCTTTTTACCAGATGTAACAGATTTGTTAGGTATCATGGAAGATCCTTTTGCCTGAGCGCCTGATGATGTACTTTTGACCACCATACCGGAAAGAGGGGCTGCTTTTTTAGGAGCTTTACCTTTTTAGATTTTGACTTACTCATACTATTAAAACTTGTTGTTATTGTAAACTAATGAAATATATAACAACAACGCGGTTTTGGCGACAATATTTTTGCCTGCCGAGGTATGATTAAAAGAATTTTAATAACCAGTCACCATGCATATAGAGCCGCTGCAACCCAATCCTGAACTACTGTTGAACCTGGTAACGATGAAAATGCCCTTTGGTAAATACAAGGATACTCTTCTTTGCAATTTGCCCGTTTCTTACCTGGAATGGTTCCAGCGCAAAGGATTTCCCAAAGGAAAACTGGGCATGTTATTACAAACGATGTATGAGATACACCTAAACGGCCTGGCGTACCTGCTGGAGCCGTTAAAGAAGGCAGCGAGGTAAGTTAATAAACCGACTGGTTGAAAGGAGTTAAGATGCCATATCCTGGTTATAGGAAATGCTTTCAATGAACGCCTTCACTGCTGCTGTACTTCTGTGCATCTTCCTGGCCAATCTGTCCAGTAATGCCGATTCATGACCCGGTTCGTAGGCGAGGTCTTCATCAGTAAGACCAAGAACCCTTTCTTTGATCTTTTCCTTTACCTCCTCCCAGGGAGTATGTAAAGTAAGTATGTTGTTTCCCATACTTTTTACATGCAATCCACAGGCCACCCAAATATTTGAAAACCAGGTAGTAGTTGTTAGTTGCCGGCTTTTAGCAGTTGGCTGTTGGCAACACAAGCGCCCAAAAGCCAGGCAGTAACTGCCAACTCCTGGATATTAGCGAAGCCAGGGCCCTATAAGCTTGTACCTGCCAGCTAAAAACAGTATTCCCAATGTGCATAACCCATCCTTGTCCCGTCAGAAAGTTTTTATCAAATTGCGGCGGATATGGAGAATCAAAAGCCGGCACAGAAGACGATCATTATTACAGAACAATACAAAAAGCCCCTGGAAATATCCGGGCTGCTCCTGAACCTGGACGCGCGCAAGCTGGTAGGTTTCTATGTGGAAGCCGTGGTATTGAAAGACCCCAAGCAGCCACAAAGTATTACCAGGCAGCCGCTGCTTGAAAAAGTGTCCGTTAAAGGCCTTAAACCTACTCCTTATGCCCTACAGGCCATCCTAAAACAATTGACGGGTATTGCTGCCAAACAGGAACAGGAAAGACTACAATTGCGCTATAAGGAAGAGCGCATCGCAACTCCTGACCAGGAAACCTGGGTAAGGCATAAGATGTACAGCTATTTTTACAATGCACTGCAACAGGTAAAGCCATTTGCTTCCCTGCTTAAATGGCATTATGAAACCACGGATGAACAGCTTAGCACCACCCGGGTTGTAAAACCGGGCAGCATCAGCAATTACAGTCCGGTGGTCAGTATCCAGTTGGTCCGCACACCAACCGGGAGCTTGCGGATGCTGCTGTTGGTGAACATCAATGAAAACCTATATCCACTGACCGACTTTAAACGGCATGGGTTTCTATTGAGGAATAAGAATGAGTTTTTCATGCTGAAGCCAGCAGATGCCATTCTGACGGAGCAATACCCGGAAGGATTTTATGATATAGCTGCTGCGGAGGAACAGGCTTTTTACAAAAACAGCTACCGCTGCTGGAACAGCAATATGCTGTTGACCGTACTATGCTGCAGCAATTGGAAACCATTGCCGTTACACCGCAATGCAGAATACACTTAAGTGAGCTCAATGGCAGCTTTTTGATGATCCGTACGCGCTGGCAATATGGCGACTTTGAGCTGGACAATGCCACCATTCCAGCCGAAGAGATCAATACCCCCATGGGCGCTACACCATCGTTAAAGATATCCAGGCAGAGAAAGAAACCCTGGACTTCATTCAGGCGCAGCATAAAAATTCGGTCAGCAAAACAATGGTTATTTCTACCTGCCATTTGCCGATGCGGAAAAAGCCAATGGTTTGTAAAATTTTACCGGAAGCTCAATGACCGCAATATACCGGTGTATGGCATGGAATCGATGCAACATTTCCGGTACAATGCCAATGCGCCTAAGATCGAGTTTATCCAGAAAGGCAAGAGTATTGACTGGTTTGACCTGACGGTGCATATTGCTTACGGCGATCAAACGATTACCCTGGCTGAATTACAAAAAGCAATACAGAATAAACAACATTTTCTGCTGCTGAAAGATGGTACCCTGGGTGAAATACCAGAAGAGTGGCAGTCACAATTTGGTTTGCTGTTGCAGATGGGAGAGATTGATAAAGACAAGCTGCGCTTGTCCAAACACCATTGGACGCTGACGGAAGACCTTGCCAGGAATGGGCAACTCACTGTTCAGGGAAATATAGAAACGAGCCGCCAGAAATGGGAAAGGCTGCAGCAAAATGCCCATACATTTACGATCCCCGCTGCCATACAGGCTACCCTGCGCGATTACCAACAAGCCGGCTTTGCCTGGTTTTGTATGCTGGATGAAATGCAATGGGGAGGCTGCCTGGCCGATGATATGGGACTTGGTAAAACACTGCAAACGATCTCCTTTTTGCAATATGTACATGAAAAATACCCGGGCGAAACACACCTGGTTATTTGCCCTACCTCACTCATGTACAACTGGGAAAATGAGTTGAAGAAGTTTGCTCCCAACCTGCGTTACCTTATTTACCATGGCAGTGAAAGAAAATCGGCCGACTGGAAAAACTATGATCTGATCATCAGCAGCTATGGCAGTGTGAGAAATGACATAGAAACGATGAAGGAGTTTACATTTGGTTATATTGTATTGGATGAAAGCCAGGTGATCAAGAACCCTTCCTCGCAGGTGGCTGGCGCTATGATGCAGTTGCAAAGCCGCAACCGCCTCATCTTAAGTGGTACGCCCATTCAAAACAATACATTTGACCTTTATGCCCAGATGCAGTTCACCAATCCCGGTTTGCTGGGTAGTCACAACTTCTTTAAAACCAACTTTGCCCTGCCGGTTGATAAGTATGGTGATGCAGAGAAAACCCAGCAGCTGCGCAAATTGATCTATCCTTTTCTATTGCGCAGAACCAAGGAACAGGTGGCCAAGGACCTGCCGCCCAAAACAGAGATTACCTTGTGGTGCGAGATGGGCGAAGAACAACGCAAAGTGTATGATGAGATCAAAAATTATTACCGCGAGCACCTGCTGGAGCGTATACAACAGGAAGGTTTGGGCAGCAATACCATCCTGGTATTGGAAGGTCTTACCCGTTTGCGACAGGTATGTAATTCACCCAAGTTGCTGAACGGCGGTAATAATAGTCATACCGATGAATCGGTAAAGCTGGAAGAATTGTTGCGGGAGATCGAGAACAATACCGGCCGCCATAAGGCCCTGGTGTTTTCGCAGTTCACCGGCATGCTGCAATTGATTGCCAATGCCATGAAGGAGCGCAATATCCCCTTCCTGTACCTGGATGGCGGCACCAAGGCCATCGAACGGCAGCAATTGGTAGAGCAATTCCAATCCGATGAAAACCTGCCGATATTCCTGATCAGCCTGAAAGCGGGTGGCGTGGGCTTAACGCTTACAGCGGCGGACTACGTGTACCTGGTAGACCCCTGGTGGAACCCTGCGGCCGAACAGCAAGCCATTGACCGTACGCACCGCATTGGTCAGCAGAATAAAGTATTTGCATATAAAATGATTTGTAAAGACACCGTAGAAGAAAAATACTGGCGCTGCAACAACGTAAGAAAGCGCTGGCCGAAGAGTTGATAACAGAAGATACAGGCTTTGTGAAAAATATGACTGCCGAGGATGTAGATTTCCTCTTTAGCTAATTTAGACAGGCCAAAAACTGGCCAGAAATGATAATACTTAAAAGGGTGGGTCGCCTTCTCAAAGGCGGCTCACCCTTTTCCTTTATAAATGCCCAACTCGCTTAAAACAGGGACTAAACTCGGACCAAACAGGGACCAAACTCGGACAAAAGACGGATGTGGAGCCTGTTTACCCCGTGTTTGAATATCGTTTATTTATTATATGACCGCCATCTAACCCGAACATTAAACGTTGTTGGGGGCTACTTCAACTGCACATCAGCCATTACCGGAAAGTGATCAGAGGGGAATTTGCCAAAATAACTGTCGGTCAATATGCCCCACCTTTTAACCGAAAACTGCTTTGTAATGAAGATGTGATCAATAATGGCCGTGCTGCTGGGCGTTCTGAAGCTGTTGAAGGAACCATTATTGGCATAAGGGTTTTTCACCGCTTTGTACGTATCGGCCAGCACCTCGGAAGTAGCAATGGCCTGGTACCACTGGCTATTGTGGTCGCCATTGAAGTCGCCGGTTAACAATACAGGGTTGTTGCCTGCAATTGTTTTTATCTTTTCCAGGATCAGTTTACTGCTTTCCTGCCGGGCTTTTACCCCCTGGTGATCATAGTGTACATTGAATACATAGAACTTCTTTTTGCTTTTGGCATCCTGCAGTTGGATCCAGGAACAGATGCGGTTAAGCCGCGCATCCCATCCGGGGCCTGGCTTTTCGGGTGTTTCAGACAGCCAGAAGTCGCCTTTATTCAACAGCTTGTATTTATCCTTCTTATAAAAGATGGCGGAATGCTCGCCTTTGGCTTGTCCATCATCACGGCCCAGGCCATACCAGGCATACCCCGGCAAATTAGCACTCAGCGTATCTATCTGATGTCTTAACCCTTCCTGTGTACCGAAAATATCGAAGTCGTGGAACTGGATCAGGTTGCTTACAATAGGATAGCGGCTTGTCCAATGATTGCCGCTATCGCCTTTATTGTCATAGCGCAGGTTGTAAGAAGCAATGCGGATGTCCTGTGCATTGGCCTGGGTAACGAATAGGGCCAATACGATAAGAATAGTTTTGATCTGTTTCATGCTGTAATCAGAAATTTGGTGCAACTTATATATTATTTAGAACGCCTGCTACTAATCCCATCCTGGATTTTGCCCCAGCTTCGGATTCATTTGGCGATCAGCTTCTGGGATAGGATACAGGTAATGTTTATCTTCCCATACCCGCTTGATGTTGTTGAGCCAGGTAAGTTCTCCATACGTGTCTTTAGACAGGCGCTGTGGATTGGCTACGCCACTCACTGTTTCGGCTACATTGATATACGTGATACCATTTATCGTTGTGGCAGGCTTTACCTTATAGAAGAACACATCATTCTTGCCATCGCCATTCAGGTCCATGAGCACATCAAGCGCAGGTACATAAAATCCATTCCATTCCTGTTTCATTAATTCACCGCGTTTCCAACGTATCAGGTCATAAAAACGAAGGCCTTCCAGTGAAAGTTCAATACCCCTTTCGCGACGTACTTCTAAAAGTACCGCATTAAGACCAGGATAGTATTTCGATAGCAGGTACGGATCAGCAACAGTAGGTAATACATCTGTATTGCCGGTAATGCCTGCACGTTTGCGTAAGGCACCAACCGTCTTTTTCCAGTCGTCAACAGTGATCGTTCCCAGCTCAGCCTTCGCCTCTGCATAGTTCAGCAATACTTCCGCATAGCGCAGCATGGAAATGGAGTTGTCGTTTCTACTGCCACCATCCATACTTACATCATCCAGGCACCATTTGATGGGTTGATAACCTGTATAGGTATAAGAAAATACGGGAGGAGCTGCCTCTGTCTGTCCGCCATTGATACGTTTGTAATCACCCATCCGGATGGTTTGCTGCAGACGCAAATCACGGCCCTTTACTTCGTCGATAAAAGACATCGTTTCATAACCAGGCTTGTTGGTAAAAGGCGTACCATCAATATTCAGGTAAGTATTGATAAAAGTACGGGTGAAGCTGAGACGGGCACCATAGGTAGCACTGGTCCACCACCAGTTGGCATCATTGAATACACTTAATGCAGGATCAACAACCGATGCAATAATGATCTCATTCACCAATGGCGTTTTGTTGATAAACAATTGCCGGTAAGATTTGTCCGTTCCGTTGGCCGTATTCAAACTAAAACCACCGTCCTTCATCACTTTGTCGGCAGCGTTTACGGCTTCAGTAAGCCATGTGTCGATGGTGCCTTCCAGTCCTTTGGCCAGCCCATCCCTATGATACCTTCTAAAGGTGCCTTCAAATAAACAAACCCTTGATTTAAAGGCATACGCTACATACTTGGTAACCAGGCTTCTTGTATTATCGCTGGTGGTCTTGATGTTGGCACAGGCATAATCCAGGTCGGCCAGTACCGAGTCCATCACCTTGAGCCGGCTATCCCTTCCATTGAAGAGATCTTTGTCATCAACTGGCATGGTTTTGCTGATCCAGGGCACATCACCAAAACGTTTTACTTTATCGAAATAAAAGAACGCCCTGAAGAAGCGGGCCAAACCAATGTAATGTTTGCGCACATCTTCTGGTATCTTGGGATTGGTACAGTTTTCAATAAAGTAATTGATATTGCGCAACTGCGTCCAGGTCCAACCCGTACTTTGGCGCGAATTATAACCCCCATCCCGTATAAAGTCCGGCGCTTGCGTACGTGCGCCATAATCACTCATTTCATCACTCCGGTGAATGGCATTGGCATCGGGCAGTATATCATAAAAAGAATAAGCATACAATTCCAATCCTTTCTCACTGCCAAATACAGCCTCTTTGGATGCAGTAGACTGCGGCAGCTGGTCCAGCTTTTACAGCCGGTCATCAGTCCGCCCACTAATAAGATCCATAAAATATGTTGTTTCATATACTTAATAATGTGTAGTTAAACATTCAGGTTACTTTAAAACTATCATTACCTCCTCATTTGAAGCATGTCTATAAAGTCACGGCCAATCCAAAAGTTACACTCTTCAACATGGGATAGTTATTGCCATTGCCGTTTCCACCTTCAGTCAATACCCTGTCGGACCCGCCAATGTTCTCTACGTCGAGGTCCTTGGTAACCCGGTACAAGGGGCTCCAGGTCCAGATATTTTCTGCAGAAACATACACACGGGCATTGCTGATACCAACCCGGTTGATAAGTGTTGTTGGCAGGTTATAACCCAGTTGGATATTCTTCAGGCGGATATAAGCCACATTTTGCAGGTATTTGGTTTGTGCCTGTGCAAGCGTAGCCGATCCGTTTTGTGAGATATACCCACGGTATCGGGGGAAATAAGCATCGGGATTCTCCTCGGACCAGATCTTACCCAGGTGCGATTTGGGCAATCTGTTGTAAGGCCGGTTGTATTGACCCCAGAAAATACCGGCTTCTGTGCCAGGCCACCAATCTTGTTTGCCTACACCCTGGAAGAAAGTATTCAGGAAGAAATTATTCCATTCAAAATCCAGGTTGATACCATAGCTGTAACGTGGTGTGGAGTTGCCAATAATCTTCCGGTCGCCGGGATTAAATACCGTATTGTCGCCATTATTGATCACACCATCTGGTCCACCATTCTTATTCTTGTCAATGTCCTTGAACTTGATATCTCCCGGGAGGACCTGGGTGGTGTTGGAAGACTTATACAGCTTTTGTTTGTCAGCTTCTCCAATATTGGCAGCGGTAAAATAGCCGTCTGTAACAAACCCCCAGATCTCGCCTAGTTTCTGACCTACATAATAATCGGTGAGTTTCATTTCCGGGTTATTGTACTTGGTGATCTCGGAAGTATAGTCACTCACGATTACCCGTACAGAATAGCTGAAGGGTTTTGCTGCCAGGGTAAATTTATCTCGCCAGGATACGGATAATTCCCAGCCCTTGGTCTTCATATCAGCATAGTTGCCTTTAGGTACAGCGGTGCCAAATACAGCAGGCAGCGACATGCCTACGGTAAACATATCTGTTGTGTTGCGGATATAAGCATCTCCACTAATTTGGAGGCGATTGGAAAGCAAGCCCAGGTCTAAGCCGATATTTTGGGTGGTGGCAGTTTCCCAGGTAAGGCCGTCGGGAATAACACCGGGTTGGCTGGTCCTTTGCGGACGGATACCATTTAATACCCTACCAGACTGCGTAATACCCAATTGCTCCTGGAACGAATAAGAGGCGATATTACCATTGCCCAAAGAACCATAAGAAGCACGGACCTTTAAATCTGAAATGATATTGCGGGGCACATTCCAGAAGTTTTCATTCGATACGCGCCAGCCGGCACTTACCGATGGGAAGAAACCATAACGCTCATTAGATGGGAATTTGGAGGAGCCATCGTAGCGGCCATTTACTTCCAGTAAATACCTGTCCTTAAATACATAATTCACCCGGAAAAAGCCACCCAGTATATTCCAACGCTCCCAGCCTCCGCCGGTAGTGATCCCCTGACCCAGCGCCAGGTTCAGGTCTTGCGCATCTTCGTAGATAAGACCATTCCGAACAGTTTGGGATTGCTTGAAAGTTGATTGCTCATAGTTATACCCGGCCATGGCTTTGAGATAGTGACCTCCTTTGAACTTGTGTTCATATTCTCCATACAGGTTGGCGGCCAGGTATTGCGTTTCGCGGTACAACTCCTGCAGATCATTGAAGTTGTTACCCACATATTCAATAACTCCGGGCTTGCGACTGTAAGGTACAGGCACCCGGATACGTTTTTCATTGTTATCCGTATTGCGAATGGTGAAATCGCCTTTCAACCGGATGGTGTTTTTAATATGGTGGCGGTAAAGCCCGTGGTGTTGCGGACCACCCGCCGGTCCATGTCAATACCATTCCTGCCATACCAGAAATCCCCTACCGTATAAGCGGCAGAAAAGGTTAATGTTCCATCGGGGTTGAACATGGGCGCCATATTATGACCTTCATCGGCAATATTGCGCCAGATACCTCCGCCTTCCCCACATTCAGCGGATTGTGGTAGGTCATATTGGAGTAATCGGTATTGTTGTCGATCAACAACCAGGGATACAGTTGAATGGAACCCTTTGCCCGGAAATTGTACATTTTATAATCATCGGAATTATACCGAAACAACCCTTCCTGACCATAGTACCGGCCAGTTACATAAAAACTGGTTTTGCCACTGCTGCCCGAAAAAGCAATATTGTGGTCAATCGAACTATTGTTCTTCTTATACAGCTCATTATACCAGTCGGTATTGTCATAATATACATATTCGCCATTGGTACCTACTTCTACTTTGGGAAGGCTGGGGTCTTTTGACCTTCTTTCCAGTTCGGCCAGATAGGCGGGAGAAAAGCGTACCGTTTTATTAACGTTTTGCGGTGTTTGCGAATAATCGTTCCAGGCTGTCCAGGACTCATTGAACATCTTGGCAAACAGGTAACCATCCGTTACAAAGTCGGGCACCACAATAGGAGCCTTGATAGAATAGTTCATGGAGTAGCTAATACTCGTTTTATCCTTCGATGGATTTTTGGTAGTGATCAGTACTACACCAAAAACACCCCTTGCACCATAAATCGCTGCCGAAGCAGCATCTTTCAAGATGGAGATATTCGAAATATCATTGGGATTCAGCATAGCGGGGTCGCCTTCTACCCCATCTATCAATACCAGGGCATTACCTTGCTGGCCAATAGAGGTATTACCCCGGATATTGAAAGCGGGTGATTGAATGGGTTTACCATCGCCCAGTATGATATTGAGGTTGGGAACGGCACCCTTCAGTCCTTGTGCCACATTGGGTACAGAGCGGTTCTCAAAAACCTCAGGACCTACCTGGTCCACAGCTCCCGTAAGGTTTACCTTTTTGGTGGTACCATAACCCACTACTACCACGTCATTCATACTGCTGGCAGCGGGGTCAAGCTTTACTGACAAGGTGATCATTTCACCTTGTTTGTATTGATAACCTTCCAGTACTTTTTCTCATAACCTACAAAAGAGAAAGTAAAGGTATAAGGGCCGCCAGGGTCCAGTGTGCTGAATACAAATACTCCTGCCGGACTGGTTTGGGTAGAAGCAGAAAACTGTGTGTTCTTGTTTTGTACCATCACCGATACCGAAGGCAGCGGAGCCCCGCTTTCATCTTTGATAATACCTTTCACGGCCGGTTGCTTTTCCTGCGAAAAACTTTGATGGGCCAGCAGTAGCCATAGGAGGCAACAGACCAGCTTTGTGCATTGGTGAAATTGTTTCATATTATGTATGGTTTTGTGAGAATGCGAATGGGGTTCCAAACATGCATGCATGATGGACGCAAGTAGATGCAGGACCGGTTACTGATTAGCTAATCGGTAAACTTTCCCGTCATATAGAATCGTGAAATTATTTAACCCCGTAACAGTGCTTAACACATCATCCGCCCCTTGCTTTCTTAAAAGCTTCCGGTAAATTTTCTCCCTCCCAGCTTGACGCTATCTGTATTAATGGATATTTTATATAATTCACATATTTTTTTCAATACAACAGGTAGATCTGTATTCGTAAAACTGATCTCCGTTATTGATTCCATGATGCTGCTGTCAGCCTGTATGGGTGCTACCACTATGACTGGTGCGGTTATTTTGGGAGTTATTCGCTGAAAGGAATTTTGTCCTTGCAGGAATTTGCATTCGTCGCCGGGTTTCAGGTAGATTGATTGGCCGGTGCCCGCTAATTGCTTCAGCATGACCTTCCCTTCTACCAATTTTACAATGGCTGTTTTACTACTGTCGTAAGCCTTTATCCTAAAGGTGGTGCCCAGAGCCGTCGTAGAAAAGCCCTTGGCATAGACGATGAAGGGGCGGGCGCTGTCTTTCGCTACCCGGAACAAGGCTTCACCATGCAAGGTGATATTGCGCCCATTGGTATCGAAAGGCTGATTACAAAGGATAAAGCTATTGGGATGAAGTGTAACAATGCTCCCATCATCCAATACGTGGGATATGATCTGCTTACTGTTGTTGTAAAACCGCTTTTCTTTGTTTGCAGGAATGTGCGGCTGTATGGCAAGAGGGGCTTCTTTTTCGGGAGGAGCTTGCACAAACAAGTACACACTTAATAAAATGCCGGATATTACCGCTGCAGCTGCTATGCGTAACCAAAGGCTGGACACCAGCATTCCGGATTGTTTCCCTTTGCCCTGCTCAATTTGAGCAAACCATCGATTGCTTTGATTAATACTCAATGGCGCCTGTTCCTCAAATGCATCCCACTCCTGTTCAGGTAACCATTCTTGTAACTGCTCCGGATGCTCCAGCAGGTATTGCGATACCCTGGCAGCTTCTTCGGATGTGCAGTTATTCTCAAAAAAAACGTTTGATCAGGGCTTTGGTTATTTCCATACAGCAAGTCACTTTGTACAACCTATAATACGTTTGGTTGTAAGGCTTGCACCCACTGCTTTGAAAATAATTTAATACGGTGTGGAAATAAACGGATCAAATAGAGTCTTACTGACCCAGAAGGATCAGTATCAATAAAGAAGTGTATTCATTCATTTTTCTGATCTCCCGCACAGCGCGGTTGATCTGGTTCTCTACCGTTTTTTTAGAGATGGAAAGGTAATCGGCTATTTCTTTATTGAGAGGCCTTCCAACCGGAAGTGGATGATCCTGCGTCGCATGGGAGGCAGGTGAACCAGGCTTTCCAGGATGGCCGTGCGTTTGTGATCATCGACGGGATGCATGGTTATCTGTTCCGGAATATCGTTTTGCTCGATGACCTGGAAGGAAACGGTTCTATTGGCCGCATGACGGCGGAGAATATCGATCAGATTTGTCTTTGCAATGCGGAATATTTGCCAGGACAATGGCAGGGAGGCATTCAATTTATCGCGGTGGCGCCAGAGCTTAATAAAAGTTAATTGAACCAATTCTTCACTAATGTCGGTCGATTTGGTTTTGTGCAGAAAGTAGCCATACAGTTTTTCATGAAACAAATCATACGCTTGCCGGAAGGCCAGTTCATCACTCTCCCGGATACTATTTATCAGTGCCCTGTCCATTACGACCTTTTGATTCGTTTGCAAGTTACGTTAGGCTACAAATGTAGCCGGATTAAGTGATTGTTAACAAGCGACCTGCGAAACCGGTTGCGTTGTACAAGATGCGACCCTGGCTGCTTTTGTAGGACAAGCATACAGTGGGAGGAGGAAAAATATATTTGTTGAATAAGACCAATCGGTCTAATTTTATCATTGTGGCATCCAAAGCAGAAAAGACGCGGGAATACATTATTGAAAAGGCGGCTCCTCTTTTCAATACAAAGGGTATGCCGGTACTTCCATGAATGATATTATGGAAGCTACCGGACTGGCCAAGGGAGGTCTTTACGGAAACTTTAAGAACAAGGATGAAATTGCTGCCGCTGCTTTTGAGTATTCCTATCAGCGACTTAAAGCAGATCTTAGCTCCCGGGTGGGGCCCAATAAAACGGCCATGGAAAAGCTGCATGCTATTTTACTGTATTACAGAAACTATACCGTAAACCCGCCTATTGAAGGAGGCTGCCCCTTGATGAATACAGGCCTCGATGCCGACGACAGTTACCCCTTTCTGAAAAAGAAAGCCAAAGAAGCTTTACTTGAAATGCTGTACGTACTACAACGGATCCTGAAAAAGGCATTGACAGGGGGAGATCAATGCGGGTATAGACGTTAAGAAGGAAGCAGAGATCATCTACGCACAGATTGAAGGGGGCATTATGATGGCAAAAGTAGCCGACGATGTTTCCCTCTTGAATCGGATGTTGGATAACCTAAAAGATCATATGAAAGAGCGGTACAGCAGGTGATATTTTTTTGTCCATGAAGAGACCGATTGGTCTATTTTAATAAACAACAAATATTCTTATCAAATGGAATTGCAAAGCACCTGCCGGGTACGTTTTAATGATTGTGATCCCCTGGGTCACCTGAACAATGCACGCTATATTGATTACCTGCTCAATGCCCGCGAAGACCACCTGCGCACATTTTACGACCTAAGTTTACCCCAATTCCACCGCCAGGGACTTGCCTGGGTGGTAAAGACGCATGACATACAATATATACGACCGGCCTATTATAATGAAGTGGTAACGATTGTATCGCGCCTGATTGAATTAACAGATACTTATATACTGGTAGAAATGTTGATGTTTGATGAGAAACAGCAGGCGCTGAAGGCTGTATTGTGGACCAATTTTACCTGTATTGATCCTCAAACCGGCAAGCGTAAAAACCATACGCCTGAATTTATGGAGCTGGCACGCACCATGGATGTGCATCCGGCCAACCTGGATGGGGTGTTCCGGAAAGGGTAAGAGAAATGCAGACGCAGGCCAAAGCCAATGCTGCCTGATCTACATGCTGAAGCTTACCTGTAGGCGGCAACCATTTCCTGGCGATGATTGAATATTTACCTGGCCATTAAAGATCTCGGCCCGGTTTATAATATTGGTAATGCCGATGCCCATGCGTTTGTGTTGTACGTCGAAGCCCTTGCCATCATCCTCAACGCAAAGTGATACCACCTTGCCACTTTGCCGGAGGGAGATGCTAATATTCTTTGGTTGGGCATGGGTAAGTATATTGTTCAACTGTTCCTGTATGATGCGGAATAAGGTCATTTTCAATTGATCAACCAATTGGTTTTCGTCGCGTAGTGCGAAGTCGATGCTGATGGTAAAGCGGTTGCCAATGCGGATACTTTCTACCAGGTTTTCGATAGATAGCTGCAGGCCAATTTCGCGCTGGTATACCTGGATCAGTGATTTTGACAACTCCCTGATCTCGTTAATGGCAGTGTTGATGATGTCTTCGGCTCTTTGCATCATGTGTTGCTGAACGGATTCATTGTCCCTCCGTATTCAAGGCATACTTTGGCGGTGCTTAATATTTGTTTTACGTTATCATGCAGTTCGCGTCCTATATGGGCCCTTTCTTTTTCCTGGGCTTCGATGGCTGCCTGCATGATCTCTTTTGCCCGTTTATCTTTTCTTCCATTAACTGGTGCCGGAGGTATTCCGATTCCTGTACCAGCCTTTCTGCTTTCTTCCTTTCGCTGATATCCCTGAAATTACCCACTAAGGCATTGATGCCCGGGGTATTCAGTAAGTTGGTGGCAATGCCTTCCACCCAAATCTCAGTGCCGTCTTTATGGATCAGCTTCAGGTAAATGGTGAATGGTGTTCCATATTGTTGCGCCAGGTCGCCCAATAGTTTTTGTGCTGCTGCTACGCTATCGGGATGAATAAAGGTGAAAACACTTTTGTACAGATACTCCTCATCAGAATAACCCAAATATCTTTTTACAGATGGTGAGCCATATATGAAACAACCTTCCTCATTGGCCATCATAATGAAATCGGCGCTGTTCTCGATCAGTGAGCGAAACCTGATCTCGCTTTCCTGGAGCATACGGCTATTGTGGACGTGTTCGGTAACATTGCGGGCAAAGCAGGAAATACCATAGATCACCTCCCCTTTGCGCATGGGATTGATGGAGACCTCAAAAAAGGTAGGTTGCTCATGGATCAGGAACTGGCATATAAACCTTTGTCCTTTTCCCTCGAACGCCTGTTGGTAAATCTCTTCCCATTCCGCTGTTTTGGAAGGGTCGAGCATACCTAATATATCCAGCATCTTATCTCCTGGTTTTGCATCAATATCCAATACATCTTTAATGAGGTGAAGCAGGGCGCTGTTCAAAACGATGTACCGCATTTCCGTATCAACACTCCATACATAACCATCGAGGTTTTCCACCAATGCGTCCAGGTTGGCGGCCTTCTTGTAGATCTGCTGAATGGAATGCCCGGTTTGATTGAAGTTGTTGGATGCCATAGCAGTGACAACATTGGGAATTATACGCATAGAAGCAGGTGTTACACAGGTAAATGTTAATTGAACTACCTGAATCAGAAGAGCTTAACCAAAAATTGCCGACGTGTACTGTGTGGTTGGGTGGTGCGTGGAATACTATAAAATTAAAAAAGTATAGTATAAACTACTAATATTCTTTTAAGGGTAAGCCTGTAGCAATGGACCGTATTGTCATACCTGTTTTTACGTTGTACCAGGTAAAGGCCGGCAATAACCAGCAACATACCTGCAATGGCATACAAACCAATGGGTTCCTTCATCAATACATTGGCAATGAGATAACCCGATACGGGGCAAAGGAATAGCCAGAAGGAAGCCTTCACTGCATTATCACGCAAAAGATACAGCCATAGTTGTACCGCAACAATGGATACGGGAATGGCCAGCCATAATACAGACCCTGCAAAATGCATGTCCCAAACATTCCTGGCCGGGTTATAAGTAATGGCAGCAGCTGGCAGTAGGAATATGCCACCTAGTAGTGTTTGCCAACCATTGATGGTTAAGATATGAAGATCACTCCATTGCTGCCGGGAGAAATACAAAATCCCGATAGAATATACCAGCATACTGCCCATCAATAAGCTAATGCCAAATGGCGTAGCCATACTTTGGTGTATCAAGGGCCAGGCTGCCAGTACCACGCCCGCGCTGCACAATAATAAACTGGCAATCGTAATGGGTTGTAAACGTTGGCGGAACAGGAGGGTAGACATGAGGCTGATAAAAACGGGATTGGTAGCAATGGCCAGTGAACCCAGGCCCGGCGATACTTCCTGCATCGCCACAATATAAGTGCCCAGGTAAATAGAAATATTCAACAGGCCATAGATGGATAATTGTTTCCATTCCCTGCCATTGGGAGGCGTTTGCCCATTATTACATGGGCAATGAATAACATCATGATACCTGCCAGGAAGAAACGGGCAATACATATTACAAAAGGTTGAGCGGCCAGTAATCCTATCTTAGTGGCAGTAGAAGCCGAAGACCACAATATGGCAAAGAATAAGCCTGCCAGAAACAGCAGGAAGCCTTTTGATTTATCCGCATTCAGTAACACTTCTTTTTCTGTCACACAATATGTTTTGATCCCTGTCGTAGGCAGGTGGTTAAATTATCCTGTTTACATTAAACGGCCGTAAAATTAAATGGTAATGGTCAAACATCAAATTGTAGTACCCACCTGCCTTACAAGGCCACCCGGATGTGATTTATAGGTGGGAGCTCATTTCTTAATCACGGGTAATATACTTTTGCGGCGTTTTACTTCGTTCATACGCAGCCATCCTATGCGGCTATGTTAATATTTTCTAAATAGTATGGGTAACATAGGGGTAAATAAACCTCACGTTGTCATACTGCAAACAAAATTCTTGTATGTTACGTTCCACCATCCGTCTATTATCCTTGATCATCACCCTGTTAACTTTTCATGAGGCCTTACAGGCGCAGGCTGGAAAACCATTGACCATCAGCGGCTATGTACGTGATGCCAACAATGGCGAAGTACTTATCAATGCTACTATTAATGTAAGCCCGGTAGGTGCTTCCGTTCAAACCAATGCGTATGGGTATTTTTCTATTACCCTGCCTGCCGGTAAATATACCGTCAACGTTAGTTATACCGGCTACAGCCTTGATAAAATAGAAATTGATCTTACTGCCAGTAAAACACTGGAAGTAGCCTTGAAAACCGCTGCTGCAGAAATGGACCAGGTGGTGGTAACGGGCGAAAAAAATTGCGTAGAACCAATACCGTAGCCCTGGGTATTCAGCAAATGAGTATGGGGCAGATTAAAAGATCCCTGCTTTTATGGGTGAGCCCGATGTGGTAAAAGCCATGTTGACCCTGCCAGGTATCACCTCAGTGGGCGAAGGCGCTTCGGGTTTTAACGTTCGGGGCGGCAATGTAGATGAAAACCTCATCATCATGGATGAAGCGCCCGTATTCAATTCCTCTCACTTACTGGGTTTCTTCTCTGTATTCAACCCCGATGCAGTGAAGAATGTGACCCTGTATAAAAGTGCTTTTCCTGCTGAATTTGGTGGCCGTACTTCTTCGGTAATGGATATCCGCATGAAGGAAGGAAACAATCAGAAGCTGTCTGTAAATGGCGGTATCAGCAGTATCTTCAGCCGTATATCTATAGAAGGGCCACTGCAAAAAGATAAATCTTCTTTTATTATTGCTGGCCGCCGTTCTTATATCGATGTATTGTCTAAGCCATTCCTGAAAGAGAAAGACAGGGATAACAAACTGTACTTCTACGATCTGACTGCCAAAGTCAACTTTCAGATAAACGATAAGAATACGATTTACCTCAGTGGTTATTTTGGGCGTGATGTATTTGGATTTGGTGGCGATGCTGGTTTTGAGTGGGGCAATACCACCGGTACCTTCCGCTGGAACCACCTTTTTAGCCCCGCTTATTTCTGAATACCAGTGTGTATTACTCCAAATATGATTATAAGTTATTTTTCAGTTCTACACAGAAAGACAACATAAGTGAAAAATATGATTGGAAGTCAGATATCCAAACGTATGGTGTAAAACCTTCACTTACCTGGTATATAAACAACAAACACACGTTGAAAACAGGTTTAAATGTTACCTACTATAACTTTTATCCCGGAAAAGGGGTTGCTACCAGCGAAGGCGTGAAGAACGATATTACTCTCAAGAAGCGGTATGGATCTGAAATGGCTGCCTATTTGGAAGATACCTGGAAGATCAACCGTAAATGGCAGATACAAGCGGGCGTTCGGGTCAATCATTACGCTTACCTTGGCAATACTACAATCTATCATTTCAGAGATACCACTGCTAATATCCGCAAGCCACTGGATCGTGAAGAAGTGGTGACCAGCAAGAAACCAGTGGTGGACTGGACATTCCTGGAACCACGCTTCTCTGTGCGGTATGAGTTGAAGAAAAATACATTCCTGAAAGCTGGCTACGCCCGCAGCACTCAGTACCTGCACCTGCTGTCCAATACAGCATCGCCTACACCGGTTGACTTGTATTTCCCCAGTACCAACAATATCAAGCCTTCGGTTACCGACCAGGTATCAGCTGGCGTGGTTACAATACCCGAAGCGTTGCCTGTAGAATTTTCTGCTGAAGTATTCTATAAAAAAATGGGAGACGTACTTGATTTTATAGACAATTCAAATCTTGAGTTGAACCAGCTGGTAGAAGCCGATCTGTTGACCGGTGAAGGCAGGTCATGGGGTGTTGAGCTGGAAGTGAAGAAAGAGACGGGTAAATTACAGGGATGGGTGAATTACACCTATTCAAAATCAGAGCGTAAAACGCCTGGCATTAGCAAGGGAGAGTGGTACTTGAGTCGTTATGACCGTACCCATGTGATCAATGCGGCGCTTACCTATTCCTACAATAAGAAATGGGATTTTTCGGCCACTTTTAACCTGGGTTCGGGAACGCCTGCTACTTTCCCCGATGTGCGATTGGATTGGCAGGGCATTCCTATTCCTTACAACAGTACTGAAAAGCGTAACAACTATCGTTTACCAGCTTATCACCGCCTGGATCTGGCAGCAACTATGAAAGGACGCCAGGGCAAAAGGTTCAAACAGGAATGGGT